>NZ_RJJQ01000028.1 GCF_003724155.1 Flexivirga caeni | reverse complement strand
ACTGATCAAGAGCAAAAAATGCTACAAAACCAATCAACCAACAAACAATTGGCATCAATCACTCGACACGCTGTTGAGTTCTCAAAAAACGACTGCTCCCGTTTGCTTCGCGTTTCCGCTCCGCTCTTGGGGCTTTTAAAACTTAACACTCTTTCCGCGCCCGTTTCAAATCGGCGTTTCGGGGAAACCGAAAGCGATCGAAAGGATCTGCTGGGAGTGGTTTGGCTGCTCCGGGACCGGCCGCCGCAGCCTTGGCCGCTGGTGTCCGTGCCTCCCGGGCAACGAGGGTCTACGTTACCTGATGTCCACTCTCGCTGACAACTTGGCTGCAGGCCCTGCGCTGGTGATGTCGCGCACACCGGCTACTGCCGGTTCATGCGTTCGTCGCCGTGACGCGAGGTGGAACATTACGCACCGCCGGTCCGCCGCGCAAATCGGCTCCGCCCAGCTGAGCGGAGCCGATCGCCATCGCACAAAGTCAGCGAACCAACCGCGCTGCGGCCAGGTGCTTGCGTCCGCGTTTGAGCAACGCGATCTGGCCGTGCAAGAAAGCGTCAGCGTCCAACTCTGCCCCCTCGTCGGCCACCTTGACGTTGTTCACCGACACTCCACCCTCGCCGATCAGCCGACGCGCGGCGTTACGCGAGTCGGCGATCCCCACGGCGATCAGCGCGTCCACTACGGACGTTCCCACTGCTACCTCACCGCCAGAGAGTTCCGCAGTCGCGTCGCGCAAGGTTCGCGCGTCCAGCGCCGACACGTCGCCCTTCCCGAAGAGCGCTTCCGAGGCAGCCTGCACGGCGGTTGTCGCCGCCGCGCCGTGGACCAACGTCGTGATCTCGGCCGCGAGTGCCCGCTGCGCCGCCCGCCGGAACGGCTCGTCCGCGACCTGCCGCGCGTAATCGTCGATCGCGGCACGATCCAGATCGGTGAACACGCGCATCTTGTCGATGACGTCGGCGTCGTCGAGGTTGATCCAGAACTGGTAGAAGGCGTATGGCGACATACGGTCCGGGTTCAGCCAGAGGGCGTTGCCCTCCGACTTGCCGTACTTCCGTCCGTTCGCGTCGGTGATCAGCGGAGTCGTCATCGCATGCACCGCGGTGCTTTCGGCCGATCGGATGAGATCCACGCCGGCCAGCAGGTTGCCCCACTGGTCGCTGCCGCCCAGCTGCAGCGTGCAGCCCTCCGCGCGGTAGAGATGCAGGAAGTCCAGCCCCTGCAGGATCTGGTAGCTGAACTCCGTGTAGCTGATGCCCTGGTCGCTGTTCAGCCGGCGTGCAACCGCCTCCTTCTTGATCATGGCGTTCACCCGGAAGTGCTTGCCATAATCCCGCAGGAAGTCCAGCGCCGAAATCGGCGCGGTCCAGTCCAGGTTGTTCACCATCGTTGCCGGGTTGTCGCCCTCGAAGTCCAGTAGCGACGCCACCTGCTGCCGGATCCGGTCCACTGCCCCAGCAACTTCGTCCTTGCTGCGCAGCACCCGTTCCGAGTCCGGTTTCGGGTCACCGATCAATCCGGTGGATCCGCCGACGAGACAGAGCACCCGATGCCCCGCGCGCTGCAGCTTCCGCGCCACGATCAGCTGGACGAGATTGCCGATGTGCAGTGAGTCCGCGGACGGGTCGAAGCCGACATACATCGTGATCGGCCCGTCGGCGAGTGCCTCGCGCAGCGCGGCCCCATCGGTGGTCTGTGCCACCAGGCCACGCCACTGCAGCTCGTCGAAGATGTCGCTCACGATCAATCCGTCCTCTCGGTTGTGTTTGGCGGCCGGTCTGTCGCCCGGGCCAAGCCTGCCGTATCAGGGCCGGGAGCGACGACGGGGTTTCGCGGGCCGGTATGGCGAGACGGTCGGGTCGCCGTCGATCCAGAACCGCCACGGGTATGCCGCGCCGTCGCCGCCTGGACCGGACACGCCCACCCGCGGGCCGGAGCGCACGGCGACGTCGGACACCGGATCTTTCCACTCCAGGCGCACCGGCGAGCGCCGATCGTGCAGGTTGATCCCCTTGTCCGCCAACACAATTCCGAGCGCCTGCGTGAGCCGCGCGGGTCCGCGAGCGAGGTCCCGGTCGGTCGACCGGCCTCGCCGCGAGCGCGCCGTCGCGAGGCCGCTGATCACTTCGCCGGCGCGCATCAGCACCGCTGCTGCCTCCCCATCAGGCCCGCAGACATAGTTGCAGCAGGTGTGCATGCCGTAGGTGAAGTAGCAGTAGAGATGACCCGGCGGGCCGAACATCACCTCGGTGCGTGGCGTCCGGCCGCGGAATGCGTGCGATCCGGGATCTCGCCGGCCGGCATACGCCTCGACCTCCGTGACCCGCACGGTGACGCCGCGACCGATGAGGTGCGCACCCAGCAGCCGCCGTGCTGTCACCAGGGGGTCAGTGGTGTCCATCGAGCCACGCGACGATCCGGTCCGCCGACTCCGTCGCGTCCAGGTCAGTGGTGTCCAGCAGCAATGCGTCGGGCGGGGCGGGAGCGGTGCCCTTCGTGAGCACGTCGTCCACCTTGGACGGGTCACGCAGCTTGTTGCGCACCGCCCGGTCGGGCAGCGTCAGGCGGCGTCGGATCTCCTCGGGCTCGCAGTGCAGCCACACCGGGTGGAAGGACGCGTCACGCGTGGTGGCCAAACCACGGATCACCTGTGCCGCCGCGGCATCTTCGGCAGTGTCGATCAGCCAGTTGGTGAAGATGTGGGACGTTTCCGCTGGCGCCGCGAGCACGGCCTCGTGGACGATCTCCCGCACCCTCCCCGCGAACGGGATCGCCTGCGGATGCAGGCTACCCATCCCGTTGACGCCGAGCGCCGTGAAGACCGGATCGTTGATCAAGTGGTTGTCGATCAGCGCCGCGCCGGTGCGCTGCGCCACGAGGGCGCCGATGGTGCGCTTGCCGGATGCCGGTGGCCCGACGAGTTGGAGGATGAACGACATGGAGGCAGTGTGGCAAAGCCCGCGTGCCGCAGAGCAGGTGGCCGGATCACCCGTCCCGAAACCTCGACCGTCGAAGGTTAGGGACCTCAAAACCGGGCAAACCCGTCCCGAAACCTCGACCGTCGAAGGTTAGGGACCTGGTCAGCGCATACTGCCAGCGCCGGCTGGTCAGCGCGCCCGCTGCGGTACGTCGATCTGCGTCGATGCCCACGCCCGCGCGGTCGCGACGGCATCGCGAACCTGCTGCAGTTGCTCGGCGACCCGGACCGGCGCCGTGCCGCCGACTGCGTCCCGTGACGCGAGGGAACCCTCGACGCTGAGCACCGTCCGCACTTGCGGGGTGAGCGCCGGGTTGATGGCGGCCAGGTCGTCATCCGACAGGTCCCACAGCTCGATGTCGCGCGACTCGCAGACGCGCACACACTCCCCGGCGACCTCGTGCGCGACACGGAATGGCACGCCCTGTTTCACCAGCCACTCCGCGACGTCGGTCGCCAGCGCAAACCCTTGCGGCGCAAGCGAACTGAGCCGGTCGGTGTGGAACGTGAGGGTCGCGACCATGCCCGAGAACGCCGGCAACAACACCTCGAGTGTGTCGACGGCGTCGAAGACCGGCTCCTTGTCCTCCTGCAGATCGCGGTTGTAGGCCAGGGGCAGCGCCTTGAGCGTCGTCATCAGGCCGGCGAGGTCACCGATCAGCCGGCCGGCCTTGCCGCGGGCGAGCTCGGCGACGTCGGGGTTCTTCTTCTGCGGCATGATGCTCGACCCGGTCGAGAACGCATCGTCCAGCGTGACGAACGAGAACTCCTTGGTCGCCCACAACACGACCTCTTCGGCGATGCGGGAAATGTCGACCGCGGACATGGCGGACACGAAGGCGAACTCAGCGACGAAGTCACGGCCTGCCGTGCCGTCGATCGAGTTGCGCGTCGAGGTGCTGAACCCGAGATCCTTTGCTACCGCCAGCGGATCGAGCCCGAGCGACGAGCCCGCGAGCGCCCCTGAACCGTATGGCGATTCGTCCGTGCGCCGGTCCCAGTCCCGGAACCGGTCGACGTCGCGCAGCAACGCCCAGGCATGCGCCAGCAAGTGGTGCGCGAGCAGCACCGGCTGGGCGTGCTGCAGGTGAGTGCGCCCGGGCATGGGCACGTCGAGGTGCTCGTTCGCCTGTGCGACAAGGGAATCCACCACGTCGAGCACGAGCCCGGACACCGATCGCGCATGGTCGCGCAGATACATCCGGAAGAGCGTCGCGACCTGGTCATTGCGGGACCGTCCGGCACGCAGACGGCCACCGACGTCGTCGCCGGCACGCTCGATGAGGCCGCGCTCCAGTGCCGTGTGGACGTCCTCGTCATCCGGCGCCGGCGCGAAGGCGCCACTGCGCACGTCGGCGGCGAGCGTGTCCAGCGCGGACACCATGGCGCCCAGCGTGGCGTCGTCGAGCAGGCCGGCCGCGTGGAGCACGCGGGCGTGCGCCTTCGACCCGGCGATGTCGTATGGCGCGAGCCGCCAGTCGAAGTGGGTCGACTTCGACAGTGTGGCCAGCGCGTCTGCCGGACCACCGGCAAAACGTCCGCCCCACAGGCTGATTCGTTCTTGGGCGTCGGTCACTGGGTGCTCACTCTCGGTCGTCGTCTGGGGTGGGTACGTGTCGTCCGTGTGGTCCTGCGCCGTCTCCGGCCAGTTCCAGCAGTGTCCCGCTCACCGAGCCGGACCGACCGTCCGCCGCGATGATCAGGATCGTGTCATCTCCGGCAATCGTGCCGAGCACATCTGGCAGATCGGCACGGTCGATCGCCGACGCCAGGAAGTTCGCAGCGCCGGGCGGCGTGCGCAGCACTACCAGGTTGCCGGACACCGTTGCCGTGACGAGCAGATCGGCACAGATGCGGCGCAGCCGTCCGTCGTCCTCGCCACCGTCCGCGCCGGTCACCAAGGCGCGGTCGCCGCCTTCGCCCGGGACGGCATACACCAGCTGCCGTCCGATGCGGACCTTGACCGCGCCGAGTTCGAGCAAATCTCGCGAAAGCGTCGCTTGCGTGACCCGGATGCCGTCGGCGCTCAGCCGCCGCGCAAGGGACGCCTGAGAACCGATCGACTCGCGCGTGAGGATCTCGGCGATCCGTTGCTGGCGGGCCGCCCGGCTGCTCGCAAGTGAGGCGTCGTTGGTCATTGTGGAATCTCGGAAGTCCCTGCCGTTGCTGATGATTCGAGCAGGAAGGAGAGCACGGCCTTCTGTGCGTGCAGCCTGTTCTCGGCTTCGTCCCACACCACCGACTGCGGCCCGTCGACAACCTCGCCGCTGATCTCGAATCCGCGATAGGCGGGCAGGCAGTGCATCACGATCGCGTCGTCCGCGGCATGACCGATCAGGCCCTGGTCGACCGCGAACTTGGTGAACGGACTCTCGGCGCCCTTGCGGTCGGCGGTTTCCGCTTCCTGTCCCATCGACACCCACGTGTCGGTGATCACGACGTCGGCACCCAGCACCGCGGACACCGGGTCGTCGGTCACCTGCACGGATCCTCCTGTCTGTTGGGCGATCTCGGCTGCCCGCCGCAGGATGTCGCCCCGCGGCTGGTGTGTCGGTGGCGCGCCGATGCGCACCTGCATGCCTGCCGTGGCACCGCCCAGCAAGTAGGAGTGCGCCATGTTGTTGGCACCGTCTCCGACATAGGTCATCGTCAGCCCGGCGAGGGCACCCTTGTGCTCGCTGATCGTCAGCAGATCCGCGAGGATCTGGCACGGGTGAAAGTCGTCGGTGAGCGCATTGACCACGGGCACAGTTGAATTCGCGGCCATCTCCTCGAGGTGGTCCTGGCCGTAGGTTCGCCATACGATCGCCGCGACCTGGCGCTCGATCACCCGGGTCACGTCCGCGATCGACTCGCGCGTGCCGATCTGGGCGAGGTTGCCGTCGACCGTCATCGGGTGTCCCCCGAGCTCGGCGACGCCGACGGTGAAGGACAGCTGGGTGCGCAGCGTCGGCTTGTCGAAGATCAGCGCCACGACGCGCGGTCCGGCCAGCGGCCGGTGCGCGAAGCGGTCGGCCTTCATGGCTGCCGCGCGCTGCAGCACCAGAGCCTGCTCGGCAGGAGACAGGTCGTCGTCCCGCAAGAAGTGCCGGGTCATGCTGTCGCCTCCTGGACGATCTGCGGAAGTGCTGCCACGAAACTGTCCAGCTGCTCCGCCTGTATGACGAGTGGCGGCGCCAGCCGAATCACCTGCGGTGCCACAGGATTGATGATGAAACCGGCCGCGCGGGCAACGCTTGCGACTGCGACGCTGATCGGTGAGTCCAGCGTGATCGCACGCAACAGTCCCTGGCCCCGCACCCCGGTGACGTGCGGGACGGCAGCCTGCGCCACCTGCGCCGCCAAGTGCTCGCCCATCGTCCGAGCGTGCGCCAGCAGCCCTTCGTCCTCGATCGCGCCGAGCACGGCCAGTCCGGCTGCCGCCGCGAGCGGATTGCCGCCGAATGTCGTGCCGTGCTGACCGGCGGTCAGCAGCGCCGAGACCTCCGGCCCGAAGGTGATCAGTGCCCCGGTCGGCACTCCGCCGCCGAGTCCCTTGGCGACCGTGATCGCGTCCGGGACGATCCCGGCGTGCTGGAAGCCGAACCACTCGCCGGTGCGGCCGATGCCGGTCTGGATCTCGTCGATGATCAGCAAAGCGCCTGCAGCGCGGGTGATTTCGCGTGCTTCGCGCAGGAATTCCACCGCCGGCTCGATCACGCCGGCCTCGCCCTGCACCGGCTCGAGCACCACCGCGCTGGTGCCGCTGTCCACCGCAAGACGCAGCGCGTCGGGGTCATCGTACGGGACGTGTGTGACACCGGGCAGGAGTGGCTCGAACGGCTCGCGATAGGCGGCCTTGTGGGTCAGCGCGAGCGCACCCGTCGTGCGGCCGTGAAAGGCATGTTCGGCGGCAACGATGCCAGTGCGACCGGTGCGGCGGGCCAGTTTGATGGCCGCCTCGATGGCCTCCGTCCCGGAATTGGCGAAGAACACGCGCGAACCGGCCGGCGCCGCCGAGACCTGCAGCAGCCGCTCGGCGAGCAGGATCTGCCCGGGCGAGGTGAACAGGTTGGAGACGTGCAACGCCTCGCCTGCCTGTTTGGACACTGCGGACACCAAAGCGGGGTGGCCGTGTCCCAGGGCATTGACGGCGATGCCGCCGACCAGGTCGAGGTAACGGCGTCCGTCGACGTCCCATACGTAACAGCCCTCACCGTGCGAATGCACCAGTGGCGGCGTGCCGAACACTCCGAGCATGCTGTCCGAATAGCGTTGCAGCCACTCATCGTTCGCGGTCATAGTGCCTCCTGGCCGTCGGGCAGGACCATCGTGCCCGTGCCCTCGTCGGTGAAGATCTCCAGCAGGATCGAATGCGGCGATCGTCCGTCGATGACGTGCGTTTGCGGCACTCCACCGCGGATGGCGCGCACGCACGCCTCCAACTTCGGCACCATCCCCGCGTCGACCCGCTGCAACAACTCTTCCGCCTGGCTCACCGGGATCGAGCTGAGCAGGCTGTCCTTGTCCGGCCAGTCGGCATAGATGCCCTCGACGTCGGTCAGCACGACCAGCTTGTGCGCACCGAGCGCGACGGCCAGCGCCGCAGCGGCTGTGTCCGCGTTGACGTTGAGGACCGCACCGTCGTGATCGAGGTCGGGCGCGACCGAGGAGACGACCGGGATGCGGCCGGCAGCCAGGATGTCTTCCACCGCAGCGGGATTCACCGTCACTACGTCTCCCACATGCCCGATGTCGACCGTCTCTCCATCGACCAACGCGCCGCGCCGGCGCGCGCCGAAGAGGGCGCCGTCCTCCCCCGACATCCCGACGGCGAGCGGCCCGTGCTGGTTGATCAGCCCGACGAGTTCACGGGACACCTGCCCGGTGAGCACCATCCGGACGACGTCCATCGCATCCGCCGAGGTGACCCGGAGGCCGCCCTTGAACTCCGAGGCGATGCCGAGCCGGTCCAGCATCGCCTGGATCTGCGGGCCACCGCCGTGCACGACCACGGGACGCAGGCCGGCATACCGCAGGAAGGCGACGTCCTGCGCGAAGTTCGCCTTCAGCTCGCCGTCGACCATCGCGTTGCCGCCATACTTCACGACGACGAGCGCGCCGCGGAAACGCTCCAGCCACGGCAGTGCCTGCACCAGAGTGTTCGCCTTGGCGGCAGCGGTTGCCCGGTCCACTGGGATCCGTTTCATGTGCTGTACGCCGAGTTCTCGTGGACATAGTCGTGCGTCAGGTCGTTGGTCCAGATAGTCGCGGCCTGCGCGCCCGAGTCGAGATCGACCACGATGCGCACGTCGCGTCCGGTCAGGTCGACCAGATTGCGGTCGTCGCCGACACCGCCGTCACGGCACACCTGGATCCCGTTGATGGACACCCCGAGCCGGCTGGGCTCGAACGCCGCACGAGTCGTCCCGACCGCTGCGAGGATGCGGCCCCAGTTCGGATCGCGGCCGAAGATCGCGCACTTGAAGAGGTTGTTGCGCGCAATCGAGCGCCCCACCTCCAGGGCGTCGTCCAGGCTCGCCGCGTGCACGACCTCGATCGCGATGTCGTGCGCCGCGCCTTCTGCGTCACCGATCAGCTGCTGGGCCAGATCGGCACACACCTCGGTGAGCGCCACGCCGAAGGACTCCGGCTCCGGGTGGACGCCGGACGCGCCGGACGCCATGAGCAGCACTGTGTCGTTGGTCGACTGACAGCCGTCCGAGTCGATCCGGTCGAAGGTCACCGCCGTCGCCGCACGCAACGCCGCCGCAGCCTCGCCCGCGTCAAGCACCACGTCGGTGGTGATGACCACGAGCATGGTCGCCAGTGCCGGTGCGAGCATGCCGGCGCCTTTCGCCATACCCCCCACGGTCCAGCCGTCGCCACCGGCGACGGCCTGCTTGCTCACCGTGTCGGTCGTCATGATCGCTGTCGCTGCGGCCGGACCGCCTTGTGGCGACAGCGAATCCAGTGCCGCGTCGGCACCCGCGAGCAGTTTCGGCATCGGCAGCAGCTCGCCGATCAGACCGGTCGAGCAGACCACGACGTCACCCGCGGAAACCCCGAGCCGGCCGGCGACGTGCTCGGCGGCCGCGTGGGTGTCGACGAAGCCCTGCGCTCCGGTGATCGCGTTGGCGCCGCCCGAGTTGAGGATCACCGCGTCGACCCGGCCATCGCTCACCACCTGGCGCGACCAGGTGACCGGAGCCGCCTCCACCCGGTTGCTGGTGAAGACCGCAGCCGCCACGTGCTCCGGGCCGTCGTTGACCACGACGGCCACGTCGGGTTTGCCGCTGGGTTTCAGCCCGGCGACCACTCCAGCCGCGCGAAACCCCTGGGCACTCGTCACGCTCATGCACACCCCTCCTTCGTCGGGGTAGGCATTCGCCCTGAGCCCTCTGGTCGCTCGCTTCGCTCGCTCATGGGGAGACTCCTGTCGTCGGCAATCCGAGGGTTTCCTCGAAACCCCTTGCCAGATTGAGACATTGGACTGCTCCCCCGGCAGTGCCCTTGGTCAGGTTGTCCACGGCGGCCACCACAATGACCCGCCCGACCCGCTCGTCGACCGTCATCTGGAGTTGCACGTTGTTCGACCCCAGCACCGCACCCGTGGAGGGCCAGGAACCCTCGGGGAGTACCTGCACGAACGGCTCATCGGCATACGCCTCCTGATAGGCGGTGCGCACGGATGCGGCGGTCGCACCGGGCGCGACCGCCGCCGAGCAGGTGGCAAGTATGCCGCGCGGCATCGGCGCGAGCGTCGGGGTGAAGGACACCCGCACATCGGATCCGGCTGCGCGCCCGAGGTTCTGCTCGATCTCCGGCGTATGGCGGTGCCCGCCGCCCACTCCGTAGGGACTCATCGAGCCCATGACCTCGGCGCCGAGCAGGTGCGGCTTCAGCGATCGGCCCGCGCCGGAGGTGCCGCTGGCCGCAACGATGACCGCGTCGCCAGTGACCTGACCGGCCGCGAAAGCAGGTGCCAGCGCAAGCGAGCACGCGGTCGGGTAGCAGCCGGGCACCGCGATGCGTGACTCGCCGAGGAGGTGCGCCCGCTGTTTCTCCCCGCCGGTGGTGAGGAGCTCCGGGAGACCGTAGGGCCAGGTCCCGGCGTGCTCGCTGCCGTAGAACTGGTGCCACGGCTGCGAGTCCGCGAGCCGGAAGTCGGCGCCACAGTCGATGACCGTCACATCCTCGCCGAGTTGCCCGGCCAGCGCCGCGGACGCCCCGTGCGGCAGCGCGAGAAACACCACATCGTGCCCGGTGAGCGTCTCCGCCGTCGTCGGCCGCAGCACCCGGTCCGCCAGCGGTGCTAGCTGCGGCTGGTGCGCCGCGAGCCGGTCCCCGGCCGACGAAGCGGCGGTCACCGCACCGATCGTGACTTCCGGATGCCCCACCAGGAGGCGCAGGATCTCACCGCCGGCATAGCCACTGGCTCCGGCGACCGCGACACTCAGCACGCGAATGAATATACATGAACATGAATATTCATGCTACCTGGAACGCGCAGCGACGCTCCGCGCCTGTGTCTTCTCATTGAGCGGCCCAGAAACGCATCGAGAGGCCCAGAAATGGAGGCCGGATTTGTGGGCCCCTCGATGCGTTTGTGTGCCTTTCGATCGGAAGAGGCCCGGGAAGTGGGACGCGGGCGGAGTCCGGCGCGGAGTCCGGCGCGTGGTCAGGTACGCTGCACAGCACCTGTCGCCGTGGTGGCGGCGGCCACCGCCGCGTCCCGCGCGGCGTTCACCTCTTCGGTCGTCAGCGTCCGGTCCGCGGCCCGGAAACCCATCCGGTAGGCGAGCGACCTCTTGCCCTCACCCGCCTGGTCACCTTGGTAGGCGTCGAACAGCACGATCGACTCCAGCAGCGGCCCGGCACCCTCCCGCAACGCGGATTCCACTGCAGCCGCGGCAATTTCACGGCCGACGACGAGCGCGACATCACTGCTCGCGAGCGGCATGGTGCTGATCGGCCGGGAATGCACAGGTCGGTCACTGACCGCGATGAGCACGTCCAGGTCGATCTCCCCGGCGACCGTGCGCGCCGGCAGGCCAAGAGTCTGGACGACCTTGGGGTGCAGTTCACCGGCATGCCCGACGAAGGTGCCGTCGGCGAGCACGAACTTCGCACAGCGCCCCGGGTGGTATGGCGCGACGTCGTCGGCGGTCACCCGAACCGGCACCGCAAGCGCCTCGCAGATGCTGCGAATCCCGGAGACGGCGTCACTCCAGTCTGCGGAACGACCCGCGCCCCACCAGCCGCTGCGTGCCGACTCACCTGCTATCAACAGGCCGAGGTGACGAGGCTGCGGCGGCACCGCCGCACGGATCCGCGCCACCAGCTCGTCGCCCGGGTGGACGCCGACGGGCGACCCCGGGGCCGGCTGCTGCGGACCGTCGAGCGCGACGACCAGACCCTGCTCGAAGAGCGCGACGTCCTTGCTGCCGCGCGCAATGTTGCGCTTGAGCGAGTCCACCATCGTCGAGAGCAGGGAGATCCGCATCAGCGGCTGCTCCTCGGACAGCGGGTTGGCGATCCGCACTGTGCGGGCGCGGGCGGCATCGGCCGCCCAACCCATCGCCTCGTGCCGCTCGTCGCTGACGAACGGCGCGGACCAGATTTCCGAAAATCCTTGTGCGGCAAGCACATTGGCCACCAATCGGCGAACCTGCTGACCGTGCGTGAGTCCTCGTCCGCCAGGCGGCGTCGGCAGCACCGACGGGATCATGTCGTAGCCGACGACACGGGCGACCTCTTCGACCAGGTCGGGTCCGGTGTGCAGATCCGGTCGCCAGGAGGCCGGCGTCACCGTCCATGGCACGGACGCCCGGTCCACGGTGCAGCCGACGTCGGCCAGCACCTGCGCGACCTGCTCCTCGTCATACGGCATGCCGACCAGGGCCGGTGCGAGGGCAGGGTCGAACGCGATCGGACTCGCCGGACTCGTGCGGTCGACGTCGGTCACCCCGCCGTCCGGCGTTCCCCCGCCCAGTTCGACGAGCAGTTGCACGACGAGTTCGACGGCGGCCGGCGCGAGCTGCGGATCGACGCCCCGCTCGAACCGGCGGGACGCCTCCGACGGCAGCTTGTGCCGTCGCGCCGAGCGGGCCACGCTGATCGGGTCGAAATGCGCCCCTTCGATCAGCAGGTCGGTGGTGGAGTCGCTCACCTCGGAGTCGAAACCGCCCATGACGCCCGCGATGCCGAGGCCGCGCTCACCGCCGTCGGTGATCAACAAGTCCTCAGCGAAGAGCGAACGCTCCTGCCCGTCCAGGGTTTTCAGCCTCTCCCCAGCACGCGCGCGACGGACCACGATCGGTCCGTCGATCGTGGTCAGGTCGTAGGCGTGCAGCGGCTGACCCAGCCCGAGCATGACGTAGTTGGTGATGTCGACCGGCAGCGAGATCGGGCGCATGCCGGCTTCGGTGAGCCGGGTGGCCATCCACGCCGGCGTGGGCGCGGCGACGTCGACACCGCGGACGACCCGCGCGACAAAACGATCGCAGCCGACCACGCCGCGCAACGGTGCGCCGTCCTCGATCCGCACCGGATGCCCGCTGTCGTTGCCGGCCGGCGCCGCCGCGGCGAGCGCCGTGGCCGGGTCGGTGAAGCCGATGCCCGTCGACAGCGCGAATTCCCGTGCCACTCCCCGGATGGCGAAGCAGTAGCCGCGGTCCGGAGTCACGTTGATCTCGACGGTCTCCCGGTCCAGTCCGAGCAGCGGTATGACGTCCTGCCCGGGCGTCACCGAGAGGCCCGGGAGACGCTCGGCGAGCCGGATGATGCCGCCCGACCCGTCATCCGGCAGGCCGAGCTCGTCGGCGGCGCAGATCATCCCGGCCGAGACGTGGCCGTAGGTCTTGCGTGCCGAAATGGCAAAGCCACCAGGCAGTTCGGCGCCCGGAAGCACGACCACCACGAGGTCGCCCGCATCGAAATTGTGCGCTCCGCAGACGATGCCTTGCGGTTCGCCGGTGCCGTTGGCGTCGCCGACATCGACGGAGCACCAGTTGATCGTCTTGCCGTTCTTCTGCGGCTCCGGCGACGTGCTCAGCACCCGGCCGACGACGAGCGGCCCGGTCACCTCACCGCCGTGTAAGCCCTCCTCTTCCAGGCCGACCCGCACGAGCGCAGCCGCCACGTCGGCGCCGGTCGTGCCGGCACCCAGCTCGACATACTCCCCCAGCCAATCCAGCGGAATCCGCATCAGATCTCCATCCCGAACTGCGCGTCGAAACGCACGTCACCCTCGATCAACTCACGCATGTCCGACTGCCCGGTGCGAAACTGCAGAGCCCTGTCGATGCCCATGCCGAACGCGAACCCGGTGTAGACATCCGGGTCGATCCCGCACGCGGACAACACATTCCGGTTGACCATGCCGCAGCCGCCCCACTCGATCCAGCCGGTGCCGCTGCACGAACGGCAGTCGGGGTCGGTGCCGCGGCAGACGAAACAGCGCAAGTCCATCTCGGCCGACGGCTCGGTGAACGGGAAGAAGGACGGCCGCAGCCGGGTGGTGATGCCTTCGCCGAAGAGCTCGGTCGCCATCCGGTCGAGGGTGCCCTTCAAGTGCGCCATGGTGATGCCCTTGTCGACCGCGATGCCTTCGATCTGGTGGAACGCCGGCATGTGCGTGGCGTCCAGGTCGTCGGTGCGGTAGACCCGGCCGATGCAGCCGACATACAGCGGCACGCCGCGCTCCAGCAGGGAGCGCGCCTGCACCGGCGAGGTGTGCGTCCGCAGCACGAGACCACTGTCCTGCGGCGCGATGTAGAAGGTGTCCTGCATCTGTCGCGCGGGGTGGTCGGCGTCGAAGTTGAGCGCGTCGAAGTTGAACCACTCGGCCTCGACCTCCGGGCCTTCGGCGATCTCCCACCCCATGCCGACCAGCAGGTCCGCGACGCGCTCGCCCATCAGGTCGACCGGGTGCCTGCGGCCCAGCGGCCGGCGACCCGGCACCATCGTGACGTCCACGGCCTCCTCGACCAGGATGCGGGCGTCGCGGTCGGCCTCCAGTTGCGCCTGGCGCTCCTCCAGCGCCGCCTTGACCCGGCCACGCGCGGCGCCGACCCGCTTGCCCGCCTCGGCCTTCGCCGACGGAGGCAGCGCACCGATCTCGCGGTTGGCCAGCGAGAGCGCACTCTTGTCACCCTGGTGGGCTGTGCGAGCGGCCTTCAGCTCCTCGAGCGTCGTCGCCGCCGCGAAGGCGGCGAGCGCCTCATCGACGGCCTGCTCGACGGCGGCGGGATCGAGGGCGGCAACCTCGACGGGATCGTATGACGTGTTCGGACCTGACACGATCGGCAAGTCTAGGTCACCGCACGAAGCTCTCCGCTGCTAGCGTTCGCCCCCGGCGGCACCGTCCACCGGAAGCGTCACCCGGAAGGTCGCGCCGCGCCGCCGGTCGAGCACCTCGATCGTTCCGCCGTGTGCCCGGACCAGGCCCTGCACGACATACAGCCCGAGGCCGTTGCCGCCGTGCCGGCCCTTCGCCTGCCAGAAGCGGGAGAAGACCAGCGCGCGGTGTTCGGGCGCGATGCCCGGCCCGTCGTCGGTGACGTCGAAGCAGACGTGATCGCCGGTCGTCTCGACGGAAACCCGCACGCGGTGCTCACCGTGCTGTGCGGCGTTCTCGAGGAGATTGGACAGCACTTGGGTCAACCGGTCGGGATCGGCGTGCAGCACAACGGCACTCTCGCCGCTCGTCACGTCGAACGAAACCCCTTCGTGCCCGGCGGATTCGAGGCGCTCGATGACCGCCCGGACCAGCGCCAGGAGATCCACCGGGCTGCGACGCAACCGCAGGCGCCCCGCCTCAATGCGGGAGATGTCCAGCAGGTCGCCCACCTGCCGCTGCAACCGCGCGGCGTCGGCCTCGATCGCGTCCACCATCCACAGCTTCTGGTCATCGCGCAGGTCGGACCACCTGGTGCGCAGGGTCTGGGAGAAACCACGCACCGCGCCGAGCGGTGAGCGCAGCTCGTGCGCGACGGTCGTCACGAGCGCTGCTGTCTCTGCTTCGACGCGGTCGCGGACGGTGGTGCTGCGCATGGTGAGGACCAGCCACTGCAGCGATCTGTCGGCGCCGCCCCGGATGTGCCGGGTCGCCGCGAGCACGCTGCGGTCTCTGGAGAGGATCAGCCGCTGCTCGGGCGAGCCGGACCTGGTGTGCAGCCCGCCCCACGGGTCGTCGGCGGCCCAGTAGTTGCGCCCGTCGACGCAGGTCAGCGGCAGTGCGTCTCGGATGTCATCGCCCACCCGGTCCTGGAGCGGTATGCCGGTGAGTCGCGCCGCCCGCTGGTTGGCCAGCACCAGCCGGTGGTCGGCATCGGCAACCACCACGCCCTCGGGCAGCTGCTCCAGCAGTGCTTGGTAGAGCACCAGCGCGAGCTCCGGCTCGTACTGCTGATGACGGGGACGACGCACCGGGCGAGCCTAGTCGGCGGACGTCGCGCGGTCCGCGCTGGCGTACATGCACACGGTGGCGGCGAGGGCGAGGTTGAGCGACTCGGCGTGGCCGTGAATGGGCACCCGGACGACGTCGTCGGTCAGCTCCCGGGTCTCCGCGTCGAGGCCCCACGCCTCGTTGCCCATCAGCCAGGCGTGCGGTCCGGTGAGGTCCGCGTCGTGCAGCAGTGTGGTGCCGGCACCGTCGGCGGCGAACACGCGACGGCCACGGGCATGACAGGCCGCGATCAGTTCGTCGACCGCGCCACCGAGCGCGATCGGCAGGTGCCACAACGACCCGGCGGTGGAGCGCACCACCTTGGGGTTGTAGAGATCCACGCTCGCATCGGACAGCAGCACGGCACGCGCGCCCGCCGCGTCCGCCGACCGGATGACGGTGCCGGCGTTGCCCGGATCGCGCACCTGCGCCAGCACGACGACGAAGCCGCCGTCCGCCGCGAGTGCCTCGGCCACCGGGACGTCCACCGGACGGCATACGGCAACGATTCCCTGCGGGTGCTGGGTGTCCACCAGCGCGCTCATCACGGCCGGATCGCACTCGTGGACGTGCAGCTGCGCGGTGCGAGCGAGCTCGACGAGGTCTCGGTGACGGTCCGCGACGGAGCCGTCGACATACAGGTCGAGGACCGTGTGCGGGGCGAACCGCAAGGCCTCACGGACGCTCTGGGGGCCGTCGGCCACGAAGCGTCCGGACCGCTGACGCGCAGCACGCCGGCCCAGTGCCCGGACCGCCTTCACCCGCTCGGAACGAGGATTGGTGAGGACGGACATGGGGACGGACCGGCGTGGCTGTGTGCAGTGTGTGCGGATCGATGCGTCAGGCGACCGAGTCGGCCTGGGCGTCGGCGGTCGCGGGGACGTTGGCCCTGGCGATCTCGACGAGCGCGGCGAAGGCCGGGGCGTCGTTGACGGCGAGCTCGGCGAGCATGCGACGGTCGACCTCGACCTCAGCTGCCTTCAGACCCTGGATGAAGCGGTTGTAGGTCATGCCGTTGGCGCGGGCGCCGGCGTTGATCCGCTGGATCCAGAGGCGACGGAAGTCACCCTTGCGGGCGCGGCGGTCGCGGTAGCTGTAGCCGAGGCTGTGGGTGACCTGCTCCTTCGCCTTGCGGTACAGGCGCGAACGCTGTCCGCGGTAGCCGCTCGCCTGTTCCAGGACGGTGCGGCGCTTCTTCTGGGCGTTGACTGCCCGCTTCACGCGTGCCACGTGAGTCTCCTTCTCAAATTCTGGGGGTAGTAGTGAAGCAGGGCTTACTTGCCGAGCAGCTTCTTGATCTTCTTGCTGTCGGCGGGCGACGCCTCGACGTCAGGCACCAGGCGGCGGGCCTGGCTGCTGGTGCGCTCCTGGAACTTGTGCACGTGGCGTGCACGCTGCCGGATGACCTTGCCGGACCCGCTGATCTTGAAACGCTTCTTGGCGCCACTGTGGGTCTTCATCTTCGGCACAGCCGAATCTCCTTCGTTACGTGGTGTACCCGTCCCGCCAGTGGACGGAACTGGCTGCAAACTCGCGCCGGGCGCGAGAGGTCGTCTCTTTCAGGCTTCGGCGCCGGCGGTCTGCTCCGCGTGCGCCTGCTCGCGCCGGCGACGGCCTTCGGCCCGCGCCTCTGCCTTCTTCTTGGTCGGTCCGAGCACCATGATCATGTTGCGGCCGTCCTGTTTGGGCGCGCTCTCCACGAAACCCAGCTCCTGGACGTCGTCGGCAAGACGCTGCAGCAGCCGGAAACCGAGCTCCGGCCGGGACTGCTCTCGTCCGCGGAACATGATGGTCACCTTGACCTTGTCGCCGGCCGACAGGAAACGCTCGACGTGGCCCTTCTTCGTGCCGTAGTCGTGCGGGTCGATCTTCGGACGGAGCTTGATCTCCTTGATGACCGTGTTGACCTGGTTCTTGCGCGACTCGCGGGCCTTCATGGCCGCTTCGTACTTGAACTTGCCGTAGTCCATGAGCTTGGCCACAGGCGGCTTGGCCATGGGTGCGACCTCGACCAGATCAAGGTCTGCTTCGGCGGCCAGTCGCAGCGCGTCCTCGACGCGCACGATGCCGACCTGCTCTCCGTTCGGACCGACCAACCGCACTTCCGGGACCCGGATGCGGTCGTTGATACGGGGCTCAGCGCTGATGTGAAGCTCCTTCGTTCGTGATGATGCTGTGGGCGGGAAACGAAGAAAGGCTCCTCGTCACCCATCGGGTGCTCGAGAAGCCTCAGCCTGCAGCACAATGCGCACTGAGAACGGCACCGACGTCACACGACGCCTGCCCGCCTGTGCGGCACTGGACCGGACCTGGCGACCTGACGGTCGCACGAGGTGGAAGCATCAGCTTCTCTTGCACACTGGCGCGGCGCGCGGCCGGACCAGTCGGTGTTGTGATGCTATCAGCGACTTCGGCTCAGGCGAAATCCACAGGAATCGGGCGTTCCGCTCACATCTCGATCTAATAACATTTGTTGTTGCTGCAGGCTGCGTCCACACCCTCCCCCCGAAGGAGATGCAACCCCGATATGCGCACGAGACTACGTCGCGCCGCCATCGGTGTCGCCACCCTGGTGGTGACCACCGCCGTTGCCGCCTCCGGGCAGGCCTCGGCACACGCGAACCAACAGGCCAGCATTCCGACGGCTGTGCAGAGTTCCGGTTCGTCGATCGTCGGTGTCATCTTCCGGCCCGGCTCCGACGACCAGGTGTGCACCGCGACCGTGATCAATTCGCACACCCAGAATCTCGTGCTGACCGCCGCTCACTGCCTGACCGGGTCCGGCGCGGGATGGAGGTTCGCGCCCGACTACCACTCCGGCAAGGCGCCGCTCGGCACGTGGACCGCCACCGGGGCCTATGCGCTGCCCGGCTGGCTGTCCGGCCAGGACCCGCAGGAGGACATGGCCATCCTGAAGATCGCGCCGCAGACGATCGCGGGGAAGCAGCGCACGCTGCAGTCGGTGACCGGTGCTGCCGACATCGGGCTGGCGCCCGCGACCGGGCAGTCCATCACCGACATCGCCTACAACAACGGCTCCGGAGAGCCGATCGCCTGCACGACACAGGTCTACTGGACCGGCAGCTCCACCAGCTTCGACTGCCACGGATATATCGGCGGTAGCAGCGGCAGCCCGTGGCTCGTCGCCACCGACGCCAACCCCAGGGTGGTCGGGGTCATCGGTGGGCTCAACCAGGGCGGCTGCGAGGAATCCACTTCGTATTCCTCGGCCTTCGGCAACAACATCATCTCCCTCTGGCTGCACGCCGAGGGCTCACCGGACGGTGACGTCCTGCCGGCCGCAGGGTCCAGCGGCTGCTGACCGGTGGCCTCAGTCACTCGTGACGTGCCGCAACGCCTGCGACAGCGCCGGGGCGAGGTCTCCGCGACCTGCCACCTCGACCTGATCCACTCCGAGCCAGCCACCGAGCTCGCGCAGCGAGCGCACCAACTCCGGCGCCGTGTGCTGCGGTGCGTGCGGCTCGGCATAGGCGCCGAGGACCTGTAGCACGCCACAGCGGCGGTCGGCCTTGAGGTCGACCCGCGCGACGATGCGGTCACCGAGAAGGAACGGCAGCACGTAGTAGCCGTGCACTCGCTTCGCCTCGGGCACGTAGATCTCGATGCGGTAGTGGAATCCGAAGAGGTCTTCGGTGCGTTCGCGCCGCCATACCAGCGGGTCGAAGGGACTGAGCAGCGCCCGGGCCGTGACGCGCCGGGGCACGGCCGCGTCACGGTGCAGGTAACCCTGCCGCCGCCAGCCCTCAACGCTCACCGGCCGCAGCTCGCCCTCGTCAACGAGCGATTGCAGCGCTGGACCGACCTGGTCACGGTGGGCGGGCGACTCCTGCATGCGGAAGTAGTCACGCAGATCGAACGCGGTTGCCACGCCATACGACCGGGCAGCCCGCCGGAGCAGCTCGCGGGCGGCGTCGAGCGGGGTGGGCTCCGGCTGGTCGAGAATCGCCTGCGGCAGCACTCGCGCGGGCAGGTCGTAGACGCGCTCGAAGGCGGCGTTGCGGCGGGCGACGCTCAACTCGCCGGCGAAGAAGAGGAACTCCAGCGCCTGCTTGGTCTTCGACCAGTTCCAGCCCCAGTTGACCCGGGCTCGGGGCAGCCCGTCGTCGAGATCCCGGGCCGTGGCCGCACCGCCGGCCTCGATCTCGCGCAGCAGGGCCGCCGGCAGGCCGGCGTCCTCGGGCAGCCCGAACCACTCGTGGCCTCGCGCCCGGTGGTGCTGCATGCGATGGGTCATCACCGGCCACAGCTCAACGGGCATGTACGCCGCGCAGTGCGCCCAGTATTCGACCAGCCGCCGCGGGGCGCGGCCCGCCGCCCGGTCCAGCAGGCTCACGTCATAGGCGCCCATCCGGGAGAAGAGCGGCATGAAGTGCGCGCGCTGCAACACGTTGACCGAGTCGATCTGCAACAGGCCGGTGCGCCGCACGGTTCGCGTGAGAGTGCGCATCGTCGGAGGTTGATGGCGCGGATCGCGAAATCCCTGCGCCGCCAGGGTGATCCGGCGTGCCTGCGCGACCGAAAGCGAATCCGTGCCGGGTGCTGCACTCACTCCGGTGACTTTAGCCCGGAGCACCGACCTACCAGCCCGGCGACCCGCGTTGCGCCGACCGGCCGGCTATGCCGCCAGCGCGTGCCCGCGGACCCGGCTGCGGTGCAGGTGGAGGGCGACGTAGCCGGCCAGCGCGACAACCGCGCCGAGAGCGGACACCAGCAGGAAGCCGCCGCCGAAACCCCAGCTGTCGATCGCGGCCCCGGCGACCGGGGCACCCAGCGCCGAGCCGGCAGTCATGAACGAGCCGTGCCAGCCCAGCGCTTCCCCGCGGGCCACCGAGGGCACGACACGGCTGACGGCGTCCACCGTTGCGGTGATCGTCGGGGCGCAGAACACCCCGGAGATCAGGGCGAGCCCGGCCAGTGACCAGGTGCCCGTCGCAAACGCCATCGGCGCGGTGGCCACGGCCAGCCCGAGCAACAGCAGGAACGGCTGGACGGGACGCGACATCGCACCGTAGACCAGGCCGCCGATCAGCGAACCCGCGCTCCACGGCACCAGCACGATGCCGATCGAGCTCACCGCACCGAAATCGCGCATCGCTGCCACGATCGAGACATCGCTGCCGCCGAGCACGATGGTGGCCGCGGCCGCCGCGGCGCAGATGGCGAGGAATCCGGCCCGGAACCACGCGCTGCGCGGCACGACCTGACCTGCTGCGTCGGTCTCCGAAACCGCTGCACGCAGTGGCGGGTTCACGGCATACAGGACGACCCCGACGAGCACCCCGAGCATCTCCAGCCCGAAGAGCACGATCCGCGTGTTGAATGCCGTGGCCAGCCAGACGGCCGCGACCGGACCGACCATGAACGACAGCTCGACGCTGATGCCGTCGAGCGACAGACCGGTGCGCCGCTGCTGCTCGGGCACGGCCGCGATCACGCCCTGCCGGATGATCGAGAAGGTGGGCACGACGAACAGACCGCCGATCGTGGCCAGCACCAGCAGCATCCAGTAGCCGACGAACGGCGCGATCGCCCAGCAGACTGCACTGACGACCAGCGACGGCAGGACCACCCGCCGCAGCCCGAGCCGGTCCAGCAGCTTGCCGCGCCACGGGCCGGAGACCGCGATCGCAATGGTCGACGCGGCGGCGACCAGACCCGCCTCCGCATAGGAGCGGTGCAGTGTCTGCACGACGTGCAGGGTCAGCACGACCCCGGCCGAGAAGATCGGGATCCGCAACAGGAAGCCCAGCAGGAGCACCCGCCGGGCGTCGGTGATGCGCAGGACGTTCTGGTAGGGGCGCAAGGACATGCGGGGGTCACTCCTTCGAGGGTGCGGGGTCGCTGGACGCGGACCTGGGACTTCCGAAACCAATACTTCCATATCGAAATTCCCAAAGCGAACGGATAACCGTCGTGACGCACGGATTCGCGTGTGAGACCCAGCACACCGAGCGCGCCCGACGGCGTGGACGCCCGCCGGCGACCACACGGGCCGAAAGCGCCTGGCACATCGCGGCTTCCGGGCCGGGAATTATCCGGAGCGTTCCTCCGTTATGCCTGGCATCCACCCCAAAGCCAACCCGCGGAAGGACCACGGATTATGCCAGTGCCCTCTTCTCAGGTCGTGCGCCGCACGACCTCGAAACTGCTGGACCAAGTGCGTCGCGAGTCAGTTGTCCGCACCGATGAACACTCATCGCGGCGGCCGGGGCAGCCGAGGCGCATGCGCCCGTATGCCGAGCAGCTGGCTTTCGAACGCGGACAGGACTGACGCACAACGCTTTTCGCACCCCGGGTGTTGCCGTCGTCAATCGACGGCAGCCCCGGGGTGCGTCATCGTGAGCACGTCGCGATAGCGCCGCGCGACCTGCGCACCTGCTTGTGCGTCGGCAGGTTCGACGGTCGCGGCGAGTGGCACCGGCCACTGCGGCGGCTCCGCCGCACCCGAGAGCGCCCACGCTGCCTGGCGGGCGGCGCCGAGCGCGACGTACTCGCCCGGCTCCGGGACGACGACCGGCACTCCGAAAATGTTGGCAGCCGCCTCGCGCACTGAGCCGGCCGCGGCTGCGCCACCGATGAGGAGCATCCGGCGAGCGTGAATCCCGTTGCGCGCCAACGCATCGAGGCAGCCTCTGAGGTTGCACAGCATTCCTTCGACATACGCGCGCGCGAAATGCGCCGGGGTCGAATTTGCCCTCGTCATACCGGTGAGGGTGCCGTGCGCTGTCGGCAGGTTGGGTGATCGTTCGCCATCCAGGAACGGCAGCAAGGTGAGTCCGCCGGCTCCGATTGGTGCCTGCGCCGCAAGCGCATCCAGGCCTGCGAGATCGACATCCAGGGTCGTGGCCGCGGCGACCAGCACCCGAGCCGCGTTCAAGGTCGCGAGGAGCGGCAGGTGGCGACCGGTCGCGTCGGCGAAGCCCGCCACGGCGCCGCTCACGTCGCCGACGGAGTCGTCGTGCACCGTGAAGACTGCACCGCTGGTGCCCAGCGACACGACCACGTCCCCAGGAGCGATGCCCAGGCCGAGCGCCGCCGCAGCATTGTCACCGGTCCCTGCCGCCACCAGCATCCCGCCGGCTGTGCTGCCCGCGGCCTCTGCGGGCCCGAGCACGCGCGGCAACCCGACCTCGCGGCCGAACGCCAGCCGCAACAGGTCCCGGCGGTATTCGCCGGTCACCGGCGACCAGTACGCGGTGCCCGATGCGTCGCCCCGATCTGTGGTCCAGCCTTCGAAACCGTTGCCGGCAGCCAGGATCCGGCCGGTGAGCCAGTCATGCGGCAGCACGACCGTCTCGGTGCGCGCGGCATTCCCGGGCTCGTTCTCGGCCAGCCACCGAAGCTTTGTCGCGGTGAAGCTCGCGACCGGCACGAGGTCGACGGCATCGACCCACTGCGCGGCGCCACCCAGCTCCTCGATGAGCTGCTCCGCCTGCGGCGCGGAGCTCGTGTCGTTCCAGAGCATCGCCTCCCGCACGGGGTTCTCCTCCGCGTCGAGAGTCACCATGCCGTGCTGCTGCCCACCGACCGCGAGTGCACTCACCCCGTCCAGCAGGCCATCGGCGGACGCCTCCTCGAAAGCTGCCCACCAGGCGCGCGCGTCGACCTGGGTGCCCTCGGGGTGACGCGCGCGGCCCTGCCGCACGAGTCGCCCCGTCATGGCCTCGCACACCACGATCTTGCACGACTGGGTCGAACTGTCGACTCCGGCCACCAGCGGCTCACCCGTCCGCGACGCACCCATGGCGGCGAGACTACGCGGAATTTGTCATCATCGGTGAACCGTCTATGCTCGCTAGTTAGTTAAGGCTTGCCTAATACCTGGGAGAATCATCCGTGCTCGCGACGTTTGTGATCGGCCTGCGCGAGGGCCTCGAAGCGGCGCTCATCGTCGGCATCATCGCCGCGTTCCTGAAGAAGAACGGCCGGCCGCTGCGCACCATGTGGATCGGCGTGGTGGCAGCCATCCTGATCAGCATCGCTGTCGGGGTCGTGCTCAAGGTGGTCGAATCCGCGCTCCCGCAGCGGCAGCAGGAACTCATGGAGACGGTGATCGGCTCGGTCGCCATCTTCTTCGTGACCGGCATGGTCATCTGGATGAGCACGCACGCGCGGGGGCTCAAGCGCGAGATCGAGTCCGCGGCCCAGAGTGCGCTGGGTGCCGGCACCTCTCGTGCCCTGGTCGTCATGGCGTTCCTCGCCGTCCTCAAGGAGGGCTTCGAGACCGCGGTCTTCCTCCTGGCGACCTTCCAGGCGTCGAGCAACACCAGCAGCGCGGTAGTCGGCGCGGTTCTCGGCATACTGTGTTCTGCCGCAGTCGGTTTCGGCCTCTACACCGGCGGAGTCACCCTCAACCTGGGCAAATTCTTCAAGGTCACCAGCGGCTTCCTCATCCTCATCGCGGGCGGCCTCACGGTCACCGCGCTGCGCACGGCCCACGAAGCCGGCATCCTGAACGCCGGCCAGGGCCGCACGGCCGACCTGAGCTGGCTCGCCCCGAGCGGGTCGATCCGCAGCGCCGTGTTCACCGGGGTGCTCGGCATCCCTGCCTACCCACGACTGATCGAGGTCCTGGGCTGGTTCCTGTATGTCGTGCCGATGGCACTGATCGTCTACTGGCCGGCGCGGCACCGGCCGAATGCGCAGCAGAGCGTCCGGCTGAAACTCGCCCTGGCCGCGGGGTGTGCCGTGGCAGCGGGCGTCCTGGTCGCCGTAGTGCCGACCGCGACGCTGCGCACGCCGGACGCTGCACCGGTCGTGGACGGTTCCGGGGCGAAGGCCGGCGCCATCCGGTTCGAGAGCGCCGCTCTCACCGGGCCGGGAGCGGCCGAGCGCCATACCTTGCAACGGGTCGGTCCGCGGAATCTCAACGGTGTCAAGGCTATTCACTACACTGCGCGGCCGGCCTCGGCAGCGGCGCCACCGGCGACGCTGACGCTCGCGCAAGTCAGCGCACTCAACGGCAATCGCCTCCCGGTCGGCATCGACCCCGGCCTGAATCCCGGACCGTTCGACGCGAAGTGGCAGCGCAGCGAGGCCGTGGACGTCTCCACCGTTCACGGTCGGCTGTATGACGCGACCCGCCGCGCCCACCTGTCGGTGACGCTCAGTGGCGGCGGCCTCACCACGGCGCGCACGCTCACCGTGTCGCCCGGCGCGAACCTGCCGTCCGGAGTTTCCGATCCCGGCGCCTCGTGGACCGTCGCCACGTCATACGTCGACGACTTCGGGACCGCACTCAGCCGCTACGCCAGCGACCAGGACGCGGTGAAGTTCTGGGGCCGCGTCGCTCCTGTCGGCCTGCTCGTCACAGCAGCCGCCCTCGTCGTCGCCGCGCTGCGCGCGCGCCGGCGCCTGCAGCCCGTCCGATCCACCCCGTCCGCGACCGTGGGCACCCCGTCACCAAGGAGCAGTTCGAATGCATAACACCATCCGCCACCTGACACGCGTCGGTGGAGTCTTCGCCCTCGGGCTGTCGCTGGCCGCATGCGGCTCCGGCAGCAGCCGTAGCAGCGGCAGCGGTTCCAGCGCGAGCGACTCCACCGGCGGCTCGGCCGCGACCGGAGCCGCCTCCGGTGCCCCGGTCACGGGCGGCGCCGCACAGGTCAATGTCACCCTGACCAGCAGCGGCGGCTGCGAACTCGACCACGCCAACGCCAAGGCCGGCCCCGTCACCTTCACGGTGACCAACAAGGACGCGACCGCGATCACCGAAATCGAGTTGCAGGCCGACCAGCGCATTCTCGGCGAGAAGGAGAACCTCGCCCCGGGTCTGGCGCCGGTCACGTTCACCGTGACGCTCGCGGGCGGCAAGTATCAGCTCTACTGCCCGGGAGCGGACACCGAGAACGTGCCGTTCACCGTCTCCGGCAAGGCAGCCCCGACTGCGACCGGCTCCACGGCCGCCCTCCTGAAGCAGGGCACCACGGGGTACGCCGGGTTCGTCGACCAGAACGTCAAGGACATGGTGACCGCGGTCGGCGCGCTGAAGACTGCCGTCGACTCCGGCGACGTCGCGAAGGCGAAGAAGGCGTATGCCGGTGCTCGCCCCTACTACGAGAAGATCGAATCGGACGTCGCCGGGTTCGTGCTGCCCGGCTTCAAACCGGGCGACAACGCCGGGAACCTCGACTATCTGATCGACATGCGGGCGTCCAACCTCGACCCGAAGGTCGGCTGGCACGGCTTCCACGCCGTCGAGCGCGACCTGTGGCAGGGCGGCAAGATCACCCCGCAGACCAAGAAGTACGCCGCAGAACTGCAGACGAACGTGACCAAGCTGAGCGGCCTCGCCGCGGGACTCACCTACAAGCCGGAGGACCTGGCCAACGGTGCCGCCAGCCTGCTGGAGGAGGTGCAGACCAACAAGATCAAGGGCGAGGAGGAGAAGTACAGCCACCTCGACCTCGTCGACTTCGCGGCCAACGTCGAGGGTGCGCAGCAGGCATTCGCGTTCCTGAAGCCCGGCCTGACCAAGATCGACCCTGCCCTCACCGCCACGGTCAGCAAGCAGTTCACCAACGTGAACAACGCACTCACGCCATACCGCGACGGCACTGAGTTGGGCGGATTCAAGCCGTGGACGGCCCAGCGGCGCGCCAAGGACGCCGCATCGCTGAGCAAGACGGTGCAGGCGCTGCAGGACCCGCTGTCCCAAATTGCGCAGAAGGTGGCGACGGCACGTTGAGCGCCCCCCAGGACTCGGCTCCAGAGGCCGGCTCCGTTCCCCGCCGCCGGCTCTTCCAGGGAGCCGTCGGCGGGGCCGCGGCCGGCGCGCTCGCGGTCGGCGGAGCATGGGCAGTCGAGGGCAGCCGGTCCTCGGGTATGTCGGACCCCGCCGACAAGGACGCGATCGACCTCACGACGCAGTACCCGCTGTACGACCAGGCCGAGCCGGCCGGCATCCGGACCCCGCCACAGCGGTATGCGATCTTCATGACGTTCGACATGTCGGCCGGGACCGTGGCGACCGACCTGCAGTCGCTGCTCGCGCGCTGGACCGCGGCGAGTGCGCAGTTGATGGCAGCGCAGCCGATCGGCCAGGTGCAGCCCACCTCGGACATGGCCGTCGGACGTGACACCGGCGAGGCGCTCGGGCTCGACGCGGCCAGCCTGACGGTCACGATCGGTCTCGGGCCGGGCCTGTTCGACACGCGCTTCGGCCTGGCGGGGAAACGGCCAGCGCTGCTGACTCCGCTGCCCGCGCTGCCGAGCGACAACCTGTCGGCGGGCACCAGCGGCGGCGATCTGTCGGTGCAGGTGTGCTCGGACGATCCGCAGGTGTGCTACCACGCGGTGCGCAACCTGGCCCGAATGGCCCGCGACACCGTGCAAACCCGGTGGACCGTCATGGGTTTCGGCCGGGCGTCGGCCGGTCAAGGGCAGCAGACGCCGCGCAATCTGCTCGGTTTCAAGGACGGCACCCGCAACATCTCCGAGGCGGCCGACTTCGCCACGTACGTCTGGTTGCGGGACGCCGGCTGGATGACCGGCGGGACTTATCAGGTCGTGCGCAAGATCGAGATGAATATCGAGACCTGGGACGCCGACCGCGTCAGCGACCAGGAGAAGATCTTCGGCCGCGGCAAGTCCGCAGGTGAACCCCTCACGGGGAACAAGGAATTCGACACCCCGCAGTTCGCCGCACAGGGGAAGGACGGCAAACCGGTCATCGCTCCGACGTCCCACATCGCGCTGGCTGCGCATGAGAACAACGGCGGGGTCAAGATCCTGCGGCGCAGCTACAACTACACCGACGGCATCAACGAGTTCGGCCAGCTGGATGCAGGGCTGTTGTTCATCTCCTACCAGAACAACCCCGCACACTTCGTGCAGCTGCAACGCAAGCTGGGCGCCGGTGACCTGCTCAACGAGTACATCAAGCACGTCGGGTCGGGGCTCTTCGCCATACCGCCCGCGCCGAAGGCCGGTCACTACATCGGCGAACAGCTCTTCGCTCGCTGATGGTCTACCGGCTACCGGCGGTAGGTGCCCCGGTCGGTGGGGCCCTGGTCTGCGCTTCTCAGCGGACCAGGTGGGTGGTGGCTTCCAGCACCTGCACCTGCTGTACTGGACCCGTGACCG
>NZ_RJJQ01000027.1 GCF_003724155.1 Flexivirga caeni | reverse complement strand
GCCCGAACCACGAAAAATACTGCGAACACGCAGAACCCGACATCAGAACCACACCCGCGGCCGAAGCCAATCAGCTACTCGCGGATCTGGGTCTGAAGCACTTCTGCTCTGAAAGCAATGAGACTCAGGATGACCCGGCTGGGAAATTCTTCGAGGCCCTTGAAAAGCTCATCGACTTCGTTGACGAAAGGTCGCTCCCGACAAACCTAGGAATCGACGGGTTCCGCGATCTGTATCAGCGTCAGCACTTTCCCGGGCTTGGCAAGGTCAAGGAGTTGTCGATCATGAATCACATGTTGGTCATGCAGGACGCGATTATCTAGATCTCGTGTCGAGATGACTCAGTCGGAGAGGACACGGAGATGCCAGCGGACGACTTTGCTCGAGGAACCCAGCCTTCTCAACTAGAAGCGAGACATCACTTCAGTCGTCAGACTGTGATTCGTTGGCTCGCTTGACAACGCCCTTGACGACCGGCTTTAGAGGTCTCCAGTCGATGCCGCTGCCTCGCCAGTAGCGGTCACATTCCGCCTCGATCTCAGACTTCAGTTCGTCCAGTTGCGCGTAGCTCGCTTGCTCAGACTTGGACAGACCTGGACCCTTCATCTGTTCTCTGTACGCATCAAGCTTCTCTTGAATTCGGCGCAAGGCTATACCAGCAGCGCTACTAAAACCCCTTATGTGGCCGTCATCACGATGATCGTTCAATACCTGTCGAGCAGACTCCTGCGCAGTATCTCGCAGGAACTCACCTGCCTTTTTAGAGTGACTATTCACCGCACTCCTTTCTCGATTCTGCTAGCCGGCCGAAGCTGGCGGCGTAGGTCAACTTGCCTTCGTCGCACCGATGCCGCTGGCGAACGCTGTCGCGGTTCAAAACGGAGTCTCGGCGTTCGTTGACCACGGACTGGTTGGCGTTGGCGGCAACGCACCTTCTGGTAGCGGTAGGTTTGCGACGACGTAGAGGTTCAAGATGTCGTCGCGATCCATGAACATGATCTGGCTGCGCTTGTGGGCGTCGAGTGCGTTGCCGAGCCAGTTGCGCGCCGCCTTGGTGATCTCGCCACCCGCCACGATGAAGGCATGATCGACCAGGACGCGACGATTGGTCTCGGGGTCAAAGATCTCGTGCGCCAGCATCATGAGCGCCTGGTTGTGGATCTCAGCCATGTTGGCGTTACCCGTCTTGGTTACCCCCGAAGCGTCGAGCTTGCCCTTCTTCGCCTGGATTCCGAAGTAGAGAATGTGCTGCGTCGGCAAGGTGTAGCGCATCCAAATGTCCTTGCCGTACTCCAGAGCCTTATCCTTGTGCCCGGCGGCCGTGATGCGGTGGTAGCCAAGTTGTCTGAACATCGGGAGTAGCACCTCCTCGATGAGGTCATCCTCGCTGCACTGGTCGAGGTACGCCGTCAGGAGTTGCCGCCGTTCCAGCTCAGCCTTGCTGAAGGGTCGGTGGGGGTTGGTGGCAAGGATGGTCACGGTCTGGGTGCCGACATGACGCAGATAGCAGTGGTTGTCCTCGCCATAGAACGCCTCGAAACCTTCGCGGCCAAGGACCTCGTTGAGTTGCGCGAGCGCCCGAGGACGGTCTGACCCTTCGTTGAGCCGATCGGCCGGGCTCATCAGCTGATCGATGAGGCGACAGAAGATCTCTGGCGGACGGTTGGGTCCGTCGTGCGGTTCGGCCAGCATCTGTTCCAGCACATCTGCCACCCAGCGGTGGCGAGTGGAACCGTCATGCTGGTACTCCGTCTCCAGCTCTTGGAAGAACGCGGTGATGTACATGCTGGACCGGTAGGGGAAGTACTTGGCTTCGTCCTCATTTTCGGCGTCGTCACGGCCCATGTTGCCCACGATGAGGTCAGCAAGAGCTTCGAGGTTGCGGCGCTTAAACTTCACGGTGCCATTATCGCAAGTGAAGCCGACAAGCTTCCGGACTCAGCAACGCTCGTGTGCCGCAGCTCGTGCACGGTCACTTCGGAGTGTGCAGCACAAGGGGACGTCAGAGCAAGTCTCTCGTGTGCGTCCAGACGGTCATCCGATGCACGTTGAACCGCCGACAGATCGAGACCACGCTCTCACCGTTCGCGCGGGCTGTTCGGATAGCGTCCACTTGGCTCTCCGTGAGGGGTGTTCTAGCTCGTCTCCTAGGGTTCGCGACGACTCCCGGCTCATCGTCAGCGGCACCGTCCGGCTGGTCGCCGAGCACGAGCTTCGCCCGATTCCACGCGGAACTCAGCCGCTCGAACCGCTGCCAGGTGTTCGGTTTGAGTCCACCCGCGTCCACCAGAAGGTCGTCGTTCAAAACGACGACCTTTCCGGTTTGAAGCCTCGATGCCGAGTTCATCTCGGTCGACGGGGAATGGGCCATCCACTGACCCAAAGGGCCGTTCAGGGCACGGTGATGCGCCGGACCGCGGCAATCCTGGCCGGGGAACTCCGACAGGGTGCCGTACCCGACGTCCTGCCCCCTCTCCGGCGCCTGGAAGATGCGGGCACCTCAAACAACATCACGGGCTCCCTTTCTCACGGTTGTGTGGTTGCGATGGCGCTCAACGGAGGGTGACCGCAGCAATGACCGTGCCGTTCAGGGCCATGGTGAGCGCGGTGCGGACAACCCGAAGCAACGGTGTGGTGGGCTTGTTCTGGCGGGACCAGGACATGACCGCTGCTCGCTCAGCTGCTAAGGCAACCCCGGCCAGCACCAGGGATCGCAGGTGATCGTCATCGACGCCGGTACGAGCGGTGATGACCTCGGCCAACGCCCGTTCGCCGGTCGCCTGCGCTTTGAGGTATTCGCCGTGCAATGCCGGCTCGGCCGCGACCAGGGTGCGGAACCCGTCCAGCCAGCCCTCGGGCATCCCGTCCTGACCGGCGGGTCCGTACTGACTGGTCACGACTTCGACCAGCGCATAGGCCAGGGACTCACCGGCCGGACGCTCCGCCAACTCGGACGCCATCCGAGCGCCACGCAGCGTGGCCGGCCACACGATCGCCGCCTCCTTGCTGGAGAAGTAGTTGTTGAAGGTCCGTGTCGACACCCCGACCGCCTCGGCGATCTGCGGCACCCGCACCTTCGCCAAACCCTCCGTCCGGGCCAACTCGAAGGCAGCCAGAGCCAGATCCATCCGGGTCTGCTCCTTCTGCCAGTCCCGGCGCCGCATGGACGCCTGCCGCAGCGTGGTGCTCGCGTTCGTCATGGCTTCACAGTACGCGCTAAGTGCGTGGTGCGCAATATATGCGCTATAGGAATATTCGGGAGGTCGGTCGCGGCGCTGCTGGACGCTGCCCGCGCGACTCCGGAGAGGCCGCCGAGCACGGCTGTTGGCATTGGCGTGCGTCATACAGCGGCGCAGAACGCCAACGCATGCCGTGCCCTGCTGACCGAGGGCGAGTCCTTGGACAGGTGCTGGCGGTTCGGCATCCTCCAAACCCTGGACGACTACACCTCCGTGCTGCGGCGCGGCGGCCCCGGCCCCGCTGCCGGCGTGTTCACCAACGAGCCACCCCGCACCGGATCAACGCAGCTCGACGCCGCGTTCGCGGCCCTCGCGGACCACCTTGCCGCCCGTGACGGCTGGCCTGCCCCAGCCTGGGCGTCCAACCCGTCGCGGCGCACGGAAGCGTGGTACCCGGCTGTTCCCGTGATCTTCCGCGGTGATGCTGAGCGGGAGAGTCCGGAGGCGTTCCGGCGGCGCGGGATTTTCATCACCGCCCGTTCCCTGGCAAGAGCGTGACGCCGGGCGGACAGCTCGACGCGGGCAGGGTGCAAGCCCTGTTCCAGGAGTTGTCCGGCCGGCTCGCCCGGCGACTCCTACCGCGCCGCCGCTACCTCGCCGAGGACACCCGCGCCAACGCGCGTTCCACTCGTCGCTGAGACCGCGACGCAGTTCGGGATGGCCGAGCAGCGCCGCGGCGAGCGACACGCGGTTACGTTGTCCGCCGGACAAGGACCCCACGACCTGGCTGGTGTGCGCCCCGAGGTCGGTCTGTTCGAGCACTCGCTCGACGTCCTCGCGCGGCGCGGCGAGCACGCGAGCGAAATGCGCAGGTTCTCCGCGACGGTCAGGTCGTCATACACACTCGCGGCCTGGGTGACGTACCCGATCCGGTGCCGCAGCGCACTGCTCCCGGCAGGCTCGCCGAGCACGCGCACCGTCCCGGCGGTGATCCGTTGTACCCCGACGATCGCGCGCAGCAGCGTGGTCTTGCCGCTGCCGCTCGGGCCGAGCAAGCCCACCTGTCCGGCCGGAATGGCTGCGCTCAGCTCGCCCAGCACCAGATGGGACCCACGCCGCACGGTCAAGCCGTCGACGGCCACGGCCGGCACGACGTCAGCGGTCATGTGCCCAACGTAGCGAGGGCCGCAGAGGTCGCCGAGCCGAACCGAAAGGTCAGTAGTTGCGGCGAGTAGGCGGCTCTCATCGCAACTACTGTCCGTTCGACGAACGGCCGGACCGAGGACCGGCGATCGGCGAGGAGAGGGTGGCAGCCGGCAGCCACAGACCGATCTCACCGGCCGGATCCATCGCGGGCAGGACGAGCACCATCTCGTCGCTGGCGCGCTTGGGCAATGTGAACGAGTGGCACCGGCGATCTGAGCGAGGTTGACCATGACGATGACGTCGGCGACGACGATGTGCCGCGCATGCCGGAGCGTCGGCCGTGATCGCCGTCGATCCGGTGGAGTTCAAGCGTTCGTCCGCACTGAAACTCGGCGCCACCCACGCAGTCGCCGACATCGACGAGGCCGCCGAGGTCGCACGGTCACTGACCGAGGGCCAGGGCGCCGACTCGGTCATCGTCACCGTGGGCGTCACGACCGGCCGGCACCTCGGTCAGGGGCTGGACGCGACCCGCAAGGGCGGCACGTGCGTCGCGGTCGGCATCGGTCCGGCCACGGTGGAGGCCGGCGACATCGACCTGCACCACCTAATCCTGTCGCAGAAGCGGTTGCAGGGAGCATTGTTCGGCGCGAGCGCGCCGCTGGCCGACATACCGGCGCAGCTGGAGCTGTACAAGCGCGGTCAACTGCACCTGGACGAGCTCGTGACCACCCGCTACACACTCGACCAGGTCGCGGAGGGCTTCGACGACATGAAGGCCGGCAAGAACATCCGCGGCGTTGTCGTCTTCGACCAGTAGTCGCACCCCGGACGGTCCACCGCCGGGGACCCGTGCACCGGCAGATCGAGTATCGTGGCGCGGTCAACGCGACCTCGACCGTCCTGGAAGGTGACTACGTGGCCAGCCCCGCCCTTGCGGACGTCGTTCGGGTGCTCGACGGGTTCTATCCGAGACACACGGCCGCCGGCTGGGATCGTGTCGGACTGGTCACCGGTGACCACCAACAGCCCGTGCAGTTGGTGCATTTCGCGGTCGACCCGACGCTCGCGGTGATCGAGGAAGCACGCGACGCCGGAGCCGACCTCCTGGTCACCCACCATCCGCTGTTGCTGCGCGGTGTGCATTCGGTCGCGACGACGACGGCCAAGGGCGCGGCGATCACCACTCTCGTCGTCGCGGACATCGCGCTCTACTGCGCGCACACCAACGCGGACGTTGCGACACCGGGTGTGAACGACGCGCTCGCCGTAGCCTGCGGGTTGCCGCCCGATGCGGCCCCGCTCGACGAGGAGGACGGACAGCCGATCGGGAAGGTCGGTGACCTGGCTGCCCCCATGACACTGCGCGACTATGCGGAGTTCGTCGCTGCGGCGCTGCCTGCCGCACCTGCGGGCCTGCGGGTGAGTGGTGACCCCGGCGCGGTCGTGCGACGGGTCGCGGTGCAGGGCGGAGCCGGGGACACTCGTTTCGACGCCGTCCGCTCTGCGGGCGCCGACGTCTACGTCACGGCCGACCTGCGCCACCACCCCGCCCTGGAAGCGCGTGAGGAGGGGCGCGGCGGCCCGCCATACCTGATCGACGCCGCGCACTGGGCGACCGAGTCGCTCTGGCTGGCCGGCTGCGCCGACCGGCTGCGTGCGGCACTGCAGGAGCAGGGGTATGACGTCGAGACCGCAGTGTCCCAATTGCGCACGGACCCATGGGATTTCGTGATCCCCACCGAACGTCCCGAGACGAAGGAGCAGTGAGCCGATGAAGGCCGATCTCACCCGGCAGTGGCGGCTGCTGGACCTGCAGAAGCTGGACACCCGCCTCGACCAGCTCGCGCACCGCGAGCGCACGCTGCCGGTGCTGGCTCAGCTCACTGAGGCGACCGCGTCCGAGATCACCTTGCGCGAGGACGTGATCCTCGCGCGCACCGCTCTGCAGGACAACGAGCGCGCGGTCAGCAAGGCCGACGCCGACGTGCAACTGGTCCGCGACCGTGCCGACCGGGACCGTGCCCGGCTGGACAGCGGCAACGGCACCGCCAAGGAGTTGCAGAACCTGCAGCACGAGCTGGACACGCTCGCGCGCCGTCAGGCCGAACTGGAAGACGTCGAGCTGGCGGTCATGGAGCGGGCTGAGAGCCTGCAGGCCGACCTGCAGGTCAGGGAGACAGCGCACCAGCAGGTCGAGGAGGCGGTGGAGCGGCTGACCGGTGAGCGTGACCGCGCGCTCGCCGAGATCGAAGCCGAGCGCGAGAGCGTGCTGCGCGAACGCGCCAACGTGGCTGCCGGAGTCGGTGCCGAGTTGCTGCCGCTCTATGAGAAGTTGCGCGAACAGATGGGTGGTGTCGCGGCGGCGGCGCTGCAGCAAAAGCGTTGCAGCGGCTGCGGACTCGAGCTGGTGCAGGCGGAACTCTCCCGTATCAAGGCAGCTCCCGAGGACGAGGTGCTGCGCTGCGAGGAGTGTCGCCGCATCTTGGTCCGCACAGCCGAGTCGGGGCTCTGAGCCGGGTGCCGCGCAGCCTGATCGTCGAGGCCGACGGCGGCTCCCGTGGCAATCCCGGAGTCGCGGGATATGGCGCGCTCGTCCGTGACGGTGCGGACCGGTCGCTGCTCGCCGAGCGCGCGGCGCCACTCGGGCGGGCCAGCAACAACGTCGCGGAATACGAGGGCTTGATCGCCGGTCTGCGGGCCGCCCAGCAGATCGACGAGGCAGCGCTGATCACCGTCCGGATGGACTCCCGCCTGGTCATCGAGCAGATGGCGGGTCGGTGGAAGATCAAGCACGAGGACATGCGGCGCCTGGCCGCGCAAGCCGAGGAGATCGTGCGCGAGTTGCGCGCCGCCGGCGGGGGAGTGCAGGAGTGGACCTGGATCCCGCGGGAGCAGAACAAGGCTGCCGACAAGCTGTCGAACGACGGCATGGACGGCACGCTCGTGGAGCGCGACCTGTGGCGTGCCGAGACCGAGCAGCCGGCGTCGGCGCCCACGCCGCAACCGGTCCGCCCGCCGCGTGAGATCGCCACGCGATTGATCCTGCTGCGGCACGGCGTCACCGACTTCACCGTCGGCGGGAGACTGGACGGCCGTGGCGGACCGGACCCGTCGCTGAACGCACTCGGTCTCGATCAGGCGGAGCGGGCCGCACGAGCCCTGGGTGACCTGGTGACCGGCCCGGTCTCGGTCGTGACGTCGTCGCTGACCCGGGCGCGGCAGACCGGCGCGGCGGCTGCGCGGGTGCTGGGCGTCGCTCCGATCACCGACGAGGACTGGGACGAACAGGCTTTCGGTGTGTGGGACGGGCTGAGCTTCACCGAGATCGGCGAGCGCTACCCGGGTGACCCGGCGCGGATGCGCACGGAGGAGGACTTCCGAGTCGAGGGCGGCGAGACGCACCTTGAGCTCGCGGACCGGATCGGCGCGGCGCGCGAACGTGCGGTGGCGAGAGGCGGCACGGTGATCGTGGCGACCCACCGGATGCCGATCCTGGTCGTGCTGCGGTCGCTGCTCGGGCTCAGTCTCGGGCACGCCTGGTTGCTCGCGGCCGATCCGGCCTCGCTCACCCAGCTCGACGTGTATGCCGACGGCTCGGCGACCGTGGCCTATACCAACGACACCCACCATCTGCGCTGAGCGGTGTGTGGGAGGCTGCGCGCATGACTGAGCGATCGCACGACTGGTCCCCCGACACGATCGCGGTGCGGGGCGGGCTGGTTCGCAGCGGGTTTGAGGAGACGGCTGAGGCGCTCTACCTCACCTCTGGATTCGTCTACGGGTCCGCGGAGGACGCCGAGGCGGCGTTTGCCGGTGAGGCTGGCCGGTTCGTCTACACTCGCTACGGCAATCCGACCGTCGCGGTGTTCGAGGAGCGGCTGCGCCGGCTGGAAGGTGCGGAAGCGTGCTACGCAACGGGATCCGGCATGGGCGCGGTGTTCACCGCGCTGGCCGCGCTGCTCGGGGCCGGCGATCGCGTCGTGGCCGCGCGCGGGCTCTTCGGATCCTGTTTCGTGATCCTCGACGAGATCCTGCCCCGGTGGGGCGTGGAGACCGTGTTCGTCGACGGCGCCGACAACGAACAGTGGGCGCGGGCGCTGTCCGAGCCGACCACCGCGGTGTTCTTCGAGACGCCGAGCAACCCCATGCAAGAACTGGTCGATCTCGAGTTCGTGTGCGAGCGGGCGCACGTTGCCGGAGCCCAGGTCGTGGTCGACAACGTCTTCGGCACCCCTGTCTTCTCGGCACCGCTGCGGCACGGAGCAGACATCGTGGTCTACTCCGCGACCAAGCATATCGACGGCCAGGGCCGGGTCCTGGGCGGAGCGATCCTCGGGCCGAAGGACTACATCCACGGCCCGGTGGAGAACCTGCTACGGCACACCGGCCCGTCGATGTCGCCGTTCAACGCGTGGGTGCTGACGAAGGGGCTGGAGACCCTCCGGTTGCGGGTCGAGGCACAGGCCAGGTCGGCCGCGCACCTGGCGGGAGTGCTGGAGGCGCATTCCGGGATCCGGCGCGTCTGGTATCCCTTCCTGGAGTCGCACCCGCAGTTCGAGCTGGCGCAGCGGCAGATGAGCGGCGGAGGCACCGTCGTCACCTTTGAGCTGAACGGCGGCAAGGACGAGGCGTTCCAGGTGATGAACGCCCTTGAGATCATTGACATCTCGAACAATCTCGGTGACTCCAAGTCGTTGATCACCCATCCGGCCACGACGACCCACCGCCGGCTGGGACCTGAGGCGCGGGCGGCCGTCGGCATCACCGACGGCGTGCTGCGGCTGTCGGTCGGGCTTGAGGACGCAGGCGACTTGTCGGCTGACCTCACCCAGGCGCTGCGCTAGCTCACGCAGGCGAGGGCGGCGGTCGCCGCGACGACCGTCACCACGGCGACGAGCGCGCTCTGGATCGTGAAGCGCCGCAACGGGATCGCCAGGCCGGCGCGTCGGCAGCGGCCGAGCCACAGGAGGGTCGCGAGGGATCCCCAGACGGTGACGAGCGGGCCGGCGTTGACTCCGATGAGCAGCGCCATCAACCGATGCGCCGACTCATCGGCGGCGCCCTCGGCCGCCAGATAGGCGGGCAGGTTGTTGATCAGGTTGGCTCCCACACCGCCTGTTCCGGAGATCCGCAGCAGCGCGCCGAACGAATCGCCGTCGCCGAAGAGGCGGGCGATCACGGTGTCCAGACCCTGATCGCGTAGGAAGGCGACGAGCGCGAAGAGCGCGGTCACCACAACGACCATCAGCCACGGTATGGCAACCGACCGGATCGCCTTCCGGTCGCGGATCCCGAGCACCATCAGCAGGATTGCCGCCCCAACGGCAGCCGGTATGGCGGGGGTTATCCCCGTCACGAACGCCGGTCCGAGCAGCACGCACACGATCGCTGCGGCGCGGAAGAGCACCGGGTCGGCAGGCTGCTGCATGGCCGGGGCGTCATACCGGCCGGTCAGCTCACGCCGGTGCAGCACCCCGATGACGAGAGCGGTGACGGCCATCGCGACCAGCGCGGGCGCCCACGCGACCCGCAGGTATGCCGAGAGGCCGCCCCAGCGCTGAAACTCGTGCAGTGCCAGCAGATTGCTCAGATTGGAGACGGGGAGCAGCAACGACGCGGTGTTCGCTAGCCATACCGTGGTGCAGGCGAACGGCAGCTGTGGCAGCCGTGCCTGTCGCGCGGTGGTGATGACGACCGGCGTCAGCAGCACGGCGGTTGTGTCCAGGCTGAGCACCGTGGTCGCCACGCAGCACAGTGCGACCACCACCAGCCAGAGCACGAACGTGCGGCCACGCGCCAATCGGGCAGCCCAGTGCCCGGCGACCTCGAAAACTCCTGCGCGATCGGCGATTTCGGCCACGACCGTGATGCAGACGAGGAAGGCGAGGACCGGACCGACCCGTTCGAGCAGGTCCATCAGCGAGCCGTCACAGCGAGCTCCCACGGGGCGCTGGCACGCCTCGGCTCGGTCAACGCGACGTCGAACGCCGCGCCGACCACATCGCGCAGCGCCTGCGGGGTGCGTGGTGTGGCGCCGGCGACCGCGAGGTGGCGGGTGACCAGCCCGCGGGTGTGTTTCGCGTTGTGCGTCGCGCCCGGCACGTGGATGCGCACCCAGCGGGCGGCCGAGGCTCCCGCCGGGGTCCAGGCCGCGGCATACGTGCTCGACCGGCAATCGACGATGACGCCGCTGCCGGCGAATTCGGTGAGGGGAGAGGCCAGTTCGGCGCGCCAGTGCGCAGCCAGCGGTCCGACGCCGGGCAGGTTGGTGCCCATCGAGAGGCGGTAGCCAGGCACCTTGTCGGTCAGCCGCAACGCACCGAACAGGGCCGACTGCACCACGATCCAGCGTCGTGCGCGGCGCAGTGCAACCCCGGCGAGACCCGGCAGGTCGAGCGCGTCATACAGGACGCCGGTGTAGAGGCTCTCGACCGGACCCGCCGGCGCGGTCCGCAAGGTCACGTTGCGCGCGACGTCGGCGGCCAGGCTGGCGCCGACGCCCAGCACCTCGAGTGCGTCCGTTCGCGTGCTGGCAGCGGCGAGAACGTCGATCACGCGGTCTCGCGCGGGCGTGAGTTCGGGGAAGGAGACGGTGTCGAGGTCCAGCGGCGCGCCGCGACGGCGTGGTGTCTTCGTCTCGGACGGCGGGAGCAGGATGAGCACGGCCGAAGACTACGACGCGCGGCGCTCCGGTTGTCGTGCCGGGCGCCTGGCGGGCGATCGGGTCCCTATGGTGGGCACATGGATCTTCGGCACGTCATCGTCCGTCATGCTCCCGCGCCGGACGGCGCCGACGCCGGTCCGTTGGAGCAGGCTTTCGCCGCGCTGCGCGAGCAGCTGGGTCTGCGGCTGGACTATCCCGCGCAGGCGCAGGCCGAGGCGGAGCAGGCAGCGAGGGACGTGGTGCTGCCGGACCGCGACGAGACGGCGGTGCCGTTCTGCACCATCGACCCGGTCGGCTCGATGGACCTGGACCAGGCGATGTGCCTGGAGCGCGCCGACGGCGGCTACCGCGTGCGCTATGCGATCGCGGACGTCCCGGCATACGTCGCTCCGTGTGGCGCGCTCGACGCGGAGACCCGGCGGCGCGGCCAGACGATCTACCTGCCCGACGCGCGGGTGCCGTTGCATCCGCAGGTGCTCAGCGAGGGCGCCGCGAGTCTGCTGCCGGGGCAGGTGCGTCCGGCGTTCGTGTGGGACATCGCATTGTCCGGATCCGGCGAGATCACAGCCGCCCAGGTATATCGGGCACAGGTGAAAAGCGTTGCGCGGCTTGATTATCCGTCGGTTCAGCAGCAGCTCGACGAGGGTTCCGCGAGCGACGGGCTGAAGCTGCTTCAGGAGATCGGGGAGCTGCGCATCGAGTTGGAGGCCAAGCGTGGCGGTGCCAACCTGCCGATGCCGGAGCAAGAGGTGGACAAGGGCGACGACGACCACTATCACCTGACTTTCCGTCCGCAACTGCCTGCGGAGGAATGGAACTCGCAGATCTCCCTGCTGACGGGTATGGCGGCCGCCGATCTGATGCTGACGGCGCACGTCGGGATCCTGCGCACCATGCCTGCACCCGACCAGCGTGCGCTCGACCGCTTCTGCCGCCAGGCGCACGCTCTCGGCGTCGACTGGCCGGCTGGGTACACCTATGGCGACGTCATCCGCGGGCTCGACCGCTCGAACCCCAGACACCTCGCGCTGATCCACCACGCGACCAGCCTCTTCCGGGGCGCCGGCTACACGCCGTTCGTCGGTGCGGATCCTGAGGTGAAGGTGCAGGCGGCGGTGGCCGCGCCATACGCACATGTGACCGCGCCGCTGCGCCGGCTGGTGGACCGCTTCGGCCTGGTGGTGTGTGAGGCGGTCAGCCAGGGCGGCGAGGTGCCCGGCTGGGTCCGGGAAGCGCTCCCGGCCTTGCCGGACATCATGCGGCGCACCGATCAGCTGGCCAGCCAGGTCGACCACGCGTGCACCGACACCGTCGAGGCGGCGCTGCTGGCACACCGGGTGGGTGAGACGTTCCCGGCATACGTGGTGGACCGGGTCGACCGGGGCCTGAGCATCCAATTGGTCGACCTCGCGGTCACCGCGCGCGCCGCCGGCGACGCCGAGGCGGGCAGCGAGGTGCAGGTCAGGCTCATCGAGGCCGACATCGCTTCGCACACGGTGCGATTCGAGCTGGCTACGGGTGGGATGAGCCGGCCCACAAAAGCACGTTGAGGACGACGACTCGTCCTCAGACAGGGCCGTCGCCGACGTGAGCGGCGCGGTGCTCGACTCACCCGGCGAAGCGCTCCGGATCATGGGCGGCGAGATCGACAAGCGCCACCCAGGTGACGACGCCGGGTAACGATCCGGCGTCAACGGCGCGCGAGACCATGACCCGCTGCTCTAATCAAGCGTCTATGTAGCGCGATCAGAGGACGGCGATGTCTCAACCCCCGTACAACGGCCAGCCGTGGCCACAACAGCCCTGGCAGCCACAGTCTCCGCAGAAGAAGAAGTGGAGTCTGTTGAAGATCGGCGCCGTCGGGTGCGGGGGCCTGATTGGGCTCTTCATCGTGCTGGTCGTCATCGGAGCCGCCATCGGCACCACGACCGGTCACGGCAAGGGGGCGCCTTTAGTGTCCCGGTCGTCTGTCACGACCACGCCGCAGGCCACGCACAGCACAACGCACTCACCGACGCCGACGCACAGCGCCACGTCCACGCACACCGTCGTCACGCCCAAGCCGGCGCACACGACGCCAGCACCACGCGAGACACACACACCGGCGCCCGCCGCATCAGCACCCGCACCCTCTCAGCCGGCCCTAGCCCCAGCGACGACCACCGTGGCGCATCCCGCCTGCTACCCCCTCACCAACGGCGGGAACTGCTACGAGCCGGGTGAGTTCTGCCGCAAGTCAGATCACGGCATGTCTGGTATTGCCGGTGACGGTAAGCGCATCGTGTGCGCGTACAACGACGGCTGGCGCTGGGAGTGAGTCCAACCCGTGACCGCGTGGCCTGACAGATCCTGCGGGCGCGCCAAGACACGGAGACGTCACGCTACGCGCGTCGGGTACACGTGCAGCAGGTCAGGGGCTCAGGCTCGCAAGATCGCAGACGCCGGACCGGGTTCGTGAGTGGATGAGCCGGCCTGTAAGCCGGATTCTGTATGGCGCCGCCGCACGCGGCGGACACGTGGCGACCATCCATCTAGGACCACCGTTGCCGGTGGCCTCCAGCGATCTACCCGCGTACTCGGGCGGGCCGCCCTCGAACGCACGCTGTCTGATCTTGCTCCAGGTGGGGTTTACCGAGCCACGCCAGTCGCCTGGCGTGCTGGTGGTCTCTTACACCACCGTTTCACCCTTACCGCCGGCCGGAGCCGGAGGCGGTCTGCTTTCTGTGGCACTGTCCCGCGGGTCACCCCGGGTGGCCGTTAGCCACCACCTTGCCCTTCGGAGTCCGGACTTTCCTCGGCGGGATTACTCCCGACGCGGCCGCCCGGCCGACTCATCCGCAGTCATCGTAACGGGCTCCGCCGTGGGGGATGACACGACCGCAAACTCAATTGCCGCGCCGCCGGGGCAATCTCTAACCTGTCCGTATGGCGAGCGTGCGTTTCCTCGGGGTTCGACTCGACGCGCGCAACGCCACCGCAATCTCGACGTTCTGGGCAGAGCTGCTGGGCTGGAAGCTGCAGCCCCGTGAGGACGGCGCGATCCTGGTCATGCCCGATTCTTCGACCAGCTTCCCGCTCGCGGTGCATTCCGCCGACACCCTCAAGAGCGGTCAGAATCGGATCCACTTCGATCTCACCACGAACTCAGCGCAGCACATGCGGCGGCTCATCTCGCGCGCACGGCACCTTGGCGCAGGTCGGATCGACGTCGGTCAGTCGCCGGACGAAACACACACAGTGCTCGCCGACCCCGAGGGCAATGAGTTCTGTGTCATTGCTCCCGGGAACGCCTTCCTCGCCGACACTGGTGCCGTTGGCGCGATCAACTGCGACGGCACCCAGGCCCTCGGTTACTTCTGGAGCAAGGCGCTGCAGTGGCCGCTGGTGTGGGATCAGGATCAGGAGACGGCGATCCAGTCACCCACAGGTGGCTCGAAGCTCACCTGGAGCGGACCGCCACTGATGCGTCGCAACGGCCGGGACCGGCTGCGCTTCGAGCTATGCACCGATGCCCCCTTGGCGGTCGCCATCGCCCAACTGGTGTCCCTCGGCGCCCAGTTCCTGGACAAACCCGCCATCGACGAAGCAGCCCTGCGCGACCCTGATAGCAACGAATTCCACCTCACGGCGACGGATCCCGCGAGACGTCTGTCGCGTCGTGGCGGTAGCTCCTCGCGCTATCGCGACCGCGAACAGGTCCGGCTTTCCAGGCCTCTCGATGAACTGATCGATGAAGTCAACGCCGATACCGAGTTGTGAGGAGGAGCATTGAGCCCGTCTACCGGCCGGCTGATCTGCTCCGGCGTCATAGCCCGCGGCCCAGGTATGGCGAAACCCGTGACTGACGGTCAGTTCGTCGAAAGACGGTGAAATCTCGCCGTCAATCGGCGAGGAAGCCGTCACTCGCGGGATCGGGGTGCGGGTGTATGGCGCGAGCGCGTCGTCACCAGGAGGTCTCGCGGGGGCGGCCCTCGTCATACCCGCTGGCGCTCTGGACACCGACGAGCGCACGCTCCCGGAACTCGGCGATATTGCGGGCCCCGGCATACGTGAAGCTGGAGCGGACGCCCGCGACGATCGAGTCGATCAGGTCCTCGACACCGGGACGGCTCTCGTCGAGGAACATCCGGGAGGAGGAGATGCCCTCCTCGAAGAGCGCCGACCGGGCTCGCTCGAACGCGCTGCGTGCCTGCGTGCGGCCGCTGACCGCGCGAGCGCTCGCCATCCCGAAGGACTCCTTGTAGAGCCGGCCGTCCGGCGCCTGGTTCAGGTCGCCGGGGCTCTCCCAGGTGCCGGCGAACCACGAGCCGATCATCACCGATGCCGCGCCGGCGGCCAGCGCGAGCGCGACGTCACGGGGATATTTCACTCCGCCGTCGGCCCATACGGTGGCGCCGGATTCGGTTGCGGCAGAGGCGCACTCGAGCACAGCCGAGAACTGTGGCCGCCCCACGCCCGTCATCATCCGGGTCGTGCACATCGCGCCCGGCCCCACGCCGACCTTGATGATGTCCGCGCCCGCGCCGGCCAGGTCGCGCGCGCCCGCGGCGGTGACCACGTTGCCCGCTGCGATCGGCACGCGGATGCCGGACGCGGCCGCCGCCTCGTCACGCACCGCGCGCACCACGCCGAGCGCGTCGATCATCTTGTCCTGGTGACCATGCGCGGTGTCGACGACCAGCACGTCGGCGCCTGCGGCGATTGCGGCGGCTGCCTTGGCCCGCACATCGCCGTTGATGCCGATCGCCACGCCGATCCGCAGCCGTCCGGCCGGGTCGACCGCGGGCTGGTAGATGGCCGAGCGCAGGATGCCCTGGCGGGTGAGCACCCCGGCCAGGCGACCGTCGCCGGCAACGACCGGAGCGAGCTCGAAGTGGTGGTCGGTCAGCGCGTTGAAGACCGCACTCAGCTCCTCGTTGTCGTCCACGGTGAACAGGTCGCGGGTCATCACCTCGCCGACCGTCGCGAAGCGGTCGACCCGCCGTGACTGTCGCTCGGTCACCAGGCCGATCGGCGCGCCGTCGTCGCCGACGACGACCGCGGTGCGGTGTGCGCGCTTGCCGATGAGCGCCAGCACGTTGCTGACCGGCTCGCCCGCCTGCACCGTGACCGGCGTTTCGAAGACGGTGTGCCGCGCCTTCACGTAGGCGACCGTCTCGCGCATCGCGTGCTCCGGGATGTCCTGCGGGAGTATGGCGATGGCGCCGCGCCGTGCCACTGTCTCGGCCATCCGGCGGCCGGAGATCGCCGTCATGTTCGCGACGACGAGCGGGATGGTCGTCCCGACTCGGTCCGGGGTCGTCAGATCCACGTCCAGGCGACTGCTCACCGACGAGCGGGAGGGCGCCATGAAGACGTCGTTGTAGGTCAGGTCGTATGCCGGGCGATCGCCGAGGAACTTCACGTTCGGCCATGCTACTTGCACCTGGCGCCGCACTGGTGGCCGGAGCCGCAGGCGGCATACTGTGGAGAAATGCAGCTCACGCATCTCGGACATTCCTGCTTGCTCATCGAGGTCGCCGGGCAGCGGGTGCTGATCGACCCGGGCACCTTCTCCAGCTTCGACGAGGTCGCCGAGCTGGACGCGATCCTGGTGACGCACCAGCACCCCGATCACCTCGACCCGGACCGGTTCGAGGCATTGCGCGAGCGCAACCCAAGGGCCGCCGTGCACGCAGACCCGCAGTCCGCCGAAATGCTGCGGGCCCGCGAGGTTCCGGCGACGGAGACGGTGGCGGGCCGCACGTTCGCGTTCGGAGACCTCGAGATCACCCCGGCCGGCGTGCACCATGCGGTGATCACCGAATACGTCCCGCGGATCGCCAACGTGGGTCTCTACCTCTCGGCACCCGGCGAGCCGTCGGTGTTCCACCCCGGGGATGCGCTGGACGCGGAGGTGCCCGGTGACGTCGACCTGCTCGCGGTGCCGGTCAATGCGCCGTGGTGTGCCGTCAAGGAGACGGTCGCCTTCGTGCGACGAATCGAGCCGACGGCCGTGCTGCCGATCCACGACGCGCTGGTCACCGAGGCGGGGCGGGGGCTCTACCTGCAGCACATCCGTGACTTCGGGCGAGCCGGCGGCATACCGGTGCGGGACATCCGAGGTGCCGGCGCGGTCGCGGTCTGAGTCCGGTTGGACCAGGTAGGTAAGCCTCACCTATGATCGGCTCGTGCCCGTCGTCACCGCGAAGAAGAAGTGCTGCAAGGACAAGCCGCGCTGCAAGAAATGTCCGGTGACTCTGGAGCGCCTGCGCAAGGCCGGATACGCCGAGCGGCTCAGCCGCCGGGAGTATGACGTGGATGGCAAGGTCCCCGGCAAGGTCCGCAAAGCCGCTCGCAGCCGGTGAGTCGCGACGCCGGTACGGTGGGCGCCGTGAACTTGCAAGTGACTCCCTGCACCGACCGCGACGAGTGGGACGCCACCGTCCTCTCCCTGGGCGGTCATCCGTTGCAACTGTGGGGCTGGGGTGCGCTAAAGTCGCGCTATGCCTGGAGTGCGGAGCGGCTTGTCGTCGAGGATGGCGGGGTCATCGGCGCGGCCCAGGTCCTCTATCGCCGGCTGCCGTGGCCGCTGAAGTCGCTGGCTTATCTGCCGCGCGGGCCGATCGCTGCCGTATCCGACCGGGCCGCAGTGCTTTCGGCGCTTGCCGGGCACGTGAAATCGACCCACGGATCGGTCACGCTGTCGATCGAGCCTGACTGGGCCGACCCGCACTCGCCGCTCGAGAAGGGCGTCGCCGACGAGGAGATCGCGCGGCTGGAGCAGCTGCCGCCGACCGGCTGGCTGGCGCAGGTCGCCGCCGCCGGTTTCCGGCGCAGCGCCAACACCGGGCTGATCCCGCGAACGCTGATCGTCGACCTGTCACCGGACGAGGACGACATCCTCAAGGCGTTCAATTCCAGCACCCGGCAGAACGTCCGCAAGTCGTTCCGTGCGCCGGACGTGCGCTTCGGACTGGTCACCGACGAGGGCGACCTGACGCAGGTGCTAGCGATCAACAAGGAGACCGGTCGCCGGGCGGGCTTCGCCGTGCACGACGACGGCTACCATCGGGCGATCCGCGACCTGATGGGGGAGCGCTCGCAGTTGCTCGCCGCCTGGGAGGGTGACGACGTCGTCGCGTTCGTCTGGCTCGTCGTCTCCGACGCCACCGCGTTCGAGCTGTATGGCGGGGTGTCGCCCCGCGGCATGAAGCTGCGCCTCAACTACGGTCTGAAGTTCCACGCAATGAAACACGTGAAAGCACAAGGCGTTTCACGCTATGACTTCAACGGGCTACTCAACGACGGCATCTCCGACTTCAAGCGGCAGTTCAGCAAGCACGAAGACCTGCTGATCGGCACGTGGGACAAGCCGCTGTCGCCGCTCTATCCGGCGTTCGCGACCGCGTTGCCGAAGGTGCGGCATGCCCTCAAGCGCGGCCTGCCCGTAGCGTTGGCCGCTGTGTTGTCGCGGAGTCGACGGGCTTAACGGCCCGGACGCCCGCGGCGCACCACCTGCTTGGCCAGCGGAAGTCCCTTGTCCCACACGGCATACAGCGGGGACAGCGGCTTGTCGAAGGTGCCGACAAGCAGGTCCTCGTGGTCGGCGAAGCCGCGCTTGAACGTGCTCACTCCGTCGCTGACCAGGCCGTTGACGTCGTAGCGCTGCACCCCGCGGGCCCGCATGGCCCGGATCGCGTGCCACTTGAGCGCGTAGTTCGCGCGCAGGCGGGCGCCAAGATCGGTCATCCCGCCATACAGCTCGAAGGCGGTGGTCGCGCTGGTCGCCTCCCAGAGGAACGCGACCGGCTGCTGCTTGGCGTAGGCCGCGAAGACGGCGGACCTCTCGCCGAGGTCGTCGAAGACGTCGCGGTAATAGTCGTCGGAGTGCAGGGCGAAGTGCGCGCGGGCCGCCGTCTCGCGGTAGATCTCGAGGCAGTCGCCGAGGGCGGAGCGATCGGTCACCGGGCGGATGGCCAGGTCGGGCTCACGTCCGGACTTGCGGATGTACTGCCGGGTCTTCTTGCTCATTGCCGCAAGCAGCCGGTCCTCGGGGAGGCGCAGGTCGAGGACGAGTGTCTGCGGGATGAGGATCGTGTTGTCCGACCGGCGCCAGTCACCGGAGAGCTGGGGGACCGTGGACCAGTCCGGTTCGATCGTCAACGTCACAGCGTGCTCGTGCGAATGTGCGTATGCCGCAACGGCATCCAGCACTGCACCGGCCCGGTCGGCAGCACCGACCGGACCGCGGGGGACGTAGGACAGCGCCCGCAACGGCCACGGGAGGTGCCGGGTCAGCACCTGTGCGCCACCGATGGCCTCGTCGCCGTCGTAGGCGAGCAGCCGAATCGCGTGCCAGCCGTGCGCGGCCTTGGTCTGGCCCCAACCCCACAGTTGCAGCGGGTGACCGCCGTGGGTGTTGACGTAGGCATCCCACGTCGCCCGGTCGTCGCACGGGCGAAGGTGTGTGGTGCTGGTCCGCGCCACTACTTCGCGTTCGCCGCCCGGTCCGCGAGCCAGGCGACGCCCACGATGCCGGCGGCATTGCGCAGCTGGGCGGCGACGATCGGTGCGCGTAGGTGCAGCAGGGGCAGGAACTTGTCGGCTTTCTTGGAGACACCACCGCCGACGACGATGAGGTCCGGCCACAGCAGGTCCTCGATGTGGCTGTAGTAGCGATGCAGCCGCTTGGCCCACTGCTCCCAGGAGAGATCCTCCAGGACGTGCGCGCTCTCGGCTGCGCGGCTTTCCGCGTCGTGCCCGTCGATCTCCAGGTGCCCGAGCTCGGAGTTGGGCAGCAACTCGCCGTCGACGAGCAGCGCCGAGCCGATGCCAGTGCCGAGAGTGGAGACCAGCACGGTGCCATTCGTGTTGCGCGCCGCCCCGAAGTGCAGCTCGCCGACACCCGCCGCGTCCGCGTCGTTGACGACCGTCACGTGTCGGCCGAGACGGGTGCTCAGCATCTCTTCGACGTCGGTGCCGATCCATGAAGGGTCAATGTTCGCAGCGGTTCTCACGATGCCGTGGGTGACCACGCATGGGAGCGTGATGCCGATGGGCTGCCCGTCGATCTCGTCGGCGAACTTGTCCGCGATCTGCTCGATGACCGTGGCGACCGCGTCCGGCGTCGACTCCTTGGGCGTGTCGATGCGCTCGCGATCCCTGGCAAACTCGCCCTTTTCGAGGTCGACCGGTGCTCCCTTGATGCCGGTGCCACCGACGTCGATTCCCAGCGGATATGTCGTGCTCATGGCTGTGCGGACTCCTTGCGTTGCGATGGTGCGGCGACCAATTCGAGGGCAGCTTAGGCAGAAAGGGTTAAGGAAGCGTGAGGATCTCGGCGGCTGAGTCGGTGATCAGGATGGTGTGCTCGAACTGCGCAGACCGTCGCAGGTCCTGCGTGGCGACCGTCCAGCCGTCGTCCCAGAGCGTCCAGTCGGGCGTGCCGAGGTTGAGCATCGGCTCGACGGTGAAGGTCATCCCGGGCTGAATGACGTCATCGTATGCCGGTGCCGCGTCGTAGTGCGGGATGACCAGCCCGGAGTGGAAGACCGGCCCGACGCCGTGGCCGGTGTAGTCACGCACCACGCCATACCCGAAGCGCCGCGCGTACATCTCGATCACTCGCCCGATGACGTTGACCGCCCGCCCGGGACGGGCCGCCTTGATGCCGCGCAGCATGGCTTCCTGGGTGCGCTCGACGAGCAGGCGGGACTCCTCGTCGACCTCGCCGACGAGGAACGTCCCGCAGTTGTCGCCGTGGGCTCCGTCCTTGTATGCCGTGATGTCGATCTTGACGATGTCGCCGTCGGCCAGCGGCCGGTCGTCCGGTATGCCGTGGCAGACGATCTCGTTGACGCTGGTGCACAACGACTTCGGGAAGCCGCGGTAGCCGAGGGTCGAGGGGTAGGCGCCGTGGTCGAGCATGAATTCGTGCCCGATCCGGTCGATTTCGTCGGTGGTGATGCCGGGCTGCACGGCCGCGCCGGTCACTTCGAGCGCCTGGGCGGCGATGCGCGCCGCGATCCGGATGCGCTCGATGAGCTCGGGGTCGCGCACCTCGGAGCCGGTGAACGTCGCGGGCGCCGGCCGGCCGACATACTCCGGCCGCTCGATGGACGGCGGAACCGGCCTGGTCGGACTGACTCGCCCTGGTGTGATTCGTGCACTCGCCGCCATACCCCGCAGTGTAGGGAGCGCGCTTGGCACGCTCGGACCCCGGCGGTGGCCGGGCACCGGGCAGAGATTAGCGTCGGCTCGTGCTGAGTCCGTATCGTTCGCTGCTCGCGGTGCCGGGTGCCCGGCGCTTCCTGATCGGATCCGTGGTCGGCCGGCTCGGCGGCGCGATGTTCGGCGTCGCTGTCGTCGCGATGATCTCCGGGCGACGGGGGTCCTTCTCGCTGGCCGGCGCGGTGTCTGCGGGCGGCCTGGTGGTGCTGGCGCTGACCGCCTCGCCGATCGGCCGGCTGGTGGACCGCTTCGGGCAGCGGCGGGTGGCGGTGCCGCTCGCGGTGTGGGCCGTCGTGTGGGATGTCGCGGTCGTCGTCGCGTCGATGCTGGATGCGCCCGCATGGGTGCTCTTCGCGACCTACGGGCTGTCGGCGATCGTCACCGAAACGGCATCTCTGAGTCGCACTCGATGGGCGTATTTGCTTGCGGGACAACCTGATCGGCTGCACACCGCGATGTCGCTGGAGCAGGTGCTGGACGAGTGCGCATTCGTCGTCGGGCCCGTCATCGCCATACTCCTCGCCACGTCCGTGCTGCCCGAGGCCGGCTTCATCGCCGCAGCACTGCTGTATGTCGTGGGGTCTCTCGTCTTCGTCAGCGCACGTGACAGTGAGCCGAAACCGCACCCGCACCGTGCCGCCGATGGCAGGGGAGTGGCCCGCAACCCGGCGGTCGTCGTCGTTGCCATCGTGATGGTGCTGACCGGCGGTGTGTTCGGCTCCAACGAGGTAGTGACGCTTGCCTTCTGCGGGGAGCATGGACACAAGGACCTGTCGGGCGTGGTGCTCGCGCTGTTCGCGCTCGGGTCGGGGACGTCCGCGGTGATCTTCGGTGCGCGTGAGCTCGGTGGCTCGCTCGCGCGAGCGTTGTCCCTGGGGACGGCGGCGATGTGTGTGCTGGAGGTGCCCGTGCTGCTCGCACACAACCTGGTGGTGCTCGCAGCCGTCTTGCTCGTCGCCGGCCTGGCCACCGCGCCGACCCTCATCACGTCGATGAAGCTGTCGCAACTGCTGGTGCCGGCTCACCAGGTGAACGAGTCGGTCGGCCTGGTCTTCACCGGGGTGGTGATCGGTGTCGCCGCCGGGTCGGCGATCGGCGGATCGGTGGTGCAACGCTGGGGCGCGGACACGGCATACCTTGTTCCCGTCGTGTCTGCTGCCGGCGCGGCTCTGCTTGCCGCGCTCGCGTTTCCGCTGCTGCGCCGCGCGTCGCCGGCGGCATCGCAGTAGGTTCGACCTCACACCCATCAGCCCGATCAACGAGGAAGCAGGCACTCGCCCATGGCGCTCACTCCCACCCCCGACGACAGGTTCTCCTTCGGTCTGTGGACCGTCGGCTGGCTCGGCGCCGACCCGTTCGGCACCGCCTCGCGGGTGGCGCTGGAGCCCTGGGACTACGTGCAGTCCCTAGCCGAACTGGGCGTGTGGGGCATCACCTTCCACGACAACGACGTGTTCGACTTCGACGCCGGCGAAGCGACGAAACGGGCTCGCGTCGCGCGGCTGAAGCAGGCCTGCGACGAGACCGGCATCACCATCGAGATGGTCACCACGAACACCTTCACCCACCCGGTCTTCAAGGACGGTGGACTGACCAGCAATGACCGCGGAGTGCGGCGGTTCGGGTTGCGCAAGGTGCTCGGCGCCGTCGACATCGCTGCCGAGTGCGGTGCCAGCACGTTCGTGATGTGGGGTGGCCGGGAAGGCGCCGAGTACGACGGCAGCAAGAACGTGTATGCCGCGCTCGAGCGCTACAAGGAGGGGATCGACGCCGTGGCGTCATACATCAAGGAGAAGGGGTACTCCTTGCGAATCGCGCTGGAACCCAAGCCGAACGAGCCGCGCGGCGATATCTTCCTGCCTACCGTCGGGCACGCGCTGGCGTTCATCGCCGAGCTCGACAACGGCGACATCGTCGGGCTCAACCCGGAGACCGGGCACGAGCAGATGGCGAACCTCAACTACAGCCATCAGCTGGCGCAGGCGCTGTGGAGCGGGAAGCTCTTCCACCTCGACCTCAACGGGCAGCGCGGCCTGAAGTACGACCAGGACCTGGTGTTCGGGCACGGTGACCTGTTGTCGGCGTTCTTCACCGTCGATCTGCTGGAGAACGGTTTCCCGGGGCAGCCCGACGCGCCGCGTTACACCGGGCCGCGGCACTTCGACTACAAGCCGTCGCGGACGGAAAACATGCAGGGAGTGTGGGATTCGGCCCGGGCGTGTATGTCGACCTACCTGCACCTCGCCGAGAAGGCTCGTGCGTTCCGTGCCGACCCGCGGGTCACGGAGGCGATGGAGTATGCCGGGGTGAACTCGCTGCTGGAGCCGACGCTGACCGCTGGTGAGTCGCTCGCCGACTTCCTGGCAGCCGACGACAGCTTCGACGTGCAGCAGGCCGCCGAGCGCGACTACGGGTTCGTCCGGCTCAACCAGCTCGCCGTCGAGCACCTGACCGGACGCTGAGGCGCGGGCGATGCCACCGAGCGCACCGATCGACCTGGCCGGGATCCCGCTCGCGGTGAAGGCCGGACTGCTGGTCGGCAAGGACTTCTGGACGACGATGGACGCGCCGGAGTACGGCGTCGGCAGCGTCCGCGTCTCCGACGGACCGCACGGCGTCCGGTCTGCGGAGGGCGAAGAGCTCGGGCTGAACGCCGCATCACCCGCGACGTGTTTCCCGCCGGCCGTAGCCGTGGGATGCAGCTGGGACCCGCAGGTGGCCCACCGGATCGGGGAAACCGTTGCGCGCGAGGCCCGTTCGCTCGGCGTCGACATCGTGCTCGGCCCGGGCATCAACATCAAGCGGTCACCGTTGTGCGGGCGCAACTTCGAGTACTACTCGGAGGATCCGCACCTGTCCGGGGAGCTCGGCATGGCCCACGTGCAGGGGCAGCAGGGTGCGGGCGTGGGCGCTTCGGTGAAGCACTTCGCCGCGAACAATCAGGAGACCGAGCGGATGCGGGTCGACGTGATTGCCGACGAGCGGACGTTGCGGGAGATCTACCTGTCGGCCTTCGAGACGGTGGTGAAACAGGCGGCGCCGGCGACGGTGATGGCGTCATACAACCTGGTGGGCGGGCTGCACGCGACGGAGAACCCGTGGCTGCTGACGACGGTACTGCGCGAGGAGTGGGGGTATGCCGGGGCAGTCGTCTCGGACTGGGGCGCGACCTGTGACCCGGTCGCCTCGGTGGCTGCGGGCCTGGACCTGCAGATGCCGGGCCGTTCGCAGGAGACCATCGGTTCAGTCGTCGCGGCGGTCGAGGACGGGCGGCTGGCCGAAGACGACCTGGACCGCGCGGTGGGCAGGGTGCTTTCGCTGCGGGATTGGGTTGCTGAACCGACCGGCTCGTTCGATGTCGAAGCACACCACCGGGTGGCGCGGGAGACTGCTGCGTCGTGTGCGGTGCTGCTGAAGAATGACGACGCTGCGTTACCGCTGGGCAAGGCGGCGCGGATCGCGGTGATCGGCGAGTTTGCTCGCACGCCTCGATATCAGGGCGGTGGCAGCTCCCACATCAATGCCACCCGGGTCGACGCGGCGCTCGATGCGATGCGCGAGATTGCCGGAAACGTCGATTTTGCAGCGGGTTTCACGCTGGACGGCTCGGGTGACGCCGCCGCCCTGCGCGACGAGGCGGTGCGGCTGGCGGCGGACAGCGAGGTCGCGGTGATCTTCGCCGGGTTGCCGGATGCGGCGGAGTCCGAAGGTTTCGACCGCACCGGATTGTCGTTGCCCGCCGACCAGATCGCGCTCATCCGGGCGGTGGCCGCGGCAGCACCGCGCACGGTCGTCGTGCTCTCGCACGGAGGGATCGTGACGGTGGAGGAGTGGCATGAGCAGGTGGACGCGATCCTGGACTGCTCGCTGCTGGGTCAGGCAGGCGGTGGCGCGACCGCCGACCTGCTTTTCGGGGTGGTGAACCCGTCGGGTCATCTGGCCGAGTCGGTGCCGAGGGAGTTGCGGCATACGACCGCGTACCTGAACTTTCCGGGCGATCATCTCGAAGTGCGTTATGGCGAGGGCGTTTTCGTCGGCTACCGCGGGTATGAGACCACCGGCACACAGGTGCGCTATCCGTTCGGGCATGGGCTGAGCTACACGACGTTCACGACGTCGGCGTTGCGTGTTGCGGCTACCGGCGAGGCATCCGCCATCGTTCGGTTGACGGTCGCCAACACGGGGTCGCGTGCCGGCCGGCACGTCGTGCAGGTGTATGTCGGGTCGGACGCGGGCCCGGTTCACCGCCCGGCGCGTGAGCTGCGGGCCTTCCGGTCGGTGTGGCTGGAGGCGGGGGAGTCGCGTGAGATCACGCTCACCCTTGACGATCGCGCCTTTGCTTACTGGGACGTCACGGATCACGCGTGGGTGGTGCCTGCGGGGGACTACCGGGTCGAGATCGGCGTGAGTTCGCACGAAATCTGTGCGGCACAGACTATCTCGCTGGCCGGCAACCAACCTGTCCGCCCGTTGTCCCGCACATCGTCGGTCGACGAGTGGCTTGATCACCCGTCAGTCGGGCCGATGCTCGTGGACGCGCTGGCCGGCTATCTGCCGGAGAAGGACGCGGCCATGATCCGCGACGACCCGGCGGTGCTGCGGATCATGGGCTCGATGGAGATGGCGAAGGCGATGCGCATGTTCGGCGTCGGCGACGCGATTCCGGCGCTGGATGAGTTGATCGCCCGGTCCGCGTGATGGTCGGTTGGCCTGGTTGATCTTGAGCAGATGGAGGCCGCGATGCCGTCGCGACCCAGAGCGGCCAGGGCACCTGCGGGCCGGTGCCAGCGAAGTTGAACTCGGCTACCTCTTCCTGCCCGAGGCGTGGGGACGTGGCTATGCCACGGAAGCCTGTGCCGCGGCATTGCGTTGGTGCCGGACTGCGCTTCCGGATGAGCCCGTCGTGTTGTCGACACAGCTCACGAACGTCGCGTCGATGCGGGTCGCCGAGAAGCTGGGTTTCGTGGAGGTCGATCGGTTCGTCGAGTACGGCGCGCACCAGTGGTTCGCCGTGTGGGCCGGGTGAGGACACCCGCCGGCTCAGAAGGGTGGTGGGGGTTCGGGGTATTCGACGCGGATGTCGTCGTAGCAGCGGAAGATCTGGATCCGGCCGGTCTGCCGACGGTGCGGTTCGTGTTCTTCGGCCACGTCGGTGAGCACCCGCATGTCGTCGATGTCGGTGAACACACTCCGGTGCAGGTCCGGTTCCTGGGTGAGAGCGAGGTGGATGCCGAATCGTTGTTCGGCCCAACTGACCGCTGGCGGGCTGTGGTCTTCTGGGCGGTGGTGATCGGACGGGGTCGTGGTCACCCGCCGGGTCAGGGTTCGCCAGGTGATCGACGCATCCTCATGCTGCGCACTGGACCAGAACCGGCCGGTTTTCGCCTGGTGATGCCCCCGGTGCGCCGCGTGCAGATTCGCCGGGTGCGTCCCACCAGCCGCCGGGGTTTGCGCGCCGGGTTGGTATGCGGTGTCGTGGTCCAGGTCCGCCTCCGCGGCGCTCACCCCGCAGTCACCCGGTGCCCGGCAGGTGTGATCCCGCGCTTTCACCAGGCGTGCCATCCCGGCCGGGACCCGGTAGGTGTTCGCCGCATCGATCACGACCCCAGTCACCGGGTCCGTCACCAACCGCGCCCACGTCGACCCCGCCTTGATGGCGACCTGCCGCACTTGCGCCGGCGACAAGAACCCATGCGCCGGCACCTCCGCCACATCCGCGGCCTCGTCCTGGTCGGGCAGGATCGATGCGAGGTTGACGATCACGTGCAGCTTCCCCGCGGGCGCCGCCCCGAGGTGTTCGTCGCCGGGGACGACGCCCCGGATCAGCAAGTCGGTGGCGATATCCGCGCGCAGTTGAGCCAGGGTCCGTTCGTCACCGGCAGCCCGGGCTGTCTTCGCGAGGTTGGTGACGCGTTGCTGCGCGGTGAACACCCGCACCGCGTCTCCGGACACCGCGAACTGCGCGCTCCCATCCCGGGCCGGGAACGTCACCGCGTCCCGGGACGCGAGCGCCTGCTCACGCTGACGTTCCGCATCCCTCGCGGCACCTTCAGCCAACGCCAACTGCCGACGGATGCGGGCCCGGAACCCGTTCTGCGACAACGGCACCCCCGGGTCACTACCCTCACCGTCCGTGTCGTTGACGCCGTGGGTGCGGTCCGGTGGTGCCAGGACCCGGTCGATCACCTGCCCCGCCAGGACGGGATCCAGGTGCGCCGTTTGCGCCCAGGCGACCCGCGCCCGGTCCCACGTGCACCCACCACGCCGGAGCAGGTCGTGCGCCCCCGGAATTTGTCAAGATGTTTGGGGCCAGCGGTTCTTAAGCAGCTGGTTGTTGGTCCTCCTGTTCTTCCTCGGGTGGTTTGTTGATCCAGGCGT
>NZ_RJJQ01000026.1 GCF_003724155.1 Flexivirga caeni | reverse complement strand
CGGTCACGGGTCCAGTACAGCAGGTGCAGGTGCTGGAAGCCACCACCCACCTGGTCCGCTGAGAAGCGCAGACCAGGGCCCCACCGACCGGGGTACCTACCCGCCGAGCGAGTCCGGTTGTGTGTGAGCAGTAACTCTCCGGCCAGTTCATCTTGGAATTCCGGCCATTTCAGCACGTGCCGTCATTGCTCCTCGGGCCACCCGGCTCGACCATGCAGCGCCCAGTCCACAATGTCCGAGACGGTGCCGAAGTCATCGAGGGCAAGGGCGGGCGCAGCCTGCCCGCGGCAGCGCTTGTATCGGCGTCATCCCGCGGTTTTGGGCACAGGTCGGGTCTGTGCGCACGTCGCCGTGTGACGTCGTGCGTGCCTCCCGGTGGTCTCGGTGTCGCCATGCTGAGCGAGCACGCTCACCGGCGCCCGGCGGGCTGAAATGGCCGACCGTGTAGCGCTCATTCGGACGATTTCGTAGCGCTCAAACGGCCGAATATGGAGGGACAAAACACACCGGTGGCAGGGCGGGGAGAGGCGGTCGCCATACCACAGGAGGCACCGTTCGACCCGTTCATCCCACTGGGGGCCGGGTGTTTCAGGGTCGCCGAAATGTTTTCTTGTGCACATCCCGATGTCGATGTTTCCGCAGGTCAGCGGTCTGCGGATGCTCTGGTGAAGACGATATCCACAATCTTGTCCCCAGGGTGTGCACCGGCATACGGACGATGTCCACAGGGTGTCCACAAGGCTGGTGGATGAGGGGTTTGCACGTTGCCCGGCGGCGATCTAGCGTGGCGGTTTCGCGTGTCGTGAGCGCCCCGTCAGTGGCTTGTCGGAGGTCGGTGGTGCAATCGACGCATGTTCGAATCCGGTCTCGAGGAGTGCCTGCGTGGCGATTGCTGAACTGCCCCCGGACTACGTGCCCGAGGGTAGCCAGGGGGGCGGCATGGTGCCGCCGCAGGATGTGCCTGCCGAGCAATCGGTGCTCGGCAGCATGTTGTTGTCCAAGGACGCGATCGCCGATGCGGCAGAGGCGCTGGACGGGCGCGACTTCTACCGGCCGGCGCACGAGTCGATCTACGAAGCGATCATCGACCTTTACGGCAGGGGCGAGCCGGCCGACGCGATCACTGTCGCTGACGAGCTGACCAAACGCGGCGAGCTGAGCCGCATCGGCGGACAGGCTTACCTGCACGAGCTCATCCAGGGCGTTCCGACCGCCGCCAACGCCGGCTACTACGCCGAGATCGTCGCCGAACGTGCGGTGCTGCGTCGGCTCGTCACCGCGGGCACCCGCATCGTGCAGATGGGGTATGCCGACGGCGGCGGCGATGTCGTCGACGTGATCAACGCCGCCCAGGCCGAGGTGTTCGGCGTCACCGCGGGCAAGGAGGCCGAGGACTACGTGCGGCTCGGCGACATCATCGCCGAGACGGCCGACGAGATCGACGCCGCCAGCAGCACCGGCGGCCAGATGACCGGCGTGCCGACGGGGTTCACCGATCTGGACGCGCTCACCAACGGTCTGCATCCCGGTCAGATGATCGTCATTGCGGCGAGGCCGGCCGTTGGAAAATCTACGATAGGACTAGACATTGCGCGCGCCTGTTCTATTAAAGCCGGTATGACGTCTGCCGTCTTCTCATTGGAAATGAGCAAGACCGAGATCTCCATGCGGCTACTGTCAGCCGAGGGCGGCATACAACTGCAGCACATGCGCAAAGGCACCATGCGCGACGAAGACTGGACTAGGCTTGCCACGACGATGGGCAAGGTGGCGGATGCGCCGCTGTTCATTGACGATTCGCCGAACATGTCGCTGATGGAGATTCGCTCCAAGTGCCGGCGGCTGAAGGAACGCAACGACCTGAGGCTGGTGGTCATCGACTACCTGCAGCTGATGACGTCGGGCAAGCGTGTCGAGTCCCGCCAGCAGGAAGTGTCGGAGTTCTCTCGTGCGCTGAAGCTGCTCGCCAAGGAGCTCAACGTGCCGGTGATCGCGATCAGCCAGCTCAACCGCGGCCCCGAGCAGCGCACCGACAAACGACCGCAGATGTCCGACCTTCGTGAGTCCGGCTCTATCGAGCAGGACGCCGACATGGTGATCCTGCTGCACCGCGAAGATTCCTACGACAAGGAGTCCGAGCGTGCAGGGGAGGCGGACCTGATCGTCGCCAAGCACCGGAACGGTCCGACCGACACGATCACCGTCGCGTTCCAGGGGCACTACTCGCGGTTTACGAACATGGCGCAGAATTTCTGACTGTTGTCGAGATGCAGCGAAGATTGATCAACTGCCCGTTGTAGTTAATCATTACTTGAAGTTATGGATGTATGGGTGATCTATCACTATGGCTAATGATTCTCCGTCATGTGCATCAGCCGCAGGCCTAGACCGCTCGTCGCTGTCGGGATGACTCCCGACACTTCCAACGCAGACTCGGGGATTGTCTCCGAAGAGGCGATCGTTGCGAAGTGGGCGGAGATGAGCCCACTGATTGATCGCCTTGCTCAGCGAGTCGGCATGCCTGATGAGTTTCCAGTTCTGACTGGCAGCGCTTTGGCAGGTGACGAGGCGGCATGCGCGGCGTACCCCGTATCGCATGCGGCGAGTCTGTGTCTCACGGCGGCTGTTGATCATTTGCATGCCGCGAAGGTTCTAGTTGCCGATGCGGGCTTCCATCACCTCGCAGCGTCCTCGACTCTCGCCCGTGGTGTCATCGAGAATGCCGCCACGGGCTACTGGATGCTGGCTTCGCGTGGGCGCGATGAACGCGTGACTCGTGCTCTTCGCTGGTACTTGCGCAATGCTCACGACCAAGAGGAAGCAGCCAGGAACGTCGCAAATGTCGGTGGGGCAACCGAGGCAGAAGTCAAGAAGAAGATCAAGGAAGCGTCGGATCGCCGTGGCCTGGACTGGGCGAAGGTCACCAGTCGGCTATACGCCACCTCAATCATCCGAGAGGTCGAGGGAGAGACGCGCTTACCACTGACCTTTTTGTGGCGGGTGTGTTCGGGCTTGGCGCACGGCCGGCCGTGGGCCTATCTAGGTGCGTTGACGCGGGAGACTCAAGTCAGCCATACCCCGGGCGTGCAGGAGATTCGCCTGACGAGCTCGTCGGCGATGGCACTCTACCCGACCTTGGAGGCAATGCATCTCGTCATGGAGTTCATCCGCCTGCGCGATCTCCGCGCTGGGATCTTCCACCCACCCCGCGGGTAACTCCCGCCCCTTGCCGCAGCTGCCGCCGGATCTGACCCCGTGTCAGACGGGCAGTTCGATGAAGGGAAGGCGAACCGCCGCGAGCTTCGTCTGCAGGTTCAGGTCCCCGGTAGCGACAGTGAGCTTCGCTCCTGGGTGATCGCTTTGGAGGAGGAGCGCTGAGGCAACCAGCCGGTCGTCAGGGACGGTCAGGTCCAACCAGGAGGGGAGACGTCCATCATCTCTAGGCTCAACGTGCTCGAAGCGCGCCCATACGTCACCGGCAACCTTCACACCGGTACGGATATCGCCACCGTTCGTTCGTAGGCCCTTCAGCCTTCGGTCGGCTCTGCGTGCCGCCTCTCGGATCTCCGGGTTGCGACCACCGCGTTTGAGATCGTCGAGTTCGCGAAGCACGACGGGCAACACGTGTGCCATATACCGCGAGCCGAGCAGCGATATGTAGGCGCTTAGATCGGGGTTGTCGAGGAGAGTATTTGTGTCCACGACCAAGCGGTTCGGGTACTCGTCTGTTCCGTACGACCTCCACTGTGACAGCTGTCGCCGCTGCGCCGAGAAGCACGTGACGTATGCGGTGTGTGCTCCGCTCTGCGAGCGGGCGTCGTTGCCGGAATCGAGTAGCTGATCGAGTTGACCGTAGATCGAAGCCGCGGTCTGCATGCTGGGCGTAAAGGGGTACTCGGGGTCTCTACGGACCGGATGTACCTCCTGACGCAGCGTCTCGCGTAGTGCCTCGCGCCCGAACTCAAGTTCCTGTGCGTCGTTCAGAAACCTAGTGGCGTGTCGCTCCTAAATATATTGGTATAGGTTCGGTTGACTTTCCTGGTCGATACTTGACTAGGGAAGGAGATCTTCATGTCGAGGCCGAAAGAGCACGTGGTGACGTTGACGGCGGCTGATCGTCGGAAGCTGACGCGGTTGGTGACGTCGGGGACGCATCCGGCGCGGATGATCACGCGGGCGCGGATTCTGTTGGCATTGGACGAGACTGCTGGCCCGGCACCGGACCGGTGGGTGGTCGCGCAGCAGGTCGGGGTGTGTGAGGGCACGGTGTATGGGGTGGCCAAACGATTCACCGGGTCCGGCGGTGATGCCCAGGCCGCGATCGGGCGTAAGAAGCGCGCCGAGCCGCCGGTGCCGGCGAAAGTGACCGGTGACGTCGAGGCGCGGGTCATCGCGCTGGCCTGCACCAACCCACCACCTGGTTATGACCGGTGGTCGTTGCGACTGTTGGAGAAACACGTGGTGCTGACCGACGGTATCCCGCCGCTGGATCACTCCACGATCGGGCGGGTCCTGAAAAAGGGGGGCTTCGTCCTCACCTGAAACAGTGCTGGACCATCGCCCCGCACGCCAACGGGGAGTTCGTGGCCCGGATGGAAGACGTGCTGGAGGTCTACCACCGTCCCTACAACGCGAATGTTCCGATCGTGTGTATGGATGAGAAGCCGTACCAGCTCCTGGCGCACGCCCGTGCCCCGAAGCCGGTACGCCCGGGCAGCGACCGCAAGGAGGACTCCGAATACGTGCGGCACGGCACGTGCTCGATCTTCGTGTGGGTCGAGCCCCTGGCCGGCCGCCGCCGCGTCGATGCCCGCCCTCGGCGGACCCGCATCGACTGGGCCGCCGAGATCGATCACCTGCTGACCATCGATTACCCCACAGCACCACGGGTCGTGCTGGTGATGGACAACCTGAACACCCACACGCTCGGCTCCCTGTACGAAGCGTTCGAACCGGTCAAGGCCCGAAACCTCGCCTCACGTCTCGAGATTCACTACACGCCCAAGCATGGGTCCTGGCTCAACATCGCCGAGATCGAACTGTCCGCCCTGACCCGGCAATGCCTCAGCCGGCGCATCGAAACCTCGACCGACTCAACGCCGAGCTCGCCGCCTGGCAGTCGGCGACCAACGCCAACCAACGCCAAGTCGACTGGCAATTCACCACCACCGACGCCCGCATCAAACTCCGGCACCTATACCCAGAACATTAGATACGACGGTCTACTAGCGTCTGTGGCCCACAGCGTTTGGCCCCTGATGATGCCGTCGAACCCACTGGCTGAGGTCTAGTGATACAGCCAGCGTGTGGCGGGGTTGGTCGCGTCGTCATCGTCCACAGTCGGAATCTATCTGCGGGGTCGGACAAGTAGCCGAAAGTGACATTGGGGGCACGACTCGCGACCGCTCTATCGGTTCTGGTTTGGCAGAACGTCGTTGTCGGCCGGGGTTCGGAGCCAATGGCCGAGCAGCGCTGTTCAGCGAGCATTTCGCTGAACGGATCCGCAGATCGCGCTACGTTCGTGGGGCAGGGCCGCACAAAGGGGTAGGCGATGGAAACGTTGTTTGGAGACACCGTCGAGCATCAGGCGGAGAAGCCGCGCGAGACAGCGCACCTCCGGGTTTTGATCACGGTGAAGGCTGCGCCGAACCCGTCTCTGGCGTACGGCGAGACAGTCTGCGTGGCCGGCGTTCGGCTCGGAGCGCTCGGGCCGACGGGGTGGATCCGTCTTTACCCAATCAACTTCAGACACTTGCCCGCGGCAACGGAGCAGTTCAAGAAGTACGACATCGTGACGGTTGAGTGCACCCCAGCAGGTGAGGCCCGGTTCGAGTCGTGGCGGCCGAACATGTCGACCCTTCACGTCGAATCCAGCCTGCCAGCGTGGCGGAGACGCCAGGAACTCCTTGATCCGATCATCGATGATTCGATGTGCTGCCTCCGCAGAAACGCTGCGGCCGACGCAACAGCCAGGTCACTTGCGCTTGTGCGACCAGCCGAGATCTTGGGCTTCCGGTTGGAGCACCACCCGGGATGGAGCAAGGACGAGCAGTCGAAGATCGACGGCTATGTCAACCAGCTGGGGTTCGAGGTCTTTGAAGAAGTCCAGGACAAGACGCCGCTGGAAGCGCCGCGGTTTAGGGGTTTCTATAGGTGGCGGTGTGCTGACCCGGAGTGCGGTACCCACGAGCAGTCGATTATTGACTGGGAGTTCGTCGCACTTCAACAACACCTTCACGACCGCTCAGATGCGGATGCTCAGGCCGCGATCCGTACGCGGTTCTTCGAGGAGATGTGCGCCCCGGATCGGCAGGTGGCGTTCTACGTGGGCAATCAGGCAAAGCGCCCGCAGACGTTCAGCATCCTCGGCGTCTACTACCCGAAGAAGGGTTCCTAGGTCGGGAGGTCAGCGACCGGTACCTCGGCTGCGTCAGCGATCGCGTCGATGATCACCTTGCGGTGACACCTGTCCATGTCGGACTCGTAACAGAGCACCGCGACGATTTGATCCTGCGCCAGCTCCGATAACTCGACCATGGACGACTCGGCCTCGGGGGACTGTAGCGTTTCGCGAAAGACGCGCTGCCCCTCCTCGACACGACCTTCCCAGAATGGCCGACGGTTCTCGCGTGCGTTGCCGAGGCTGCGCATGTGGCGGTAGTCGATGCCTGCTGTGGCAAGCGCTTCGCGAAGTCGAGTCTTGGAGAAACCCGCCTTCCGGCTGATCGCATTGAGGCGAACATCAGCCACCGTCTGCACACCCGCGCGCACGAGATCGGTGACGAAGTCGTCGATCGTCCGGCCCTCATATCCGACAGAGACGATTCCGTGAGTCATCGCAGTTACCTTCCGACGTCCTTGGTTGTGTTCCGCGTCTCGAACGAGCGCATCGATCGACACGGACAGCGCCCGGCAAATGGCGGCGACCTTCAGCACACCCGGATCTCGCGTGTGGCCCTGCTCGACCTTCATCAGGGTGTTGCCCGACAAGCCTGATCTCTCCGCGAGGACTGAGCGCGTCATCCCCACAGCGCGGCGTCTTTCAATCACAGCCTGGCCGAGACTGACAGACTCGGCCGAGTCCTTCGGTGGTCGACCGGCGGCTCGCACTGTCGGAGAGTATCAGTAATTTATTACTACTTGGATCGACCGGGATCGCGCACCCATGCGCTCTTTGCGCGAAAGCCGGCAGCAGACACCTGAGCAATGGCACCAAGGTCGTCCTGATCGCCGACCACATGCCCGGGATGAAGGTGACCGACCCAGTCCACACTTGTATACCCCTATGGGGTATACAAGTGTGGACTGAACAGTTGCCGCCCTGCACCCGCACTGCGACGAGCGAGCACGAGGAGTGTGCCGATGATCGATGCGGTAATCGACGCCCTACGCATGGCCGGCACGATGGCGTGGCAGATCTGCTGGTCACTGATCCTGGGATTCCTGCTGGCCGCCGTGGTGCAAGCTGTCGTCCGCCGCGAGCAGGTCTCGGACCTGCTGGGCGATGACCGCCCCAGCACACTGGCCAGGGCCACCGGTCTAGGGGTCGCCTCCTCGTCCTGCTCCTACGCAGCCGTCGCGTTGGCCAGGTCACTGTTCCGCAAGGGCGCCAGCTTCACCGCGGCGATGGTCTTTGAACTCGCATCCACCAACCTGGTCATCGAGCTCGGCATCATCCTCGCGTTGTTGCTGGGCTGGCAATTCACCCTGGCGGAGTTCGTCGGCGGACCGATTATCATTGTGCTGGTCGCCCTCGCCTTCCGGATCATGCTGCGCGAGAACATGATTCGTGACGCCCGCGCCCAGGCCGACAAGGGCCTCGCCGGTTCGATGGAGGGTCACGCCGGCATGGACATGTCCATCGGCGGTCACGGTTCGATCTGGTCGCGGCTGGCGTCACGACGTGGCGTGACCTCGGTCAGCCACATCTTCGTGATGGAGTGGGCGGCGGTCGTTCGCGACATACTCATTGGCCTGCTGATCGCCGGCGCTATCGCCGCGTGGGTGCCCGTGTCGTTCTGGCAACACCTCTTCCTGAACGGGCACCCGGTGCTCTCGGCGATCTGGGGCCCGATCATCGGCCCGATCATCGCGATCGCCAGTTTCGTATGTTCCATTGGGAACGTGCCCCTGGCCGCCGTGCTCTGGAACGGCGGAATCAGCTTTGGTGGCGTCACGTCATTCTTGTTCGCCGATCTGCTCATCCTGCCCATCCTGGCGATCTACCGGAAGTACTACGGATGGGCCATGACACTGCGGATCACCGGCGTGTTCTATGTCTGCATGGTGCTCGCCGGTTATGCCGTGGAAGCAATCTTCCAGATCCTCCACCTTGTCCCGGCAGCCGGCCACGCCTTCGTCGGCCACGCCGGAGTCAGCTGGAACTACACCACTTGGTTGAACATCGCTTTCCTGGTCCTGGCCGGCCTGCTGTGCACCCGATTCATCCGCACAGGCGGCATCGGCATGCTGCACATGATGGGTGGCAACCCCACGTCCGGTACAACGACGGCCGAACATCACCACGACGGTGAGGAACCTGCCGGGTCGTCCGACCCTGGGAGGCTGGAGTAGCGGTCCGGCCTGCGCCAGCAGGGGTCGCGACCCAGACTGCCCTCCATGGAGAGGTTTGGTCGTGCTGTCGCTGCTATCCGGCGGACACGTGTATGACGGTGTTAGTTGCGTCGAGATCGAGGTTGATCCGGCCCACGATCCAGGCGCTATCCAATGCGACCGTGTCGGCGGTGATCACGCGGACAACGAACCCGCACTCGCCGGCGGTCCCGGCGGCGACGGGCGCGGGTAGCCCGAGGAGGCCAGCGGCCCTCTGATGCAGAGCCATCTGCTGGTCCAGCTCTCGCAAGTCGGTCGCGCGAGCATCGGCGAAGGGCAACGTATCCTGTCTCTCAGGAGGAGCGAAGCCCTGTTGGACCAGGTAGGGGTATGTCCGTGCGGAGATCGTCAGCTCGACGCCACGTTGGTCGGCAACCTGCGCTGCTTCGGCCAGTGAGGACACCTGAACCGTCACGCTCTCGTTGCGAGAGCGCGGGATGAAAACGGTCCAGGACTGCGGGTAGCCCGTGGCCGGACACACCCAGGCCCGACCCTCGTTGATCCACGTCGCGCGATCGGCATACAGCCCACGGTTGCCTGCTCGCTTCAGATCGGCCATGCAAACAGTCCGCCCAATCTCATACCGAGGCGCCTACCCTCGGCGTATGGCGGACGGGAATTCGACCGGACGGATCGACGGTGTTGTCGAGTGGTTCGATGCCGAGCAGGGCTGGGGTGCGCTGAGTTCTGTGGAGACTCCGGGTGGGTGCTTCGTACACTTCTCGGCGATCGCGACGGATGGCTACCGGGCCCTGGCTGCTGGACAGCGGGTGCGTTTCGTCGCCGAGCACCTCGACTTTCTGCAGGACGGCTACTCATACCGGGCAGTGCGGGTGATCCCCTCGGAGCTGCGCGGGACGCAGGCATCGAGCCGCAACATAACCTCGGAGTGAAGCACGCCGGACGGGACGCTCTGGAAGGCTGGGCGCCGCGACCTCCGGAGGCCCCCGGAAACCGAGTGCTGCTCCCCCTCTGGCCGGAGGTCACAGTTGGCGGAGCGGAACTGTCTCTGCATCGGGACAACTGCCTTTCGATTGCCGGCTTCGATTCTCCGTGGGAGGCCGAGTGGCGATTCGTGCTGCCCGAGGCACTTCCCAAGGATTCGGCAGTTGTCGTTCGGGTCGCCGCCCTTGGCCGCGGGCCGGACAACCCAGTCTTCGTGGGATGTCTGCGCGACGTTCTCACCAGGTGACGTCGAGATGCCCGGGCGCACGCTTCGCTCAGGCTGTCACCCGCAGCGTGGCGAGGGTGGGGTCGGCGGCATACGCAATCCGCAGGCCGGCGGCGCGCGCCTGACCGAGCGCGTCGAGGGCGTCGCGGGTGATCTCCTCTCCGGGCGCGAGGACCGGGATGCCCGGTGGGTATGGCGCGACGAGCTCGGCGCTCACCCGCCCGACCGCATCCCGGGCGGCGACAGTCTCGGCCGGCGCGAAGAAGGCCTGCCGCGGAGGTATGGCGCTGACCGGCTCCACCCGATAGGACGCCGGCCCGACAACCGGACGCGGTATGCCGCGGCGACGCTCAACCGACGCCACCAGCTCCGCGACCAGCGCCCCGACCGTCTGCCCGGTGTCGGCGAGCGACACCATCGCGATCACGACGTCGCGGTCGGCCGACTCGACCGGCAGGCCCGCAGTGAGCAGGTCCTGCTCGACGAGGTTCCCGTCGGCGCCGGTGCCGCTCAGCAGCACGACCAGCTTGACCGGGTCGACGTCCGGCCCGTCGAGCACCACCAGCCCTGGCACGGCACGCAACCGCTCCCGTGCCCGCCGGGTCACCTCGATGATCGCTCCGAGCAAGGTCTCACCGTCACGGGCGAGCAGGGCACGGGAGGCATCGATGCTGGCGAGGATCGCACCGGCCGGGCTGGTCGTCGCGGTTGCCTCGACCGCCGCGTCCAGTCGCGCTGGATCGATACGCTCGGTGCGCGCCAGCACAAGCGCCGCCTGACTCCACGCCGGCAACGTCTTGTGGGCGCTGGTGATCATCGCATCCGCTCCCAGCTGTATGGCGTGCGCCGGCAGCGCCTCGTGGAAGCCGAAATGCGCGGCCCACGCGGCGTCGACCACCAGCGGCACATCGTGCGCGTGCGCCGCCTCCGCGAGACCCGCGACATCGCCGACCGTCCCGACATACGACGGATCACCGACGAAAACAGCTCGCGCATCAGGGTTTTCGGCCAATGCACGCGCGACGGCCGCGGGCGCAACGCCCATCGGCAGCCCGGTTGCCGAGTCCACCTCGGGCCGGACCCAGACCGGCGTCAGGCCCGCCAGGACCAGCCCGAGCAGCATCGACCGGTGCAGGGTGCGACTGACCACGACCGTGTCGCCATCACCAGCAACGGCGAGGGCGAGCGCCTGATTGGCGTGGGTCGCGCCGCCGGTGGAGAACCGGCATACATCGGCACCCCACAGGCGGGCGGCACGCGCTTCGGCGTCGGCGAGCACGCCACCGGTGAGCTTCATCGTGTCGAGCCCGGCATACAGCGGCACGTCGCCCGCGACCACGTCCCCGACCAGATCGTGCCGCTGCTTGTGCCCGGGGATGGTGAACGGGGTCGGCTCCGCCTCCTGGAAGCGCAGCCAGGCGTCGAGCAGCGGTGCGTCGCAACGCAATTCGCGTGGATCAGTCGGCATCGGGCACCCAGTCACCGAGCACCGAGACCAGCGCGGCCGGGAACGCCCGCACCTGGTCCAGGTCGACCCATTCGTCGGCGGCGTGCAGCCCGCCGCCGCTCGGCCCGCAGATCAGCGTCGGGCAGACGGCCTGCCACAGCGGCGCCTCCATCCAGTAGGGGGCGTCGAATGCCGTCCCGGTCGACACTGCTGCGCCGAGCCGGGCCGCGAGATCGGCAGCCGGGCCGTTCCGGTCGAGCCGCCAGCCGTCCCGTGCCGCCACGCGTTCGGCGCGTGCATCCCAGCCGGCGTCGAGCAGTGCCGTCACCTCATCGAGCGCCTCGGCTCCGTGGCCGTCCGGGGATGTCCGCAGCTCCACGATGCACTCGGCCGCATCGGGTATGACGAACGGGGACGACCCGCCCCGCACGACCGTGACCATGAGGTCGCCGCCAACGGCGCGCATGTCGGTTGCGCGCTGGTCGACCCGGTGCAACAGCCGCCCCAGGTGTGTGACGGCGTTGCGGCCGAGTTCGGCCTGCGAACTGTGTGCCGCGCGACCTGCGAATCTCACCCGCACAACGCCGAATCCCCGCAAGGACCGGGCCAATTCGGGCCCGGTCGGCTCGGCGATTAGGCACGTGACCGGCCGGAGGGCGAAATCTCCGAGTGCCGCGATCACCGCTTCGCTGCCGATGCTCGCGTCCTCCTCGTCGGCGACCAGGGTCAGCACCGGCCGGACGAGAGCACCGCTCTCGACGAGTGCTTCTGCGGCGACCACGAGCCCGGCGAGACCGCCCTTCATGTCGGCGGCGCCGCGCGCGTAGAGCCGATTGCCGTCGACGCGCGGGGTGAACGGCTGCGCCATACCGGCCACGCCGACGGTGTCCAGGTGACCGTTGAGTATGACGCAAGGCGCCTCGTCCGGTCCCGCCCGACCGCGACCAGACTCGGCCGCGTCACCTCGTCGCCGGCGTCCACGATCGCGGTGGCAAAGCCCGCCCGGTCGAGTCGTGCGCGAAGGTGAGCGGCGATGGCGGCTTCGCCCGCTGCGCCGTCGACCAGAGTCGGGTTGACGCTGTCGATCGACACCAGCTCGGAGAGCAGGCTGACCGCGGCGTCGGCGAGGCCGGACTGGCGGGTGGCGGACTCCATGGCGCGACACTATCCGTTGCGCGAGCGCAGGTGGCCGGCTCAGCCGCCGATGTCCCGGATCCGGCGCGCAGGCACGCCGCCCACGACGGTCCGGGCCGGGACGTCCTTGGTGACGACTGCTCCGGCCGCCACGACCGCGCCGTCGCCGATGGTGACGCCGGGCAGGATGGTCGCGTTGGCACCGATCCACACGCTGGTGCAGAGGATGACCGGCCGTGGGACAGTCGTCGCCCGCAACGCAGGGTCCAGGTCTGGTTGAGGGTGGCGATGACGACGTTGTGAACGATCAGCGCGTCGTCACCGATGGTGATGCCACCCTGATCTTGGAAGCGGCATCCGCTGTTGACGAAGACGCGTTCGCCGAACTGCAGGTTCTTCCCGCAGTCGGTGGTGAACGGCGGGAAGATCCGGAACGACGCCGGCACCGGGCGGCCGGTGATCCGCGACATGATCTCCACGCGCTCCTCGGGCGTGGTGTAGCGGGTGTTCAGCGTCATGCAAAGTTCGATCGCTTCGTTGGCCCGGTCGTCCATCATCTGCGCCAGGTCGCTGCCCGGCAGCGCGGGCTCGCCGGCGTTCATCCGGGCGAGGAAGCCAGGCAATGTCCTTGTCAGTTCTTCGTTTTCGGGCAGCCATCGTCACTCGGCCTCGTAGATCTCCTTGGCCATGCGGAACGCCCCCCAGGCCTTCGGCCACCCCGCATAGAAGGCCGCGTGGGTCAGGATCTCCGCCATCTCCTCCGCAGTGACGCCGTTGGTCCTGGCGAGGCCGAGGTGATGATGCAGCGAACCATCGAGCACGCCACTGGACATCAGCGCCGTCACGGTGACGATGCTGCGCAGCCGCGGGGAGAGCTGCTCCTCCCGCGACCAGATCTGCCCGAAGAGCACGTCGTCGTTGAGCGCCGCGAAGGTGGGCGCGAAGTCGCCCAGTGCGTCCCGCCCTGCTGTCACTTTCGCCATGGTGAGCTCCCTACTTGCCGCCGTAGACCGGGAATGCGCTGGAGTCGCCGTAGTCGCGTTCGTCCAGCTCTCGTAGCGTGGTCATGTCTTCGTCCGATATGACGAAGTCGATCTGTGTATTCGACTGCAAATGCTCGGGGTTTGCTGTCTTCGGCAACGACACGGCGCCGAGCTGCACCGTGTAGCGGATGCACAGTTGCGGAACCGTCGCGCCATACCTCTGCGCCATCGCGACGAGTCGTGGGATCGTCAGGATCTCGCCGTGCGCGATCGGTGAATAGGCCTCGACGAGGATGCCTTTGCCCGCGCAATAGGCGATCAGCTCACTCGGGGTGTTGCCTGCGTGCGCCAGGATCTGGTTGACCTGCGGTGCGATCGTGCCGTGCTCGAGGATGTTGTCCAGGTCCGATTGCAGGAAGTTGGAGACACCGATGGACCGGATCCGTCCGGCCCGCTGGGCTTCCTCCAGCGCCCGCCAGGCGGCGAGATTCCCCTCTGCGTAGTCGCCGCTGCGGAAGCTGTCCCACGGCTGCGGGGCGTGGATCAGCATCAGGTCGACATACCCGATGTCGAGGGTGGCGAGCGACTCGTCGGTCGCCACGACCGCTCGGTCGTAGTCCTTGATCTCCGTGGCGAGCTTGGTGGAGACGAAGAGGTTTTCGCGCGGTATGCCGCTGGTGCGCACCCCCTCGCCGACCCCGCGCTCGTTGCCGTACGCCTGGGCCGTGTCGATGTTGCGGTAGCCGATCTCGATCGCGGTGCGCACCGTGCCGGCGGCGACGTCATCGTCGATGAACCAGGTGCCGAGGCCGAGCTTCGGGATCTCGAATCCGTCCGAGAGCACGAACGTTTCGTTCAGGATCGGCATACGTTGTCGCCATTCGTGGGCAGTGCGCCATACACCTCGTCGGTGACGGGTTCGAGCCACTCGGTGCGGGCGCCCTCGCCGGGGGTGATGAATGCGATGTGCGAGCACCATGAGTCGGCCTTTGCGCCGTGCCAGTGCTTGGTGCCCGCCGGCACTCGAACGACCGTGCCGGGGACGAGGCTGACCGGCTCCTCACCGTCGGCCTGGAACCACCCGCTGCCCGCGGTGCACAACAGGATCTGGTCGCCTCCGCCGTCGATGCCGTGGTGGATGTGCCAGTTGTTGCGGCAGCCGGGCTCGAACGTCACGTTGCTGACCGGCACGCTTCCCGACGCGAGTGGCGCCAGGTAGCTCTGTCCGATGAAGTATGCCGCGAAGGCGTCGTTCTTCTCACCGACTTCTCACCGAGCGGAAACATCTGCTCGAACGTGCTGTCGGTCATGCGGTTCCTTTTGTCGTGGCGGCGTTACTGCCCGGCGTATGCCGTGGCTCGTCTCCATGGTGGCCGGTTTCCCGCGGGCGGGGGAGTCCCGCCCGGTGGGGGTACTCGCAGCGCCTCCCTCGTGGCGGGGTCCGCGACCCGCGGTGGGCGGATGGACAATCGAGCGAAGTCCTGGACACCACACCCGAGCCTGCAAGGACAGCGTGCCGGCGCGACGTCGCTGAACTCGGCCTCCTCCGCCGACACGTCGGGCAACGCACCCACGCCTGTGCCCTCACCCCTGTTCCTGCGCGCTCGCCGAAAATCGCACGAGCAGGTCAGTGAGTTCGCGGTTGACGAAGAGTCTGTCCCGGCCGATTTTCGTGTCGGCCAGCAGTCCGGCGTCGACCAGAGCTTCGAGCCACTTCGTCGCCGTTGGCCGTGAGACGCCGCAACGGTCCACGACGGTGCGAATCCGGGTGTAGGGCTGCTCGAACATGACGGCGAGGAGTTCGCTGTCGGCGCCGCCCCTGGTGGCGAGGCGTGCACGCTGGGCGAAGTCGTCTCGCAGGTCCCGGATGGCGGCGATGACCGCGACGCCATCGTCTGAGGCTTGGCGAATACCGTTGAGCAGGAAGATGATCCAGCTCTCCCAATCCTGGCGCGCGGTCACGCCCAAGAGCCCTCGGTAGTAGTCCGACTTGTTCGCGATGATGTAGCGCGAGAGATAGAGGATCGGCTGCCGTAACAGCCCCGCCTCGACGAGCATCAGCACATTGAGAATGCGTCCGGTGCGGCCGTTGCCGTCGGTGAACGGGTGGATCGCCTCGAACTGGTAGTGCGCGGCGGCGAGCCGGACGAGCGGATCCATCCCGTCCTCGGCGTGGATGAAACGTTCCCACTCGGTGAGCTTCTCGGCGATCACCTCACGGCCCTCCGGGGGGCTGTAGACGATGTTCCCTGTCGCCGGGTTCACGATGCGGGTGCCCGGCAGCACACGGAGTTGCATCTCACGTGACTTGATCGCGGTGCAGACAGCTTCGGCCATGCGGCGGGTGACTCCACGTGCGGCTGTCGCTTCGAAACCTCGCCGCAGCGCGGTGCGGTAGCGCAGCGTTTCCTTGGTCGCCGGGTCCGCCGCGTCGTCGTCATCCATGTGCCGGAAGAGGTCGTCCGTGGTGGTGACGATGTTCTCGATTTCCGAACTCGCCTGTGCTTCCAGGAGCGGTATGGCGTTGATGAGCACGGTCGGATTGGGGAGCAGGGCCGCGGCCTGATCGAGGCGAGCCAGCGCGATGTTCGCAGCGATTGCAGCTTTGAGCACCGCCTTGGTCTCCAACTGCTCTGGGCCAGGAGGCGGCGGGAGGGCGTTGAAGGGTCGGTCGGCTTCCCACGCGGGCTTCACCCGAGCGAGCCTGCCACAACGTGTGAAGTATCGACCACTTTTTTGACACGTTTGGTCGATATGACAAGTTTCATGACATGTCGATGACGCCCATGAGCCAGGTGTGCAGGAGGATGCTCGGCATGCTCGACTTCGTCTTCGACTTCATCGCCAATGCGATCACCGATTTCGTCGGTGGCGTGTTCGGTCGGCGTTTCCAGCGTCGCCGAGCCCGGCGGCTGCAAGCGGACGGGCGGTTGCCGTGCGCGTTCCGCGACGGGAAGAAGTGGCGGCGCGGCACAGCCGAACTCTGTAATCGCCGAATCCGCTTCAAGGACAACGAGTTACACGTCGAGACAATTGAACTGCCAGGTGTGACGCAACCGGCGGGCGGCAGCGAGCGGGGGCAGATCCTCTGGTTCGATCCCGAGGTGCGGATCCTGCGCGTGATCACCTCGGACGGTCCGCGGGAGTGGGCGATCCTGGAGTGGCAGACGCCCTGGGCGATCGAAAGGCTGGGCCTGCCGAGCGCCTGACGCCATACGACCCGTTCACTCAAGGTGGCGCAGGTATCGCTGGGGTGCGTCGCAGAAGCTGCGGTAGTGCATCACCAGGTCCAGGTCGGCCCAGGAGCGCGGCTGGTAGCCGTCCGCGTCGAGTTCCAGCACGGTTGCGCCGGGCAGGCTCGCGATGATGGGCGAGTGAGTGGCGATCAGGACCTGCACGCCACCGCCGGTGAGCATGTTCATGAGTTCCGCGACCAGGCGCAGCTGCGCGGCGAACGACAGGCCGGCCTCGGGCTCGTCGAGGACATAGAAACCATCGCCGTTGAAGCGGCCGGTGTCGAACAGGGTCCGGAACGCCTCACCGTGGCTGAACCGGTGAAACTCCGGATCCCCGGTATGGCTCTCCGTGCGTGTGCTGTCCAGGAAGGTGAACAGGTCGTGCATGGTGTCGGCCCGTACGAAGTAACCCCACCGGGAAGCGCCGGCACCCCGGACCAGTTGAAGCCATTCGTGCAGCGGCGATTCGCTGGTCCAGGTGGTGTGCATCGCGCCGGTGGAACCGCCCTCGCCGTTCAGCCCGAACGCCATGGCGATCGCTTCGACCAGCGTCGACTTGCCGGTGCCGTTCTCTCCGACCAGCACCGTCGCCCGCGACAGGTCGAGTCCCTCGTCGAGCAGTTGCCGGACGGACGGAAGCGACGCGGGCCAACCGCGCGGTATGACGGCGTCCGGGTGCGCCTGAACCCTCCGCACCGGCGCGGGTGTCAGCCAGCCGCCTGTCACGATCGCAGTCTCCGCCGAACCCGGGCGCGCCGGGCAGTCTGCACCTTGGTCGCCGTCATACCGGCAAGTATCGCCGCCGGAAGGTGTATGCCGGGAAGGCTGCGTCAGGCTGGGGTTTCGGGATCTCCGTGCACGTCGCGATCGGGGTTCACGTCACGTTCGGAATCGGCGTCGCGCGAGGAGTCCTCGTCGTGAGCGCGTTCGCTGACGCCTCCGCTGGCCACATCGTTCTCTTCGCCGCCACCGTCCGCGGGGTGCGAGCCGGGGCCACCGTCCGGCTGGTCGACCTTCGCGCGCTGGCCGTCGTTCGTGGTGCTCATGGCAACCACTCCTCTCTCGTTGCGGTTATTCCTGGCCTTACCCGCGACAGGTGAAGGTCATTCGTCTTTGACGCGCGAACGCATCGGGCGGCTGGTGACGCCGGCCAGCCTGGCGCGACCTTCGATAGCGACAACCTCTCGTCATACGCAAGGTGGTGCGGCGATGATGGACGTGTGCAGGCCGGCTCCGTGACGTATCGATCCGCCGGTTCGCGATGGGCGGGGATTCCGATCGGTGTGGGGTTCACGGCGATTGGTGGGCTGCTGGTCCTCAACTCGGCCCCGCTCACCGCGGCGATCGCGTTCGTGGTGTTGGGGTGCGTCGACGTGGTGATCAGCGTGCGGACGCGGTTGGTGTTCACCGATGACCAGGTCACGATCTATCCAGCGCTCGGTCCGAAGATGAGGATTCCTCGTGGTTTCTGCATCTCGGGCGCCGCTGTGCTGATGACGGGCGCGAAGTCGTTCGTGGTGCGCGCACGATTCGAGGTGGGCATCATGACCCGCGCCAGGTTCGTCAGGTGGACCATTGCGGCCACGGGGTGGGGAGCGGACTCCATCGTCGCGGACATCGACGCGCTGCTCGACGCGCCACGGGGAGACGGCGGCCTGAAATCCGCGACCGAGTGACGGCGAGTACGCCGAGCGACGGCGTAATTGCGCCGTCGCTCGCCGAGGAAGCCGTCACTCGCGAGAACGGGGGAGGTGAGGGATCACGGCGCGGTATACCGCAGCGCGACGACGCCGCTGGCGAATCGCGTGACATCGGCCAGCGTCAATGACGGTGCGCCCGTGACGCCCTCGAACAGTGGCTGTACGGTCGCCGGCGCCACCACCGGTGCCAGCCAGAAGTGGTATTCGTCGACGAGCCGGTGCTCCAGCAGTAGCGCGTCCAGCGGGCCGGTGCCGAATTTCACCAAGTCACCTTCCGCCTTCAGCGCACGCACCGCCTCCACCACATCTGCGCCGAGTTTGCTTGCGTTCCAGGAAAATTCAGTCAGCGTAGTCGTCGCGACATATTTCGGGATGGTGTTCATCCGATGCACGAACTCACCGAAGACGCCCTCGGCGGTCGCCTCCATCGCCGGATATGCTGCCGACAGTCCCTGGTAGGTCTTGCGTCCGAGGAGCAATGCCTCCGCGGACTCGAGAAGCTCCCATGAATACTGCTGGTGCTCGGCGTCCAGGTAGGGAAACGCCCAGGCGATGTCACCTATCTCGCCGCCCAGCGACACGTGTGTTGCCTCGATCAGTCGTCCCATGCGCTGTTTCCTTTCGCTCACGTCGCGCCCGGACCACTACTTCCACGAGCGGTGCCACCCGGATCGGACAGGCCGATCAACCGGAGCACCGCCGCGGTGACCGCTGCCGGGCTGTTCACCGGTGTCAGGTGTTCGGCACCAGGGATGACGGTCGGCGGTGGCGCACCGATGGGGCACGGATGAACGCGAGCGGCTGGTCGATGGAGGTCGCCACACCCCATCGTCACATCCGGCGTTGCCGGGTCAACTGTCCCGGCTCAGCGCGCCTGGCCGCCGCCGTCCAGATATTGCTGCTTCATCTTCTCCACGAAGGCCATTGCCCTCTTGTCGGCTTCGGCGCTGTTGCGCCTCTGGCGCTCCTGCTCCTTGCGCTGCTTCTTGGTCTCACCCGTCGGATTGGGTTGCTGGCGTGGCCTGTTCGCGAGCGTCGCCTTGGCTTCGGCCAGCGCGGGGCCGAGTTGCGCCGCGATCTCGAAACGCTCCCGCAGCACGTCCGGGTCGGCGTTCTTCTTGTCTTCGCCTCGGAACGAGTAGGGCTTCATCACATAGAGCCAGTCACCCGAAAGAAAAAGGTTGTGACCAGGGGCGATTCGCAAGATCAGCTCGAGTAGCTCCGGCGTGAGCACGCGACGGGTGCCGCGATATTGGGCGGCCTTCTCCTCGGGCATGGGCGTCCATATGGTGTGGAACAGGTTGTCCAGGGAGAAGTTCCCTTCGACCGGATCCTGGGCGTCCGGGTGCTTGCGCAACCGGTGTTTGAGGTAGGCCTGCTTGGTCGGGATGCCGGTCTGCACCGCCACGACGGTGAAGTGGTTGAAGATGATGTCGCGTCCTGTGACAGCGCCTCCGCACTGGGTGAGTTCCATGGCGCAGGCCATGAACCGGCGGCCGTCGGTGCTGCTGCCTTCGAGCACGTCGCGGATCTTCGAGAGATCCCGGAAGTTCCCACCCCAGCGTCGCGGAAGCTCGGTGAGCATTCCCGGCCAGCGCTTCGGATTCGACCGGAATGAATAGGTCAAGCCGTTCGCCTGGGCGAACGCGCCCAGGCGATAGCGCTGCCGCCACAAGGACTTGTCCGGCTTGTGCTGCGGCACGGGCGCCTTCTGCTCGTCGAAGCCGGTGGCCTCGTCATACCCGGGCACCTCACACCAGGCCCGGTATGCCGCAACGGCATTCGAGTCGGGCTTGGCACGGAGCGCTTCGTAGTCCAGTGCCCCCAGTCGTTCCCACGGGATTGCTGCTTCCACCATGGGAGCGTTCTATGCGATCACGCTGGAGATCGGATGGGAACGTACCGCGGCCGCTCAGTGGCCGGTGAGGAAGGTCAGCACCTTGCCGAGCCGGGCCGGTTTGCCGGTCAGCCGCTCTTCCCGATCGGCGAGAGTGGCGACCTGCAGCCCGGCGTTGATCCCGATCCAGCGCAACGGCTCCGGCTCCCAGGATCGTGAACGGTGTTGCACCCAGGGGAGTTTCGCGATCTCGGTGCGCTGCCCGGTCACGAGTTCGGCGACCGTGCGTCCGGCGAGATTGGTGAGCGCGACACCGTCCCCGACATACCCGCCGGCCCAGCCCAGGCCGGTGCCCGGGTCGAAGCCGACGCCGGGCTGCCAGTCACGGGGTATGCCGAGAGGTCCGCCCCACTGGTGGGTGTACTGCACTCCTGCCAGGACCGGAAACATCTGCCGCAACGTGGTTTTCAGGGTGTCGAAGACCTTCGGGTCCTCGTCGAACTCCGGCCGGATGCCGGAGCGGAAGTGGTATGGCGCCCCGCGCCCGCCGAAGACCAGCCGGTCGTCGGCGGTGCGCTGCCCGTAGACGATGACGTGCCGGTGATCGCTGAAGGTCTCCTGCTCGGCCAGCCCGATCTGCGCCCACTGCTGCTCGCTGAGCGGCTCGGTGGCCACGATCAGCGAATAGACCGGCGCGATCGCCCGGGTCGACCCGGGCAGCTGCGACGACCATGCCTCGGTTGCGCGAATCACGTTGCGCGCCTGGATGATCGGTCCGGCAACGGTGCGCACCTCACCGCTCGCGATCGACGCCACCGGAGTGCGCTCTGCGATGCGACCGCCGAGCCGCTCGACCACGGCGGCGACACCGTCGACCAGCCGCCGCGGCTGCACCCGCGCGCAATGCGGGTTGTAGGTGGCGCCCAGCGTGCCCGTCGCGGCGAGCCGCGCGGTGGCTTCGTCCTCGTCGAGCAGCACCGTTCCCAGACCCCAGTGCTCCGCATGCGCCAGCGTCTCCTTCGCCCGGACGAGCTGGGCGGGCGTGCGCGCCAGCACGACAGTGCCGCCTTGCTGGAAGTCGCAATCGATCTCCTCGGCGGCGACCACCCGGCCGACCTCCGCGACGCTCTCGCGCAGCGCGGCATATTGGTCGCGGGCGGCGCGCTCCCCGTGCGTGGCGGCGAGCACCTCCGGCGACGTCGGGTAGAGCGCGGACACCCAGCCGCCGTTGCGGCCGCTCGCGCCGAACCCGGTGTGTTCTGCCTCGACCACGAGCACGGACAGCGTGGGGTCGGTCTGGAGCAAGTAGTAGGCCGACCAGAGGCCGGTCAGACCGGCTCCGACAATGCACACGTCGACGGTCACGTCGCCGGTGATCGGGGGCCGGTCGGCCGTCTTCGCGCCGTCCCACCACAGAGGTCGCACCGTCATACCCGCGATCGTCCCGTATGACAGCGAAGGCGCGCAAGCTGTTTTGCGACGGAATCCGCACGAAATTCTGACGTTCCACACGATTTTCAAATATTTTTCTGGGAAACCACCGCGGGAACCGTTGCTGCCGCTATCGTGACTCGCCAAGCGGAAGGCCAGTGGCACAGGAGGCTCAGTTTCTCCTGTGTCTGTTCTGAAAGAACTTCCATGACCCTCGATGGGAGCTGACCGATGACGAGTCAGATGCACGCACAACCACACGATGCAGCACCGGGGGAGGGTCCGGCAGCCATTGAGCTGCGTGGCGTCGAGAAGACGTTCTTCTCCAAGAGTGAGACCTTCCAGGCGGTCAAGCGGCTCGACCTGGAGATCGGCGAGGGCGAGTTCCTTAGCCTCCTCGGGCCGTCCGGCTGCGGCAAGACCACCACCCTGCGGATGATCGCCGGATTCGAGGAGCCGACCGCCGGCGAGATCCTGCTGCACGGCCGCAACCAGGTCGGCGTGCCGCCATACAAGCGGGACGTCAACACGGTCTTCCAGAGTTACGCGCTGTTCCCCCACATGACCGTGGCCCAGAACGTCGCGTTCGGCCTGGAACGCAAGCGAATCGGTAAGGCGGAGGTGCACTCGCGGGTCGAGGAGATGCTGCAGCTCGTCGGCCTGGCCGATCGAGGTGAACGCCGCCCGCAGCAGTTGTCCGGCGGGCAGCAGCAGCGGGTCGCGCTGGCCCGGGCGCTGGTCAACCGGCCGAGTGCGTTGCTGCTCGACGAACCGCTCGCCGCCCTGGACCTCAAGTTGCGGCAGGCGATGCAGGTGGAACTGAAACGCATCCAGCGCGACGTCGGCATCACCTTCGTCTTCGTGACGCACGACCAGGGTGAGGCACTGACGATGAGCGACCGCATCGTGGTCATGAACAACGGACTTATCGAGCAGGTCGGCAGCCCGCAGGAACTCTACGAGCGACCGAAAACTCGCTTCGTTGCTGGCTTCCTGGGCACATCGAACATCATGGAGGGCACCGTCACGTCGTATGCCGACGGCGTGGCCGTGATCGATGCGGGTGACGACGGCCGGGTGCTGGTGCCGGCCGACGACAGTGCGGTCGGTGACCAGATCACCGTCAGCGTCCGCCCCGAGAAGATCGTGCTCACCCACGGTGAGCGGCCGAGTGGCGACCGTGAGTGCTCGGTGCAGGGCACCGTGTCGGAGATGGTCTACCTCGGCACCTCCAACACCTACGAGATCCGGCTCAACGGCGGCGAGACGCTCACCGTGCTGGAACAGAACGGCTCGACCGCGGAGGCGACCGCGCGCCGTGGCGAGAAGGTCTGGCTCAGCTGGCGGCCGCAGCATTCGCTGCTGCTGACCGGCGCGCCGGCCGACGGGACGGGAGCTGCCGATGACGCCGGCTGAACTCGACCCGCTGGCCCAGGCCGATCTGCGGGGTATGACGCAGCGCCGTTTCAGCCGCCGCGATATCATCCACGCGGCCGGGCTGATGGCCGGCGCCGGACTGCTCGCGGGCTGCTCGGTGGCCGGTGCGCGAGCCAGCGTCATACCCGAGGGCTACTGGGCGGACAAGAAGCCGACCAAGTTCGTCGACTGGGCGCAGTGGCCGCTCTACATCGATGTCGGCAAGGTGCACGGTCGCAACACCCATCCGTCGGTCGACGCGTTCACCAAGGCGACCGGCATCAAGGTGAAGTACGAAGAAGTCATCCAGGACATGGACTCCTTCGTCGGCTCGATCCAGCCGGTGCTCGCCTCCCACCAGGCGACGGGCTACGACCTGATGGTGCTGACGAACGGCATTTACCTCACGCAGATGCGCGAGCTGAACTACCTTGTCCCGCTTGATCATTCGCGCATGCCGAACTTCTTCAAGTATGCCGACCCAACCGTGAAGAACCCGACCTATGACCCCGGGAACAAGTTCACGGTGCCATGGCAGTCGGGCATCACGGGCATCGCCTACAACCCGAAGTACGTCAAGCGGCCGATCACCAGTTTCGACGACCTCTTCGACCCTGCGTTCAAGGGCAAGGTCGGCATGTTCGCCGACAACCAGGATCTGCCGAATCTGGCGATCGTCGGCATCGGCGTCGACCCGGCGAAGTCGACCGAGTCCGACTGGCGACGAGCCGCCAAAAGACTTACCCAGCAACGAAATTCGGGCCTCGTGCGGGCCTACTACCAGCAGGACTACATTGCGCCACTGTCCAAAGGCGACCTGTGGGTGACGATGGCCTGGTCGGGCGACATCTTCCAGGCGAACGCCTCCACGCCCGGACTCGACCTGAAGTTCGTGGTCCCCGAGCAGGGCGGGGTCGTCTGGACCGACAACCTGTGCATCCCTCGCTACGCCAGTAACCCGGTTGCCGCGATGGAGTTGATCAACTTCTACTACCAGCCGGACATCGCGGCGATGGTGGCCGAATATGTCAACTACTTCACGCCGGTGCCGGAGGCCAAGCGATACATCCTCGCCGACGCGAAGGCCGCCACGGACAAGGACGACCGCGAGTCGCTGCTGCAGATTGCCGACAGTCCGCTCGTATTCCCCACGAAGGCAATGGAATCCAAGCTCTATCGCTACGCCACGCTGAAGCCGGAGGAGGTGCCGGTATGGAACCAGATCTTCGAGCCGGTCTACGAGTCGTGATGATCGAGTCGCGGCATACGCGTTACGGAGCCGGGCGATGAGCCGCGCACTGCCGGACGACGACGTGCGGATCAGCCCGCTGCGTCAGCGGCTCGGCCGGCTCACCGGCTACTGGCTGGCGCTGCCGGGCGGACTGTGGCTGGCGATCTTCTTCGTCATACCGATGGTCTACCTGCTGTCGCTGTCACTGATGACCGGCGACTTCATCAACGGCTTCAGCCAGACCTTCCACGTGTCGACCTACTGGCACACGATCAGCCTCTACCACGACCAGTTCGTCCGCTCGATCATCTACGCGATCATCGTCACGCTGCTCACGATCGTGCTCGCCTATCCGATGGCCTACTGGATCGCGATGCGCGGCGGGCGGCACAAGTCGACCTATCTGCTGATCATCCTGTTGCCGTTCTTCGTGTCGTTCGTGATCCGGACGCTGCAGTGGCAGTTCATCCTGGCCGACAACGGGTTCGTGCTTGGCACGCTGAAGCACCTGCACCTGGTCGGCTCCGACTTCCACCTGCTGGCGACCCCGGTCGCGGTGATCTGCGGATTGACCTACAACTACCTGCCGTTCATGGTGCTGCCGCTCTACGTCTCCATCGAGCGGCTCGACCCGCGGCTGATGGAAGCGGCCAACGATCTCTATGCCAGCAAGCTGCAGGCACTACTGCGGATAGTCCTGCCGCTGACCGTGCCGGGCATCTTCGCGGGCGTGCTGATGACCTTCGTGCCGGTGGCGTCCGACTTCGTCAACGCTCAGCTGCTCGGCGGCGCGAAGACCACCATGATCGGCAATGTCATCTACACGCTCTACCTCACCAACAACGATTACCCGGCCGCGTCGGCACTGTCGTTCACGCTGATGGGTGCGTTGCTGATCGGCATCTTCGCCTATGCCCGGGCGCTCGGCACCAAGGACGTGATGGAGGCGGCGGCGCTATGACGACCTCCGTGAAATCCGCCCCCGTGGCGCGTCGGCCGAAGCGCAAGTGGACCTACTACATCCTGCCGGTCTACACCTGGGCGGTCCTGCTCTACTTGTGCCTGCCGATCTTCGTGATGATCCTGTTCGGCTTCAACAACACCAAGGGCCGCTACAACATCACCTTCCAGGGCTTCACCCTCAAGTGGTACAAGGAGCTCTTCGCGATCGGCGGACTCACCGACGCGCTGAAGAACTCGCTCACCATCGCCGTCCTGGCGACGATCATCTCCGTCGCCATCGGCGGAGCGCTCGGTATGGCGCTGGGCCGCTACCGCTTCCGCGGCAAGGGTGGCGTCTCCCTGGTGGTGTTCGCCCAGATCGCCACGCCGGAGCTGGTGCTCGGCACGTCCCTGCTGTCACTCTTCCTGACACTGAACATCCCGCGCGGCTACTGGACGATCCTGCTGGCGCACATCATGTTCTGCATCCCGTTCGTCGCGGTGACGGTGCAGGCGCGGGTGGCCGGGCTGGACGGTTCGCTGCGGGAAGCGGCACTGGACCTGGGCGCGACACCGATGGTGGCGTTCCGCAAGGTGACGCTGCCGATGATCATGCCGGGCATCCTCGCCGGTGCGCTGCTGTCCTTCGCCCTGTCGATCGACGACTTCGTCACGACCAGTTTCAACGCCGGGCAGACGGTGACCTTCCCACTCTGGGTCTACGGCTCGTCCCGGCTCGGCATCCCGGCACAGGTCAACGTCATGGGCACGCTGATCTTCCTCTTCGGCGTGATCCTCGCGGCATACAGCATCCTGGCCGGGCGGCGGAAGAAGAACTGATCGGCGGGCTTGTTTTCGCGACGTAAGTCTCGACGGTCGAGGGTTGCGTATGCCGGGGCGCGGTTTCCTGTCCCGGAAGCTCGACCGTCGCGCCTTCGGGACGCGGCGTGCGCCAACCGTCCCATACCGCGAGAGAATCGTCCGCAATGTGGGCGGTCGTCGTAGATTTGCAGGCCGATCGAGTCGACCGAAGCCGGCCAGCCAGACAGGAGACGATCGCGTGTCAGCCGTCGCACACGAGCAACCGGCGTCTGCACCCGCCGCGGCGGGTCCGGTGGCGCGTGCCGCCGCGGCCATCGAAGGGCTGGCTGTCAGAACCCTCCTTCAGCCGAACGAGCGGCTCAGCGAACTGGTCGGCGCCCGGGTGCTGCTCAAGCGCGAGGACCTACAGCCGGTCCGGTCCTACAAGATCCGCGGCGCGGTCAACCTGTTGCACAGCCTCACCGAGCAGGAGCGACAGCAGGGCATCGTGTGTGCGAGCGCCGGAAACCATGCGCAAGGAGTCGCGCTCGCCTGCGCCGAACTCGGTGTCCGCGCGCGAATCTACTTGCCCCGCAACACGCCCCGGCAGAAGAGGGACCGCGTCGCGCAGCTAGGCGGCGACCACGTGCGGCTGATCCTGCACGGGAACACCTACGATGACGCGTCGAAGGCCGCGGTCCTCGACGCCTCCCGCACCGGCGCGACGCTCGCGCCTGCGTTCGACGACCCGCGCGTGATCGCCGGGCAGGGCACCGTCGTGCGGGAAGTGCTGCAGGAGTTGGGACATGCCCCCGACATACTCCTGGTGCCGGTCGGTGGTGGGGGACTGCTGGCCGGCGCGCTGCTCGCCCTCGCCGAAGCACCCGCGGAGTTCGGCGCCGACCGCTGCCGGGTCGTCGGGGTAGAGCCCACGGGTGCCGCCAGTCTGCAGGCCGCGCTCGCAGCCGGCCGGCCTCTGGACCTGGCCGAGATCGACACGTTCGCCGACGGCACCGCGGTGCGCAAGGTCGGCGAGCACCCCTTCGAGATCATCCGGAACTCCGGCGTCGAGGTCGTGACGGTCGAGACCGGCGCGATCTGCCAGGAGATGCTGCGGCTCTACCAGGTCGACGGCATCATCGCCGAACCATCCGGCGCAATGTCCATGGCAGACCTCGAAAACCGCGGAATCGCACCTGGATCGACGGTGGTGGCGATCCTGTCCGGCGGCAACAACGACGTCAGCCGGTATGCCGAGGTCATCGAGCGCGCGCTCCTGCACGAAGGACGCAAGCACTATTTCCTCGTCGAGTTTCCCCAGGAACCGGGCGCACTGCGCCGCTTCCTGCAGGACATCCTCGGAGCCGACGACGACATCACCTTCTTTGAATACGTCAAACGGAACAACCGGGAAGTCGGCCCGGCACTGGTCGGGGTCGAACTCGGCGATCCGGCGACGTTCGACGCGTTGCTGGCACGCGCCGCGGCGTCCCCGCTGGTCGTCGAAGCACTCCCGGCGGACAGCCCGATGCTGCGTTACCTGATCTGAGGTCAGTCACCTGCCGGCATCACACTGAAACTGTGCAAGGCGTCCAGCACGCTTCGCACCAAAGGGATTTCGTGGGTGCGGTAGATGCCGGTGCCGCCCAGGTGAGCGAGCACGGCGAAGAAGCCCTCCGCGCTGCGGAACTGGTCCTCGAAGACGTCGAAGGCGTGCGGCAACGCATGACAGATCGGGACCCCGAGTTGCCGCAGCCGGAAGCTGTGCAGCAATGCGACGGTCTGGTGCCGGGCGCGGGCGCGCTGGTCGTCCAGGTGGAAACCGAAGCCCAGCCCCGGGTCGATCGCCAGGCTGGGCACCCCGAGGTGCCGGGCGCGTTCGATGCGTGCCCCGAAGCCGTCGAGCATGGCCGGCACCGGATCGGGATTTGCCGGCCGGCCGTCGAGGGCGCGTGCGTGCGGGCCGAGGACGTGGCAGAGCACGACTGTCGCGCCATACCGGGCGGCCAGCTCGAACATCCTGTTGTCGTCATCGGATCCGGTCAGGTTCAGCACACAAGCTCCCGCGGCCAGCCCGGCGCGGGCGACCGACGCCCGGTATGCCTCCACCGACACCGCAATGCCTTCAGCAGCAAGGCTTTCGATCACCGGAGTGAGGTGCTGCTCTTGCTCGCCATCTCCCGCGCGGGCTGCCGTGGCACGGCTCGACTCGGCACCGACATCGACCAGGTCCGCGCCGCCTGCCGCCTGCACCCGCGCCTTGCGCAGCGCCGACGCGGAACTGACCGCGACGCTCTCCCGGTATGACGAGTCGCGCGACAGGTTGACCACGCCCATCAGCACCGGTCGCTGGTCGGTGTCGAAGTCCTGCCCGGCGATCCGCAATGGCGCGACCGGCGTCGCCAGCTCTGCGGAGAACTCGTCGGCGAGCGCGGACAGCGCGGCCAGGCTGATCATCGGTCGGCCAGGTAGCGCATCATCAGGGCGCCGTCGCCCTGGAGCACGTGCCCCAGCCGGAACGTGCTGACCTGCGCCAGTGCGGCCGTCGTGGGTGAGTGCGCCGTGCCGGCGAAGACCGGGCTGAGGGTGATGTCGGCCTCGTCGACGAGTGTGGCGGCGACCAGGTCGCGCAGCAGCCGAGGTCCGCCTTCGCAGACGATGCGGGTCAGCCCGCGCTCGGTCAGCGCCGTCACGATCGTGGTCGGCGTGATGTCCTGCAGCGTCACGACGGTGGCGTGTTTACCGGCGATCGCCAGCTGACCGGGGTCGGCGTGCGCCGAGGTCAGCACCAGCGGACGGTGAGTGGACTCTCGCCATACCGGCAGGTCCCAGGGCAGATTCAGTGAGCCGCTGACCACGGCGAGCACCGGCGCCGGCCGTTGTCCGTCCGCCGAACGCTGTTGTTGGTCCTCGGGTTTCGCGCGCATGGGCGTGTATTGCTCGGCGCGCAGCGTCCCCGCGCCGATCAGCACGGCATCCGCGTGCCGGCGTACCGCGTTGAAGACGAGTTGGTCGGCGTCGGACGACACTGAACCGCTGAGCCCGTCATACCCGGCAGCAGCCCCGTCCAGGGTGGTGACCATCATGGCGCGCACCCAGACGTTCCGGTCCGGCCATGGGTATGCCGCGGCCAGGCCGTCCTCGCTCAGCGCCGAGCCGTCGGTGAGGGGGAGCGGACCGTGCAGGGCAGGTATGTCGGACACTCCTGCAACCTACAAGCACCGCGTGCCGCCCGAAGGGCGGACCAACAACATCAGGTGAGTGAGATGGGGATGAGGAACCGGTCCCCATCTCGCGTGCCGCCCGAAGGGCGGACCAACAACATCAGGTGAGTGAGATGGGGATGAGGAACGAAATCCCCGTCTCACGAACAGAAGAGCAACCCGTGCTGCGACTTGAGCGTGAGCACCCGGTTGACCGCGGCGTTCACCTGGGCCGCGAAAGTCGGGCTCGTCTTCATCTTCGCGAGGATCGCCGCAGACATGGCGGGGATCTCGCTGGGGCTACCGGTGAGCGCGATGTCGCCACCGGCTGCGATGAAGCGCACGGCGCGGTCGCCGACCGAAACATGTTCCACCGCAACGGCGCTCAGTGAGTCGCTGACGACGACACCCTTAAAGCCGAGCTTGCCGCGCAGCAACGTGGTGATCATCTTTGAGGAGAACACCGCCTGGTTCGAGGCGTCGATCTTCGGATACCAGGCGAGGCTCACCATCACCATGCCGGCGCCGGCCGAGATGCCCGACTTGAAGGGCGTCAGGTAGGGGTCGGTCATCGTCATTGTGTTGTCGGTGATGCCGGTGCTCGAGGTGTCGGTGTTGTTCTTGATCCGGCCCAGGCCGGGGAAGTGCTTCAGGGTGGCGATCTCGCCGCGGCTCTGCAGGCCCGAGACGATATTGGTCACGGCGCGTGACACGGTCGAGAGCGTGTAGCCGTACTCGCGGTAGTAGTAGCCGATCGGGCCATTGCCCGTGCCGAGCGACTGCGGCACGGTGCCGGAGACCGGGGCGAGGTTGACGTTGACGCCGACGTCGCGCAGCTGCTGGCCGACCGTGGCGGCCGTCGACCGCTGGTGGCTGGAGGACCAGCCGCCCTGGGTGAGCGCGGTGGGCAGGGTGGTGAAGCCGGTGCCCTTGAGCTGCTGGACATAGCCGCCTTCCTGATCAGCCGCGATGAGCAGCGGGACGTTGCCGGTCCAGGAGGTGTAGGCGAGCGCCTGGTTGGCGTCGGAGGTGCGCCCGACGGTGCCGTTGCCGTTCCAGCCGCCGAGGTAGACCAGGTTGCCCACGTGGTAGTCCTTCATCATCGTGTGCACTTCGGTCTGGTTGCTCTGCTCAATGCCGACCATCAGCAACTGGCCGACCCGCTCCGCGGTGGTCAGGTCCTTCGTCGTCTTGGCGACGCAGGTCGCGCCGGTCGGGCCGAACGCCAGCAGCGCCTTCCAGTTCAGCGTGTCGACGACACCCGTCGCGTCGAGGTTGCGCGCCGCCTGGAAGCGCTTGACCGCAGCCAGGGTGTCCTTGCCGAAGACGCCGTCGGCGCCCGACGACCCCACCGAGTAGCCGTGCTTGATCAGTAGCTGCTGGGCGAGCTTGACGCAGCTGCCGATCTGCCCGTAATAGGTGACCGGGTGCGTCGGGCAGCTCGCCAGCGTCGCTGCCGGTACCGCCGCGTGCGACGGCTGTGCCACCGCGAGCGTCATACCTGCCGTCGCGACCGCGAGCGCGGCACCCAGTGCCGCCGGTCGTCGCGCGTAGATCTTCATGGTGCGCCTCCTCGAACGTTCGTTGACTGTATGACGTATGAGGTGCGCGGGCGGTTGGTCGGCGAAAACGGCAGATGCCGAACGGTCGCGTATGACGTCCGTTCGGCATCTGCTCAGTGCGTGAAGGCCCGGTCAGCTCTCGACGTAGAACAGCCGCTTGTTGAGGAATTCCTCGATGCCGAGAGGGCCGAGCTCGCGGCCGAAACCGGAGCGCTTGGTCCCGCCGAACGGCAGGTCGGCGCCCTCTCCTGCGGGGGTGTTGACGTTCGCCATACCGACCTCGAGGCGGCTCGCCACCGCACGGGCACGGTCGACGTCGGTGCTGAAGACGGCACCCCCGAGGCCGTAGTCGACCACGTTGGCCAGTTCGACGGCTTCGTCGTCGCTGCCGATCCGGTAGACCACCGCGACCGGGCCGAAGAGCTCCTCGCGGTAGGCGCGCATCTCGGGGGTGACGCCGGTCAGCACGGCGGGTGAGTAATAGGCGCTCGCGTCGTCCGCCAGCTCGCCGCCGACGTGCAGGGTCGCGCCCTTGTCGACCGCGTCCTGGACCTGCTCGGCCAGCCGCTCAGCGGCGGCTCGGGAGACCATCGGCGAGTAGGTCTTGGCGGAGTCGTCACCGGGCTTGCGGGGTGACGTGGCGGACGCCAATTCGGTGAGTTTGGCGACGAATTCGTCATACACGTCGTCGGCGACGATCAGCCGCTTGTTGGAGTTGCACGCCTGCCCGACGTTCTCCATGCGGGTCACCCACGCGGTCTTCGCGGCGGCAGCGACGTCGTCGCTGTCGAGGATGATGTAGGGGTCGGAGCCGCCGAGTTCGAGCACGACCTTCTTCAGGTTGCGCCCGGCCGTCTCCGCGATGACCCGCCCGGCGCGCTCGGAGCCGGTGAGCGAGACACCCTGCACGCGGTCGTCGGCGATCATCGTGGCGATCTGCTCGTGAGTCGCGAAAAGATTGAGGTAGACGCCTTCGGGCACGCCCGCGTCACGCATGATGTCGGCGATCGCGAGCGCCGAGGTCGGGCAGTTCTCGGCGTGTTTCAGCAGCACCGTGTTGCCGGCGACCAGGTTGGGACCGGCGAACCGGGCGACCTGGTAGTAGGGGTAGTTCCACGGCATGACGCCGATGATCGGGCCGATCGGCAGGCGCTCGACATAGGCCGAGTCGTGGCCGGGCAGCGGCGTCGGTTCCAGCAGCTTCGGGCCGTTGTCGGCGTAGTAGCCGAAGATCTCGCCGCTGAACTCGGCCTCACCGACCGCCTGCGCGGGGCGCTTGCCCATCTCGGTGGTGATCAGCGCGCCGAGGTCGGTCGCGCGTTCGGCGAAGAGCTGAGCGACCTTGCTGACGATGGCGGCGCGCTCCTCGACGGGGCGCGCGCGCCACGCCTGGAACGCCGCGGCCGAGGCAGCCAGCGCCTCCTCGATCTCGGCGTCGGTCGCGAAGGGGAAGGTCTGGCCGACCTCGCCGGTCACGGGGTCGGTCACCTGGTATGTCGGGGTCGTGCTCATGGTGCGAACTACCTCCTGGTGGATGCCGGGTCGAGCTGCCCTTGCCGCGGTGGCACTGCCGGAAGCGGCCGCGTGCGAGCGAGGGAATGTCTCCGTCCCATCATGTCAGGGGTGCTCGCCGGTGGTCGGAGGAATGCCGAGGAGCGTCCCCGCCACGCGGATGGCGGCACGGCTGCCCCGTCGGCCGCGCATTTCTCCCGATGTGCTGGATGTCCAGTGATGGCAGGCTGATTGATTGGCAAAGAGGCGGTTTGTATTCCGTCTCCGTTCATTCACGAGACCACCGCAAGTTGCTGTTTCGTCCATAGGATGCGGCGCGTGACAGCCCGTCCCGGACGGTTCGAGCACTCTCGTGCGCCACGGTGGCTGCCGCTTCCCATCCACCGATAGAGGAGGCCACCCGTGAGGGCTCATTGGCTAGTCCGGACCGTTGCCGCAGCGACCACCGTCGCAGCAGCCGCGTTCATTCCCTCCGCCTGCGTCGCGCATGCGGCCGATCGCGTCAGCCCCGCGTGGGGCGCGCCCGGGGCCGGCCGGTACCGGCTCGTGGCGCTGCCCGATCAGGGTGAGAACTCGATCTATGACTTCGTCGAGTCGGCGCGGAAGTCGATCGACATCACGATCTACGAGTTGCGCGACCCCATTCTGGTCAACGACCTGGTGGCCAAGGAGAAGGCCGGCGTGAACGTGCGGGTCATCTTCGACGGGCAGCACTCGTGGGTCGACGGCCCGGCATACACGGCCCTGCAGAACGCGGGCGCGGGCGTCACCTACTCGTCCCCCGCCTTCGTCTACACGCACCAGAAGACGATCACCGTCGACGACCGGGAGTCCTACATCAGCACCGGCAACTTTGACGATCACTACTACGCGACGACGCGCGACTACGGGGTCTTCGACACCGACCGGCGCGACGTGTCAGCGATCGAGGCCGTGTTCGACGCCGACTACGCCAAGCAGCCGATCACCCCGTCCGACGGCGCTGACCTGGTCTGGTCCCCGACGGATTCCCAAGCGCATCTGCTCACGCTCATCAACAGTGCGAAGAAGTCACTCGACGTCGAGGAGGAGGAGTTCGGTGACCCGGCCCTGGTCGGCGCAGTCATCGCGGACGCGAAGCGCGGCGTTGCCGTGCGTGTCGTCGTGGAGAACGACTATCACGACTACAACACAGAATTGAACGAGGTCACCGCAGCCGGCGGGAAGGTTGCGACATACACGAGTCCCAGTGACACGGCCTACTACATTCACGCGAAGGCGATCGTGGTGGACGCCGGCACGCGCAACGAGCGGGTCTTCGTCGGGTCGGAGAACTTCTCCGACAACTCCCTGAACCACAATCGCGAACTCGGCCTGATCATCAACGACCCGAGCGTGACCTGGGGTGTCGAGCGTGCCTTCGACCACGACTTCGAGAAGAGTGCGACCAATTCGGTCACGGTCATGAACCCGGGCACTCAGACCTCGGCAATCGGGTCCGCAACGTCCCTGCAGGCGCAGGCGTACGACATCGACGGCGGCGCGCTGACCTATTCGGCGGCGGGCCTCCCGGCCGGCTTGTCCATCGACCCGTCGACCGGTCTGATCTCCGGCACACCGAGCACTGCGGGCTTTTCGTGGGTGACTGTCACCGCGACGGATGCGACCGGCGCCGCGAGTTCGACCACTTTCTGCTGGCTGGTCCCGTGGCAGTGGCCGTGGTGACCACGTGACGCGTCGGCGACGCGTCACGTGGAGGCGGGAAGGAAGCTGAAAGACCCACGAGCACAAGCTGATTGAACGGCAAAGAGCAGGTCTGTGTTCAGTTCGCGTTCGCTCAGCAGCCGGTTTTGCCGGCCGGATCGCTCATACGATGCGATGCGCGAGAGCCGATCCGGCCAGCCCGATCACCCTCTGGGCCGGACGGTTTCGCTTCCTTCCCACCTTCCAGGAGGCAGTCCGTGAAAGCCATCCCATGGCTCGTCCGATCCGTCGCCGTTGCGACCACCGTCGCGGCGGCAAGTTTCGTCCCGTTCGCCGCGACGGCGCATGCCGCAAGCGACTATTCGCTGGTCACCTTGCCCGACCAGGGCGAGAGCGCCATCTACAACTTCGTCAACTCCGCGACCACGTCGATCGACATCACGATCTACGAGCTGCGCGACACCACCCTCGTCAACGACCTGGTGGCCAAGGAGAAGGCCGGCGTGAAGGTGCGGGTCATCTTCGACGCACAGCACTCGTCGATCGACGGCCCGGCATACACGGCCCTGCAGAACGCGGGAGCCGGCGTTACGTATTCGTCCTCCGCGTTCACCTACACGCACCAGAAGACGATCACCGTCGACGACCGGGAGTCCTACATCAGCACCGGCAACTTCGACACCACCTACTACGCGACGTCGCGCGACTTCGGGGTCTTCGACACGAACCAGGCGGACGTGTCGGCCATCGAGTCGGTCTTCAACGCCGACTACGCCAAGCACTCGATCACCCCCTCCGACGGCGCCGACCTGGTGTGGTCGCCCACCGACTCCCAGTCGCAGCTGCTCGCGCTCATCAACAGCGCGAAGACGTCCCTCGACATCGAGCAGGAAGAGTTCGAGGACCCGACCCTGGTCAACGCCGTGGTCGCGGCTGCCCAGCGCGGCGTCGCCGTGCGTGTCGTCGCCGAGAACGAGGACAACGCGAACACCACCGAGCTGAACGAGGTGACCGCGGCGGGCGGTCAGGTGAAGACCTACACCAGCTCCACCGGTTACTACATCCACGCCAAGGCGATCGTCGTCGACGACGGCACGGCGAACCAGCGGGTCTTCCTCGGCTCGGAGAACTTCTCCAACAACTCCCTCAACGACAACCGCGAACTCGGCCTGATCGTCAGCGACACCGGCGTCATCAACGGCGTCGAGCAGGCCTTCGACAACGACTTCGGCGGATCGTCCGGCGGGGGTGGCGGAGGCGGCACCTCATGCAGCGGGCAGCTGCTCGGGAACGGCGGTTTCGAGAGCGGCACCGCGTCGCCGTGGACCGTGTCGTCGTCCAAGATCCTGTATGACGGCAGCCGCGAGCCCGCACATACCGGCTCGTGGGATGCCTGGCTCGACGGCTACGGCAGGACGCATACGGACACCCTCGCCCAGACGGTCACGCTGCCGTCGGGATGCAGCGCATCGCTGACGTTCTGGCTGCACATCGACACCGCCGAGACAACCACCACCGCGAAGAACGACACACTGAAGGTGCAGTTGCTGGACAGCTCCGGCAACGTGCTGCGAAACCTCTACACCTACTCCAACCTCAACGCGAACACCGGATACGGGCAGCACACGTTCGACCTGTCGGCGTATGCCGGGCAGCCGGTCACGCTGAAGTTCACCGGGTCGGAGAACTCCAGCAAGCAGACCAGTTTCGTGATCGATGACGCGGCGATCACGGTGTCCTGAGCTCAGCCGGGCAGCGCTCCCGGTGCAGGCAGGGTGACCGCGATGTCGCCGAGCGACTCGACGTGCGGGCAGGTGTCCACGAAGAGCACCTCCCGGACGATCTGCACCGGGCGCAAGCCCGCGGCACCGATGAAGAGGTGGTGGCAGTCGAGCAGATCGCGGTCGCCGTCCACCAGCCACTCGCGGGCCCAGCCGGCCAGGCTCTCGGCCAGCCGTGCCCCCGCGATCGCACCCTCGGGCCGGGGCAGCCACTGCACGCTGACGCGTTCGGGTGCGACGAGTGCCGGCATGCCGGCCGCGAGCGGAGTCTCCAGCAGGATCTGGCCGAATGCGTCCGCAGGCAGCGCGGCGACCAGGGTGCGCAGCACGCGCAGGTCGTGCTCGGTGCCGGCGACGAGCACGTGGGTCGAGGGACCTCGGCGATGACGCGTCATACCCCTGACTGTAACTAAGCCAAGCCTTACCTAAAAATCGGGGGTCGGTGTGTGCACGTAGGCGAAGGGGCGGCCGGCCACTGGCCGGCCGCCCCTTCGTGGGTCCGCCCTCAGCCGGCGATGTGTGCTTCGAGCAGCCAGCGGTCCTTGGTCAGGCCGCGCTCGATCTCGATCGCGACGTCCTGGCTGGACAGGTCGACCTCGTCGAGACCCTTGATCGCCGTCCGGACGGTGACCAGGGCGGCGTCGAGCTGCGCGACGACCTCGGCGACCGTGTCCGGCCACTGCTGGAAGCCCTCGCTGAGTGCCGGGAGGGTGGTCTTCTCCGCGACGGTCTGCAGCCGTGAGTCCAGCGGGAGTCCGAGGGCCACGACGCGCTCGGCGGCCGTGTCGGCATACTCCTGGGCGTGCGCGACGACGTCATCGAGCAACTCGTGGACGCCGATGAAGCTGCCGCCCCGGGTGTGCCAGTGTGCCTGCTTGCCGTTGACGACGAGCGCCTCGAGGTCGATCACCACGGGGGTGAGGAATTGCGAGGCACCGGAGGCCAATTCGGACGTCGTCGCCGTGGAGGACTTGGTTGTTGCCATTGCTCGCTACCTTTCGCCGTAACTGGATGCAGTCCAGAATCGTCGATCTGAGGGGTGCTCGCAAGGAAGTGAAGGCTGTCCCAACCAAGCGCAGCCTGTCCTGCGTCGCGGTTTGTGTGCGGCGCGAGCAGCTGCGGCATACGCAACGCACCTCGACATACGTCGTACGGCGTAGCCGGAATGTCGTCGTCACGCTGATGACGCGGGTTCACGCGGCGCGGACGATTGAAGTATGACGTTGCCGGCTGCCCTGCGGAACCCTCACTGGACGACCGACGCAGTCCTGTGCGGCGCGGCAACCGTCGTGGTGCTTGCGTTGTCAGCCCATATTCCGGCCGACGGTCGACAGCGCCCGCTCGATGGAACTGCGTTGGTATTGCTGGTGATCGCGGGCATCAGCACAGGCGTATGCCGTCGTTGGCCACGTCTGGCGACGATTGCCGTGACGGCAGTCCTGTGCGTCTTCGTTGCTCGTGACTATCCCAACAGCCCCGTCTGGATCACCGGGTGGGTGGTGCTGGTGGTGCTGGCCCTGCGCACTGACCGGCGCACTTCGGTGGTGGGCATCGCCGGGATGATGACGGCCCTGTCCGTCACCGCGATCGGCGCCGGACATGGTGGCCTCCTCGAGTCGGTCCTCTACATCGGCTGGGGTGTTGCGGGCATCGCGCTCGGCGAGCTGATCCGGACCCAGCGCGGCTACATCGCCGAGCGTCGCGAGCGCAACGCCGCGATCCTGCGCACCCGAGAGCAGGAGCTCGCTCGTCGCCTCGCCGAGGACCGATTGTGCATCGCGCGGGATCTGCACGACGGAGTCGCGCATGCCATGGCGACGATCAACGTCCAAGCGGGCGCCGCGATCCATCTGCTGAGCGTGCGACCGGAGGTGGCGGGTGAGGCACTGGCCGTGATCCAGCGGGCCAGCGGTGAGGTGCTGGAGGAACTGTCGGTCATCCTCGCCGTGCTGCGCGAGGACGGTCGGGCCGCAGACCTGCTGCCGACGCCCGGTCTGTGGGACATCGCCCGGTTGGTAGACAGCACAACCCAATCCGGGCTCAGAGTCGACTTGACGATGAACGCTCCATCGCAACAGGTCCCGTCGTCGGTCAGCACCGCCGCCTACCGGGTGGTGCAGGAGTCGCTCACCAACGTCATGCGTCATTCGGCGTCCGGCGCGGCGGCCGTGTCGGTGACCGCGCGGCCGGACTCCGAGATCGACGTCCGGATCGTGGATGCCGGTCCGGCCCGCACCGGCGCGGCAAAGGGGACCGGCGCCGGCATCCGCGGAATGCGAGAACGCGTCACGACCACGGGCGGCTCGTTCCTCGCGGGCGCCACTCCGGATGGCGGATTCGCCGTGAGCGCGCGATGGAGGCGCGGCGGATGATCCGCGTGGTGCTCGCCGACGACCAGCCTCTGGTGCGGGCGGGTTTCGCAATGATTCTGGATGCGGAGGAGGACATCGCCGTCGTCGGCCAGGCGGACGATGGTGCGGCGGCGTTGGAGCTGATCGCACGGGTGCGGCCGGACGTCGTGCTCATGGACATCCGGATGCCCTGGATGGACGGGCTCGAGGCGACCCGCCGGATAGCCGGAGACCCGGGGCTCGTGGACGTCCGCGTGCTCATCCTGACGACGTTCGAGCTCGACGAGTATGTGTTCGACGCGCTGCGCGCAGGAGCGGGCGGCTTCCTCGTGAAGCACACGCAGCCGGCCGACCTCGTGCGCGCAGTGCGCGAGCTCGCGTCGGGAGAAGCGCTGCTGTCGCCGAGTGTGACTCGCCGGCTGATCGCCGAGTTCGTGGCACATCCGCAGCGACCCTCCGTCGTCCCGTCCGGACTCGAGCGACTCACCGGACGCGAGCGCGAGGTCGTGGCGCTGGTGGCTCTGGGGATGACGAATGACGAGATCGCCGCGGAGCTCGTGGTGAGTCCGGCGACCGCGCGCACGCACGTCGGCCGGGCGAAGATGAAGCTGCACGCTCGTGACCGTGCCCAGCTGGTCGTCTTCGCCTACCAGTCCGGTCTGGTCGTGCCGTAATCCGCCCGGGTTGCTCAACATCCGGCGTACGACGTCGGCCCGAACGCGTAGCCGAAAGATCGGCGTGCGGGGTGACGATCCGGGGGCCGATCCCAAAGAGGCTGTATCTCGTCAGTTTCCAACACTGTTGGTTCATCGGACGGGAGCAATCAATGAACGATCGATCATCGAGCCCGGCTGCCATCGAGGTGGCCGGTCTGAGCAAGAGCTATGGACCACACCGCGCGCTGGACGACGTGTCGTTCTCCGTGCAGCACGGGTCGGTGACCGGGTTTCTCGGCCCGAACGGGGCGGGAAAGTCGACCACGCTGCGGATGCTGGTCGGCCTCACCACGCCCACGGCCGGCGCCGCCCGGGTGCTCGGCGGGCTGTATGGCGACCTGCCCAACCCAGGCCGCCGGGTAGGCGTCCTGCTGGACGCGTCGGCGCAGCACGCCGGCCGGACCGGGCGCGAGGTGCTGCGGCTGAACGCCATGGTCATGGGACTACCGCTCGACCGGGTGCAGGAGATGCTGCACCGGGTCGGTCTCACCCCGGCTGAAGCTGACCGCCGGGCCGGCACCTACTCGCTGGGCATGCGGCAACGGCTCGGCATTGCGAGCGCGCTGCTGGGAGACCCCGAGGTCCTCATCCTGGACGAGCCGGCCAATGGCCTCGACCCGGCTGGGATCCATTGGATGCGAGGGCTGTTGCGGGAGTTCGCGGACCGCGGCGGTGCGGTGTTGCTGTCGTCGCACCTGCTCGCGGAGATTGAAGCGGTGGCGGACGACCTGGTCTTCATCGGCGGCGGGCGGGTGATTGCCGCAGGCAGCAAGCGCAGCCTGCTCGACGCGGCCGGTGGCGACCTGGAGGACCTCTTCCTGACGCTGACCGCCGACCACGGCCGAGAGGATGTGGCGTGATGAGTGCGGTTGCGGCGGTGCCGGCACCGATGACGGACGAGCGCGATCTCGCCATACCGTTCGATCGCCTCGTGCGCACCGAACTGCGGAAGACCTACGACACCCGGGCAAGTCGCTGGCTGCTGATCGCCATCGCGGCGATCACGCCCATCGTGATCGGCGTGTTGGTCGTGGCGCTCGCGCCGAAGGAGCTGACGTTCAACAAGCTGGTCGACTTCTCCTCGACACCGGAAAAGCTGCTGCTGCCCGCGCTCGGCATACTTTCGGTGACCAGCGAGTGGAGCCAGCGCACCGGTCTGGTCACCTTCACGCTCGTGCCGCGCCGTCGCCGGGTGCTGCTCGCGAAGTGTGTTGCCGTGCTTGCTCTTGGGATCGCTGCAACGGCAGTCATGTTCGCCGCCTGCGCGGTCGGCAATGTGCTCGGAGCGACGCTGCGCGCAGGCAACGGCAGCTGGTCGTTCGGCCTCTCCGGATTCGGCGGCATCACGCTGGTGATGCTGATCGGACTCATGGAGGGCACGGCGTTCGGTATGGCGTTGCTCGTCACTCCAGCCGCCGTCGTCGTGTTCTACGTGCTGCCGAACGTGTGGAGCGCCGTCTTCTCGACGGTTCCCGGCTTGAAATCGGCCGAGGCGTGGGTCGACCTGAGTCAGGCGACCGGCAACTTCTACAACGACAAGATGACCGGCACCGGGATGCTCCAGCTGCTGGTCGCCTTCGCGATCTGGGTTGCCGTGCCAGGAGTGATTGGTGTCTGGCGGGTCGGCCGCACGGAGGTGAAAAGCTCGTGAGCGGGTCGCCGGGGGTCTAGCGTCGATTCGGGACGGCGCACGCGCGCCGGCCGACAGTCGATGCATCGAAGGAGCCAGCAGTGAAGATCGGAGTTCCGACAGAGGTCAAGTCCGGCGAATACCGGGTCGGCATCACGCCGGTGGGTGTGCACGAGTTGGTGCGCGCAGGCCACCAGGTGCTGATCCAGCGCGGCGCGGGCGAGGGCAGCTCGATCGCCGACGAGGCGTATGCCGCCGAAGGCGCCACGATCATCGACGCCGCCGACGACGTCTGGGGCGAGGCCGACCTGGTGATGAAGGTCAAGGAGCCGGTCGCCGAGGAATATCACCGGCTGCGCGAGGGACTGACCCTCTTCACCTACCTGCACCTGGCTGCCGATGAGGCGCTCACGCGTGAACTGGTGAAGACCAAGGTCACCGGGATCGCTTACGAGACAGTGCAATTGCCGTCCGGAATGTTGCCGCTACTCTATCCGATGAGCGAGGTCGCCGGGTGTCTCGCACCGCAGGTCGGGGCCCACGCGCTGATGAAGGCGCAGGGCGGCAGCGGGGTGCTGATGGGTGGCGTCGGCGGTGTCGCCAGCGCCAAGGTCGTCGTGCTCGGCGGCGGGGTCACCGGGCAGAACGCCGCGAACATCGCGCTCGGCATGGGCGCCGACGTCACGATCCTGGACACCGACCTGGAAAAGCTGCGAATGACGTTCTGGCGCTACGACAACCGGGTGCGGCAGATTGCGAGTTCGACGCTCGCCGTCCGCGAGCAGGTGCTGGGCGCCGACCTGGTGATCGGCTCGGTGCTGATCCCCGGAGCGCGCGCTCCGAAGCTGGTGACCAACGAGATGGTCGCCAACATGAAGTCCGGGTCGGTGCTCGTCGACATTGCGGTCGACCAGGGCGGCTGTTTCGAGGACACGCACCCCACGACGCACGACGACCCCACCTTCCAGGTGCATGGCAGCACGTTCTACTGCGTCGCGAACATGCCCGGTTCCGTGCCGAACACGTCGACCTGGGCGCTCACCAACGCGACACTGGCGTATGCCGTGCGCCTCGCGAACCGCGGCTGGCGCGACGCGCTGCGCGACGACCCGGCGCTGGCGCGTGGTCTGAACACGTACGACGGGCAGGTCGTCTGCGAGCCGGTCGCCGAAGCGCATGGCATGGCGTATGCCGACCCGGCGGGTGTGTTGGGCTGAGGTCGACTGACGCAGCCGCACGCACCGAGTGACGCAGGTGGATCTGCGTCGCTCGGTGCTCTGCGCGTCACTCGCGGACTGCTGGCGGCGCAGGGCTGGCCCTCGGGGCGGGCTGAAGTGCTGGTCTCTGCATCCGGTATCTCGCGGCTGGCGCCACGTCGTCGAGACCGATTGCTTTCCTGTGCGGTTCGACGTTCGATCGGTGCCGTGCCTGTCGTTGGAGCAGCAAGAGCTCTTTCACCGCGGGTACGAGCCGCGCGCCAAGGATGAGCACGATCTACGCCTGCTTGCCACGTTGCGCCAGCAGCCATTGGCAGGTGCACGGTCGGCGCCGGTGTTGATCTCACCGACATTATTCGAAAATTTTTCTTATAGAACGCTTGTGCTATCAGGATGCGTTCAGGTAAACTGCAGGTACAGCGAAACACCCTGAACGGCAAGGAGGTCCGGGTA
>NZ_RJJQ01000025.1 GCF_003724155.1 Flexivirga caeni | reverse complement strand
GCCCGGTCACATCCCGAACCCGGAAGCTAAGCCCTTCAGCGCCGATGGTACTGCACTCGGTAGGGTGTGGGAGAGTAGGACACCGCCGAACAATTTTTGATGCAAATGGCCGGTCGTGGGCACTGTTGAAGGTGCTCACGACCGGCCATTTGTCATGACGGGTTTGCGCGTGACGGACCCTGTGGTGTGCCGCGCAGCGTACCCTGAAACTCGCGCAATAGGTCCGGGCGCTGTGCGGAATACGCCGCACCGCCCCGGCCGAGCCGATAGACGATGTGACAGAGAGTTGGTGTGGTAGGTGCCGAATGATGACGACGCTGCGCCGGCGGAGGACTCGCAGTCCCGCAGGGCCGGGCGCTGGTCGCGCGCCGGCAATGTTGACGGCGCCGGTGCTGAGCAACCCGGTGGTCAAGGACGTGCTGACCGGCCGGCAGATCAGCAGCAGCCGGTGCGCCGGGCGGACGGTTATCGACCGAAGTCCGTTGGCGAGGGGTGGGCACGTTCGCGAGACGGTCGGGCAGGCGGCTATCAGGGACGTGGTGGCGGCTCGTCGCGTTCCGGTGGGGACCGGGCCGGCCGTGACGCCTCGGGAGGTGGTCGACCCGATCGTGCGGGCAGCCGCGGGCGCAGGGACGATTCGCGTGGCGGGGCGGGCCGAGAGCGGCGCGCTGGTTCGCGTAATGACCGCGGTGGCGCGGGAGCGCGCAGCCCCCGGGACAGTTTCGAGCGGGGCGCCGAGCGGGACGATCGACCCGGCGATCGCGGGATTCGAGGCCCGCGTGCCTGGGATCGTTCGTCACCGTCGGCGAAGTCCACGCGGGACACGCGGGTTGAGCCACCGCTGCCGGAGGACATCACCGGCAAGGAGCTGGACCGCTCGGTCTGGCGGGAGCTGCGGACCCTGACCAAGGAGAACGCCGAAGGTGTTGCCAAGCACCTGGTCGCGGCCGCGACGGTGCTCGAGGAGGATCCGGATCTGGCGCTGGCGCACGCCGAGCATGCTGCGCGACGTGCCGGTCGGGTGGCCGCAGTGCGGGAGGCGCTCGGCCTCGTGCATTACCGCCGCGGCGAGTATGGCGACGCCATACGCGAATTTCGCACGGCGAAGCGGCTTTCCGGCTCGAATCACCTGTTGCCGTACCTCGTCGATTGTGAGCGGGGACTCGGCCGGTATGAACGTGCCCTTGACCTGGCCGCTTCACCGGAGGCGAGGTCGCTCGGGGAAGCGGACAACATTGAGCTGGCGATCGTGGTGTCCGGGGTGCGCCGGGACCTCGGCCAGCCTGAGGCCGCGCAGATGGTGCTGCGTATCCCCGCGCTGGAGCGCGGCGGAAGCCAGCCGTGGGCTGCCCGGCTCTTCTACGCGTATGCCGAGGCGCTGCTCGCGGCCGGCGACGAAGCGGGAGCGCGGGAGTGGTTCGTCAAGGCCGCGAATGCGGACGCCGACGGTGAAACCGACGCAACCGACCGGCTGGACGAGATCGACGGAGTCGTGCTGACCGACCTGCTCGGCGATGCCGAGGACCCGGAGTTCAGCACCGACGAGGATCCGGCCGCGGATGACGGTTCGGCGCCAAGTGTCGCCGACGACACCGCGACGGTGCAGGACGACGGGGATCCCCGGTAACCGGTTGCGGCAGTTGTCCCCATCCCACGGAGCTGCCTCGGTGGTGCACAGGTGCGTCGTCGTGCGCTGACATGTGCGGTGGTGAGCGGTCATCTTTTTCTTACGAACAAATGTTCGCAAGTAAAGGAGGATGGGATGACTGTCAGGGCAGAACCAACACCCGCACCCAGCGGGCGCGCGGAACCACGCGAGGGTCCGGCCACGGTGAACGAGGTGCACCTGATCGGCCGGCTCAGTGCGCCGCCGTCGGTGAAGCTCTTGCCGAGTGGCACGCAGGTCGTGCAGTTGCGAGTGGTCGTGGACCGGCCGGCCGATGCTGGCCGGCGAGCCGCAGAAGAGGGTCGCAAGGCGCCGACCGTGGACACGATCGATATCGCGTGCTGGCGCGCGGACGTTCGTCGGCGCGCCATGAGCTTCGCCGGCACGGAGGCGGTCGAGGTCAACGGCTCACTGCGACGCCGGTTCTGGCGCAGCCCCGCCGGTGTCGCCAGCCGCTACGAGGTCGAGGCGATGAAGTTGCGGAAGCTCAAGCCGTGATGCCGAGCGCAGCCACGGCAAGGTATGACGTTCGTCCGGGTTCATGGACGCTCCTCCTGCGTCGGGAGGCCGTCATTCGCTGAGCCCTTGGCCAGTCACTCGCTTTGCTCGCGGCCCTTGGTCGCTCGCTTCGCTCGCCTCTCATGTGCTGCGCCCACTCTCGGAGAGTTCGGCAGAGCGCACGATCCAGGTGCCGAACACCGTGGCGGCCAAGAGCAGCAGCACGATCAGGCCCGCCGCTGCCGACGTTCCGAACGGCCATTGGAAACCAGTGCGCGTGACCGGCTGGGCCGGCGGGGTGGACCACCACAGCATGGCGCGTCCGGTCAGCCAGGCAGCCAATGGTGCGGTCACGCTGCCGACAACGCCGCCGGCCAGGCTCAGCAGCAGGAATTCTCCGATCGTTGCCCGGCGCAGGACCCGAGCCGACAGTCCGCCGGTGCGCAACGCGCGAAGATCCCGTGCACGGTCCGCGCGGGAGGCCACCGCGACCAGCATCACGCTGACCAGCGCGGCCAGCACCGATAAGGCACACACCACAATGCTCAGGTCCATCGCCCAGGCCGTGGCGGTGGCGGCATACCCGGCACGCGCTTGATCCATGGTTTGCGTGGTGGTGCTGGCGAACCCGGCCCGGAGCAGCGCGACATCGAGCCGGTGCAGCAGCCGAGGGTTCTGGGTGGCCGAGAAGACCTGATAGGACAACCGGTCGACCCGGTCGCCGGCCTGGTTCATGACGGCCAGGTTGGCCACGATCGTGGTGGCGCCGGCGCCGGGAATGTATGGCGCGGTTCCGGTGATCCGGAACGGGCCGTTGACGTCACCCATGGTCGGCGCGGTGACGGTCGACCCCACGGCGGCGTTGGTGGTCCAGGTCGCTGCCAATGCGGCAGGTTCCGACGGATCCTGGTGTCCTTCCAGCTTCGACCAGGGCACCGGCTGGGATACGCCGATGCGCGAGCCGAGGCGCTGCATGTCGGCCGGGATGACGCCGAGGACGGTGCTGCCGAAGGAGGTTGACGAATAGATCTGCACTGCAGGCGTGAAGTACCGGTGGTGCGGGTCGACCGCATCGATCGCCGCGATCAGGTCGCCCGGGTGCACGGTGACGACGCCCGCCGTCACGTGCAGCACGGCGTTCGCACCGAGATCAGCGGCTGATCGAGCAGCTCGGTTGTCCGCGCCGCGAGCGAACACGCTGACGCTCAACGTCAGCAGTGCGGAGGTGATGATCAATGTCCCCAGGGCAGTGACGATCCCAGCGCGCCGGCCCAGCTGTGCGATGGCCAGGGCGCCTGCGGGCCTGCGCCGCCGCAGCAACCGCGTGACCAGCCGGGCTGCCACGGGGGCGAGCAGAGCGCCGATCATGATCGCCACCAGCCCAGCCAGCAGCACGGGCGTGAGCTGAGCCGGCGCGCCCGTCAGGCTCTTGGTGGCGGTCAGCACCACTCCGGCCAGGCACGCCGCGCCCAGCGCGGCGGTCGGGGCGGACAGCCAAACCCCGCGGCGCCGGGACGGTCGCTCGCGCAGCAGCGCGCTGATCGGCTCGTGAGCCATGGACCACCAGATGATCCACCACATCCCGGCGAGCACGAGCCCTGTCGCGCCCGCGGCAACCAGAGTGGACCAGAGCCAGGCCGGCCCGACGTGGCCGGGCAGCCACCACACCCGCACCAGCTGGTCCACAGCGTAGGCGAGCGCGACGCCGCCGAGCAGGCCGGCCACACCGGCCGGCAGCAGCTCGCGGGCACCCAACTGCAGCACGCCCGCAGCACCGTTTCCGCGCATCTTCAACACTGCTGCCTCGCTGCGGCGCACTGTCGCCAGGTAGCTGGTCACCTGCGCCAGCAGGATCAGCAGGACCGCACCCAGTTGCAGGAGCAGGAACGGCAGGATCTGCCCCGCCTGCCGCACATCGGTATTCGTCTCGGCATACACGGACGACAATGCCTCGGTCACCGAAACACCGGAGCCCAGGCGCATCTCGCTGGCATGCATCCCGGCGACCGCATGAGCCAACGTGCTCGGAGTGATGCGGTGGGGGGCCAACTGGTAGTACAGCGCGGTGGAGATGCCGCTCCAGCTCACGTCCGGGGACGTCATATCGCCCTGCGGGACAGTGCTGGTGGGTGGGTGCCCGTGGAAAGTCGCGGGTGCGGTCAGCCAGTAGGTGGGCGTCGTCTGGGAGTAGCTGCCGACACTCAGGCCGCCCCAGAAGCGGGCATTGTCCGGTGCGGTATAGACACCAACAAACTTCAGCTTCTTCTGCGGGGTCAGGTCAGGACTCAGGAAGTCGTAGTCGGCGCCCTTGACCGTCAGCTCGGCGCCCAGCCGCAACTTCGGTCGCATCAGCGCCTCGACTTGCCCCTCGGGCAGGATCACCTCATTGCGTGCAGTCGGGCAACGACCTGCCACGAGATGAACGTGGGCACACCCGTCGGCCGTCCCCAGCAAGGTGGCCCCGATCGATCGTTGCGGCCACGTCACCTGGACCAGGCGCAACACGGCCGGTGGCCCGGTCACCGCGCGCACCCGCGGATCCACCGCCCGCTCGAGATGGGCGGCTACCTGTGGTTCGCCGCCAGCTGTTAGGAGCTGGACCTGTTGACTGGACACGTCCAACGAGGCCACATGAAACCGCACCAAGGCGAAGCGGAACGACCGTGTCAGCAAGGGATCAACGGCGACCACGGCGACCAACAGGCCGACAGCCACGGCGAACAGCACCGATTGAGCCCGCCGGGAGCGGCGCGAAAATCCGGCCAGACGCCACACAACTGCTTCCTCTCGCTGGTACGAACCAAGGAAAAGAGAGAGAGCTGTGCCGCTTTCCCGCCCTGCGGTGCACGTTACGCCGGTGAATACAGCCGTGGGCGTCGTTCACGACGAACGCGACATACGTGCGCCACGCCAAGAGCACCTCGGGTATGGCGCGGTGCGCGCCGCTGGGCAAGATGGTGCCCGTGTCCGAATCAGCTCAGGTCCAGTCAGCATCCGTGTCGCCGAATAGCCCGGCGGCACCAGGTTCGCGATCGGGTCGTGCTGATCCGTCGGCGAGTCTCGCGGAGCGGTTTCCCGGTCTGGTCTGTGATCTGGACGGTGTGGTCTACCGCGGGGCGCAGGCCGTTCCGCACGCCGTCGACTCCCTGGATGCGGCCATCGCGGCCGGTGCCCGGGTGGTCTACGCGACAAACAACGCGTCGCGGCCACCCGCTGTTGTCGCCGACACGCTGCGTGGTCTCGGGCTGGCCGCTGGAGCAGACGACGTGCTCACCAGTTCGATCGCCGGTGCTCGCACGGTGGCCGCGCGGCTGTCGGCCGGCGCGACGGTGCTGGCGATCGGTGGCGCCGGCGTGGCGGATGCCTTGACTGCAGCCGGCCTGCGCGTCGTCCGGCCCACCGAGGTGCGGGCGCTGGCCGGCGCCGAAGACGACGCGCGCACGAGCGAGGACGCACCGGTCGGTGCTGTGTTGCAGGGCTACGGTCCGGAGGTGACCGCAGCAGATCTGGCGGAGGCCGCATACGCGATCCAGGGCGGCGCTACTTGGGTGGTGACCAACGACGACCTGACCCTGCCCACCGATCGTGGGGTGGCCCCGGGGAACGGCTCACTCGTCGGCGCCGTGCGAGTAGCCGTCGGTGTCGACCCGGTGGTCGTCGGCAAACCCGGCCCGCTGCTCTACGAACTCGCCGCCGAGACGCTTGGCACCGACCCCGAACACACGCTCGGCATCGGCGACCGGCTCGAAACTGATATCGCTGGCGCGCACGCGGCCGGGATGAGCGCCCTGCATGTGCTGACCGGTGTCCACGGCCCCGCAGAGCTGGTCCGTGCCGAGCCCGCGCTGCGGCCGCGGTTCGTCGCGGCGGACCTGCGTGCGCTCGGCGCGCCATACATCGAGCCGAGCCGGCGGCTCGACGGGAGCTGGATGGTGGGCGACCAGGTGGCGACGGGCCGGGGGAGCGGCGCAGAGTTCGCGGTCCGGTTCGACGGCGGCGCCGCTGCCGATGACTGGATCGTGCGGCTCCGGCTCGCGCTGTGCATCCTGTGGGAAGCCCAGGACGCCGGGAAGCTGTCCGGCGACGAGGCTGTGGCGGCGCTGCCGGAACGCCGCTAGTCTCGAAAGTTCATCCAGCGGAAGGAGCGTCGAACATGGCTGGGACAAGTGACAAGGCGATCAACTCCGTTCGGACGGCGTTGCAACTGCTGACCGGCGCCGGTGACATGACCCGGGCGCGAGCGATGGAGGCCGCCGCGTTGCTGCTGGAGGTTCCCGGTGTCGGCGACACGTCGGCGCGAGCAAGCCAGCTTGCCGAGGAACTCATCGACGCAGCGACCGCGAACCGGCAGCTCGTCCGCGATCTGGTGGCGACCGAGCTCGAACGTCAATTGACCCGATGGGGACTGGTGCGGGGCACCGACCTGGAAGCAGCGCAGCGCCGGATCGAGGCGCTGGAGGCGGAAGTAGCCGCGCTGCGAACAGCTGCCGAGCAGGCGAAACAGCCGGCGCCGGCGGCAATGAAGCAGGCTCCCGCCACGAAGACAGCAGCCAAGAAGGCTGCCACGAAGAGAACCACCGCGAAGAAGACGACCGCCACGAAGACCACGGCGAAGAAGGCAAGCACGATCGGCGACCACGAAGGGCTGATCGGGCGGCCATAATGGAGCCGTGACCGACCATAATCCGACTCCCGGCGGGGCAGTGCCGTCTCCGCACCTGTTCGCCCGGCCGACGTCACCGCATGCAGCCCACGCGTCGGACGCCCAGCCGGCCCGTTCCCCGCAGCCAGTCGGGACACAGGGCACCGACTCCAGATTCGCGGCGACCGGCGACGAGCGAGTCGACCAGGCTCTTGCAGCACTGCCGGACCCGAGCGCGCACGAACGTGAAGCAGCTGACCGCGAATCTCCCTCCGGCACAGATGGATTCGCGCCGGAAGAGGAAAGTGCGCCAGCCATCGGCGGCAGGCTGCCCGACCCAGCGCTCCTCGACCAGCACATCGCGGACGTCACCGCCGTGCACCGCCAGTTGCAGCAGCGACTCTCCGACCTGTCGGGCTGAGCCGTGCGGGTGGACGCGGCGCTGGTGGAACGCGGCCTGGCCCGCTCCCGCGCGGTCGCCAAGGAACTCATCGCCGACGGTCGGGTGACAGCGGCCGGCATACCGATCACGAAGGCGTCCGCTGCAGTGAACCCGGACGACCTGCAGGTCAGCGGTGACACCGAGCAATGGGTCGGCCGGGCGGCATACAAACTGCTCGGGGCGCTCGACGCATTCTCGGTCGACCCCGCCGGCCGCCGCTGTCTCGACGTCGGCGCCTCCACCGGCGGCTTCACCCAGGTGCTGCTGAGCCGGGACGCGCGCGAGGTCATCGCGCTCGACGTCGGGCACGGACAGCTCGCGCCGGCCGTCCGCGCCGATGCTCGCGTCGTGGAGCGGTCGGGGGTGAACGTGCGCGACGTCGATGCCGACGAGTTCGGCGGACCCTTCGACCTGGTGGTCGCGGACCTGAGCTTCATCTCCCTGACGCTCGTGATCGACCGGCTCGCTGCCCTGACCGCACCGTCCGGCGATCTGATCACGCTGGTCAAGCCGCAGTTCGAGGTCGGCCGGGAGCGCCTGGCACGCACCGGGGTGGTGACCTCACCGCACGAACGCCACCGCGTGCTGCGCGATGTGCTCGCAGCAGCCGGCACAACCGGGCTGACCGTGCACGGTCTGACCGTGAGCCCGATCGAGGGCGGCACCGGCAATCTGGAATACCTGCTGTGGGCGCGCCACGAGCCGGCAGGCAGGATGTCGGACATGGAGGTGCAGGCGGTGCTCGAGCGACTGCTGGTGCAGGAGAAGGAGGCGCGGACCGTATGACGAGACATGTCCTGCTGGTCGGCCATCCCCGCCGCAGCGAGGCCCTTGACGTGGCCGCCGAACTCGTGCACGGCCTGACCGCGAACGGCATCGAGGTCATCGGGCAGACCGAGGAGCTCACGGCGTTCGGGGTGCTCGGCGAGGAGGGCGTGACCGGCTACGACAGCCCGCAACCGGACGGCGCCGAGCTCGCAGTCGTCCTGGGTGGCGACGGCACCATCCTGCGCGGCGCCGAGCTGGTGCGCGAGAGCGGTGTGCCGCTGCTGGGCATCAACCTCGGGCATGTCGGATTCCTTGCCGAGGCGGAACCCGACGACATCCACCACACCGTGCGCAAGATCGCCGGGCGCGACTGGCGGGTCGAGGAACGCGAGACGCTCGAGGTGGAGGCCTCCGTCGACGGCCGGTCGCTCTGGACGAACTGGGCGCTCAACGAAGCGTCGGTGGAGAAGGCGGCGCGCGAACGCATGCTGGAGGTGACCGTCGAGATCGACGGCCGCCCGCTGTCCACCTGGGGTTGCGACGGGGTCGTGATGGCGACCCCGACCGGTTCGACGGCGTATGCGTTCTCGGCCGGCGGGCCCATCGTCTGGCCTGGTGTCGAGGCGATCCTGCTGGTGCCCATCTCCGCGCACGCTCTGTTCGCGCGGCCGCTCGTGCTGAGCCACGACGTCCACATCGCCGTCGACCTGCACGACACCACAGACGCCGAGGCGGTGCTGTGGTGCGACGGCCGGCGTTCGTTCGACCTGCCGAAGGGAGCTCGCATCGAGGTCCGTCGCAGCGCCCACCCGGTGCGGCTCGCGCGGCTGACAGATGCTCCCTTCACCGATCGGCTGGTCGCGAAGTTTGATTTATCCGTGTCCGGCTGGCGGGGCACCGGCCGGGCCGCGCCCCGAGCGTAGGCTGCCCGACGTGCTGCGCGAACTGCGGATCCAGGGCCTCGGGGTCATCGACGACGCACTGCTCGAGCTGTCGCCCGGTTTCAATGTGGTGACCGGCGAGACCGGCGCCGGCAAGACCATGGTGGTGCAGGGCCTCGGGCTGCTGCTGGGTGGGCGCAGCGACGCCGGTCTCGTGCGCGGCGATGCCGAGCGTGCGTATGTCGAGGGCATCGTCGAGGTGCCGGCGGACCATCCGGCGCTGGAGCGTGCCGCCGATGCCGGAGCGACCGTCGAGGATGAGCTGATCCTGGCGAGAACCGTTTCAGGACAAGGGCGTTCGCGCGCGCACGTCGGTGGGCGCACGGCGCCGGTCGCGGTGCTCGCCGAGCTGGGCGAACTTCTTGTGGCGGTGCACGGACAGGCCGATCAGTGGCGGCTGCAGCGGCCCGAGCAGCACCGCATCATGCTGGACGACTTCGGGGGCAAACCAGTGGCGGCGGCGCTCGCGGCATACCGCGCGCTGCACGCCACCTGGCAGGCGACGCGCGCCGAACTGGCCGAACTGACCGATCGCGCGCGTGACCGCGCCCAGCGGCTCGACCTGCTGACCGCGGCACTGGAGGACATCGAGCGGGTGGACCCGGTCGCCGGCGAAGATCTCGAGCTCGCCGCCGAGTCCGACCGCCTCGCCCATGCCGATGCGCTGCGCGAAGCGGCCGGCACGGCCCACGACTCGCTCGCCGGGAACGAGGACTCCGACGATGCTCCGAACGTGCTCGCCCTGGTGGCGCAGGCGCGGCAGGCGCTCGCGGGATCGGTCGACCACGATGCGGCGCTCGCCGGGCTGGACGAGCGACTGCGCGAACTCGCGGTGCTGGCCGCTGACGTGGCGGGTGACCTCGCGTCATACCTCGCCGACCTCGAGGTGGACCCGGCACGCCTGGAGCAGGTGCAGGTGCGGCGCGCCGACCTGACCGCGCTCCTGCGCAAGTATGGCGAGAGCATCGACGACGTCCTGGTCTGGAGCAAGGCTGCGGCGCTCGAGGCGGCCGAGCTCGCCGGGTCCGACGACCGCATCGAGGAGCTACGGACCCACCTGGCGGGGCTCGAGCCACAGTTGACCGCGGCGGCAACCCGGCTCACCGCAGGCCGGCGCAAGGCCGCCCGGAAGTTGCAGCAAGCGGTGACCGAGGAACTCGCACACCTCGCGATGGGCTCGGCCACGCTCACTGTCGACGTGCAGACCGACCCGGAGCGGCGGGGTCCGCACGGCGTGGACGAGGTGGAGATCCTGCTCGCCGCCAACCCGGGCGCCCCGCCACGCAGCGTCGCCAAGGCCGCATCCGGCGGTGAGCTGTCCCGGGTGATGCTCGCGCTGGAGGTCGTGACCGCCAGCGGCAGCGTGCCGACCTTCGTGTTCGACGAGGTGGACGCGGGCGTGGGCGGAGCCGCCGCGCTCGACATCGGTGCCCGGCTCGCCCGGCTCGCGCAGGGCGCCCAGGTCATCGTGGTCACGCACCTCGCGCAGGTCGCGGCATACGCCGACCGGCAGCTGGTGGTGCACAAATCCAGCGACGGTCACGTGACCGCGAGCGACGTCACCGCCGTCGACGGCGAGGACCGGCTCGCCGAACTCGCCCGGATGCTCGGCGGCGTCAGCGACAGCACCTCGGCGCGCCAGCACGCTCAGGAGTTGCTCGACGGCGCTCGCCATGACGTAGACTGAGAGCCCGTGGTGGAGCAGACAAAACACATTTTCGTGACCGGAGGCGTTGCCTCTTCGCTCGGCAAGGGGCTCACCGCCTCCAGCCTCGGACATCTGCTCCGCGCTCGCGGACTCCGGGTGACGATGCAGAAGCTCGACCCCTACATCAACGTCGATCCCGGCACGATGAACCCCTTCCAGCACGGTGAGGTCTTCGTGACCGAGGACGGCGCCGAGACCGACCTCGACATCGGTCACTACGAGCGCTTCCTGGACGTCAACCTGGCCGGTGACGCCAACGTGACCACCGGCAAGGTCTACAGCGAGGTCATCGCCAAGGAACGGCGCGGCGAATACCTCGGTGACACAGTGCAGGTCATCCCGCACATCACCAACGAGATCAAGTCCCAGATGCGCGCGCAGGCCGCCCCGGACGTCGACCTGATCATCACCGAGATCGGCGGCACGGTCGGTGACATCGAGTCGCTGCCGTTCCTGGAGGCGGCGCGCCAGGTCCGGCAGGACGTCGGACGTGACAACGTCTTCTTCCTGCACGTGTCGCTGGTGCCCTACCTCGCCCCGAGCGGCGAGCTGAAGACCAAGCCGACCCAGCACTCGGTCGCGGCTCTGCGCCAGGTCGGCATCCAGCCGGATGCCCTTGTGCTGCGGGCAGATCGGGACCTTCCGGACGGCATCAAGCACAAGATCGCCTCGATGTGCGACGTCGATCTGGAAGCGGTCGCCGCGTGTGTCGACGCGCCCAGCATCTACGACATTCCGAAGGTGCTGCACGCCGAGGGCATCGACGCCTACGTGGTGCGGCGGCTGGGCATGCCGTTCCGCGACGTCGACTGGCACGACTGGGACCGGCTGCTGGAGCGTGTGCACCACCCGGAGCACCGGGTCGAGGTGGCGCTGGTCGGCAAGTACATCGATCTGCCCGACGCCTACCTCTCGGTGACCGAAGCGCTGCGTTCGGGCGGCTTTCACCACGACGCGAAGGTTGTGATCCGCTGGGTCAAGAGCGATGACTGCACCACGCCCGCCGGTGCGGCCAAGGCGCTCGGGGGAGTGGACGCGGTGCTGGTGCCCGGCGGCTTCGGCGTGCGTGGCATCGAGGGCAAGCTCGGTGCGTTGCGGTGGGCACGTGAGCAGCAGGTGCCGACCCTCGGCATCTGCCTCGGCCTGCAGTGCATGGTCATCGAATACGCCCGCAACGTCGCCGGCATCGAGGGCGCTTCGTCCACCGAATTCGACCCGGAGACAACGGCGCCCGTCATCGCGACGATGGAAGAACAGAAGGCGTATGTCGAGGGCGCCGGCGACCTGGGCGGCACCATGCGGCTGGGCGCCTACCCGGCGCAGCTGCTCGGTGAGAGCGTCGCCGCGCAGGCGTATGGCGCCACCAGCGTGTCCGAGCGCCACCGGCACCGCTACGAGGTCAACAACGCCTACCGCGGTGAGCTGGAGGTCGCCGGACTCGTCTTCAGTGGTCTGTCTCCCGATCGTGAGCTGGTGGAGTTCGTGGAGCTGCCCCGGAGCGCTCACCCCTACTACGTGGCGACCCAGGCGCACCCGGAGTTCCTCTCCCGGCCGGGTCGCGCGCACCCGCTCTTCGCCGGGCTCGTCGGTGCGGCCATCGACCAGCAGCGCGCCGCGCGACTGGTCGAGGTGGAGCGCCCGAAGAGCGCGGATCCCGTTGCAGCTTCGTAGGTTTCGCGAGAGGACGCGATGAGTGCTGAACACGACCGGCTGACAACCCCGCTGGCTGACCGGCTGGATCCGCAGCCGGTGACCTCGTCGCGGGTCGCCTACCACGGGCGGGTCTGGGACGTCGTCACCGAGGATGTGCAACTCGGCGTGGCCGGCTCCGTGACGCGTGACTTCCTGCGGCATACCGGCGCCGTGGCGGTGGCGGCCCTGCGCGGAGAGCCCGGCGCCGAGGAGGTGTTGCTGATCCAGCAATACCGCCACCCGGTGGGCACTTTCGACTGGGAGGTCCCGGCGGGCCTGCTCGACAAGGCGGGGGAGGACCCGCGTGCGGCGGCCGCGCGCGAGCTGCGCGAGGAGGCCGACTTCGACGCCACCACGTGGCACACGCTCGTCGACTTGTTCACCTCGCCCGGTTCGTCGTCGGAAAACCTGCGCGTCTTCCTCGCCCGCGACGTGCACTCCGCGGTCGCTGAAGGCTTCGTCCGTGAGGGCGAGGAGGTGGGCATGCCGACCGGGTGGGTTCCGCTCGATGACGCCGTCGACGCGGCGCTGGCGGGCCGGTTGCACAACAGCATCACCATCTCGGCGCTTCTTGCGACAAGCATTGCGCGGCAACGGAATTGGGCGACGCTACGATCTGCTTCGGCCCCATGGCCGGAGCATCCGGCATACCGATGAGCGAGCGGAGCGCGCGACCAATAGGGATCCAGGCGAATGACGAGCCCCGAGGAACGAGGGGGTCGTTCATGAGCGAATGGCAGCCGTCGCTGCGCAGCGCCGTCGAGCCGTTCCATGTCATGGAGGTCATGCGAGCGGCCGCCGCACGGCAGCAGACCCACGGGGACATGATCCTGCTGTGCGTCGGGCAGCCGTCGACACCGGCACCGCGGCCGGTGCTGGACGCGGTGCACGCCGTGCTGGAATCCGACGCGCTGGGTTACACCGTGGGCGACGGCATTCCGGCGCTGCGGGAAGCTATCGCCGCGCACTATCGCTCGACGTATGACGTGCCCGTCACCATGGACGAGGTGCTCGTGAGCACCGGCTCGTCCGGCGGGTTCAGCACGGTGCTGCTCGCAGCGTTCGATCCTGGCGCCCGGGTCGCGATGGCGCGGCCCGGCTATCCGGCATACCGGAACACGTTGCGTGCCCTGGGGATTCAGCCCGTCGAGATCGATTGCGGGCCGGCGACGCGCTTCCAGCTGACGGTCGAGCTGCTGGAGCGGGCGCACGCCGAGGCACCCCTGGACGGTGTGATCGTGGCGAGCCCGGCGAATCCGACGGGGACCCTCATCGCGCCCGGCGAATTCGCGGCCATCGCGAGCTGGTGCACGAGCCAGCGGGTGCTGTTGCTGTCGGACGAGATTTACCACGGCATCACGTTCGGCGCTGCGGCACAGACCGCGCGGGCGGTGAGCGAGGACGCCGTCGTGCTGGGCTCGCTGAGCAAGTTCTGGTCGATGACCGGCTGGCGGGTGGGCTGGAATCTGTTGCCGCGCGGTCTGCGCCGCCCGGTCGACGTGCTCCAGGGCAACCTGGCGATCTGCGCGCCCGCCGTTTCGCAATACGCTGCGGTTGCTGCGTTTTCACCCGAGTCGACCGATGAGCTCAGGCGGCACGTCGACCGCTACGCCGTCAATCGCGAACTGCTGCTGCGGCGGTTGCCCGAGTTGGGCATCGACTCCTTCGCACCACCGGACGGTGCGTTCTATGCCTACTGCGACGTCTCATACCTGACCGACGACTCGAAGCAGTGGTGCGCCGAAGTGCTGGACCGCACCGGTGTCGCGATCGCGCCCGGCGTCGACTTCGACCCCGTTCACGGAAACCGCTTCGTCCGGCTCAGTTTCTGCGGCACGACGGACGACCTCGACGAGGCGATCGACCGCCTGGTCGCGATCGTCTGAGGGAGTCCAGCGATGAGCGCGCGCCCAGGTCGTGTCGTCCTGCTCAACGGGCCGTCGAGTGCGGGAAAGTCTTCATTGGCAGCGGCATTCGCCGCCATACAACCCACTCCGTGGCACAACCTCCCGGTTGATCTGGTGCACTCGAGCCGGTCGCGTCCGGCTGAGATGTCCCACTTGCCTGGGACGCGCCACCGTGGCTGGACACCTTCCGGCGCAGCCGCGCCGGATACCACCGGATGCTCGCCGCTATGGCGCGAGCCGGAAACGACGTGGTTGGCGATCACGTGCTGAACGAGCCATGGCGCATCGCGGACCTGCTGGACGTCCTCGACGGCATACCGGTGCTGCTGGTGCACGCGACCGCGTCGCTGGAGGAGCTGGAGCGACGGGAGAGGGAGCGTGGCGACCGGGAGGTCGGCACAGCACGCGCACAGCTCGATGTCGTCTTCGCACACGGTGATTGCGACCTGGCGATCGACACGACCGGCACGAGCAGCGTGGCGGCTGCGCGGGCCGTCACGGCACTCGTGCAGGAGTGGCCGGCGCGGACGGCATTCGACCGGATGCGCACGCGGTCGCTACCTTTGCGCTGACACCGACTCAGCGGGAAGGTCTGGTCATGGCGGACAAGGCACACATCAGGGTCAAGGCGATGGCGGTCGTGGTGAGCGCGGACGGCAAGACCCACGCTGTGGCCCGGCTGCGACCGACCGCCGAAAACCCTCATGGATACGACCGATTGATCGGTGGGCACATTGAGCCGGGTGAGACCGCGCGGGAAGCGCTGGACCGCGAGGTGCTCGAAGAACTTGGCACCGGCGTCGCCGAGGCGCGCCTGCTGGACGTGCTGGAGAACATCTACCGCATCAACGGGCGGCTCGGCCACGAAGTCGTCTTCGTGTATGCCGTGCGCCTCGACGACCCTGCCGTCATACCCGCGGAAGGCAAGGTCTTCCAGGACGACGGCGACCCGATGCCGGTGCGGTGGCGACCCGTCGACGACACCGGCCAGTCGCACCCGCTCTACCCGCCGGGTGCCTCGGAGCTGGCCAGGGCCATCGCCTGAGAGTGTTGCAGCGTCGCCAGTATGCCGATCGCGCGGTGTCGCGCGCGCTGGGCATACTCGAAACTGGGCGCGGTCCCGAAACCGTCAGGCCAGCCCGAGGAACTCCCGGATGGCGGGAAGCTCCCGCTGCGCCTGCTCGTACCCGGCGCGGTAGCTCGCTTCGAGCACGGCGAGTCGGCGTTCCCCGTTGCTGACCGGTTTGATCTCAGGGGCGAAAACGTAGGCGCGGCCGGCCTTTTCGAGCTCGAGGACCTCGTCACGGGTGCGGTTGTAGCGTTCGTGCCGGGTGCGCAGCGCTTCGTAGACGGCCGGATACTTGCGGAAGTAGCGCCGCAGGAACCGGTCGTGGCCCTCCGGTGCTTTGACGAACGACCGCTGCTGCGTGAGCACGACGAAGAACTTCTCGAATCCGTCGGCCTGCGCAGCGTCCAGCGCGATGCCTCCGGAGCTGCCGATCGCGCCGTCGACGTAGGTGTGCCCGTCGAAGCGCACCATTGGCATCAGCACCGGCATGGCCGCCGACGCCTGCACGCGGTTGAGCAGGTCGCCGAGCGTGGGGGAGTCCTTGCGGCCCCAGTAGACGGTCTCGCCGCTGTCGGCGTCGAACGCGCCGATCTTCCACTCCCGGTTGCTGCCGGCGAACCCATCCCAGTCGAACGGCAGTGACTCCAGCGGCAATCCTGATTGCTGGTAGATGAATTCGGCATTGAAGATGCCGTTGCCACGTGCGAGGCTGCGCAACCCGCCGAAGCGGCGGTCCTGCGCGAACGTCGTGAACGACGCGTGCGCCCGCCATACGTCCCGCGTCACGTAGTTGGACGCGTTGGTCGCGCCTGAGGAGATCCCGACGGTCCACTGCACGTCGATGCCGGCTTGGATGAGCGCCACGACCAGACCCGCGGAGTGGCTGCCCCGCATCGCACCGCCCTCGATGACCAGAGCGGTGTCGGTGACCGGCACGGGCTCAGTCGGCACCGAAGTCCATCGCCGCGTTGTCGAGCGCGTCGTCCTCGTCGGTGTCGACGGCAGGGTTGGCCGAAATCGCCGCAGCCCCACCGGGTTTCAGCTCGCCGACCAGGTCGGTCTCCCGGGCCGGCAGCGCGCCGAGGCCGGCATACAACTCGAGCTTGGCGCGGGTGTCGGCGATGTCCAGGTTGCGCATGGTGAGCTGGCCGATGCGGTCGGTCGGGCCAAACGCGGCGTCCTCGGTGCGTTCCATCGACAGCTTGTCCGGGTGGTAGCTGAACCCTTCGCCTCGCGTGTCGATGATCGAGTAGTCCTCGCCCCGACGCAGCCGCAGGGTGACCTCACCGGTCACCGCCGACGCGACCCAGCGCAGCAGCCCCTCGCGGATCATCAGCGACTGCGGGTCGAACCAACGGCCCTCGTAGAGTAGGCGACCCAGGCGACGCCCGTCGTTGTGATACTGCGCGACCGTGTCCTCGTTGTGCACCGCGTTGACGAGCCGCTCGTATGCCGCGAACAGCAACGCCATGCCAGGAGCCTCGTAGATGCCGCGCGACTTGGCCTCGATGATGCGGTTCTCGATCTGGTCGGACATGCCCAGGCCGTGACGGCCCCCGACCTCGTTGGCCAGCATGAAGAGGTCGACCACGTCGTCGAACGTCTGCCCGTTGATCGACACCGGCCGGCCGCGCTCGAATCGCACTGTGACGTCCTCGGTTTCGATGCGGACATCCGGGTCCCAGGAGGCGACACCCATGATCGGCTCGACGATCTCCATCGAGGTGTCCAGCAGTTCGAGCTTCTTGGCCTCGTGGGTGGCGCCGAGGATGTTTGCGTCGGTCGAATACGCCTTCTCGGTGGAGTCGCGGTAGGGAAGACCCTTCGCGGCGAGCCACTCGGACATTTCGTGCCGGCCGCCGAGCTCGTCGACGAACTGCGCGTCCAGCCACGGCTTGTAGATGCGCAGCCCAGGGTTGGCGAGCAGGCCGTAGCGGTAGAACCGCTCGATGTCGTTGCCCTTGAAGGTCGACCCGTCGCCCCAGATCGACACGTCGTCCTCGCGCATGGCGCGGACCAGCAGGGTGCCGGTCACCGCGCGGCCGAGGGGAGTGGTGTTGAAGTAGATGCGCCCGCCGCTGCGGATATGGAAGGCACCGCAGGCGATCGCCGCCAGTCCTTCCTCGACGAGCTGACGCTTGCAGTCGACCAGGCGGGACAGCTCGGCGCCGTACTGGCCGGCGCGGCCGGGGACCGAGTCGATGTCCGGCTCGTCATACTGCCCGAGATCCGCGGTGTAGGTGCACGGTATGGCGCCCTTGTCGCGCATCCAGGCGACGGCCACCGAGGTGTCCAGGCCTCCGGAGAAGGCGATGCCGACGCGTTCGCCGACGGGTATGGAGTTCAACACTTTCGACACGGCACAGCAGCCTACGACGACCGCGGTGTCTCGTGGCGTCAGGTCTACCGTGTGGACGGTGAGCACCGAAGATCCCTGCCCGTGCGGCTCCGGCCGGTCGTATGACGACTGCTGCGGCCCGCTGCTCTCCAGCGAGCGGCTGGCTGCCATCGCGGAGGAGCTGATGCGGTCGCGCTACACGGCATACGTCTATGGCAACCGCGAACACCTCTGGCGCACCTGGCACCCGAAGACGCGGCCGGCGGAGGTTGCGCTGGAGCCGGGGATGCGCTGGACAGGCCTGCAAATCCTCGATATTCGCGACGGTGGTCCGGATGATGACACCGGTGTCGTCGAGTTCGTGGCGTCATACGACAGCACGGGCCGGCTGCACGAACGCAGTCGTTTCGAGCGGCGGGGCGGGCGCTGGTTCTACCTCGACGAGCAGGGCTGATCGGCGGCCGCACGCGCGGAGCTACTCCTCGAGGTAGCCCGACACGACGTGCACCGACCGTGCCTTGGCAGCGCGGCCTGTGTCGCCGAGCCGGTCGGACACGGCGGCGAGCAGACCTTCCAGCAGAATCGTCTGCGGGATGCGGCTGGTCACCTCGATCTCGTCACGGAAGGACGGTTCCGGCATGCCGGTCACGAGGGTCACGTCCGCCAGTTCGACCAAGGGCGCGTGGCTGAAGGCGGTGAGTGCGAGCACCCGGGTGCCGGTGTCGCGCGCAGCGCGGGCGGCGGCCAGTGACAGGCGGTTGCTCCCGGAGCCGGACACGAGGAACACGGCGTCCTGCGCGCCCAGCCCGGACACGGCGATGTGCTCGCCGATGAGGTCCTGATAGTGCTCGGTGACGCGGCCGAGTGCATTCAGCCGGGCGGCCGCGTCCAGGGCGAGCGGTGCCGACATACCGTGCCCGACGACGATCAGTCGCCGTGCCGTGGCGAGGAGTTCGGTGGCGTCCGACGCAGCCTCGTCGGTCAGCAGCGCGACCATCGCGTCCACGGACGCCGCGACGTGCCGGAAGGTGGCCACGATCGCTGCGCGCGGACCGTCCGCCGGCTCGGCAGGCGGCCGGCGGGCGGCGGTCGCGACGCCTTCGCGGGCCAGCAGCACCCGCAGTTGCTGATATCCGGTCAGGCCCAGCGACTGGCAGGTGCGCACCACGGTCGGCCGGGACACGCCCGCGAGTGCTGCTACCTGGGCGCTGGACAGCTCGATGATGTCGTCGGCACGGTCAAGGATCACCTGGGCGACGGCTCGCTCCGCGCCACCCAGCGAAGGCGCCTGAGCGCGGACCCGGGCCAGCAGGTTGTCTGTCACGCGAGGCCCGTCGGGGTCAGTGCCTTGCGGCGGGCGCCATACCCCACCAGGGCCCAGCGGCCGGTGATCAGGCGCTGACGCAGCACCGCCGAGATCTGGTCGATGATCATGGTCACGACGACGACCACGATGAGCAGGATGCCGACGACGTTCCAGTTCTGGTATTGCGTGTTGTCGCTGAGCATCTTGCCGATGCCGCCGGCACCGATCAGGCCGAGTATGGCGGAGGACCGCACCGAGATCTCGAAGCGGTAGAGCCAGAAGGCGAGCACTTCGGGCTGCGCCTGCGGCCACAGCCCCCAGCGGATCACGGCGAGGCGGGAGCCACCGGTCGCTCGCGCCGCCTCCAGCGGCCCGCCGCTCACCGACTCGAACGACTCGTAGCCCCACTTGCCCAGCGTGCCGATCGACCCGATGCCCAGCGCGAGGGCGCCGGTCCAGGCCGTCAGTCCGGTGACCGACAGGATCAGGATCGCGATGACGACTTCCGGCACGGCGCGCAGGATGGCGAGGACCAGCCGCACGGGCAGCCGCACCCAGACCGGCACGACGTTGCGAGCAGCCAGGAAGGAGAGCGGGAAGGAGATGAGGATGCCCAGGATCGAGCCGATCCAGGCCATCTGCACGCTGAGGATCGTCGCGGAGAAGGCCGCCGAGGTCTGCGACCACGCCGGCGGGCAGAACATCAGCCGCAGGTAATGGAACAGGCTGGGGACGAAGTCGGACAGCTGCGACCAGTCGATGTTCACCCGCCAGAACGCGGCGAGCACCACCAGCAGCACGGCCGTCCAGCCGGCCCGCACCCACAAGCGGCTGGGTCGCGGCGGCGGCACTGCCTTCCCGGCCGGTATGGCGGTCGGCGTGGTCATCGAGCCAGCTGCTTTCGGAGCATGGACGACGCGGTCTCCACGACCAGCACGAGCACGAGGATCTCCAGGATGATCAGCGAAAGGTAGTGGTAGTGGTAGAAGGTGCGGACGTTGTCGATCAGCACCCCGAGGCCGCCAGCACCGACCAGACCGATCACCGTGGAGGCGCGGATGTTCACCTCGAAGGTGTAGAGCACCTGGGAGGCGAAGCTCGGCGCGACCGACGGCAGCATGCTGACCCGGTCGGCGGCGAACCAGGTGCCGCCGGCTGCCAGCGCTGCTTCCTGCGGTCCGCGGTCCAGGCCGTCGAGGGATTCGGAGACCAGCTTCACCAGGATCCCGATGTTGAAGAAGAACAGCGCGAGGACGCCGGACAGTGCTCCGGTGCCTACGACGGCCACGAACACCGCGGCATACAGCAGATCGGGGACGGCACGGATCACGTTGTTCAGGAAGCGAATTGCCGCGAGAAGTGCCCGTGACGGGTTGGTCGCGCGCGACGCCAGGAAGGCCAGTGGCACCGAGCCGAGCGAGCCGATGGCGGTGGCGATGACCGCCATCATCAGCGTTTCCTCGATGGCGCTCAGTGTCTGCGGGAAAAAGCCGTAGTCGGGCTGGAACAACTGCATGAGGGTGCCGGAGGCGTTGGAGAAGTTCTGCCAGATGGCTGGGATGTCGATCTGCACACCCCGAGCGGCCCAGACCGTGATCGCAGCGAGGACGATGCCGATGACCCAGGGCGTGGCCCCTCGGCGCGGCCGCGGCGGCCGCGCTGCCCGTGGCTGGGCCGGCTGCGCCGGTACGTCGCTCACGACAGCCCCCTCCTTCGTCGGGTGCTGTCGTTCGCCCTGAGTCTCATGGGTCGCTCGCTGCGCTCGCTCACGACGTCTCCAGGTTCGGGGTCGCGTCGAGCACGTCCTCGCCGGTGAGCGATCGGCCGTAGATCGACTCGAACACCGTCTCGTCCGCGTCGGCCCCGGTGCCGTCGAAGACGACGTGTCCGCCACGCAGACCGAGCAGGCGATCGGAATACTTCCGGGCCAGGTCCAGGAAGTGCAGGTTGGTGATGACGGTGACGCCGAGCTCGCCGTTGATCCGGCGCAGGTGCTCCATCACCACATGCGAGGTCGGCGGGTCCAGCGACGCGACCGGCTCGTCGGCCAGGATGATCGAGGGCTGCTGGGCGAGTGCCCGGGCGATGCCGACCCGCTGCTGCTGCCCGCCGGACAGCTCGGACGCTCGCGTGTAAGCCTTTTGCACGATCTCCACGCGGGTCAGTGCATCCATGGCGAGCTCGACGTCGTCGGACTTCCACGCGCCGAGCAGGGTGCGCCACCAGGGCGCTGAGTAGAGCCGGCCCATCAGCACGTTGTTCAGGACCGTCGTGCGCCCGGTGAGGTTGAAGCCCTGGAAGACCATCCCGATGTCGGAGCGCACCGCGCGCAGCTGCTTGCCGCGCGCCGTGGTCACGTCCCGACCGTTGACGGTCAGGCTTCCCTCGGTGGCCGTCACCAGACCGTTGATCGTGCGGACGAACGTCGACTTCCCGGCACCGGAGAGCCCGACGACACCGACCATCTGCCCCGCGGGGATGGTCAGGGAGATGTCGGACAGGCCTCGATAGCCGTTCGGGTAGGTGACCCCCACGCCGTCGAAGACGATCTGCGGGTCACCTGCGGTGCCGGGTCGTCGATCGGTCACGTCAGCTCACGCCGATCGAGTTGGCGACCTTCTGGGTCTCCGCCAGCGCGGTCGGGTTCGCGGGGGCCAGGCCGGTGATCTGGTAGATCGCGTTGAGCGCGTTCTTGCCGGCGGAGGTCGCCGCGTAGTCGAGCAGAGCCTTCTTGATCTTGGCCTGCCAGGCGGGACTCAGCTTGCTGGAGATGGAGACGCCGTCGTTCGGGATCTCCTTGGTCAGGGCGAAGACGACGACCTTCGTACCGACGTCGGGGTCGCTCTTGGTGACCACGCTCCGGGCGTCCCAGTAGGAAGCACCGACCTGCGAGTCACCGTTGTAGACCGACTGGACGGCGGCGTCGTTGGCGGTGACCTGGGTGACCTTGAGGTCCTTGATCGTGATGCCCGCGGCCTTCAGTGCGGCCACCGGGAAGATGTATCCGGCCGGCGAAGCCGGTTGCAGCAGAGTGACTTTCGCGCCCTTCAGCTTGCTCAGCGAGCTGAGCCCAGCGGGACCGTTGCCCGATTGGGTGCCGTTGCAGTAGAGCATTCCGTTCGCACCCTTGACCGGCTTGTCGGAGCAGTACTTGCTCGGGTCGTCGGTGAAGAACTGGGCGGCGTAGCTCGACTTTCCGGCGCGGACGGACTGCAGGGAGGGCACGGCGCCATACCGCTCGCAGGCCTGGGACATCTGCAGCGAGGGCAGCATCCCGATCTGCGCCTGATTGGCGCCGATCGCTTCTACTGCTGCCTGGTAGTCCGTGGTGATGACGCCCTTGACCGGGATCCCGAGGCTCTTGGTCAGCGCCTCGGTGAGCGGTTTGACCGTCTGCACCAGCTGGTTGGCGTTGCCGGACGGGACGAGGGCGAGCGTGAGCGACTTCGGTGCAGCGGCCTTGGCGTTCGAGGAGCCGGTGCACGCGCCTTGCGCGCCGCCGGAGCCGGAGTGGGTGCCGGTGCCAGAGGCGGCGGCGTTACCTCCGGAGCTGGAGGCGCCGCAGCCGGCCAGCGCGAGGGCTGACGCTGCTGCGACGGTGGCGGCGCCGATGAGTCGACGACGGGGAGTGACCATGTCAGTTTCCTTCGGGGTGAGCGGAGTCGAGCCACTCCGCGAGAGTGGAGTAGAGGTCGGGGAACGACCGCGCGGTCCAGGTGGGGGATGCGGGCAGATCGGCGACTCCGAAACGGTCGATGAAGGCCGTCGCGGCGCCGTGGGCGATCAGCGGCGCGATGTCGTTGCGGTAGACATCGCCCACGGAGACGGCCGCCGAGGCGGGCCGGTCTCCGAGGATCTGGGGGAGGAGGGCGTCCCAGCCGTCCGGCTTGGCGGCCGAGGAGACCACCCGGTCCAGCAGGGACGTCACGCCGAGTTGCAGCAGCACCTCGGTGACGCCCTCGGCGGGCGCGTTGGTGACGAGCACGCGCTCAGCGACACCGTCCAGCCCGTTCAGGAAGTCCGCGAGCCCGTCCGGCGCGTAGACCGCCAGTTCTCCGGCCTGCAGGCGCTTCCGAGAGGCGGCATACGCGGTGTTCAGTGCCGTCTCGTCGAGCTGCTCGCGGGTGAGGTCCTGCACGGCCAGATAGCCGTCCGGCCAGCGGCCGCCCAGCTTGCCGTCGACGAACTCCTGCACCGTGCTGCGGATGCGCTGGGCATCGGCGGGCGCCAGCCCCCGGGCCGCGGCGTCGGCATACGCGAGGACGGGCTCGTCCCCGAGGCAGATGGTGCCGTCGAAGTCGAGGAGGAGCACGGGAAGTGAACTCGTTGTCGTGGACATCGAGACGTAGCGTAGCGCCGGATTGAACCAAGCGTGCAACAGAAACAGAAGTTTGTAACAGGCGTTCACGCGGTCTTCACGTGGCGTACACGGGTCGCAGCGCCGGGTGCCGTCAGTGCCGCGCGTGCCGTATGGCGCTACCGCGCGTCGTCACCGACCGGCACTCGCAGCATGAACTCCTCGCCATACTGCCGGAACCCGGCGCGGCGCAGGATAGGCGCCGACGTGCCCAGCCGGCCGCCGACCACGGCGATCTCGCAGCCTCGGTCGCAGGCGGCGGCGAGCCGGGCTTCCAGCACTGCTCGGTAGGCGCCGCGGCCTCGTGCCCAGCCGGCACTCGCCCCGCCCCACAGTTTGGCGACCCGTCCGTCGGCGACGTATGTCGTGCCGCCGGTGGCGGCGGGCCGGCCGTCGAGATAGGCGACGAACGAGACGCCGGCTCCCGACTCGACAGTATGGCGCTGCCCGGCGATCTGCTCGGCGGTCACGGCGGCGGGCTGCCGCTCGAACCCTTCGGCCGCCACGATCGCGGAGGCCGTGCAGCCGGCGCGGTCCAGCGGCACCTCGACCGTCACGTCCTCCGGCACGTCGATGGCCGGACGGCCGGCCAGGTCGATTGCGAGGATCGCCAGCCGCTCCAGCTCCTCGCCGCCGCGGTCCAGCAGGAGGTGCACCAGGTCGGCCGGGCGGGTGTGTTCGGTCAGGCCGTTCCAGTAGATCGCGGGCCGGCCCCAGCCGACCGCGAGTTGCTCGACCTCGGCGACGATCTGCGCGGCCGGCAGGTCCGATTCGATCTCGTAAACGCCTGTGTCATAAGCAAATCCGTTGTCGTAGCGCACGACGGCGTAGCCATCGCCGACGACCCGTTCGCTGTCCGGTGGCACCCAGTAGCTCGAAGTAGCGACCCGCAGGATCTCGTCGGCGTCCATGCCCTGCAGGGTAACCGTGGCGAGTCAGGCGAGAGCCGACCGAATGTCGGTGTGTGTGAAGTCGTCGCCATTGATGATCGCCGACGTGTCCACGATCACTTGGGCAGGCCGTTTTCGTCGTAGAGGTCGTCGCCGGTCAGGTACGGCTCATCGACTTCCGCGACAGCCCGATATTGATTTCCGGGCGGCGGGTGGCGCGTCGTACGATGGTGACGCCTGCGGTGGCGGAGTGACGACCCACCGGGCGCCCGAGCGTGTATGACGGGACTGTCCCGCCATACACCCGAGCGCCGGCCGCGGGCCGCGCGTGCGGCGGACCGACGAGAGGCCGGGGTTTCCCCGGCGAAGGTGTGGTGGCACCGCGATCTAGCCCCCGCCCACACCTCCCGGGCTGCCTTCCTGGCAGGTGGCCCAGCGCGACCTTTCAGGAACCGACCCGAAAGGAACGCACATGCTTCGAACACATGACGCCGGAACGCTGCGCGCAGCGGACGCCGGCACCACCGTGACCCTCGCCGGGTGGGTGGCCCGTCGCCGCGACCACGGCGGAGTTGCCTTCCTCGACCTGCGCGACGCGAGCGGCGTCGTCCAGGTGGTGGCTCGCGACGAGGTGCTCACCGGCGCCGCGCACGGGCTGCGCAACGAATACTGCATTGCGGTGACCGGCACGGTGACGCCGCGTGACGCCAAGGACGTCAACCCCGACCTGCCGACCGGCGAAATCGACGTGGTGGCAGACGAAATCGAGGTGCTCAGCGAGTCGGCACCGCTGCCGTTCCAGATCGACGAGCGGATCAACGTCGGCGAGGAGGCCCGACTGAAGTACCGTTACCTCGACCTGCGCCGCCCGGCGCAAGGCGGCGCGATCCGGTTGCGCTCGAAGGTGAGCGCGGCCGCGCGCTCGGTGCTCGGCGAGCGCGACTTCGTGGAGATCGAGACGCCGACGCTGACGCGCTCGACGCCCGAGGGAGCTCGCGACTTCCTGGTGCCGGCCCGGCTGCAGCCGGGCAGCTGGTACGCCCTGCCGCAGAGCCCGCAGCTGTTCAAGCAGTTGCTGATGGTCGCCGGGATGGAGCGCTACTATCAGATCGCCCGCTGCTACCGCGACGAGGACTTCCGCGCCGACCGGCAGCCGGAGTTCACCCAGCTCGACATCGAGATGAGCTTCATCGAGCAGGACGACATCATCGAGCTGGGCGAGGCGATCGCCAAGGCGCTGTGGGCGGTCATCGGCGTCGACCTACCCACGCCGTTCCCGCGGATGACGTATGCCGACTCCATGGCGAAGTACGGTTCTGACAAGCCAGACCTGCGCTTCGACCTCGAAATCGTCGAGTGCACAGAGCTTTTCAAGGACACCACGTTCCGGGTTTTCCAGGCGCCGTATGTCGGTGCGGTCGTCATGCCCGGCGGTGCCTCGCAGCCGCGGCGTCAGCTCGACGCCTGGCAGGAGTGGGCCAAGCAACGCGGTGCCCGCGGCCTCGCCTACATCCTCGTACAGGAGGACGGTACGCTCACCGGCCCGGTGGCCAAGAACCTCACCGAGGCCGAAATCGCAGCACTGCCAGGCCATGTCGGCGCCAAGCCGGGTGACTGCATCTTCTTCGCGGCGGGCGACGTCAAGTCGTCTCGCGCATTGCTGGGTGCCGCCCGGCTGGAGGTGGGCCGGCGCTGCGGGCTGATCGACGAGTCGAAGTGGTCGTTCCTGTGGGTGCTGGACGCGCCGCTCTTCGAGCCGTCCGCGGACGCGGTGGCGTCCGGAGACGTTGCGGTGGGCGCGGGTGCGTGGACCGCGGTGCACCACGCGTTCACCATGCCGAAGAAGGAATACCTCGACACCTTCGACACCGACCCTGGTTCGGCGCTGGCCTACGCCTACGACATGGTGTGCAACGGCAACGAGATCGGCGGCGGCTCGATCCGTATTCACCGCAAGGACATTCAGGAGCGAGTGTTCAAGGTGATGGGCCTGTCGGAAGCCGAGGCGCAGGAGAAGTTCGGCTTCCTGCTGGACGCGTTCCAGTTCGGCGCCCCGCCGCACGGCGGCATCGCGTTCGGCTGGGACCGCATCTGCGCGCTGCTCGCCGGCACCGACTCGATCCGTGAGGTGATCGCGTTCCCGAAGTCCGGCGGTGGCTACGACCCGCTCACCGCGGCGCCCGCCCCGATCACCGCGGCGCAGCGCAAGGAGGCCGGCGTCGACGCCACGCCGGACGAGCGCCCCTGATCGAGCGGCACACTTCTGCATCGAGCGGCACAGTAATTCCGGGTGAATTGCTGTGCCGCTCAATGCGTTTGTGTGCCGCTCGATCGGGAGGCAGCGGGCCTACGCGGGGAAGCGCGCTGACGCGAGTTGGCGCGAATGCGCGACGAGCCGGCCGGAGGAATCCCACACCTGACAGTCCTCGTTGAGCAAGCCCCCGGCGGCGTGCTCGGTGTGCAGCCGCAATTGCAACCAGCCGGGCGCGGGGACCCCTCGCACATACCCGGTGAACTCGACCGTCGGCACCCAGCCGACCGAGCCGAGGTCGAAGGACACCGGCGGGAACGCGTCGAGCACCAGCAGCAGCCCGATTGCGTCCAGGTCGGCTCCGTCGGCGAGCCGCAGCCAGCCGCGCAGTTCGCCGTTGCCGCTCGGCTCCCCGGCCGCCCAGCCGATCGTGGCCGGATCCATCCGGGCGTCGAACCGCTTGAGGAACCCGGACTCGGTGAGGGTCGACGGCGGAGCGTCTCGGGCTGACACACAGTGCTCAGGCGGTGGAATTTCTGGAGCCGCAACGGTCTTCTGCACTGGGTCGGCATACCGGGTGAGGTCTCCCAGGGTCAGCAGGGCGCGCATCCGCTCGACCGACCCGTCACCTGCCGGCTGGCTCACGCTGACCTGGGCAGTCGTCATCGACCGGCCGGAGCGCAGGATCTGCGGTTCCACCCGGACGGGTCCGGCAGCACCGGGGGAGAGGAAGACGCCGGAGAAGGTCAGCGGATCGGCGTGCCCACCAGCCGCGGTGCTCGACCGCGCCACCGCGGTTGCCGCCAGCGACATCAGCAGTCCGCCGTTCACCGCGTCGCCGATCGCCCAGTCGTTGGTCAGGGTGCCGGCCCAGCCGGTGCCCGACTCCTCGAGTCGGAGGGCATCAGTGAGTTCGGTCATCAGGCAATCATTCCCTCCGTGTCGAGACGGCGTAGTCCGCGGCTGGCCCAGGAGCGCGCGACGGTGAAGCCGAGGCGGTCGTAGACGGCTCGTGCGGGATCGTTGTCGGCATACATCCCGAGGGTGCAGACCCCATCGGTCCGGATGGCGTGGCGGGTCAGGGCGGCGGTGAGTGCCGCACCAAGCCCCCGGCCGCGGGCGGACGGGTGCACGACGATCCCGGCCAAATGCGGGGTACCCCCGTCGGTGCGATGTATGGCGCCCGCCGCCATCAGCCGACCGCCGTCGCGGGCACCCAGCCACAGTTCGGTGCGCCCGCTGCCAGGTTCCGACTCCGCGGTGGGGCTGCCGATCTCGTTGAGTGCGGCGATGGCGGCGGCGTCGCGCGTGTCATCGAGTTGGACCAGCACCGATTCGGCAGGCAGCACCGGCGGGGCCTGGACCGTCCACATCCAGTCCCAGTCGCCGCCACCGGTCAGCTGGTCGCCGAGTCGCTCCTGCAGGAGTTGCAGGAAACCCCGCTCGATCGAGACGCCGTTGATCGCGGGCGGCAGCTCCGCCAACACCGCGTCGAGCAGCCGAGGAAGTTGCGCGGCGCCGAGCACGCTGATGCCGTGGAAGCGTCTGGAGTGCGAATGCCGCTGAAACGCCACGGAATCCCCGCACACCCAGATCCGTGTCTCGTGCGGACGCGCGACATCCCAGCGCACGAACGGATCGTCCGCGAACAACCGGTGCAGAGCACTTCCGGGGAGGCGACGAGTCACGATGTCCGGCACGCCGCATACGGTGTCACGCGTGTCCGATGACCTGTTCAGCGCCACCGCCGACGAGGGTGGCCCCGGCACCGCGCCGCTCGCGGTGCGCATGCGGCCGCGTTCGCTGGACGAGGTGCGCGGTCAGCGCGAGGCGTTGCGGCCCGGCAGTCCGCTGCGCCGGCTGATCGAGGGGGCGACGGGTGCCGCCGGACCGGTGTCCGCGGTGCTGTGGGGTCCGCCCGGCACCGGGAAGACCACCCTGGCGCATCTCGTGGCGAACGCCGCCGAACGCCGTTTCGTCGAGCTGTCCGCCATCAATGCCGGCGTCAAGGACGTGCGGGCGGTCATGGAGCAGGCGACCCGGGAACGCAGTCTCTACGGCCGGCAGACCGTGCTCTTCCTCGACGAGATCCACCGGTTCAGCAAGGCGCAGCAGGACGCGCTGTTGCCGGGCGTCGAGAACCGGCTGGTCGTGCTGGTCGCGGCGACGACGGAGAACCCGAGTTTCAGTGTCATTGCGCCGTTGCTGTCCCGCTCGATGCTGGTGCGCCTGGAGTCCATCGGCGACGACGACGTGGCTGGGCTGCTCGCTGACGCGATCCGCGAAGATCGTGGTCTGGCAGGGCAATTCACTCTCGCCGGCGATGCCCGCGACCATCTGGTGCGCATGGCCGGCGGGGACGCCCGCCGATCGCTGACGGCGCTGGAGGCAGCAGCCGGTGTCGCGCTGGACGCTGCCGACGCCGGCACCACGCCCGTCGCGATCACCCTCGCGCACGTCGAGCAGGCGATCGCCACGGCCGCGGTGCGCTACGACCGGGCGGGCGATCAGCACTACGACGTCGCGAGCGCTCTGATCAAATCCATGCGCGGCAGCGACGTCGACGCGGCCCTGCACTATCTCGCCCGGATGCTGGAAGCGGGTGAGGACCCGCGGTTCATTGCCCGGCGGATCGTGATCAGCGCGAGCGAGGACGTCGGTATGGCGGACCCGACCGCGCTGCAGACCGCGGTCGCCGCGATGCATGCGGTCGCCCAGATCGGGATGCCGGAGGCCCGGATCATCCTGGCGCAGGCGGTTGTGCACAACGCCATCGCGCCGAAGTCGAACGCGGCCTACCGAGGGATCAACGCCGCGCTGGAAGACGTGCGTGCGGGTCGCGGGGGAGCGGTGCCACCGCACTTGCGTGGCTCGGGGTATGCCGGGTCCGCGAAGCTGGGCCACGGTGACGGCTACCGCTACAGCCACGACGAGCCGGGCGGTGTCGGCCCGCAACAGTTCCTGCCCGACGACCTGCTCGACGCCGACTACTACCAGCCGACCGATCGCGGCTGGGAGCAGAGCCTCGGTCCCCGGTGGCAGTCCGTGCGGAGCGTCATACGCGGGTCGTGAGTTTTCCCCACGGCTGCGATACGTGATGGTAAACAAGTAACGATCGTGTTTCAGGTGCCGTAAATACCGCACGCGAGTCGCTGGGGTCGTGGCACTGTGCGAGAGATCATCCCGTCGCTTCATCGAATCGGAGTTACAACATGCGTAGGTCGAGCAAGATCGCCGTGGCCGTGGTCATGCTGGCGATGCCGTTGGCGGCATGCAGCAACAGCGGCCCGAGTGGTAGCAATGCCTCGGCGAAGACATCCTCGACGCCCCGTGCGAAGGTCACGGCCGCCGCCATGGACCCCTCCGTCAAGGGCCCGGCTCCGGCTGTCGCGGGCGCGAAGACCGGCGGCACGCTGACCATCACCAACGTCGGAAATCCGCCGACCTGGGACCCGGCCGGTGCCTACTACGAGTTCTCGATGGGCATCTTGTCCGACCTGGTCACGCGTGGCCTGACGGGTTATCAGATCAACAGCAAGGGTGTGGCCACCCTGGTGCCCGACCTCGGCACGGACCTCGGCACGCAGTCCGCGGACGGATTGACTTGGACCTTCAAGCTGAAGCCGGGCATGAAATACAGCAACGGCGAGACCGTGAAGGCGGCCGACTTCGTCTACGCGATCAAGCGGTCCTTCGATCCCACCCTCGGTGGCAATGGGCCAGTTCCCTACCTGCAGTCGTACTTGAAGGGCGGGTCCACCTACAAGGGTCCGTTCAAGCAGCCGAAGGTCGACTTCCCGGGCGTGACCGCGCAGGGCGACGACACCGTCGTCTTCCACCTCGCGCGCAAGTGGCCCACGCTGCCCTACTACCTGGCGTTCCCCGCCGCGTCGCCCATCCCGCAGTCGGCCGAGAAGAGGGGCGACTACCAGAAGGACCCGCTGGCGACCGGTCCATACATGGTCAAGTCGCTGATCAAGGGTTCGAGCATCGTGCTGGTGAAGAACCCGCAATGGGATCCCAAGTCGGACCCGATCCGCCACCAGTACCCCAACCAGATCGACGTGAAGCTCGGAGTCAATCCGCTGACCACGCAGCAGCGGATCCTGGCGGGTGTGGCCGGCGGTGCCACGACGGTGGACATCTCCGGCGTCGACGCGTCGCTGACCGGCAAGATCGCCTCCCATCCGAAGCAGATCCTCTTCGGGCCGTCGCCGTGCGAGGCCTACCTGCCGCTGGATTCACAGAAGATCCCGCTCGCGGTGCGCAAGGCGATCGCGGTCGCCTACCCCTACGACCAGACCCGCAAGGCGGACGGCGAGAACTCCTACGTCCTGGATCCGGCCACCACCTACGCCCCGCCGCAGGTCCCAGGTATCAAGCAATACCCACCGGTGAACGGTATGACGGGCCAAGGCCCCGGCGACCCGGTGAAGGCGAAGGCGATGCTGAAGGCTGCCGGCAAGGAGAACTTCGCGCTCTCCTACTACTACGACGAGGGAAACCCGCAGCTGATCGCGCAGAGCAACGCCCTCAAGGCCGGCCTGACAGCGGCCGGATTCACAGTCAAGGCCGTGCCGGTCAGCGACCAGGAGTATTCGACCAAGATCAACCAGACCAATACGGGCATGAACGTCGGGCAGGGCATCAGCTCCTGGTGCTACGACTGGCCGTCCGGTGACTCCATCTATCCGCAGCTGTTCAGCTCGTCCACGGCCAAGGACGGACGGTCGGTGGCGAACCTGCAGGACGCCGCGATCGACAAGCAGCTGACCGAGATCAGTTCGCTGGATCCGACTGCGGCCGAACCGAAGTGGCTGGCGTTCGACAAGCAGATGGCCGAGCAGGTGATGGGCATCCCCCTGTCGTACTCGAAAGCCAGCTCGGTGCTCGGCGTGAAGGTGCACAATGTCGTCGACGACCCGAACAAGGGGCTGCCGGACTTTGCGCAGATCTGGGTTGGCTGACCGATCGGTCACCAAATATAACGATTGGATGACCATCATGTGGACACGGTTGTACGCTCAGGCGGCTGTGGCATCGTTAACCCGTCACGGCAGGCGGGGGTGCACGCCGAGATGACCACCACGGCACGGCTGTGGTTGCCGCTGACCTTACGAAAGGGCATGGAGGATCGATGACCGTCGGACCCGGTGACGTCAATTCGACGTTGGACGAAGTGGCCGCAGCCGGGAACGAAGCGGGCAGTTCCCTGCGGGCCGCGACCGGTTCGCCCGGTGACAGCGGCCGCAAGAAGCTGGAGAGCCGCTCGCCGGTGCAGATCGCGTTTGCGCGGCTGCGCCGCGACAAGATCGCGATGGTCTGCGCGGTCATCGTGGTGCTCTTCGTGCTGATGGGCATCTTCGCGCCGTTGCTGGCAGGCTTGGAAGGCCAGTCGCCGACTGCGACACACTATGACCTGATCGGCAACGACAACCTGCCGAGCTTCTACACCAACGGCCAGCACTGGCTCGGCATCACCTCCTCCAACGGGTATGACGTCTTCGCCCGCTTCGTCTACGGCATCCGCCCGTCCTTCCTGATCGCCATCTCGGCGTCGATCGTGACCACGGTCATCGGGGTCGTCCTCGGCCTGCTCGCCGGATTCCTCGGCGGCTGGGTCGATCGGGTGATCGGCTGGCTGACCGACTTCTCGCTCTCGTTGCCGATTCTGCTGATGGCGATCGCGCTAGTGCCGGTGATGAGCCAATACCTGGCAGGCAGCGAGCCGTCCCAGTCGCAAGTTCAGCAGGTGCGCATCGTCGTGCTGATGATCGTGCTCGTCTTCTCCGGCTGGGCCGGCACTTGCCGGCTGGTCCGGGGGGAGACGCTGGCACTGCGGCAGCGCGAGTTCGTCCAGGCGGCGCGCGCACTCGGCGCGCCCACTGGGCGGGTGCTCTTCAAGGAAGTGCTGCCCAACCTGACCAGCATCATCCTCGTCTCGATCACCCTCGCGATCCCGGCCTACATCGGGGCCGAGGCGGGTCTGTCCTACCTCGGTGTCGGTCTCACCCTGCCTACCGCCGACTGGGGCCTGGACATCTCGCTCGCCCAGGACCAGATGCAGGCGTTCCCGCTGCCGCTGCTCGTGCCGCTGATCGGCCTGCTGATCGCGGTGCTCTGCCTGAGCCTGCTGGGCGATGCCATTTCCGACGCGTTCAACCCCAACACCCGCCGCTGACCTTCAGCGGATTCCGTTCCGAAACAACCCATCCAGACACCCGGCGACCGCCGGAGCAACAAACAAGGAGAATCACGATGCGCAGGACCAAGCTTGTGGCGCTGACGACGTCCGGAGTGCTGGCGCTGACGCTCGCCGCGTGCAGCAGCAGCGGACCCGGCGGCGGCAGCAAGGGCAGCAGCACAGGTGGCAACAACACGCTGAACGCCGCGAACAGCAAGGCCGCAGCCCTGGGCACCGATGCCACGGCGACCAGCCCGGCGGCGCCGGTGCCAGGGGCCAAGACGGGCGGCATCATCAACATCAACGACGGCAGCGCGCCGCCCACGATGGACCCGTCGGGGATCTACTACACCGACTCCGGCGCGGTCGGCAATGGCCTGCTCTTCCGCACCTTGACCCAGTACAAGATCGTCGACGGCAAGGCAGTGCTGGTGCCCGACCTGGCCACCAACCTCGGCACCGAGTCGGCCGACGGGCTGACCTGGACCTTCCACGTGAAGACCGGCATCAAATACTCCGACGGGTCGCCGGTGAAGCTCGCCGACTACGTCTACGCGATCAAGCGCTCGTTCGCCCAGGACACCGTCGCGGCAAACGGACCGAACTACCAGATGGAGTTCCTGAAGGGCGGTTCGACCTACAAGGGCCCGTTCAAGCAGCCGGACGTGAACTTCCCGGGCGTGACGACCGAGGGTGACAACACCCTGGTCTTCCACCTGGTCAAGAAGATGCCGGCATTCAACTTCTTCGCCAGCTTCACCCAGTTCAGCCCGATCCCGCAGAGCAAGGACACCCGGGGAAACTACCAGTTGCACCCGCTGACGACCGGGCCCTACAAGGTCGACTCCTACACCAAGGGCCAGAAGATGGTGCTCAGCAAGAACCCCTACTGGGACGCCAAGACCGACCCGGTGCGGCACCAGTACGCCAACGGCTACGTGATCAACTTCAACGTCGACCCGAAGCAGTCGCAGCAGCGCATCCTGTCCGGCAGCGGCGTCGGCACCACCTCGGTGGACATCAACGCGGTCGATTCCTCGGTGGTCAGCCAGGTCACCGGCGCGAAGAAGGACCAGTTCGTCTCCGGGCCGGGTGCGTGCGAGTACTACGTCAACATGGACACCCGGAAGATCCCGTTCAACATCCGCAAGATCATTGCGATTGCGTGGCCTTACAACAACATCCGCAAGGCCGCCGAGCTCGCCACGGTCAACTACGAGCCGGCAACCACCTACGCGCCGCCAAGCCTGCAGGGCTTCAAGGCCTACCCGCCGGTCAACGGTGCCACCGGCCAGGGCCCGGGCGACCCGGCCAAGGCCAAGGCGATGCTGAAGGCGGCGGGCAAGCTGGGCTATCAACTGAGCTGGTACTACCGCAACGACACCCCGACCCGGGTTGCGGCCAACAACGCGAAGGTTGCAGGCCTGGAGGCGGCCGGATTCAAGGTCAAGGCGATCGGCGTCAGCGGCCAGCAATACACGACCAAGATCGCCAACACCACCCTCCCGGTCAACATGGGCCAGGGCGTCCCCGGCTGGTGTTACGACTGGCCGACCGGTGACGCGGAATATCCGCCGCTGTTCAACGGCGCCGGCATCGCGAATGGCCAGACGGTCGGAGAGTTCAGCAACCCGAAGATCACCAAGGAGATCAACGAATACTCCGCGATGGAACCCGCAGCTGCAGGTCCGAAGTGGGCAGCGCTGGACAAGCAGCTGATGACCGACTATCTGCCGGCTTTGCCCGACTACTATGCGCTGTCGACGGCGATCTTCGGCACGCAGATCAAGAACGTCGTGCTCAACCCGAACAACGAGATCCCGGTGCTCTCGGCTCTCTATGTGAGCTGACGCGGCTCGTTCGCATCTGCAGCACGTGAGGTGGTGGCGGCCGGCCCCGGTCGCCACCACCTCACGCCACGGTCAACTTCCACTCCTTGAAAGGCACTCCTTTCAATGATCGTCTATCTAGCGAGGCGCATCCTGCTCGCGATCTCGGTGTTGCTGGCCACCATCGTGCTGGTGTTCGGCCTGTTCTTCACCGGTCCGGCCAAGGATGCCGTCGCCTACCAGTTGTGCGGCACCCACTGCACCAATGCCCGGGTGAAAACCATCAACCAGGGGCTCGGGCTCAACGAGCCGGTCGTGAAGCAGTTCGGCGACTATGTCAAGGGCATCGTCGTCGGCCGCGACATCACGAACAACGGGTCGTTCGTCGGACACTGCGATGCGCCGTGCCTCGGCTGGTCCTACATCCAGCAGGAGTCGGCGACCACCATGATCAAGCAGGCCCTGCCGGTGACTCTTGCCATCGTCTTCGGCAGTGCGGTGATCTTCATCCCGGGCGGCCTGATCCTCGGCGTACTCAGCGGTCGCACGCGGGGTTCGCCGCTCGACCGCATCATCGTCGGCGTCTCCCAGGTGATCGGCAACGTGCCCTATTACGCGGTGGCGCTGATCTTCAACCTCTACCTGATCTTCGACTGGCACATCCTGCCCGGCACGCAATACGTGCCGCTCACCCAGAACGCCGGAAAATGGTTCATCGGATTCCTCGGCATCTGGATCATCTACGGCTTGTTCAACTCGACCTACTATGTCCGGTTCGTGCGCGCCTTCATGATCAACACGCTCTCGGCCGACTACGTGCGCACGGCGCGATCGAAGGGCATCTCGGAGCGTCGGGTCGTCTGGGTGCACGCCCTGCGGGCGACGTTCGCGCCCTATCTGACCCTGATCGGGCTCGACATCGGCACCAGCCTGTCCGGCGCCATCTTCACCGAGCAGATCTTCGGTGTGCAGGGCCTCGGTCTGCTGGCCATCAGGTCGCTCGGGCAGAGTGACCTGCCGGTGATCTCCGCGACGGTGCTGGTCGGCGCGGCCTTCATCGTGGTCGCCAACCTGATCGTTGACCTGCTCTATGTCGTCGTCGACCCCACGGTGAAACTCTCATGACATCTACTCTCGCAGGCAGCGGATCCCCGGCACCGGCCCGGCGCCCTCCGCTCGACCCGAACGCTCCCGTTATCCTCACGGTCGAGGACCTCAAGGTGCAGTTCCCGACCGAGGACGGCCTGGTGAACGCCGTCAGCGGCGTCTCCTACGAGCTGCGGGCCGGCCAGACCCTCGCCATCGTCGGTGAGTCCGGGTCCGGCAAGAGCGTGTCGTCCATGGCGATCATGGGCTTGCACGATCCGAAGCGCAGCCGGATCAGCGGTTCGATCCTGCTGGACGGCCAGGAGCTCGTCGGAGCACCGCAGAAGACATTCCAGCGGATCCGCAGCACGACGGCGGCGATGATCTTCCAGGACCCCCAATCGTCACTGCACCCGCTCAAGAAGGTGGGTCCGCAGATCGCCGAGGCCTACCTGGCGCACCACAAGGTGTCCAAGCAGGTGGCTGCGAAGCGGGCCGTGGAGATGCTGGACCGGGTCGGTGTCCCGAACCCGGACCGGCGCGCGAAGCAATATCCGTTCGAGTTCTCCGGCGGCATGCGGCAGCGGGCGATGATTGCGCTCGGACTGGTCAACGACCCCAAGCTGCTGATCGCGGACGAGCCGACCACCGCACTTGACGTGACGGTGCAGGCGCAGATTCTCGACCTGATGAACGATCTGCAGCGGGAGTTCGGGTCGGCGATCATCATGATCACGCATGACCTGGCGGTGGTCGCCGAGATCGCCGACTTCGTGCTGGTGATGTATGCCGGGCGCAGCGTCGAGCACGGCACCGCCCAGGAAGTGCTGGCCAACCCGCGCAATCCCTACACCTGGGGGCTGCTCTCGTCGGTGCCGTCGCTGACTGCTGATGTCGGCACTGAACTGCATCCGATCCCGGGGAATCCGCCGAGCCTGCTCAACCTGCCGGAGGGCTGCTCCTTCCGGCCGCGGTGCGGCTTCTCCGACCGGGTGCCTGGTGACCGCTGTGCAGCAGAGCTGCCCGAATTCCGTCAAGTTCCCGGTGAGCCCGGCCGGATGACCCGGTGCCACCTGGAGGACCCTGCCGCGATCTTCGCCGACGAAGTCGCCCCGACGCTGGAGTGAGCGATGACCGACTACACCTCTGATGCCGTCGAACCACCGGTCGTGGACATTTCCAAGAGTGCGGGTGGGACGATCGTGCACGAGTCGTCCCGGGAGCGGGAGATCCTGCTCACGGTGACCGACGTGGCCAAGTATTTCCCGGTCAAGGAATACTCCGGTCTCTTCCCCAAGACGCTGCAGACGCGCGCCGTCGACGGGGTCAGCTTCGACCTGGCCAAGGGCGAGACGCTCGGGCTGGTGGGGGAGTCCGGCTGCGGGAAGACCACAACGGGCCGCCTGATCACCAGGCTGATCGAGCCGAGCGCGGGCAGCATCGAATTCGGTGGGCGCGACATCGCGCACATGAAGGAGAAGGATCTGCGCCCGATGCGGCGCGACATCCAGATGATCTTCCAGGACCCCTACGGGTCGCTGAACCCGCGGTTCACGGTGCTGAAGATCATCGGTGCCGCGCTGGAGATCCACGACATGGTGCCGAAGAGCCAGGTCAAGCCGCGGGTCCAGGAACTGCTGGAGCTGGTGGGCCTCAACCCGGAGCACGTCAACCGCTACCCGAACGAGTTCTCCGGCGGTCAGCGTCAGCGCATCGGCATCGCCCGGGCGCTGGCGGTGGAGCCGAAGGTGGTCGTGGCGGACGAGCCGGTGTCCGCGCTTGACGTGTCCATCCAGGCGCAGGTGATGAACCTGATGAGCAAGCTGCGCCGGGAGCTGGGCATTGCGTTCGTCTTCATCGCGCACGACCTGGGCATTGTGCGGCACTTCTGTGACCGGATCGCGGTGATGTACCTCGGGAAGGTCATGGAGATCGGCGACCGCGAGGACATCTACGAGAAGCCGCAGCACCCCTACACCCAGGCGCTGCTGTCGGCCGCGCCGGACCTGAATGTGGTGCGGGGTGCGGTGCCCAACGAGCGGATCCGGCTGATCGGCGATGTGCCGAGCCCGATCGACCCGCCCAGCGGCTGCCGCTTCCGCACGCGGTGCTGGAAGGCGCAGGAGATCTGCGCCGCGGAGGAACCGCCGCTCGAGCCGGCGAAGGACAAGCCGAAGCACACGATCGCGTGTCATTTCCCCGAGGTGAAGACCGAGCTCGTCGCCGACGTGGAAGCTTCGTAGGCCGGCACCGGAAACGCAACCTGGCCGAGTGCCCACCGAGAGGTCAGTTGTTGTCGTGAGACCCGAGGGCTGACGACAACAACTGACCTTTCGCCATTGGGTCGCCGGAGGACGACGCATGGCCGATAACGATGCAGGCTCGCGCGCGCGGCTTCGGTAGGCTGGTGGGCAATCATGGAACGAGACCAGTCATGAAAGTCTCCCTGGGAGACGTCGCCGGGATGATCGCCGCGTTGGCGTTCGTCGTTCTCGTGCTGCGCATGGGCTCGGTGGTCGGCAAGGCCGGCAAGGTGCTGGACGAGGCACGTGCCGGGGTGCGAGAGATCACCGACGAGACGGTGCCGCTGCTGCGGGAGATCACCGACACCGTGGCCGCGACCGGGCAGCAGGTGGAGCGGCTGGACACGATCTCCTCCAACGTCGCGGCAATGACCACCAACGTCAGTGCGCTGACCTCCGTGGTGTCCGCAACGGTCGGGCGCCCGCTGATCAAGGTGGCGGCGTTCAGCTATGGCGTGCGCTCGGCGGTTGAGATGCGTCGGATGAAGCCATCGAACAAGGTCGGCCGGCGCTCATGAAGTGGTTGCTCAGCACAGCGGCGCTGGCCGCAGGCATTGCGGTGGTCAGCTGGCCGGGCACGCGCGACGCGGTCGAACGGTTCCGGCGGGACGTGCACGACGGTATGGCGGTGCGCGAGGGACAGTTGCGTGAGGTGCTCGCCGCCGACACCCATCTCACCCTGCCGGGCGAGAGCGTCTCGGACGCGCGAGCTATCGAGGGCCGCTAGGCCCCGCTTCTGACCCTTGTCCGAGCACAGCAGCTGCGGTCGTGATCGCGCGGTTTCGATGCGCTCCTGCGCTACTCAACCAGCGCGAGATGACTAGCTATGCGCGCGAGTTCGACTGATACGTAAAGGAATTGATGATGGAAACCGCGGAGATCCGCCGACGATGGCTGGATTACTTCGAACGCAACGGCCACACGGTCGTGCCGTCCGCGCCGCTGATCTACGACGACCCGAACCTGCTGTTCGTCAACGCCGGCATGGTGCCGATGAAGCCCTACATGCTGGGGCAGCAGACGCCGCCGTGGCAGCGTGCGACCAGCGTGCAGAAGTGCCTGCGCACCGGCGACATCGAGGAGGTCGGCAAGACCTCCCGGCACGGCACGTTCTTCCAGATGAACGGCAACTTCAGCTTCGGTGACTACTTCAAGCGCGAGGCCATCGAACTCGCCTGGGGCCTGCTCACCGCACCGCAGTCCGAGGGTGGCTACGGCCTGGACGGCGACAAGCTGTGGCCGACCGTCTTCAAGGACGACGACGAGGCGTTCGCGTTGTGGCGCGACCTCATCGGCATACCGGCCGAGCGCATCACCCGTCGCGACGAGAACGACAACTACTGGAGCATGGGCGTCCCGGGCCCCGGTGGGCCGAGTTCGGAGATCTTCATCGACCGCGGTGGCGAGTATGGCGCCGAGGGCGGCCCGTCCGTGGACGAGGACCGCTACATGGAGATCTGGAACCTGGTCTTCATGCAGGACGAACTGTCGCAGGTGCGCAGCAAGGCCGACTTCGACATCGCCGGTCCGCTGCCCAGCCGCAACATCGACACCGGGATGGGCCTGGAGCGCATCGCGAGTGTGCTGCAGGGCAAGGACAACCTCTACGAGATCGACGAGGTCTACCCGGTGCTGGCCAAGGCGGCCGAGATGACCGGACGCCGCTACGGCGAGCACTCCGGCCACGCGGCGACCTCCAGCCACCCCGACGACGTCCACCTGCGCGTGGTCGCCGATCACGTGCGCTCCTCGCTGATGCTGATCGGCGACGGTGTCACCCCGGGCAATGAGGGCCGCGGCTATGTCTTGCGTCGGATGCTGCGCCGGGCCGTGCGCGCCATGCGGCTGCTCGGTTACGGCGGCACGGCGCTGCCCGAACTGTTGCCGGTCAGTCTTGACCGGATGAAGGCGTCATACCCGGAGCTGGAGAGCGACTTCGGCCGGATCAGCCAGATCGCGTATGGCGAGGAGGACGCCTTCCGGCGCACCCTCGACCAGGGCACCACGATCCTGGACACCGCCGTCACCAAGGCGAAGCAGTCCGCCGCGGCACTCGGCGGCGGCAGCACGCCGACCCTGCCGGGGTCGGAGGCGTTCGCGTTGCACGACACCTACGGATTCCCGATCGACCTCACGCTGGAGATGGCGGCCGAGCAGGGCGTCGAGGTGGACCGCGACGGGTTCCGCCGGCTGATGACCGAGCAGCGCCAGCGGGCGAAGGACGACGCCAAGGCGAAGAAGAGCGGCCACGCACACACCGAGGTGTGGAAGGAACTGCGGGCGCTCGGCGCGACCGATTGGCAGGCATACCAAGCACTTTCGACCGAAGGCAAGGTCGTCGGCCTGGTGTCGGACGGTGAGCGGGTCGAGGGTCTCGGGGAGGGCGCGACCGGCCAGGTGGTGCTCGATCGCACGACGTTCTATGCCGAGTCAGGTGGGCAGATCGCCGACGAGGGCATCATCACCACGCCCACCGGCGAACTGCGCGTCATCGACGTGCAGCGCCCCGTCAAGGGCCTGGTCGTGCACACCGTGGAGGTCGCCTCCGGCGAGGTGAAGGTCGGCGAGGACGTGCAGGCGCAGGTCGATCCCGACTGGCGCATCTCGGCGTGCCAGGCGCATTCCGGCACGCACGTCGTGCACGCTGCGCTGCGGCAGGTGCTCGGTCCGTCCGCGCTGCAGAGCGGCTCCTACAACAAGCCTGGCTACCTGCGGCTCGACTTCGCGTGGAGCAGCGCGCTGTCCGCCGAGACGCGCTCCGAGATTGAAGAAGTCGCGAATCTCGCACTGCGGCAAGACCTTCCGGTCTCTTCGCAGTACATGACGTTGCCCGAGGCGCGCGAGTGGGGGGCGCTGGCGCTCTTCGGCGAGACGTATGACGAGCAGGTGCGCGTCATTGAGATCGGTGGCCCGTGGTCGCGCGAGCTGTGTGGTGGCACCCACGTCGCGCACTCCTCGCAGATCGGTGCGCTGACGGTGACCGGCGAGTCGTCGGTCGGTTCCGGGGTGCGACGGGTGGAGGCGTTCGTCGGCATGGACGCCATGCGCTACCTGGCGACCGAGCGCGCGATCGTCGCCGAGGCGGCCCGCCTGGTCAAGGCGCAGCCCGGCGAACTGGTGGACCACATCGAGGCGCTGCTCGCCCGGCTCAAGCACGCCGAACGCGAGGTCGCGACCTTGCGCCAGCAGCAGTTGCAGGCACAGGCCGGCCAGCTCGCCGCGTCGGCGACCGGCATCGGCGGCGTCCGGGTACTCACCCACGACGCCGGCGACGCGGGCGCTGACGACGTGCGCACGCTCGCGACGAGTCTGCGCGACCGGCTCGGCGACGGGGAGCCCAGTGTCGTCGCGGTGACCGGCACCGCGAAGGGGCGCCCGCTGGTGGTGGTCGCGACCAATGCGCGGGCGCGCGAGCGCGGCATCAAAGCCGGCGACCTGGTGCGCACCGCAGCCGGCGTGCTCGGCGGTGGTGGCGGCGGCAAGCCCGACATCGCGCAGGGTGGCGGCACCGACGCATCCGCAGTGGGTGCTGCGCTCGAAGCGATCGAGGCGCAGCTGCACAACCTCGCAGGGACCAGGTGAGGCACGGGGTCCGGATCGGCGTCGACGTGGGCAGTGTCCGCGTCGGCGTCGCCGCCTGTGACCCCGCGGGTGTGCTCGCCACACCGGTCGGCACCTTCCGCCGGTCGGGCGACGCGGCCGACATACGGGCAGTCGCTGAGCTCGCCGCGGAACGTGCCGCGATCGAGGTCGTGGTCGGGCTCCCGTTGTCGATGGACGGGACGGAACAGGCGGCCGCCGAGGCGGCCCGTGCCTGGGCGAACGAGTTGCGCCGGCTCGGTCCGGGACTGGCCGTGCGGCTGGTCGACGAGCGGCTCACCACGGTCGACGCGCACCGGGCAATGCGCGAAAGTGGCCTGCGCGCACGCGATCGGCGTGAGATCGTCGATCAGCAAGCAGCAGTGCTTATCCTGCAAGCCGCGCTAGACTCCGAGCGCGTTTCCGGCCGGCCGGCCGGGGTTGTGCTCGGCGCGCGCAAGCCGCGGCATACCAAAGAGCGACAGCGAAAGGCGCCTGAGTGACCGACCATCACACGGAGAACGGACACTGCCGTCCAGCACGGGCGGCAGGGTGATGGCACTTTCCGACGCCGGCGACCCGGTGCCGCGCAGCCGTCGCGAGGCGCGCGAACTCGCCGCCCGCAAAGAGGACGCGGCGGCGAGCCAGGAACGGAGCACCGAAGGCGCGGCCGCTGAGCAGAGCCACGCGGCTACTGAGCAGATCCGCGCGGCTGCGCGTGCGGCTCGGGCCGGCGCGACCACACGCGCGAGTGCGCCGGTCGTCGTCTCCGACGACGACGAAACCCGTGAATTCGTCGCCGTGCATCCCGACGACGCCGCGTGGTCCGAGCTGGCGGGCTGGGCGCCGGAGAGCGACGGCGGCAAGCACGGACAGCACACGACATACGAAGAGGTCAAGAAGCACCACCGGCGTCGCGCCGGACGGTCCTGCCTGCTGCTCGTGCTGGTGATGGTGCTGGTGCTCGGCGGGGCGGGGTATGCCGCCAGCAAGGTCGGCAAGCTGCATCTGCCCGGCCTCAGCCAGGGCGATCCCGACTACAGCGGCAACGGCACGGGCACGGTGCAGATCACCGTGCACTCGGGCGACACCGGCGCGGCCATCGCGCAGACCTTGTTCAAGGCGGGGGTGGTGAAGTCGGTCGGTGCGTTCGTGCAGGTTGCGAACGACAGCCGAGATTTCAGTAGCATCCAGCCGGGCCGCTACACGTTGCACCGGAAGATGAGCGCCAGTGCCGCGCTTGCGATGATGCTCGACCCCAAGAATTTCGCCAGCACCGGAGTGACCGTGCCCGAAGGGCTGTGGGCGAGCCAGATCTTCCAGCTGCTCTCGCAACGGACCGGTGTGCCCGTGGCCGACTACCGGAAGGTCACTGCCGCCTCGCTCGGCCTGCCTGCCGCAGCGAACGGTCACCTGGAGGGCTACCTCTTCCCGTCGACCTACAACTTCGCCGGAGGCATGAGTGCCCAGGAGCAGCTGCAGGTGATGGCCAACGAATGGCGGACACAGGTCGCGACGCTGAAAATTCCGGCCGGGAAACTGCACGACGTGATGGTGATCGCCTCGCTGGTGGAGGCCGAGTCGCGGGTGCCGTCCGACGGGCCCAAGGTTGCCCGGGTCGTCCTCAACCGCATCGCCGAAGGTATGCCGCTGCAACTGGATTCGACGATCCACTACGCCGAGGGCAAGCGCGGCACGATCACCACCACCGATGCTGAGCGGGCGAAACGGGGTCCGTACAACTCCTACCTGAACAAGGGCCTGCCGCCGACCCCGATCGACAACCCGGGGCTGGCCGCCATCCAGGCAGCTCTGCACCCGGCGGCCGGTTCGTGGCTCTACTTCGTGACCGTGAACCCGCAGACGGGCAAGACGCTCTTCGCGACCACCTTCGCGCAGCAGCAGGCCAACGAGCAGGTGTTCCACGACTGGTGCTCCCAGCACCCCGGGAAATGCTGACCCGAGCGCGGGCGGCCGTGCTCGGCAAGCCGGTCGCGCACTCGCTGTCGCCGGTCCTGCACCGAGCTGCGTATGCCGCACTCGGGCTCACGGACTGGAGCTACGACCGGCGCGAGTGCGACGCGGCAGGTCTGCGGGACTTGGTGGCCGGGCTCGGTCCGACGTGGCGCGGACTGTCACTGACCATGCCGCTGAAGGAGGAGGCGCTGCTGATCGCGGACTCCTCCAGTGAGGTCGCCCGGCAGACCGGTGCCGTCAACACGCTGGTTCGCGAAGGCCGAGAATGGCGCGGGTACAACACCGACGTGGCGGGCATCCGGGAGGCACTGCGGGAGGCGGGTGTCGGGTCTGGCGGGCGGTCCGGTCGCGCGGTCGTCATTGGTTCGGGCGCGACGGCGCGCTCTGCCCTCGCCGCGCTGGCCGAACTGGGTGTGCGCGAGGTGGTTTTCGTGGTACGGAAGGACACGCGGGCGTCGACGCTTGCGCAGGCGCGCGACCACGGGTTCGGGGTTTCCGTGGTGCGGGGGGCCGACGGCGCCGACGCTGTGCTGGGCGCCCCGCTGGTGGTCAGTGCGGTGCCGGCCGGCGCGACGGATTCGCTGGCGCAGGAGTTGGCGGGACGGTCGGTGCCAGGGTCGGAGGCCGGACCGGCGCCCGCGGCCGGGTGGGGTGCGGAGGGCTGCGTGTTGCTCGATGTCGTGTATGCCGGCTGGCCGACGCCGCTCGCGGAAGCGGCCGCGTCATACGGGGTCAAGGTGGTGCCGGGCATCGAGATGCTGATCCATCAGGCCGCGGCCCAGGTCGAGTTGATGACCGGGCAGCGGGCGCCGCTGGAGGTCATGCGGCGCGCCGGGCGTGCGGCAGCCGGGCTGAGTGACGGCGAGTAGGCGGGCAGCGCGGCGTCCCGAAGTCGCGACCGTTGAGCTTTCGGGACGGGATTTGGGGGGTTGGGTGTCCCGGGGTCGCGACCGTCGAGCTTTCGGGACGGGAAACCCGCCGTTTGGTGTCCCGGAGGCGCGACCGTCGAGCTTTCGGGACGGGATTTGGGGGGTTGGGTGTCCCGGGGTCGCGACCGTCGAGCTTTCGGGACGCGATGGCCCAGGGTCCGCGTATACATCCGGCAGCGGTTACTGATTCGGCATAGCTCTCGGCGTTGGCGGCATTCGTCGCCGGCGTGAAGTGAGATCCCGTCGTCTACCTGGATCACGCTATTCGAAAACTATTCCGATAGAACTCTTGTGCTATCAGGGTGCGTTCAGGTAAACTGCAGGTACAGCGAACACCCTGAACGGTAAGGAGGTTCGGGTATGACGACCAACGATCCTGGACCTGCGATGCCCGGGCCGAATGAAGGTCTGGTGGCACGTGCGGGTGACGTTTCCCGCGACGCGGTCGGTATGACGACTGCGTCTGACGCGCCAGCGGCGCCGGGTCCGGGTGCTCCGGATACAGCCGCAGCGGCTGGCTCTGGTCCCG
>NZ_RJJQ01000024.1 GCF_003724155.1 Flexivirga caeni | reverse complement strand
GCGGGGTACAAACCCGCCGACCGGCATACGACCTCGAGCTGCGCGCTCCTCTCACCGAGCGGGGTAGAAGCCCACCGACCGGGGTACAACCACGCACGCCCAACGGCCGGATTTCTACCCCGCTCGATGCCGAAGTACCCCGCTCGGCGAGAAGGCGCTGGGTCCTCGACACGAGCCGAGGAGGCCGAGGACGACCGCGACGCCTTCCTGCGCTTCGCCCTTCGCTACGTTCCCCGCTTTGCTCCTCCACTACTCAGGACAGGCTTCCCCGAGCGACTCGGTCGGCCACCGGTTGGCCGATGGCCGTTCATGAGAAAATTCGCTCCGCCGACTGACGGTCGAGGTGTTCGCTGACGCCCGAAACCACCGCTGACGTCGCTGCCGGACCGTCATCGGCCGTTTCGGCCGTCAGCCGTGGCGCGGCGGGGTCTGGAAGCACTCCTCGGCGCCCTCCGTACGTTCCCCGCTTCACTCCTCCACTGGGACAGGCATCTTCCGAGCTACTCGGCCGGCCAGGGGTGCGCGCGCCGCTGCGCACTTCCAGTCCGCCCCGGCCGGCATACAGCGAGCGGCTCAGTCCGCCATCCGATGGCGCGGGGCGCGCGATGCGGCCGCATGGAAGGATCGACGCATGCTTCGTTGGTTGACTGCAGGCGAATCCCACGGACCGGAACTGACCGCCGTGATCGACGGACTCCCAGCGGGTGTCACTGTCACCGCGCGCGATCTCGCGGAGGCGCTCGCGCGGCGCCGGCTCGGGTATGGCCGGGGCGCCCGGATGAAGTTCGAGCAGGACGAGGTGTCGTTCACCGGCGGTGTCCGGCACGGTCGCACCCTCGGCTCGCCCATCGCGATCACCATCGCCAACACCGAGTGGCCCAAGTGGCAGACGGTGATGAGTCCCGAGCCGGTCGACCCCGCGGCGATGGCGGCTGCCGCGGACGTCGGCGCGTCCGGTGAACTGGCCCGCAACCGCCCGCTGACTCGTCCACGGCCCGGGCACGCGGACCTCGCCGGGATGCAGAAATACGGCTTCGATGAGGCGCGGCCGGTGCTGGAGCGAGCTTCGGCCCGCGAGACCGCCGCCCGCGTCGCGCTCGGCCGGGTGGCCGCGGCGTTCCTGGAGCAGGCGCTCGGCATCCGGCTGGTCTCGCACACGGTCGCGATCGGCGGGCAGGAGGTCTCCGACGACGCTCCGCTGCCAGGGCCCGACGACGTCGCCGCCCTCGACGCCGACCCGGTGCGCACTCTCGACGCGGACGGTTCGGCGCGCATGGTTGCCGCGATCGACGCGGCCAAGAAGGACGGAGACACCCTCGGGGGCATCGTCGAGGTGCTGGCGTATGGCGTGCCGCCGGGTCTCGGCTCGCACGTACACGGCGACCGCCGGCTCGACGCGCAACTGGCCGGCGCACTCATGGGGATCCAGGCGATCAAGGGTGTCGAGGTCGGCGACGGCTTCCGCACCGCCGCGCGCCGCGGGTCGGCGGCGCACGACGAGATCGTCCGTGAAGACGGCCGGATCCGGCGGGAGACCAATCGCTCCGGCGGCACCGAGGGCGGTATGTCGACCGGCGAGGTGCTGCGCGTCCGTGCCGCGATGAAACCCATCTCCACGGTGCCGCGCGCGCTCAAGACGATCGATGTGGCGTCCGGGGAAGAGGCCACCGCCATCCATCAACGATCGGATGTGTGCGCCGTGCCGGCGGCCGGCGTCGTTGCCGAGGCGATGGTCGCGCTGGTGCTCGCGCAGGCGGCCCTGGAGAAGTTCGGCGGCGACAGCGTGCCCGAGGTGTCGCGCAATCAGGCGACATACCTCGCCGCCATCCCGGAGCTGATGAAATGACCACTCCCGTCGCGGTGCTGATCGGCCCGCCCGGCGCGGGCAAGACCACCGTCGGGCGGCTGGTCGCCGAGCAGCTGGGCACCGAGTTCATCGACACCGACAAACTCATCGAGACCGAGCAGCAGCTGACGATCTCCGACATCTTTGTCGAGCGGGGCGAGGCGCACTTCCGCGAGCTGGAGGCCGATGCCGTCGCACGGGCGACCTCGGCCGGCGGCGTGGTCGCGGTTGGTGGTGGAGCGCCGATGACCGAGGCGACTGCGCAGCTGCTGGCGCCGCTGCCCGTGGTCTTCCTCGACGTGTCGATCGCCGATGCCGCCGGACGAGTGGGCTTTTCCGGCGCCCGTCCGCTGCTCGCCGTCAACCCGCGCGCCACCTGGACGCGGCTGATGGGGGAGCGGCGTCCGACCTACGAGCGGCTGGCGACCTGGATCGTGTCGACCGAGGGCCGCGAACCCGCTGATGTGGCAGCCGAGATTGTCGCGAAAGTGCGGAATCATGAGTGATACCAAGATGATTCGCGTCGGTGACGACTACGACGTGGTGATCGGCAATGGCGTGCTCGACCAGGTGGTGCAGCATGTGCCGGACGGCGCGCAGCGCATATTGATCGTGCACGCACCCGTGCTGGCGGAGGCTGCCGGGTCCGTCGCCGCGGCCGCGTCGGCCGCCGGCCTGACACCGTATGTCGAGGAGCTCCCCGACGCCGAGGCCGCGAAGACCGCGGACGTTGCTGTACGGCTCTGGTCGGTGCTCGCGCAGGCCGGCTTCACCCGCACCGACGCGGTGATCGCGATCGGCGGTGGCGCGACCACCGACCTCGGCGGTTTCGTGGCCGCCACCTGGCTGCGCGGAGTGCCGGTGGTACAGGTGCCCACCACCGTGCTCGGCATGGTGGATGCCGCGGTCGGGGGTAAGACTGGCATCAACATCCCCGAGGGCAAGAACCTCGTCGGCTCGTTCCACCCGCCAGCGGCGGTGGTCTGCGACCTGGACCTGCTGCGGACGCTCCCGCACACCGATCTGGTTGCCGGCATGGCCGAGGTCATCAAGTGCGGCTTCATCGCCGATCCGCGCATCCTGGAGCTCGCGGCCGACGCCGACGCGGCCACCGATGTTGCGGCATCCGTTCTGCCGGAACTCATTTCGCGGGCAGTGCAGGTCAAGGCCGACGTCGTGTCCGCGGATCTGCGAGAGGCCGGACTGCGCGAGATCCTGAACTACGGGCACACCTTCGCGCATGCGGTGGAGCAGGTGTCGGGGTTCCGCTGGCGGCACGGCGATGCCGTGGCCGTCGGGATGGTGTATGTCGCCGAGCTCTCCCGGCGCGCGGGCCTCATCGACGAGGAACTGGTGGCTCAGCACCGGCTCGCGCTGCAGGCGGTCGGACTGCCCACGGCATACCCCGTCGACGGGGACGTCGACGAACGCTGGACGGCGCTGCGTGCGGCCATGGGTCGCGACAAGAAGACCCGCGGGTCGACGCTGCGTTTCGTCGCGCTGACCGGCATCGCCCAGCCGACCCGGCTGACCGGCCCCGACGAGCGGCTGCTGCGGGCGGCATACGACGCAGTGCGCGAGTAGCGTGGCGCAGGTGCAGCTCACGACGGTATTGGTGGACATCACCACACTGGACGTGGATGCCGTTGTCAATGCTGCAAATTCGTCGCTGATGGGCGGCGGGGGAGTCGACGGCGCGATCCATCGCGCGGGCGGACCCGAGATCCTGGCGGCCTGCTGCCAGCTGCGCGCGACCGACTACCCCGACGGGCTGCCGACCGGCCAGGCAGTGGCGACCACGGCCGGCAACCTGCCGGCGACCTGGGTGATCCACGCTGTCGGGCCGGTTTACTCCCGTCGCGAGGACCGCTCCGGACTGCTCGCCGACTGCTACCGCAACTCGCTGCGGGTCGCCGATGACCTCGGCGCCCGCTCGGTGGCGTTTCCGGCGGTGTCCGCGGGCCTCTACGGCTGGCCGATGGATGACGCGGCGCGCATCGCCATACACACCGTCCGGTCCACGCGGACCGCGGTCGAGCAGGTGACGTTCGCGCTGTTCTCCGAGTCTGCGCTCGCGGCTTTCGAGGCCGCTCGGTAGACTGGTGTCCTTCCGCCGCTCCGAGCGGCTGCCGCACGCCCTGATGCCGGTGGCACACGCTGGGTGCGGTCGTCATACCTCCGGCGCCGCTGCGTCGGCCAGGCCCTCCGAAAGAGAAGAGCAACAACGTGGCGTCAACCAACGACCTGAAGAACGGCCTGGTCCTCAACATCGATGGCCAGCTGTGGTCCGTGGTCGAGTTCCAGCACGTCAAGCCCGGCAAGGGCCCGGCGTTCGTGCGCACCAAGCTGAAGAACGTGCTGTCCGGCAAGGTCGTCGACAAGACCTTCAACGCGGGCGTCAAGGTGGAGACCGCGAGCGTCGACCGCTCCGACATGCAGTACCTCTACAAGGATGGCAACGACTACGTCTTCATGGACACGAAGACCTACGACCAGCTGAACATCCCGGCGGAGACCGTCGGCAAGGTTGCCGACTACCTGCTGGAGAACCAGGAGGCGATCGTCGCGCAGCACGACGGCACCGTCCTGTATGTCGAGCTCCCTGCCTCGGTCGTCCTCGAGATCAGCCACACCGAGCCCGGCCTGCAGGGTGACCGTTCGTCCGGCGGCACCAAGCCGGCGACCCTGGAGACCGGCGCCGAGATCCAGGTACCGCTCTTTCTGGAGCAGGGCACCAAGGTCAAGGTCGACACGCGCGACGGCTCCTACCTCGGCCGCGTCAGCTGACGATGCCGGACACTCCTGCCCGCCACGGCTCGCGGACCAAGGCGCGCAAGAAGGCGCTCGACCTGCTCTTCGAAGCGGAACAGCGCGGCGTCAACGCGCGCGAACTGGTCGACCAGCGCGTCGCCGCTCCGACCACACAGACACCGCTGCCGGACTACACCGTGCAGATCGTCCGCGGCGTCGTCGAGCACTGGGCGGCGATCAACGACGCGTTGCAGATCTACGGCAGCAGCGACTGGCCGCCCGAGCGGATGCCGGCCGTCGATCGCGCGCTGCTGCGGGCCGCGACCTGGGAACTGGTCTGGGGCGACGTCGACAGCCCGGTCGTCATCACCGAGGCCGTGCGGCTGGCACAGGAGTTGTCGACCGACAGCTCGCCGAAGTTCGTCAACGGCCTGCTCGACAAGATCGCCGGAGTCAAACAGTCGCTGGTATGAGGTTCGGTGGGCACGCAGTTCGACGCGTGTGAAGTTGCGTACGGTCTCGGATATTGGTAATCCACCTCCACGCTCGGCTTTAGGTGGATACCCTTTTCCCTAAATGGAGTTACGGGGGTCGTCGTAGCTATGGCGATTCTGTGCGCTCTGGGACGCCCCGTTCGAGGGGCAGTGATCTCACATGTTTGTCGATGTCGATCTGCGGAATCTTCACGAGGTGGAGTTCGTCTTCGCTCGGCGGCCGTTTGCGTCGGCGCTATTGCACGTCGCAGGTACGGCCGGCGCCATGCCGGTCGGCATGCCCGGTGTATGGCGGCAAGAACTGCACCGATTGGTTCGGCCCCACATTCCGCATTTGCAGCTCCTGCGCTACGTGGTTCCGGAGTCGCTTTCCGAGGACATCTACACCGCGCCGCTATCGATCGACGAGAAGCTGCGGCAGATCGCTGATGCACCGGTGGACCCTCACCTGCTGGGCGCCGCGCACCACTTCGCCGAGAAGCTCCCGCTCGGCGTGCGGCAGATGATCGACAATCAGCCTCGATTCCACCAGGCGGCGGTGCGAAGCATCCGGGACTCGTCCTCGGTCACCCGCGAGTTCTGGCCGCGGGCGGCCACGCTGCTCGACCATGAGGAGCGGCGGGTCGATCTGATGCGAGGCGCGCCGGACAGTGCCGCCATCCTTGCGGGGCTGCTGCCGACCACGCGGCTGGACGGCGATTGGTTGCGTGGCATGTCGGGCACTCGCATCAAGGCACGCCTGGCCCGGAGAGTCGAGCTCTTCCCGGTGCTTGCCGGTGCACCGGCGTCCCTCGTCGTCATGGAGCCGTGGCCGGCGGGTTCGCCACAGACGCACGAAGGCATTGCGGTCGCTATCGGCTACCCGTTGCCGGGACTCAGCACGCTGATCGACGAAACGGGGCACGCGCTGCCCGAGCGGCCGCTGGAAACTCTGGTCGGCAGCATTCGCTCGTCCGTGCTGACGGCGCTGGACCGGCCGCTCGGGATGGGCGAACTTGCCAAGGCGGTCCAGCTCACGCCCAGCCGGGCGACGTATCACGTGGAGCAGCTGGAGCGGACCGGGGTGATCGTTCGCCAGCGACAGGGCAATCGAGTAGTCGTCGAGCGTACGGCGCGCGGGGAGAGTCTGCTCAATCTCTTCGGCCGCTGACCGGCGTCAGCCGGCCTTGACGGTTGTCTTTTTGCGGCGCTGGGAAGCTATTTCAAAAATCGGCGAACTGTTCGCTCGATCCGCTGTTCAACCGCCATTCTGGTCACATCATCCCGGCGCATGACACGTGTCAGGTGCTCTGGCCATGGGTCGGTGTCACCAGGCATTCCAGGGTTCAGGTCATTGCCGGGATGGGGCTCCTGCGCGTGGCGTGGGGGGTAAGCCACATCAATGGACTACGCGGTTCGTCGGGTCGTGACGCCGGACTCACGGGGCAGATGCCTCGCCTGCACGCGGTCGCCGAGCACGGGAGAATTGGAGAACACTCTTGAGCACGCAGACAGAGAAGACTGCGCACGGGCTGCGTCCGTCGCGCCGCACCATCGCCAAGGGCGCCGCGTGGGCAGCGCCAGTCGTCGCCATTGGCGCCGCCGCACCCGCCGCCTCGGCTTCGACGACGCCGCCGCCGCCGAAGGCAGTTCGGCTCGGCGTCCTGGGCCAGAGCGGTTCGGTCGGTGACACCTTCAGCTACACATTGCAAGGCTTCGACTCGTCAGCTCATCCCGGAGCGGAGTACCCCGACGGGACTACAATCACATTCACGGATGGCTTCACGATTGACCCGTCTTCGCTATCGGCAGGTGCCACCATCATTTCGCAGGCGCCGCCCACGGTGTCGTTCCCGGCTGGGGTGATGGGATTCGTGTCTGGAACGTACGCAGATCCGGGCACCTACAGCTTTACGGCTGCTGGCCCTGCCGGCTCAAGCGTTCAGTCCTACAGTGGCACGTCGACCGTGTCGCCAGCGGCACCTTAACAGACGACCGGAGACGCGTCGTACGCACGAGAGCAGGGCATCTAAGTGTTCGGGTGCCCTGCTTTCGCTTGCCTGAATAGTGCGCAGTTCCCAGGTCGTGCTCGACAGTAGATAAGGGTCGTCTGGCGATGCGGCAATCGCCTCCGCGACGACGACGGTGACCGGCACGCCGATGTCTGGGTGACGTTCGTCATGACGATCGGCAATCTGCGGGCTGGCCGTCGGGATCGATGTAACTTCGGCGACTCCATCCGGCGAGTGCCACGCTTGGTTGCCTGCACATCGCTGGGCGGCGCCGTCACCACGACCGTATCGGGTCCCGCCTATGCGGAGGTCCTCTTCGCGCCCGGACCTCGCGTCCGGAACCCTCGGGCGACCCACACCGAGCGGGGTACTTTTCCATCGAGGGGGTAGAACGCTGGCCAGGATTGCAGTGTCCGAGTGCCAGATATCTACCCCGGTTGGTGCGGATGTTCCCCGGTCGGCCAGATCGTGGATCCGAGGGAGCCGGATCGGTTTCGGCGGAGTCCCAGGAAGTATGACGAGAGCGGCACCTGGGGCGGGGGCTTCGCTTCCTCGCGCTGTTCCCGCATATGACCCCGCCTGCGTGCGGCGGGCCCGTGCTCTCCCCGCACACGGTGCGGCTTCGCCTACGCCGAGCCGAACTGTCGCCGTACCCAATGCCGCGGATCCGGGGACCCGCGCCGTCACCGCGCCTACCCACAGCCAGCGCCCCGCGCGATGGGCGGCCATCGACCTTGCCCGCGGTGTCGCCATCGTTGCCGTCGTCGCGTTCCACACCACCTGGGACCTCGGCAATCTCCGGCTGATCCGCTGGAACATCGGCGAGCACTTCGCCGGGACGGCACTTGCCCACACCATCGCCGGCACGTTCCTCGTGCTCACCGGCGCGTCACTGGTGCTGGCACACGGCCGGCGCAGCCGGTGGCCGGCGTTCTGGCGACGCGAGCTGAAGCTGGTCGCGTGCGCGCTGCTGCTGACCGCCGCGAGCTGGGTCTACCAGCCGCGCGAGGTGATCACCTTCGGGATTCTGCACTCCATCGCAGCGGCCTCGCTGCTCGTGCTGCCCGCCATGCGCGGTCCACGCTGGACGGCGTGGGCAGCGGCCCTGGTCGCGGTGGCCCTGCCGTGGATGATCCACCTGCCCGGTCGCTCGTCCTGGAGCTCCTGGACCGGGCTGGCCGACGGAACGCGTCCGACACTCGACTGGCAGCCGGTGCTGCCCTGGCTGGCGCTGGCGTTCGCGGGTGTCGGCGTTATGCGCTGGCTGCTGTCCCCGGGCCGGCCCGGCAGCGAGCACGCCGCGGCCTCCGCGAAATTGCGGTCGTGGCAGCCGGCATTCAAACCGGCCCGCTGGGTCGCCACCGCCGGGCGCCATACCCTCGCCATCTACCTGCTGCACCAGCCGATCGTGTTCGGCGTGCTCTGGCTGGTCGCCCGGTCCCGCGCATGACCGACCACCGGACCGTGGTGCAGGGCACATCGGCCGGCGCGGTAGAGTTGGCGGCGTTCGACATCCTTTAACGATTCCGTCCTGTGAGGCGGCGAAGGAGGTCTACGACGCATGGAGCGTCCTGACACAGCAGTGCCCCGACCCGACGCGGCGAACGCCTCGGGTCGCATCGTCCTCACCGAAGCCGACATCTCCCGCGCGCTGCGCCGCATCGCGCACGAGATCATCGAGCACAACAAGGGTGTGCAGGACCTGGTGATCCTCGGCATACCGACCCGTGGCGAAGTGCTCGCGCAGCGCATCGAGCGGCTGCTGCACGAGATCGAAGGCACCGACGTGCCGGTCGGCTCGCTCGACGTCACGATGTACCGCGACGACCTGCGCAGCCAGCCGACCCGCGCGGTGGGGCACACCTCGATCCCCGGAGACGGCATCGACGATCGCACGGTCGTTCTCGTCGACGACGTGCTCTACTCCGGCCGCACTGTCCGCGCGGCGCTCGACGCCCTTGGTGACCTGGGCCGCCCGCGTGCGGTGCGCCTCGCCGTACTCGTCGATCGCGGACACCGCGAGCTGCCGATCCGCGCCGACCACGTCGGCAAGAATCTCCCGACCGCGAGATCGGAGCGGGTCAGCGTGCGGCTGGCCGAACACGACGGGGTCGAAGAAGTCCGGATTGCGGCATCCGGGTCGGAGGGAATCCGATGAAACACCTGCTCTCGGCGGCCGACCTGAGCCGCGACGACGCAGAGCAGTTGCTGACCACTGCGGCGCAGATGCACGACGTGCAGCGCCGCGAGGTCAAGAAGCTGCCGGTGCTGCGCGGCCGGACCGTCGTCAATCTCTTCTTCGAGGACTCCACCCGCACCCGGTCCTCCTTCGAGATCGCCGGAAAATGGCTGTCCGCCGACGTCATCAATGTGTCGGCGAAGGGCTCGTCGGTCAGCAAAGGCGAGTCACTGCGCGACACGGTGATGACGGTCGCTGCGATGGGGGTCGACGCCCTCGTCATCCGGCATCACGCGAGCGGCGCGCCCGCTCAGGTCACCGACTGGGTCGACGCAACAGTCGTCAACGCCGGCGACGGCACGCACGAGCACCCGACCCAGGCATTGCTGGACGCCTACACGATGCGTACGAAGCTCGGCGACCTCGCCGGGCGCCGGGTCGGCATCGTCGGCGACCTGACGCATTCGCGGGTCGTGCGCAGCAACCTCATCCTGCTGCGCACCCTCGGCGCCCATGTCACCCTCGTCGCGCCGCCCACGCTGATGCCGAGCGGCATCGCGGATTGGGCTGCGGCCGAAGGGTTTTCCTACGGATACGACTTCGATGAAGTGCTGCCGACCCTCGATGCCGTGATGATGCTGCGCGTCCAGAAGGAACGTATGACGGGAGGGTTCTTCCCGACGCCGCGCGAATACACCGTCGGCTACGGCCTCACTCGCGACCGGCTGCGGGTGCTGCCGGAGCACGCGGTGATCTGTCACCCCGGGCCGATGAACCGGGGCCTGGAGATCACCGCCGACGCGGCCGACGAAGCCCGATCGCTTATCCTCGACCAGGTCTCCGCCGGGGTCGCCGTGCGGATGAGCGTCCTCTATCACCTGCTGGGAGGCGCCGAATCATGAGCGATGCCAACACCTACCTGATCAAGGGTGCCGACCTGCTCGGTGCCGGCCGCCAGGACGTGCTGGTGCGCGACGGCGTCGTCGCCGAGGTCGGCACGCCGGACGCGCAGGACGCCACCGTCATCGAGGCTGACGGCCTGATCGCCCTGCCCGGGCTGGTCGACCTGCACGCCCACCTGCGCGAGCCCGGTCGCGAGGATGCCGAGACGATCGCGACAGGTTCGGCCGCGGCGGCCGCCGGTGGCTTCACCGCCGTGCTCGCGATGGCCAACACCAGCCCGGTTACCGACACCGCGGAAGCGGCCGAGCGGGTGCTTGACCTGGGCCGCGACTACGGGCTGGTCGACGTGCAGCCGGTCGGTGCGGTGACCAAAGGCCTGGCTGGCGAGCAGCTGGCCGAGCTCGGCTTGATGGCCCGCAGCCGGGCCGCGGTGCGGGTCTTCTCCGACGACGGCCGCTGCGTGCACGATGCCCGGCTGATGCGGCGGGCGCTGGAATACGTCAAGGCATTCGGCGGGGTCGTGTCGCAACACGCGCAAGAGCCGCGGTTGGCCGACCAGTTTGCCTGCTGCCACGAGGGCGAGTTGTCCGGGCGGCTCGGCCTGCCCGGCTGGCCGGGTGTCGCCGAGGAGGTCATCGTGGCCCGCGACGTGATGCTGGCCCGCCATACCGGCTCCCGCGTGCATGTCGCCCACGTGTCGACTGCCGGGTCGGTCGAGGTCATCCGGTGGGCGAGGGCCCAGGGCATCGCGGTGACCGCCGAGGTGACCCCCCACCACCTGATGCTGGACACCAGCCTGCTGACCGGTTACGACCTGACCTTCAAGGTCAACCCGCCGCTGCGTCCCACCGAGGACATCACCGAGCTGCGAAAAGCGCTGGCAGACGGCACGATCGACGCGGTCGCCACCGATCATGCACCGCACGCGCGGCACGACAAGCAGCACGCGTTCGCGGAAGCGGCATTCGGGATGCTCGGTCTCGAGCAGGCGCTGCAGGTCGTCAACACCGTGATGGTGCAGCCCGGCCTGCTCACCTGGGCCCAGGTCGCCGACGTCATGTCGGTGACGCCGGCACGCATTGCCGGCCTCGACGGGCACGGTCGCCCGATCGCCGTCGGCGAGCCGGCCAACCTGACCCTGATCGACCCGGTGGCGACCGTCACCGTCGATGGTGCCGCGTCGCACTCGCTCTCCCGCAACAACCCCTGGCACCGCTTGTCACTCACCGGTCGCGTGCACGCCACCCTGTTGCGCGGCCGCCCGACCCTACTCAACGAGGAGATCCAGGAATGACGACCGCCGACCCACTGACCGGGCGCGGCCGCGCGACGCTCGTGCTTGAGGACGGCACCGCCTTCAGCGGCCTGTCCTACGGCGCCGCCGGCGACACCTTCGGAGAGGCCGTCTTCTCGACCGGGATGACCGGCTACCAGGAGACCCTGACCGACCCCAGCTACCACCGGCAGATCGTCGTCATGACGGCCCCGCACATCGGCAACACCGGTGTGAATGATGAGGATTCGGAGTCACGCCGGATCTGGGTGAGCGGGTATGTCGTGCGCGATCCTGCGCTGCGGCCCTCCAACTGGCGCTCGCAACGAACGCTGGAGGACGAGCTCACCGAGCAGGGCGTCGTCGGCATCTGCGACATCGACACCCGCGCGCTGACCCGGCATCTGCGGGAATCGGGCGCGATGCGGGCGGGCATCTTCGCCGGCAGCGACGCGCCGGTCGACACGCTCGTGCAGCGGGTGCGTGAGCAGCCGCTGATGGCCGGATCCGAACTCGCCTCCGAGGTGAGCACCGACGAGACCTATGTCGTATCCGCCGAGGGCACCAAGCGCTTCACCGTCGCCGCGGTCGATCTCGGCATCAAGGCGATGACCCCGCAGCGGATGGCCGAACGCGGCATCGAGGTGCACGTGCTGCCGGCCAACTGCACCTTCGAGCAGATTGCGGCAACCTCGCCCGACGGCGTCTTCTTCTCCAACGGGCCTGGCGACCCCTCGACGGCGCCGCAGGCGGATCTCCTGCAGCAGGTGCTGGAGGCGCGCATCCCGTTCTTCGGGATCTGCTTCGGCAACCAGTTGCTCGGTCGCGCGCTCGGCTTCGGCACCTACAAGCTGAAATACGGGCACCGCGGGATCAACCAGCCGGTGCTGGACCGCACGACCGGCAAGGTCGAGGTGACCGCGCACAACCACGGGTTCGCCGTGGATGCGCCACGCGACGGCGAGCCGGTGCAGGCACCGGCCGGTGCGCAGTTCGGCCGGGTGCGGGTCTCGCACATCGGCCTCAACGACGATGTGGTCGAGGGCCTGGAATGCGTTGACCTTCCTGCCTTTTCGGTGCAATACCACCCCGAGGCCGCTGCCGGCCCACACGACGCGGCATACCTCTTCGACCGGTTCGTGCAGCTGATCGAATCCAGCAAGGGGAGCAACTGAACATGCCGAAGCGGGACGACATCAACAGCGTGCTGGTGATCGGGTCCGGGCCGATCGTCATCGGCCAGGCCTGCGAGTTCGACTACTCGGGCACCCAGGCCTGCCGGGTGCTGCGCGAGGAGGGGTTGCGGGTCATCCTGGTCAACTCCAACCCGGCGACGATCATGACCGACCCGGAGTTCGCGGACGCGACCTACGTCGAGCCGATCACCCCGGAGGTGGTCGAGACCATCATTGCCACGGAGCGCCCTGACGCCGTGCTGGCGACCCTCGGTGGCCAGACCGCGCTCAACACGGCGATCGCGCTGCATGAGGCGGGTGTGCTGGAGAAGTACAACTGCCCGCTGATCGGCGCGAGCGTCGAAGCGATCGAGCTGGGGGAGGACCGCGAGCGGTTCAAGGGCGTCGTCGAGCGGTGTGGCGCGGAGTCGGCGAAGTCGATCATTTGCCACACGATTGACGAATGCATCGCTGCGGCAGGGGAACTCGGCTATCCGATGGTCGTCCGGCCGTCCTTCACGATGGGAGGTCTCGGCTCCGGGTTCGCGTATGACGAGACGGACCTGCGCCGCATCGCCGGTGCCGGACTGCACGCCAGCCCGACCACCGAGGTGCTGCTGGAGGAGTCGATCCTGGGCTGGAAGGAGTACGAGCTCGAGGTCATGCGCGACCACGCCGACAACGTGGTCGTCGTGTGCTCCATCGAGAACGTCGACCCGGTTGGCGTCCACACCGGCGACTCGATCACCGTCGCCCCCGCGCTGACCCTCACCGACCGTGAATACCAGCGGATGCGCGACATCGGCATCGCCGTGATCCGCGAGGTCGGCGTCGAGACCGGCGGCTGCAACATCCAGTTCGCGATCGACCCCGAGACCGGCCGGATCATTGTCATCGAGATGAACCCGCGGGTGTCCCGATCGTCCGCATTGGCTTCCAAGGCAACGGGATTCCCGATCGCGAAGATCGCTGCGAAGATGGCGATCGGCTACACCCTCGACGAGGTGCCCAACGACATCACCCGGGAGACTCCCGCCAGTTTCGAGCCGACCCTCGACTACGTGGTGGTGAAGGTCCCGCGCTTCGCCTTCGAGAAGTTCCCGGCCGCCGACCCGACTCTCACGACGACGATGAAGTCGGTCGGCGAGGCGATGGCGATCGGCCGCAACTTCACCGAGGCGCTGCAGAAGGCGCTGCGCTCCCTGGAACGCGCCGGCGCGACCTTCCACTGGGACCCGGACAGCGCACCGAGCAAGGAGATGGGCCTGGCCCTGCTGGAGCAGGGAGGCACGCCGACCGACGGCCGGATTGTGCTGGTGCAGCAGGCACTTCGTGCCGGGCTGACCGTCGAGCAGGTCTTCGACGGCACCAAGATCGATCCGTGGTTCCTCGACCAGATCCAGCTGATCAACAAGGTGGCCGAGCTGATCGCCGACGCGGAGCAGCTGACCCCTGAGCTGCTGACGCTCGCCAAGCGGCACGGCTTCTCCGACGCCCAACTCGCCCAGCTGTCGCGGATGCCGGAGGCGGTCGTGCGCGGGCTGCGCTACGCGCTCGGCGTGCGGCCGGTCTACAAGACCGTCGACACCTGCGCGGCCGAGTTCGCGGCACAGACCCCCTACTACTACTCCAGCTACGACCAGGAGTCGGAGGTGCAGCCCCGCGAACGTCCGGCCGTGATCATCCTCGGCTCCGGCCCCAACCGGATCGGGCAGGGAGTCGAGTTCGACTACTCGTGTGTGCACGCGTCGTTTGCCTTGCAGGACAAGGAATTCGACACGATCATGGTCAACTGCAACCCGGAGACGGTGTCGACCGACTACGACACCTCGAGCCGGCTCTACTTCGAGCCGCTGACGCTGGAGGACGTGTTGGAGGTCGTGCACGCGGAGCGTGCGGCCGGGCCGATCGCCGGCGTCATCGTGCAGCTCGGCGGGCAGACGCCACTCGGCCTCGCGCAGGCGCTGAAGGATGCGGGTGTCCCGGTCGTGGGCACCACTCCCGAGGCGATCGACCTGGCCGAGGACCGTGGCGCGTTCGGGCGAGTGCTCGCCGAGGCGGGTCTGCCGTCGCCGAAGCACGGCACGGCATACAGCGCCGAGGAGGCGCTGGAGGTGGCCCGCGAGATCGGCTACCCGGTGCTGGTGCGGCCGTCATACGTGCTCGGTGGCCGCGGCATGGAGATCGTGTATGACGACGCGACCCTCACCGAATACGTCACGCGGGCGACTCGCGCGTCGGGCGACCATCCGGTGCTGGTCGACCGGTTCCTCGACGACGCGATCGAGATCGACGTCGACGCACTCTTCGACGGCACCGACATGTACCTCGGCGGCATCATGGAGCACATCGAGGAAGCCGGCATCCACTCCGGGGACTCGGCATGCACCCTGCCTCCGGTGACGCTGGGAGCCGAGGAGATCGAGCGCGTCCGCAACTCGACCCGGGCGCTGGCCGAAGGCGTTGGCGTTCGCGGGCTGATCAACGTGCAGTATGCCCTGGCGCACGACACGCTCTACGTGCTGGAGGCCAATCCCCGTGCCAGCCGGACGATTCCGTTCGTGGCGAAGGCCACTGGAGTGCCGCTCGCCAAGGCGGCCGCCCGGGTGATGCTCGGTGCGTCGATCCAGCGGCTGCGCGACGAAGGGCTGCTCCCCCCGGTCGGCGACGGCGGGATGCTGCCGCCCGGTTCGGCGATCGCGGTCAAGGAGGCGGTGCTGCCGTTCAAGCGCTTCCGGACGCGCGAGGGTGACGTGGTCGACAGTCTGCTCGGGCCGGAGATGCGCTCCACCGGCGAGGTCATGGGCTTCGACGACGACTTCGGGTCGGCCTTCGCCAAGAGCCAGCTTCTCTCGGCCACCGGTCTGCCGCGCGAGGGCTCCATCTTCGTGTCGGTCGCCAATCGCGACAAACGCGCGATGATCTTCCCGGTCAAGCGGCTCGCCGACCTCGGCTTCGACATCCTGGCAACGAGCGGTACCGCTGATGTGTTGCGGCGCAACGGGATCCAGGCTCAGGTCGTGCGCAAGCACAGCCAGGGGACGAGCAAGGGCGGCGAGCCGACCATTGTCGAGCGGATCCTCGACGGGCAGGTCGCGATGGTGGTCAACACCCCCTCCGGCCAGGGTGCGCGCGAAGACGGCTATGCCATCCGGGCCGCGACGACCAGCATGGACCGGCCGATCATCACCACCGTGCAGCAATTGGCCGCCGCGGTGCAGGGCATCGAGGCGCAGCTGGCCGGACCGTTCCGCGTCAAGCCGTTGCAGGATCATGCGCGCGACCTCGACCTCTACGCGCGCGTCCAGGAGCAGCTATGACGGGACGAAACTCGCTGGAGCCGTTCGGGATCCGGCTGGAAGCTGCCGTCGCGCTACACGGCCCGGTGTGCGTCGGCATCGACCCGCATCCGCAGCTGCTGGAGGCCTGGGACCTGCCGGTGACGGTGCAAGGGCTGCGCCTGTTCGCGGAGGTGGCGGTCGAGGCGTTCGGTGGTGCGGTTGCCCTGGTGAAGCCGCAGAGCGCCTTCTTCGAACGCTTCGGCGCTGCCGGGGTCGAGGTCCTGGAGGACGTGCTCGCCGGGCTGCGCGAGATGGAGACGCTCAGCCTGCTCGATGTGAAGCGCGGTGACATCGGCTCGACGATGCTGGCCTACGCGCAGGCCTACCTCGACGAGTCGTCGTCGCTGCGTGCTGATGCGATCACCGTCAGCCCGTTCCTCGGATTCGGTTCTCTCGCACCGGCATTCGACATTGCTCGACGCAATGGACGCGGCGTGTTCGTGCTCGCGATGACCTCCAACCCCGAGGGTGCCACCGTGCAGCACGCAACCTGGGACGGAGACACGGTCAGCGGCGCGATCATCGAGGCCGTCTCGGACGCGAACTGCCTCACACCCGCGGGCGGCTACGGCGACGTCGGCATGGTCGTCGGGGCGACGGTCGGCAAGGACATTGCCGAGCTCGGCGTCACCGAGCGGCTCGCACAGACAAGGGCACCATTGCTGGCTCCGGGGCTCGGCGCCCAGGGTGCGACTGTCGAGGACATCGCGGGTGGTTTCGGCCCGGCGAGTCACCTCGTCCTGCCCGCGACCTCCCGCGCGGTCCTGGCAGCAGGCCCGGACCCGGTCGCCCTGCGGTCGGCACTGCGCGAAGTTCAGCACGAGGCCGCAACGTTACGACCCGGCTCGTACGGCGGCGAGTAGGCACGGATAGCGTCCTCAGGGCAGAACGACCAATTACTACGAAATGTAGTAGCATGGGCGTTGTTGGGACGGAGTGCCCACTGAGTGGTGGGCCGGAGCAGAAGGAATGACGCTGATGATCGTTGTCGGGTATGACGGTTCGGAGCAATCGACCGCCGCTGTTCGGTGGGCAGCACAGGCGTCGGTGCGCAGTCGACAACCGCTGCAGATCCTGGCTGCGGTGCCGATGCCCGTGGTCTACGGCAGTGAGTTCCTCCCGGCCGACGCCCAGGGCGAATTCACCGACGAGTCCGTGGCGGTGGCCGCCGCAGGCGAGGAAGTGGCTCGCGCCGAGGGTGCGACGGATGTCGGGGCCCGCGGCGTCGTCGCGAACCCAGCACAGTCCTTGGTGGAGGCGTCGGAGGACGCCAGCCTGGTGGTGGTGGGCAGCCGGGGACACCACCAGTTCCTCGAAACCATGCTCGGTTCGGTCGGTTTCGCGCTCGCGGGGCACGCGAAGTGCCCCGCCGTGATCGTGCGGGGCGAGTCGGTGTCCCCGCTGGGCCGGGTCGTTGTTGCCTACGACGGATCAGAGGCGTCGGGGCGTGCTGTCGATTTCGCAGCGACCGCCGCGCACGACGCCGGTGCGAGCCTGCACATCGTCAGTGCCTGGGTGGATCTGGCCGGTGTCGCCGAGATCAGTGAGAACGGCGACATCATCGACGCAGTGCGGACCGATCTGGACTCGGCGCAGGAGCGGGCGCAGCAGGCGCACGCTGACCTGGAGGTGACCACTGATGCCCTGCGCGGCAACGCAGGTGCGGTCATCGCCGAGGCCGCGAACGGAGCAGGCCTGCTGGTCGTCGGCAGCCGCGGGCGCGGCGGCTTCCGGTCGCTGCTGCTCGGCTCGGTCAGCAGGCGGCTGATCACCAGCGCTCCCTGCCCGGTTGCCGTCATCCGCTGAGTGCGCCGCGGCGGGCGCGCTCACCGCACTGTCAGCGACGCCTGCCGACCAGGAAATAGGCAGCGGGCAGCAGCCCGGCCGAGTTGACCGTGGGCAACGCCACCGCCCAGAGCAGTTTCGGGCCCCGGATCTCGGACGCGGGTCGCCGGCTGAGGTCGATGAGCGCGGCTGCCTTGGCAGCGGCTTCGAGTGCCCCCACCGTGATCACCAGCCGTCGTTGCGTGGGTGACAGGTTGCGCCAGGTGCGCAACAGCCGCGACCTGGCGCGGGTGTCGACGAGGTCGATGGGGTCGGGTATGCCGGAAGTCATCCTTCACCATACCCGCCCGACCTGCACCCCTCGTTGCCGAATTGCGCGAACAGTCGCTAGGTTCGCGGGGGAGGGGCATCGTGCCCGCCGACAACCAGTTCTTGGCATCCGATGAACGCAGGAGATTGACACGTGGCCTTACCGCAATTGACGCCGGAACAGCGCGCAGAGGCACTCGCCAAGGCGGCTGCTGCGCGACGGGAACGTGCCGAGGTCAAGAATCGCCTGAAGTACGCCCAGGGTTCGCTACGCGAGGTGATTGAGGCGGGCAAGGGCAACGAGGTCATCGGCAAGATGAAGGTCTCCGCACTGCTGGAGTCGCTACCCGGCGTGGGTCGTGTCCGTGCGCGGCAGATCATGGCGGAGATCGGCATCGCCGAGACGCGGCGGGTGCGCGGCCTCGGCGCCAACCAGGTGCAGCGGCTGCTGGCTCATTTCGACGACGGACGGGATTCGTGACTGCGGACCAGGTCTCCGGCGGGACGGGTGCCCGGCGCTCCGACTGTGCGCCGCTGGTCGTGCTCGCCGGCCCGACGGCGGTCGGCAAGGGCACCGTCTCGGCATACATCCGCGAGCACTACCCCGAGGTGTGGCTGTCGGTGTCGGCGACGACCCGGCCGCCACGGCCGGGGGAGATCGACGGAAAGCACTACCACTTCATCACCCAGGAGCGATTCGACGCGATGGTCGCCGACGGCGAGTTCCTGGAGCACGCGGTCGTGCACGGGCGGGCCAGTTACGGCACGCCGCGCGGCCCGGTGCTGCAGGCCGCGGCCGAAGGGAAACTTCCGCTGCTGGAGATCGACTTGCAGGGCGCGCGCCAGGTCCGCGAGCAACTGCCCGGGGCCTACTTCGTTTTCCTGGCACCACCCAGCTGGGACGAACTCGTCCGCCGGCTGGTCGGTCGCGGCACCGAGAGCGAGGCGGAGCGCGAGGTGCGCCTCGCCACCGCGCGGCGCGAACTGGCCGCCCAGGCGGAGTTCGACACGACCATCGTCAACGACGACGTTCGGCGTGCGGCCGAGGAACTCGTACACTTGATGCAGCAGCACATCTGCGTGGTCTCCGACGGCGCCCGTGCTGACGAACAACCACCCACCGACTGAAGCGAGAATTTTTCGTGTCTGGCACCAAGGCTGCCCCCGAGGGCATCACCAACCCGCCGATCGACGACCTGCTGCAGGTCGCCGACTCCAAGTACGCGCTGGTCATCTACGGCGCCAAGCGGGCCCGGCAGATCAACGCCTACTACTCGCAGCTGTCCGAGGGCCTCCTGGAGTATGTCGGGCCGCTCGTCGACAGCCAGGTCAACGACAAGCCGCTGTCCATCGCGCTGCGCGAGATCAACGACGGCCTCCTGTCCATCGAGAAGCTCGAGGCCTGAGTTGCCCCACGAAGTTTCTCCCCCGCTGCGCTCCTCCGAATACTTCGCGGGGGCCCCGACCCCGAGCCCGGTTTCTCGGTAGTCGCCGCCTCATGCGCATCGTTCTCGGGGTCAGCGGGGGCATCGCCGCTTACAAGGCGTGTCTGCTGCTGCGCCGGTTCACCGAGGCCGGACACGACGTCACGGTCGTCCCGACCGCGGCGGCGCTGCGCTTCGTCGGCGCACCCACCTGGGCTGCCCTGTCCGGGAAGCCCGTCGCCGATGACGTGTGGACCCGCGTCGAAGAGGTCCCGCACGTGCGCCTGGGCAAGGAAGCCGACCTGGTCGTCGTCGCACCCGCCACGACCGACCTCATCGCCAAGGCGGCGCACGGCCTGGCCGACGACCTGCTCACCAATACGTTGCTGACCGCGCGCTGCCCGATCGTCCTGGCGCCCGCGATGCACACCGAGATGTGGTCGCACCCCGCAACCGTCGCCAACGTCGCGACATTGCGCGCACGCGGCGTCCACGTGATCGACCCCGACTCGGGCCGGCTCACCGGCGCCGACACCGGCCCCGGCCGACTGCCCGAACCGGACGAAATCGCTTCCTACGCTTTGGGATTGGTGCAGTCTGAGGCGGGTTCCCTTGCCGGCCGTCACGTCGTGGTGTCCGCCGGGGGCACGCGCGAGCCGATCGATCCGGTGCGTTTCATCGGCAACCGGTCGAGCGGGAAACAGGGCTACGCCCTCGCCGCTGTCGCCGCCGAGCGGGGCGCGCGCGTCACGCTGGTGAGCGCCAACGCGTCGCTGCCGGCACCCGCCGGAGTCGAGGTGGTCGAGGTGGAGACCACGGTGCAGCTGCAGGACGCAGTGACCGCGGCCGGCAAGGACGCGGACGTGATCGTGATGGCGGCGGCCCCCGCCGACTACCGCTCGGCAGCATACGCCGACCACAAGATCAAGAAGTCCGGCACCGGCGATGACCTAGTGCTGCGGTTCGCCGAGACCCCCGACATCGTGCGCGGCCTGGTCGCCGCGCGCGGCACGGCCACGACACCGCTGATCGTCAGCTTCGCCGCGGAGACGGGCGACGCAACCGCATCGGTGCTGGACCATGCGCGGGCGAAATTCGCCCGTAAAGGCAGCGACCTGCAGGTCGTCAACGAGGTCGGGCCCGGAATCACTTTCGGGCAGGACACCTCCGCCATACACATTCTGAGCCGGGACGGCGGGGAGCACCAGGTCGGTCCGGCCGACAAGGTGACGCTCGCCGCAGCCGTCTGGGATGCCGTCGAGGCGCGGCTCACCACCGGCTAAGATCCAAAGCGGCCCGCGACATCACCGGGCCAGCCAGCAGCCGCTGCACATATAAGGAGCAACCTGTGGCACGTTTGTTCACCTCCGAGTCCGTCACCGAGGGACACCCCGACAAGATCTGCGACCAGATCAGCGACGCGATCCTGGACGCCATGCTGGCGGACGACCCCACCTCGCGGGTCGCGGTCGAGACGATGGTGACCACCGGCCTGGTGCACGTCGCCGGCGAGGTCCGCACCCAGAGCTACGTCCCGATCGCGCAGCTGGTGCGCGACACCATCGTGGAGATCGGCTACGACTCGTCGCTGAAGGGTTTCGACGGCGCATCCTGTGGCGTTTCGATCTCCATCGGCGAGCAGTCCGCAGACATCGCGCAGGGCGTCGACACCGCGCACGAGCACCGCGCCGAGGGCGGCACCGACGCGCTCGACAGCCAGGGCGCGGGCGACCAGGGCCTGATGTTCGGCTACGCCTGCTCCGACACGGCCGAGCTGATGCCGTTGCCGATCTTCCTCGCGCACCGGCTCGCCGAGCGGCTGACCAGCGTCCGCAAGAGCGGCGAGTTGGCCTATCTGCGGCCGGACGGCAAGACGCAGGTCACCATCAGCTATGACGGTGACAAGGCGGTCCGGCTGGACACGGTCGTCCTCTCGACCCAGCACGCGCCCAACATCTCGCTCGAAGGCATGCTCGAGCCGGACATCGACACTCACGTCATCAAGCCGGTGCTGGAAGAACTCGCGGCGACCGGCAACACCCTGGACACCTCGTCCTACCGCAAGCTGATCAACCCGACCGGCAAGTTCGAGATCGGCGGCCCGATGGGCGACGCCGGACTGACCGGCCGCAAGATCATCGTCGACACCTACGGCGGTATGGCGCGCCACGGCGGCGGCGCCTTCTCCGGCAAGGATCCCTCGAAGGTCGACCGGTCCGCGGCATACGCCATGCGGTGGGTCGCCAAGAACGTCGTCGCCGCCGGCCTCGCCGAACGCTGCGAAGTGCAGGTGGCCTACGCGATCGGCAAGGCCCAGCCCGTCGGCCTGTATGTCGAGACGTTCGGCACCGAAACCAAGCCGCTGGACAAGATCCAGGACGCCATCACGAAGGTCTTCGACCTGCGCCCGGCCGCGATCGTCGAGGAGCTGGACCTGCTCCGGCCGATCTACCAGCCGACTGCGGCATACGGTCACTTCGGGCGCACCAAGGCCGACGGCGTCGAAGGCGCCTTCACCTGGGAGCGCACCGACCGAGTGGAGCAACTGCGGAGCAGTATCTGATTGCTGCGACTCCTCGCAAGACAGCGCCGAGCCCGGTCGAACACGTTCGACCGGGCTCGGCGCTGTCTTGGTCGTCGTCTGCGCGCGGGCTGGCTGGTGGGGTGCTGGGGTTGGTCTGCGCTGGTCGCGGCGCTGAGTCGAACGAGGCTCCGCCGCTGACCGGCGGATGCGCTGGGCACGACGCATGCTGTGTCCGACGGGTCGCGTATAAACGTGGGCATGCAACCGTCCGACGAGCAGCTGCAGCTGGTGCACGCGGCAGTGCCGCGGCAGGCCGAGCGGGTGGCGGCGACCCCGGACCTGCCGCAGGTGCCGCAGCCAGTCGCTCGCGTGGTGCTGGATGTCCCGCTGGCGCATCTGGATCGGCCGTTCGAATATGCGGTGCCCGCCGAACTGGCTCCGGCCGCGGTGCCCGGCACGCGGGTCAAGGTCCGGTTCGCCGGCAAGGACGTCTCCGGATTCGTGATCGCGCGCACCGACGTCCCGGAGCACACTGGCAAGCTCACCCGGCTGCGCCGGGTGGTCAGCCCGGAACCGGTGCTGACGCCCGCCGTGCTGGCGGCGGCGCGCACCATCGCCGACCATTACGCCGGGTCACTCGCCGACGTGCTCCGGCTCGCGGTGCCGCCCCGGCATGCGGGCGCGGAGAAGGCGCTCGACGCGAAGGACGCGCCACACCGGCAGCGGCCGACAGTCGGCAAATCCGTTGCCTGGCAACGATATCCGGCAGGGGATGCCTTCCTGCACCGAGTGGCCACCGGCGACGCTCCAGCAGCCTCCTGGCTGGCCGCGCCGACCGTGGACCCTGTCCTCGACTGGCCTGCGGCACTCGCCGAGGCGGCACATGCGGCCCTGGCCGGTGACCGCGGCGCGCTGATCGTGGTGCCCGATCACCGTGACCTGGACCGGCTCGAGGCGGCCGTCGTGGGGGAGCTGGGCGACGGGCAGCATGTGCGGCTCACCGCCGAGCAGGGACCCCAGGCTCGCTACACCGCGTGGCTGAAGGTGCTGCGCGGACACGTGCGGTGTGTGATCGGCACGCGTGCCGCCGCCTGGGCACCCGTCCGTGACCTCGGGCTGCTGGCCTGCTGGGACGACGGCGACGACCTGCTGGCGGAGCCGCGCTCGCCATACCCGCAGACGCGCGAGGTGCTGCGGGTGCGGGCGGTGCGGGAGCGGGCAGCGTTGCTGCTCGGTGGTTTTGCGCGATCGGTGCCGGTGCAGGCATGGCTGGAGAGCGGCGCGGTGCGCGACGTCAGCACCCGCACGTCGCCCGCGAACGTGCCGCGGGTGGTCGTCGCCGGCGACGAGCGGGAAGTCGAGCGGGCGGGCGCCGCCGCGCACTCTCATCTACCACCTGTTGCCTGGTCGACCGCGCACGCGGCGCTCGCCGACGGCCCGGTGCTGGTCCAGGTGCCCCGCCGCGGATATCTGCCCACCCTGCGATGCGGACAGTGCCGGCAGGTCGCCCGGTGTCCCGAGTGCCACGGCCCGCTCGGGCTCCCGGCACCCACCGCTCCCGCGACCTGTCGCTGGTGCGCTCGCGAGGCGACGCCATGGCGATGCCCCGACTGCTACGCGACGAGTCTGCGCGCGGCAGTGATCGGCGCGCGCCGGACCGCCGAGGAACTCGGCCGGGCCTTTCCGGGCACGCCTGTCATCCGGTCCGGTGCAGGCGAGGTGCTCGGCAGCGTCGGGGCCCAGCCGAGGCTCGTCATCGCGACCCCGGGCGCGGAGCCCGTGGCCGAAACAGGTTATGCCGCCACGCTATTGCTCGACGCCTGGGCGTTGCTCGATCGCGCGGCGCTGGACGCGGGCGAGGAGACCGTGCGGCGCTGGCTAGCAGCTGCGGCACTCACTCGTGCCGCGTCCGACGGTGGCGCGGTCGTGATCTGTGGCGCAGCCCCGGGCGTCACGCTCGCACCGGTCGAAGCGGTGGCGCGCTGGGCGCCCGCGACCTTTGCCGAGCGGGAGCTCGCCGCCCGACGGGAGCTCGACCTGCCGCCCGCCGCGTGGATGACCCTGCTCACCGGCGAGCTGGCCGACCTGGAGGCGTTCGCGGCAGCCACCCGGCACGCCGTGCACGACGACGTGCCGTTGGAGACGCTCGGACCGATGCCGGCACCGGGTGGGCAGCCCGGCACCGCACTGCTGCTGCGAACCTCGCGCGACCACGCAGACGCGGCTGCGCGGGCCGTGTCAGCTGCACGCGCCATCCGCAGTGCGCGCAAGCTGCCCGGCACCGTGACGGTTCGGGTCGAACCCAGCGGCGCCTACCTGTAGGCGGACCCGCAAGTCCTACGCGGCTGCGGCGTCGCTAGTGTCTGAGTGGTGACCCAGCAGCAGACCGAGCGCTCCACTGACCGCGATCTCGATCCGTCGCCGGTCGACGCGGTCGTCTTCGACCTGGGCAACGTGCTCATCCAGTGGGACCCCGCTCCGGCGATCGCCGCGGGCGTCGGCGAAGAGCGCGCGCGGGCCTTCCTGACGTGCGGCGAGTTCGATTTCCACGCCTGGAATCACGCGCAGGATTCCGGCCGCACCTTCGCCGACGGAGAGGCTGAGGCCACCGCGGCATACCCGCACCTTGCGGACGAGATCCGTTCGTACCGTGCGAATTTCGCCGCATCGCTCCGTGGCCCCATCGACGGGACGGTCGCCATACTCAAGCAGCTGCACGCCGCGCAGATCCCGCTGGTCGCGCTCACCAACTGGTCCGCGGAGACCTTCCCGATCGCCCTGGACACGTTTGACTTCCTCGACCTCTTCGAGGACATCGTGGTGTCCGGCGAGGAGGGCGTCGCCAAGCCGGACCCGGAGATCTTCGAGGAGCTCGAAGACCGCATCCGCCATCTCGGCAGTCTGGACGACTGCATCTTTATCGACGACAGCCTGGCCAACGTGCAGGCCGCCACCGCCGCCGGCATGGACGCGATCGCGTTCACCAGCGCCGAGGAACTGCGGGCGGATCTGCTGGTGCGTGGACTTCCGGTCGGGCAGTAGGAGTTTCATGTCGATCACCCCCATCCGGCTGTATGGCGACCCGGTGCTGCGCACCCCCGCCGCGCCCGTCACCGTCTTCGACAAGGAGCTGCGCACTCTCGTGCAGGACCTGACCGAGACAATGCTGGACGCACCCGGCGCAGGGCTCGCCGCGCCGCAGCTGGGCGTCGGGCTGCGCGTCTTCACCTACTACGTCGACGGCGAGGTCGGCCATCTGGTCAACCCCGACCTGGACCTGTCCCGTGAGCAGGAGACCGACGACGAGGGCTGCCTGTCGATCCCGGACTTCTCCTGGCCGACCCCACGCGCGCTCTCGGTGGTCGCGCACGGCGTCGACATGTATGGCGAGCCCGTCATGCTCGAAGGCAGTCACCTGCTGGCACGCTGCATCCAGCACGAAACCGACCACCTCGACGGCGTGCTGTTCATCGACCGGCTGGACAAGGAGCAGCGTCGCCTGGCGCTGAAGGAGATTCGTGCCGCCGAATGGGCCGGGCTGCCCGGTCCGATCATCCGCGACAGCCCGCACGCGAACCCCTCTTACGGAGCCTGAGATGCGCGTCGTCTTCGCCGGCACCCCGGAAGCCGCGCTGCCGAGCCTGCGGGCCATTGCCGCATCCCCGCACGAGCTGGTCGGTGTCGTCACTCGCCCCGACGCGCCGGCCGGCCGCGGTCGCACGCTGCGCCCGTCGCCCGTGGCCGCGGTCGCGGCTGAGTTCGGCCTGCCGGTGCTGAAACCACGCTCCGCCAAGGAGCCCGGGTTCGCGGTCGAGCTCGCGCAGTTGGAGCCCGACGTATGCCCGGTGGTGGCTTACGGCTCGATCGTGCCGCGCCCGGTGCTGGACGTGCCGCGCTTCGGCTGGGTCAACCTGCACTTCTCGCTGCTGCCCGCGTGGCGCGGTGCGGCGCCGGTGCAGCACGCGATCCTGCACGGCGACGAGGTGACCGGTGCAACGGCGTTTCTGCTGGAGGAAGGCATGGACACCGGTCCGATCCTGGGCACGATGACCGAGACGATCCGCCCGACGGACACCAGTGGCGACCTGCTCGGCCGGCTGGCCGACGCCGGCGCCGGGTTGCTCGTGGCCGCCCTGGACGGGCTGGAGAACGGTGCGATCACGCCGGTGCCGCAGCCTGCCGATGGTGTGTCACTCGCCCCGAAACTCACCGTTGCCGATGGCGAAATCCGTTGGCAGGAGCCGGCATTCGCGATCGACCGGCGTGTGCGCGGCTGCACGCCGGCGCCGGGTGCGTGGACGACCTTCCGTGGTGCACGGCTCAAGGTGATCCGGGCGGAACCACGCGCGCCCGAGGACGTGGCCCTCGCGCCGGGTGCGCTGCACGCGACCAAGAACGCGGTGTATGCCGGGACCGGCACGGGCGCCATACGCCTGGACACGGTGCAACCGCATGGCAAGAAGGCAATGCCGGCAGCAGACTGGGCACGTGGTGTGCGTGTCGCAGAAGGAGAGACCCTCGCGTGAACGATGAACAGCAGCGCGGCGGCTACCGCGACGAGCGCGGCCGGCAGCGACCGGAGTCCCGCCGGGCCGGCGGCAAGAACCGCACGGCCGTGCGACCCGCGGATCGCCGCCGCGGAGGTGACCCGACCCGCAAGGCCGCCTGGCAGGTCAGTCGTGCGGTGGCAGGTGGCGCCTACGCCAACCTGGAACTGCCGAAGGTGTTGCGGGCGGCCGGATTGCACGGCCGGGACGCGGCGTTCGCGACCGAGCTGACGTATGGCGCGATCCGGATGCGCGGCCTCTACGACGCGATCATCGAGTTCGCCTCCGGTCGCCCGGTCAGCCAGATCGACCCGCCTGTGCTGGACACACTGCGGCTGGGCGCCCACCAGATCCTCGGGATGCGGGTGCCGCCGCACGCCGCCGCGTCCGAGACGGTCGCGCTCGCTCGCGAGGTGAACGGCACGGGTGCCTCGGGTTTCGTCAACGCCGTGCTGCGGCGGATCACCGAGCGCACCCGCGAGGAATGGATCCGCGAGGTCACCGCCGGCCGGCCACGGGACGAAGCGCTCGCGGTCGAGCACTCGCACCCTGCCTGGGTGGTGCGCGCATTGCGGGGCTCGCTGCGTTCGGGGGGCGTCACCGACGAGGCGCACCTCGAGGATGCTCTGGTCGCGCTGCTGGAAGCCGACAACGCGGCGCCCGCGGTCTCGCTGGTCGCCCGGCCGGGGCTGGCGACGGTGGCCGAGCTGGTCGAGGCGGGCGCCGAGGCGTCACAGCTGTCACCGGTGGGGGCGGTCCTGCCCGGCGGAGATCCCGCCGACATACCCGCAGTGCGGCAGACCCGCGCAGCGGTGCAGGACGAGGGTTCGCAACTGGTGGCGCTCGCGCTTGCGGCGGCGCCCCGGGATGGCGACGGCCCACAGGAGTGGCTCGACCTGTGCGCCGGGCCGGGCGGGAAAGCCGCTCTGCTGGCAGCACTTTCGACTTCTCAGCAGAACGTGACGGTCTTCGTCAACGAGGTGAACGAGCACCGGACCGAGCTGGTCCGGCGCACCATGCGTGCCGCAATCGACGCGGGCGCCGAAGTGATGATCGGCACCGGTGACGGGCGCGAGCTGGGTGCCGAGGAACCGGACACCTACGACCGGATCCTCGTCGACGCGCCCTGCACCGGGCTCGGCGCGCTGCGTCGCCGTCCGGAGGCACGATGGCGCCGCACACCCGCTGATGTGGGCGAGCTGACGGCGATCCAGGCCGAGTTGCTGGCCTCGGCACTGGATGCGGCCAAGCCGGGTGGAGTCGTCGCCTATGTGACCTGTAGCCCGCACGTCGCGGAGACCACGGCGGTGGTCGACTCGGTGACCGAAGGGCGAGGCGACGCGACCGTCGAGGACGCGCGCGGACTGTTCCGGGACGCGTCCGGCTCGCAGATCAGCGACCTCGGCGACGGCCCGACGGTGCAGCTGTGGCCGCACGTGCATGGCACCGACGCCATGTTCTTCGCACTGCTGCGCAAGACTGTGACGAGCTGAAAACCACACGACCACAACGGCATTCACCACCTGAGAGCTTTGGAGGAAGCGTGCTGATCGCACCAAGCATCCTGTCGGCCGATTTCGCCAACCTGGAGCGTGATCTGCAGCGCATCGCGAATGCCGACTGGGCGCACGTGGATGTCATGGACAACCATTTCGTGCCCAACCTCACCCTCGGATTGCCGATCGTCGAAGCACTGCTGCGGGTGACGCCGATCCCGCTCGACTGCCATCTGATGATCGACGACCCTGATCGGTGGGCGCCGGCGTATGCGGAGGCCGGCGCGCACAGCGTGACCTTCCACATCGAGGCGGCGCACGATCCGCGCAAGCTCGCCGCGGATCTGCGGGCTGCCGGCGCCCGGTCGTGTATGGCGCTCAAGCCCGGCACGCCGTTTGCGCCGTACGAGGAGCTGCTCGACGTCGTCGACATGGTGCTGGTGATGACCGTCGAGCCCGGCTTTGGTGGGCAGAGCTTCATGGCCGATCAGCTGCCGAAGGTGCGCCAGGTGCGCGAAGCGGTGGCGCGGCGCGGCGGCGAGATCCTCATCGAGGTCGACGGGGGAGTCTCGGCTGCCACGATCGAGCAATGTGCGGAGGCCGGTGCTGACGTATTCGTCGCGGGCTCAGCGGTGTACGGCGCCGAGGATGCGGCCGCGGCCGTGGATCAGCTGCGCGACCTCGCAACTGCCTGCGCGCACCCCTCCTGATCGAGAGGTACACAACCGTCTCGAGCGGCACAGAAAAACGGGCCCATTAAGTGTGCCGGTCAATGCAGATGTGTGCCGCTCGATCGGGTGTGGTGGAGCGTCGGTCGGCCGACAGGTGGGTGATGCTGGCGGGGAGCGGGCTTGACGGCTGTGTCAGAATGGTTGCGAACGTGCTCCGGGGTCGGTGAAATTCCGAGCCGGCGGTGATAGTCCGCGACCCGGCTGCTTCGGCAGTCGGCTGACCTGGTGGAACTCCAGGACCGACGGTTACAGTCCGGATGGGAGGCAGCACGTCAGGCGTGCCCTCGGGCACGTCTGAGGCGGCGACGACACCGATGCCGGTGTCTTCCGCAATCGCCCGTCACCCCCGGAGCCGGTGAGACCGGACCGGAAGGAGTGGCGAGCGGTGCCAACACCCGCAGCTTTCGAGCAGCCGATGCGTGCTGCCCTCGATCTCGCCGTCCGTGGCCCGATCGCCGATGCCAACCCGCGGGTCGGCTGCGTCATCGAACGCGACGGCATCGTCGTCGGTCGCGGCTGGCATGCCGGTGCCGGCACGCCGCACGCCGAAGTGATCGCGCTCGCTGAGGCGGGTGAGCGGGCGAAGGGCGCCACGGCATACGTCACCCTGGAGCCGTGTGCGCACCAGGGCCGGACTGGCCCGTGCACCGAGGCGCTCCGAGCCGCAGGCGTGGCCCGGGTCGTCTTCGGCCAGGGGGACCCCAACCCGGCGGCGCGCGGGGGAGCGGCACTGCTTCGCGACAGCGGAGTCGAGGTGTATGGCGGAGTGCTGGCTCCGGAGGCTGAAGCTCTCAACCCCGCCTGGACTTTTGCCGTCACGCACGAACGGCCTTGGGTGACCTGGAAATTCGCGATGAGCCTGGACGGCCGGACGGCTGCCCTCGACGGCACCAGCCAGTGGATCAGCAACGAGCGGTCCCGGGCCGATGTGCATGAGTTGCGCCGGCGAGTCGGCGCGATCGTGGTGGGCACCGGCACGGCGCTCGCCGATGATCCGCGACTCACGGCACGCACGGCGGATGGTGCGACCCTCGGCTGGCAGCCACTGCGGGTGGTCGTCGGCGATCGCGAGCTTCCGGCAGCCGCACACGTCCTGGACGGCGCAGCCCCGACTGTGCAGCTGCGGACTCACGATCCCGCTGTCGTGCTCCGGGAGTTGCACGCCCGCGACATCCGGTCCGTGCTGCTCGAAGGCGGGCCGATGCTGGCCGCCGCGTTCCTGCGGGCCGGCGTGATCGACGAGGCGATCGTCTACGCCGCCCCGCTCCTGCTCGGCGCAGGTGCCCCCGCAGTCGCCGACTTCGGCGTGCGCACGCTCGCGGACGCCCCGACCTGGACCCTGCACGACCTGGTGCGGATCGATGACGACCTACGCCTCACCTATCGGAGGAAGTGACATGTTCACCGGCATTGTCGAAGAGCTGGGCACAGCGAAAGACCTGGTGCGCCAAGGGGATTCCGCTCAACTGACGCTGCAGGCAAACCACGTCCTCGACGGCGTCCAGCACGGTGCGTCGATCGCGGTCAACGGTGTCTGCCTGACCGTGGTCGGCCACGACGCCGAAGAATTCACCGTCGACGTGATGGCCGAGACTCTCGACCGCAGCAGCCTGGGCGCACTCGTTCCCGGAGGACACGTCAACCTCGAACGCGCGGTCCGGGCTGACGGGCGGCTGGACGGTCACATCGTGCAGGGACACGTCGACGGCGTCGTCGAGGTGCAGGACCGCACCGAGCACGAGCACTGGACCGAGCTGCGGCTGTCGCTGCCGGAGCGGCTCGCGTCATACGTCGCGGAGAAGGGGTCGGTCGCGCTCGACGGGGTTTCGCTGACCGTGGCGGGCGTGCGCGACGACAGCTTCACGGTGTGCCTGATCCCGACGACGCTGGCGCTGACGACCTTCGGCGAGCGAGCCGTCGGGGACCCGGTGAACATCGAGGTGGACGTCCTGGCCAAGTACGTGGAGCGCATGCTCGGTGTGCAGGGAGGGCAGCGGTGAACTGGTTCGAGTGGATGGCGCAGGCGTCACAGCGCATCGGGAATGAGGAAGTCCTCTGGACCGAGATTATCGGCAATCTCTTCGGACTCGGCTCTGCGATCGGCGGCATGCGGCGCAAGGTCTGGGCGTGGCCAATCGGCATCGTGGGCAATGCTCTGCTGTTCGTCGTCTTCTTCGGATTCGGTGCGACCAATGGCGGCGATCACGTCATGTACGGCCAGGCCGGCCGTCAGGTCTTCTTCATCATTACCTCTGTCTACGGGTGGTGGGCCTGGTTGCGCACCCGGAACAGCGCCGGTCAGGACACCCCGGCAGTGCAACCACGGTGGGCGACCGGCGCGGAGCGGCTCGGTTATGTGGGGTTCTGGATTGTCGGTGTCTTGGTGTGCCAGTGGTTGTCGCGTCTCATCGGCGTCGGCTGGTCGCCTCCGGGTTGGTACTTCTGGGCCGATGCCTGGATCTTCGTCGGGTCCATCGTCGCCACCTACGCGATGGCGCGTGGCTGGACCGACTTCTGGCTGGCGTGGATCGCCGTCGACCTGGTGGGCGTGCCGGAACTCATCTACTTCAAGCACTACCCGTCAGCCGTCCTGTATGCCGTCTACGCATGCTTCGTGATCTGGGGCTTCTTCGTCTGGTTGCGCATCACCCGCCAGTCGTCCGAGAGCACCGCACCTACTCCGACCAAGGCGGTAGCGACATGACCGACACCATCGAGACCGCACTCGCCGAAATCGCAGCCGGCAGACCGGTGCTCGTCGCCGACGACGCCGACCGGGAGAACGAGGTCGACCTCGTGATGGCGGCGCAGCACGCCGATGCACGCTGGGTCGGCTGGGCCGTGCGGCACGGGTCAGGCGTCATCTGCGCACCGATCACGCACGCGATCGCGGACCGGCTCGACCTGCCGCCGATGGTGCGCGACAACCAGGACCCGAAGGGGACGGCATACACGGTCTCGGTCGACGCAACGGGCCTGACGACCGGCATCAGCGCTGCCGAACGTGCGAAAACGCTTGCGGCGCTGGCCGACCCGGCGTCGGAGGTGGTCGACTTCACCCGTCCAGGCCATGTCTTCCCGCTGCGTGCGCGCGACGGCGGGGTGCTGGAGCGCGCCGGACACACGGAGGCCGCGGTGGATCTGGCGCGGCTGGCGGGTTGCGCGCCGGTGGGTGCGATCGTCGAACTGGTCCATGACGACGGGTCGATGATGCGGCTGCGCGACGCGGAGTTGCTCGCTGCGCGCGAGCGGCTGGCGGTGATCACGATCGAGGACCTGGTCGTATGGCGCAGGCGTCACGACCGGGTGGTCTGCCAGGCGCGGACGAAGCTGCCGACACCGAACGGCACCTTCACGATGTTCGGCTACCACGACCTGCTGACCGGTCACGATCACGTCGCGCTCGTGTCGCAGCACGGCATACCGACGGAATCGCCTGTGGTGCGGGTGCATTCGGAGTGCCTGACGGGCGACGCATTCGGCTCCGCGCGGTGCGACTGCGGGCCGCAGCTCGCCGAGTCGCTGCGCCTGATCGGCGCCGAGGGTGGCGTGCTGATCTATCTGCGCGGGCACGAGGGGCGTGGGGTGGGGTTGCTCGACAAGCTGCGCGCCTACGAGTTGCAGGACGCCGGACTCGACACCGTGGACGCGCAGACCGAGCTCGGGCTGCCGGTCGACGACCGCGAGTTCGGTGCGGCTGCAGCGATCCTGCGCGATCTCGGTGTCACGTCGTTGCGGCTGCTGACGAACAACCCGCAGAAGGAGACGCAGCTGGCGGCGCTGGGATTGACGGTCGAGCGGGTGCCGCTGCTCACCGGTCGCACGGTCAACAACAGTCGCTATCTCGACACCAAACGGGACCGGCTGGGCCACCGGCTGGGTGACGCGGGAGCGAGTCCATCGGTGGCCTATTCCACGAGTAGGAAGGACCCGGCATGAGCGGAGCGACCAAAGAACACGGGGGCGAACGACGGAACCCGACGAAGGAAGGACCCGTCGTGAGCGGAGCGACCAAAGAACACGGGGCGAACGACGGAACCCGACGAAGGAGGGGGCCGTCGTGAGCGGAGAGGGAGCACCGGTGACGGTGGCGGATGGGTCAGGGCTGCGGGTGGCGATCGTCGCCGCGTCGTGGCACGAGCAGGTCATGAACGGCCTGGTCGATGGTGCGCAGCGCGGACTGACGGCGTGCGGGATCGAGGGGGCGCCGCTGATCCGGGTGCCCGGCACGTTCGAGCTGTCGGTCGCGTGCGCCCGCCTCGCCCCGTCGTATGACGCCCTCGTCGCGCTCGGCGTCGTGATCCGCGGTGGCACACCGCATTTCGACTATGTGTGTGCGGCGGCCACCACGGGACTGACTGAGGTCTCGGTGCGCACCGGCACGCCGGTCGGCTTCGGGGTGCTGACGTGCGACGACGATGCGCAGGCGCTCGACCGCGCCGGGCTGCCGGGATCGGCCGAGGACAAGGGGTTTGAGGCGGCGACAGCTGCTGTTGCCACCGCGGTGACGCTCGCCGGGACTGAGGCGCCGTCCAGCGGCGAAGGTTAACCTGCGGCGATGATTCCGGGTAAGCCGAGCCGCACGGCCTGGTCGGCTGCCATGCATCGGGCAGCACACCAGATCGTCGACCGAGCAAGCGTTTTCGACGATCCGATGGCGGTGCCGATGACCGGGTGGTCACGGCGCCGCATCGAGCAGGACGTCGCGCGGCATCCCGAGCGGCGCGGGATGCGCTTCTTCATCGCGTCGCGCCACCAGTTCGCGCGTGACGTCGTGCGCCGCGCGGCCGAACGTGCCGGCGATCCGGTCCAGGTCGTGGTGCTCGGTGCGGGGCTGGACACCACGGCATACCGAGGCGGTCCTGAATCCGACGACGTGGTGCGGGTTTTCGAGGTCGACCATCCCGCGACCGGCGCGTGGAAACGGGAGCATCTGACGCGCGAAGGCATCTTTCCCACGCTGCCCGTCGCATACGTCGGCGTCGACTTCGAGACGCAGTCGGTGCACGCTGCGCTGCAGTCGGCCGGCCTTGACCCGGCCAGGCCGGTGGTCGTCGTCTGGCTCGGCGTCCTCGTCTATCTCACGAGGCCCGCGATCGAGGCGACTGTCTCCGAACTGTCCGGACTTGCGACGGCTCCGGTGGATCTCGTCTTCGACTACCCCGAACCGACCGAGGACCTCAGCGGGCGCGTCGCGCAGGTCCGAGCCGCGCGCGCCAGCCGAGTGGCTGCTCTCGGCGAGCCGTGGCTGTCGTCATACACACCGGAGGAGATGCGCTGCCTGCTCGCCGATCGCGGCTTCGCGGCGGTCGAGGACCTGGCGACCGCCGACTGGATCGAGCGCTACTTCGGGGTGCGGCGCCCTGCAGCCGGAGCCGGCGCGCATCTGCTGCACGCGGTCACGGGCGCTGCGCGGCGTTCGGGGAGTGGTCCGGGTCGCCGGACGCGGGCCGGCAGCAACTAGCCTTGACCGACGTGAAGACGTTCGAGCAGCTTTTCGCGGAGCTGACTGCCAAAGCCCAGGACCGGCCGGCCGATTCCGGCACCGTGCGCGAACTCGACGCCGGGGTGCATTTCATCGGCAAGAAGATCGTCGAGGAGGCCGCCGAGGTGTGGATGGCGGCCGAGCATGAGGGCACGCAGCGCGCGGCCGAGGAGATCAGCCAGTTGCTCTACCACCTGCAGGTGCTGATGGTTGCCCAGGACATCACCCTGGAGGACGTCTATGCCCACCTCTGAGCGGCTGCGCGTCGCCATGCCCAACAAGGGCGCCCTGGCCGACGCCAGCGCGCAGATCATGCGCGAGGCCGGCTACCGGGTCCGCCGGGAGGCCAAGGAGCTCGTGGTCGTCGACGCCGAGCAGCAGGTCGAGCTCTTCTATCTGCGACCGCGCGACATCGCCGTGTATGTCGGCCGCGGTCACCTCGACGTGGGCATCACCGGCCGCGATCTGCTGCTCGACTCGGGTGCACCGGCGTGCGAGGTCATGCAGCTCGGCTTCGGCGCGTCGACCTTCCGCTACGCGGCGCGCCCGGGAGACGTCACCTCGACGAACGAACTGGGCGGCAAGCGGATCGCGACGAGCTTCCCCGGGTTGGTCCGGAAAGACTTGGCGGACAAGGGTTTCGAGGCGACCGTGGTCCGCCTGGACGGTGCGGTCGAAACCGCGGTGACGCTTGGCGTCGCTGACGTCATCGCGGACGTCGTCGAGACCGGGACCACCCTGCGCAATGCCGGACTGGCGGTCTTCGGGGAGCCGATCCTGCACAGTGAGGCGGTGCTGATCCGCCCGCAGGAGCGAACCGAGCCGAGCCCGACGGTCGACATACTCGTCCGGCGGCTGCAGGGCGTCCAGACAGCGCACCGCTACGTGATGATGGACTACGACATCCGGGTCGAACTGGTCGAGCGGGCGTGCGCGCTGACGCCCGGCCTCGAGTCGCCGACCGTCTCGCCGCTGCACCGCGAGGGATATGTCGCGGTGCGTTCGATGGTGCCGCGCGGGTCGACCAACACCGTCATGGACCAGCTCTACGAGATCGGTGCGCGCGCGATCCTGGTCACCGAGATCGCGGCGTGCCGGTTGTGACCGGAGGGCAGCAGGACGCCTACGCGACGTTCCGGCCACGGCGGTCGCGCTTCGTCAGCCTGACCGTCGCGGTGGCCCTGGTCGTCGTCTTCACGGTGGTCGCGGTGCGGATCCCGCGCGGTGGGGTCACCGGCTGGAACACGCCGGACTCGGTCGCGATGGTCGTCTTCGCGGTGGCTGTCGCGGCATTCCTGCTGCGCTATGCGCTGGTGCGCGCGACACCCACGCCGCGAGGCCTGGAGGTGCGCAACCTGATCGTTTCGCGTCACCTGGAGTGGGCCGAGATCGTCAATGTGCAGTTCGGCAACGGCGCGCCCTGGCTGACCCTGGAGCTCAGTGACACCGAGACGCTCGCGGTCATGGCCGTGCAGCGCTCCGACGGCACCTTCGCCGAGGCCGAGGCACGCCGGCTGGCAGCACTGGTCGAGGTCAACAACCGGACGCCCGGGGGCGCGGACTAGCCGGCGGTGTCAGGTGGTGTGCACGACGACGTGGGCGTGCGCGCGGGTGTCGTCGGCGGCGAACAACCGGTCCTCCTGGTCGGCCCAGCGGCGCCAGTTGGGGCGGTAGGTCTCACCGTCGCGGGCCAGCGCACGCTCCTTGCGTTCCGGTTCGCCGGCTTCCAGCCAGACCCGGACGTCGACATAGCCGCGCGCGGGTGACACGCTGCTTCCAGCACCTTCCACAATGACGGTTGCAGTCTCCGGAAGTGGCACGAGATCAGCGAATTCGTCTGCGTACCAGTCAAATCGGCGGTATGCCGCGGGCTCACCCCGCCGCAGCGGCACCAGCACCTGGGCGGTCAGCAACGCGGGTATGGCGGCCAAGCCGTCCCACCCCGGACACAGGTCGTCGACATGGATCACGAGCGAACGCTCGAGCCGGTCCGCGAGCCGCTCGGCGAAGGTCGTCTTGCCGGCCCCGCTGCGGCCGTCGACCGCAATGACGACAGGCCGGCGTGCGGCCGCGCGCGCGAGCGCGGCCACCCGGTCGAGGTGCGGTGAGTCGTCATACACACCAGAGAACCTAACCGGGAGAGGCGCTGCGGGGCACGGCTACGCTGCTGCCATGTCGGTTGCGGTGCGCGTGATTCCCTGCTTGGACGTCGATGCCGGACGTGTCGTCAAGGGCGTCAATTTCGCGAACCTACGTGACGCCGGCGACCCGGTCGAACTCGCGGAGCGCTATGACCGCCAGGGCGCGGACGAGCTGACTTTCCTTGACGTGACTGCGAGTTCGGCCGGCCGGGAGACGACATACGACGTCGTCGGCCGCACCGCGGAGCAGGTCTTCATCCCGCTCACCGTCGGCGGCGGCGTGCGCACCGTCGACGATGTCGACCGGCTGCTGCGTGCCGGCGCGGACAAGGTGGGGATCAACACCGGCGCCATCGCCCGGCCGCAGGTGATCGCCGAGATCGCCGACCGGTTCGGGGCGCAGGTGCTCGTGCTGTCCGCCGATGTACGGCGTTCGCAACACGGCAATTTCGAGGTCACCACGCATGGTGGTCTCAAGTCGACGGATCTCGATGCCATCGAATGGTGCTCTCGCGCAGCGGAGTTGGGCGTGGGTGAGATCCTGCTGAACTCGATGGATGCGGATGGCACCAAGGACGGTTTCGACCTGGAACTGATCCGGGCGGTGCGATCGGAGGTGCACGTGCCGATCATCGCCAGCGGGGGAGCCGGACGCGTGGAGCACTTCGTCGAGGCGATCGACGCCGGTGCGGACGCGGTGCTGGCGGCGTCGGTCTTCCACTTCGGTCAGCTCACCATCGGCGAGGTCAAGGACGCCCTGCGCGCCGCCGGACACGAGGTGCGGTGAAGGCCGCGAGGCACTGCGAGCTGCCCGAGGTGTCGGTCGTGCGGGTGGAGCCCGACGGCTGGGAGCGCTACCGCGCGGTGCGCCTGGCGGCGCTGCAGGATGCGCCCGAGATGTTCGGCTCGACCTACGAGCGCGAGATCGCCTTCGATGAGGGCGAGTGGCGCAGGCGTGCTGAGCGCCCGGCGACGTTTCTCGCGGTTCGCGACGGCGTAGACGTCGGGATCGCGGGAGCCTACGAGTTCGACGCGGGCTGGTGTGTGATGGGCATGTGGCTGCACCCGGATGCGCGGGGCACGGGGGCGGTGGACCTGCTGCTCGCGGCGTGCGCCGACGTGGCCGTGGGGTGTGGCGCATGGAGGCTTGCGCTGTGGGTGATGGCGGACAACCCTCGCGGCATACGAGCGTATGAGCGGGGTGGATTCGCGTTCACCGGTGAACGCGAACTCGGCCGAGACGGTCGCTGGGAGCTGGCGATGGCGCGCACGCTGAGTTGACGGGGAAGCTGTCCTGAAGGCGCGACGGTCGAGAGTTAGGGACGCAAGATTGCCGGAATCCTGTCCCGAAGGCGCGACGGTCGAGAGTCAGGGACGGGAAACGACATGCACGACGCCTGTAGCGCCGGGATCAGAACCCGATCGTCGCCGCGCGGAACGCGGCGACATCCGCGTCCGAGCCGTCGAGCTCGACGTCGGCGACGCGGGCCCGGCCGAAGATGTGCAGCAGCACCTCACCCGGGGCGCCGGTGACCACCACGCTGCCGTGGTTGTCCCTGGCGCCGCGCAGGGTACGGCGGCCGTGGCCGGGACAGTCGGCGACCACTCCGGTGCGGACGCTGCGCAGACTCATCTTCCCGATCTGGGGAAGAACAGCCCACAGTGCAGCCTGCTCGCCCGCCGGCAACTCACGCCGCGCCGGCCGGTCGTCGCCGGCGCGCAGCACGTCCTCGTGGTGGATGAAGAACTCTGCGAGGTTGGCCTTCTCGTCCACGCCCGGCAGGCGAAACGGGCTCAGCCGCGGCGGGCCGCCTCGGAGCTTGCCGACCAGCTCCTCCCACGGCCGCGCGGCGATCGTGCGCTGCACCGCATCGAGGTGGCCGACCAGCAGCGGCACGAACATCCCCGCGGCAGCGTCCGGCCGGCTCTCGCGCAGCACCAGGTGTGCCGCAAGCTGACGAGCCGCCCAACCATCACACAGGGTTGGAGCGTCGGGTCCGGTCTGCAGGAACGTGTCGCACAGGGCGATGCGTTCGGCGCGCGCGAATTTCGCCATACCCGCATCATGGCGCAGTCGCGGCGTGCATAGGGCCGAACGGGTGACACGCGGCGCCGGGCGGGCGCTGAATCCGGTGGGGCACAATGGCGGTCGTGAGTTCATCGGCGCTGGATGCAGACATCGCGACGCGGCTGAAGCGCGACGACGCCGGGCTCGTGCCCGCGGTGATCCAGCAGCACGACAGCGGCGAGGTGCTGATGGTCGGCTGGATGGACGACGAAGCGCTGCACCGCACGCTGACTACCGGCCGGGTGACCTTCTGGTCACGCAGCCGCGGCGAATACTGGCGCAAGGGCGACACGTCCGGTCACGTGCAGCACGTCAGGTCGGTCGCGCTCGACTGTGACGGCGACACTCTCCTGGTGCGCGTCGACCAGGTCGGCGCCGCCTGCCACACCGGAGCCCGGACCTGCTTCTTCACCGATCTCGGGGCGGTGGCCGGCGCATGACCGTTCACGCCGAAACCGAATGGGGCCAGACGTGGCCCACGCTGCCACAGTTCCTGGAGCTCGCCGCGGAGCGGCGCGTCATACCCGTCGTGCGCCGGTTGCTCGCGGACGGCGAGACCCCGCTCGGCATCTACCGCAAGCTGGCCGGGGACCGGCAGGGCACCTTCCTGCTGGAGTCGGCCGAGCACGGCGGCGTCTGGTCACGCTATTCGATCGTCGGCGCCGACAGCCGCGCCACGCTCACCGAGGAGAGCGGCCGTGCCGTCTGGCTCGGCTCGCCGCCGGTCGGCGTACCCGTCGAAGGGACCCCCACCGACGTCCTGCGGGACACCTTGCGGGTGCTTGCCACACCCCCGATCCCGGGGTTGCCGCCGCTGACCGGGGGACTCGTCGGCTCGATCACGTATGACGCCGTCCGGCGCTGGGAACGCCTGGAGCACCCGGGCGTCGACGACCTGCACCTGCCGGAGCTCGGCATGGTGCTCGCGACCGACCTTGCGGTGCTCGACCACACCGACGGCAGCGTGCTGCTCATCGCCAACGCCGTCAACTACGACAACACCGACGCCCGCGCCGCGGAGGCCTGGGCCGACGCGGTCGACCGGCTGGACGCCATGCAGGACGCGCTCGCAGTCGATGCGCCGAGCACCGTGTCGGTGCCCGAGCCGGTCGAGCTGTCGCCCGTGAGCACCCACACCCGCGAGCAATACCACGACATGGTCGAGGTCGCGAAGGAAGAGATCCGTTCCGGCGAGGCTTTCCAAATCGTTGTGTCCCAACGGTTTTCGGTGCCGTGTGGTGCGGATGCCCTCGACGTCTACCGCGCGCTGCGGGCGGGCAACCCGAGCCCTTACATGTATCTGCTGCGCCTGCCGCACCCCGACGGATCCACCTACGAAATCGTCGGGTCGAGCCCCGAGGCACTGGTGAAGGTGACGGGGGAGCAGGTCATCACGCACCCGATCGCCGGGTCGCGCCCGCGTGGGAAGAGCCCCGAGCAGGACGAGGACCTGGCCGACGAGTTGATTGCGGACCCGAAGGAACGCGCGGAACACCTGATGCTGGTGGACCTGGCGCGCAACGACCTGCAGAAGGTCTGCGACGCCGGCACGGTCGACACGGTGGAGTTCATGCGAATCCGCCGCTACAGCCACATCATGCACCTGGAGTCGACCGTGGTCGGCCGGCTCAGCGAGGGGCGTTCGGCATACGACGTACTCGTCGCGACCTTCCCCGCGGGCACGCTCAGCGGCGCGCCGAAACCGCGCGCCATGCAGATCATCGACCGCCTGGAAGGCATCCGCCGCGGCGTGTATGGCGGGGTCGTCGGCTATTTCGACTTCGCCGGCGACCTCGACATGGCCATCGCCATCCGCACCGCGCTGATCAAGGACCAGGTCGCCTACGTGCAGGCCGGAGCCGGGATCGTCGCCGACTCGGTGCCGGAGAGCGAATACCAGGAGACGCGCACCAAGGCGGCGGCCGCACTGCGCGCCGTCGCGATCGCGAGCGGCATGCGGGGGATCGGGTGAGCACCGAGCCTGACGTGCAGCCCGCCAAGCGTCCATCGAAGGGACTGACCTCGAAACGCTCGGTGCTCATCGTCGGCGCGCTCGCCGTGATCCTGCTGGTCGTGGCGAACGGCCGCACCTGGGTCAGCGGCACGGTCACGGATGCCGTGCTCCGGCATGCCCATACGACCGCCTCCGGCAGCAAGGCGGCGCCCGCGCTGCTGGCGACTGCGCTGGTCGGCGCCGCGGCGGTGCTGGCCACGCTGACCACCGGACGTATGCCGCGCTGGATCGCGGCCGTGCTCACCCTGCTCGCCGGCGTCGTGAGCGTCATCGCAGCGCTGGCCGCGGTCCGCAACCCGGCCCGGACGATCGGCGACATCGCCACCTCGATGACTGGGCACACAGGCGACCGGACGGTCGACACCAGCCTGACGATCTGGCCGTGGGTCGCCGTGTTCGGCGGCATCCTGCTGGCCCTGACCGGGGTCCTCGCGATCGCCGGCGTCCGCAGCTGGTCCGGCCTGTCCAGCAGGTATGACGCGCCCGGGTCGAAGCCGGTCCGCACCCGCTCCGACTGGGACCTGCTCTCGGATGGTGAGGACCCGACCGACCGCCCCGACGGGTCTGACACAATCGACGAACGGCGCCCGCCCGAATCACCGGCCGGGCAGGACAAGTCGTGACAGAAACACATCGAAGGAGCAGCGGCTGATGGCCGAAGAATTCCACGAAGTCCACGAGGACCACGGACACAGCGTCGCCGCGTGGACAACCGTGGTGTTCCTGCTCGTGGCCGCGCTCTGCGTCGGCGTCGGTGTCGCCTGGGGTCTGCACCCCTTCTACTACCTCGGCGGCGCACTGGCCGTCGTCGGTGTCATCGCCGGAAAGGTCCTCTACAAGATGGGCTTCGGCAACCACCACGTGCTGAGCGCGCCGCCCCTCACTGCGGAGGAGCAGGCCAAGCTCGACGCGCAGCAGGCGTCCTAGGTGGCCACGGTCCTCGACGACATCATCGCCGGCGTCCGGGAGGACCTTGCCGACCGCGAGCGGGAAACGTCCGCGCAGGAGATCGCGCGGCGCGCCGCGGAAGCTGCGCCCGCGCTCGATGCGCTGACCGTCTTCCGCGCGGCCGGGCCGGTGAAGGTCATCGCCGAGGTGAAGCGGCGCAGCCCGAGCAAGGGCGACCTGGCGAGCATCCCCGATCCGGCGCGACTGGCAGCGGCATACGAGGCAGGGGGTGCAACCGCGATCTCGGTGCTGACCGAACGCCGCCGGTTCGGCGGCTCCCTCGCTGACCTGGACGCCGTGCGTGCCGCGGTCTCGATTCCGGTGCTGCGCAAGGATTTCATGGTCGAGCACTACCAGCTCGACGAAGCGCGGGCGCACGGCGCCGACCTCATCCTGCTGATCGTCGCTGCCCTCGACGACGCGCAGCTGCGTGACCTCTTCCAGCACGCCACGGCGCTCGGTATGACGGCGCTGGTCGAGACACACGACGAAGCCGAGATCGACCGGGCCCTCGCCATCGACGCCCAGCTGATCGGCGTCAACGCGCGCAACCTGAAGACTCTCGAGGTCGACCCCGCGGTGTTCGCCCGGCTGGCTCCACGCATCCCGCACGGGCGGGTGCGCGTGGCCGAGTCCGGCATACGCGGCCCGCAGGATGTCGCCGGCTACGTGGCGGACGGAGCCGATGCGGTGCTGGTCGGCGAAGCGCTGGTCACCGGCGGCGACCCACGCGCGGCAGTGACGCAGCTGATCGAAGGATCCCGATGACCGAACAACCCACCACCCAGGCAGCGCCGCCGCTCGGCCGGTTCGGTGCGTACGGCGGACGCTATGTCCCCGAGGCGCTGGTCGCCGCGCTGGAGGAGCTCGACGAGCACCGCACCAAGGCGATGGCTGACCCGGCGTTTCTCGGCGAGCTGGCCGAGTTGCACCGCAGCTATACCGGGCGTCCGAGCATCATCACCCCGGTCCGCCGGTTCGGTGACGAGCATTGCGGCGGCGCGCAGGTCGTGCTCAAGCGCGAGGATCTCAACCACACTGGTTCGCACAAGATCAACAACGTGCTCGGGCAGGCGCTGCTCACCAAGCGGATGGGCAAGACCCGGGTGATCGCCGAGACCGGCGCCGGTCAGCACGGGGTGGCGACCGCGACCGCCGCGGCACTCATGGGGCTGGACTGCACGGTCTACATGGGTCGCGTCGACACCGAGCGGCAAGCGCTCAATGTGGCCCGGATGCGGCTGCTCGGCGCCGAAGTCGTGCCGGTCGACCACGGGTCGCGCACGCTGAAGGATGCGGTCAACGAGGCGTTCCGCGACTGGGTGGCCAACGTCGAGCACACCCACTACGTGCTGGGCACGGTGACCGGACCCTACCCGTTCCCGGAGATGGTCCGTGACTTCCACCGCATCATCGGTGTCGAGGCACGTGCGCAGCTGCTCGACGAGTTCGGCCGGCTGCCGGATGCGGTGCTGGCCTGTGTCGGCGGCGGCTCGAACGCGATGGGCATCTTCCACCGGTTCATCGACGACGCCGGCGTTCGGCTGATCGGTCTCGAAGGCGGCGGCGACGGTCCCGCCTCGGGCCGGCATGCTTCCCGCTTCAGCGGCGAGGCCACACCGGGCGTGCTGCACGGCGCCTTCACCTACGTGCTGCAGGACGACGAGGGTCAGACGATCGAATCCCATTCGGTGTCAGCGGGTTTGGACTACCCGAGCGTCGGACCGGAACATGCCTACCTGCGCGACTCGGGTCGCGCCGACTACTACCCGATCACCGACCACGAGGCGATGACAGCGTTCGAGGCGCTGTCCCGCACGGAGGGCATCCTGCCCGCGATCGAGAGCGCGCACGCCCTGGCCGGCGCGATGAAGATCGGCCGCGAGCTCGGCCCGGACGCACTGCTACTGGTCAGCCTGTCCGGCCGGGGTGACAAGGACGTGCACACGGCCGCGAAGTGGTTCGGCCTGCTGGACGAGAGGGATTCGGACGTATGACGACAGAGCTGCAGCGCAGCGGTGTGTCCGCGACGCTCGCACGCGCCAAGGGTGCGCGCCGGGCGGCCCTGATCGGTTACCTACCGGTGGGCTATCCCGACGTCGACACCTCGATCGAGGCGATGGTGACCATGGTGCGCGCGGGCGTCGACGTCGTGGAAATCGGTGTGCCCTATACCGATCCGCTGATGGATGGCCCGATCATCCAGACGGCCGCGACCGGAGCGCTCGCGGCCGGAGTGCGGGTGCGCGACGTCTTCCGGGCGGCCGAGGCCGTCGCCGGCGCAGGCGCGTCCTGTGAGGTGATGACCTACTGGAATCCCGTGTTGCGCTACGGCGTCGACGCCTTCGCGCGAGACCTGGCGTCGTCCGGCGGATCCGGCCTCATCACACCGGATCTCGTGCCGGACGAGGCAGCGGACTGGATCGCCGCGAGCGACGCGCACGGTCTCGACCGGGTCTTCCTGATCGCGCCGAGCTCCACCCCGGAACGCCTGGTCACCACTACCGCGGCCTGCCGCGGCTTCGTCTACGCGGCGTCGCTGATGGGCGTCACCGGTGCGCGTTCCTCGGTCGGCTCCGCCGCTGCCGAGCTGGTCCGCCGCGCCCGGGAGGTGACGGACACCCCACTGTGTGTCGGTCTCGGCGTCTCGACCGGCGAACAGGCCCACGAGGTGGCCGGATTCGCCGACGGCGTGATCGTCGGGTCCGCGCTGGTCGCGACGCTCGTGCAGGCTCCGGACAACCGAGCCGGGCTGATTGCCCTCGCCGCGAAGGCGACCGAGCTGGCCGAAGGAGTGCGTCAGTGATCACCGAAGCGTCATACTTCCCGAGCCCGACAGTCGGGGTCTTCTGGCTGGGGCCGTTCCCGATCCGGATGTACGCGCTGTGCATCCTCACCGGGATCGTCATCGCCGTCTGGGTGGCCGGCCGGCGCCTGGAGGACCGGGGCTACCGGCGTGAGGTCATCTTCGACATCGCCTGGTGGGCCGTGCCGTTCGGCATCATCGGTGGCCGGATCTACAACGTCATCACCTCGCCGCAGCCCTATTTCGGCAAGGGCGGCAACCCCTGGGACGCGTTCGCGATCTGGCACGGCGGGCTCGGCATCTGGGGTGCGGTTGCGATCGGCGCGATCGGCGGATACATCGGCTGCCGCAAACACGGCGTGCGCTTCCTCGACTTTGCCGACGCGGGCGCTCCGGGCGTCTGCCTGGCACACGCGCTCGGGCGCTGGGGCAACTACTTCAACAACGAATTGCACGGCCGCCCCACCGATTTGCCGTGGCGGCTGAAGATCTATCAGTGGGACGAAAGCGCCGGGCACGCCGTGCACGACAGCGCCGGGCACCCGATCGTCGCCGGGTATTTCCAGCCGACCTTCCTCTACGAGTCGCTCTTCCTGCTGCTGCTCGCGCTGTTCATCGTGCTGCTGGACCGGCGCTACACGCTGGGTCGCGGCCGGTGCTTCTTCCTGTATGTCGCCCTATACCCCTGCGGTCGCATCTGGATGGAGTGGCTGCGCGACGACCCGGCCAACCGGATCCTCGGCCAGCGGGTCAATGTCTGGGTGTGTGTGCTGGTGTTCATCATCGGCGTGATCGGTTACCGGATGTGTGCCCGCCGCTACCCCAACGGTTTCCGTGAGCCCGTCTCGGCTGTCGCCGCGCAGGAACTCGCGGATCACCTCGCGGCCGTCGGGAAGGACGCCGCCGAAAAGAAGGCGGCGGGTGGAGGCGACGCGGGCTCGACGGCCGACGGGGGCGACGCGGGACCGGGCGACGATGGAGCCGACCCACCCGCCAATGAAGCCGACCCACCCGCCGATGGAGCCCCCGCCAATGAAGCCGACCCACCCGCCGATGGAGCCCCCGCCGCCGACGCGGCGCACGCCCAACCCGCCGGCGACGACTGATCCGCCGAGCGGGGTACTTCCGCGCCGAGCGGGGTAGAACTGACTGCGGAATCGGGTGCTGGTTGTACCCCGGTCGGTGAATATGTACCCCGCTCGGCGAGCAGTGGCCGGGCCGACGAAGGAGAAGGACGATCGAACCCGGAGCTGACACCGCCGACTCGGGTGACGCGCGCGACGCAGCACGAGCAGGTGACGTCATACCTGCCTTCGGGGTGGTGGTGCTGACACAGGGCACCCGGCCCGTGGAGTTGCGGCGCGGCCTGGATTCGCTGCTGCGCCAGACCGGCGTCCGGCTCGACATCGTGGTGGTCGGCAACGGATGGCAGCCGGTCGACCTGCCCGACCGCGTGCTGCCGCTCGCGCTGCCGGAGAACGTCGGCATCCCGGCCGGCCGCAACGCCGGCGTCGGCCACGTGGCCGGCGACCTACTCTTCTTCCTCGACGACGACGCCTGGCTGCTGGACGACGACTTCCTCGCGCAGTGCGCCGCGCGGTTCGCGGCCGACCGCACGATCGGCATGATCCAGCCGCGGATCGAGGATCCGGCGGCGCACGAACTGCCGACCCGCTGGATCCCGCGGCTGCGCAAGGGGAGTCCCTATCACTCCTCCAACGTGTTCTCGGTCGTCGAGATGGCTGTCGCCATACGCCGTGAGGTGTTCGAGCGGACGCTTGGCTGGCCGGCCTCGTTCTTCTACGCGCACGAGGGCATCGAGCTCGCCTGGCGGGTCTGGGGCGCCGGCAGTCGCGTGGTGTATGACGGCAGCCTGCGCGCCGGGCACCCGGTGATCGACCCGCGGCGGCACGACGACTACTACCTGAAGAACGCCCGCAACCGGGTGTGGCTGGCGCGGCGCAATCTGCCCTGGCCGGTGAGCTGGGCGTATGTCGGCACTTGGACCGCGGTGCAGGTGGCGCGTTCGCGCCGGGCGCCGCAGACCCTGCGTCCCTGGTTCGCCGGCTGGCGGGAGGGCTGGACCGAGCAGCCCTGGGCACCGGGCGAACAGCACGGCAAGCTGCCCTGGTCGGCCGTATGGCGGATGGGTCGCGGCGGTCGCTGGCCGGTCGTCTGAGCGCTGTTCCGCGTGCGAGTCAGCGCATTGTCACGGGTGCTACTCCATGCTACATGGAGGAGCACCCATCGCGAGATGCGTAAGAGCAGCGCCGAGGTGCTGCGCCGGGTCGAGGCCGGCGAGTCTCTCCAGGTGAGCAACCGCGGCCGGGTCGTCGCCGTCATCGTCCCGGCGGGAGCGGATCCGCTCGACAGCGTGATAGCACGCGGCGCGGCTCGTCCAGCCAAGCGCGGCCTCACCGCGCTGAGAGACATCCGACGCGGCACATCGTCCACGAGCACTGCCGAGTTGCTCGCGGACGCCCGCGGCCGGTGGTGACCTCGCTCTCCTGCCTCGACGCGTCGGCGGCGATGAAGCTGCTCGTCGAGGAGGCCGAATCCGATGCCCTGGTCAGGGAGCTGACCGGTTCCGGCAGGACGCTCGTGGCGTCGTGGTTGCTGCACATCGAGTTGCACTGTGCCGCCGGACGGAATCCGCAGGTGATCGAAGGTGCTGCCCTCGCCACCGTGCTTGATGTGGTGAACCTCGACGTCACGCGCGGTGACCTGCTCTCCGCGGGAACGCACGCACCGCTGCGCTCACACGACGCGATCCACCTCGCCGTCGGGCTGCGTCTGGGTGCGAGCGAGATGATCACCTACGATGCGGGACTCTCCGCCGCAGCGACTGCGGCGGGGCTCGCGGTCATCGCCGGCCTAGCGGCCGCGACACGGGGGACTCACTGTCCCGTCTCGCATCATGAGAGCCGGGGTCCACGTTGTGGTCATGGGGAACGTCCAGGTATGGTGGTCGGGCCTTGCTGGCCAGCGTCGTCCACGAGGTTCGGTTCCTCATTGAACGGCGCGCTGCTGGTGCCGTTCCGGACGACTGGACGGTGAGTTGGTTGACGGCGCAGGGAAGTTTCTCCGCAGTTCCGGCGGCACAAGGGCTCTACGACCCGACACGCGAACATGACGCGTGCGGCGTCGCGATGGTCGCCACCATGCGCGGCACGCCCGGTCATGACATCGTCGACCACGCACTGACCGCACTGCGCAACCTCGAGCACCGCGGTGCGACGGGTGCGGACCCGGCGGTCGGCGACGGTGCCGGCATACTCACCCAGCTTCCGGACGAGTTCTTCCGCGCAGTCTGCGATTTCGGCCTCCCCGCCAAGGGGTCGTATGCCGTCGGCCTCGCCTTCCTCCCGGTCGACCCCGACGAGCAGTGGTACATCGGCGAGCGCTTTGCTGAGATCGCCGCCGAGGAAGGGCTGCGGGTCGTGGGCTGGCGCGACGTGCCGACCGACCCGACACTGGTCGGCGCTGCGGCACGTGAGGTGATGCCGGTCTTCCGTCAGGCGTTCGTCGCCGCCGCGGACGGCGAGTTGTCCGGTGTCGAGCTGGACCGGAAGGCTTTCGCGCTGCGCAAGCGCATCGAGTCCGAGCGACAGGTCTACTTCCCGTCGCTGTCCTGCCGCACCGTCGTCTACAAGGGGATGCTGACGACCGGCCAGCTGGAGCCGTTCTACCCGGACCTGTCGGACCGGCGCTTTACGACCGAACTGGCCCTGGTGCACTCGCGCTTCTCGACCAACACCTTCCCGTCCTGGCCGCTGTCGCACCCCTACCGGCTGATCGCTCACAACGGTGAGATCAACACGGTGCGCGGCAACCGCAACTGGATGCGTGCACGCGAATCCACCTTGCGCAGTGACGTTTTCGGCGGCGACATCGAGCGTCTCTTCCCGATCTGCACGCCTTCGGGCTCCGACTCCGCCAGCTTCGACGAGGTGCTGGAGCTGCTGCACCTGGGCGGCCGCAGCCTGCCGCACGCCGTGCTGATGATGATCCCGGAGGCGTGGGAGAACCACGCGACGATGGATCCGGCCCGCCGGGCGTTCTACGAATACCACGCGGCGATCATGGAGCCGTGGGACGGACCCGCGTGTGTCGCGTTCACCGACGGGACGCTCGTCGGCGCGGTGCTCGACCGCAACGGCCTGCGGCCGGGGCGGTATGCCGTGACGGACGACGGGCTGGTGGTGCTCGCGTCGGAGGCCGGCGTGCTCGACCTGGATCCCGCGCACGTCGTTCGCAAGGGCCGGCTGCAGCCGGGCCGGATGTTTCTGGTCGACACTGCACAGGGGCGACTGATCAGCGACGACGAGATCAAGCGCGACCTGGCCGCGGAGCACCCCTACGAGGACTGGCTGCACGCCGGCATCATCAAGCTGTCCGAGCGCCCAGAGCGCGAACACGTCTGGCACACACCGGCTTCCGTGGTGCGCCGGCAGCAGACGTTCGGCTACACGCATGAGGAGCTGCGGCTGCTGCTGACCCCGATGGCGACCTCGGGGGGTGAGGCGCTCGGTTCGATGGGCACCGACACTCCGGTCGCCGTCCTGTCCGACCGTCCGCGGCTGCTCTTCGACTACTTCAGTCAGTTGTTCGCGCAGGTGACCAACCCGCCGCTGGACGCGATCCGCGAGGAGCTGGTGACCTCGCTCGGCTCGCTGATGGGGCCGGAGCACAATGCGCTGGAGGTCGGGCCACAGCACGCGCGGCAGGTGGAGCTCGCCTTCCCGGTCATCGACAACGACGAGCTGGCCAAGCTGGTCAACCTCAACAACGAGGGTGACTTCCCCGGCTATCAGACTTACGTCATCCGCGGCACCTACCGCGTCGCCGGCGGCACCAGCGCGCTGCGTGCGCGCCTGAAGGGCATCTGTGCCGAGGTGTCGCAGGCGATCGAGGACGGGCACCGGTTCGTGGTGCTGTCCGACCGGGAGAGCACGGCTGCGTTCGCGCCGATCCCGTCGCTGCTGCTGACCGCGGCGGTCCACCATCACCTGGTGCGGGAGAAGACCCGCACGCAGGTCGGGCTGCTCGTGGAGGCGGGCGACGTGCGCGAGGTCCACCATGTCGCGTTGCTGATCGGGTATGGCGCAGCCGCCGTCAACCCTTATCTGGCAATGGAATCGGTGGAGGATCTGGTCCGTCGCGGGTTCATCTCCGGGATCACGCCGGAGCAGGCGGTGCAGAACCTCATCAAGGCGCTCGGCAAGGGCGTGCTGAAGGTGATGTCCAAGATGGGCATCTCGACGGTCGCGTCATACCGCGGGGCGCAGGTGTTCGAGGCACTCGGCCTCGCGCAGTCGGTGATCGACGAATACTTCACCGGCACCGTGTCCCGCCTCGGCGGCATCGGGCTCGACGAGATCGCGGGCGAGATCGCCGAGCGGCACCAGACGGCCTACCCCAAGAACGGGCAGCAGCTGCCGCACCGGACGCTGGAGACCGGCGGCGAATACCAGTGGCGCCGCGAGGGTCCGCCGCACCTCTTCGACCCGGACACTGTTTTCCGCCTGCAGCACGCCACCCGCTCGCGGCGCTACGACATTTTCAAGCAGTACACTCAGCGGGTCGACGACCAGGCCGAGCGGCTGATGACGCTGCGAGGGCTGTTCTCTTTCAAGCAGATCCGGCCGAGCATCCCGATCGAGGAGGTCGAGCCGGCGTCCGCCATCGTGCGACGCTTCTCGACCGGCGCGATGAGCTACGGCTCGATCAGCAAGGAGGCGCACGAGACACTGGCGATCGCGATGAACCGCCTGGGCGCGCGTTCCAACACCGGTGAGGGCGGGGAGGACCTGGACCGCCTGCTCGACCCGGAGCGCCGTTCGTCGATCAAGCAGGTGGCGTCCGGCCGCTTCGGGGTCACCTCCGTCTACTTGACCGAAGCGGACGACATCCAGATCAAGATGGCGCAGGGCGCGAAGCCAGGTGAGGGTGGCCAGCTGCCCGGGCACAAGGTCTACCCGTGGGTTGCCGGCACACGTCATTCGACGCCCGGCGTCGGTTTGATCTCGCCGCCTCCGCACCATGACATCTACTCGATCGAGGATCTCGCGCAGCTGATTCACGACCTGAAGAACGCCAACCCGCAGGCGCGCATTCACGTCAAGCTCGTCTCGGAGGTCGGCGTCGGCACTGTCGCGGCCGGCGTGTCGAAGGCCCATGCCGATGTCGTGCTGATCTCCGGTCATGACGGCGGCACCGGTGCGGCGCCGCTGACGTCGCTGAAGCACGCGGGCGGGCCGTGGGAGCTGGGACTGGCCGAGACCCAGCAAACGTTGCTGCTCAACGGTTTACGCGACCGCATCGTCGTGCAGACCGACGGCCAGCTGAAGACCGGACGCGATGTGGTGGTGGCCGCGCTGCTCGGCGCGGAGGAGTTCGGTTTCGCGACCGCACCGCTCGTGGTCAGCGGCTGCATCATGATGCGGGTCTGCCACCTCGACACCTGCCCCGTCGGCGTCGCCACGCAGAACCCGGAGCTGCGCGCACGGTTCAGCGGCAAGCCGGAGTTTGTCGAGAAGTTCTTCGAGTACATCGCCGAGGAAGTGCGAGAACTGTTGGCCCAGTTGGGTTTCCGCTCCATCGAGGAAGCTGTCGGGCAGGTCGGCGCGCTGGATGCCGAGCGCGCGATCGACCACTGGAAGGCTGCCGGCCTGGACCTCTCGCCGATCCTCGCCGACGTCGAGTTGCCCGCGGGCACGCTGCGGCGGCACGCCGTCGCGCAGGATCACGGCCTGGCCAAGGCACTCGACCAGCAGCTGATCACGATGAGCCGCGACGCACTCGAAGACCGGTCCCCGGTGCGCATCGACCTGCCGGTCGCCAACGTCAACCGCACCGTCGGCACCATGCTCGGTCACGAGGTGACCAAGCGCTACCCGGAGGGCCTGCCGGACCAGACGATCGATATCGCACTGACCGGTTCGGCTGGTCAGTCGCTCGGGGCGTTCCTTCCGGCAGGCATCACCCTGCGGCTCTTCGGCGAAGCGAACGACTATGTCGGCAAAGGCCTTTCGGGCGGTAGGGTGGTCGTGCGGCCGCTACGTGACGCGTCGCTGGTTGCCGAGCAGAACGTCGTCGCGGGCAACGTCATCGGGTATGGCGCGACGACCGGCGAACTCTTCCTGCGCGGGATCGTCGGGGAGCGCTTCTGCGTGCGCAACTCCGGCGCGACCGCGGTCGTCGAGGGCGTGGGCGACCACGGCCTCGAATACATGACTGGCGGCACGGCAGTGATCCTCGGCCCGACCGGACGCAATCTCGGTGCCGGTATGTCGGGAGGCGTCGCCTACGTGCTGGACCTCGACGAGCACCTGGTCAACCGGGAGCTGGTCGACGTCAGCCCGCTGCGCGAGCAGGACCTCGCGGCACTGCACGGCTTGCTGGAGAAGCATCTCGAGTGGACCGAATCCGCAGTGGCCGCAAAGCTGCTCGCGCAGTGGCCGGTCAGTGCCGAGCGATTCTCACTGGTGCTGCCGCGGGCCTACCAGCAGGTGCTCGACGTGCGCGCACACGCGGCAGACGAAGGACTCGACCCGGACGGCGAAGCCGTCTGGGAACGCATCATGGAGGTGTCCCGTGGCTGACCCACGCGGTTTCCTGAAGGTCCGGGAGCGTAGCCTCCCCGCCCGTCGCCCGGTGCCGGTGCGCATCCGCGACTGGAAAGAGGTCTACGAAGAGCAGCAGCGCGCGGATCTGCAGGAGCAGGCCGGCCGCTGCATGGACTGTGGCATCCCGTTCTGTCATTCGGGCTGTCCTCTCGGCAACCTGATCCCGGAGTGGAACACCCTTGCCTGGCGCGGGGATTGGCCGGACGCGATCGATCGGCTGCACGCCACCAACAACTTCCCCGAGTTCACCGGGAGGCTGTGCCCGGCGCCGTGCGAGACGGCGTGCGTGCTCGGCATCAGCGAGCCGGCTGTCACGATCAAGCAGGTCGAGCTGACCACGATCGAGGAGGCATTCGAGACCGGCACCGTCATACCGCTGCCACCGGAACGGCTGACCGGGCGCACCGTCGCCGTCGTCGGCTCCGGGCCGGCCGGACTTGCCGCCGCGCAGCAGCTCACGCGTGCGGGTCACACGGTCGCGGTCTTCGAACGTGCAGACAAGCCAGGCGGATTGCTGCGCTACGGGATCCCCGAGTTCAAGATGGAGAAGGCTGTCGTCGACCGCCGCATCGAGCAGATGACCGCCGAAGGCACCCGCTTCCGGTGCAACACGGAGGTCGGCACGGACATCAGCTGGGCGCAATTGCGGTCCCGGTATGACGCCGTCGTCGTCGCGATCGGTGCGACCGTCGCGCGGGACCTGCCGGTGGACGGACGGGAGCTGGACGGCTTCGTGCAGGCGATGGACTTCCTGCCGCCGGCGAACCGGGCCGCCCTGGGTGAGCACGTCGCGGACCAGGTCACCGCCGAGGGCAAGCACGTGATCGTGATCGGCGGCGGCGACACCGGCGCGGACTGCATCGGCACGTCGCACCGGCAGGGCGCCGCGTCGGTGACCTCGCTGGAGATTATGCCGCGACCGGGGGAGGAGCGCTCCCCGCAGCACCCGTGGCCGACCTATCCGATGATCTTCCGGGTCGCGACCGCGCACGAGGAGGGTGGCGAGCGGGTCTACTCCATGAGCACGAAGGAGGCGTTGAACGACGGCACCGGCCGGCTCCGTGCGTTGCGCGTCGTCGAAGTGCGTTCCGGCGCAAGCGGTTTCGAGGAGATCGAAGGGTCGGAGCGGGAGTTGCGCGCCGACCTGGTGCTGCTCGCGATGGGCTTCCTCGGACCGCTGACTGAGAGCCTGGTCGAGGAGCTCGGCGTCGAACTCGACGAGCGCTCGAACATGCGCCGGGACGGCAACTTCATGTCGTCGGTGCCCGGCGTGTTCGTCGCGGGTGATGCGGGGCGCGGCCAGTCGCTGATCGTGTGGGCGATTGCCGAGGGTCGCGCCGCCGCGCGTGGTGTCGACGCGTTCCTGTCCGGCGGGCATTCCGACCTCCCGGCACCGATCGCGCCGACCGACCGCCCGCTCACTGTCTGAGCGGCGGGCCTGCGGGGCGCGGGGTTGCGCGGTGCGGGGTTGCGTCCCGAACTCTCGGCGGTCGCGCCTTCGGGACGGGATTGCTCGGTGTTTTGGTCCCGGACTCTCGACGGTTGCGCCTTCGGGACGCCGCAGCGCTGATTTCGCGTGCCGACACTACTCACTCGTATGCCGGGACGTATGCCGAGACCACGTGCTCGGCATGCGGTCGGCTCACTAAGGTTGCGGATATGCGTCGAGCCAAAATCGTTGCCACTCTTGGACCTGCCACTTCCAGCCCCGAAAAGATCCGTGCTCTCGTCGACGCCGGTATGGACGTCGCCCGGCTGAACCTCTCGCACGGGGCCTACGAAGACCACGAGAAGATCTACCGGGCGATCCGCGAGGCGTCGAACCAGTCGGGCCGGGCGGTATGCGTCATGTGTGACCTGCAGGGCCCGAAGATCCGCACCGGACGATTCGCCGACGGCCCGATCGAGCTGGCGAAGGGCGACGAGTTCACCATCACGGTGGACGATGTGCTGGGGGATCAGAGCCGAGTTTCTACCACCTACAAGGGATTGCCGGGCGACGTGCGGGCCGGTGACCTGCTGCTCATCGATGACGGCAAGGTCTGTCTGCGCGCCCAGGAGGTGACCGACACCGACGTGCACACCGAGGTCGTCGAAGGTGGCACGGTCTCCAACAACAAGGGCATCAACCTGCCCGGTGTCGCGGTGAGCGTGCCCGCGCTGTCGGAGAAGGACGAGGCGGACCTGCGATGGGCGCTGCAACTCGGCACCGATGTCGTCGCGCTCTCCTTCGTGCGGGACGCTTCCGACATACGTCGGGCGCACGAGATTATGGCCGAGGAAGGCCGACGCGTGCCCGTGATCGCGAAGGTCGAAAAGCCGCAGGCCGTCGAGAACCTCGCCGCCATCGTCAACGCATTTGACGGGGTGATGGTGGCGCGCGGAGACCTCGGGGTGGAACTCCCGCTCGAAGAGGTGCCGATCGTGCAGAAGGTCGCCGTCGAGCTGTGCCGGCGCAACGCGAAGCCGGTCATCGTGGCGACCCAGGTGCTGGAGTCGATGATCGAGAACTCCCGGCCGACGCGCGCCGAGGCCAGCGACTGCGCGAATGCCGTCCTCGACGGAGCAGACGCGATCATGCTGTCCGGCGAGACGAGCGTCGGCGCCTGGCCGATCGAAGCGGTGCAGACGATGGCCCGCATCATCGACAGCACCGAGGAGCACGGTCTCGACCGGGTGCCGGCCCTCGGCACCCGCCCGCACACCATGGGCGGCGCCGTCACCGCGGCAGCTGCCGAGGTCGGCGACCTGCTGAACGTGCGCTACCTGGTCACCTTCACCGCGTCCGGCGACTCCGCGAAGCGGATGGCGCGCATCCGCAGCTCCCGCCCGATGCTCGCCTTCACACCCGAGCAGTCGACCCGCTCGCAGCTGGCGCTGGTCTGGGGCGTCGAGACCTATCTCGTGCCGGAGGTGAAGCACACCGACATGATGGCGATGCAGGTCGACGAGACGCTGCTCGCCGAAGGCCGCGCTGAGGAGGGCGACCTGGTCATCATCGTGGCCGGCTCCCCGCCCGGCATCCCCGGCTCCACCAACGCGCTGCGGGTGCACCGGATGGGCGACGCCAAGAACAAGGTTGCCCCGGCATACCACTGAGTTTTCTTGCTCCGGCTGCGTTTTTTGCTCCGGCTCCTCGCGAATCGAGTGGCGGGCTAGGGCGTGTCCTGCGAATGATGTGAGTCGGTGTTACCGATGATGCTGGCGTGGTTGGACGTGGTGAGTTGACGGACGCGGCGTGGGAGCGGATCGGACCGTTGTTGCCACCCTCGGGTGGGCGTGGCGGGCAGTGGCGTGAT
>NZ_RJJQ01000023.1 GCF_003724155.1 Flexivirga caeni | reverse complement strand
TCACCGCCGCCGACCCCCTCACCGACCAAGCGACCGAAATCATCACCGCGACAGGCGTCACCTGGCCGACACACTAAACCGGCACGACTCAGGACCGACTATGGTCGCCGCCACCGACGTAGTCCCGATAGATGTTCGTCTATCGAGTTCTCGGAGGTCAACCACATGACGCGCGCCACACCGTCTCAATAGACCCGCTCGGTGAAGGGGCCTATTCGAGACTCCACGCCGGGTGAGTCCTGGCGTAACCCGATTGAGCTACCGACGGATTTCGTCAGTCAACCAGTGCACGTACTGCTCGGATGCCCCGTGCAGCGGCACGGCGACGATGCTGGGCGTCTCGTAGGGGTGCAGCCGTGTCACCTCTGCCTGGATGGCGTCGAACATTGCGGGTGTGGTGTTGAAGGTCGCGCGGACCTCGGGCTGGTGTTCGAGTTGGCCGTCCCACCAGTAGGTGGACTCGATGTGTGCCATGTGTCCGGCTGCTGCGAGTCGGGATTTCACGACGTGCTCGACGATGGCTGGCATCGCATCGGGTGGGCCGTTGACGATGACTTGGATGAGTTCAGTCATGGGGTCATGCCTTCCTCGACGAGGTGACGGAGTTGGTCGGCGGCTGCTTGCTCGTCTCGGGCGATGACCCCGTAGCCGGTGAGCATAGGCCCGTCGTGGGACTGGCCGACCCAGCGGCCGATCATGTGCTGTCCGTGGGTGTGCAGCCGCATGAAGAGCGTTCCCATGGATCGGACGCCGGCCTCGTCAGCGACGTACCAACCCATGAGGACCTGGTTGTCCCACAGGCGCAGCTCACCACGCCAGGTGTACCCCGCCCCGGGCAGCGTCAGGCCGCGCCGGTCGGCGTGGATTTGCACGAGATCATCACGTTGGGTGAGCGTGACCGGCTGCGTCGGGTAGGCCGGCGTGTCGTTGGTCTGTGTCTGCCATGACGCCCACCACTGCCCGGACAGACCGACTCGGCTGCCATGGTTTCCGGCCAGCTCGTCGAGCGTGACATCGAGCGCTTCGGCGATCAGGCGCGCAACGGGGAGACTCGGCTGCGCCTCGCCCGCCTCGTAACGGCGAATCTGCCGCTTGTCGACTCCGGCGTGATGCGCTAGCTCGGCCTGACTGAGGCTAAGCATCGCCCGCCGGCTGCGCATCACTTCTGGCATGTCCACCCCTCCAGTGTGCCAGGAAAGGGCTGAACTGTCCCCTTGAAGAGGGCCTCTGCTGCCCATAGAGGACTCAAACGCCCTTGTATGGGGCAGTCTGATGCCCTATGGTGACCAATACGACCGGTGGGGCAGTAAGAGTCCTCCGGACTGTCAAAGGAGGTCGCTGATGGCGATTCCACGGCGGATCAACCTGCCGCATCACGAGGTGTTCCCGGCGGGCGCGTTCTTGAAGGGCGAGGTCGAGCCGGTGCTCGACTTCCAGGCGGACAAACGGCCGGATGGTTCGCGTCCGCAGCAAACGGACAAGGAGACCGGGCTGCTGCTGTGGCAGGCGACGGTGCTGGACGCCGATGAGGAGGCATCCCGTAAGGACACCGCGATCGTGGTGAAGTTCGCGGCGGGCGTGCGGCCGGTGCCGCCGGCCAAGAAGGCAGGGATGCCGTGGACCCCGGTCGAGTTCGTGGGTTTGTCGGCATTGCCGTATGTCGACACCAATAGTGGGCGTCCGCGGCTGGCGTGGTCGTTCCGGGCCGAGTCGATGACCGAGCCGGGTGCGGCTTCTGCGTCGTCGTCGAGTTCGAAGGGTGCGGCGTGATGCACGCGGTGTGGACGGTCGCCCGTGTGATCGGTTCGGGCCTGGCCAAGTCGGCGCGATGCTGGCGGCGGTGCTACCTGCTGGCGTTGCTGCTGGGTATCGCCGCCGGGGTAGGGGCGATCGCCGGCCTTACCTGGTCGTGGTGGGCGCTGGCCGGCGTGCTGGTGGGTGCCGGGTTCCCGGGTGCCGTGTGGCAGGCGCGGTGGCCTGCGTCATACGAACGGCGCGTGGTGTGGCCGGCCCTGCGTCGGGGGTGGCGAAAGCGGGTCCAACTCGTCTGGCCGGAGGTGTGCCGGGAGGCCGGTCTGTCGTCGCAGCGCACGGTCAAGGCGCGAGATGGTGCCGGGTCGGTCCAGGTGTGGACCCCACCCGCGTTGCGTGAGGTGTCCGCGTCCGGTGTGTGGGTCGACGTGATCGCGCAGGTCCGGATGGGACAGACGCCGGATGAACTGATCGCGGCGGCGCCGAGGTTCGCGGCGGCGATGAATGCGCAATCGGTGGCGACCGAGCAGCTCGCCCCGTCGGTGGTGCAGTTGCGGCTGGTGATGTGCGAGCCGCTTCGTGTGCCGGTGACGGCGGCTGTTCCGCAGCACGTCGAGCTGGACCGCATCACCTTGGGGCGGCAAGTGGACGGGTCGCCGTGGTCGATGCAACTGATCGAACGTCACACGCTGGTCGTCGGCGCTTCCGGATCGGGCAAGGGCTCGGTGCTGTGGGGCATCTGCGGCGGTCTCGCACCCGCTGCCCGGGCCGATCTGGTGCGCCTGTATGGCGTCGACCTCAAGGGCGGGGTCGAGATCGGCATGGGTGAGGGCTTGTTCACCACGACGGCCGAGACGGTCGACGAGGCGCTGGTGGTGCTGCGGACATTGGTCGAGGTCATGGACAAGCGATTGGCGCGGATGCGCGGTGTCGAGCGGCTGCATCGGCCTGCACCGGGTGAACCGCTGCACGTGCTGGTGATCGACGAACTGGCCGCGCTGGTCGCGTATTCCACGGAGCGCGAAAAGGTGGCCGAGGCAACCAAGCTGCTCGCGCGGCTGCTGTCAGCCGGTCGTGCGCCCGGCATCCTGGTGCTCGCCTTCGTGCAGGACCCGACCAAGAAGACAGTCGAGATGCGCGGCCTGTTCACGCAGACCGTGGCGCTGCGGCTGCGGTCGGCCGAAGAGGTGCGCATGGTGCTCGGGGACGGCATGACCGATGTCGCCCCCGCGCACAAGATCAGCCCGGCAACACCCGGCATGGGCTACGTCGTGCAGGAGAACGGGACAGCGGTGCGGGTGCGCGCCGACTACTGGCCGGACGGACTTGTTCAGCGCATTGGGCACGATTTCCCGGCGCCGGTCAAGCAGCCTGTGGTTCATGTCGCGCCGGCACCCGGTAACGCCGACAACGGCGACAGCGGACCTGCCCGGTCCCCGCGCAAGCCGCGATCGCCGCGGGCATCTCGGGGACTTCGTAGCGATGCGGCAACTCGATCCGATGACAGCGAGGCGAGCTGACGTGCGCGCGGCAACACGCACCTGCGGCTCGTCCCGCGACCTGGCCCTGGGAGGCGAACCGCGGTGAGCGCCCCGGTCATGTCGAGTGACACACTCTCGCCCTCCGAGTTCGCGGGGTTCGGTGAGAGTGCGCCGCTCGATGTGCCCGGTCTGGACTCAGCACACGCTGCGGCGTGGGCGCGTGGCCGGTTCTCGTCCCGGTCGTGGGATGCGTGGTCCCAAGCTGCCGCGTCGGTGGGGCATTGCTCCCGGCCGGTGCGGTTGCATGGGTCATCGGTGACGGTCGACCGCCGCACCGGGGAAGTGCTCTCCTCGTTCCGGTCGACGGACGCGCCACTGGGCGTGCTGCTGCGCCGGTGCGGCAACCGACGCGATCACGTGTGCCCGTCGTGTTCCCGGCTCTACGCGCGCGACACGTTCGAGATGATCCGTGCCGGGGTGCAGGGCGGCAAACAGGTCCCGCAGACCGTCGCGGACAACCCGCTGGTCTTCCTGACCGTGACCGCACCCTCGTTCGGGCTGGTCCACGGCACACGGCACTGCGGTGCATGTCGGCCGCGTCGACGCGAGGATCGCACTCGGTGCGTGCACGGCCGGCCGACCTGGTGCCAGGGCCGGCATAACGCCGATGACGCCCTGGTCGGATCGCCGCTGTGCCCGGACTGCTACGACTACGCCTCGCACGTGATCTGGCAGTGGTGGGCGCCCGAGCTATGGCGACGCCTGACCATCGAGGTCCGTCGACAACTCGCCGACCAGCTCGGCGTGCGAGAGTCACGCCTGAGCACCGTGGCGTCCTTGCAGTACGCCAAGGTCGCGGAGTACCAAGCCCGGGGACTGATCCATTTCCACGCGCTGGTCCGCCTCGACGGGCCGAAGACCGACGGGATCGGCGCCCCCGCGTCGCCGTTCGTCGACGGCCGCGACCTGGCCGCGTTGCTCGCCACAGCGGTCGCGAAGGTGTCCTACGCGCCACCACTGCTCGACCAGGCCGATACGCCGCGGGTGTTGCGGTTCGGTCAGCAGGTCGACACACGTGCGGTCCGCATTGGTGCGCGCACCGACGACCCGGCCGGGCCGGTGACCCCGGGACAGGTGGCCGGGTACCTAGCGAAGTACGCCACCAAGGACGCCACGGCGGCAGCCGGTGTCGATCGGCGCAGCACACCACACCTGGCCAGGGTCCGTCGTACCTGCGTGGTGCTGGCGGACCGATCACGGGCGGCGGATCATGTCGGTTCACACGACCCGTACGCGCTACTGGGCCGGTGGTCGCACATGCTCGGCTTCCGAGGGCACTTCTCCACCAAATCGCGGGCATACTCCATCACCCTTGGCGCGCTGCGGCGTGCTCGCGCCCGGTGGCAGGCAATCGCTGCCGACTCCCGCCGATCCGGGCACCCGCTCGACACCGCCGAGCTGGAAGCTCGCCTACTCACCGCCGACGACGCCGAGTCAACGCTGGTCGTCGGCTCCTGGGCGTATGCCGGCACGGGGTGGGAGGACTCCACCGAGGCTGCTCTGGCGACCGCGACAGCAGTGCGAGCCCGCGAGTATGACCAATGGCGCGCGCAACACCACAACATCAGACGAAACACGTTGGAAGTAAAGGAGATCGGGTGATGGTAGTTCAAGTGCAAACCGAAACACTGCTCACGTCCCGGCAGGTGGCGCACTGGCTGGGTATCTCGGCGTCCACGCTGTGCCGGATGCGGCAGGAAGGACGAGGACCGCAGGTCGTGTGGCTCAGCGGGTCGACGCCACGGTATCGGCGCGAAGACGTCGCCGACTGGCTGGAACGGCAAACGTCATGACACGCCAGCTCGTCGCGGTCGCTGTGTCCGGGTCCGGGGTCCGCCTGTGGTTGCCGGACGGCAGCACGCACATACTCACGCTGGGCGAAGCGGCAGACCTGGCCGCGTTGCTCGCTGACCTCACCGACTCGCCATGACGGTCCGCAAAACGCCGTCCGGGCGCTGGCGTGGTGTGCTGAAAGTGGGACGCGAACAAGTCGCCAGCAAGACATTCGACACGCGCGCGCAAGCCGTTGCCTGGATCGACCGCGAACGAGCCGCCATCGCCGGAGGCGTCGACCCCCGCGCCGGCAAGGCCACGGTCCGCGCGCTGCTACCGCAATGGTTCGAGACGCGTGCGAATTCTGTCGCCGGCACGACCTACAAGACCGATCAACGGCTCTTGAAGGCACTTCCCGCGTGGTTCGTTGCTCGGGGTGTCAACTCGCTGACAGATCGTGAGGTTCAGCGGGTGCTAGTCGAGTATGCGAAGGCGGGGCGCGTTCGGTCCTCGACTGTTCGGTATCGGGCGGCACTGTCGTCGTTCTTTTCGTGGTGTGTTCGAGAGCGGCTCATTGCGACGAATCCCGTTGTGAACACGCGTGTTCCGCGTCAGACCACGCCGCGCGTGGAAATGCGGCCGTTCACCGAGGCGGAACTGGAATCCGTCTCGACCGCGGTGGCCGGCCATGATGAGCGTCTCGCCCGGTTGGTACTCATCGCAGGCTGGACCGGACTGCGCTGGTCCGAACTGCGCGCGATGCGCGTTCGCTCGTTGGTGGAGGTGCCGTTGCCGCTGCTCATCGTCGAACGTGCCGCGCCGGAAGGCGTCGAGGTCAAGACCACGAAGTCCGGTCGTGTGCGTCGGGTGCCGATCGCTGATCGCGTACTGCCTCTCGTGCGTGAGTTCGCGGCCGGGAAATCTGCCGATGAGCTGCTGTTCACGACGGCGAGCGGCCATCAGTTGCATGTCGGGGCGTTCAAACGGGCGACCGACTGGAAGAAGACCGGCAGAGGGCATCGTGTGTACGACCTGCGGCATACGGCCGCGTGCCTGTGGCTCGTTCGCGGCGTCGACCCGACCACTGTCAAGGCCTGGATGGGGCACGCGTCGATGGCGACCACGAACCTCTACATTCACCACTTGGGGACAGCCGCCGACCGAGCCGCGCTCGACCGCTTGAACGGCCCGGGGTGCGCCGGGGGTGCGCCGATCAGCACAGATGACGCGGGGCAAGGCTCATGAAATCGGGATCACGTGGTGCTCGTCGCATCCGGGAAATGGCGTCTGACCAGCAAGAACACCCCCGACGGTGGTCGAGGGTGTTCGGTGGAGCCGCCTATCGGAATCGAACCGATGACCTATTCATTACGAGTGAATCGCTCTGGCCGACTGAGCTAAGGCGGCATGGTCCGTGGCGGAGCCGCGGGCCGCGACGAGTATACGCAGGAGCCGGGCCGGACACCGAATCGGCGGTCGCCCCGCTAGGCCAGCAGCTCGCCGAGCGCAGCGTTCACCACATCCGCGCCGCGGCCGAGCACGAGGGTGTAGTGGTTCACGTCGGGCACCTCACGCCATACGAAACGTGGACGGGTCGCCGCCCAGGCATCCAGCAGCTCCGGCGGATACAGACCGCCCGGCTCGTTCATCAGCCCGCGCGGCGCGCGCAGCAGGAGCGCATCGGTGACGATGCCCGGCCACGCCCGGTCGGTCTCGCCGCCGACGAACATCTGCGGGTAGTCCTGCGTGATCAACTCCCCGGCCACCGTGCTCCGGTATGGCGGGCCGGACCCGAGGTCGTAGTCGACATACGCCGCCACGGCATCGTTCCACTCCGCGGAGAACGCCGGATGCTGGCGCCAGAACGCCTGGTATTCCTCATGACTCGCGAAATCGACACTCAGCCGCTCCACCGCCGGCCCGAGGGCCGCCTGCATCAGCGCCGGCAGGTCCGCGCCGGGCGGCAGGGGGAACGGCACCCCACCGTCGACCAGCAACAACCGGCCCACCGCCTCCGGATGCTCCCCGGCCAGGGTGGCAACGACGAAACCGCCCATCGAGTGCCCGGCCGCCACATCGCACCGGCCATCGGCCAGCTCGGTCAGCACCGCCAGACAATCCGTCGCGTGCTGCGACATCCCCGACGGACCGGGCAACGAACCGGACCGCCCGCGCCCGCGCAGATCCGGCGCGAGGATCATCGTGCCCGGCGGCACCGCGCGCCCGACCAGCTCCCACGAAACATGCGTCGCGGTGATGCCGTGCACCGCCAGCACGACCCGTCGGACCGGGCCCTCGCCCTGCCAGCGCCCCACCCGCAACAAGCCACCGCGGACCGGCACGTCATGCGTGGTGTACGTGCCCATCAGTGCGCCGTCCATCCACCATCCAGCGTGAAACTGGTGCCGGTCGCCATACCCGCGTTCGGGCCGCACAGCCAGGTCACCAGATCCGCCACCTCGGCAGGCTCGGCCAGCCGCTTCACCGCGGTGTCAGCCAGGAAGACCCGCTCCACAACCTCGTCCGCACTGATGCCGTGCATCCGCGCCTGGTCGGCGATCTGCTTGTCCACCAAGGCCGTTCGCACATAGCCCGGGCTGACGCACACACTGGTCACGCCCTTGCCGCCGCCCTCCAGGGCGATCACCTTGGACAGGCCCTCCAGCCCGTGCTTGGCCGCGACATACGCCGACTTGTACTCCGAGGCACGCAACCCGTGCACCGAGGTGATGTTGACGATGCGCCCGAAACCCCGCTCGTACATCCCCGGCAACACCGCCCGCGTGAGCAGGAACGGCGCCTCCAGCATCAGCCTCAGGATGAGCCGGAACTTCTCCGGCGGGAAGTCCTCGATCGGCGAAACGTGCTGAATGCCAGCATTGTTCACCACAATGTCCTGATCGATCCGCAGCTCGCCGAGCGCCTCGGTGTCCGCGAGATCGACGACCCACGACTCGCCACCGATCTGCTCGGCGACCTCACCCGCGGCCCGCGGGTCGATGTCCGCGACGGTCACGAACGCCCCGGCACCGGAGAGCGCGACCGCGCATGCCTGCCCGATGCCGCTGCCCGCGCCCGTCACAAGCGCGCGCTTGCCACTCAGGTCCACACTCATGGGATCTCCTTCGTCACTTCTCAGCAGGTCTTGCCCTTCGGCGGCACAACGCCGTTCAGGATGTAGTCGTCCACGGCGTTGTCGATGCACGTCGAACCCATCATGTACCCCGTGTGACCGTCGCCGTCCCGGGTGATCAGATGCCCATTGGCGAGTTCGTTGGCCAACTGCACCGACCATTCGTATGGCGTGGCCGGGTCACGCGTCGTCCCCACCACCAGGATTGGGCCGGATCCAGCCGCGGTGATCTTCTCCGGCTTGCCGGTCGCCTTGACCGGCCACTCACCGCAGACGAGGCCACCCCACGCGAGCATCGGGCCCCAGGTCGGGGCGACCTTGCTGAACGCCGCTGCTTCCTGGCGGTAGGTCGCAAGGCTGGACGGACTGCTGCGATCGAGACAGTTGACGGCGTTGATGACCTGCATGATGTTGCCGCTGTAGGTGCCGTTGCTGTTGCGGGACGCATACTGGTCCGCGAGCGCCATCAGCTTGTTGCCGCTGCCGTTGAACGCAGCCTGGAACGCGTCCGTCAACACCGGCCAGGACGACTTGTCGTACATCGCCTCGGCGATGCCCATCGTCGCCCAGCCCTCCGTCAGCTCCTTGACATCGCCCTGACCCGTCACCGGCAACGGTTTCGCGTCCACGGCCTTCAGGAACGAGCGGATCCGCGTCATGCCGGCGTCCAGGCTGCTGCCCAGCGGACAGCTGCCCTGGGCGACACAGTCACGCACGTAGGCACGTGTCGCCTGCTCGAAACCCTTTGCCTGCCCGAGGTTCTCCTGCTCCGCGGTGATGTCCGGCGGCACCACCCCGTCGAGCACGAAACGACCGACCCGCTGCGGGAAGAGCCCGGCATACGTCGAGCCGATCAGCGTGCCGTAGGACTTGCCGAGGTAGTTGAGCTTGTCCTCGCCGAGCGCCGCTCGCAGGATGTCCATGTCCCTGGCGACCTCGACGGTCGAGACGTGTCGCAGCAGGTTGCCGTTCTTGGCCAGGCATGCCTTTCCGAACGCCTTGTTTTCCGCGGCGACCTGCTGCTCCTCCGCCGGGGTGTCCGGTGTCGGGTCGGCCCCGAGATACGTGTCCAGCTGCGCGTCGTCGTAGCAGGTGATCGGCGCCGAGCGCTGCACTCCGCGCGGGTCGAACCCCACGATGTCGTATGACGAGTGCACGTCCTTGCGGACGACATAGCCCTCAGATGCCGCAGCCGCGTAGTCGACGCCGGAGCCGCCCGGACCGCCGGGGTTGACCACCAGCGAGCCCTTCCGGTGGCCGGTCGCCGGCACCTTGTCGATGACCAGCTTGATCGTCGCGCCGCCGGGATCCGCATAGTCGACCGGCACGGTCAGCGTGGCGCACTTGGCCGGGCCGCAGGAAGACCAGTCCAGCTTCTGGTCGTAGAACCTGGCCAGCGCGGCCGGCGTGCCCGCAGTCGGGCTTGCGGACGACCCCCCGGACACCGACGAGCCCGTCGACGGCGCAACCGCCGAGGTCTCGTGATTGCTTCCGGACCCGCTGCTACAGCCGGTTGCGGCCGCCATACCGAGGATCGTGAAGCCCGCCAGACCGGCTACCCGCCGTCGTCCCACCATGCCCTGCACGGTACGTCATCGGCCCGGTGCGACCCCGGAGAGAGGCGCCTGCAGTCCGATCGCCATCGCCTCCAGGGCGAGCAGCGGCGGCACATTGGCCTCGATGCGCTCCCGGGCGGTGCCGATGGTGTCCATCGCGGTGAGCAGTTGCTCACTGGTGCGGCTCTGCGCCAGCGATTGCACCTCGTCCGCGAGGTCGGCGTTGATGAGCGGCACGGTGTTGCCCGCGCGCGCGACCAAAGCGTCACGGTAGATCGATAGCAGGTCGACCAGCGACCGGTCGATGACGTCACGGCTGAAGCGCGTGGCGCGGGTCTTCTGCTCTTTCTCCAGCGCCGACAGCTGCGACCGCACGTGCGGGGGCTGAGTGCGCGCGGCCGGATCGGCGCCGAGCTGCTCCATCAGCCGGGTCTTCTCGGCAGCATCCCGCTCGGCGGACGACGCCGACGATTCCTCACCCGCGATCGCCGCGAGATCGGCAGCGGCGTTCATCGCATCGCCGAGGTGGTGAATGTGCCCGGCGAGCAGCAGTGTCTTGCGGCGCCGTTCGCGCGCAGAGACGTCGGTCGCGAGCCGCCTGGCCAGGCCGACGTGCGACTGGGCCGCACGCGCCGCATCCGCTGCGAGCTGCGGGTCGATGCCGTCACGCTCCACCAGTAGCCGGGCGACCGCATCGACCGGAGGGGTGCGCAGTCGCACGTGCCGGGTGCGCGAGCGGATGGTGATGATCACGTCCTCCAGGGACGGGGCGCACAGCACCCAGACGGTGCGTTCGACCGGCTCCTCCAACGCCTTCAGCAATGCGTCGGCGGCACGCTCGGTGAGACGGTCGGCGTCCTCGATGACGATCACTCGCCAGCGGCCGACGCTCGGCCGGCGCTGCGCCAGCCCGGCCAGGTCGCGCGCGTCCTTGACCTGGATCGACAGCCCCTCGGTGGCCATCACCGTCACGTCGGCGTGACTCAGGTCGAGCACCGTGCGGCACTCGTGACACTCGCCGCAGCCGCCGGCCGGGCACTCCAGCGCCGCCGCGAAAGCTCGCGCCGCGATCGATCGCCCGGACCCCGGTGGGCCGGTCAGCAGCCAGGCGTGGGTCATCCGTGCCGGGTCCTCGACCGCCGCCCGCAACGTCGCGACGGCGTGGTCCTGACCGATCACGTCCGTCCAGACACCCGCCGCGGTCGTCATACCGGCTCCACCCGGTCGGCCACGATCGCCGCGATCTCCTCGGCCGGCAGGCTCGCGTCGATCACGAGGTAGCGCTCCGCCGACGACGCGGCCAGATCGCGGTAGTGCTCGCGGACGCGCGCGTGGAAATCGTCCTGCTCGGACTCCAGCCGGTCGTGCACCGCGCCGCGCCGCGCCCGGCCGACCTCTGGTGTCACGTCCAGCAGGACAGTCAAATCCGGAAGCAACCCTTCGGTCGCCCACATCGAAAGCCCTTTGATGTCAGCAGGATCCAGCTCGCGTCCGGCTCCTTGATAGGCGACGGAGGAGTCGACGTAGCGGTCCTGCAGCACCACGGCGCCACGCGCGAGCGCCGGTCGCACGACGGTTGCGACATGGTGCGCGCGGTCCGCCGCGAAGAGCAGCGCCTCCGCTCTCGGCGCCACGTGGTCACCGTGCAGCAGCACCGCACGGATGCTCTCCCCCAGTGGAGTGCCGCCGGGCTCGCGGGTCACCACCACGTCATACCCGGCATCGACCAGCCGCACCCGCAGCAACTCGATCTGCGTGGTCTTGCCCGCGCCGTCGCCGCCCTCGAACGCTATGAACACAATCACGAAGCGTAGGCGACCGCGCCGACACGGGTCGCGGTGCGCAGCCAGCACCTCCCCCGTAGGTTGGGTCGTATGACGCACAGCACCTCGCCCCTGAGCCACTCGACGACCCGCGCCCTCACGATCAAGGCCATCGAGGCCCAGCGCACGAGCCGCACCCCCGCGCTCGTGGCCGGAGTGGGGCGGCACGGCACGACCATCTGGTCGCACGCCGTCGGGCAGGCCGACCTGTCCGACCCGCAGGTGCCGCTCGGCGACGACACGCAGTTCCTGGTCGCCTCCAACACCAAGACCTTCACCGCGGTGATGACCATGCAGTTGCGCGACGAGGGCAAGCTCAGCCTGGACGACACCGTCGACGCGCTCCTGCCCGAGACGACGCATCCGAACGTGACTGTGCGCCAACTGCTTTCGCACACCACCGGGATGCAGCGCGAACCCGTCGGCGACGTCTGGGACACGCTCGACTTCCCGACCCGGGAGGAGTTGCTCCCCGGCTGGAACGAGGCGGAGCGGGTGCTGCGCCCCCACTACCGGTGGCACTACTCCAACCTGTCCTACTCGATCCTCGGCGAGATCACCGCACGGCTCGACGGCGGCGACTGGGCGCAGTCACTCCAGCGGCGACTGCTCGACCCGCTGGAGCTGCGCCGCACGACCCTCCGGCTCGCCGCGCCGCACACCGCGCAGTACTACGTGCCGCCGTTCACCGACGTGCCGATCTCCGAACCGCTGCTGGACAAGGGCGGTGTCTCGTCCGCCGGGTCCCTGTGCAGCACCCTCGCGGACATGGTGCGCTGGCACGGCTTCCTGCTCGACCCGGACGCGTCGATCCTGTCGCCGGACACGGTGGAGGAAATGCTCCAGCCGCAGATCGTGGTGGACCCGGGCTGGAACGAGGCATGGGGCCTCGGCCTGGAGCTGGTGCGCCGCGGCGACCACGTGTGGTTCGGCCACACCGGCGGACTGCCCGGCGCGATCACCGGATTCTTCTCCGAGCCGGAGTCGGGCACGACTGGCGCGGTCCTGATGAACAACTCCATCGCCAAGGACCCGGCCGGCACCGCGATCTCACTTGCCGACCACGTGCTCACCCACGAGCCGGAGTTGCCGGCGCCGTGGACACCGGGGACGGTCGAGCCCGAAGAGCTGAAACCTATCGTCGGACAGTGGTTCTCGGAGGGAGACCAGTTCTTCTTCGCCATCCAGGAGGGCAAGCTGATCGCGCGACCGGCCGGTGCCGACCCGGCAGCGCCCCCGTCGGTGTTCGAAGCACTCGGCGAAGACGCCTACCGGACCGTCAGCGGGCGGGAGCGGGGCGAGCGGCTCTCCATCCGGCGTCGCGAGGACGGCTCGGTGCGCCAGCTCAACTGGGCGACCTACCGGTTCACCCGGGAGCCGCTCGGTTTCGCCGAGCCGACCCCCTGAACTACTTGGACCAGACGATCTTGGTGGTGAAGTCGTACCACATCACCTGGGTCGGTGCCGGGCCGGTGATCTGGTAGAAGTAGCACGCCGACGCCGTCTGGCCGACCGACATGTTGGTGTAGGAACCCGCCTTGCAACCCGGCATGTCCTGCAGCGGCGCGCCGCCGGTGCGACCCTTCTGCGAGGCACCGAAGACGGGGCGCAACTCGAACATATTGACCGAGGTGGGGTGGAAGCCGTACTTCGAGCCGCCGAGGTTGGTCACGTCGAAGTTGACGTAGTAGAGCGTGCCGTTGGACTTGTTGAGATTGGCTGCTGCGTATGCCGACGCGGGTGCCTTGACCATGGACTTCACCGCCAGCTTGAACTTGCCGGACGAGTCGCCGTTGATCACAGCAGGCTGCCCGTACTTCAGGTTCGTGCCGTTCGGCGTCAGCTTGTCGTTCGTCGTCGGCTGCACCCGTGACGAACGACTTGAGCTGGACGACGAGGATGAACTCGGGGTCTGGACCGGGGTGGTCGTGCTGGACGTCGGTGCGGCGGACGACGTCGAGCTGGTGGTGCTGTGCGACGGCGGCGTGGTCACGCTGGCGCTGTTTCCGCTGTTGCACGCAGCCAGGCTCACCGCCCCCGCGGCGGCGACTGCACCGATGACGGTACGGCGAAAAAGGTTGCTGGACATGGATTCCCTCCGGTGATTGCTGCGGGCGTGATCGAGCTTGTGACGGTGCCCGGCCCGGTATGGTTCCTCGCGCTCAGCCCGCCGACGCCTTCTTGGCAGTCGACTTCTTCGCGGTGGTCTTCTTGGCGACGGCCTTCTTGGTCGTCTTCTTCGCGGCCCGCTTGCGGGTCGTCGGACCCTTCGCGCGCTTCTCCGCAAGCAACTCGAAACCCCGCTCCGGCGTGATCGACGCAGGGTCGTCGCCGCGGCGCAGGGTCGCGTTGGTCTCCCCGTCGGTGACGTACGGCCCGAACCGGCCGTCCTTGATAACGACCGGCTTCTCCGAGACCGGGTCGTTGCCGAGTTCCTTCAGTGGCGGTTGCGCAGCCCGGCCACGCCGCTTCGGCTCGGCGTAGATCGCCTGCGCCTCCTCCAGCGTGATGTCGAAGAGCTGCTGCTCGCTGGCGAGTGACCGCGAGTCGGTGCCCTTCTTCAGATAGGGACCGTAGCGACCGTTCTGCGCGGTGATCTCGACCTGCTTGGCGTCCTCGCCCTCGCCCTCGGTGACCGTCCCGACGACCCGGGGCAGGCTGAGCAGCTTCAGCGCCGTCGCCAAGTCGACGGTCGCCAGGTCCATGTCCTTGAAGAGACTCGCGGTGCGCGGCTTCGGACCGGCAATCTTCTTGGCCCGCTTGGTTTTTGCGCCGTCCGCCGGTGCCGGCGGCTCCGGCGGAGCCGGCAGCACCTCAGTCACGTACGGCCCGTAACGCCCGGCTCGCGCGATGATCTCGCGACCGGTCTCGGGGTCCTGTCCCAGCACCCGGCCGTCGTCGTCGGCAGCGAGCAGCAGTTCGCGCGCCCGCTCCGGGGTCATCTCGTCCGGTGCGATGTCATCGGTGATCGTCGCGCGACGCGACTTCGGCGCCTCCGCGGAGTCGGCGGTGACCTCACCGGTCGACGGGTCGACCCCATCGGGCACGACCTCTTCGACATACGGGCCGTAGCGACCCACTCGTACGACGATGCCGTCGCCGATGTCGATCGTCGAGATTGCGCGTGCGTCGATGTCCGGGAGCCGCTCGACCATCTCTTGTAGGCCATCGGTCGCGTCCGGTGATGTCACGGGAAGCCCTGGCGCACGGTCATTTCCGTCGCCGAAGTAGAAGCGGGTGAGCCACTCGACACGACCCTCGTCGCCGGCTGCGATGCGGTCCAGACCCTCTTCCATCGAGGCGGTGAAGTCGTAATCGACCAGCGACGGGAAGTGCTCCTCCAGCAGCCGGATCACCGCGAACGCGGTCCAGGTCGGGATCAGCGCGGTGCCGCGCTTGCCGACATACCCACGGTCCTGGATGGTGCCGACGATGGAGGCATAGGTCGACGGCCGGCCGATGCCCATCTCCTCCATCGCCTTGACGAGGGTGGCCTCGGTGTAGCGCGGCGGCGGGCTGGTCTGGTGCCCCTCCGCCTCGGCACGCAGCACGTCGACCGCGACGCCTTCGGCGAGCTTGGGCAGCCGGCGTTCGGCGTCGTCGGACGCGTTGCGCTCGACGTCGCGCCCCTCTTCGTATGCCGCGAGGAACCCGCGGAACGTGATCACGGTGCCCGAGGCGGTGAACTCGGAGGTCTGCGCAACGCCCGAGTCCGCAATCGGCACAGCGAGTTTCACCGTCGCGGTGCTGCCGCGCGCGTCGGCCATCTGGGAGGCGACGGTGCGCTTCCAGATCAGCTCGTAGAGCGCGAACTCCTCGCCGCGCAGCTCACCGGCGACCTGCGCCGGGGTGCGGAAGCTGTCGCCCGCCGGCCGGATCGCTTCGTGTGCCTCCTGGGCGTTCTTGACCTTGCCCTGGTAGCGCCGCGGCTGATCGGGCACGTAGTCGGCGCCATACAAATCACGGGCCTGGTTGCGCGCGGCGCGAATCGCCGACTCCGACAACGTGATCGAGTCGGTGCGCATGTAGGTGATGTAGCCGTTCTCGTAGAGCCGCTGCGCGACGCTCATCGCCGCCTTGCTGCTCATCCGCAACTTCCGGCCAGCCTCCTGCTGCAGGGTGCTGGTCGTGAACGGCGCGCTCGGGCGGCGGGTGTAAGGCTTCTCCTGGACCGAACTGACCGACGCCACAGCGGCCGCGACCGACTCCGCAATCGCAGTCGCCTGCGCAGCGTCGAGGTGAACCACCTTGTCGCTCTTGAGATTTCCGCGGTCGTCGAAATCACGACCGGTCGCGACGCGCGAGCCGTCGAGCCCGGTCAGCTTCGCGGCGAATGCCTGGCTGGTGCCACCGCCGGCGGCGAACTCGCCCTCGACGTCCCAGTAGGACGCGGCGCGGAACGCCATCCGCTCACGCTCCCGCTCGACCACCATGCGCGTGGTGACCGACTGGACCCGGCCGGCGGACAGGCCGCGGCGGATCTTGCGCCACAGCACTGGGCTGACCTCGTAGCCGTAGAGACGATCGAGCACCCGGCGCGTCTCCTGCGCGTCGACGAGCCGCTCGTCCAGATCGCGAGTGTTGTTGGCGGCGCGCTGGATCGCGTCCTTGGTGATCTCGTGGAAGACCATCCGCTTGACCGGCACCTTCGGCTTGAGCACCTCGAGCAGGTGCCACGCGATGGCCTCACCCTCGCGGTCCTCATCGGTGGCCAGATAGAGCTCGTCGCTGTCCTTCAGCAGGCGCTTGAGTTCGGCGACCTTCTTCTTCTTGGACGAGGCGACCACGTAGTAGGGATCGAACCCGTCGTCGATGTTGACGGCGAACTTGCCGTACGGACCCTTCTTCATGTCGGCCGGCAACTCGGAGGGGTTGGGCAGATCGCGGATGTGACCCACGCTTGCGTCGACTACGTAGTCGTCCCCCAGATAGCCGCCGATCTTCTTCGCCTTCGCAGGCGACTCGACGATGACAAGCTTGCGCGCCACTCTCGTTCTCTCTCTCCGTCCGACGTGCAGCGGATTCGTCACTGCTTCGACGTCCGAACGGCATGCAGTCTATGCACGTCTTGTCAAGACCCCACATTCCGGGCCCCCCGGCGCCCCCCGTTTCCGCGCTTGGGCGATCAGCGCGCGACGTGGGGCATGACCTCCGACGCCACCAGGTCCAGGTGCTCCAGGTCGTTCAGGTCGAGGAGCTGCAGGTAGACCCGCTCCACACCCGCCTCGGCGAGCTCGCCGAGGCGGTCGACGACCTCGATCGGGGTGCCGGCCGCGCCGTTCTCGCGGAGCTCACCAACCTCGCGCCCGATCGCCGCGGCACGGCGCGCCAGCTGTGCCTCGTCGCTGCCGGTGCAGAGCACCTGTGCGGCCGAGTAGACGATCGAATCCGCCGCTCTCCCAGCGGATTCGACGGCCGCCTGCACCCTGCCGATCTGCGCGCAGGTGTCGGTGACCGAGGAGAACGCAACATTGAACTCGTCGGCGTATGCCGCGGCGAGCGCGGGCGTGCGCTTCTTGCCGTGGCCGCCGATGATCACCGGGACTCCACCGCGAATCCCGTTCCTCTGCACCGGCTTCGGCAAAGCCGGACTGTCCGTCAGCTGGTAATGGGTGCCGTCGAACGAGTAGCTGCCATCCGCCGACCACAGTCCGGTCACGATCTCCAGCTGCTCCTCGAGCCGGTCGAATCGCTCCCCGGTCGCCGGGAACGGGATGCCGTAGGCCGCGTGCTCCTGGTCGAACCACCCTGCGCCCAAACCGAGTTCGACCCGTCCACCGGACATGGCGTCGACGTTTGCGACCTCGATCGCCAGCACCCCCGGCAACCGGAAGGTCGCGCTGGTGACGAGGGTGCCGAGCCGGATCGTCGAGGTCTCGCGCGCGATGCCGGCCAGCGTGATCCACGCGTCGCTGGGACCGGGCAGCCCGGACGCGGATCCCATGGCGAGGTAGTGGTCGGACCGGAAGAAGGCGCCGAAGCCGAGCCGCTCGGCGTGTTGCGCGACCGCGACGAGATCGTCATACGACGCGCCCTGCTGAGGTTCGGTGAAGATGCGCAGTTCCATGGGAAGAACCCTCTCACTCGGAGGTCAGCAGCAGACCGTCCGCCACCAGATCGTGTATGGCGGGCAGCGTTTCGGCCACCAGGCGATCCGTCGGCACGTCCAGCAGCGCGGCGATCGCCTCGAGCGCCTGCCCGACCGACAACTCGCCGTCGCACACCGACACGAGCGCCGCGGTCACGGTGTCGACCCGGATCGCCCTGCGCAATCCGCCGCCCTGCCGGACCACGATGACCGACGGATCCTCGGCACCGGGGCGACCGTGCCGCTCCTCGGTGACATCGGCGGCCACCGTCAGGTGCGCGTCCAGCAGACGCTGCTCGCCCGCCTCCGCCAGCCAGGTGCGCGCACGCAGGCCCGCGTCGATCGCCGGTCCCATCGGTGACCGCACCGGCCCGGTCACCTCGACCAGATCCAGCCAGGGCCGGCGGCGCGTCTGCGGTAGCTGCACGGTGATGACCCCGAAGCCGATCTCGGCGACGCCACGCTCGGCGAAATCGCGCAGCCAGGCGGCATACAACCGCTCGTAGTCCCTTGTGCCCGAGCGGATCCCACCGTCGCCGGACCACAATTCGGCATACTCGGCGGGGTCCTGGGTGTCCCGTTGCACCACCCAGGCGTCGAGGCCGGTGCCCTCGAACCAGCCGCCGACGACGTCCGGCCAGTCTGCGCCCTCGGGCACCTCCCAGTTGGCGAGCAACTGGGCGACACCACCGGGCTCGAGATGGCGCGGCAGCTCACGGATCAGCGTGCGCACCACCCGGTCACCGACGCGCCCGCCGTCGCGATATTCGTAGGTCGGCACACCCTCGCTCCGCGGCGTGATGACGAACGGCGGGTTGCTCACGATCAGGTCGAAGCGTTCTCCCGCAACGGGTTTGAAGAGGTCGCCCCGGCGCGCGTCCCACTGGACGCCGTTGAGCGCGGCGTTCCAGGCGGCGATGTCCAGCGCCCGCTGCGAGGTATCGGTCGCGACGATCGACGCGGCGTGACCGGTGAGATGCAGGGACTGCACCCCGCAACCGGTGCCGAGGTCGAGGGCCCGGCGGACGTCACGTCGCGGGGTCCACGACGCCAGCGTCAGCGAGGCACCGCCGATGCCGAGCACGTGGTCGACCGGCAGAGGCTCACCGGTCATCACTTCGGACAGGTCGGAGGCGACCCACCACTGGTGACTGTCGTCGCCATACGGTCGGAGGTCGTATGCCGCGGTCACCCGAGACCCGTCGACGCGCACGAGCCCCGCAGCCGCGAGCCGCGCCGTGTCCCAGCCGGCGAGCGCGCGATCCGCCTGCCGGACGTTCACCGGCAGCCCGAGCGCGAAGAGCCGGACGAGGGTCGCGACCGGCGAATCATCTTCTCTCGTCATGAGATCAGCGGGCAGCCTCTGCTCGCGGTGCAACGCCGCGGCGGCCATCGGGCCGAGGCAGTCGGCGACTCCGTCCAGGGTGAATCCGGCCGCGATCAATGCCCGGCGCAGGGCGCCCGGGTCGTCGCCGAGCGGCGCGGGTGCGGCGTGCGGCTCAGTGCCCATCGGCGGGAGGAGCGCCGTCCGCGTCCGCAGCCACGGCTTGCGCGACGGTGGCGTAGATCCGGAAGACCCGGTCGAGTCCGGTGATGCGGAAGTTCCGCAGCAGCCGCTCGGAGGGTATGACGAGCGCCATGTCGCCACCATCGACGCGCTGCTGCTTGAGCCGCGCGACGAGCACACCGAGACCGGTCGAGTCCAGGAAGGGCACGTCGGTCAGGTCCACCAGCACCCGCTCCGAGGGGCAGGTGATCAACCGCGCCAGTGCGTCCCTCAGTCGCGCTGCGGCCGAGACGTCGACGTCACCGACCAGGCGGATGACGGTGAATTCGCCTTCGTCTCTGCCGGTGATGTCCAGGTCGGTCACGAAGCTGCCTTTCGAGTCGTATGCCGGAGTGCCGCTGGCAAGTGTCGCATCGTTTCACGGTTTCATCGGGCCGTCGCACCGTTGTCACATATCGGATCTACCGTGGATACCCGATATGACCGACTTTGATGCGCGTGCGGCGCTTGCTGCCCTGGCGGGGACCGGCACCGGCGCGCTCCTGCACCAGCGGCAACTTCCTGGGCGACGGGCGTGTGAGGCAGCGTGGCCAGGCTGGGTCAATCCGCAAGTGGCGGCCGCGATCAAGGGCACCGGCGTCGACGCACTGTGGTCGCATCAACGGGAGGCCGCCGATCGCGCATGGACGGGTCAGCACGTCGTCCTGTCGACCGGCACCGCCTCCGGCAAGAGCCTGGGCTATCTGCTGCCGGTGCTCTCCGCGATCGCCGACGGGGCGGCCGCACCCACCGGCCGTGGCGCGACCGCCATCTATCTCGCACCGACCAAAGCTCTGGCGGCCGACCAGGAGGCCCGGATCCGGGGATTCGCGATACCAGGGGTGCGGGCGGCGACCCTCGACGGCGACACTCCGCACGACGAGCGGCGGTGGATCCGCGAGCATGCCGCGTTGCTGCTGACCAACCCGGACCTGGTGCACCACACCCTGCTGCCCGGGCACGAACGCTGGGCGTCGTTCTTCCGCGCGCTGCGCTACGTCGTGATCGACGAATGTCACGTCTACCGAGGGGTTTTCGGCTCCCAGGTGTCCGGCGTGCTGCGGCGGCTACGGCGCATCGCCGCGCGCTATCACGCCGATCCGACCTTCGTGCTCGCCTCGGCGACCGTCGCCACACCCGGGCTGCACGCGAGCGAACTTCTGGGTGTGCCGGTGCACGAGGTGACCCAGGACGGTTCGCCGCGGGCCCCGATGGTGGTCGGGTTGTGGCAGCCGGGCACGAAGCCGGCAGCCGGGGGCGACACCGCCCGCCGCAGCGCTGTCGCCGAGTCCGCCGACCTGATGGCGACGCTCATCGACCAGGGCGTGCAGACCCTCACTTTCGCCCGCTCGCGCGTCGGCGTCGAGGTCGTGGCCGAGATGGTGCGTGCCAAGGTCCGCCTGGCTGGTCGAGTAGAGCCGGAGGAGCACAGCGGGGGAGGCTCGTATCGAGACCCAGCCGGCGTCGTCGCGGCATACCGTGGCGGTTACCTGCCCGAAGAACGTCGCGCGCTCGAAAATGACCTGCGCACAGGCAAACTCCGCGGTTTGGCAGCGACCTCCGCCCTCGAGCTGGGCATCGACGTCAGCGGCCTGGACGCCGTGATCCTGGCCGGGTGGCCGGGCACGCTCGCCTCCCTCTGGCAGCGCGCCGGCCGGGCCGGCCGCAGCCGCCGGACGTCCCTGGTGCTGCTGGTCGCCGACGACGACCCGCTCGACGGATTCCTCGTGCACCACCCCGAGGCCATCTTCGATCGTCCGGTCGAAGCCGCCGCCCTCGACCCGGCCAACCCTTTCGTGCTGGCACCGCACGTCGCCGCGGCGGCGCACGAACTGCCCGTCACCGAGGCGGACTCCGCATACTTCGGAGCGACGTTGCCGTCGATCCTGGACTCCCTGGTGGCCGGCGGCATTCTGCGGCGCCGGCCACGTGGGTGGTTCTGGGCGCGTGACGACCGTCCGTCCGACCACTTCTCGCTGCGCGGCGACAGCGCGGACGACGTCCGGGTGGTCGAGACCCGCACCGCCCGGGTGCTCGGCACCGTGGACGCGGCGCGTGCCGACGCGGCCGTGCACACCGGCGCCGTCTACCTCCACCAGGGCCAGTCGCACGTGGTGACCGAGCTCGACCTGCCTGCGACGACCGCGCACGTGGTCGTCGGCGACCCGGGCTGGTCGACAATGGCGCAGTCGGTCGCGGCCTTCGACATACAGCACGCGGCACGCGAAACCCGTTGGGGCCGTGTAACTTTGCATTTCGGGACGATCCGGGTGCGGTCGCGCGTCACGTCATTCCAGCGACTGCTGCCCTCGGGCGAGCTGCTCGGCATACACCCACTCGACCTGCCCGAACGTGAGCTGGTGACCCGCGGAGTCTGGTGGACCGTCCCGGAGGACGAATTGCTCTCCGCCGGGCTCGGATCGGCCGCGTTGCCCGGCGCCCTGCATGCCGCAGAACACGCCTCCATCGCCATGTTGCCGCTGGTCGCGCAGTCCGACCGGTGGGACGTCGGCGGGGTGTCGACCGCCCTGCACCCCGACACCGGGCTGCCGACCGTGCTCGTCTACGACGGCTATTCGGGTGGGGCCGGCTTCGCCGAGCGGGCGTATGCCGAGGCAGCCACCTGGTTGATGGCGACTCGCGCTGCGATCGCCGCGTGCCCGTGCAGCACCGGCTGCCCCGCATGCGTGCACTCCCCGAAGTGCGGCAACGGCAACCAGCCGCTGGATAAGGCGGGCGCGGTGCTCGTGCTCGACCGGGTGTTGCGCGACCGAGGCTAAATCAGTTGCCCGGAGCCGGCCGGCGTCGGCATGCTCTGCCTTCGTGATGGACGATGCGAGACTTCTCGCGGCATACGACAGTCAGCTGCGCGCCGAGGCCGAGATGCGCGGGACAGTGCGCTTCGAGCGGCACGGACCGCTGTTCTGGGGGATGCACCACGGCGGAAGGGGTTTCGTCAGTTACCGGTCGCTCGGTGCACCGACGGACGCTGAGGTGGAGCAACTGATCACCGACACCGTCGAGCACTATGCGGTGCACCCGGAGGTGACCGAGTTCGAGTGGAAGACCCGCGGTCACGACGGTGTGCCGCAGTTGCACGGTCTGCTGGTGCGGCACGGTTTCGTCGCCGAGGACGTGGAGTCGGTGATGGTCGGCGAAGCGGTCGGTCTCGCAGCGGATCTGCCCCTGCCGGAGGGCGTTGCATTGCGCCGGGTCACGGAGTTGGCAGATGTCACCGCAATGGCCGCGATGCAGGCATCCGTCTTCGGCGATCCCGAAACTATCGGCGAACGGGTCGAGGCCACCATGCACCAGCTGGAGGTGCCGGATCCCGGATTCGAACTCTGGGTCGCCGAGTCGGAGGGCCGGGTGATCAGCGCGGGCCGCGTCAATCCAGTGCCCGGCACCGACTTCGCCGGCATCTGGGGCGGCGCGACCCTGCCCGAATGGCGCGGTCGCGGCATCTACCGTGCGCTGACCGCCAAGCGTGCCCAGGCTGCACTCCAGGCCGGGAAGAAGTTCATCAACTCCGACTCCACCGAGTATTCGCGGCCGATCCTGGAGCGCTACGGCTTCCGGCGGGTGACCACCACCACGCCATACATCTGGCGACGCTGACGCAGCCCGAGCCCGCGAGCCGGACTGCCCGTCTTGCACGTCGGAGAGATTCGCGCAAGAAACTGTCGTTCTGCCTCCGGCGGGCCGTGGTGGCGGGACGATACGCCCATGACATGGGAGGTGGCAGGCCGCCGGGGTCACGTACCCGAAGGGCCCGTGGTCCGCGGACCATGGACGACCTTCGAGGACTTCAATCTCGTTGCCGGATGGCTGTTGTGGTCGCACCGGATGGCTTCGCCGTTCGGTGACCTGACGGGGAACGCGTTCGCTGCTGTCGCTCGTGAGCGCGGGGTGGCACTGTCCGAGACGGAGATCTCCCGCGCCGAGAAGGGTGAGGCCAGGGTCACGATCGGCGCGATCGCGAAGTACGAGCAACTGCTCCAGCTGCCGCCCGGCACGCTGAGCGCCCCGCTACGGTCGGCTGCCCGGCTGGCGCCCCGCGCTGCCGGCGCGGACAAACTGGCCCAGCTCCGGTCGGTGCCACGCGCTGTCGCGCCACGGCAGCTAGTCGTCAACGACTTCTACGTGCGGTACGTCGCCGGCGAACAGTTCACCGGCGGCGACTGGCTGATGCTGGCCGACTCGATCACGTATGCCGAAACGTCCCTCCTGCCGGATGCGCTGGCAATGCAGTGGATCCGGCAGCTGCTCGATGAATGCATGCGCTCGGTGAACGCGGCCTATTTCCCTCGCGTCGAGGCACTCTCCATCGTGGCGGAGCACGACCACTACGCGAGCTACCTACTCGATGCGGCCCGTGACCTCACGGCGGCGCCGGGCGCGTCGGGCGTCATCGACGCGTGGGGGATCGTCGGCGACATCCGCAGCAGGCAACTCATCCATAAGCTGCTCACGGACCTCCCCTCGGTGCCGGACGATCGGTTGTACCTCTACGCGGCTGCGTTCGAGATGCCAGGTTACCGGGGTGATCTGGCACCGCATCAGCTGCAGGACATCGCGCGCGACCTCGAACGCCGCCTGCCGCGATGGAGCCTGGGCTCGTACGAGCCGATCGCCTCCATCGCGGCCATGCTGCCCGACGACCTGAGCGCGTCGATCCTGCGCCGGATCGATCAGGATGTGCATCCGATGTCCCGGCTGACCGGTCGCCGGATGAACCGCACCGTCCAGGCCGAGGTCGACCTCTATACCGGCGCCGCGATGGCGGCGAGTTGGCCGGGCCACCCCGGCGGGAGTGTGCTGCCGGAGTTGCTTCGCCTCGTGCTCAGCAGCGAGCGCTTCGGGCTACGCCATCACGCGGCCAATCTGATCTACTGCAGTCCGTTCGCGGCGCCGATCTGTGCTGCCGCGGCGGAACTGTGCACGAGTGGAGCTGACCCGGTGACCCGGCAACTGGCGACCTACCTCGTGTCACGACTGGCCACCCCCGACAACGACGAAGAGTTGCGACTGTTGCTCAAGCGCAGCGAGCGGATCGGCCTGACCATCAACACCCTCACCGGTATGGCGCACGCCGGGCTGCTGACCGAACTCGACGACCTGAAACCGTTCATCCGGGCCAAGGACACTCGGCAATCCGGCATCTATGCCGCCGGGATCACCCACCACCCCGACCTCTACAGCGAAGCAGCTGACAGCGCCGAGGCGACCTGGTGGCGCCGGGCCAGAGGTGGTATCTGGGAGTGAGACGGCACGCGAATCCTGCGCATTCCGTAGGGATCGGCGACTAGGCTGCGAGGTACTCGAACCGGTGCCCATGCGCAGCCTCGGCCAGGAATCGTCCGGCACGGACTGCAGTTCGGCCTGAAAGGAACTTGCCATGACCGAGCGAGACGTCGTCGTGTTGTCGGCCGTACGATCCCCGATCGGCAGCTTCGGTGGAAGCCTTGCCGACCAGGAGCCGGCCGACCTGGCCGGGACTGTGATGAAGGAGGCAGTCGACCGGTCGGGTGTGGATCCGGACCGGATCAACTACGTGACCGTGGGCAACGTGATCCCGACCGAGTCGCGCTACCCCTACGTCGCACGGGTCGCCGCGATCCAGGCGGGCCTGTCGATGGACTCGGTCGCCATGGCGGTCAACCGGCTCTGCTCGTCCGGCTTGCAAGGCGTCGTGACCACCGCGCAGAACATCCTGCTGGACGACGCCGACTTCGGTGTCGGTGGCGGGGTTGAGGTCATGTCCCGCGGCGCCTACCTGTCACCGGCAATGCGCAATGGCGCCCGGATGGGCGACACGACGATGGTCGACAGCATGACGGCCGCCTTGACCGATCCGTTCGGCGTGGGGCACATGGGCATCACCGCCGAGAACCTCGCGGCGAAATGGGACATCACCCGCGAAGAGCAGGACGAGCTGGCGGCGGAGTCACACCGGCGTGCGGCTGCTGCGATCGAGGAAGGACGCTTCAAGACGCAGATCCTGCCGATCGTCAAGCAGACCCGCAAGGGTGAGGTCGTCTTCGAAACCGACGAGCACGTCCGCCCGGGGACCACCGTCGAGACGCTGGCCCGCATGCGTCCCGCATTCACGAAGGACGGCACGGTCACCGCCGGCAATGCCTCGGGCATCAACGACGGCGCCGCCTTCCTGGTGCTCGGCGAAGCATCCGCAGCTGAGGCGGCCGGGGCCAAGCCGATGGCCCGCTTGGCCTCGTATGCCGTGGCCGGTGTCCCCAACGAGATCATGGGTGAGGGCCCGATCCCGGCCACGCGGAAGGCTCTCGCCAAGGGTGGCTTCACCCTCGACCAGATGGACGTGATCGAGTCCAACGAGGCGTTCGCGGCCCAGGCGATCGCGGTATCGCGCGGTCTCGGCCTGGACATGGCCAAGACCAACCCCAACGGTGGCGCGATCGCACTCGGCCACCCGATCGGGTGCTCCGGCGCGTTCCTCGCCGTCAAGGCGCTTTACGAGTTGGAGCGCATCGACGGCAGGTACGCGCTCGTGACGATGTGCATCGGCGGGGGCCAGGGCATCGCCGCGGTGTTCGAGAGGTTGTAGACCGCTCTCTGGTCTCAAGCCTGTCGCCGCCGATCACGGTCCTGCCCGTGCCTGGGCCCGTGCCGGGCCGAGACCCGGCCAGCTCACCGCCGCCGCGACCGTGACCGTCACGTCCTCGCCGGCAACCGCACACGACGTCACCACGGCGTGGTTGCGGCCCGCGACCTGAGCCGCGACAGCGCACGGGTGACGTGCGTCGCTGCCGTCGACCACCACCCGGGCCGCCGCCAGGGCCGCGAGATCGGCCGCGGCGCGCGCCCGGTGACTGGCCGCAACCGCGGACACCAGTGCCAGCGCGCCGGTCAGCAGCACCAGCACCACCCCGATGCCGGCGACCACCAGCACAGTCGAGGACCCGCGCTCGCGAGACCTCACGGCGCGGCATCCACAGCCTCGGCCGGCGTCGTGACCGTCGAGGTCAGCCGGTGGCCGCCCACGAGCCACCCGAACGGGCCGGGCACGGGAGCCGTGACCGTCACCGTCACGTCGGAGCCGGCTGTGGACACAACGACCGCGCTGCCCGACGGTGCGGCACGGGCACCCGCCGCCTGCACCGCGCCTGGGCTGTCACCCCGCGCCGCCGCACGCGCCGCGACCCGCGCAGCATCCACACAGCGCACCTGGTTGATCCCGATCAGCACCGCGTTGAGCGCGATCAACAGCACGAAGACCAGCGCCGGGATGGTGGCCGCGAGCTCGGCGGTGACCATCCCGCCCTCGGAACGCAGCCGGCGCCGCAACCACCATCCGCGCGGCATCAGGACGCGACGCTGAGCGCCGACTCGATGATCCCGGTCAATGCTGCCTTCACCGCCCCGGACTTGACCACCACCATCAACACGGCCGCAAACGCGACTGCGGCGAGCGTGCCGACGGCATACTCCGCAGTCGTCATGCCTGCGTCGCGGCGAGCCCGTGCGGCACCGGCCACCTGGGCCAATCGGCTCTGCAATCGCAGCCCGAGCTGAACCGTTCGCTGTGCCATATGCTTCTCCTTTGATGTGAATTGCCCTCTGCGAGAGCATTTTCCAGGCGCCGAGGGCCGGCGCAAGGTCGTTCATGCGGCACCTTCGAGCAGGTCGCCGGCGAGGGCGGCGATGACCGGCACGACGGTGAGCAGTGCGAAGGCGGGCAGGAAGCACAGCCCGAGCGGTATGACGACGAGCACCGACAGCCGCCCGGTGGCCTCTTCGATGCGGCGCTGCTCGGCTCGGCGCAGGTCGGCTGCCGCTCCGGCCAGTAGCCCGGCCGGTGGGACTCCGGCCAGACCGGCGAGCGCGACCGCGTGACCGGCGGGTCGCCATACGGCGGGCAACGGCTCCCAGGCGGCGGCCTCGTCCACGCCCCAGCGGAGCGCCGCCACCACCTGGCGCAGGTGCGATCGCACCACGGGGCCACACCGGCCGGCGACCTCGTCGACGGCCACGACGAGCGGCACCCCGCTGGCCAGTGCGAGAGCCATCAGATCGAGCGCCGCGGCGACGCTGAGCACGTCCTCGGCGCGGCCTGCATCGCTATCGGTGCCCTGCCGGCCGACCGTTCGTGCGCGGACGTCGACGGTTCGCGACGCGGGCCAGACCAGTGGCACCAGGGCGAGCGCGGTCGCCGCCAGCAGGATGCTCACGGCAGCCCGGCCGGTGCGGCGGCCCGCCGGATCATCCGCCGGGTCAGCAGACGCCCCGCCACGACGAAGAGCGCACCGACGATCAGCACGAACGCACCGAGCGATCCGGCATACAGCCGCCACGGCGGCACACCGATCAGCGCCGCGATGGCCACCCCGAGCACGGGCAGGGCGGTGAGCAGCTGCATGGTGGCCCGCGGCCCGGCCGTCGCGGCGGCGATGCGCCGGTCGAGATCGCTCTGCTCCCGCATCATTGCCGTCGCAGTGCGCAGCGCGTCACCGATCGGGCAGCCCAGCTGCTCCGACAGCGCCCAGGCCCGCGCGACGTCGTCGAGCCCGGGGATCCGATGCCGTGCGTACAGCTGCGCCCAGCACGGCGCGAGTTCGCCTCCCTCCTGCGCTTCCCGAGCCAGGCGCAGCAGGTCGTGCCGCAAACCTGGTCGCGTCACCCGCACCGCCGCGAGAGACGCGGACGTCGAAACGGCAGTCGCCGGAGTCACACCCACCGCCAGCGCCGGAGCGATGCCTTCCAGCATCCCGACGACGACGTCGAGATCTGCGGACCGCCCAGCACGCCGCCGCAGCACCCGCCCGGGCGCGGCCCGCAACGATAGGGCCGGCCCGCGCGCGAGGCGGTGCAGGTCACCCGATCGGCGGCCCGGCCAGAGAAGGATTGCCAGGCACACTGCTGCCGCCACCAAGAGGCTCACACCGGATCGCCGCCGGCCAGCAGTGCGTCGAGGGCGGCCCGGCCGGTCGTGTCGCGCAGAACGCCGTCGACCCGCCGCATCGCCGGTGTGACGCCCAAGCGCCCGCCGGACCATCCGATGACGCCGATCTCCTCCACTGTGCGCACCCCGCCCTCGCGGCGCAGGTGGATGACCACTTGCAACGCCGAGGCAAGCTGGGAACGCACGGCGTCGGCGGACATCTCCGCAAGCGCGCCCAGTGCCTCGAACCGCGCCAGCACGTCGCCGCTGGTGTTGGCGTGCACCGTGCCGCACCCGCCCTCATGGCCGGTGTTGAGCGCGCTGAGCAACTCGCGCACTTCCGCCCCGCGCACCTCGCCGACGACCAGCCTGTCGGGCCGCATGCGCAGGGATTGCCGCACCAGGGTCGACAGGGAGATCTCGCCGCTGCCCTCGACGTTGGGCGCCCGGCTCTCCAGCCGGATGACGTGCGGGTGGTCCACGTGCAACTCCCGCACGTCCTCGACGATCACGATGCGCTCACCGGCAACGACCTCGGCGAGCATGGCCGCAAGCAAAGTCGTTTTGCCGGAGCCGGTGCCACCGCTGACGAGAAACGCCACGCGGGCAGCCACAATGCGGCGCAGCACCGCCAGGCCACGCGCGTCACAGGTGCCGGTCGCCGCCAGCTCATCGAGCCGTGGCGGATGCCGGCGCGGCACCCGCAGGCTGATGTGCGCCGCGCCTTCGACCAGCGGCGGGAGCACGGCATGCAACCGGACCCCACCGGGGAGCAACCCGTCGACGTAGGGCACCGTCTCATCGAGCCGGCGACCGGCGCGGGACGCCAGGCGCACGGCGAGACGGCGAACCGCCGCCGCATCGCCGACGTCCACGTCGGTGCGTTCGAGCCCTCTGCCGCGATCGAGCCATGTCCCGCCCGTGCCGTTGACGAGCACGTCGGTGACACCGGGGATCGTGAGCAGCGGGTCGAGTGGGCCGGCGCCGAAGACGTCCGCGCGCAGCCGGCCGGCCAGAGTCTGCACACTGTGCCTGCCCAGCACCGCCGCATCCACCGCGGCGAGCCCGTCGACGCTCTCCGGCGTCGGTGGCCGGCCGTCGCGGATCTCCGCCCACAGCGCCGCGCCGACAGCCGGGTCGCCCGCTGGACGCTCGCTTCGCTCGCTCACGCCGCGGCCTCCGCGGCCACCACAAGGTCGCGCAGCAACCGGTCGCATGCCCCGGCATACGCCGACCGCGCACGCGAGCCGGCCGGCACCCCTCGCTCGAGGTCGACCGCAAGGTGCCGGTCGTCCGGCAGACACCCCGCAAGGTCGAGGCGTAGCGCACCGGCAACGTCGAGGGCCGGCGCCTCCCGCAAGCCGCGGACGACCAGCATCGGTCGCGCGCCGAGGCGTTGCACGGTCGCGCCCGCGGCCGCGAGGCCACTCGGCGTGCCCCTCGCCACCAGCAGGACGTGGTCGTAGCGTTCGGTCCGCATCGCTGCCGCTGCCCGGCCCAGGTCCACCAGGACCAGGTCGCAGACCGGCCGCACTGCGGTCACGGCCCGATCGAGCAGACCTGCCGGCAGCTCACACCATTGCCGGCCGAAGGACAGCACCTGTGGTCCGTCGTCACGGCTCGGCAGTCGCTCCAGCAGCCGCTCGCCGTCGAGCGGACCGTCGGAGCCGAGCAGGTCCTCCCACCGCACGCCCGGCACCGTCTCGATGCCGAACGCCACATCGATGCCGCCACCACACGCGTCGGCATCCACCACGACAACACGTCGGTGAGCGGCGTGCGCGCGGGTGGCGAGCGCCACCAGGGCCGTGGTCGCGCCGGCACCCGTGCCGCCGCCGAGCAGTGCAATCGTCATGCCGCTGTCCATACCGACGATCGTGGAGCCGGTGGAACCTCAGCGGCAGCTGCGACGTCGCTACCTGTGGATGCCGGCCGATGCTACACCGGGGTGTGGATGAGGGGACCGGAGAGCGTCGGCCGGCATTCCACCGCGTGCCGGCCGAACGCACGCAGAAGGCCCCCGCCCGGGGGGTGGGCGGGGGCCTTCTGTGTGTGCGCCGCGACCCCTGGGGGGGTGTGAGGCCCGGCGCAGCGCTGCGACCTGGACTGGGAGCGCTTCGGTTCAAGTGTGGAACTGGTCGACCGTTCGGAACAACAGTCCAGATGGATCCCATAACAACTTCATACCTTCGGCGGAAGTGTCGAGATTCGGTAAACCGCGCGTCAAGGACTCGCCTTCCGGGCAGGACGAAGGCCCCGCCACCCACGTGGGTGGCGGGGCCTTCAACCGCTTCCTACCTCCGGTTACCAGGCGTGCATCCTCAAGGTTGTCGCCGCGGCTCAAGGCCCCGGACGAGCGGTCCATAACGTGGACTGTCTCCGCGTGGGTGCCGGTTTCGATAGCGGTGGTCGTCGGATTCCCATCCGTCGCTGATGACTCAGGTCTACTCCGATCCGGGACGTCATACAAGACTTGAATCCGGTGCATCACAGGCGGACAATCCGCCTCGTTCAGTGTCCGGTGAGACGACCGGCCAGCACGGCGTCGGCGATCTCAGTCGCCTCGGCGGCACCCGCGACGACGGCCTGCGCACAGTGGCGCAACCACAGTCCAACACCTTCGGTCGAGCCCGTGAGGTATGCCGAGAGCGCTCCCTGGTAGGCCACGGCACCCTGCCGCGCATGCCCCGCTTCGCTGACCACGCCGCCCACCGGGTCGACTCCGGACGCCTGTAGCAGCGCTCGCTCCAGAGCACGCGCGACCAGCGCGTTCGCGTAGCCGAACGGGCGAGCCGTGGCGACCTCCGCGTGCACGATCGCCGTCAGGAGTATGCCGGGGGCCTCGCCCAAGGAGGCGATGAGCTCCACCACGCCGCGCAACCGCTGCGCCGCTTCCGCCGGCGGCGGTGCCGCACCGAGTTCGGCCAGGTCCGAAGGTGTTTCGTCTCCCTGTCGCGGGCGGGCCAGCGCGTCGGGGGCCATGACCGCAGCGGCGGCAGCCTTGTGCAGGGTCGCGATCGCCTGCGCGGGAGCGGTGCGCAGGACACCGCCCAGGTGCTCGGTCTCAGCTGTCGCCCGGATCGCGCCCGTCAGGACCCGGTCCCCGGGCCCGTCGTCGAGGGCCACAGCTCCGCGCATGGCGTCCCGCACGAGGTCGACCGGGACCTCGGCCCCCTCGAGGAACGCGCTGGCGCGTGCGCCCCGCACCCTGGACTCGGCGGCCACTTCCGGCACCCTCCGGCGCAGCGCCTCGTGCCAGCGCAGCCGGGTGCACGCTTCGCGCGCCTCGTCGATCGCCTCTCCCACACCAGGCAGCGATGCGAGGCGAGACAGGTCGGCGGTCACGGGTCGGGCTCCTTGAAAGTGTGCGTGCGGTGGTGCGGTTGTGCCGAGGATATGGCCGCGCCATACCAGCGTCGTCACCCGGTCAGCCTCTCCGGCCGGGTAGCTCGCGGTCCTCGGCGTTCATCACGTCGGCATTGATGGGCATCCGCCACTTCCCCGAGAAACCTTGCCCGGTCACGGCATTGAGCAGGCCGGCTGCGCGCCCGGAGATCGCGACCCCCATCCAGATGAGGAAGACCGCGAGCGGCACCTCGACGAAGATCGCCGAGGCCAGTGCCTGGGCCACCGAGTGCCTGTTCGCGGTGGTCACGTCGAACCAGGCGTCGGCCAGCAGCAGCACTCCGGCCGCGAAAGATGTGAGGACCAGCAGCATGCGGCGTTTCCAGGCGAAGAACGCCGTGAGCCCGAGCATCACGATGAGCAGCACGTCGAAACCGGCCCAGGTCAGCGCCCAGGCGTGCGAGACGTAGTGGTCGGGCAGGCTGAGTGCGAGGTATGCCGTCCACGGCACGAGAAACACCGCACAGACCGCCGTGATCGCGAGCGCAATGGCCCGGCGACGGCGCACGGTGCGCAACCACGGCGCCCGCACTGCGTCCAGCGTCTCGCTCTCGCGCAGCCGGCGCATGAGGTCGAGGCGCTCGGGGACGGTCAACTGCTCGATCTCGTGATCGGTCAACGGCATCGGTCAAGACTTCCTGACGAGGGGACTGCCCTTCGCGTCATACGTGCAACGCGCGGGACGTGCCCGGTATGCCGGGAGCCGGCTCAGCGCGACGGTGACCCGGCCGTCACCGCTCCAGCCGGAAGACCGGATGAGCCGGGATGACCGCTTCGAGCTCGGCGCCGGTCGACGCCGCGGTGACGCCTTCGGGGAAGAACGTGCCGACCTCCCACGCCCAGCGCTTCAGGTAGTGCCGCAGGACCGGGACCGCGGCGGCGCCATACACCTCGGTGACGGTGTATGGCGTCCGGCTGCGCCCGCATCGCAGGGTGATCTCCGGGTTGTGGCGCACGTTGCGCACCCACTGGGTCCGGCCGCGTGGCGCGACGAGGTAGAGCGCACCGTCGACGGACAGCGGGTTGACCGGGGTGCTGTGCGGTTGCCCGGAGTTGCGGCCGATGACGATGAGTTCCTTCGCGCCGAAGGCGCTGATGCCGAGGCGGGACAGCGCCTTGACGAGGACGTTCATCACCCGCGTTGCCGGGTCGAGTTGAGTGGTCATGGCCAACGCCTTTCGAGGGATTCGAGGTTTCGAGAGCAGTGCTCTCGAGACCAACGAACCACATCGCCCACGACAAATCAAGAGCACTGCTCTTTATTGTGTTTCCTGCTCTCTTTTGCGAGCATGGGTTCATGCCATCCACTCCTCGTGAACGCGCACGCGTCGACACCATGCGGCGAATCCTGGAGTCCGGCAACCGGCAGCTCGCCGAGCAGGGTGCGGCCGCGCTCTCCCTGCGGGCCGTCGCTCGCGACCTGGGCATGGTGTCGTCCGCGGTCTATCGCTACGTGCCCAGTCGCGACGACCTGCTGACCGCGCTCATCACCGAGGGTTACCGGGACGTCGCGCAGGTTGCCGAGAGCGCAGCCGCGGGCCGCGCGGCGCCGGGGAGGCGCTTCGTCGCGCTGTGCGAGGCGATCTATGGCTGGGCGCGCGAACATCCGCACCGCTACGCGCTGATCTTCGGATCTCCGGTGCCCGGCTACCGGGCCCCGCAGGACACGATTACGGACGCCGCCCGGACACCCGCTGCCGCCATACAACTCATCGAAACAGCCTGGGCTGCAGGGGAACTCGACGATCCCGAGAGCCCGCCGGCGTCCGCTGGACTGCGGCGGCAAGCGAAGGAGTTGCGGACCGCGCTCGGCACACAGCTGCCCGAAGCCGTGCTGTTGCGTTTCGCCGCCGCCTGGACCCAGGTCTTCGGCGTGATCAGCTTCGACCTCTTCGGGCAGTTCGTCGGCAGCTTCGAGCCCGGCGACGCCGTCTGCGCCTTCACCTTCCGGACCGCCGCACGCACCATCGGCTTCCGCGACTGACGTCCCAACCCACCGTTGACGCCCGAAACTGCCATTGACCCCGCTGCTGCGCCGTCAGCGGCCGGTTCGACCGTCAATCGCCGGCGGCCGCGCCGGTAGACTGGGCCACGGTGTGCCGGGAAGTCTGGTCGGCGTGACGTTCCGCGACCCCTCCCAGCGAAGGCCACCATGACGATTCGCCCGATCCGGCGCGCATTCTCGCGCGGTGACTGGCCCGAGGCACGGCGGATCGCCGGGCTGTTGCGCCAGGAGACAGTGGGCGGCGCGGTGCTGCTGGTCGCCGCCATCGCGGCACTGGTCTGGGCGAACACGCCCTGGCGGGACGGCTACCACCACCTGGTAGCCACCTCTCTCGGCCCGCACCTGCTCCATCTGGACATGAGTCTCGCCCACTGGACGTCCGACGGGCTGCTCGCGATCTTCTTCTTCCTCGCCGGTCTCGAACTCAATCACGAGTTCACCCACGGCTCGCTGCGCGACCCGGCAAAGGCCGCCGTGCCGATCGTCGCCGCGTGCTGCGGGGTCGCCCTGCCCGCGATCCTGTATGCCGCCACCCAGGTGTATGGCGCCGGCCGACTCACCGGCTGGGCGATCCCGACCGCCACCGACATCGCCTTCGCGCTCGCGGTGCTCGCCGTCATCGGCAGTCATCTGCCCAGCGCGCTGCGCTCGTTCCTGCTGACCCTCGCGGTGGTCGACGACCTGATCGCGATCACCATCATCGCGATCTGTTACACCTCCTCGATCAGCATCGGCTGGCTGGCCGTCGCCGTGGTGCTGCTCGCCGCCTTCGCACTGACCGTCAGAGGTGGCCGGAATCCATTGCTATTGCTGGTGTTCGGGCTGACCACCTGGCTCGCCGTGCTCAACTCCGGCGTGCACGCGACCGTCGCGGGCGTCGCACTCGGTCTGCTCATGCCGGCGCAGGTCCGTCCGGGAGAAGCCACGTCGCTCGGTGAACGAGTCGACCACGCACTCCGCCCAGTGTCCGCCGGATTCTGTGTGCCCGCGTTCGCCTTCTGCGCCGCCGGCGTGACCGTGGTGGGCGGCGGACTCGGCGACGCGCTCCGCGACCCGGTCACGCTCGGCGTCATACTCGGCCTGGTCGCGGGCAAGACCGTCGGCGTCTTCGGCGGCACCGTGCTGACGGTCAGACTGACCCGGGCCGAACTCGACGACGACCTCACCTGGCCGGATCTCTTCGGGCTCGCAGTGCTCGCGGGCGTCGGATTCACCGTGTCACTGCTGATCGGCGAACTCGCCTTCGGCGACGGATCGGTCGCCGACGAGCATGTCAAAGTGGGCGTGCTCGCCGGGTCGCTGCTGTCGGCGCTGCTCGCAACGGTGTGCCTGCGCGCCCGCAACGCGACCTACCGCCGGATCCACGAAGCCGAGTCGCGGGACGACCACGGCGGCGCCTACTAAGGTACCGGTGAGTTCGGTGTCTCTATGCTGGCAACAGCCACGGCACGTCACGAGCAGCCAACCATTCATGAGGAGCAATCGATGGCCCAGACCACGAAGGGCACAGAGCGAACCCTCGGCCAGCTGGTCGCGGACGCCTCCACCGACCTGAAGGCGATCGTCAAGGACGAGATCGCCCTTGCCAAGGTGGAGATCAAGTCCGATGTCGCCAAGGGTGGCAAGGGCGCCGGCCTGCTCGCCGGTGCCGGGCTGTTCGCCCTCTACCTGCTCGGCTTCCTCCTGCTCACCCTCGCCTGGGGCCTGCACGCCGCCGGCCTGCAGCTGTGGATCGGGCTGCTGATCACCTCCGGCGTGCTGCTGCTCATCACGCTGATCCTCGCGCTGCTGGGCATCAGCGCGCTGAAGAAGATCAAGGGCAAGCCGGAGCGCACCATCGACAACGCACAGCGCACCGTCGCCGCGATCAAGCCGCCGAAGGTCTGACGCCTACCGCCAGTAGCGGTCGGGCACGGGCCGGCGATCCTCGCGGTCCCACGGACGTTCCAGCCCGGCCAGCCGCAGCGTGGCATCCAGCACGATCGCGGTGAACCCCCAGATGTAGAGCCCGTCCACCTCGAACGCGGGCGCGTCGAAGGACCGCGCGGGGTGCACGGCCCTGAACCGGTTGGCCGGATCCACCAGATCTACGAGCGCGACCCGCGCGACGCGCGCGACCTCCGCAGGATCGACCACCCCGATCGGTGAGGGCGTGCGCCACCACGCGGCGACAGGGGTGACCCGGAAGCCCGTGACGCTGAGCGGCAGCACCGGCAGCTCGCCGACGACCTCGACCCCCTCGGGTGCCAGCCCGATCTCTTCGCGCGCCTCACGCAACGCCGTGTCGACCGCCGTGACGTCGCCTGGGTCGACGCCGCCGCCGGGGAACGACACCTGCCCCGCGTGCTTGCGCAGGGTCGCCGCCCGCTCGGTCAGCACGACGTCCTCGCCGCCGCCGGCTGCCGGGCCGAAGAGCATCAGCACAGCGGAGGCCCGGCCGGTCGCCGGCGGCAGACGCCGGCCGAACGGTGTCTCGCGCGCCCGGCGCTCCAGATCGCTCAGCCAGGCCGGCTCGGGCGCGCCTGTGGGCAGGCGTTCGCTCATCGCACTGCCGCGGGCTCGGGGACCCCGGCCGGCCGCACCGCGCCCGGCGCGAGCTCGAATTTCAGCAGCGCTCGCGCCTTGTCCGGGTCGACCTCCCCCACGCCGTATGACGGGCACCATCTGGCCACTGGGCACACTCCACAGGCCGGGCGCTTCGCGTGGCAGATGCGCCGGCCCTGGAAGATCAGCACGTGGCTGAGCTGCGTCCAGTCCTTGCGGGGGAACATGGCACCGATCGCGGCCTCGACCTTGACAGGGTCGTCCAGGTCGGTCCAGCCCATGCGGCGCACGACCCGGCCGAAGTGCGTGTCGACCGTCAGCCCGGGCTGTCCGAACGCATCGCCCAGCACGACGAAGGCAGTCTTGCGCCCGACTCCCGGCAGGGTCACCAGGTCTTTCAGGCGCGGCGGGACCTGTCCGTCGAAGCGCTCGACCAGGGTCTGCCCGAGCGTCATCACCGACTTGGCCTTGGCGCGGAAGAATCCGGTCGGCCGCAGCAATTCCTCCAGTTCTTCGCGATCGGCACCGGCATACGCCGCGGCGTCGGGGTAGCGCGCGAAAAGGGTCGGCGTCACCTTGTTGACCCCGACGTCGGTCGTCTGCGCCGAGAGGATGGTGGCGACCAGCAACTCCAGTGGCGTGCGAAAGTCCAGCTCGCAGTGTGCGTGCGGGAACTGTTCGCGCAGGGCCCGGAACATCCGGCGCGCCCGGCGGGTGCGTGCCAGCCCGGACTCGGCCGACACGTCGATGCGCTTCACATCGCCGAGCGTAGACGAGCCCGGTGACAGGGCACGCACGTCGGCTACCTCACACGCACGGGGGCTACGTGGCAGACTGCAGGCGTGGATACCGAGGCCGTGCGCAAAGCGCCCCTGTTCGCCGCCCTTGACGACAACGCTGCCGAAGCGTTGCTCTCGACGATGACGCGAACCAAGATCGCGCGTGGCCAGGAGTTGTTCCACGAGGGCGAGCAGGGCGACTCGCTTTACGTGATCACGTCGGGCAAGGTGAAGCTGGGCCGCCGCTCGGCGGACGGCCGGGAGAACCTCCTGGCGATCCTGGGCGAGGGCGAGATGCTCGGCGAACTCAGCCTTTTCGATCCGGGTCCGCGCACCGCCACGGCGACCGCCGTCGCCGACACCGCGCTGGTCGGCTTGTCCCACCCTGACATGAGCGCCTATCTGGGCACCCGGCCCGAGGTCGCCATGACGATGATGTCGGTCCTCGCGGCCAGGCTGCGCCGCACCAACGAAGCCCTGGGCGACCTGGTCTTCACCGATGTGCCCGGCCGCGTCGCCAAGGCGCTGCTCGACCTGTCGCGCCGCTTCGGCAAGCCGTCCGACGAAGGCACCCTCGTGGAGCACGACCTGACCCAGGAAGAGCTCGCTCAGCTGGTCGGCGCCTCCCGCGAGACGGTTAACAAGGCGCTCGCCGACTTCTCCTCACGCGGCTGGATCCGCCTCGAGGCCCGCGCGGTGACGCTCCTCGACATCGACCGGTTGCAGCGCCGGGCGCGCTGACTCTCCTGGCGGTCGCCGCCCGGAACCACCCTCGCCACGGCAGCGTCTGTCTGTCGGCACACCTCGCGCGGACCAGAAGGAGGGCACGGCAGTGCAGAACAGCCGGTCATCGGATGCGGCGGACGATCCGCGCAATCACATTGTCCTGTCACCACATCCGTGGGTTGCCGGCCAGTCCGACATCGGGCAACGACACCATCGCAACGAAGACTCGATCGCGCTTGCCGCCTCCGAGGAACAGGGCGCGCGAGCCGTGCTCGTGGTCTGTGACGGCGTGTCGACGTCGACCGACTCCCAGCTCGCCTCGCAAGCGGCTTCGGTCGCCGCGATGGAACGACTGTCCCAGCCGATGCCTCGGCGGGGGGTCGCGCAGGACGTCTGGCTGGAGACGGCGGCGCAGGCATTCGCCGACGCCGCGCAGGCCGGTAGTGCGGCAGCGGCCGAAACGGGCGGAGCAGACGACCCGACACCCCCGTCGTGCACGATGGCGGCGGCCATCGTCGAGGACAACCTGATCGTCGGCGGGAACGTCGGCGACAGCCGGGTCTACTGGATTCCGGCATCCGGCCCGGAGCGCGCGGTCCAGCTCGGATCGGACGACTCGATGGCGCACGAGCTGATCCGCCGCGGCGTCCCGCGGGAGAACGCCGAGAACGCGCCGAACGCCCACGCGATCACCCGATGGCTCGGACGCAACGCGCCCAAGGACCTGACCCCACGCCTGGCTCATCTGCTGGCGGAGGAGCCGGGCTGGCTGATCGTATGCAGCGACGGCTTGTGGAACTACTGCTCGGCACCGGCCGATCTCTGGGACCTGGTGCAGCGCGTCCGCGCCGCACGCGGCGACGATCCGACGGAAATCACCGATGGTCTGGTCGGATTCGCGAATGCGTCCGGGGGCGCCGACAACATCAGCGTGGTGATCGCGGCACTGGCGCCTCAGCCGGCCTGACCGTTTGCGGCGAGGTAGTCCAGCTGGGCCTGGACGCTCCACTTCGCCGCCGGCCACACCTCGCGCGGCACGTCGGCGTAGACCCGCTCGACCACCGCCTGCGCGACGTCGGTCGCTTCGTCGTCACCTGCCGCCAGGGCGGCCCGCACCTGGTCGAGTCGTTCGGCGCGGTGCTGCCGGTATGCCGCAATGACAGTCGCGGCGTCGGCGTGTGTCGGCCCGTGCGCCGGCGCCAGCGCGGTCGGATGCGCCGCGGCGACGGCGTGCAACTTGTCCAGGGACGCGAGGTAGGGGCCGAGCGCTCCGTCCGGGTGCGCCACCACGGTCGTGCCGCGCCCGAGCACGGTGTCGCCGGTGAGCAGCGCGCCCGCATCGGGCAGGTGGAACGAGACCGAGTCGGCGGTGTGCCCAGGAGTGAGCAGCACTCGGATCTGCAGCGATCCGAGGGAGATTCGCTCATCATCGGCAAAATCCGGGCCACGTCCGCCCCCACGCACCGGCGCCTGGGTCAGCTCCGCCCACCGCTCCAGCGACTCCGTGTGGTCGTGGTGCCAGTGTGTGACCAGTGTGAGGGCGACGCGGGCGCCGCGGGCGCCGACCTGGCGCAGCACTTCCTGGAGGTGACCCTCGTGCAGCGGTCCCGGATCGACGACTGCGGCCACGGTGTCGCCGGGGACGTGCAGGATCCAGGTGTTGGTGCCGTCCAGGGTCATCGGCCCGGGATTGGGGGCGAGCACCGCGCGCACCTGGTCGCCCAGGGCGCCGCCGCGCCATACCGTGCCTGTCGTCATGCGGACAACCGTAGTCCGCTCTTACCCAACTTGACCGAGCCTTGACCGGACTTTGGCGCGCTGTAGACCTGGCGTGATTACCGTGAAAGCTGTTGCTGCTGTGGGCTCGGGGCCACGGCGTCCTGCCGTTCCACCTGCGAGAGGTCTCGATGAAGAAATCCCTGCTCACGTCCTGCGCCGCACTCACGGCGCTTACCTTCGTAGCCGCCGCCGGGCCGGCTCACGCAGCTGCCAGCCACGCCCAGCGGCCCACGGCAGCGGCCAAACGGGCTGGGATCCAGCGGCTCGGCGATGCGTATGCCGGCTGGGAACACCACGACAGCAAGACCGGCGCCGACTCGGGCGCGCTGGTCCGCCCGCTGTCCAGCGCGAACGCGACCCTGGGGATCGACGTCGCGGCATACCAGGGCAACGTGGACTGGAGCTCGCAGTACCGCTCGGGCGTGCGCTGGGCCTACACCAAGGCGACCGAGGGCAACTACTACACGAACCCCTACTTCGCCCAGCAGTACGACGGCAGCTACCGGGCGGGCATTGTTCGCGGGGCCTACCACTTCGCCAACCCGGCCGGCTCCTCCGCGGTCAACCAGGCGGCCTATTTCGTGGCGCACGGCGGCGGCTGGTCCAAGGACGGCAAGACACTGCCAGGCATGCTCGACATCGAGTACAACCCTTATGGCGCAACGTGTTACGGCCTTTCGCAGTCGGCGATGACTTCCTGGATCCGGTCCTTCCTCACCGAATATCGGCGCAAGACCGGGCGCGACGCGGTCATCTACACGACCGCCGACTGGTGGCAGACCTGCACCGGCAACACCACGGCCTTCAACCAGACCAACCCGTTGTGGATCGCGCGCTACAGCTCGTCGCCCGGCACGCTGCCCGGCCGCTGGCCCTACTACACGATGTGGCAGTACACGAGTTCGCCGATCGACCATGACTGGTTCAACGGCGACCTGTCGCGCGTCAAGGCACTGGCCAACGGCTGAGCCGGTGCACTCCGGCGGACGTCAGTCGTTGAGCTGAGCGCGCAGGACCACGCGGTCGCCGACCTGCACCGGCTCCGGCATGACCGGCAGCAGACCGGCGCGACTGGTCGTCACCGGGTCGAAACTTCCCCAGCCGGAAACTCGCTGCAGTTGCACGACCGTCGGCGGCAGCAGGCTCGCCGCCCCGGCGCTCGCTTCCCGGAGCACGTCGGCGGGACGATGCCATCCGGCTTCGGACGCTTCCGTCGTGCGATCATCGGCAACCTGCTCGGCCGGCATCAGGGCCGAGAAGAACCACGTGTCGTAGCGGCGGGGCTCCATCTCCGGGGTGACCCAGTGGTCTTGCACCGCAAGCAGATCCGATCGCAGCACCAGCTGCCGGTCACGCAGGAGGTCCGAGAAGGCGAGGCTGTGGTCCGCCAGCCGCGCCCGGTCCTCTTGCCACTGCTCGTCATTCGGCTGGGAGATGATCTCGTGGGCGGACGGCCCGGCGAGCAGCACACCGCACTCCTCGAACACCTCGCGCACCGCGGCGACCACCAGCGCCTGCGCCACCGGCTCCGGCACCCCGAGGCGCTGCGCCCACTCCGGCACCGCCGGGCCGGCCCACGGCACCTCACCGGACTCGTCTCGCGGGTCGACACCACCGCCGGGGAACACCCACATCGACGGCGCGAACGGCATCGACGACGCCCGATGCTGCATGAAAACCTCTGCACCGGAGGCTGCTTCGCGCAGCAGGAGCACGGTCGATGCGAGCCGCACCGATCCTGGCACGCGCTCGGCGGCAGGCCTGGCCAGCCAGTTCACGGCCAGGTCGTGGACTCGCGGTACCGCCTCGAAGTCGCGCATAGTGGTCACGACGGTTGCGGCCTTACCTGACCGAGACGGTGATCTCGACCTCGACCGGCGCGTCGAGCGGCAGCACGGCGACACCGACGGCCGACCGGGCGTGCGCACCGCGCTCGCCGAACGCCTTGCCGAAGAGTTCACTCGCGCCGTTGATGACCGCGGGCTGCCCGGTGAAGGCCGGGTCGCTGGCGACGAAACCGACCACCTTGACCACCTGTGTGACCTGGTCGAGGTCGCCGATGACCGTCTTCACGGCTGCGATCGCATTGAGCGCGCAGATCTCGGCAAGCTTCGCCGCCTCCTCCTGGGTGACCTCGGCGCCGACCTTGCCGGTCGCCTGCAACTGCCCGCCGACGACCGGCAGCTGACCGGAGGTGAAGACGAGATTGCCGTCCCGCAGCGCGGGCACGTATGCCGCGAGGGGCACCGCGACTTCCGGCAACTGCAGACCGAGCTCGGCCAGGCGATCTTCCACTGCGGACATCGGTCAGTGCTCCTTCGGCCGTTTGAGGTAGGCGACCAGGCTGGTGCCGTCGGGGCCGGGAACAACTTGCACGAGCTCCCAGCCGTCGGCTCCCCACTGGTCGAGGATCTGCTTGGTCGCGTGCACGATCAGCGGCACCGTCGCGTATTCCCACGTGGTCATGCGGTCACCCTATTCCCCGTCGAAACGCCACTCATCGGGTCGGGTCGAACGGGACGAGCTCGGCCGGGGTGACACCAGTGACCATCTGCTCGGCGAGCAGCTGGCCGGAGAGCGGGCCGAGGGTGATGCCCCACATGCCGTGTCCGCCGTTGGCGAAGACCCGCGGCACCCGGGTCGGGCCGATCAGCGGCAGGCCGTCGACACTGACCGGACGACCGCCGACCCAGGTGTCCTGGCGGTCCTCCCAGTCGACGCCGGACAGCAGGGGCCGGCCGTTCTTCACGATCGCGTCGACCCGCTCGACGTGCAGCGGCTCCTCCGTGCCGGCGAACTCCATGGTGCCGCCGACACGCAGCCGGTCGCCGATGGGCGTGCAGGCGATCCGCTCGAACGGGAAGTAGACCGGGCACGGCACCGGCCGGTTCGCCGGGTCGGTGACGGCCACCGAGAAGCTGTAGCCGCGACCCGCGCGCACCGCGGTCTTCACGCCGCAGACCCTGGCCAGCTCGGGCAGCCAGGCACCGGTTGCGATGACGACGGCATCGCCGGAAATCGGCTCACCACTAACCATTTCGACGGTCACACCGCCGGGCCCGTGCCGCAGCGCACGCGCATTGGAGCCGATCACCATGCGGCCGCCGCGCTCGGCAACAGCTGTCGCGAGCGCGTCGACATACTCGCCGGGGTTGATGAACCGCTGCCCGCCGAGCCGGATCGCCTTCTCGACGTCCGGGCTGACGATCGGCAGCTCGGCGCGCAGGGTGGCGTTGTCGATCTCGGTCGCCTCCAGCTCCAGACCGGCCGCGCGGATGAGTTCGACCTCGTGCTCGAGACCGACCGCGTCCTGCGCCCGGCGGAAAGCGGCCATGATCGGCGCCTCGTGGGAGGTCGCCTGGACGCCGTGGTCCTCCAGGAACTGGTATGCCGCAATGGCCTGGCGGTTGACCGGGACGAACTTGTCCATCGTCCGCTTCCACTGCCCCGGCGTGCAGCGGCGCGCGAAGCCGAGCAGGAAGGAGGCCAGCTTGGGGTCCGGCTTCATCGGGATGTAGAGCGGGGAGTCGGGGTCGAGCAGTGCCTTGAGCCCGTACTTGATCACCGACGGGTCGGACAGCGGCACGCACAGGCCCGGCGAGACCCAGCCGGCGTTGCCCCACGAGCTGCCGGCAGCCACCCCGGAGCGCTCCACCACGGTCACCTCGACGCCGCGCTCCTGCAGGTGCCAGGCGGTCGACAGGCCGACCATGCCGGCGCCGATGACGATGACGTGCGGGGTGCCCTGGCCCTTGGCGGGCCGCAGGGGTTCGAGCACCATTGACAAACCTCTTTCCGGATGGTTCACAACCTTCGGTCGGACGGTAGCAATATTTCGGTTTCGAACGTTAACTGGATCACCTTCGCCCGGTAACCTCAATCTTCGTGTCCGTGCTCTCGATGGTCGCTCCGCCTCCGGATCGCACGACGTCATACGGTCCGGACGACGATCAGGTGTATGATGTGCGCCTGCCCGCCGCAGCATCGCGCGACGCGACCGTCATCGTCATACATGGTGGCTTCTGGCGGCCCTCGTATGACCGCGGACATGCTGGACCGCAATCAACTGCGTTGGCAGCACACGGTTTTCACGTCGCGACGATCGAATACCGTCGCATTCCCGGCGACTGGCCGGCGATGGCGGCAGACGTGCTGGCCGCCATCCACGCGGTGGCGTCGGACCCTGCGTTGCCGGACGACATCGTGCTGCTCGGCCACTCCGCGGGCGGGCACCTGGCGGCCTGGTCGGCCCACCAGGGAGTGCCGGTGATAGGGTTCGTTTCACTCGCCGGATGCCTAGATCTACACATGACGCGTGATCTGGGCCTGGGCGGCGACGCGGCGGCTGAGCTCATGGGTGCGGCCTCCGAAACCGTATGGCGCGCCGCGGACCCGGCGATGCTCGGACGCCCGCCGGTGCGAGCCAGCCTGGTGCATGGTGACGCCGACGACCGGGTGCCAGTGGAGGTCTCTGAGAGTTACCAGGCAGCCGTCGGCGCCGGAGTGCCGCTGCAGGTACTGGCCGGCTGTGCGCACTTCGAGCTGATCGATCCGCGGTCCGCATACTTCACGCACACGGTCACCGGGGTGGGCGGGCTGCTTTCCTGACGAGCGCCGGCGCATTGTGCCGGCATCCGCGCTCGTCCGGCGAGCGCGAACAGGATTGCGGGGTTCATCGCGCAATCCTCCGCAGCCGAACGAGCCCCAGCGGCATACTGACGGCGATGATCGCCACCGGCCACGCGACGGCGAGCGCGGGCGCCTGCTCGGCGACCCACGAGGTAGTGGGAGCCGACGGGTTGCCGAAGAGCCGCCGCGTGGTAATCACGGTGGCGGACAACGGGTTCCAGCGAGCGACCCCGGCGAGCCCGTCCGGCATGAGGTCGGTCGGTATGACGGTGTCGGCCACCATCGCCAGCGGGAATAGCAGGGCAAAGTACTTCATCGCCGCCTCCGGACCGCTGACCAGCAAACCGAGCAGGATGCCGACCCAGGAGAAGGCCAGTCGCAGCAGCGCCAGCAGGCCGAACGCCGCGAGCAGCGCGCCGACCCCGCCATGCCAGTGCCAGCCGAGGAGCGTGCCAAACCCCATCACGATGGCGAGTTCGACTGCGGCAGTGAGCAAATCGGCCACCGAGCGTCCGGCCAGCACCGCCGCGGGCGACATGGGAAGCGATCGCATCCGATCGAGCACACCGCCGCGTATGTCGGAGGCGACGGAGATGGTGGTGTTGCCGATCCCGAAGGCCATGGTGAGAGCGAAGAGCCCCGGCAGCAGGAACTCGCGGTACTCGTCACCGGGCAGCGTCATCGCCGCGCCCAGCGCGTTGCCGAAGACGAACCCGAACATCAAAACTGCCATCACCGGGATCAGCAGCGTGCCGAGCAACTCGTCCGGGCGGTGGAAGAGGCGCATGACGTGCCGTCGTGCAACCACCCAGGTGTCGGCGGCGAACCACGCCAATCGTGCTGGCAGCGGCTGTAATTCGGCAGAGATGGCGGTCATCACGCCACCCCCACGAGCATCGGCCGGCCAGTGAGGTGCAGGAAGGCGTCGTCGAGGTTGCCCCCGACACGCGCCTTCAACTCTGCGGGTGAACCCTCCGCGACGATCCGGCCGTGGTCCAGCACGGAGATGCGTGAGCAGAGCCGGTCGGCCTCCTCGAGGTACTGCGTGGTCAGCAGCACCGTCGTGCCGGAGCCGGCCAGCTCGCGGACCGCGTCCCAGACGTCGTTGCGGCTGCGCGGGTCGAGCCCGGTGCTGGGCTCGTCGAGGAAGAGCACCCGAGCGCTGCGGATCAGGCTCACCGCAAGATCGAGTCGCCGGCGCATGCCGCCGGAGTAGTGCCGTACCGGCCGGTCGGCGGCAGCCACCAGGTCGAAGCGCTCCAGCAATTTGTCGGCGCGAGCTCTCGCAACGCGCGCCCGCAGATGGTGCAGCCGACCGAACATCTGCAGGTTCTGCCTTCCGGTCAGGATCTCGTCGACGGCCGCGTATTGCCCTGCCACTCCGATGCGTTCACGCACACCGGCGGGATCACGCGCCACGTCGCGGCCGGTGACCATCGCGCGACCGGAGTCGAGGCGCTGCAGCGTGGACAGGATGCGCACGGCGGTCGTCTTGCCGGCTCCGTTCGGACCGAGCAGTCCGTGGATCGTGCCGGGCTCGACTACCAGATCGAGTCCGTCGAGCACCTGACCACGGCGTGGGTAGCTCTTTCGGACGTCCTCGCACAGGATCGCCGGCAGACCACTCTGCGGGTTCATGCCTGCACCGCCACGAAAGCCGTTGCATCTGCGGTGTTCTCGATCGGCGCAGCGGACGGGACGGCCGTACCTGCGGGCGTCACGTCGTCATACCGACCCACCGCGATGCGGGCGATGTTGCGCAACGATTCGCTGCCCTCGGTGTAGTAGCCGCAGTGGCCGGTGATGTCACCGGTGCCGAACCGCGTCGCCCGCATGGCAGGATGCAGTGGTGGGCGGCCCAGCCCGAGCCGGCCGATCCGGCCGTGCGGGAAGAAGCGGATCCAGTCCGACTCGGTCTGCGCGGCCCACAGTCGAGTGGCGACGCCGAGTTGGTCGCGGTGTTGGACGCCCATGCCGGCGCTACCGACCGCGACGCAGTCGTCGACCCGCGCGGTAGGGAGCGCGAGGCCGCAGACCGCGCTGCCGTAGCTGTGCCCGATCAGCGTCAGGTGCGCGGAACGCGGCAGGTAGTGGGTCAGGCGGGCCAGGTCGTCGGCTCCTTCGCGGGCGTAACTGTTGGAGAATGCCGACGCCATACCGGCCGGGGTCCGGTAACCGACCCAGACGACCACGGCGACCCGCTCGTCGGAAGCCAGGGCCGTCATCATGCGCAGCACCTGCTCGCCGCGGGCCCGCGGACTGACCGGGCCCCGGTCGGTGAAGTAGTTGCCCAGGTGGTGACCGTTGCCGGGGACGACGATCGCGATGTGGTCGGCGAGCGCCACGTCACCGAATGCCTCGACGACGCGTACGCCGCCCGGCGGGTCGCAGGCTAGCAGGGTGTGCTCGTCGACGTCGCGCAGGCGGTAATGGAGTGTCGGTGTCATGACAACCCCCTCGTGCTTCGGGTGTCGTCATTTCCCTGTGTCTTTTGTCGTTCACTGCGTTGGGTCATACCCGGAAAGGTAGGAAGGAGGTTTTCACCCCCACATCACCCGGCGGAGCCATTTGCCGGCCCCTACCCGGGTATCACTCCCCCGGCGTCACGAGTCCCGACTCGTAGGCGAACACCACGGCCTGCGCACGGTCGCGCAGGTCGAGCTTGGTGAAGACGCGACTGACGTGGGTCTTCACCGTCTGTTCAGCGACGAAGAGCGCCTGCGCGATCTCGGCGTTGGAGCTGCCGCGGGCGACCAGGCTGAGCACCTCGGTCTCCCGTTCGGTCAGCGCGTTCAGCCGCAGCGCGAGTTTCCCTCGGCCGACCGACGGGCTCCGGCGGGCGAAGTCGGCGATCAACCGGCGAGTCACCGACGGCGCGAGCAGCGCGTCCCCTGCGGCGATCACGTGGACCGCCGCGATGAGGTCCGCCGGCGGAGCGTCCTTGAGCAGGAACCCGCTGGCGCCGGCCCGCAGCGCCTCGTAGACGTAGTCGTCGACATCGAAGGTGGTCAGCATCAGCACCTTCGTCCGGTCCGCCACCGCGGGTGCGGCCAGGATCCGCCGGGTCGCCCCCAGCCCGTCCAGCTTCGGCATACGGACATCCATCAGCACGACGTCGGGATGCGTCCGCATGGCCAACGCGACGCCCTCCTCCCCGTCGGAGGCCTGCCCGACCACCTCGATGCCTTCCTGAGCAGCCAGCAGGGCGGCGAAGCCGGCGCGCACCATGGCCTGGTCGTCGACGATGATTACGCGCGTCGTCACATGAAATCCTTTGCCGCCAATGGGAGTTGGGCTGCCACCCGGAAGCCGCCGTCGGGCAGCGGCCCAACCTCCAGGGTGCCACCGACGAGGCGGATCCGCTCGCGCATGCCGACCAGACCCTGACCTGTCCCGCCCTCCTCAAGTGGCGCCTCGGGGAGCTGCAGGGACGGTTCGTTCGCCACCAGGACGAGCAGGTGCTCATCGTTCGCCGACACTTTCACCTGTGTCGCCGCGCCCGGCGCGTGCCGCACGATGTTGGCGAGCGCCTCCTGAACGATGCGGTATGCCGACAGGCCGACCGCCTCCGGCACGACCGTGTCGCAGGTGGCGAACTCGACCAGCACACCGGCCCGGCCTGTCGCCTCCACGAGTTGACCGATGTCGGCCAGACCCGGCTGCGGCGCGAGCTCGCCGTCGGCATCCTCGTTGCGCAGCACCCCGAGCAACCGCCGCATCTCGCCGAGCGAAGCGCGTGCGGTCCTCGCGATGGAGCTGAACTCCTCCTGTGCCTCCGGCGACAGCCCGCCCAGCCGGTAGGTGACGGTGTCGGCCTGCACGGTGATCATCGACATGTGGTGCGCCACCACGTCGTGCAACTCGCGGGCGATCCGGGCACGCTCCTCCAACAGCGTCCGGCGGCTGCGCTCGGCCTCGCTGATCGTCTCCTGTTCGGCGAGGCGACGTTGTGCGTCATACCGCTCGCGGAGCGCGGCACCCAGGATTAGCGCAACCGCGCTGAGCACGATGACGACCGCCACCGTGTTGCTGGTGCTGTCCGGCGCCAACGAGGTGAGGCACACACCGGAGACGATGGTGGCGGCCCAGAGCAGCACCAGCGTGCGGCGCGACTCGCGCAGGCCGACGGCCAGACAGAGCAGGGTGAGTCCGACGATCTCCATCGCAGGGAACGGCCAGGCATACCCGGCGGTGTCGGCCGTCAGCAGGGCGAGCGCACCCACGACGTCAGCGGCGAAGACGACGCACCATGCCTGCAGCGGACGGATCACGGCATACAGCAACGGCACCGTCTGTAGGACGGCGAGCGCGCCGGCGATCCCGGCGTTGAGTCCGTAGTCGGCGTTCAGCACGCCGAGGGTGACCGGCATGAGGGTGATGAAGTAGAGGAATGCGACGGCCCACGGCAACGCTCGCACCCACCAACGGGACGCCTCGCCGAGCAGAGCGTCCGGGCGTCGGGGCACGACTGACGACATACGTGCAGCGTAGGTGAGCAGGTCCGGGCCGACGTCCCGCTGGAGTACATCTGCGCGGTCACTCCCGGGTATGACGCCGCAGGCTCGCGAGGGAGCCCCGCTACCGTGATCGCATGAGCAGCGGTGACTGGGACGGCGTCCGCCTGCACGTCGTCACGGGCAAGGGCGGCACCGGCAAGACGACCATCGCGGCGGCGCTCGCCATGTCGCTCGCGACGCACGGCAAGCGGGTGTTGCTGGCCGAGGTCGAGGGCCGGCAGGGCATCAGCGGCGTCTTCGACGTGCCCCGCCTCGGCGAGGACGAGGTGCAGGTCGCGACCGGGCCGGGCGGCGGACAGGTGATGGGCCTGTCGGTCGACCCGAAGGCCGCGCTGCTCGAATACCTGCAGATGTTCTACAAACTCGGCATGGCGGGCGGCATGCTCGAGCGCTTCGGAGTGATCGACTTCGCGACGACCGTGGCACCAGGCCTGCGTGACGTGCTGCTGATCGGCAAGGTCTACGAGGCGGTGCGCCGCCGTCCGAGCCGGCGCGGCACCCGCAGCGCCCAGCTGTATGACGCGGTGGTGCTCGACGCGCCGCCGACCGGACGGGTCGGGCAGTTCCTCGGGGTGAACCATGCGATGGCCGGCCTGGCGAAGATGGGGCCGGTGAAGAACCAGGCCGACGCGATCACCGCACTGCTCCAATCCGCCCAGACCGCAGTGCATTTGGTGACGCTGCTGGAGGAGATGCCGGTGCAGGAGACCGTCGAGGCAGCCGCTGAGTTGCGGGCTCTCTCGCTGCCCCTGGGCGCGGTGGTGATCAATCAGGAGGTCACTCCCCCGGTCGGCGACGGCACGCTCGCCCAGCTGGCGGCGACCGACTTCGACGACGCTCCGCTCGCCGCGGATCTCGCGGCGGTCGGCCTGCGCGTCGGGCCGCGGATGCTGGCCGGTCTCGCGCAGACCGGCCGGGACCTCACCCAGCGCCTGGCGCTGCAGGACCGCGAACGCGACGCCCTCGCGGGGCTGGGACTGCCGACGGTGCACCTGCCGCTCGTGCCGGGCGGCATGGACGCCGGCGGACTGCTGGAACTCGCGGATGCCGTTGCTGCGCAAGGAGTTTTCGGATGACCCCGCCGACCCTGGACATCGACGTGTTGTTGCGAGACCGCTCGGTGCGCACCATCGTGTGCTGCGGATCGGGCGGGGTAGGCAAGACGACGACTGCGGCCGCGATCGCCATCCGGGCGGCGGAGCAGGGGCGCACTGTCGCGGTGCTGACCATCGACCCGGCCAGGCGGCTCGCGCAGGCGCTCGGCCTGGAGCACCTGGACAACGAGCCGGCGCCGGTCGACTCGATCGACTCCTCCGCCGGCGGGTCGCTCGACGCGATGATGCTCGACATGAAACGAACCTTCGACGAGTTGGTGCTGCGGCACTCGACCCCGGACAAGGCCCAGCAGATCCTGGAAAACCCCTTCTACCAGGCAGTTTCGAGCTCATTCGCCGGCACACAGGAATACATGGCGATGGAGCGGCTCGGGCAGTTGCACGCGGAGCTCGCCGGCGGCGCCGCCCGCTGGGACCTCATCGTGGTCGACACCCCACCGTCGCGTTCGGCGCTGGACTTCCTCGACGCACCCGGACGGCTCGGGTCGTTCCTGGACGGCAAGTTCATCCGGCTGCTGATGTCACCGGCCAAGGCCGGCGGCCGCGCCTACCTGAAGGTCATGTCGGTCGGCGTGCACACGATGACCGCCGTCATGTCCAAGGTGCTCGGCGGCCAGCTGCTGCGGGATGCGCAGACTTTCGTGGCCGCACTCGACTCGATGTTCGGGGGTTTCCGGGAGCGCGCGGATCACACCTACGCGCTGCTCAGCGACGCGTCGACCGCCTTCGTCGTGGTGGCGACGCCCGAGCGGGACGCGCTGCGGGAGGCGTCCTTCTTCGCCGGCCGGCTGGCGTCGGAGGGTATGCCGCTGGCCGGTCTGGTCGTCAACCGCGTCGAGCGCACCCGGCTGCCGTCACTGCGCGAAGGCCGGGCCGAAGCGGCCGCCGAAGAGGCCGACGGACTGCCAGAGCGCACCGGCACGTCGTGGCAGCCGACGGACACGGCAGCGCTGCTGCGCCTGCACGCCGAGCATGCGGCACAGGCGGTGCGGCACGAGGCTGCGATCGGGCGGTTCACAGCATCGCACCCGACGATCCCCCAAGTGCTGGTGGCGGCCGCTGCCGAGGACGTCAACGACGTCGGGCAACTACGCGAGATCGGTGCGCAGCTGGCGGAGTAGCCCGGGAGTCAGCTGGCGGATTTGGCCTCGTCAGCGCGGGCGGTGCGGAAGAGCTGCTCCCAGGAGCGGACATCCGGGCGCCGACGCAACAACGCCCGTCGCTCGCGCTCCGTCATACCGCCCCAGACGCCGTACTCGGTGTGATTGTCCAGCGCGTCCGCGAGACACTCGGCGACGACGGGACACCGCTGACAGATGACCTTGGCCGACTGCTGGGCAGCGCCCTTGGCGAAGAGTTCGTCCGGTGATGCTCCGCTGCGGCACATCGCGCGCGCATGCCAGTTCTCGTCCCAGGTCGCCTTGTCAGGCAGTACAGCAGTCATATTCTCTTTCGGCCTTCCCCGCCCAGCTTGGATTGTGACGTCCTCGCCCCCCGCACGTTCTCTGGTCGCCACGGTATTGACCGTTCGGGCCGACCGCCAGATCCTCGGGGAACTATTTCCAAATAGTCCTTCCGCACTATACGTGCGCGGCGCGCGATTCGTCTATGATGTCGGGCCGCCGAAATGCCGCTGCTGACAGACTCTGCGGTTACCCTGGCCGGCATGCGTGTTGCGACCCGTCTCGGCACCGTGCTCAGCCTCATCGGAGCCCTGATCGCCACCGCGGTGGCCATGGGACTGATCGCGGCCTGCTTGGCGCTGCCCGCGCTCGGTGCCGCGGGCCAGGCGACCAACGGCAGCATCAAGATCTTCAACGACATGCCGGGCTCGTTCGCCATGAACCCGCTGGCGCAGCAGTCGAAGATCCTGGCCGCCGACGGTTCGGTGCTCGCGACGCCGTTCAGCCAGAACCGCATCGTCGTGCCCTACGACAAGATCTCGCAGAACATGAAGAACGCGCAGGTCGCCATTGAGGACGAGCGCTTCTTCGAGCATGGCGCCATCGACCCCCGGGGCCTGACGCGGGCGATCGTGTCCAACATCTTCAGCAACGGCACGCAGGGCGCGTCGACGCTGACCCAGCAGTACGTCAAGATCGCGCTGCAGAACCAGGCGCTGAACGCGGGCAACACCAAGGGCGCGCAGGAAGCGGTTAGCCGCACGGGCATGGAGGGCTACGTCCGCAAGTTGCAGCAACTCAAGTACGCCGTGACGATGGAGCAGAAGTACACCAAGCCCCAGATCCTCGACGGCTACCTCAACCTGGTGCCGTATGGCGGCAATATCTACGGCGTCGAAGCGGCCGCGCTGAGCTATTTCGGCGTGCACGCCTCCCAGCTGAACCTGCAGCAGTCCGCGATGATGGCGGGCATCGTCAACGAGCCGGGCGTGCTCAACCCGTTCATGAACCCCAAGGGTGTGCTCGCGCGCCGCAACGTCGTGCTGGGGAAGATGTACCAGCAGAAGATGATCTCCCGGAAGCAGCTGATCGCGGCGCAGAACTCCCCGCTCGGCCTGCACCCGACCGAGGCCTCGTCGAACTCTTGCGCCAACTCGAAATACCCCTACTTCTGCTACTACGTGATCAGCTGGCTGGAGACGCAGCCGGCGCTCGGCAAGAGCCCGAGGGAGCGGCTGGCGACCCTGCAGAGCGGCGGCCTGACGATCAAGACCAGCTTCAGTCCCAAGCTCGCCGACGTCATCAACAAGCAGATTCGCGCCAAGGTGCCGCAAGGCAACAGCGCGGACGTGCAGTCCGCGGGTGTCATCGTGCAGCCGGGCACCGGGCTGGTGCTGGCCAGCGGGCAGAACACCACCTACTCCAACACCGGCGGCGACTTCAACACCGCAGTCAACTTCAACATCCCCGGCTCGCTGGGCGGCGGCAGCGCCGGGTTCCAGATCGGCTCCACCCAGAAGCTCTTCGCGGTGATCACGGCGCTGGAACACGGCTACACACCGGACTCGCTGCTGACCGTGCCGCCATACGACGCGATGTCCCCGGGCAGCACCAGCCGGACCTACGACGCGCACGCATTCACCCACCAGGACTTCCCGGGCGCGTGCGGTCTCGGCCAGGGCGAGGACTGGAACCTGCCGAACGACGTTCCCGAGCCGGCCGCAGGTTCCAAGATGACCCTGTCGGACGCCACGGCGCAGTCGATCAACACCATTTTCGCGAGCCTGGTCAGCAAGCTCGGGGCGTGCAATGTGCTGAAGACCACGACCAAGCTCGGTGTTCGCATGGGCAACGGCAGCACGATCGAGGCCGTGCCGTCCTCGATCGTGCTCGGCACCTCCGATGTCGCTCCGGTGGATGTCGCAAACGCCTACGCGACGATCGCCTCCGGCGGCATCTACTGCCCGCCCCGCCCGGTCGTGTCCATTACCGACGGCAACGGCAAGCAGCTGAAGCTGGCTGGCACGGCTTGCAAGCGCGTCCTGACGAAGAAGGTCGCCGCCGAGACCACGCAGGTGCTTGAGTCGGTGCTGACCAACCCGGCAGGCACCACGAACGGCGACGTATTGCTTGATGGCGGTCGTCGTCCGGCGGCCGGCAAGACCGGCACCAACGACAACGCGGCCAATATCTGGTTCGCCGGCTATACCCCGCAGATGGCGACTGCGGTCTGGGTCGGCCATGAGAAGAACACCGCGCCGATGAAGAACATCACGCTCGCCGGCACCTTTTACAAGGGCTACGTCTTCGGTGGCCAGCTGGCGGCGCCGATCTGGGAAGGCATCATGAACGCGGCGCTCGAAGGGCAGCCGATCAAGTACTTCATGCTGCCCGACGGCACGACACCTACGACCGCTCCGTCGACCACGTCGTCAAGCTCGAGTTCGAGCTACACCTATGTGCCGCCGTCCACGACCGCTCCACCCTCGTCGACGAGCAGTTCAGTGCCTACCCACGAGCCGACCACGACCCACTCGCCTCCACCGGGGCGCACCCACACCGGACCGCCGAAGCACCACGTCGGCTGACCACTGCGGTCAAGCGTCGGGTGGCTGCCGCTGTCAGCTCTGCAGCGCCTGCTTCACGGCGGCCGCGACCCGGCCGCCGTCGGCGCGGCCGGCGACCTTCGGCTGGACGGCCTTCATGACCTGACCCATGCCGGTCATGCCCTGCGCCCCGGTCTCCGAGATCGCGGCGGCGACGAGCGACGTCAGTTCCGCGTCGTCCAGTTGCGTGGGGAGGTATTCCTCCAGGACCGCGAGCTCGGCCCGCTCGGTGGCGGCGAGTTCGGTGCGACCGGCCCCGTCATACGCCTCGGCCGCCTCGCGGCGCTTCTTGGCCTCCTTGGCGATGACCTGCTGCACCTCGTCGTCGGTAAGTTCCCTGGCTTCCTTGCCGGCGACCTCCGCGTTGGTGATGGCCGCGATCGTCATCCGCAGCGTGCCGGTCCGCACCGTGTCGCGGGCGCGCATCGCGGCGGTCATGTCCTCGCGCAGGCTCTGCTTGCTCGTCATACGCACCAGTGTCGCACTGCGACCCGGGCGGACTCCCGCGGATTTCCGATCGCATAATTGACACCGATGCATCCCCTTACCAAGTCCTCCGTGGCCGTGGCCGGTCTCGGCCTCGGAACGCTCGCGTGGGCGTCCCTGGCCGAACGCCACCTCTACACGCTGCGCCGCTTCGACCTGCCGGTGCTGACGCCTGGATCGCGGCCGCTGCGGGTGCTGCACCTGACCGACCTGCACCTGGTGCCTCGGCAGGAGCGTCGCATCGAGTGGGTGCGCGGCCTTGCTGCACTCGAGCCGGATTTCGTCATCAACACGGGTGACAACTGCTCCGACCCGGACGCGGTGCCGGCCGTCCTGCGCGCGATGGAACCGCTGTTGGAGTTTCCCGGCGCGTTCGTGCTCGGGTCCAACGACTTCTACGCACCCAGGGTGCGCAACCCGCTGAAGTATGTCGGCGGCAGCACTCGCCAGCATGTCGACCGGCTCGGCAAGCCGTCGCTGCCCGTGCAGGACCTCATCGACGGTTTCACTGGCGGCGGCTGGACCGACCTGGACAACGTGCGCACCAAGCTCGAGATCCGACAGGTCCCCGTCGAATTCGTCGGCACGGGTGACCCGCACATCGACTTCGACGACTACCCGTCGGTCGCCGGACGCGCCGCCACCGACGTCGCGGCGACGATCGGGGTGGTGCACGCGCCATACGTTCGCGTGCTGGACCCGATGGTTGCGGACGGTGCCGGGCTGATCCTGGCCGGGCACACCCACGGCGGCCAGGTCTGCGTGCCCGGGTATGGCGCCCTGACCACCAACTGCGACCTGGACAATGCTCGGGCCAAAGGGGTTTCGCGGTGGTGGCCGGGCGCGTCCGGTCACCCGGACAACGACGCGCCCGCCGACGCAGCCTGGCTCGAGGTCTCGGCCGGCCTGGGGCACAACAAGTACAACCCGGTGCGGCTCGCCTGCCGCCCGGAGGCCACGCTGCTCACCCTCGTCGGCCGGTGACCCCGCACCGATCTCGCCGACCGGGGTACTTATGCATCGACCGGGGTACTTCCGCCACAGGAAATCCGGCTCCGTTCTACCCCGTTCGGCACGGAAGTACCCCGCTCGGTGAGGAAGCGGTCGGTGTCGTGCACGACTTCTGGTTCACCGAACCGCAGCTGTGGCAGCGGGTCTGCACCGAAGCGTGCCGCCGAGTGACGCAGGTGCACGTGCGTCACTCGATGGCGATTGCGTCAGTCGGCGGAGTGGGCTGCCGTCGCGGCGGCCTGCAGGTGCGGCCATCGGGCCGGACCGGCCAGGCCGAGGTGATAGAGGTGCAGCTCATCCGCGCCAGCTGCCGCCAATCGCGCGGCATCAGAAGGCAATTCGGGTCGCGGAGTCGCCGCGACGCCTGTCACGTAGGCGCCCACGGAGACGTTCGCGGGAAGCTGCGCGCGAGCCTCGCGAACGGTGCGTTCCGAGGTGTCGATCGGCGTCCAGCAGGGTGTCACGACTGCGTCAACGTCCTGGCCCGTTGCCGGAGTCAGACCCGGCAGCGCTCCGGTCGCCCACGGATCGGGTGACGCATGCACGGTGACGTGTCCCTCCCCCAGTCCCTCCTGTATGGCGCGCCGCAGCTCGTCGGTGGCGGCATGCCGTCCGGCGAGGATCCGCGTGGCCAGGTCACCGGGCAGCAGCTCTTCGGGCGTGGCGCTGGAGCTTTCTCCGCCGGCGATAAGGCGGAACACAGTGCCGCGCAATGCCATACGAACCTCATCGGGATCTGCCGACCATCGGACCGCACAGTGCTCGCAGCAACATACGGACAGCAGTCGAGCGACAGCCGGGGACCAGGCACCGTCGGTCTTTTCGTGCTGGCACTGGTGCACGGCTCCCATCTGTCCGGCGGCTTCGAGCACGGTGCCGGCAAGATTCAGACCTCTGGTCGCTTCGGTCGCCAGCGTCGCGCAATAGCGGATCGTCTCCGGATTGCTCGGGCACAGCGCCCACGGATACTGCTCACCGAGGCAATTCATCACGGAGAGTTCAGGATTCGCCACACCGAGAAACGAGTTGTGCGTGAGCACGATCCAGCCCAGCGCCGGAATGTCCGCGGCATTCAGCACGGCGACCGCATCGGCGCCTGGGTCCTCACTCGGCAACCAGGACGCTGCTGCCGGTCGCAACGAACCCCACCCGGCGTCGCGCACCGGGCGATAGAGCGCAGCTGTCGGCGCGAGCACCGTGCTGGTCTCCCGGGACCACGGCGTGGCCGCCCGCGTGCTGTGATAACTGAGCGCGACGGCGACCGCATCGACACCGAGTTCCCTTGCTCTGTCGACGAATCCAGGCGCCACTACATCCCAGGGGTAGGCGTATCCCACGACGCGCATGGTCACCAGCGCTTGATGTTCGCGGTGAAGCTGGGAACGTATTGCCGCATGTAGGTCACGTCATCGCGTGCGGTCTGACCGCACGCGGCATACCGCTCGTGCGCCAGTGCCAGTTCGTCCTCATCGAGCACGACACCCAGGCCGGGACCCGTCGGCACGCCCACCGAGCCGTTCTCGAACGTCAGCACGCCCGGCTCGATGATGTCCTGCGTCTTCCACGGCCAGTGCGTGTCGCACGCGTAGGTGAGCTGACGCGTCGCGGCCGCGACGTGCACCATCGCGGCCAGGCTGATACCGAGGTGGCTATTGGAGTGCATCGAGAGGCCGATCCCGAAGGTGTCGCACAGCGTGCCCAGTGCGCTGGTGTCGCGCAGCCCGCCCCAGAAGTGGTGGTCGGAGAGGATGACGCCGACGGCGCGTTCGCGGACGGCCGGTGCGATATCGGCGAAGCTGACGACACACATGTTGGTGGCCAACGGCATTCGCGCCTCGCGCGCGACCTGCGCCATACCCTCGATGCCGGGGGTGGGGTCTTCGAGGTATTCGAGGACGCCGCCCAGCCGGCGAGCCACCTCGATCGAGGTCGGCACCGTCCATCCGGTGTTCGGGTCGATGCGCAGCGGGTGCTCGGGGAATGCGTCGGCGAGAGCCTCAATGGTCGCGCACTCGACGTCCGGCGCGAACACGCCGCCCTTGAGTTTGATGGAGCCGAAACCGAATTGGCCGATCATCCGCCGCGCTTGCTCGACGATCTGCTCGGGCGTGACCGCCTCGCCCCAGTCGTCGGTGCGGCCGTTCTGGTGCGCGGCGTACTTGTAGAAGAGGTATGCCGAGAAGTCGACTCGGTCACGCGCCTTCCCGCCGAGCAGGTCGACCACGGGCACGCCGAGGGCCTTTCCCTGGGCGTCCATTGCAGCGACTTCGATGATCGAATACACCGACGCGAGAGTCTTGTTCGCGGAGAAGCCGCCGATCAGGCCGTGCGCGTCGGTGATGACGGCGTGACCCAGCGAGCGCGCGACGGAGTCCCGCAGCGCGGGCAGGTCGAAGGCGTCCAGACCCGGCAGAGCGGCCAGCGCCTTGCCGAGTTGCTCCAGGAAGGGCGCATCGCCATACGACTCGCCAAGGCCGACGATGCCGTCCTCGCACTGCAGTCGCAGCACACTGCGCAGGGCGTAGGGCTCATGCACGCCCATGACGTTGAGCAGCGGCGGGTCGTCGAACGCGACCGGCGTCAGCTGCGCACCCAGGATCTTCATCGTGCAGCCAACTCCTGCATCGCGCCGTCACCGGCGGCCAGGATCGCCGCAAGCCGTTCCACCTGTATGGCGTCCGGCATCACCAGCGGCGGCCGGACCGCGCCCATCGGGTGGCCGCGCAACGCGGCGCCTGCCTTCACCAATGACACTGCAAATCCTGGGCATTCATCGCGCAATGCGACCAGCGGCAGGTAGAAGCGGGCCAGCAAGAGGTCGACCGCGTCCTCGTCGCCACCCAGTAACGCGTCATGGAAGGCCTGGGCGAGCTCCGGAGCGAAGCAGTGCACCGCGGAGGAGTAGCGAGCCACGTCGATCGCGGCGTACGCGCGAGCAGACATCTCCGCGGTCGGTAGCCCGTTGAAGAAGAGGAAGTCCTGCGCCCGCGGGTGACCGCTGGAACGCACGGCAGTGACGATGCGGCTCATCAGCTCGATCGAGCCGTAGCCGTCCTTGATGCCGATCACTGCGGGCACATCCAGCAGGTCTGTTGCGGCTGCGGGAGACAGGACTGCGGTGGCGCGGTGGTAAACGACCGTCTGCAGCGCGCCGGTGCCGGTCACGTAGCGAACGTAGTCGCCGATGCCGCGCTCGGGTCCGGTCACCAGGTAGGGCGGAAGGAGCAGCGCGCCGTCGACATACGAGTCGGCTGCGGCCCGGTATGCCGCCCGCGCTTGCCCGGCACCGCCGCCCGCGCCGACCCACACCGGCACTCGCCCGTCCACTACCTCGACGGCGCGGCGCCACAGTGCGCGCTGCTCCTCGAACGTCAGCGAGCTCAACTCGCCGGTGCCGCAGGCGATGAACACGGCCGATGCCCCGGCTGCAACCTGCCGCTCAATGCCAGCTGCGGTGCCCTCCAGGTCGAGTTCGAGTTCGCTGTCGAACGCGGTCAGCGGGAACGCCAGCACTCCGGTCAGTTGCCCGGCTGTTTCGGCAGGTGGTGCGGCCATGTCCTCATCCTTTCGCGGACGGCGGCTCGCCCGTTCGTCCCGTTACGTGAATTATGTTCTTACGCCTGACCGAGCATCAATGCCGGGCGACCTGCAGCTGGCTGACGAGTGCGCGCGAAAGGACCAAACGCATGCCGGACGAACGACTTCTCATCACCGGCGCCGGCGGGATGGTCGCTGGCCTGGTGCGGGAGCGGATGAGGCGGCGCGGTCGCGTGGTGCGGCTCGTCGACATCAAGCCGCTGGAGACGCCTGCCGGGGACGGCGAGGAGTCGCTGACCGGAGACGTGACCGATCGGGCGCTGATGGCGCGGGCCTGTGAGGGGGTGGACACGGTCATTCACCTGGGCGGCCTCAGTCGCGAAAGCTCTTGGGAACAAACGTCGCTGGTGAACATCACCGGCACGCAAGTCGTCCTCCAGGCGGCGCAGGAGGCGGGCGTACGGCGGGTGGTGCTGGCGTCGAGCAACCACGCGGTGGGCTTCCGGCGCGTCGACGAGGCCGGCGCCGACGGCATACCGGCGGACACCACCACCCGGCCGGACACGTTCTACGGCGTGAGCAAGGCCGCGATCGAAGCACTCGGCAGCCTCTACCACTCGCGGTTCGGCATGGATGTCATCGTCATCAGGATCGGCTCCTGCTTCCCCGACCCGTTGCCGCTCGGCCCGCGCGGCCTTGGCACCTGGCTGTCCCCGGACGACGCCGCGCGTCTTTTCGAGGCCTGCCTCTCGGCGGAAAGCCCCGGTTACCAGGTGATCTGGGGTGTCTCGGACAATACGCGCCGGATCTACTCGCTCACCGAAGCTCGCGCCCTCGGATACGAACCGCAGGACAACGCCGAGGTATATGCCGATCGGCTCGCCGATGTTCCTGAGTCGCCCGGTTCGGAGTATGTCGGGGGCGGTTTCACCACCGCGCTGCTCGGGATCTACAACCCGCCCTGAGGCCCAGCCACGCGCCGCCGCTACGCGTCCCGAACGCGCGGCCTTCGAATGACGTCAGCAAAGTGGAGCCGTGGTCGACATCAGGATGGCACCTCGAAGGTCGGCAAGATGCGCTTCATGTACTGATCGAAGCGGGGAACTGTGAAGGCTGCGTACCCGTGCTCAGGTGTGTAGAGAAGTCCCATGCTGATCAGTTCAGCGCGGAATGGCGCAACCTGACTCGACTGACGTCCCAACAGGGCGGCGACGTCCTGGGCTTTCTGTGGCTCGCCACCGAGTTCGGCCATCGCACGAAGGTACTGCCGCTGCCGATTTGTGCATCGGTCAATTCGGACCCGGAAGAAAGATCCGTCGAGCTTCGACACGTAGAGTCCCTGACAGTGGTCGATGTCGACTGGGGTGATCTCGCTCCCCGACGCGGATGCCCAGGCGGCGGATCCCAACTCCTGCAAGAAATAGGGGTACCGTCCGGTGATTGTCAACGCCCTATGGAGTGCTTCGTCAGTGAATGCCACCCCCTCGGCCTCGGCTGGCTCGGCCAGCGCACGCCTGGCGGCTTGCTCGGTGAGGTTTCCTATGCCGGGAAACTTGAAGAGCCGTTCCGCATATGACTTCGCGTCTCCAGCGAGTTCGGCTATCTGCGGGAGACCTGCTCCAACCAGAGTCACGGGAAGTCGGCGTTGGACGAGTTTGTGGAGCGCCATGATGATGGCTTCGAGCTGCTGGCGGTTCAGAAACTGCACCTCGTCAAAGAGCAGAACGACGCCACGGGACCGATCCTGAGCCGCCTCGCCGACGGCCACGAAGAGATCGGTGAGGTCGAGATCCAGGCGCCCATGATCGGCAAATCCTTCCGCTGCTTCGATGTCGAGCCCAGCCGACACGACGCCCGTCGAGTCAACGCTTACGGTGAATGACTTGAGGACCGACATCGCGTGCCGAAGCTTCGCGGTCCACTCGGATCGCGGTGAGAGCTCGAACATCGCCGTACGCAACTTGCTCGCCAGGGAGGTGCGAAACCCCAGCTCGTCATGCTTGCTCACCTCGACTTCGACCACGACCCAGTCTGCGGACAGCGCCTTCTCGCGGAATTCGCCCAGAAGCACGGTCTTCCCAACGCCGCGCAGCCCCGTGATGATCATCGACTGCTCACTGCGCCGGCGCTCCAAGCGAGCGAGGAGCAGATCGAACGATTGCAACTGATCGTCCCGTCCGACGAGCGCCGCTGGAGGGGCTCCGGCGTTCGGGGTGTAGGGGTTTCGGATGGGATCCATCCGCAGATGTTAGCAAAGTTAGGAAGATTTAAGGCGATCTCCTAAACCTTCCTAACTTTGCTAACCGTCGCAACAACGCAGGCCTGCTCGGCATCAGCCACGGCAGCGCCAAGGGCTCCGCCTCCCGCGGGCTGGCCAACGCTCCGCGCCAACCTGTCCTCCAAGGAGTGCCTGTCATGACCACCGATGTCGACTCTAAGGTCGATCCGGCGTTCTTGTCCGGTGAGGGTGGCGCCGGACAGGTCGAGTTGGCCGGTGATGTGCGCCCCGGACAGGCGGATGGGGTGGTTGGCGGTCAGGTGTGGGAGGCGGAGGGATGTGCGGATCGTGCATTCGTCCAGGTTGAGTGGTCCGGTCAGGTGTGCGCCGTAGATGTTGAGGCCGCGGGGGTCGGGTCGAAGGTCAGGGTCGAGCAGGACCTGGCGGAGGTGGTCGGGGTCGAGTTCCCGGGCCTCCTGCGGAGAGTTGCGTAGATCGAGTGGTGTGCCACTGACCCAGTGATGTTGAAGGTCCTTGATCGTGATCCCGGTGGTCTCGCCGGGTTCAGCAGTGGTCATGGGTCGAGTGTGGCGGCTCCGGCGTCTACGGCGCCTTCGTTTCCGGTTGAGTCGGCCCGTTAACGGATCATTTCGGCCACCGCATGGCTGCTGGTGGGTTGAGCCGCCTGTAATTCCTGGCCGTTGTGATCGCCCATCTGGAAGGGGGAATTTCGGCCAGGGGTTCCGGTCAGCCGGAGGTGTCGCCCGTGTCGGGTTCTGCGCGTCGGACGGCTCGGTAGACGGTGGAGCGGCCGACGTTGAAGAGGTCGGCTAGTTCGGCCGAGGTGTGGTGGCCGGCGCGCCAGAGCTCGACGAGGTGGGCTTCTTGGGCTGGTTTGAGCTTGGGCTGCTTACCCCGGAGTCGGCCCTTGGCCTTGGCGACCTTCATCCCTTCGCGGGTGCGCATCCGGATCAGGTCGGATTCGAACTCGGCGATCATGGCGAGCACGTTGAACAGCAGTCGACCAACGGGGTCGGTGGGGTCGTGTACGGATCCGCCGATGTTGAGTTTGACCTCGGCGGCGGTGAGTTCTTCCACGATGTTGCGGGGCGTCGGTCAGGGACCGGGCGAGGCGGTCGAGCTTGGTGACCGCGAGGGTGTCGCCGGCGTGGCACGCGGCAAGAGCTTCGCGCAGGCCAGGTCGGACACGGTTTGTTCCGGTGAGGCCGTGGTCGACGTATATCCGTTGGGGGTCCACCCCCATGGCGGTCAGCGCGTTGCGCTGCGCGGTGAGGTCCTGGCCGTCAGTGGAACAGCGGGCGTATCCGATCAGCATCTTCGCCACGACCACTGACTGTACCGTTTGAGCACGCTCGACCGGGCATTAAACCGGGCGGGTCTTACGGGATTCATATGACCGAGGAATCCCGCGAAGTCGAGCCGGTCGCCGCCCCTGCTCAGGGTGTCCCGCTGAGGGAACCTCTATCGCGACTACGCCGAGTAATACAGCGATTGGCGCATGTTCTACTGCCAGATCGTCGTCGCAACCTGCGATTTTAGGTCTTCGGTGCGTATTACACTCGAAGGATGGCCTCCTGGACGTCAGCGCAAGTGCTCGCCGCGTCGGAGGCCGTTGACCGGGCATGGCTACCGCCGAACATCGACGCTGTGCAGACTGATGACTACCTGGTGATCTGCCGCCCGACGCACTTGACGTCGACAACGTCGGGCCGGGTTCATGCGTGGATTACGTCAGACCGACCCTTTGCTGAGGTACGCACCGAGGTTGAGCGCTTCGCCCGCGCCCGCGGTACCCACGACGTGTGGTGGCGGGCGGAGCGACGGGCCGAACCGGATGCCACCGAGTCCCTGCGCTCCGCCGGCGCAACCGTGGTGTTGACCGAGTTGGTAATGGCGCGGCCTCTCACTGAAGTCGACACGCACGACCAGCAGAACTGCGGCACCCCACCTGGGGTGTCGACGAATGTCGTGGCCAGCAAAGAGGAATTCACGGCACTGGCCAGATTAGAGGCCGAGGGGTGGGGCCGGCCCGCACCCACGTCCGACACCATGACTCAGGACTGGGCCACTTTGCGCGCTGGTCTGGAGTCGTCTTCGGAGTTCGCGATGTTGGCGACTGTCGAGGGCTCGCCAGCCGCTGTGGCTCGCTGCGCAGTGTTTGGCTCGGTCGTGCGGCTGTTCGGGGCAGTGACCATTCCAGCGTTCCGCAGGCGCGGCCTTTACCGTTCACTGGTGACTGCTCGCTGCGAACTCGGTCACGCCAAGGGGGCGACGATGGCGCTGACCAAGGCCCGACAGGAGACCTCAGCTCCCATCCTCGAAGGGATGGGATTCCGCTCATACGCCTTCGAACGCTGCTGGAGACTTCAGTTCGGAGAAGGCTGATCAGCTTGCCCATACGACGATCGCCAAACGAGAACTATTAACTGGGGCGGCTCGGCTGACGGCGGCCACGAAAAAATTCCCGGGGGCGGTCAGGTAGCTGCCCGGTAGCGGTCATGAGAAGTGCCCGCTGGCGGTCATGGGATCTGCCC
>NZ_RJJQ01000022.1 GCF_003724155.1 Flexivirga caeni | reverse complement strand
ACGCCTGGATCAACAAACCACCCGAGGAAGAACAGGAGGACCAACAACCAGCTGCTTAAGAACCGCTGGCCCCAAACATCTTGACAAATTCCGAGGCCCTGGGGTAGATCAGGGCCGGAGTGTTGATGCTCGAGAGGCGAGATCGGACTGGCGGGCACACCTGGACCGATACCAGGATGGGCGAGCGCTTGAGATGGGCGGCGGATGGATCCGGTGGATGGCGTGCCACGTGTGGACCGAGATCACCCGATGCGGCGTGCCCGGCGCCGAGCGTAACCGGCGGCCGCGCATTGGCTGGTGGGAACGAGCGGCACGGGTGGCCCAGCAGACGAGCTGCCCACACGCATGGACGGATGGTATTCGCCGCTCGATCGCCGACAGCACAGCTGTCTTCAGCGCCCCTATGAGCCGTGGCACGACGCTGCCTGGCAGAAGCTGGATGACGGCTGCCGTTGCCAATCGGCCAGCATCGCTCGCCCTCGACGAGGCGTATGCGCTGTGTGAGGCGTTGTGGAGCCAGAACTTCAACGCTCCGGCGCGCTTACGCAGGCGTGGCGTTGGGGTACCGTCAGCAACACGGACTGGCAGTTTCTCCTCGACATCTGCTCGCACTGGAAGTTCGGGAACGGAACGACCTCGCTCGACGACTTGCCCTCCAACCGGCCGGTCGGATCGTCGGCAGGGTGACGACCTCCAACCTCGAGCCGTGCACGAACTCACCCGGGTGCGGCACGACCATGCACGCCCAGCCGTCCTTGGTGACGGCATCGCCCAGTAGCCGCTCGATCTCCAACACAGGCGGGTTCGCCGACGTGGCGAATGAATTGTGCGGCCAGCTCGGCACCCTGGTCCGCTGAACGCCCCACGATGGTCGAGCTATGGCTTGCCTCCTGCGGCTATGGCTGGCTGCCGACCCGGCGTCGCAGCCCCTCGATGAGCAGGTCGAGCCCGAACCGGAACTGTTCGGATGCGTCTGGGTACAGCTCGTTCGCGAGGCGTACGGTCTCCGGGAAGGACTCCGAGGACGCGGCGAGGTAGTCAGCACGCCAACGGCGGTGGCGGGCAGCCTCCTCCTCTGCAGAGCGAGCCGGTCCTATCGAGTCGATGGCAGCGGAGCCGACAGTGAACTCCACCAGTGCGTGGTAGCCGTAGATCGTGTCATTGTCCGAGAGACCGGCCTCGACGAGAAGGCCAAGCAGGCGTTCGGTGAAGGCCCGCTCGTTCTTCATGCGGGACGGGCCGGAGGCCATCACTCGCGCGGCTCCTGGATGCGTCATCAACACCTGTCGGAGATCTCGACATACGCAAGCAACCCCATCGAGCCCGGCAGCGTCCCCGATGGCGGGCATGCTTTCGACCAAACTCGTCATGATACTGTCCGCAGCCTCGCGGAGGAGCTCGTCCATGTCTCGGAAGTGCCGGTAGAGGGCGGTCGGGTGCACACGGAGCGCTTCACCGATGGTCCGGGTCGACACAGCGGCATCGACGCCCCCGCGTTCTAGAAGTTCGGTAACGGCGGCGATGATCTTGTCGCGGCTGAGTCGCCGCGTGCGCGTCGCAGTGGGCATGGACTCTCCTCTTTGAGTCTGGGTGAGAGACAGCCCAGCGTATGCCTCAGTCGTAGAGACCGACCTTGCCCAGTCGGTCGAGGCATACCTCTCCGGACCACGGAAGCATCGTGATGCCCAGCCTCGAGTCGCGGTACATCCGCTCGAGGGGTAGATGCTTGAGCATCGATTGGCCACCGCAGACGCGCACCGCCAGCGAGGCCACCTTGTTGGCGTTCTCCATGACGGTGTAGACCGCGACCCATGCTCGCGCCAGCAACTCCTCATCCGGATCGATCCGGGTGTTGTCGAGAACATCGTAGAGGATCGCCCGGCTGGTCTCGTAGTCGATCTGCATCTGCCCCCACCCGACCTGCTTCTGCACCAGGTCACGGCGAGCGCCGCCGGGCGTCTGGCCCGGGGTCTCGCCCCGAAGGTACGTCCGGGTGAAGTCAAGGACCCCCCGAGTCAGACCCAGGTAGCTCGGAGCGAGCGACATGAACAGAAATGGGAATCGCTGCGCCGCCTGGTCATAGCCTCGCGCCGGCAGGACCTCGTTGTCCGCCGGTACGAAGACGTTCTCGAACAACAGCGTGCGTGAGACGGTGCCGCGCATACCCAGCGGATCCCAATCACCGACGATCTGTATGCCGTCGGCGGCCGCGGGGATCGACAGCAGCCGAATGAACGGCTCGCACGGAACCTGGCAGGTCACGTTGTAGCGGCTCGCCGCGCCGGACAACGACGCAAAGATCTTGCGTCCGGTGACCCGGAAGCCACCCGCGACAGGCTCCGCTTTGGTGTGCACGCCCGACGTGGCTCCGGCCGAGATGCCCTCGCTGAAGGGCTGGCTGTGGATGGCTCCCTCCTCGACCACCCCCCGGAACAGCTCGGCGCGACGCGCGTGGTGCAGAGCGCGGTCCTCCGCCGAGAAGTCGAGCATGTCCGCAACCTGGCCGGCCCAGAGCATGGTCGCATTGTGCATGTTGAACGTCAGGGCCGTAGCGCCGCAGTAGCGGCCGATCTCGGCCGAGACCCGTGCGTAGTCGGCATAGGAGGCCCCTATGCCGCCGTACTCCTCCGGGACGCACAGGGCGAGTAGCCCGGACGCCTTGAGATCGGCGAAGTTCTCCCAGGGAAATACTGCCTCACGGTCGTAGCGCACGGCCCGCTCGGCGAACGTCGGACCCAGCTCGCGGACCCGAGCCACCATCTCCTCCCGAGTGAGCGGAACAATGTCGTGGGATGTCTTCATGGCGAACAGTCTGCGGAACACATACCGAATATGTCAACATCACTGTCATACCCATTTACATCTTGGTGTGGCGCCGCCTAGACTCCTCGTCATGAATGTGGCCATGAATGAGATCACAAACGTCCTCGGCGGTCTTGTCGGTTGGAGGACTGCGGGTACGGAAGGCGCTCCGGTTGCCGTGTTCCTGCATGGCTTGGGCGGACGGCGCACCAACTGGGACCCCCAGCTGGCCGTCCTTCAGGACGTGCGCCGCTGCTGCGCGTGGGATCAACCCGGATACGGCGACTCTCCGGGCCTGCCCACCTCACTCCCGGAGCTCGCGACGGCCGCCGCCGAATGGATTACGACTCTCGGAGTGCGACAGGTGGATGTTGTCGGCCTGTCCTTCGGCGGCATGGTAGCCCAGCACCTCACCCTGGACTATCCACAGCTGGTCCGTACCCTGGCATTACTCGACACCAGTCCGGCATTCGGGCTCGATGGGGTCACCACGAAAGAAGACTGGATGGCCAGCCGGGTGACCCCGTTGCACGAAGCCTGCACTGCCTCAGAGCGGATCGTGGCCGGGCTCGTCGGCAAAGACTGCCCGGCCGAGGTACGGCAGGTGATGGTCGATTCGATGAGGTCAGTGCCTGCCGAGAGCCTTGCCGCTGCCTGTCGGGCCCTGGTCGACCACGACACCCGCGACCGACTGCACCAGATCCTAGTGCCCACCGTGGTGATGGTGGGATCAGAAGACACCGAGACGCCGCCCTCGTATGCGCGAGAGATCGCCTCCCATATTCCCGAGGCGCGGTTGGTGGAAGTTCCGGAGGCAGGTCATCTGCTCAACTTGGAAGATCCGGAGCGTGTGAACGCGGAGTTGCGCAGCCTGTGGAAACTTGGTGGGGCGGCGTGAGCGCCGAGTGGCGCTGGGTTCAGCGGTTCGCTGCTCAGTTCGAGCTCTGCTGCCTGGTGCCGACCGAGCTGTGCATCGTGTTATCGGAATCTGCAAGCCGCGCGGATATCGTCGAGTCCGCGCTCCTGGCTGCGCAGTCACTTGGCGCTCAGACCTTCCAGGTGGTGATGCCGACGCCGGCCAACCCTGGCCCGGTCGCATTGCGCTCAACCGGGACCAGCCTCGCGCTCCAGCAGAACAGCGCCGCGGTGGCTGCGCTGTGTCGCGCAGACTTCGTCGTTGACTGCACCGTCGAGGGTCTGCTGCATTCCCGGGAGCTCGGACAGATTCTGGCGTCCGGCACGCGGGTGCTGATGATCTCCAACGAGCACCCTGAGGTCTTCGAGCGCATGCACCACGACCCCGACATGGTCCGACGCGTCGACCTCGGCTACCAGATGATCTCGGCCGCCTCGACGATGCGGGTGACTTCCGAGGCCGGCACCGATCTAACCGTGCGGCTGGACGGGTCCTTCCGAGCCGGCTCCACCGGTGTGACGTCCGGTCCCGGCAGCATCGCCCACTGGCCCGGTGGCCTCGTCCTCGCCTTTCCGGCCCGCAACAGCGTCAACGGCATGATCGTGCTCGCCCCAGGCGATCTGAACTGCACTTTCAAGACCCACGTTCGCACGCCGATCCGGCTCACGGTCCGAGACGACTACGTGGTCGACGTCAGCGGCGACGGCTTCGATGCTCGCCAGCTCGCCAGCTACATGGCAGCCTTCAACGACCGCGAGGCGTACGCCAGCTCGCACCTGGGCTGGGGCATGAACCCTGGTGCGCGTTGGGACTACTTCGACCTCTACGACAAGTCCCAGCACAACGCCGTCGAAGCCCGGGCCGTCGAGGGCAATTTCATGTACTCGACCGGCGCAAACGAGACAGCCGGCCGGTTTACCCGGTGCCATTTCGACCTGCCCATGCTCGACTGCAGTGTCGAGCTGGACGGCGTCTCGATCGTCAGCGACGGCGTGCTCCAGGGTGACCTCGCCCCCACCTGCTCGGCGAATGCCGGTGTACTCGGACCGACTACCGCCGCGGACGAGGGGCCGGCGTCTTGACCATCGACCCGCGGTGGCACGATCATCGCTCGCTGGCTCCGTCCTACCCAGGCTGGATGCTTGAGGACCAGGATCGCACGTACGAAGAGACGATAGAACAGCGCTTCCTGACTGCGATGAGCTCCCTGGCTGCCACCGTCTGCGTCATTGCTGCCTCAAGCCCGTCCGGCGAGCGATTCGGGATCACGGCCACCGCCGTCTGCTCACTGTCCACCACGCCGCCGCAACTGGTGGCCTGCGTCAACCGCGGTTCGAGCATGGCAAAGGCGCTGACGGCGACCGGGTGGTTCTCAGTCAACATCCTCTCCCACAGTCAGGAGTCGATCGCTGCTACGTTTGCCGGACGCACGGGGCTCAAGGGATCCGACCGGTTCGCAAACGCCGACTGGTCGCAGCACACGACCGGAACCCCGACCCTCGACGGGGCGACTGCGGTCTGCGTCTGCCACCTCTCCAACAGCCTGCACCAAGCCAGCCACATGGTAGTGATCGGCCGAGTACTCGACGCGCTGCTCTGCGAGGGCGAGACTCCCCTGCCGCTGATGTACCACCAGCGCCGGTTCACGACCGTGAGCCCTGACGTAACAGAGGAGCCCAAATGAAGCCTGAGGAATACATCGAGAAGTTCGGCCGTGGGTTCGCCACGGTTGCCTTGGCCGACACCAATGGTCTGCTCCGCGGACAGCTGGTCTCGTCGAGCAGCCTGGCCGGCATACTACGCGACGGTATGGGCATGGCACCGGCCACGCTGGCGCTTGATCCCACAGACGAGTTCCTCACACTACCCGGTGTCACCGACGCCTCGGCCGACTTCCATGACGACTTCCTGAAGGTCGATCCGGACAGCGCCAGGCGGGTGCCCTGGGCCGAGGACGGACGGGATCTGCTCCTGCTGGCGACCTACTCCGGTGAGGCCGCCCAGCTGTGCCCGCGGTCGTTGCTCGGGAAAGTCCTCGCTACAGCCGCTAACTATGGTTATGCGCCGCGGTACGGCATCGAACTCGAATACACGCTGTTCGACGAAACGGCGGAGAGTGCCCGTGCCAAGAACTATCACGATCTGCGCACCGCCACTGCGCACAAGAGCCATGACCTAGTCATCTACCAAGTCCACCAGTCCGACTGGTACGGCGCCGTGGCCGACATGTGCGAGGCCCTACGAATCGACCTGTCGAAGATGCACGAGGAGATCGGCGGCGGTTTCATGGAGGCATGCACTGCCCCCGGCGAGGGCTTGGAACCGGCAGATCAACTGGTGTTGTTGAAAAACTTTCTTCGGATCCTCGCGATGCGCCGCGGAAAGACGGTTTGCTTTATGCCGCGCTGGAATGAGGATGCGGACAGCCAGTCGAGCCACGTACACATGTCCCTTCTCGACTCCGTCGGAAACCCGGTGTTCCACGATGCCGGTGACATACATGGGACGTCACGGGCTTTCATACACTTCCTGGGCGGGCTGCGTCGCTACTTGGGTGAGCTCTCGCTGTTGTTCCTGCCCACTGTCAACTCCTATCGGCGCTTCGCCCCAGGTACTTTCGCCCCTTCAGGGCTGACCTGGGGCTATGAGAATCGCACGGCCTGTCTGCGTGTCGTCGGCCACGACGACGACACCCTGCGTGTCGAGAACCGTCTCGCCGGCGCCGACGCCAACCCATACCTGATCGTGGCTGCCATGGTGGCTGCCGGGACCGCGGGGATCATCGAAGAACTCGACCCAGGTGAACCGATAACGGGCAATGGCTATGAGCAGAATCAGGAGGGGCCGGGGTTCGCGCGTTCCATGCCGGAGGCGATCGAGCGAATGCGCGGTTCGACATTCGCCCGGGACTGGTTCGGCGACGCATTTGTCGATGGTTTCGCAGCAACCAGGCAAAGCCAGCTCGACACATTCGCAGCCAAGGTGCCCGACGTCGAGCTTGAGCGCTTCTTCGATCTCGGATGAGTACCGGAATGGTGCGCACAACCGAGGGGCCGGCTCCCCGGGTGCTAATGAACACGTGGCGACGAAAGGGACAGGTGTTCGGCCCGCCGATCCGCGACATGTACGGCGCGGAGGTGCAGTACGTCCACGCAGTGCAGCGCGCCGGCGCTCGGGTCTTGCTCAGCCCTCAGGCCAGCGTCGGCACCGACCCTCGCGAGGTGATCCAGGGTATGACCGGGCTCGTGCTCATCGGTGGGGAGGATCTTGCCGCCCCCGTCAGCGGGGTCTGCCCCCATACCGTTGGGGAGAATGCCTCGGAGTCCCTCGACCGCTGGGACATTGCCCTGTTGAGGGCAGCCCTAAGCGCAGAGCTCCCCGTGCTCGCGATCTGCCGCGGGCTGCAATTATTGAATGCGGCCTGCGGCGGGACCCTGCACGGGGACATCGCTGGCAGGTCCCCCGAGCACCCGCCCGTTGCTGCCGACCCGGAGCTAGCCGAGACGCACCGGCACGGTGTCACATTCACTCCGGGCAGTCTGCTCGCAACCGTGTACGGCTTGTCCGGCAAGGAGGTGAACTCGCTGCACCATCAGGCCATCGATCGGCTCGGCGATGGGCTCGATATCGCAGCCCGCGCCTCAGACGGCGGCATCGAGGCTATTGAGCTCGTCGATGCCCGCTGGTGTGTCGGTGTCCAATGGCATCCGGAGCTGCTCCCCGAAGACGACCGGGAGCAAGCTCTCTTCCGGTCATTCGTCTCCGCGTGTGCCGAACCGGGGCACGCCACACACCCGACTGCCCGCACGAACCTGGAGCGGGACTATCGCAAATTTGGTGTTTCTGGTCCGTGACACGCCCCCGTGAGTGGGGCGGGATCGGAGTAGTAGCGCATGACACTGCAGGACGTGAACCACACCGCGCAGGAGAAGCAGGATCAGGCAGGACCGCAGCAGCAGTCGGGTCGGCGGCGTGAGCCGGCCGATCGGCGGCCGAAGAAGTCCGAGGAGCAGGCTCGCCGGTTGGCGGCGATCACTGAGCTGGTGCAGGAAGCCCGCGCGAACGGTGACTCGCTGACCGGGCCCTCGGGGTTGCCCGAAGGACCTGACGAAGATGGTGCTGGAAGAGGAGATGACCGAGCACCCCTCGGCCACGGCAGACACGAGTCGCCGGCACCGGCCGTCGACGCTGACAATGCCGACCAGGATGGGATGCCCGGGGGGTCGGGTTCGTAATGTTCGCAACGGTTCTCGCACGAAGACCGTGCTGACCGATAACGTCGGCAAGGTCGAGATCCAGGTGCCGCGGGACCGGGCCGGCACCTTCGAGCCGGTCATCGTGCCCAAGCACCACCGCAAGCTCGGGTCGGTCGAGCAGGTGATGCTGTCGCTGACGGCGAAAGACCTGACGACCGGAGAGATCAGCGCCCACCTGGAGGAGATCTACGGCGCGAGCGTGTCCAAGGACACCATCTCCCGGATCACCGACCGGCTCAGTGAGGAGATGAACGAGTGGCTCTGCCGGCCCCTGGAGGCCGTGTACGCGGCGATCTTTCCAATTCGCGCTGCGCGTCTAGGCATTGGCTCCAGTCGACGCGATCGTGGTCAAGGTGAGGGACGGTTCCAAACCCTCGCTTCGCTGCGTAGCTTGGCTCCAGGGTCGCCAACCGGCCGTTCTACGCCGCGATCGGGGTCACCGTCGACGGGTGCAAGGACGTGCTCGGGTTATGGGCCGGCACCCCCGGGTGACGGGGAGGGCGCGAAGTACTGGCTGGCGGTGCTGACGCCAGCTGAAAAACCGCGGCGTGGCCGACACGATGTTCGTGGTGTGTGACGGCCTGAAAGGGTTGCCGGAGGTGGTGGCCACGACGTGGCCGGACGCGATCGTGCAAACGTGCGTGATTCACCTGCTACGCGGGCAGTTTCCGGCTCACCAGTCGCAAGTACTGGGACCAGATCGCCCGGGAGTTGAAGCTGGTCTCTCCCCGCACGCGGGAGGTACCCAGGGTCGGGTGGCCCGAGGCATTGCAGCCCCGGGCTCCCACGGAACGGAGCGTGACAGTCTCCTGTCACTCCGCTCTTGTCACCTTGGTCATCAGCGGGTAGTTGACCCAGACCCAGTGAGCGAAGAGGCGAGGATACTGCGCGGTGACGCGCTCCTGTCGGCGACGCTTGAAAACTGGTCAGTTACGACGCTTGAAAAGTGAACACTCACGACGATCGGAGGGTGATCACATTGGAGGACTGGGCGCTGATCAGGAGGATGTCTGCTGAGGGCGTGCCGAAGGCACGCATCGCGCAGCAGTTGGGCATCTCTCGCACGACGGTGCTGAAGGCGGCGGGATCGGACCGGCCTCCGAAGTATGTGCGGCCCACGGGGCCAACATCGTTCACACCATTCGAGCCTGCGGTGCGGCAATTGCTGGCGAAGACCCCGGACATGCCGGCGACCGTGATCGCCGAACGCCTCGGGTGGACCGGGTCCATCACCTGGTTCCGCGACAACGTGCGCCGGCTGCGGCCGGATTACCGGACGGTGGATCCGGCTGACCGGTTGATCTGGTTGCCCGGCGATGCCGTCCAGTGCGATCTGTGGTTCCCACCGGCCGATGTTCCGTTGGAGGACGGCTCCACGCCGTTGTTGCCGGTGCTGGTGATGACCTGCGCGCACTCGCGGTTCATGCTCGCCACGATGATCCCCACGAGGCACACGCAGGACCTGCTGCTGGGCAAGTGGGACCTATTACGGCAACTGGGTGCCGTGCCGCGCAGGTTGATCTGGGACAACGAGTCCGGCATCGGCCGCGGGAAACGCCACGCCGACGGCGTCGCCCTGCGTGTCAAGGTGAGTTGAGTCCAAGTGTGTCCCTGGAATCGACCGCTAGAGCCCGGATCACCGAATGTCGGGCCGTCAGCTGTTGCTCGTCGCCGACCGAGGCCCGGGCGCAAGTAGCGCACAAGTAGTGCACGCACGAATTGAAGAAGCCCCTGATCCTGCGTGTCCGCAGGTCAAGGGCCTTTTCTCCGTCGTGGACGATACTGGGATCGAACCAGTGACCTCTTCCGTGTCAGGGAAGCGCGCTACCGCTGCGCCAATCGTCCAGAGCGATACGTCTGCTATCGCAGAGCGGACAACCGGGCTCGAACCGGCGACCTCAACCTTGGCAAGGTTGCGCTCTACCAACTGAGCTATGTCCGCCTGTAAACCCTGACCGTGCGGCCGGGGCAACGGTTCAGAACTCTATCCGACACCCGGCTCAACAACCAAAACGGCCCGTCCGGAACGTTTCAGCGGTCATGGTTTGCGAGGTGGAGACGGGATTTGAACCCGTGTAGACGGCTTTGCAGGCCGTTGCCTCGCCTCTCGGCCACTCCACCGTGCGGTCCGAATCCGGTTCCCGCGACGGGAAACTGGATCACACCAGAGCGGACAACCGGGCTCGAACCGGCGACCTCAACCTTGGCAAGGTTGCGCTCTACCAACTGAGCTATGTCCGCCTGCTGACGACGTGGAAACCACATCGGCACGCGCCGAAACATTAGCCGATCGCCCGCCGGGAATCCAACTGGACCTCCACCGGTGTGGCGTCGTCCCCGATCGGTTCCGGTATGACGCGAACCGGTCGCTTCATGACCGCGGGCTTCGGCCGTGCCGCAGTCATCGCAGACCGGGCGGGCTCGGCCGCCGCGTTCTGCTCGCGCAGCCGCGTCATACCGTCGCCGATCCACTCGATCGCTCGCTCCCGTACCGGCGTGCGCTCCGGCGCACTCCACAACCGCACCGAGGCCGCGTTGAGCGCGGCCCCGATGAGCACTGCGATGCCCAGGAAGTACAGCCAGGTCAGCACCACGATCGTGGCCGCCAGCGGCCCGTAGATGCTGGCGCTGTGATCGCCGATCGACCGGCCCAGGAACCACCGCAACACCATCGACGCGACCACCCAGGTCACCAAGGTCAGCGTGGCTCCGGGCAGATGCCGCAGCCACGGCAGCCGTCCCGGGGTGGCGATGTGGAAGAACGTCGCCAGCGTCAGGATCGTCAATCCGCCGACCAGCGGCCAGTAGAGCACCATCAGGAAACGCAGTCCCGGCGGCAGCCAGCTGCCGAGCAGGTCCGGTCCGATGACGATGAGCGGGATGACGGCCGCGCCGAAGACCAGCCCACCGAAATACAGCGACAGTGACAGCAGCCGCGCCTTGACCACACCCCGGTGCCCACCGTGTCCGTAGATGATCGAGACGGTGTCAAGCATCACGTTCAGCGCCCGCGAGCCGGACCACAGCGAGAGCAGGAAGCCGACCGAGATGACGTCGGGCCGTCCGGCACTGAGCGCGGACTTGATCGTCGGCATGATCACGTCTCGCAGGCTCTGCTCGGTGAGGAACCCCGACGCGTAGCGCTCGATGTTCGCGGTGACCTGCGCGACGATGTTCGGCCCGAGCCAGTGCCCGAGATAGCCGACGGCACCGAGCAGACCGAAGATCAGCGGCGGCAGGGACAGCAGGGCGAAGAAGCCCGCCTCGGCGGCCAGCCCGGTCACGCGGTACTTCATGCACACGCGGAACGTCCCCGCCACCAGCCTCGCAAGCGCCAGCAGCCCTGGCACACGGGACAACTCGCGCCGCAGCGTGTCCTTCACGCCCATCGGTGCATCCGTCCTCGCGCGGTGTCACAAGTCACTTGGACCAAGGTAGCCGCGGCACGGCGAAAACCCGTGCAGCACAATGCCGTGTATGGAAATCTGGCCGGGAAAGCCCTACCCCCTTGGTGCCACGTATGACGGTGCCGGCGTCAACTTCGCGCTGTTCTCTGAAATCGCCGACGGTGTCGAGCTCTGCTTCATCAGCGAGTCGCTGGAGGAGACGCGCGTCGCGTTGACCGAGGTCGACGGACATGTCTGGCACGGCTATGCCCCAGGCATACAGCCTGGACAGCGGTACGGCTACCGCGTCTACGGGCCGCACGACCCGTCTCAGGGCGAGCGGTGCAACCCCGCCAAACTGCTGCTCGACCCCTACGCCAAGGCGATCGACGGCCAGGTCGACGGCGACGAGGCGCTGTTCAGCTACCGCTTCGACGACCCCGACGCGTTCAACGAGGACGACTCCCTGCACCACACGATGCTGTCGGTCGTCGTCAACCCGTTCTTCGACTGGGGCCACGACCGCCCGCCGCGGCACGAATACCACGAGAGCGTCATCTACGAGACCCACGTCAAGGGCCTGACGATGACGCACCCGGATGTGCCGGAGGAGATCCGCGGGACGTATTCGGGCCTCGCCCACCCGGCAGTCATCGATCACCTCACCCAGCTCGGTGTGACGGCGGTCGAGCTGCTGCCGGTCCACCAGTTCGTCCAGGACAGCGGCCTAACCGAGAAGGGCCTGCGCAACTACTGGGGTTACAACACCATCGGATTCCTCGCGCCGCACAACGAATACGCCGCAACCGGCGACGGCCAGCAGGTCAGCGAGTTCAAGGCGATGGTGAAGGCGCTGCACGACGCGAACATCGAGGTGATCCTGGACGTCGTCTACAACCACACCGCCGAGGGCAGCGAGCTCGGCCCGACGCTGGCCTTCCGGGGCATCGACAACACCGCCTACTACCGGCTCGTGGACGACGACATGTCGCACTACTACGACACGACCGGCACCGGCAACAGCCTGCTGATGCGCAGTCCGCACGTGCTGCAGCTGATCATGGACTCGCTGCGCTACTGGGTGCAGGAGATGCACGTCGACGGCTTCCGCTTCGACCTGGCCGCCACCCTGGCACGCCAGTTCCACGAGGTCGACAAACTCTCGGCGTTCTTCGACATCATCCACCAGGACCCGGTCATCTCCCAGGTCAAGCTGATCGCCGAACCGTGGGACCTCGGCGACGGCGGATACCAGGTCGGCAACTTCCCGCCCTTGTGGACCGAGTGGAACGGCAAATACCGGGACACGGTGCGCGACTTCTGGCGCGGTGAACCCTCCACCCTCGGCGAATTCGCTTCTCGCATCACCGGATCCAGCGACCTCTATGCGCACTCCGGGCGCCGGCCGATCGCGTCGATCAACTTCGTCACCGCGCACGACGGTTTCACCCTGCGAGACCTCGTCTCCTACAACGAGAAGCACAATGACGCCAACGGCGAGAACAACCAGGATGGCGAGAGCCACAACCGGTCGTGGAACTGCGGGGCCGAAGGCCCCACCGACGACGCCGAGATCGAGGCATTGCGCGCCCGGCAGCAACGCAACTTCCTCGCGACCCTGTTGCTGAGCCAAGGAGTGCCGATGCTCGCGCACGGCGACGAGCTCGGCCGCACCCAGCGTGGCAACAACAACGCCTACTGCCAGGACAACGACATCTCGTGGATCGACTGGCAGACCGGCGAAACCGAGCAGTCACTGCTCGACTTCACCCGCACGGTGATCGCGCTGCGCCACGACCACCCCACCTTCCGCCGGCGCCGGTTCTTCAGCGGCGACGCCCAGCACGGCGGCGCCAGCGACCAGGGAGACATCGAGTGGTACTCCCCCAGCGGCACCGAGATGAACGAACTCGACTGGCGCAACGGCTACGCGCGCACGCTGATGGTCTTCCTCAACGGCCGCGCGATCAGCGGCCCGGACTCCCGCGGACAGGAAGTCGTCGACGATCACTTCCTGCTGCTCTTCAACGGTCACCACGAACCCGTCGAATTCACCGTCCCCGCGAGCCTGTATGACGGCTCCTGGCAGGTCGCGTTGGACACCGCGGACGCCGAGAACGCCACCGGGACGTCATACGACCCGGGCGCCGAACTGGAGGTCCCGAGCCGGTCGATCCTCGTGCTGCAGGCGAAGCCGGACGACTGACCAGGATCAGTCTGCGTTCCGGCCGAAGGACGGACCATCAGCGCCAGGTGCAGGACGCGAGGACGAGGAACGAATCCTCGCGTCATGCGCAGAACTCGCCCACCAGCCGCTCCCACCTGTCCGGGTCGACGTTCCAGCCGCGACAGTGCCGGGCGACGTCCCAGGTCTCCAGCAGGACCAGGTCGGGACGTGCGGCGGCGAGCGCGGCCGACGGCGCGTAGGGGACGAATTCGTCCACCGCAGAATGGATCAGCAGCATCGGACGGCTGAGTTCATCGGATCGACGCACCCAGTCGGTCTCCCGGATGTCGACCGGCTCGTCCAGGCCTGCGAAGGCGTGCCGCAGCGGGCTGCGCAGCAGCCTGCCCCCCGCGGTGGAGATCAGCCGCGGCAGCTTGTTCTCCCCAGCATGGAAGTCGAGCACCGGCGGCCAGCTGACCACCGGCGAGTCGAGGACGACCCGGTCGACCAGGTCGGCGATCCAGGAGCGGTCGAGCAGCTGCAGCACCGTCGCGCCACCCATCGACCAGCCGAAGAGCAGCACCTCCCTGGCCCCGCATGAGGCGGCATACAGCACCGCCGATTCGACATCGGCCCACTCGGTGAGCCCCAGGTGGTAGCGGCGATCCGGACCCTGTGGTGCCCCGATGTCGTTGCGGTAGCAGGGTATGACGCTGCTGATCCCGAGTTCGTGCAGCACCGGGACCGCGCGCAGCGTCTCCCCGCGCTGCGCGCCCCGCCCGTGCACCAGCACCGCCCAGCGGTCGCTGCCGGGCATCCGGTCCACCCAGGCTGGCATACCGCCGACGGGGGTGTCGAGCGTGACTTCCGCGAGCGACACAGGCAGCGAGGTGGCCGGCGGACCGCAGAAGTAGTAGCTGTTGAAGCGGGCATGACCGACTTCGAGAACCCCGAAATCGACGCCGTCCAGGCGGCGGGTCACCCGCCCCGCGTCGATGCCGAGCACCTCACCGAGGCGCGCGTGCGTCTCAAAACCGTTCTGCCACAGGCCATACCGGCCGGGCGCGATCGACTCGGCGGTGTTCTCGAAGACGACGTGGTCGCTGCCGACCTCCAGCAGGGGTGCGTCGTCGACCGGCACGACCGGCGTCACCAGCTGCCGCGCGAAGTATGACGAGATGCCGAACGCACCGCCGCCGACCGCCACGGTCGCACCCGCGGTCACCCCCACAGCCGGCGCGATCGACCGGCGAAGCACTTGGCTGCCCACGGCCCCATCGTCGCAGGCTCCGGGCACAATGACCGCATGGACCTGCCGCTGTCGTTGCCGATCACGCCGATGCTCGCCAAGGCGGCTGCGTCCGTGCCGTCGCCGGACTCCGTCGACGGCGGCTACCTCTATGAGCCGAAGTGGGACGGTTTCCGCTGCATCGTGCTGAAGGACGGCGACGACGTCGAGCTGGCGTCGCGCGGCTCCAAGCCGCTCACGCGCTACTTCCCCGAGCTTGTCGACGCGGTCCGCGCGCAGTTGCCGGACAGGTGCGCGCTCGACGGCGAGGTAGTGGTGCGGTCGGGCCAATCCGGCTCTGCCCGCCTGGATTTCGAGGCGCTTGGGCAACGTATCCACCCCGCTGACTCGCGCGTGCGCAAGCTGTCGGTGGAGACGCCGGCCGAGGTCATCTTCTTCGACGCGCTGGTGGTCGACGGCGACTCACTGCTCGACGAGCCGTTCGCTCGGCGGCGGGCGGCACTCGAAGGCGCGCTGCACGGAGTGGGAGCGCCCTTTCACCTGACCCGGGTCACCGACGACCCGCGACTCGCGCAGGACTGGTTCGCGCGTTTCGAGGGTGCCGGCCTGGACGGCGTCATCGCGAAGGCCAAGCAGTCGACCTACCAGCCGGGCAAGCGCACCATGCTGAAGATCAAGCACACCCGCACCGCCGACGCAGTGCTGCTCGGCTACCGGATCCACAAGAGCGGCAACGGTGTCGGCTCCCTGCTGCTCGGGATGTATGACGACGCCGGCAACCTGCGCAACGTCGGCGGCATCGTGTCGTTCACCGCGAAACGCCGGGTGGAGCTCGTCGACGAGCTCGCGCCGATCGTGGAGCGGGACGCCGAAGGGGACGCGGTGCAGGGTGCTACCGACCGGTCCCGCTTCAGCGGCAACACGGACGTGTCGTTCGTGCGGTTGCGACCCGAACGCGTGGTCGAGGTGAAATTCGACCAGTTGGAGGGCTACCGCTTCCGGCACGGGGTGACGTTCCTGCGCTGGCGGCCCGACCGCGAGCCGGCGTCGTGTCTGCTGGCCCAGGTGGACCGGGCTGCGGCATACGACCTCGACGAGGTGCTGGCAGCAGGCAGCTGATCCTCAGTCGATCCGGTTGCCGTCGGCGTCCCAGTGGTCCTCGCGTTTCTTCGACGGCTGCACGCGCGGCGGCTCGCCGGGCATCTTCGGATAGTCGGGCGGGAAGTTCAACTCGCCGCCCGGCAGCGTCTCCCACAGGTGCAGCAACGGCTCGAGTGAGTATGCCGTGTCGTCCAGCTCCGCCCAGGCGTCGCCGCCGGCGAGGAAGTCCGGCACCGTGGCCAGGTTGAAGTCGCGCGGATCGCGCACGTCGGCCAGCTGCGCCCAGGTCATCGGGGTGCTGACCGGAGCCCCCGGCCGTGCGCGCAGCGACCACGCCGACGCGATGGTCCGGTCGCGGTTGTTCTGGTTGAAGTCGACGAAGATGCGCTCCCCGCGCTCCTCCTTCCACCAGCTGGTGGTGACGCCGTCGTCGCGGCGCTCCAGCTCGCGGCCGAATCCGATTGCCGCGTGGCGCAATTCCTCGAAGGTCCAGCGCGGCTCGATCCGGACGTAGATGTGGATGCCGCGGTTGCCGCTGGTCTTGGGAAAGCCGCGTAAACCGATCTCCTGCAACAATTCTCGCGCCACGTCCGCGACGCGTTGCGAGTCTGCGAAGCCGGTGCCCGGTTGCGGGTCGAGGTCGATGCGCAGCTCGTCCGGGTGATCGGCGTCCGGCCGCCGCACCGGCCACGGGTGGAAGGTCAGCGTGCCCATGTGCGCCGCCCAGACGAACGCCGCCGGTTCGGTCGGGCACAGCTCGTGCGCGGTCCGGCCGCTGGGGAAGGTCACCTGCACCGTCTCGACGAAATCGGGCGCCCCACGCGGCAGGCGCTTCTGATAGAAACCGTCGCCGTCGTCGCCATACCCGGTCGCCAGGCGCATGCCCTCGCGGAAACCGTCCGGCCAGCGCTCCATCGCCGTTGGGCGGTCGCCGGCCGCGCGCAGCAGTGCGTCGCCGACCGTCGCGAAGTATTCGCAGACCTGCAGCTTGCTGATTTGTGGCGTCCGCTCGGTCGCCTCGTAGATCACCCGGTCGGGACTGGACACGCGCACCTCGCGGTCACCGACGGGCACCTGCGCGGCGGGATTCTTGGCCATACCGGACAACCTACGACCTGCCGGCAAGAAAGTTCAGCAGTCCGTCACCGCCGAAACCCCCGCGGGCCGTCCGGAGTGCCTACAGTCCGTAGCACCCCCAAACGCGCCGTCGCGTCCGTCAGCACCATCTGGAAGGTATTCATGCCACACCGTCATACCCGTATGCGTCTCGTCACGCTCATCGCCACCTCCGCACTCGCCGTCGGCGGGTCCGTCAGCCTCGCCGCGGCACCGTCAGCACACGCTGCGTCCGCAAACGTCGTCATTTCGGCCGTGTATGGCGGCGGCGGCAACAGCGGCGCGCCATACGCCAACGACTACATCGAGCTCTACAACACCGGCTCCAGCACCATCGACCTCAGCGGCTGGTCACTCACCTACTACGCGGCCTCCGGCAACAGCGGCGGCAGCACCGCGCTCACCGGCTCGATCGCCGCCGGCGGCCACTACCTCGTGCAGGAAGGCGCCGGCTCCGGCAGCTCCGCCGCGCTGCCCACGCCCGACACAACCGGCACACTCAACCTCTCGGCCACCGCCGGCAGCGTCGTGCTCGGGAATGGCAGCAGCACGGTCGACACCGTCGGGTATGGCGCGATCTCCTCGTCGTATGTCGAGGGCTCCCCGGCGCCCGCGCCGTCGAACAAGCTCGCCGACAGCCGCACCACCGGCTGCCACGACACCGACGACAACGCCAAGGACTTCGTCAACGCCGATCCGGCACCGCTGAATTCCACTGCGCCCCTTGCCATTTGCGGGTCCGGAGGCGTCACTCCCCCGCCGCCGACAGGCATGTCGGCGACCATCGAGCAGATCCAGGGCACCAGCTTCCAGTCACCCTTGGTCGGCCAGCAGGTGAAGGATGTCAAGGGCGTCGTCACCGCGCTCAACGGCAGCTCCGGCTTCTGGATGCAGTCGACGACCCCGGATGACGACCCGCGGACCAGTGAGGGCCTCTACGTCTTCGGCGGCGCCGGGTCGGTCAAGGTCGGCGATGCCGTCGTCGTGGCCGGCAAGGTCACCGAATACCGTCCCGGCGGCGTCGACACCGGCAACCTGACCACCACCGAGTTGGGCAACCCGAACGTTCAGGTGACCAGCTCCGGCAACGCGCTGCCCGCCCCCGTCGTCATCGGCTCCAAGGGTCACGTGCCGCCGGCGCAGGTCGTGGAAGCCGGTGACCCGGGCAATGTCGAGACCGCAGGCGTCACGCTCGACCCGTCGAAGAGTGCCCTCGACTTCTGGGAATCGTTGGAGGGCATGCGGATCCAGGAGAACGACGCCAAGGCTGTGGGTCCGACCAACCCGTCGTACGGCGAGACCCCGATCGTGCCGGCCAACACCAGACAAGTCACCTGGACCCCGGACGGCGGGGTCCTCTACCGCAACTACGCCACCCCCAACGCGATGCGGCTGATCCTGTCGAGCGCGCTGCTCCCGAAGACCTCGATCGGCTCGGCGAACACAGGTGACACCTACCGGGGAGCCACCGTCGGCGTCGTCGACTACAACTTCGGCAACTACTACCTGATGGCCACGCAGGCCGGGCAGTTGCAGCGCGGCAGCACCACCCGCGACGTCGCGAAGCCGGCCAAGAAGAAGCAGGCCGCGGTCGCGACGTTCAACGTCGAGAACCTCGCGCCGAGCGATCCGCAGACCAAGTTCAACCGGCTCGCCGGTCAGATCGTCACCAACCTGGCGGCCCCGGACATCGTTGCGCTGGAAGAGATCCAGGACAACAACGGCGCCACCGACAACGGCGTCGTCGACTCGACCGCGACGACCGGCAAGCTGATCGCGGCCATCAAGGCGGCGGGCGGCCCGTCATACCAGGCCGTCTGGATCAACCCGGTGAACGATCAGGACGGCGGTCAGCCGGGCGGCAACATCCGGCAGGTGTTCATCTACCGGGACGACCGCGGGATGACGTTCGTGAACAAGCCCGGCGGCACGTCGATCAACTCGGTCGCCGTCACCGGCAAAGGCCCGTGGGCGTCGATCAACTACTCCCCCGGCCGGATCGACCCGACCGACGCCGCCTGGGACAGCTCGCGCAAGCCGCTTGTTGGTGAGTTCCTCTGGTGGGGCAAGCCGCTGTTCGTCATCGCCAACCACTTCGCGGCGAAGCTCGGTGACGACCCGCTGATGGGCCGCTACCAGCCGCCGCAGCGCGCCTCCGAGGTGCAGCGGCTCGCGCAGGCGTCGATCGTACGTGGCTTCGTCGACCAGTTGCTCAAGGCCAACAAGAACGCCAGCATCGTGGTCCTCGGCGATCTGAACGACTTCGATTTCAGCCAGACCGCCGCCATCCTCAAAGGCCATGGCAAGACCGCACTGACTGACCTGATCGACACCTTGCCGGCGAAAGAGCGCTACACCTACGACTACGAGGGAAACAGCCAGGTGCTCGACCAGATCCTGGTCAGCAAGGCGCTGCTAGCCAAGCACGACTACCAGGTCGTGCACACGAACTCGCAGTTCTACGACCAGGACTCGGATCACGACCCGCAGCTGGTGAAGGTGGAGGTGCACTGAGTCAGCGACACTGCAACTGCGCGGCGTCGTCGGACGGGAACGTCCGGCGGCGCCGCGTTGTTGGTATGACGAAGGCATCCAGAAAGGACCACGACGTGACCGACCAGCCGACATACCAGGTGAGCAAGTCCGACGAGGAGTGGCGCGCGCAACTGTCCCCCGCGGAATACGCCGTGCTGCGCGAGGCCGCGACCGAGCGCCCGTTCACCGGGGAATACACCGACACCGAGACCGAGGGCGTCTACTCGTGTCGCGCGTGCGGCGCCGAGTTGTTCCGCAGCGCCACGAAGTTTCACAGCCACTGCGGCTGGCCGTCGTTCTACGCGCCCTCCGCGGACGACAACGTGGAGCTGATCCAGGACCGTTCGATGGGCATGGTGCGCACCGAAGTCCGTTGTGCCCGGTGCGGATCGCACCTCGGCCACGTCTTCGACGGCGAGGGTTACCCGACTCCCACCGACCAGCGTTACTGCATCAACTCGGTGTCGCTCAGCCTAGAACCGAAACAGGCCTGAGGCTGCCCGGGGGGGGTTGGGCACCGCCGCGACTTTCGAGTATGCCAAGCGCGCGTTCTGTCTACTCGGGAGCGGCGCGCCCTCCTCGGGTATGCCGAACGCGCTACCCTCGCGATCATGACTTCTCCGCACTAAACGGCCGACGGATCGCCGGGTCACCGAACCTGGCGATTTTCGTTGTCCACCCTCCTTTGGCACCGTCTCGTGCGGCGCCACGCACACCTGCGGAGATTCCTTCATGTCCGGCACTTCCCGTGCCGGCAGTTATCGCTCCCTCCTCGCCAGCCCCGGGACCTTGCGCATTTTCGCGTGGTCTGCGGCGGGACGAGGCGGCTATGCGATGCTGCCGTTGCTCTTCCTGTTCACCGTCGTTCAATCAACCGGTTCATTTCCCGTCGCAGCGCTCGCGATGTCGGCGTACGGGCTCTCGTCGTTCGCGATGCCGCTCAAGTCCCGTCTCATCGACCGCTACAGCCAGCGGCGCCTCCTTCCGGTCCTCGGCGCGCTCGTTGCTGTCGTGCTCGTCGCAGCTGCACTTGCCGCTGCGCGCGGCACCGGATCCCTCGGCGTCTGGGTCATACTCGCCGCCCTCGTCGGCCTGGTTGCACCACCGCTGGGGCCGAGCATGCGCACTCAATGGCGGTTGCTCGCGCCCGACCGGCTGCAGCTGGCCTTCTCGCTGGACACCGTGACCGAAGAAGCCCTGTGGCTCATCGGCCCGGTCCTGTCCGGCCTCGTCCTCGCCTGGGGTCCCGCCTGGCACGGCCTGATCGCACCGGCGACTCTCATCACGCTCAGTTGCTACGCCCTGGCCCGATCCCCGCACGCGAAACGCCAGCAATCGCACCAAGGTTCGACTCACAGCCATGCCGCGCTGCGGCAGCGCCTGCTCTGGGACATCGTGCCCATGATGACGCTCTTCGGCCTGGCCGGATCACTCCTGGTGACCGGGGTAGCCGCGGTCGCGAAGGCGACCCATCGGCCCGGTTACGCAGGTATCGCGGAAGCCGCGATCGCGGTCGGCGCCGTGCTCGGCGGTCTCGGCTGGGGACGACTGCATCCCCACGCGGCATGGCATCGGCCCGCAATGCTGCTGCTTCTCGGCTGGTGTGCACTCGGCCTGGTCGCCGCACCACTCCACCCGGGCGCGGCCCAGTTGACCGTGCTCGCCTGCCTCGGCGCGGCCGGCGCACCGCTGTGGGTGCTGGCGTATGTCGCAGCCGATGACGCCGTGCCGGCCGACCGTCGGACCGAGGCGAGCACCTGGATCCTCACCGCGACCAACCTGGGCACCGCGGCCGGTTCGGCGACGGCAGGTGCGCTCTACACCGTGTCGCCGCGAACCCCGATCCTCGTCGCGGCAGCAACTGCCGCGCTGGATGTCCTCGCCGTCGGACGTGCGCGATCAAGGAGGACGTAGCGGCGCCATACGCGACGCACACCTCGACCGTCGAAGGTTGCGTACGACGAGAGCGCGCCGCGCTGGGCGGCTCAGCGCAACCGGGCGGCCAGGTCGGCAATGGGTGTCAACGGGCCGGTGAAGAACGGCGTCTCCTCACGCACGTGGCGGCGCGCCTCGGTCGCCCGCAGGTCACGCATCAGGTCGACGATGCGGTGTAGTTCGTTCGCCTCGAAGGCGAGCAGCCACTCGTAGTCGCCGAGCGCGAACGCGGGGACGGTGTTGGCACGCACGTCCGGGTAGTCGCGGGCGGCGAGACCGTGGTCCTTCAGCATCGTGCGGCGCTCCTGGTCGGGCAGGAGGTACCAGTCGTAGGACCGCACGAACGGGTAGAGGCACAGGTAGTTCTTCGGCTCCGGGTCTACCAGGAAGTCCGGAACGTGCGACTTGTTGAACTCCGCCGGCCGGTGCACCGCCGCGTTGGACCAGATCGCGTCGAAGCTACGGCCGAGTGCCGTCGTCTGGAAGCGGTGGTATGCCGCCTGCAGCGGCTCGATCTCCGGCGCATGCCACCAGATGAGCAGGTCCGCGTCGGCGCGCAGCCCGCCGACGTCATACGTCCCACGCACGACAACGTCCTGGGACTCCAGTTCCTTGAAGGAACGCTCGACCTCCGCGACGGCCTCCTCGCGATCTTCCGGCATCGGGCGGGTCGCCTTGAACACCGAATACATCGTGTAGCGGACGGTTTCGTTGATCTCGTTGATCACTCGGGCACCGGGACGCAGTCGCTGGTCGTCAGTCATGGTCCTATTCTCTCCCGCACACATCAACCTGCCGCGAGCCGGGTGAGCACGCGCTCAGCCGCCGCGCGGCCGCTGCCGATGCAGGCCGGGATGCCGACCCCGTCATATGCCGCCCCCGCGACCTCGACACCGGGAAGCTCCGCCACCGCTGCGCGCACCACGGCAATCCGGTCGAGATGCCCGACGGCATACTGCGGGAGCGCGCCGCCCCACCGCTGCACCTGCGCGGCGACCGGACGCGGCACTACCGCGCCGAGTGCGGCACGCAACTCACGCATGCCGGTCGCGGCCAGTTCGGCATCGCTACGCTGCAGATCCGCCTCCTCCCCCTGCCGGCCGATCGACACCCGGACGAAGGTGAGCGCGGGCGCGGCTTCGGCCAGCCACGGCCATTTCGTGCTGCTGAAGGTCGACGCCTTGATGCCGCGGCCATCGGCCGGTGGAACGAGGAAGCCGGAACTACCTGCAAACACTGAGGATTCGGAGCGCTTGAAGGCATAGGTAACAATCGCCATCGACGCGTAATCGATGTCCCCGAGTCCAGCGGCGGCGACGGGAGCGAGCGACGCGAGCAAGCGGGCGGTCGCCCGCGCGGGCGTGGCCAGCACCACCGCGTCCGCGCCGATCACCTCTGGCGACCGCGTCTCGCCGATCGTGACCGTCCAGCCTGCGGACGCGCGGCTCAACTCCCGGACCGTCGCACCGGTGCGCACTGTCACTCCCCGGTCCACCAGTAGCCGAACCACGTGCCCTGGCAACGAGCCGACGCCGCCGCGCAAGCCCGCAAACACCGGCTCTGCGGGCGCCTCCGTGGGTGCCGTGCGCACGGTGCTGCGCCGGACTGCCTCGGTCAGCAACTCGCCACGCTGCGCTGCCGCGAAGAGAGCGGGCACCGTCACGGCCGCCGACAGACGGCGCGCGTGGCCGGCATACACACCCCCGAGCAGCGGCTCGACCAGGCGGTCCACGACGGCCGGACCGACTGCTTCCTCCACCAGGTCACCGATCGAGACGTCTTCAGCGACAACGACTTTCCGCTCGTCGTGAGCTCGTTCGACCTCGGCTTCGGTCAGCACCTGCCGCAAGGCAGCCGGGTCCGCGGGCACTCCCATCACGGTGCCGCGCGGCATCGGCTGCAGCGCACCCCCGGTCCACAAGGACGCGGAAACTGCGGCCGGGTGCACCGGCTGGACGTCGAGGTCGGCGAGCAGGTCCAGTGCTTCGGGCCGTCTCGCGAGCATCGACTCCGCGCCGACATCGACCTGCTGCCCGGCGATGGTCGCCAGTCGCAGCTTCCCGCCGACCTGAGGCGAACCCTCCAGGAGGACTACCTCGTGCTGCGACGCCGACGCCTCCAGCGCAGCCGCCAGCCCGCTGATGCCTGCCCCCACGATGACGATGCGTGCCATGTCCCCAAGCCTGACAGTCTCAGTCCAGGCAGAACTCATTGCCCTCCGGATCGGCCATCACGATGAATCCGTGTGACATCGGTGGTGCAGGCTCCGATCGGCGCAACCGGCTCGCACCCAGCCCGACCAGGCGCGCGCACTCGGCCTCGAGTGCCATCATCCGCTCCTCACCCTGCACGCCGGGCGCCGCACGCAGGTCCAGGTGCACCCGGTTCTTCCCGCTCTTGGCTTCCGGCACCCGCTGGAAGTAGATGCGCGGCCCGCGGCCATCGGGGTCTTCCACCGCGGATGACGAATTGCGTTCAGCCTCGGGCACACCCAGCCGGTCGAGGAACTCGTCCCAGGCTGCCAGGGGATCGCCGCAGGGCGGCAGGTCAACGCCCGGAGGGGCCGGATGGACATAGCCCAACGCGTCTCGCCAGAACACCGACAACGCTTCCGGGTCTGCGGCATCGAACGTAACTTGGAACTCCCGCGCCATGACGCTCCTCCTGATGAGAGAGACCGCCACCGCAGCAGTGCGGCGACGGTCCTCTTACGGTAGGTCGAGGGTCCGACAATCAGGCGGAATACCCCTTCGGCGGAATGAGCGACGCCAGCTGGTCGAAGGACAGCCAATAGGTCTGGTTGCCGCTGAAGTCCGCGGGGTCGGCGATGTAGGCCTGCATCAGGTCGGGGTTGTAGCCGACGACGGTGAAGTAGTGGTAGATCGTCTGGTCGGACGGGTAGCCAGGCGGTTGATTCCCCGGCGGCGCAACGATGTTTGCCACCAGTGCGTAGCCGTGATCGACGTTGAAGGTGATGTCCTGCCACAGCAGGTCCTTCTGGGCCTGGGTGGGAGGGTCGTTCGGCATCTCCTTGGTCTGATACCAGCCGACGTAGTTGTCGAGCACGGAGGTGACCTGGCCGATCCAGTTGGTGCCGTCAACTGTCGTGCCGAGTTCGTTCGCCATCTCCTGCTGACTGACGGTGATCCCACGGCAGGACAAGGCAATTGCCGTCGCGGTCGGCCCGCACCAGTAGCCCGTTTGCTGCGCCTGATAGGTGAACGGCAGCACCTTCCAGTCCGCGGCGTGTGCGGCCGGTGCGGCAAGGCCGCCGAGCGCAAGGGCGCCCGCTCCAGCAAGGCCACCCTTCAACAGGGTTCGCCGGTCGATCTGAGCTGACTTCATGGGGGTTCCTTTCGTCGTCCTCCTGACAGATTTGCGGAAATCACCCACGCGCCGAAAGTTTTAATGACAAATGTTTACACAGAATTGAAGCTCAGCTGACGTCCTGCAGACGATCACTGCGCCGAGGACACCTGCGCCCACGCGGCCGCGATGCGATCGACCGCCTCGGCAGCGACAAGCTCGTCCACAGCGTATGGCGTGCGCACCCGCGCCTCGAGTCCCGCCCCGTCGACCGCGAAGAGCGACCCCGGGGCGAGCAGCACGCCGTGCCGCTCCGCCACCGCAACGAGCGCGGTCGATCGCGGCTGCGGCAACCGCCACCACAGATTCAGTCCGCCGGATGGTGTGTCGACCTCCCAGCCGGGACACCGCTCGCCGAGCCGAAGCAACGCGGCACGCGCTGCGATGAGGCGACGGCGGGACTCGGCAGACAGACCACCGCCACGCTCCAATTGGTCTGCCACGACGAGCTGTTCGAGCACCGGCGCGCCCAGATCGAGACTGGTGCGCGCCCGTGCGATCGCACCGATCAGCGCGTGCGGCGCGCGGATCCAGCCGATCCGCAGACCGCCCCAGAGGGTCTTGGAGGCACTCCCCACGGTCACGCAGTCGGGCGCATGGGCAGCCATCGGCCGGACGTCCGGCTCCGCGTCCAGCCAGGTTTCGCTCATCGTCTCGTCGACCAGTCCGATGGCACCGGCCTCGCGCCATACGCGGGCAACGCGGTCACGGTCCGACTCCGACCAGACCAAACCGGTCGGATTGTGAAAGTCCGGCATCGCCAGCATCATTCGAGCACCGACCCGCCGGTGCACCGCGGTCACTTCGTCGCGATCAGCAGGTATGAGCGGCGCACCGACAACGCGCGCACCGGCGTGCTGGAGCGTGCTGAGCGCGTTCGGGTAGGTCGGGCTCTCGACCACCACCGGGTCGCCACGGCGCAGCACCGCACGGAACACCGCGGCAAGCGCCGCGAGCGCCCCGGTCGTGACGATCACCTGGTCGGGATCGGTCGGCACTCCACGCGCCACGAAGCGGTCGGCGATCGCCTCGCGCAACTCGCTGATCCCGAGCGGAAAGTAGCCGGCACCCGCGACGAAGGACGGCATCCGCTCGACGGCGCGCGCATACGCGCTGGCGAGCCCGGGCGCCGCCGGCGGCGCGGAGCAGGTCAGGTCGATCGCGTCGACGTCGATCGGCTGGACCGGCCCGGTCGGGAGCGGCTCTCCGCCGCCCGCGACCGGACCGCCTGGCACCTGCACCACAGTGCCGGAACCCTGTCTGGCAGAAGCGAATCCGCGGTCGCGGAGGACGCCATACGCCCGGGTCACCGTCGTCCGGCTGACACCCAGTTCGCCGACGAGCTCGCGTTCGCTGGGCAGCCGCGTGTCGTGCAGCAGGCGGCCGTCGGCGACGAGTTGCCGCACGCCGTCGGCCAGCCACTGGTATGCCGGGCGCCCGGCTCCCCGGTCATCGAGCAGTTCGCCGAGGCGGCGTGCGGAGATGCGTCGGTCCATGCCACCACTCTGCGCGCAATGGCTGCTTCGAACAAGTCCACCTGGCGCCATGAGCCGCTCGACCAGACCACTCGTCGCCGATTGGCTCTTTTCGGCAAGGCCACTGAACGTCGATGCTGATCGTATGGCGACACCGCTCCTCGCATCCCTCTCCCCTCGCGACCAGGTCCGCGCCGGGAAGCTGCCCAGCCGCCTGGTCCGGCTCTTCGCCGGCCTGAGCCTCTACGGGCTCGCAATGGCGCTCTTCGTGCGGGCCGGACTCGGCCTCGACCCGTGGGACGTGCTGCACTACGGCGTCGCACGCCACCTCGGTCTCGACTTCGGCACCACGGTGATCCTGGTCAGCGTCCCGGTGCTGCTGCTGTGGATCCCGTTGCGTCAGTGGCCAGGTCTCGGCACCATCGCCAACGCGATCTGGATCGGCATCGCCACCGATGTCTTCCTGGCGGTGATCCCGACCGGACTCGCCCTCGGCCTGCGCATCGCGATGCTGCCGATCGCGTTGGTGATCAACGGGATCGGCGGTGCACTCTACATCGGCAGCCAGCTCGGCCCGGGGCCGCGCGACGGGCTGATGACCGGCCTCCACCGCCGCACCGGCATCAGCCTGCGGCTGGTCCGCACCACGCTCGAGCTCAGCGTGCTGGTCGTCGGCTGGCTGCTCGGCGGCGTCGTCGGCATCGGGACGGTGCTCTATGCCGTGGCGATCGGGCCGCTCGTGCAATTCTTCCTGCGCTTCCTCGTCGTGCCGCTCGACCGGCCGGTCACGACGACGCCGAATGCACCAGCTCCACGACCCGCGTCAGCACGTCCGGATCCGTGCTCGGCAGCACCCCGTGCCCGAGGTTGAAGATGTGCCCGCGGGCTGCCTTCCCGGCCGCCAGGATCTCGCGCACTTTCGCCTCGAGCGGTTCCCAGGGCGCGAAGAGCAGCGCCGGGTCCAGGTTGCCCTGCAGGCTGTATGACGACCCGACCCGCCGCGCTGCCTCGTCGAGAGACACCCGGTAGTCGACGCCCACGACGTCCGCACCGGCTTCTCCCATGGCAGCGAGTAGCTCGCCGGTGCCGACACCGAAATGGATGCGTGGGACGTCCAGATCGGCCACCGCCGCGAGCGCGACCGCCGAGTGCGGCTGCACGAACCGCCGGTAATCGGTCAGCGGCAGCGCGCCCACCCACGAGTCGAAGAGCTGTATGGCGCTGGCGCCCGCCTCTGCCTGCACTCGCAGGAAGGTGCCGGATATGCGAGCGAGCTTGGCGCACAACGCATCCCATACCCCGGGCGCGCCATACATCAGTGCCTTGGTGTGCTCGAGGTTCTTCGACGGACCACCCTCGACCAGGTAGCTGGCGAGGGTGAACGGTGCGCCGGCGAAGCCGATCAGCGGCGTGCCGCCCAACTCCACGTTCAGCAACCGCACGGACTGCGCGACGTCGTCCAGCTGCGACGCGTCCAGTTCCGGCAGGGCTGCGACGTCGGCGGCCGTGCGGACGGGGTGCGCGACCACGGGACCGACACCGGCCTTGATCTCCACACCGACACCCGCAGCAGCCAGCGGCACCACGATGTCGCTGAAGAAGATCGCCGCGTCGACGCCGTGCCGGCGCACCGGCTGCATGGTGATCTCGCAGACGAGCTCGGGAGTGCGGCACGCCTGCAGCATCGGCACGTCGGCACGCACCTCGCGGTATTCGGGCAGGGACCGGCCCGCCTGCCGCATGAACCAGACCGGAGTACGTGAGGTCGGCAGGCCGCGGGCGGCGCGCACCAGGTCGCTGTCGCGTGGATCAGGGTGGGTCACACGACGAATCCTCCCAGTTGTCAGCCCGGTTGCACCGTCCGGGTCAGCTGACGACGAGGACGACGCCGAGGAGCGCCATACCGACGCCGGCAGTCTGCACTGCCCGCATCCGCTCGTGCAGCACGAACCGTGCCAGCAGGAGAGTCGCCACCGGGTAGAGCGACGCCAGCACGCTCGCCAGACTCACCTGCGTGCGCTGCGAAGCCAGCCCGAAGAGCGCCGTCGCCGTCAGGTCACCGCAACCGAGCAGGAAAATCGCGGGCAGGTCGCGGGACGCGGGAGACGCGCCGGCGGCGGCGCGCGGCAGCAGCCGCCAGATGACGAGCAGCTCGACCACGCTCACCAGCCGCATCAGCCACAGCGTCGGGACGACGCTCTGGCCGGCCGCGAGGTGCACGAAGTAGAGCGACGACCCGAGCCCGAGCGCGGCACAGGCCGCGAGCACCACCGGCAACCGCGAGATCCGACCGGAGAATTCCGGGCCGGCGGCCAGCACGGCACCCGACATGGCCAGCAGAAGGCCGAGACCGACGAGAAGGCCGAACGAATCGCCGGTCAGCAACCCCATCACGACCGGCACGACGACACCGAGCGACGCGATCGGAGAGACGACTCCCATGGTGCCGACGGACAGCCCCGCGTAGAGACAGGCGAGGCCGAGCGCGTTCGCCAGCCCCGCGGCGATGCCCCAGAGCCACGCGTGCCCGGACGGTGCCCCCACGGTCGCGAGCCGCACTCCGAACAACACGCACATGACCAGGAATGCCGAGCCCTGCGAGCAGACGACCACCCGCAGCGGAGCGATTCGCTTGCTGAGCAGGCCTCCGACAAAATCCGACGAACCCCATGAGACGCTCGACACGATGGCCAGCAACGCACCCATCAGCTGCGGCCTACTCGCGTCATCGGGACATCGTCGCACGCGCCGGGAGCCGGTCGGCGTGGCCGGTGATGGCGACCCGCCGCGCGCAGATCCAGCGATCGAAGGCTTGTACGACTTAGGGTGCTGTATGTGGGCACTCATGACCTTGGTGGCGCGGCGGCACCGGACTTCCAGCAGGCAGTTCGCACGTTGCAGACCGTCCGGCTCCGTCCGGAGGTCCGACTGACCGAAGTGCCCGCGCCGGGCCGCATCGCACCCTATTCGCTGGCGATGACAGCCGACGTGTGCAGCACTGTCGACGATGACGAGGCAGAGCTGGCGACCGGCCGGTTCGTCGTGCTGCACGACCCGGATTTCCCTGAGCCGTGGGAAGGTTCGTGGCGCGTGGTGACGTTCGCCCGGGCCGAGCTGGAGGCCGAGACCGGCGCCGACCCGTTGCTCGGGCAGGTGGGCTGGAGCTGGCTGATGGACTCCCTGCGGGACGGCGGTGCACACTTCCGGGCCGAGGCCGGCACCGTCACCCGGGTCCTGTCCGAGGGCTTCGGATCTCTGGCCGAGGACGGCGGCACCGTCGAGATCGAGATCCGCGCCTCCTGGACGCCCACCGATCCCGATCTCGGCACGCACCTGGCCGCCTGGACCGACCTGCTGTCGACCGTCGCCGGTCTGCCGCCGCTGCCGGACGGAGTCGTCGCACTGCCCGGCCAGCGCCGATGACGGCCGACGACAGCCAGCCCGACTACCCCGTCCTGACGGCGCCGGCCGCCGGCATACCGGACGTCGTCACGGACGAACGCACCCTGCAGCGCGCCGCGGACGCGATCGCCGCAGCCGACGGGCCGGTGGCACTCGACGCCGAACGCGCCGCGGGCTACCGCTACGGCGGGCGCGCCTACCTCGTCCAGCTGCGACGCGAAGGCGCCGGCACCTTTCTGATCGACCCGATCGCGCTGCCCGACCTCACGCCGCTCCAGGACGCGATCGGCGATGCCGAGTGGGTGCTGCACGCCGCGACACAGGACCTCCCGTGCCTGGCCGAGGTCGGGCTGCACCCGCACACCTTGTTCGACACCGAGCTGGGCTCCCGCCTGGCAGGACTGCCGCGCGTCGGCCTGGCAGCCGTGGTCGAGCATTACCTCGGGATCACGCTGGCCAAGGAGCATTCCGCCGTCGACTGGTCCACCCGCCCGCTCCCCGAGCCGTGGCTGACCTATGCCGCCCTCGACGTGGAGGTGCTGGTCGACGTGCGCGACCGGCTGCGCGCCGACCTGCAGGAACAGGGCAAGCTCGACTGGGCACTGCAGGACTTCGCCGCGCTCACCAGCTTCGCCGGCCCGCCCCAGCGCACCGACCCCTGGCGTCGCACGTCCGGCATGCACCGCATCAAGGACAAGCGGGCCATCGCCATGGTCCGCGAGCTGTGGCTGACCCGCGACGCCATCGCGCAGGAGACCGATACCGCGCCGGGCCGGATTCTGCCGGACGCGACCATCGTGGAGCTGGCCAATCGCGCGCCGCGCGACGTCGCGGCCCTGCGCCACGCCGCCGACCCCCTGCGCGGCACCGCCCGCAGCCGCGCCCGCATCGCCGAACGCGGGCTCACCCGGTATGCCGACCGCTGGCTCGACGCGATCGCGCGCGTCGGGTCGATGCGCCAGGAGCAGCTGCCACCGGCGACCGTGCCCAGCGACGCACCACCACCGCAGCGTGCGTGGTCCGACCGCAACCCGAAGGCCGCCGCGCGACTGGGCTTCGTCCGCGACGGACTGACCGTGTTTGCGGAGCAGCACCAGGTCCCTCTGGAAAACCTGCTGACACCCGACACTCTGCGACGCGTTCTGTGGACTCCCCCAGAACCGTTTAACGACAAGACGATTCGCCACCAGCTTGCCTCCCTCGGAGCGCGGCCGTGGCAGATCGACATCGTCACGCCGCTCCTGCTGGAAGCCGCAGCGGTAGCCCCTGTTACCGACGAGTAACAACGCGGGTTAGAGTCGACTCATCAACTCGTCTCATCCTCGGGAGGCACCGTGCCCCGCACGCTCTCTGAGGTCGTCTTCGTCGACGGTGTCCGCACGCCGTTCGGCAAGGCCGGTGACAAGGGCATCTACGCCCAGACCCGCGCCGACGACCTGGTCATCAAATGCATTCGCGAACTCCTTCGCCGCCAGCCCGGCCTCGACCCGGCCAAGGTCGAAGAGGTCGCCATCGCCGCCACCACGCAGATCGGCGACCAGGGGCTCACCCTCGGCCGCGTCGCCGCGCTGCTCGCCGGTCTGCCCAAGTCGACGCCCGGCTACTCGATCGACCGCATGTGCGCGGGTGCGATGACAGCCGTCACCAATACCGCGTCCGGCATCGCCTTCGGCGCCTACGACATCGCCATCGCCGGTGGCGTGGAGCACATGGGACGGCACCCGATGGGCGAGGGCGTCGACCCCAACCCGCGCATCATCGCCGAGAAGCTGGTCGATCCCTCCGCACTCGTCATGGGCGAGACGGCTGAGAACCTGCACGACCGCTTCCCGCAGCTCACCAAGGAACGCTGCGACGCCTTCGCGGTCGGCAGCCAGGACAAGCTGGCCGCGGCATACGCCGATGGCAAGATCCAGCCCGACCTGGTGCCGGTGGCGACCCGCCATGCCGAGAAGGGATGGGGCCTCGCGACCGCCGACGAACCACCACGACCCGGCACGACCGTCGAAGACCTCGCTCAGCTGAAGACGCCGTTCCGCCCACACGGCCGCGTGACGGCCGGCAACGCGGCCGGCCTCAACGACGGTGCCACCGCCTGCCTGCTGGCCTCCGAGCGCGCCGCGACTGATCTCGGTTTGCCGGTCGGCATGCGCCTGGTCACCTACGCCTTCGTCGGCGTCGAGCCGGAGGTCATGGGCATCGGCCCCGTCCCCGCCACGGAGAAGGCGCTGGACCACGCCGGACTTGACATCAGCGACATCGGGCTGTTCGAGCTCAACGAGGCCTTCGCCGTGCAGGTGCTGGCCTTCCTCGATCATTTCGGCATCGCCGACGACGACCCGCGCGTCAACCCGTATGGCGGTGCGATCGCCACCGGCCACCCGCTCGCCTCGTCCGGGGTGCGCCTGATGACGCAGCTGTCCCGCGAGTTCGCCGAGCACCCCGAAGTTCGTTACGGACTCACCGCGATGTGCATCGGCATCGGCATGGGCGGCGCCGTCATCTGGGAGAACCCGCACCATCCGGACTACGTCAGCAGCGTCAGCGAAGGAGCCGCCTGATGACCAAATCTCTCCCCCAGGTCGACGAGGTCGTCACGCACGCACACGCGCAGGACGTCGAGTTGCCTTATGGCGCAGGCACTTTCGCGCTGATAACGCTCGACAACGGTTTCGACCACACCAAGCCCAACTCGTTCGGCCCGGACGGCCTCGGCGAACTGGGCGGCGTGCTCGACGAACTGCGGACACGTGCCACCAACCATGAGATCGTCGGCGTCGGCATCACCGGCAAGCCGTTCATCTTCGCGGTTGGGGCGGACATCACCGGCATCCCGGCGATCACCGACCGGGAGCAGGCGCTGCAGATCGCGCGCGCCGGTCACGACACGTTCAGCAAGATCTCGGCGCTGCCGGTGCCGACCTTCGGGTTCGTCAACGGCGCGTCGATGGGCGGCGGTGTCGAGATCGCGCTGTATGCCGACTACCGCACCATCTCCTCGGACGTGCCGGCCTACGCGCTGCCCGAGTGCTTCCTCGGCCTCGTCCCCGGCTGGGGCGGCACCTACCTGGTGCCGCACCTGATCGGCACCGAGAAGGCCGCGCAGCTGATCGTCACGAACCCGCTGTCGCAGAACCGGATGATCAAGGGCCCCAACGCTTTCGAGCTCGGGCTGGCCGATCGGCTGCTGGAGCCGGTGACCTTCTTGGAGGACTCGCTCGCCTTCGCTGCGAAGGTCATCCAGGGCGAAGAGGTCGTGGATCGGGCTCCGGTCGACACCTCCGAATCGGGCTGGGACGGCCCGCTCGACAAAGCCCGGGCCGAGGCGGACGCGCGAACCGGCGGGGCCGCGCCCGCGCCATACAAGGCAATCGAGCTGATGCGCGGCGCACGCACCGCCACGCGCGAGGAGGCCTTCGAGGCCGAGAACCAGGCGCTCGCCGGCCTCATCATGAGCGACGAATTGCGTTCGGGTCTCTACGCGTTCAACCTGGTGCAGAAGCGCGCCAAGCGTCCCGCGGGTGCGCCTGACAAGTCGCTCGCCCGCAAGGTCACCAAGGTCGGTGTCGTGGGCGCGGGCCTGATGGCCAGCCAGATGGCACTGCTCTTCGCGCGCAGGCTCAAGGTTCCGGTGATCCTCACCGACCTCGACCAGGCACGGGTCGACAAGGGCGTCGCCTACACCCACGACGAGATCGACAAGCTCCTCGCCAAGGGCCGGCTGTCGCCGGACGGGGCGAACCGGCTGAAGGCGCTGGTCACCGGTTCGACGAGCAAGGATGGCTTCGCCGACGCCGACTTCGTGATCGAGGCAGTCTTCGAGGAGATGTCGGTCAAGCAACAGGTCTTCGCCGAGGTCGAAGCGGTCGTCACACCGGAATGCGTGCTGGCCACGAACACGTCGTCGCTCGACATCACCGAGATGGCAGCGGGGCTGGCGCACCCGGAGCGGGTCGTCGGGTTCCACTTCTTCAACCCGGTCGCGATCATGCCGCTGCTGGAGATCATTCGCGGAGACGCGACCGACGACGCAACGCTGGCAACGGCTTTCGCCACATCCCGCGGGCTGGGCAAGACGAGCATCCTGGTCAAGAACAGTCCGTCGTTCGTGGTCAACCGGCTGCTCGGCCGGTTCATGGGCGACGCCGGCCGGATGGTCGACGAGGGCACGCCGATCGAGGTCGTCGAGCAGGCGTTCGCCGGGCTCACCCCGATGCCGCCGTTCATGCTGATCAGCCTGGTCGGCCCGGCGATCGCGCTGCACAACAGCGAGACGCTCGCCGCGGCCTTCCCCGACCGGTTCTACGTGTCGCCCAACCTGGCCCGGATCGTCGAGGCGAAGGTCCCGAGCTTCTACGGAAACGACGGCGCGATCGACCCGAAGGCGCTGGAACTCTTCCAAGCGCCCCAATCGCCGGTGGCGCTCACCGCGGAGCAGGTGCGCGAGCGCGCTCTGGAATCACTTGCCGACGAGGTCCGCCGGATGCTGGACGAGGGTGTCGTGCAGGCCCCGGAGGACATCGACCTGGCAATGATCACCGGTGCGGGCTTCCCGTTCTGGAACGGCGGGGTCACCCCCTTGCTGGACCGGACCGGCATCAGTGAGCGGGTCACCGGCACGCGATTCCTCGCACCGGGCGTGGCTTCCGTCGCGCAGCCGGGCTGACATACCACGAGGTAGGAAACTCCGGGTCCGAAACGGGTCCTGTGACAACAATCGCGTGTCGCAGGGCCCGTTTCCATCTCATATGTGAGCTACACTTGACGAATGACCGATGACTACCTCTCCCGTGTCGGCACGCTCATCCGTGACGCGCGACGGCACAAGAAGCTCACCCAGAGTGAACTCGCCGAGGCGTTGCAGACGTCGCAGAGCGCCGTCGCTCGCATCGAGCAGGGGAAGCAGAACCTCAGTCTGGAGACCCTCGCCCGCATCAGCGAGGCGCTCGACACCGAAGTCGTGGCGGTCGCTTCCTCCACGCCCCTCAACCTGCGCATCAAGGGCGGTCGCAAGCTGTCCGGCGAGATCGACGTGCGTACGTCCAAGAACGCCGCGGTCGCCTGTCTGTGCGCAGCGCTGCTCAACAAGGGCAAGACGACACTGCGCAACCTGGCGCGCATCGAAGAGGTCAACCGCATCACCGAGGTGCTCGCCTCGATCGGCGTGAAGACCCGCTGGCTGCCCGACAGCAGCGACCTGGAGATCACCCCGCCGGCCGTGCTGGACCTCGACGCGATGGACGAGACCGCGGCCCGGCGCACGCGGACCATCCTGATGTTCCTGGGTCCGTTGCTGCACCAGTTCGGCGAGTTCCAGCTGCCCAACGCCGGTGGCTGCGACCTCGGGTCCCGCACGGTCGAGCCGCACCTGTTCGCGTTGCGCGCCTTCGGGCTCGACGTGGTGGCGTCACACGGCTACTACCACGCCAAGGTCGACTCCTCGGTGCGCCCGTCCAAGCCGATCATCCTGACCGAGCGCGGCGACACCGTCACCGAAAATGCTTTGTTCGCAGCGGCTTTGTACGACGGTGAGACCGTCATACACAACGCCAGCCCCAACTACATGGTCCAGGACCTCTGCTTCATGCTGGAGAAATTCGGCGTGCGGATCGACGGTGTCGGCACCACCACGTTGCGGGTGCACGGCGTGCAGGAGATCAACAAGGACGTCGAATATCACCCGTCGGAGGACCCGATCGAGGCGATGACCCTCGTCGCGGCGGCGGTGGTCACCGAGTCCGAGATCACCATCCGCCGGGTGCCTATCGAGTTCATGGAGATCGAGCTGACCCTGCTCGAGGGCATGGGCATGAAGTACGACATCGAAGGCGACGAATACGTGTCGGCCAACGGCAAGACCCGGCTGATCGACATCACGACCAAGCCCGGGCCGCTGAAGGCGCCGAAGGACAAGATCCACCCGATGCCGTTCCCCGGGCTGAACATCGACAACCTGCCGTTCTTTGCGGTGATCGCCGCCTATGCCCAGGGCACCACGACCTTGCACGACTGGGTCTACGAGAACCGCGCGATCTACCTCACCGAGCTCAATGCGCTCGGTGCGCGAGTGCAGCTGATGGACCCGCACCGCGTGATGATCCAGGGCCCGACCAAGTGGCGTGCGGCGGAAGTCATGTCGCCCCCGGCACTGCGTCCGGCGGTCGTCATCCTCCTCGGGATGCTGGCCGCTCCCGGTGTTTCGGTGCTGCGCAACATCTACGTGATCGACCGCGGCTACGAAGAGCTGGACACCCGGCTCAACAAGCTGGGCGCCGACATCCAGACCTTCCGCGACATCTGAGCAGTTGACGCGCACCGCGTTCTTCGACCACCCGGGCGTCATCGCCATGGCGCACCGTGGCTTCACCGACGGCTCCCGGGCGCCAGAGAACTCACTGCCGGCGTTCGCAGCTGCGGTCGGCCTCGGTTTCCGGTATGTCGAGACCGACGTGCACGCCACCGCTGACGGACAGCTGATCGCGTTTCACGACCATCGGCTCGACCGGGTGACTGACGGCCAGGGTGTCGTCGCCGAGCTGCCCTGGAGCGTGGTGCGCCGCGCGAAAATCGCTGGCACGCAGGAGATTCCGACGCTTGACGCGGTCTTCGAATCATGGCCGCAGCTCCGGGTGAACATCGACTGCAAGGCTGCGTCGGCGGTCGAGCCGCTCGTCGACGTGATTGAGCGGCACCGGGCGCACGAGCGAGTCTGCATCGCGTCGTTCTCCGACGTCCGGCGGTGTGCCGTGCTGCAGCGACTCTCCCGGCCGGTCGCCACGTCGGGCGGCCAGTCCGTCATTGCGCGCTTCGTCCTCGGCTCCCGACTGCCGGCTGCAGGCCGGACCCCGTGGGGCCGGGGCGCCCTGCGCGACGCCGATTGCCTCCAAGTGCCGCCGGGGGCCGGGCCGATACGAGTCGTGACGCGTCATACCGTCGCGCAGGCGCACGCTGCCGGCGCCCAGGTGCACGTGTGGACCATCGACGAACCTGCGCAGATGCACCGCCTCCTCGACCTCGGCGTCGACGGGCTGATGACTGATCGCGCCGACCTACTCAAGGAAGTGCTCGTCGCGCGCGGGGTGTGGGCAGACTGACGGCTGCCACGCCGCCGTTTCGAGCATGCCCAGCGCGCGGTCTGGCGCGCGCTGGGCATACTGCTACGTGCCGCGACCGCCTCAGCGGCGACCGGAGCTGAACTGCGCGGCGGAGTGCCCGCCGGCAGAACGGGCAGCACCGCCACCGGAACGACGCCGGCCCGACGAGCGGCCGGCGTTGCCCGATTGCGCGGGTTTCTTTGCATCGGATCGGTTTCCTGAGGACTGGCTCGCGTTGAGACCACCGGAGCGCTTCCGCGACCCCGTCTTCGCGGCGCCACCCTGCCTGGCATTGCTCTTCGCCGGCTGCGGCTGTGCGGCGGGGGTCGCGACATACCCGCCCTCGACAAGTGCCCGATCACCCGGGGCCAGCTGGCGCAGCACCGGGTGATCGGTGTCCGCGACCTTCGTCGTGGTGGGGGTGATGCCAGCCGCCTTGGTGAGCGTGCGGACGTCGTTGCGCTGGTCGTCGGTCATCAGCGTGACCACGGTGCCCTCGGCACCGGCGCGAGCGGTACGGCCCGAACGGTGCAGATATGCCTTGTGTTCGGCCGGCGGATCGGCGTGGACGACCAGCGCCACGTCGTCGACATGTATGCCGCGGGCCGCGACGTCGGTCGCGACGAGCGTGCTCGCTGCGCCGGAGTGGAACGCCGCGAGGTTGCGGGTGCGGGCGTTCTGCCCGAGGTTGCCGTGCAGTTCCACCGCAGGCACGCCGCGCTTGTTCAGCTGGCGAGCGAGAGCCTTCGCGCCATACTTCGTGCGGGTGAAAACCACGGTGCGGCCGGGTGCGGCAGCCAGGTCGGCGAGCACCGGCACCCGCAGCTCCCGGGTGAGGTGCAGCACGTGATGGCTCATCTTCGCGACGGGAGACTGCGCCGAATCCGCCTCGTGTGTCACGGGATTGCGCAGGAACTCACGCACCAGCACATCGATCGCCTTGTCGAGGGTCGCGGAGAAGAGCAACCGCTGCCCACCCTTCGGGGTCTGCCGCAGCAGGCGCCGGACGGCCGGCAGGAACCCGAGGTCGGCCATATGGTCGGCCTCGTCCAGCACGGTGATCTCGACGGAGTCCAGCGAGCAGTGCCCCTGCGCGATGAGATCTTCGAGGCGGCCGGGGCAGGCGATGAGAATGTCCACGCCAGAACGCAATCCGTTCACCTGCGGGTTCTGGCCGACACCGCCGATGACGCGCAGAGTGCGCAGCCCCGCGGACTTCGCGAGCGGCTGCAGCGCTTCGTCGATCTGAGCGACGAGCTCCCGGGTGGGGGCCAGGATCAGCGCGCGTGGGCGAGCCGGGACGCGTGTGGTGTCGCCGGCCTGCAGCCGGGCGACCACGGGCAGCGCGAACGCGTAGGTCTTACCGCTGCCGGTGCGTCCGCGGCCGAGCACGTCGCGCCCGGCCAGCGAATCGGGAAGGGTCGCAGCCTGAATCGGAGTTGGGGTCGAAATCTGCTGTGCTGCAAGGACTTCGGAAAGGCGTGCGGGCACGCCGAGTTGCTGGAAAGAAGAGGTCACTGGGCCACATTCTGTCGGTTGGTCCCACCTGATCAGCCGGATCCTGAGGTCAGGGGCTGCACACGGAACTCTCGCTCAACGTGTGGATCAACTCGTGGTGAGAACTGTGACGAGCCGATATGGATAGTCTATCGGGACTGTCGCCGAGTATCGAATCGGCGAATGTGATGTCCGTCGCGCCGGGGAATTCAGGCATCGCCATACGGATGCACATGACACGTTCAGGCCGGCTCCGTAACGTGCGAAAGCGTGGATCGTCGTGGACTCCTCGCCCTGCTCGCTGGCTCTGTCGTCGCCGGGCTGACCGCCTGTTCGAGCGAAGGCACGAAGGCGGCACCCAAGGGTTCGACGAGCGCGAAGAACGGCTCAGGGGAAACGAAGAAGACCTCCACCGATGGCCGGAAGAAAATGTTCGGCCCGCCGAAGGGGATCGTCAAGGCGCCACTTCCGCGGGGCACCCTCTATGCCCTGCCCGGCAAGGGCGACAACATCGCGCTCACGGTCGACGACGGCATCGACGAGGCAGTGGTCGCTGGCTACGCCCGGCTCGCCCGCGACACCGGCATGCGGCTGACGTTCTTCTGCAACGGGATCAACCCGAGCTGGACGATGCACAAGGACCTGCTGCGACCGCTCATCGACTCCGGTCAGTGCATCATCGCCAACCACACCTGGTCGCACCCGAGCCTGGTCGGGCTGAGCAGCGCCGGTGTTGTCGACCAGGTGCAGCGCAACGAGACCTTCTTGCGGAACACGTATGGCGTGACCGGCCGCCCGTTCCTTCGGCCGCCGTTCGGGTACTTCAACGACGTCCTCGACAACCAGCTCGCCGACCTCGGCTATCCGGCCGTCACCATGTGGCTCGGGTCGTTGTCGGATGCCACCGTGATCTCGCCGGCGCGGATCATGTTCCACGCCCGCCAGTGGTTCCTCCCCCAGCACCTGGTCATCGGACACGCGAATCACCCTGCGGTGATGCACGATTACGGCAAGCTGGTCGATCTGATCAAGGAGCGCCACTTGCAGCCCGTGCACCTGGGCGACGTCTTCCAGCTCACCTGACGATCGGCAAGCACCGCCCCGTATGTCGGTGCCCCTCACTACTGTCAGCCCCGTGACTCACGCCCTCGCTCATCATCCGGAAGACCTCACCGAGGTCCGCAACTCCTATGACCGCGTCGCGGACAACTACGCCCGCATGGTCGTCGAGGAGGGCCTCGGCGACATCCGGCAGCAGCCGTGGTTGCGTAGCGCACTCGACGCCTTCGGGGAGGAGGTCGCAGGGATCGGTCCGGTGCTCGACGTCGGGTGCGGCCCGGGCACAGTCACGGCATACCTGCAGGAGCGCGGGCTCGACGTGTCCGGCTGCGACCTGTCCCCGCAGATGATCCGCAATGCGCGGCGACTGCACCCCGAGTGCCGCTTCCGCGTCGATTCGTGGACGGAGCTCGACCTCGCCCCGGGGTCGCTCGGCGGCATCCTCGGCTGGTGGTCGTTGTTCAATCTGCCGCGATCTCTTCTCCCCCAGGTGTTTTCGCGTTGCGCGGCGGCGTTGCGACCGGGCGGTCAGCTGATCATTGCGACGCACGCGGGTGAGGAGGACATCGAGCGCACGGAGGCGTATGGCGGGGTGGCCGTGCGCTGGACGACCCACCGATGGCTGCCGCAGACCATGGCTCCACTGCTCGTAGGTGCCGGGCTTCGCCCGAAGGTCGTCATTGACCTGCTCCCTCATGGGGACTCGCGCGGGGCATTCGTCATGGTCGCGCAACGGGATTCGTGACCACTTCTCCCGGCCATTGACGGCCCAACCTGCCGCTGACGGTGCAGCTGCGCCGTCAGCGGCGGTTTCGGGCGTCAATGGGCGCTTCGACCGTCAGCGGACGGCTGCCGGAACCAGGAAACCGGAATCTCACCGCGATAGAGCACGTGCGGCACGTCCACCCACGGCAGCCACGGGTCGCCCGGCTGCAGCCGCTCCAGCCGTTCGATCGCGGCAACGGTGACACGCGACACCGCCCGGAGCCCGGCCGTCGTGAACGGCAGGTAGTCGTCCGCGTCGGCCGGGTCGCAGTGGTGGCCGCCGCTGCCCGCCCGCATCAGCCGGATCGTCGTGCGCGCCGGGTCGAGGTGTGCCGCTGGCAGGCTCCACGGCTCGAGGCGCGGCGACCACTTCCCCACCCTCCGCAGCGCCTCGAAGAGCGGCGCCGGATGCACTGGGGAAAGAAACACGACGTCGCCCCACGTGCAGCCGAGCGGCGGGATGTGCGCGCTGAGCACCGACGGATCGTGCGCGTACTTCTGGACATGCCTCTCGTACAGATCTGGATGTCGCGTGCGAATCACATTGAGCGGCAGCAGATTTGGGCCGCGCACCGCGGTCGCTGGGCGATGGTAGAGCGTGCCGTGCACAGAGTTCGTCATACAAGAAACCGTCGGGCCTATGGCTCCGACGGACCCTCATATTCTACCGCATGCACCGCACTCGGGCCTGGCCCGCGGCGATTGACGGTCGAACCTGCCGCTGACGGTGCTGCTGCACCGTCAGCGAGTGTTTCGACCGTCAACGGGCGTTTCGGGCGGGCGGGGCGCACCGGTCGACACACAGATCCGCTTGACTGCGGGCTTGAGGATCTTCGGCACCCACTCGGCGCGTTCGGCATCGGTCGCGTGCGCCAGCGCCCGCTCGTTCGCGCGGACCCGGGCCAGCTGCGCGACGAGGAGCGCGTCCGCGACGAGGGCCGTGAGGCGTGCGCTCGGCACCAGGTCGGCCCACGCGGAGACGTACGAGCGGACCAGCCGCGCATCACGGTCGGGATCGGCCGGCAGACCGAAATGGTATGACGGCCCCTCCAGCGCAATCATCAATGAACACAGTGGGTTTCCGACATACGCATCGCCCCAGTCGAAGAACCGCGAATCGTGGACCGCAGCGGCGGACCCGTCGGCGCAGAACACGTTGCCCGCGTGCAGATCATTGTGCTGGATGGTGTCCGGCAGCCCGGAAGAGTCGAGCCGGCCGGCCGCGGCGCGCAACGCAGGGGCGGTCCCAGGATGGTCCGCGCCGACACCGTCGAGCCAGTGACTCACCAAGTCGGCCGCAGTCCATCGCGGGATGCCACCGGTGACCAGGTCGGGCACGACATCGGCCGACGCGCGCTGCAGCCGGGCATACCGGCGCAGCACACCGGACCACAGCCCGACGATGCTGTCGGCGTCGGCAACGTCACGCAGCAACGGACCGCGTTCGGGCAGCAGCAGCCAGCCGCGCTCGTCGTCCGACGCCCACACCTCCGGGAGCCGGTCGGGCGTCACCTTCCCCATGACCCGATAGATGGCAGGCTCGGGTGAGGTGCTCGGCGAACACGCCTTGAACCAGACGCGCCCAGCCGAGGTGTCGGCGACCAGCTGAGTGGACCAGGCACGGACACGAGGCTGGCGCGGGGTCACCGGCACGCGGGTGATGCCGCGACGTTCGAGTGACTCGTCGATCCAGCGAGTCGCCTCCCTGCGCCACGAATCCGACTGCCAGAGTTGCGAAGTCGGCACGCTCACTCGTGCGCGGACAACTGCGCGATGAGCTGGGTGCCGATGACGTCCGGGGTGAGACCGATCGCTTCGAGCACCTGGGAGCGTGACGCGTGGTCCGGGAACGTCTTCGGGATGCCGAAGGTGTGCACCTGCGCTGGCACCCGCTGCTCGGCCAGCTCGTGCGCGACTGCGACGCCAATCCCGGACGTCACCAGGTTGTCCTCGATCACCACGACGTGCGGCACCGTCCTCGCCAGCCGGACCAGGTCGGCCGGCACCGGCAGCACCCACCGGGGGTCGACGACCATTGTCGAATGTCCTTGCGCTTCCAGCTTTTCGGCGACCTGCAGCGCGGTCGGGCACATCGCGCCGACGCCGACGACCAGCACCTGAGGCTCGACCGCGTCGTGCAGGACGTCGAGCGAGCCGTCGGTGCGCACCGCCGCCAAGGGTTCGGCGACGTCGCCCTTGGGAAAGCGGATCACCGTCGGCGCGTCATCGACCTCCACGGCTTCCCGCAGTTGCGACTTCACCTGGTCGCCATCGCGCGGCGCCGCCAGCCGCAGCCCGGGCACGACCGAGCAGATCGACATGTCCCACATGCCGTTGTGCGAGGGCCCGTCCGAGCCGGTCACGCCGGCCCGGTCGAGCACGAAAGTGACTCCGGCGTGGTGCAATCCGGCGTCCATGAGCAATTGGTCGAAGGCCCGGTTGAGGAAGGTCGCATAGACCGCGACGACCGGGTGCATGCCGCCATACGCCAGCCCGGCGGCCATGGTGACCGCGTGCTGCTCGGCGATGCCGACGTCGACGACCCGCTCGGGGAACGCCTCGGCGAACTTGTCCAGCCCGACCGGGATCATCATTGCCGCGGTGATCGCGACCAGGTCGGGACGCTCCTTGCCGAGGCGCACCATCTCGTCACTGAACTCGTCGGTCCAGATGCGGCCGGCGACCTCGAAGGGCAGCCCGGTCTCGGGGTTGATCTTGCCGATGCCGTGCATGCGGTCGGCGTCGTCATCGAGCGCCGGCTGATAGCCGCGGCCCTTCTCGGTGATCACGTGCACGATGCACGGCCCGCCATACGCTCGCGCGCGACGGAAGGCCTGCTCGACCGCGGCCTCGTCGTGGCCGTCGACCGGCCCGACATACTTGATGCCGAGGTCCTCGAACATCCCCTGCTGCGGATAGACGATGTCCTTGATGCCGCGCTTGACGCCGTGCAGTGTCTCGTAGACGAAGTCGCCGACGACCGGCGTGCCTTTGATCGTGGTCTTGCCCCAGTCGAGCATCCGCTCGTAATTGCGGGTCGTGCGCAGCGCCGCGAGATGGTCGGCCAGGCCGCCGATGGTCGGCGCATAGCTGCGTTCGTTGTCGTTGACGACGATGACCAGCGGCAGGTCGCGTTCGACCGCGATGTTGTTGATCGCCTCCCACGACATACCGCCGGTGAGTGCGCCGTCACCGATCACGGCGACCGTATGGCGATGAGCCTCCCCCGCCAGCACGCGCGCCTTGGCGATGCCTTCCGCCCAGGACAGCGAGGACGAGGCGTGCGAACTCTCGACGATGTCGTGCTCGGACTCGGCACGCGACGGATAGCCGGACAGGCCGCCCTGCTTCTTCAGCTTGCTGAAGTCGTGCCGGCCGGTCAGCAGCTTGTGCACGTAGGACTGGTGCCCTGTGTCGAAAACGATCGAATCCCTGGGGGATTCGAAGACCCGGTGCAACGCGATGGTCAGCTCGACGACTCCGAGGTTGGGACCGAGGTGTCCCCCGGTCCGCGACACCGAGTCGACCAGGAACTCCCGGATCTCCGCCGCGAGGTCGTCCAGCCGGTCCGCGGGCACCTGCCGCAGGTCCTCGGGTGAGGAGATGGTGTCGAGCAGTCCCACGTCGTTTCGCGCCTTTCGGGTCCTCGGGTACGCGTCGCATGAGTCTACGCGGCGACCGCTGCTACGGTGGGATCACCTATCCAACGACAGGGGAGCGCTTCGGCGCTGAGAGTGCGGCACCCGCCGCAGACCCTTGAACCTGCTCCGGTTAGCACCGGCGAAGGGAGTCCGCATGGCTACTGTCAGCGCGCCCAGTGAACGGGCGCCGAAATCATTGATCGCCTACCGCACCATCGACCTGGTCACCGTCGCCACCCTCGGCGTCGCGTGCGGCGTCGTCTTCTGGGCGTGGGCGAAGGCATGGATCGGGATCAGCACACTCGGCATGTTCGCCGCCCCACCGGCCCTCGGGCTGCTGGCCGGGCCGTGGCTGATCGGCGGCGTCCTTGGCGGGATCGTGATCCGCAAACCCGGCGCGGCGCTGGCGGTCGAGTTCATCGCCTCGGTGATCGAGATGCTGATCGGCAACCAGTGGGGCGCCAGCACGATGATCTCCGGCCTGCTGCAGGGTCTCGGCGTCGAGATCGTGCTCGCGCTCGTGCTCTACAAGCGATTCGGCGTCGTCGTCGCCGCTGCAGGCGGCGCCCTCGCGGCGGCGCTCGAGATCTTCTACGAATGGCACGCCTACTACGCAGCCTGGACCTGGAACTACAAGCTTGCCTACCTCGGCTGCACGATGCTGTCCGGCATCGTGCTGGCCGGTGTCGTCGGCTGGCTGCTGGTCCGTGCGCTCGCCGCGACCGGGGTGCTCGACGCCTTCGGCCCGGGGCGTGAGCACCACGCCCGACGACCGGTGTGAAGGTCGAGCTCCACCACTTCGGCTGGCGTCCGCTCGGACGTCGCGACGAAGTCATCAGCGACCTCGACCTGAGCTTCTCCCCCGGTGAGATCACCCTGCTCGCCGGCGGAAGCGGTGCCGGCAAATCGACCGTATTGCGTGCTCTGGCAGGCCTGCTCGGCGATACGGTGCCTGGAGACCTGCGCGGCACGGTCGACGTCGGCGGCGCATCCGGACTGTTGCTGCAGAACCCCGCCGACTCCGTTGTCGCGGGCACCATTGGCCGCGAGGTCGCCTTCGGCCCGGAGAACCTCGCACTCCCCCGCGACGAAATCTGGCGGCGGGTGCACCAGTGCCTGGCCGAGGTCGGGTTGGCGTATGACGTGAACCGGTCGACCTCGGCGCTGTCCGGTGGCGAGCTGCAGCGTCTCGCGCTTGCCGGGGTGCTGGCCATCCGGCCGGGGCTGCTGTTGCTGGACGAACCCACCTCGATGCTGGACGACGCCACGGCCGACCAGGTGCGGCGCTGCGTACTGCACGCAGCACGCGCGACCGGCGCGACGACTGTGGTGGTCGAGCACCGCATCGGACCGTGGCTGCCCGACTGCGATCGGGTGGTCGTGCTGCAGCGCGGCCAGGTGGTGGCCGACAGCACGCCGGATGTCTTCGTCGCGGCACACGAGCAGCGCATGCTCGATGCCGGAGTCTGGATGCCGGGTGTGCCCGACCCGGAGCCGCTGTCGGTTGATCCGGAGTGGGTGATGCCCGCAGCAACGGCTCCGACGCTGAGCGCGGAAGCTCTGAGCGTCGAACTCACCGTGCGGTCGCTGCAGGGCACCCGGCGGCATGCCGCGCTGACCGACGTCAGTGCCCGGCTCAGACCTCGGGAGCTGACCGCTTTCGTCGGCCCGTCCGGCGCCGGCAAATCGACGCTGCTCGCGGCATTCGCCGGTCTGCTGGAGCCAACGGCAGGAGGTATGACGCCACTACTGCACCGCCGCAGGTCCGCCGACCTCGCCGCCGTCGCCGGTTTCGTGCCGCAGAATCCCGAACACGGCTTCCTCCGCACGACGGTGCGCGACGAAATCCGTTGCACTGCAGACCGGCTCGGCCGACCGGTCGCTGCCGACGCGCTGCTGGAGTTGATGCACCTGGACCATCTTGCCGCGGCCAATCCGCACCAACTGTCCGGCGGCGAGCAGCGGCGGTTGGCGTTGCTCGCGGCCCTGGCACACCGGCCGGGCCTGGTCCTGCTGGACGAGCCGACCGTCGGCCAGGACCGTCATACCTGGGCGGCGGTCGTCGGCTGGGCGGCCGCCGCACGAGACGCCGGGGCCACCGTCGCAGTCGCGACCCATGACAAGTCGCTCGTCACGCACGCCGCTCCGGTTATCCGGTTGGAGCAAGGTCGCATCGCATGAAACGCGTGATGGCAGAGGCCAATCCGCTGTCCCTGCTCACCTTCGGCGTGGCCGCGGTGGCCGGATCGTTCCTCGTGCACTCGGCACTGTCTGCGGTCGTGATCGTGCTGTGCTACGCGGTGCTCGCCATACTTTTCGTACCTGCGTGGCGACGGCTGCTGTGGCGACTGATCGCGGTCGGCTTCGCCGCGGTGTCGCTGTGGTGGTCGACCTGGCTGCTGGGCGGACACGATCCGGCAACCGCCACTGTGGCGGGCGGCAAGATCCTGGTGCTCGCACTGCCCGGCGTGGTCGTCGCGGCCTTCATCGAACCGACTCGATTCGGCGATGCTTTAGCCCAAAACCTCCGGCTGCCAGCGCGCTTCGTCGGCGCCTTCACGGCCGCACTGACGCGCTTCGACCAGCTCGGCGAGACGTGGGAGCAGTTGCAGCGCACCCGCCGCATCCGCGGGTTCGGTCCGTCCCGCAACCCGCTGGCGCGCGCTGCGTCCGTCGCGCCGCTCACCTTCGGGTTGCTGGTCACCGCCATGCGCGGCGCCACGCAGTTGTCACTCGCAATGGATTCGCGCGGGTTTGCGACGGCGCACCACCGCTCGTGGGCCGAGCCGTCGCCGTGGCGCCGGGTGGACACGGCGATCGTCGTCGTCGCCGCTCTGGTGACGATCGCCGCGCCGCTTGCGATGCGGTAAGGCGGAGGCTCACCAGTTGGCTTCGCGCGGGGCGCGCGGCAGCCGGACGTACGGTGGGTGGTTGATGTAGACCGTTCCGCCGCTGTGTGGCACCCAGGTGTTCTCGAACTGTTCGCGCTGATAGGTGACGCGCACCTGCTTGTCGTCCGCGATCAGGTGCGATGCGGGGTCGTTCATCACCGGGTCGCCGTCCTTGGTGAAGCCGACCAGCACCATCAGGTGCCCGTCGGTGGAGTAGCCGGCGCCGCTGAGTTCGGAGCTCTTGAACGACACCGAGGTGATCACCGGGATGCCGGCGGCGATGAACGGCTCCGCCTCGGCGAGGCTGCGCAACCGGGTGACGAAACCCTCCAGGCCGAACCGCGAGGTGTATGCCGTGTTGAATGGCCAGTTGCCGCAACCCTCGTAGACGTAGTCGTAGCAATTGCGGGCGGCGTAGTCGACCTGCGGATCGACGTATGACGGGTCGACCCACGACAGATCGGCCTTCCGCGGCCCGCGTCGCCAGTAGGCGAGCACCATGGAGGACGAGGTCGGCGAACACCACGCCTCGCCGCCGTTGTCCCACTGCGGGTATTGGCCGACGTGCAACTCCTGGGAGAAGGACGGCACGTCCAGGATGTGCTCGCGGCCGAGGGTGAAGGCGCTGACCGGGACGGTGGCATCGTCCGGGAGCGCCGAGGCGACCGCGCCGAGGAAACGCACGGTCGGGGTCAGCCGGGTCCCGTGCGGCCGCAGCAACTGCACGCGCAACTGGAAGTCGGTGAGCGTGTGGTCGCCATACGTGTGGAAGGTGTCGGTCCACACGGTGGCGTAGTCGGTGCCCTGGCCGTCGAGCGACTGCCGCTGGATCGCGCCGCCCTGCGCGGGGTCGTTGCTGCACCAGCGGCCGAGCACGAACCAGTCGGTGAGGGTGCCGTCCTCGGCGTGCCCGCGAACGTTGACCTCGATCCAGGTGCCGTTCGGAGTGTCGGCGTTCCAGGAGGAAATCAGCTCGGTCAGCCCGAAGCCGTTGGTGCGCCACGGCGACGTCCAGGTGCCGACGTCGTAGAGCTTGGTCGGCGCGTCTTTCACTGTCGGGTCAGCGAATTCGCGAGTGCCGCACGGCACCAGGATCCGCAGCCCGAACGGGGTGGGTATGACGCCGCGCGCTTCCCCACACAGCCACGCGAAGATGTCGGCGAACCGGTGGTAGCGGATGTGCCGGACGCCCGGCGTCGCGTCGGCCGCGGCACGCGAACCGGTCGCGGACGCCACCGGAGCACCGAAGAGCAACGCACTGCCAGCAGCCATGGAGCCCAACATGACCTGTCGCCGGTTCGGTGCCGGCGGGCACCCTCTGGAAAGCAACCTGGAACGATCTGACATGGCGCTGACTCCTCGCTGCACATCGGAAGAATGATTGCGTCCAGTCTGACGTAAAGGAGCACCAGCAATGTGAGATCTGCGCGAATTGTTTTCACCGGTGGAGCCGGGCTGCGCCCAGAAGGTCAGAGGCTGAGCACCAGGCAGAGCGCGGCGTCGACGGCGCGCAACTCGTCGAAGCTCAGGTGACCGACCTGGTCGCCCAGCCGGGTCGGGTCGACGGCACTCGTCTGCTCGACCAGCACCCGGGTCGCAGTCCCGCCGATGTCGACGATCGGGCAGAAGGTCGCCGCTCGTGCGCGAAGAGCAGGCAGGCCCCGCCGAACGAATTCGGCGGGGCCTGCCTTGTCCCTGCGGGCTCAGCTCAGCCGACGAGCGACCGCAGCACGTACTGCAGGATCCCGTCGTTGCGGAAGTAGTCCGCCTCTCCGGGGGTGTCGATGCGGACCACGGCGTCGAACTCGACCGTGCCCGCGCCGTCGGCCTTGGTGGCGGTCACGTGCACCGTCTTCGGCACCTTGGTGCCTTCGTTGAGCGCCGTAATGCCTTCGATGTCAAAGGTTTCCGTGCCGTCCAGGCCGAGCGACTCGACGTTCTGGCCGGCCGGGAACTGCAGCGGCAGCACGCCCATGCCGATCAGGTTGGATCGGTGGATGCGCTCGAACGACTCGGCGATGGCAGCCTTCACACCCAGCAGGCGGGTGCCCTTGGCGGCCCAGTCACGGGAGCTTCCGGTGCCATACTCCTTGCCCGCGAGGACGACCAGCGGGATGCCGGCCTCCGCGTAGTTCTGCGCGGCGTCGTAGATGGTGGTCTGCTCCCCGCCATGGGTGAAGTCGCGGGTGAAGCCGCCCTCCACGTCATCCAGCAGTTGGTTGCGCAGCCGGATGTTGGCGAAGGTGCCACGCACCATGACTTCGTGGTTGCCGCGGCGCGAGCCGTAGGAGTTGAAGTCCTTGCGCTCGATGCCGTGCTCTTGCAGGTACTTCCCGGCGGGACTGTCCGCCTTGATCGAGCCCGCGGGGCTGATGTGGTCGGTAGTCACCGAGTCGCCCAGCTTGGCGAGCACGCGGGCGCCCTTGATGTCCTCCACCGGCGAGGGGGTTTTCGCCATACCCTCGAAGTACGGCGGCTTGCGCACGTAGGTCGACTCGTCGTCCCACTCGAAGATGTCACCCTCGGGCGTCGGCAGCGACTGCCAGCGCTCGTCGCCGGCGAAGACGTCGGCGTAGTCCTTCAGGAACATGTCGCGGTCCATCGAGGCGGCGATCGTCGACTCGACGTCCTCCGGCGCTGGCCAGATGTCCTTCAGGAACACGTCGTTGCCGGCCTGGTCGGTGCCCAGCGGGTCGCTGTCGAAGTCGAAGTTCATCGTGCCGGCGAGCGCGTAGGCGATGACCAGCGGCGGGGAAGCCAGGTAGTTCATCTTCACGTCCGGGTTGATGCGGCCCTCGAAGTTGCGGTTGCCCGAGAGCACCGAGACGACGGTGAGGTCGTTCTCCTGGACGGCCGCCGAGATCTCGTCGGCGAGCGGGCCGGAGTTGCCGATGCAGGTGGTGCAGCCGTAGCCGACCAGGTAGAAGCCGAGCTTCTCCAAGTAGGGCCACATGCCGGCCTTGTCGTAGTAGCCGGTCACGACCTGCGAGCCGGGCGCCAGCGAGGTCTTCACCCACGGCGGGACGGTCAGGCCCTTCTCGACGGCGTTCTTGGCCAGCAGCGCGGCGGCCATCATCACCGACGGGTTGGAGGTGTTGGTGCAGCTGGTGATCGAGGCGATCACGACGGCGCCGTCCTTCAGGCCGTATGGCGCGCCTTCGGCGGGCGTGACCTCGACCTCGCGGAAATTGCCCTCGACACCGTAGTTCTTGATGTCCAGGCCGAACTGCTGCTTGGCGTCGGTGAGCACGATGCGGTCCTGCGGACGCTTCGGGCCGGCGATCGACGGCACGACGGTCGACAGGTCGAGTTCGAGGCGCTCGCTGAAGCGCGGCTCGACGCTCGCGTCGTGCCACAGGCCCTGCTCCTTGGCGTAGGCCTCGACGAGCGCGACCTGCTCGTCGGAACGGCCGGTGAGGCGGTAGTAGTCGAGGGTGACGTCGTCAATCGGGAAGATGGCGCAGGTGGAGCCGAACTCGGGGCTCATGTTGCCGATGGTGGCGCGGTTGGCCAGCGGCACCGACGCGACGCCCTCGCCATAGAACTCGACGAACTTGCCGACGACTCCGTGCTCGCGCAGCATCTGGGTGATGGTCAGCACGACGTCGGTTGCCGTTGCGCCCGAGGGGATTTCACCGGTCAGCTTGAAGCCGACGACGCGCGGGATGAGCATCGAGACCGGCTGGCCGAGCATGGCCGCCTCCGCCTCGATGCCGCCGACACCCCAGCCGAGGACGCCGAGGCCGTTGACCATCGTGGTGTGGCTGTCGGTGCCGACACAGCTGTCGGGGTAGGCGACGTCGTCGCGGACCATGACGCCGCGGGCCAGGTGCTCGATGTTGACCTGGTGCACGATGCCGGTGCCCGGGGGCACGACCTTGAAGTCGTCGAACGCGGTCTGGCCCCAGCGCAGGAACTGGTAGCGCTCGCGGTTTCGGCCGTATTCGATCTCGACGTTCTTCTCGAACGCGTCCGGGCGGCCGGCCACGTCGATGATCACCGAGTGGTCGATGACCAACTCGGCGGGCGCAAGCGGGTTGATCTTCTTGGCGTCACCACCGAGCGAGCCGACGGCCTCGCGCATGGTGGCCAGGTCGACGACGCACGGCACGCCGGTGAAGTCCTGCATGATCACGCGCGCCGGGGTGAACTGGATCTCGGTGTCCGGCTCGGCGTTCTCGTCCCACTGGCCGAGCGCATTGATGTGATCCTCGGTGATGTTCGCGCCGTCCTCGGTGCGCAGGAGGCACTCCAGCAGCACCTTCAGGCTGAACGGCAGAGTCTTGCTGCCGTCCACCTTGTCGAGGCGATAGATCTCGTACGACTTGTCGCCGACGGCGAGCGTGTCCTTTGCTCCGAAACTGTTGGTGGTCACACCGACTCCTTCGTCTCCGCTGCTGCGGACAGTTTATCTTGACGTCAAGATAAGTTAACCACACTCATCCCCGCGATCTCTGCGAAGGTTCACCTAACCTCTGTCGCCTGCGGGATTCGTTCGATCCTGCCACTACGAGCGCCCCGCGACCACCGGAAGCGCGGTCGTTCCGGGTGCGTATCACCGACCAACCGCCTGCCTCCTCAGTTCCCATGAGGAAGCTCATCATCGGCATGGTCACAGCGAGTGCAGTCCTCACGTCGGGTGTAGTCGGCACGTCGACTGCGCACGCGGCGACGGCCACGACAACCACCACCTGCGACGGTATGGCGTCCGTGCGCTACCTGGACGCGATCACCAACGCGGACCGGCTGGTTCGCGCGTAGGGTCGCGGCGACGCGAAGGCCATGAACTGTTACGCCACCACGGACGTGGCCAAGGAACTGCGCACGATCTCGTGGCCGGGTGGCCGCTACTGGGTGCGGCAGGGCGCGCAGGGCGCCGCCGGGACGATCTACGTGAGCTACCAGAACAGCCGCACCGGCATCGGTTTCACCGTCGGCGTCACCAACGTCGGCCTGCGTGGCACCGGTGGCTGGCACGCCGCGCACTGGATCCACGCCCGAAGCGCCACAAACCGGTGGAGCCCAGAGCTCCTGGCACCTGTCGAAGCGATGGGCGAGACTTCACGGATGGCTGACTGGCCTCCCCTGCGGGCAGTGCTCGCCGACGTCGACTACTCACTGACCCTCACGTGGGATGACCTCGATGATCTCGTCGGTGGGCTGCCGAGATCGGCCCACGAATACAGCGCATTCTGGAAGGGCGCGCGGACCGGTTGGCCCGGCTACGCCTCGTCGCCGTCCCGGTCCTGGACGCCGACACGCTCCATGGGGTCGAGACAACGATCCTGACTGAATTGGATCCTCCACTGAACCTCCACAAGGTCACGCGAACGCCACCGCGAGCCCGGCTGTCCGCGTTGAGGAAAGCGCACGGCCGCTGAGCTGCTCAAGCCGCGCAATGCCGTGTCTTCACACTTTGCCGGCTTCGAACCTGATGAGGAGGTATCCGAGAGGCATTCCGCGACGCAGTTCTACGGCGTTGGACGATCTGGACAACGGGCGTTTCACAGCCACCCGATTATCGTGTCGCCGCTCCCGCACGACATCAACATCTATCCCAGCTCAAAGGCCCAATCGGCATCTAACGCTCGGACGCTGGTCAAGCAACGCACTCACCGACTCCATGCCCTGAACCCACGCGGCCGTCGCTGTGCTGCGCAACTCGATCAACTCCATCATGCGTGCGAGCTCCGCAGACAGGTCTCGGGCGAACACCGGTTCGTGATGCGCCAGTCGGTTGCGCAGACTTCAAGAAGATCTCTTCGGGAACTGTAACCATGCTGCGTATCCGGCAGACTCCGCTGGAAGTTGTGCTCCCATGGCCATCGAGCTCCATGGTCTTAGACAGGGCATCGGCAACCGCGTTGCGGGTGGCAACCTCGGCGAAGTGAGCCGGCAGCATCAGAGCGCTGGCGACCCGCGCGTTCCAGGCATAGAGCTCCAACCCGAGCGTCAGCTCATCGCCAGCAGCGACAAGATAGGTTGAGAACCTGGCTGGCAAGAGCGTTGCAACCAACTCATGTTCGTCGTTGCGGCGCTGCTCGGGCATGTCGGAAACGTAGTACACTGAATGTGCGCGTCGCGGGATTCGCGGGCCTTCGGGCCTCCCCCGCGGACATAAGCCAAGAGAGGGATCCACCTTGCGGTGGGTCCCTCTCGGCGTTCCGTCTAGCCGCAGCGGACGGCCGGTCGGGAGTCGGGTCTCGCCAAGATCGGCCACACACTCGACGTGGCGGCGGCAGCAGCGACGGCCGACGCCTTCGAAGCGGTGTCGTTCGGCAATCGAGCCGACACCAGTGCCGGTTTGGCTCAGGGACTCACCGCGCCGAACAACCGCGCCATGTCAAGAGTGACCTCGCGGTCGGCGTACGAGACTCGAACCGGCCGGTCGTGCTCATCGGCCCACAGCGTCCGGTCTTCGACGAGCACGCCGGAGCGCAGCCGGTGACAGCGCAGCGCCCGGTCGGCCCGGTCGACGATCCAATAGTCGGGCAGGCCGCCAGCGGCGTACTTGGCCCGCTTACGCACCAGGTCGTTGTCCCTATTTCCGGAGGTCACCTCAACACACAGCAACGGGACACCGGTGAACCGGCGCGGGTCGTCCGGCACGGTGCAGACCATGACGTCGGGACCGTACTCCTCCTGGATACCTGGTGGCTTCCACGCGAACTCGACGATGACGTCCTCACCGGCGTTCGCGTCAACCGTCGCCTGCAGGACGCCCCATAAGTACAGAATCGTCTTCTGGTGGCCCCAATCCGGGAAACCCGGTGTCATGACCAGTTGCCCATCCAGGTACTCCGCACCACGAATCCCGTCGTCGTACTCCAGCGAGTCGTACGTGTCCCACGACATCGGCAGCCGAATGGTTTCGTGGTCGTGCATTGCCAGCTCGGACATGATGTCGCCTCCTTCGCACGACCAAGGCTACCTGCCGCCGACGACTCAACCGGTTTTGGCGAGGATCGCCACACACTCGACGTGGTGCGTCATCGGGAACGCATCGAAGGCGCGCAGCGAGCGCACCTCGTAGCCGGCGTCGGCGGCATACGACAGGTCGCGCGCGAGGGCAGCCGGGTCGCAGGCGATGTATGCCGCCCGCCGCGGCTCATGCGCGAAAACCGTTGCCACCACGTCGCGTCCGGCTCCGGAGCGCGGCGGGTCCAGGACCACGAGGTCCACTCGGTCGAGTTCGCCGAGCGCGTCGGACCAGTCGTCCCGGCCGATGCCGGAGCGCCGCAGGGACGCCTGACCGAGACCGGCCAGGTTCAACCGGCCATCGCGCACCGCCCGCTCGTCCCCTTCGAGTCCGAGCACGCGGCCGGCCGGCCCGACGGCGTCGGCGAGGAAGGCGGTGAAGACGCCGACGCCGGCATACAGGTCGAGCGCTCGCTCGCCCGGGCTCGGCTCCAGTCCGTCCAGCGCCGCGGCGACGAAGGCCGCAGCCGCACCCGGATGCACCTGCCAGAAGCCACGAGCGGAGACGGCGAAGTCGCGCGCTCCGCGGCCAGGGACAGTCACGCGCTCCACGACGTCGGGAACCTCATCATCGGCAACCGGCAGGTCGACCGCGACGACCTCGCCATCGCTGCCAACCGCGACGTCCACGCCGGTGACACCGCGTGGCACCGGCTCAGTCAGTAGACCAGTGGCGGCGATATCCGGCACCGCGATGAGGCAGTCATCGACCGGCACGACCTCGTGCGAGTGGTGCTTGCGCAGGCCGAGCGAGCCACGCGCCGCGGCAAACTCGACGCGCGTGCGCCAGCGCAGCCCCTCCACGTCGCCGGGCACCGGCTCGACGTCGCCGGGCCACTCGATGCCGGCCAGCCGCCGCAATTGCTCGGCGACCACCCGGCGCTTCAGCTCCCGGCCGTATGCCGCGGAGGTGTGCTGCCAGTCACAGCCCCCACAGCCGCCAGGACCGGCGAATCGGCATGGCGCAGTGCGACGTTCGGGTGCGGACTGCAGGATCTCCACGACGTCACCGCGCAGGAAGCGCGACTTCGCACCACCACCCGTGATCGCCACCACGACCCGCTCACCCGGAAGCGCATGCCGCACGAAGATCACCTGGCCGTCATGCCGGGCAACACAGTGACCGCCGTGCGCAACCGGGCCGACCTCGACGGTGAAGCGCTCCCCTACCAGCGAAACCCCTTGTGCGGCAGGCATTCCGGGGCGCCCACGCCGGCGACGCTCTCTCACTGGCCCCTACGCACCGAGCCGGGGGCCGGCCCGTCATACCGCAGTTCGTGGCCCTGACTGGAGCGCAGCTGCCACGGGACGCTCGCGACGAGCACGCCCGGGGTGAAAAGCAGGCGCGACTTCAGCCGCAGCGCCGACTGGTTGTGCAACAGCTGCTCGTACCACTTGCCGACGACGTACTCCGGGATGTAGACCATCACCACGTCGCGCGGACTGTCCCGGCGAACGGTCTTGACGTAGTTGACGATCGGCCGGGTGATCTCCCGGTACGGCGAGGCGATGATCTTCAGCGTGACCGGGATCTCGCGCCGCTCCCATTCCTCCTGGAGCGCCTTGGTCTCCTCGGGATCCACCTCGACGGTGATCGCTTCAAGCACCGACGGCCGGGTCGCCCGCGCGTAGGCGAGCGCCCGCATCGTCGGCTTGTGCAGCTTGGAGACCAGCACCACCGCGTGCACCCGCGACGGGAGCAACTGGTCGTCGTCGGTTTCGGCCAGCAGCAACTCCTTGCTGACGTTGGTGTAGTGCCGCCGGATCTGCACCATCAGCGCGAAGAGCACCACCATGGCCGCCACGGCATACCCCGCGCCGTGCATGAACTTGGTCAGCAGCACCACGACCAGCACGGTCCCCGACATGACGGCGCCGACCGCGTTGATGATCCGCGAGCGCTTCATCCGTGCCCGCGGCATCGGCGGCTCGTCCAGCCGCAGGTTGCGGTTCCAGTGCCGGATCATGCCGATCTGGCTGGTCGTGAACGACACGAACACGCCCACGATGTAGAGCTGGATCAGCCGGGTCGGCTCGGCGTCATACACGATGACCAGCAGGATCGCGACGCCGGCCAGGATCAGGATGCCGTTGGAGTAGGCGAGCCGGTCACCGCGGGTGTGCAGCTGACGCGGCAGCCACCCGTCGCGGGCCAGGATCGAGGCCAGCACCGGGAATCCGTTGAACGCCGTGTTCGCGGCCAGCACCAGGATGATGCCGGTCACGATCGACACGAAGACAATGCCGGGCAGGAAGCCGTGGAAGACCGAGTGGGCGAGCTGCCCGAGGACGGTGTCCTCGTCATACCCCTTGACCGGCTTGCCGTGCAGCAACAGGTTTCCGGGGTTGTCCGGATCTTGAATGTGGATGCCGGTCCAGTTGGCCAGCGTCACGATCGACACCAGCATCACCACCGAGATCGACCCCATCAGCAACAGGGTCGTCGCCGCGTTCTTGCTCTTCGGCTTCTTGAACGCCGGGACGCCGTTCGAGATCGCCTCCACACCGGTCAGCGCGGCGCACCCGCTGGAGAACGCACGCAGCAGCAGGAAGATCACGGCGATCTGCGACAGGGTGTCCATGTGCGGCTGCGGGGCGAGGGTGAACTTCGCGGTCTCGGCCATCGGCAGGTCACCGGTGAGCTTCCGGAACACCCCCACGATCGCGAGCGCGATCACGCCGAGCATGAACAGGTAGACGGGTATGGCGAAGAAGCTGCCCGACTCACGCACGCCGCGCAGGTTCATCGCGGTGAGCGCGATGATCAGCAGGACCGCCACGATCACCTGGTGCCCGTGCAGGAACGGCAGAGCGGACGCGGCGTTCTGGACACCCGACGCGATCGACACCGCGACCGTCAGCGTGTAGTCGACCAGCAGCGCGGACGCCACCGTCAGCCCGGCCTTCGGCCCGAGGTTGGTGGTGGCGACCTCGTAGTCGCCGCCACCGGACGGGTAGGCGTGCACGTTCTGCCGGTATGACGCGACGACGACCGCCATCACGCACACCACCGCGAGCGTGATCTGCCAGGAATGGGTGAACGCGAACGAACCGCCGGCCGTGCCGAGGGTCAGCAGAATCTCGTCGGGAGCGTAGGCAACCGACGAAAGGGCGTCGCTGGCGAAGATGGGCAGCGCCAGCTTCTTCGGCAACAACGTGTCGCCGAGTCGGTCGCTGCGCATAGCGCGGCCGACGACGAGGCGCTTGAGTGCGCGACCTGTGCCTGACACAACGCGCAAGTGTAGGGCCGCGGTGCGGGTGCGTCGGCAGCGACTTCCTCCGGTAGCGTTTCCCTCCGTGTACTTCGTGATCATGGGTTGCGGCCGAGTCGGCTCGATGCTGGCGCTGAGCCTGGAGAAGCACGGCCAGGAAGTCGCCGTCATCGACCAGGACGAGTCGGCGTTCCGGCGCCTCGGCCCGAGCTTCGAAGGACGCCGCGTCGCCGGCGTCGGCTTCGACCGGGACACCTTGATCCGGGCCGGGATCAAGGGCGCGGACGCATTCGCCGCGGTCAGCAGCGGTGACAACTCGAACATCCTGGCCGCCCGCGTAGCGCGTGAGACGTTCGACATCGACAACGTCGTGGCGCGCATCTACGACCCGGGCCGGGCGGAGGTCTACGAGCGCCTCGGCATACCGACGGTTGCGACCGTCCGCTGGACCAGCGACCAGATCCTGCGCAAGGTCCTGCCGATGGGCGCGCTGCCGGTGCACACCGACGCCAGCGGCAAGGTGATTATCGCCGAGATCCCGCCGGATCCTTCGTGGATCGGCACCCCCTTGCGGCACATCGAGGAAGAGACCGGCTCCCGGGTCGCCTATCTCACGCGTTTCGGCGACGGGATGATCCCCGAGCCGGACTCGGTCTTCCAGGAGGGCGACCTGCTGCACCTGAGCCTGCCGAGCGGTCGCGTCCAGGAGATCGAGGCGCTGCTCAAATCCACCAAGCCAGCCGACTGACCGCCGAAAACAACTGCAGCACAAGGAGATACGTCACATGCGAGTTGTCGTCGTCGGCGCCGGGAGTGTCGGCCGCTCGATCGCGCGGGAATTGATCCTGCGCAAGCACCAGGTGCTCATCATCGACAAGTATGCCGAGGAGTCGCGCTCCAGCTCGGTGCCGGAAGCGTCGTGGCTGCTCGCCGACGCGTGTGAGATCGCCACGCTGCGCGAGGCCGACCTGGAGACGTGCGACGTCGTCGTCTGTGCCACGGGCGACGACAAGGTCAACCTGGTGGTCTCCCTGCTGGCCAAGACTGAATTCGGCATCAACCGCACGGTGGCCCGGGTGAACAACCCGAAGAATGAGTGGATGTTCGACGAGGCGTGGGGTGTGGATGTCGCCGTCTCGACGCCGCGCCTGATGACCGCACTGGTGGAGGAAGCCGTCAGCGTCGGCGACCTGGTGCGACTCTTCCAGTTCCAGCAGGGCAAGGCCACGATGGTCGAGATCACCGTGCCCGCGGACAGCCCGAATGTCGGTGTCGCCGTCAGCCAGCTGGAGCTTCCGCCGGAGTGCGTGCTGGTCGGCATCATCCGCGACAACGTGCCGATCGCGCCGACACCGTTCGACGCGATCGAGGCGCTCGACGAACTGTTGCTGCTGGCCACCCCGGAGGCGGAGCAGTCGCTGGGCGCGGTGCTCACCGGGCGACCGGCGAACGAGATCCGCACGCACTCCCCCGCGGCCAGCGACTAGAACTTCACCGAGGAGTCGAAGCCAATAGCTCAGCGAGACGACGACCGACAGACGGAGGGCGGCTCAACGAACTTGTTCGTGCGCCGCTCGCCGGCTGTTGCGAGGAGTCGAAGCCAACAAACTCAGCGAGCCCTGATCTCGTAGGAGGGGTTGAAGATCGTCGGGGTGCCCTTCAGGTAGGTGACCCGGCCATGGACCTTCAGGTAGGTGCCCGGCTCGATGCCGGCGATCTTGCGCCGGCCCAGCCAGACGAGGTTCATGGTGCGGCTGCCGTCATCCAGGTCGACAACCAGGGCCGGCACGGACTCGGCGCGCGGACGCAGGCTCACACTGCGTACCGTGCCGCAGCACGAGACGATCGATCGGTCCTGTGCGTCACAGATCGGCGTGGCGCCGAGCTTGCGGGTGCTCTCGCGCAGGTCGTCGCTTTCCAGCTGCTCGTCCGGTTTGGTGAGGCGGTCGGCCACCCTGCCGAGCGATGACTTCCAGCCCATGGCTCAGTGTCCTTCCATCTCAACGGACCTCGGTGATTTCCGGGCCGCGCTCGAACGGCTTGAAGTCATCAGCCGTGTCGGACCGGTCGCCGGTCCGACACGGCGCGGCATTCGGATCCGCTGCGGCCTCCGCGTCGGCCTGCGCCTGGATGTCCTGCGGGATCTGCAGCGGCAGCATCTCGCGTGGCGCCCGCGGCTCGCCGCCTCGCGTGATGACGGTCTGGCGCACGAAGTCCAGCAACCGGTCACCGGCCGCCTCGTCGATCGCGGCGTTGCCCGACAGCACGACCCGCAGGAACCAGCGCGGGCCGTCGACGCCGACGAACCGTGCCGGCGCGAAGGTGGTGCGGCCATCCGGGCCTCGCGTGGGCATCCGGGTGTGCAACTCGATGCCGAGCGGCCCGAGCTTCTCCTCGGCGGTGCCGCCGCCGGCGAGGAGGTTGTCGGCGATCTCGTCGCGGATGGCGTCCCACACACCCCGGCTCTTCGGCGCGGCGAACGCCTGCAGTTGGCACGCAGCGTCGTCCAGCACGGCGGTCAGGCCGGTGATCTCCTGCCCGGCGTCGTCGACGTCCAGGCGCAACTCCATGCCGGGCTGCGGAGCGATGGCGACCGCTCCGAAGTCGAGCAGCCCGTCGACGTTCTTGACCTCGCTGCGGTCGAACGGGCCATCCGAGCGGTCCAGGTCGAAGGGGCGCGGCAGCCGGGTGCGCGACTCGTCTTCGTCGCTTTCGCCGTCGGCCTCGCTTTCGTCCACGGCGGCTTCGTCGGCGTCCACCTCGTCCGCGGCGTCCGCGTCGGCAACGTCCGTGACATCGGCGCCGCTGTCCTGCTCGACCTCGGTGGTGACGTCGACCTCGTCGGCCGCCTGATCCTTGGCCTTGCGCCGGAAGAGTGCCACTGCGCTCGTGCCCCTTTGTCTCGTCGATCTGCTCGGATGATGTGGTGTCGCGTGTGATCAGCGGCCGGCGAAGCCGCCGCTGGCTCCATGCCCAGTGTCGCCCCTGACCGACTCCGGAAGCGAATCTGTCGCCTCCCAGCGGATCGCGGCAACCTGCTGCACGACCAGCTGGGCGATCCGGTCGCCGCGTCGCACGGTGAACGCCTCCTGCCGGTCGAGATTGATCAGGTTGACCTGGATCTCGCCGCGGTATCCGGCGTCGACAGTGCCCGGGCCGTTCAGGGTCGTGACACCGTGCCGGGCGGCAAGCCCCGACCGCGGATGCACGAAGGCGGCATACCCCTCCGGCAGCGCGATCGCGATGCCGGTCGGCACCATGGCGCGCTCCCCCGGCTCGATCGTGACGTTCGTGCGGGCGTGCAGGTCGGCGCCGGCGTCACCCGGACGGGCGTATGACGGCAACGGCAACTCGGGGTCGAGTTGCCGCACCGCCACGCGCAGTTCGTGCATCGGTCAGGCCGCGCACTCGGTGCAGACCGGCAGGCCGCCCTCTTCCTTGGCCAGCTGGCTGCGGTGGTGCACCAGGAAGCACTTGGAACAGGTGAACTCGTCCGCCTGACGCGGAATCACCTGCACCGAAAGCTGCTCACCGGACAGGTCCGCCCCCGGCAGCTCGAAGCCTTCCGCCTGCTCCGTCTCGTCCACGTCGACATTGGAGGTGCTCTTGTCGTTGCGGCGCGCCTTCAGCTCCTCGATCGAGTCGTTCTCGAGGTCGTCGTCGCTCTTCCGCGGAGCGTCGTAATCAGTTGCCATTGCGTGTGTCCCGTCTCCTCGTCGCCCATCTTTCGGCGTCTTCGCGCGCAATAACGCTGGACGCCCACATTTTGTGCCCGGACCGCGGGGATTTTGCCCTATCGGCCCGAATGTCCGCAGGGCGGGGTCGGTTCTGCGGCGCCCGGAGCGCTCAGCGATCGACCAGCGGGCTGAGCGCCGCGACCTGCTCGGGGCAGCCGGCGACGACCAGGTCGGAGCTGGGCGGCCCACCCGCGACACCGCGCACCACCCCGCTCGCCTCGGTCACGATCACCCAGCCCGCAGCCAGATCCCAGGGGTTGAGGCCGGACTCGTAGTAACCGTCCAGCCGGCCAGCCGCCACCGAGCACAGGTCAACGGCCGCGCTGCCGGCGCGGCGGATGTCCCGGATCTGCGGGATCAGATCCAGGACGATCGCCGCCTGCCTGCGCCGCTTCCCGGGGTCGTAACCGAAGCCGGTCCCGATCAGGCTGAACGCCAGGTCGGCCTGCTTGGTCACGTGCAGGCGGGTGGTCCGGCCGGCATACTCCAGGAACGCGCCGCCGCCCGTGCGCGCGTGGAAGAGCTCGCCGGTCGACGGGTTGAGCACCGCGCCCGCGATCGCCTCCCACTGACCCGGTGTGTGCACGTCGCCGGTGCACGCGGCGACCGACACGGCATACCCCGGCAGCTCGTAGAGGTAGTTGACGGTGCCGTCGATCGGGTCAACCACCCAGGTGATGCCGCTGCGCGACGACGTCGCCGAACCCTCCTCGCCCAGGACGCCGTCAGCGGGGCGTGCCTCCTCCAGGCGGGTACGCAGCAACTCTTCGCTGCGGCGGTCCATGACGGTCACCACGTCCGTCGCGGTGGACTTGGTCGCCGCGACCCCGAGCCGCTCGGGACGCTCGCCCACGATCAGCTCACCGGCGGCGCGAGCCACCTCGCAGGCGAGTTGCTCCAGCTGCTCAAGCTCGGCAATGGTCATCGCGTCAGTCCTTTCCGCACGCTGCGGGCTTGGCGGTGCGCAAGTTGGGGCAGCACCCGGCCGCACAGACGGGCGGCATCGCCGCACCCGGCCAGGCGATCGGGTCGACCCGCTCACCACGGGCCTGGGCGGCCCGCTCCTCGACCAGGTCGACCAGCCCCATCACGAACTCCGCATCGGTGCCGACGGTCGGCACCCGGGTCATCCGCAGCCCCACCTCGGCGGCGGTCTCGGCCGCTTCGGTGTCCAGGTCGTGCACGACCTCCATGTGGTCGGAGACGAAGCCGATCGGCGCTACCACCACATCGGTGATGCCGTCCTCGGCCAGCCGGCGCAGGTGGTCATTCACGTCCGGCTCCAGCCAGGGCTGCTCGGGCCGGCCTGATCGCGAGCAGTAGACCAGGGCCCCAGACAGGTTGCGGTCGAGAGTGATGCCCGCCTCGTCCAGGATCACGTGGGCAATCTCGTCGTGCTGGTGGTCGTAGAGGTTTCCCTCGCCGTCACCGGGGCCCGAAGTGTCATCCATCGCGTTCGGGATGGAGTGGGTGACGAAGACGAGCCGCAGCTTGTCGTCTTCCGGCTGTCCGCACGCGCGCACCGCCTCGGTCACCAGCCGGATGTTCACCCGGGCGAAGCTGGGGTGCGTGGCGTACTGGCGGATCTTGTCCACCACCAGCGTGCGTCCCTCGTCGGCGAGCTCGGCGAGCGCGCCGGCGATGTCCTCGCGGTACTGCCGGCACGAGCTGTACGACGCATAGGCACTCGTCGTGACGACCAGCACCCGCTCGGCTCCGGCGTCGTGCGTGCCACGCAGCACATCGGCCAGAAACGGCTCGCTGTTGCGGTTGGCGACCAGCACCGGGGTGGAGTAGCCGCGCCGCCGCAACTCGCCGCGAACCGCCTCCTGCAGCGCGCGCGTCTGGCCGTTGATCGGGCTGCGGCCGCCGCGGGCGTAGTAGTGCTCGGCGACCTCTTCGAGGCGCGAGTCGGGTATGCCGCGTCCACCGGTCACCCGGCGCAGGAACGGCATCACCTCCTCGGGACCCTCGGGTCCGCCGAAGGACAGGACGACCACTGCGTCATACGGCTCCAGGAGCAGTTGCTCCTGGAGCGGCTTCGGCTGTGCGTCAGGGGATTCGGCGATCGGCGACGACATTGCTGCGGGATCTCCTCGCGAGGGTCGTGATGGTGCCGCCCGGTGGGTCGGCCTCGGCCAGCGTACGACTCCCGCCAGGGCCCGTCCGGCGCGCCCTGCACGGTCCGCGTAGCGTGCCGTGGCATGGTTGGCTGCGGCTGAATGCAGCGCATCACGGGCTATCTGGGAGACACGCACATGCGGGAGTTGCGACTCATCGGCGTCGACGACGACGGCGGTCACCTGCTACTTGCCGAGGGCGACACCGAGACCGCAGATCTCCGGCTGCCCATCGATGACTCGTTGCGCGCTGCGCTGCGCCCGGCACGGCAGCGCCCGTCGACCGACGTGGGTTCGATCCCGGTGCCCGACGAACTGCGCCCGCGCGATGTGCAGGCACTGCTGCGCGCCGGGGTCTCGGTCGACGACGTCGCCGAGCGAGCCGACTGGACCACCGAGAAGGTGCTGCGCTACGAAGGGCCGATCCGCGCCGAGCGCGACCACATTGCCGACCTGGCCCGGCAGCTCGCCGTCGGGGGGTCCGGCCGCGCCGACTCGACCTTCGGGCAGCGGGTGGAGCGCCGCCTGGACGGTCGCGGGGTCGCCGCCGATGACATCGTCTGGGATGCCTGGCGCGGCCACGACGGCACGTGGACGGTGATCTGCGGCTTCCCCGCCGGGGGCCGGCAGCGGCAGGCCGCCTGGCACTTCGACGTGCGCGGGCGGATCCTCGACGCCGTGGACGACGAGGCGCGGTGGCTCGGCGAGGACGAGAACTCACCCGGCGCGCTGTCGGACCGCCGGAGCGCGCGCGACGTGTCGGTCTATGACGTCGAGGCCGAGGGCGGGCTCGACGCCAAACCCACGACGCCGGTGCGCCGGGTGCGCGGCGGCCGAACGTCGGCCACCGCCATACCGACGCATCCGGCCGGTTCGGCGCTGCCGCCGACCGATCCTGCGCAGCGCCCGGTCGACCTGGTCGCCGCGATGCGGGAGCGCTCCAAGAGCCGTGGCCGCAAGGGGCGCGCGAAGGCAGAGCCGGTCTTCCCCGCCGACGCCGCCCCGCAGGAGCACCTGGACACCAGTGGCGCCGCACCCCCGCTCGGTTCGCACCCGCGACCGGAAGAACTTGCCGAACAGGCACCGGCCGCCCAGCCCGCGAAGCCGTCGGTCGACGAGCTGGGTCACGACCCGGTGACCGGCACCGCGGACCTCTTCGCCGATCTGGAGCCGGAGCCCGCAGCAGCGGCCGCGCCGGAGCCCGACCCCGAAGCAGCGGCCGAGCCCGACACCGAGCCGGAGCCGGCGGTGCCGGACCGCCCGGCGACGGCGCGCAAGGGCCGGCCGAGCGTGCCGAGCTGGGACGACATCATGTTCGGCCGGCGGCCCGGTAACAACTGATCCGGGGCGGCTCTACCGCCAGCCACCCGGGCGGTTCTCGCGGCGTGGGGGCTGCTGGCGGGGTATGTCGCTGCGCCGCACGCTGATGGTCTGCGCGTCGTCATAGCCGCTGCGGTGAGCGGGCGGCTGCGGTTGCGGGGTCGCCGGCCGGGACGCCTCCGAGGGACCGCCGGGCTGGGGTTCGGGCGGAACGTCCGGCCGTGAACGGTGCGGCACGGGCAGCGAATGTCCGCTGGTCCAGATCAGCACCACGCTCGCCCAGGCGACCAGCACCACGGCGGCGAGGATCATGCCGAGGGTTGCGTTCGTGGGGATCGCCACCGCGAGGATGCCGCCGATCACCCACGCGAGCTGCAGCAGGGTCTCCGAGCGGCCGAACATGCTGGTGCGCATGTGTTCCGGCACGGTGTCCTGGATCTGTGAGTCGAGGGCGAGCTTGCCGAGCTGCTGGCCGGTGCCCGCGACGAACCCGATAGCCACCGCGGTGATCACGGTGAAATGGGCCGCGGCGATGACGACCATCACGGCGTCGGCGATCAGCGTGCCGAGCACGATCGTCTTCGGCGAGGCGATCTTCAGCGCGGCACCGGCGACGGTGCCGACCGAGTTGCCGGCACCCGCGGCGCCGAGCACCAGCGCCAGCAACAGCGTCTCCTTGCCCTGCCAGCCGGGGAACGGGTGGGTGCGCACGAGGAACGCGAGGAAGATCGTCAGGAAGCCGGACAGCCACCGCAGCCCGGTGTTGGCGCGCAGCGCGGTCACCACTTCGGGGCCGATGCCGCGGCTCGCTGCGCGACCCGAGGCGAGCCCGCTCGGCGCGGGCTTCTCACCCAGGGCGGAGTCGACCCGCGGCGGTAGCAGGATTGCCAGCACCGTGCCGATGGCGAAGAGCAGCGCGGCGACCCGCAACGCCCACGCCCCGCCGCCGAGCTTGGCCGCCCCGCCCGCGAGTGAGCCGGCGACGCCGGCGCCGACCACGCCGGCCAGCGACAGCCGCCCGTTGGCCTTGACGAGGGTCAGCTGCGCCGGCAGCAGGCGGGGCGCAGCCGCGGACCGGGTGACCAGATAGGCCTTGGAGGCGACCAGCACACACAGGGCGACCGGAAAGAGCCAGACGGAGCCGTCGTCGACCGCCTGCGCCAGCACCCAGCACAGGAACGCCCGGATGGCGAGCGTGAACCCGATGGCCCAGCGGCGACCGTGGCTGAAGCGGTCCAGCAGCGGCCCGATCAGAGGCGCAACGACCGCGAAGGGCAGCATTGTCAGGCACAGGAAGAGCAGCACCTGCCCCTTGGCCTGCGCCGAGGAGACGGAGAAGAACACCGTTCCGGCCAGTCCGATGGTGACGGCGGCATCGCCCGCGGAACTGAATGCGTGGACCTGGATCAGCCGGGCCAGCCCGCTCTCCCCCGCGCCCTGGGCCTCGCTGGCCCGGCGCGCGACATACACGGTCTTCTTGCTTGCGGTCGCCGTCAGGCGCGCCATCGCGCCGGCTCCGCGGACCACTCCGCGCCCGGCGGCACGCGCGGTGTCACGCCCCGATCGAGCAGCGTCGGCGGCGTCGGGTTCACCTGGCGGAGTGGCTGCGGGCGTGGGTGGCAGGCCGGGTCTCGGTGCGGGCCGGGCGATGTGGCCGTCCGGCAGCGGCCGGGTCCGCGGTGGTTGCCGCACCGGCTCGGTGAAGGCCTGGTCGCGTTCGGCGCGACGACGCTTCCGCCCGGAAAGCCCGTCCCCTGTCATGGCACCATCATGCCAACTCGTCGGCCGGATCTCCGGCCGCGGGCACGAGTGCCTGCGCGCCGGTTCCGGGCAGCGGGCAGAGGTCGAGATCGAACGGCAGCACCTGCGGCGACGGCGCCTGGGCGCGTGCCGCGTGGGAGGTCATCCGGCGCATGTAGTGACGCCGGCAGAGCACTTCGTATTCGACGACGGACGGGCCACTACTCGCCGTGTCACCGACGACGACCTGCTCGCCCTCCACGACCATGCTGCCGTCGACGACGCGGGCGTTGTGAGTCGCCCGCTTGCCGCACCAGCACAGCGCCTCGACCTGCGGCACCTGGGTGCGATCCGCCAGCTCGATCAGCCGGCGAGAGCCAGGGAACAGCTGGGCGCGGAAGTCGGCCGTGATGCCGAAGGTGAATACATCGACGGACATCTCATCGACGAGACGGGCGAGCTGCTCGACCTGTGCCGGCGTGTAGAACTGCGCCTCGTCACAGATGAGGTAGTCGATCACCCGGCCGCCGGTGGCCTGCTCGACGACCACCTCCCAGAAGTCGAGTTCGTCGTCCACCTCGATGGCTTCCTGGGCGAGCCCGAGCCGCGAGGACAGGACCGCCGAACCGGCCCGGTCCAGCTTCGTGAAGACCAGCCCCTGCCGGCCGCGGGCGCGGTGGTTGTGATCCATCTGCAGCGCGAGCGTGGACTTGCCACAGTCCATCGTGCCGGAGAAGAAGACGAGTTCAGCCACAAGGAACAACCCTAGTCGGGATGCGGCGCCGTGCCGGCCGGCACGTCACTGTGCCGGCAGATGAATGAAGGGGATCTGCTGTTCCACATCGGTGAGCGAACCGTGCTGCCCGATCAGCGCAACGATGCGGGAGTTCATGACCCGGGTGTCGACGAACCCGATCGGTGCACGCACCGCCACCACGACGTCTCCGAAGCGTTTCAGCACACCCGGTGCAAGCTGGCCGAAAAGCCCTGTGGCAGCAGCATCTTCGCGGGTCATCACCCACGCATCGTCGCCCAGCCGTTCCGACCAGGTGGCCAGCACATCGGCCACGGCGCCGGGCCGGCAGTAGAGCTGCGGTCCCCGGGGCTCGCCACCCACCAGCTCGACACCGACCGACAGCTCGCGGTCTGCTGCGACGTCGACCTTGGCCGAGTCGGCGACATCGACCATGCCATGGTCGGCGGTGACCGTCAGCGAGGTGTCGGGAGGCAGCAGGGCACGCAGCCTGCGCAGTTCGCCGTCGAGATGTTCGACGGCCTCCCCCCACTGCCACGACTCGCAGCCGTGCTGGTGACCGGCCCGGTCGACGTCCCCCCAGTAGAGGTAGACCAGCGATCGCCGCGTCGCGCGGGCGGCAGCAGCTGCCGCGTCGACGCCGGACGGGAGGTCACGGGCAGCGACGAAATGTGCTCCGCGCAGCGCCGCCGTCGTCAGCCCGGAGCCGCCGAACTTGCCGGGGCCGACCATGGTGACCGCGATCCCGGTCGCTGCGGCGCGCTCGAAAACGGTCGGATGCGGTTGCCACTGCACAGGATCCGGGCCGTCGATCCAGTCCAGCTCGTTGAACAGCCGGTCAGTGCCGGGCACCCGCACCTGGTAGCCGGCCAGGCCGTGAGTGCCTGGCGGGAGCCCGGTGCCGAAGGTGCCCATGCTGGTTGCGGTCGTCGACGGGAACCCGGCGGTGAGCACCGCGGGAAGGTCCGGGTCCTGAGCTGCAACGGCACCGCGCAGGAAGGGCGCGTGACCAGACCGGGTCCGCAACAGCCCGTGGCCCAGCCCGTCGGCGAGCACGACGACCGCTCGGGCCGCCGGTGGGAGTGGGGCCTGTTCGGCGGCCGGAGACAACATAGGTCCGCCGAGTGACGCCACGACCCGGGGCAGCACCCCGGCCAGCCCTCCGGCGTCGTATGACGGCGGCAGCAGCTCGGTCACCGGCCGATTGCCGCGGAGAGCGCGGTCGAAAATGCTTGTGCCTGCAAGAGATTGGCGTCGCCGTCCGCGTCGGCGCTGACCCGCACCGTCACGTCGTCACCGGTGATGGTGCCTTCGTAGCCGTGATCGGCGTCGCACGTCGGGTCAGCACAGTTGGCCGGCAGCAGGTCGATGCGCGAGACGGCGCCCCACGAGATCGTCAGGGTGACCTCCCGGCCGAACGAGCCCTCGACATACTTCACCGGATCGGAGATCACCCGCCCCAGCATCACGCCGCGGACGCAGGACAACGGCACGGTCTCGCTCGTCGCGGTCGCCACGGTGCCCAGGTGTTGCACCGGTGAGTCCGGTTCGGGGGCATGGTCATCCGCGTGCGCGAGGATCAGCCGGCTGCCGGTCAGCACGAACACGGTCACGTGCCGGCGCACCGTCTCGCTGTCGATCGTGGTCTCCGAGTGCACCAGGTGGGACTCGATGCTCTCGGTGCCCACGGCAGCGGCCACCACGTCGGCGACGAGCAATGGAAAGTATCCGGCCTGCTCGATGTCGGCGAGGAGCCCCGCCGGCAGGGCCGACGCGGTGATCTGCTTGCTGGTCGAAGACATGAAGGCCATCCTCTCAGGCGCTCGGCAAGGATCGCCTGCCGGAGTCGGTGCGCAGCTGCGGCGGGGCGACGGTCGCGGACGCCCCGAGGACCTCCAGCCCGCCGGGGTGGGTGTTGACCGGGTTGAGTTCGAGAGACGCGACGTCGGGCAGGTCTTCGGCGAGCACCGAGACCCGCGCGATGAGGTTCTCCAGGGCCGCCAGGTCGATGGGCAAGCCGCCAGCCCGGCCGTGCAGCAGGGGCGCTGCGCGCACCGAGTCGATCAGGTCGCGCACATCGGTTTCGGTGAGCGGCGGAATGCGGTAGCCGAGGTCGCCCATCACCTCGGTGGGCGCTCCGGCGAGGCTGAACCGGACCACCGGGCCGAACAGCGGGTCCTCGCCGCTCACCACGACGCAGGGTGTGCCGGGCGTCGCCATACGTTGCACGACCAGCTGATTGGCGTGCAACGGGGCGAGCCGTTCGTCGAGCGCGGTGTACGCCTCCCGGACCGCACCCGCATTCCTGAGATCCGGTCGCACCGCGGTCACCGGCTGGGTGCGCACCAGCGGCGAGATCGACTTGACCACGACCGGGTAGCCGATCCGTTCGGCAACCTCGGCCGCGTCCGCCGCCGAGTGCACGGGGGTGTGCGGCCAGACCTCGATGCCGTATGCCGCCAGCAGTCGCTGCACCTCGTCCGCCGTCAGCGCCCGGCCGTCCGGGGCGGAGGCGAGCACCTCCTCGACGAGCTGCTCGGCCGCGGCCTGGTCGATGCCGGTGGGCAGCACCGGCTCGCCGCGATCGGAGGCGCGCCATTCGCCATACCTGGTGGCGGCGGCGAGCGCCCGCACCGAGTCCTCCGGAACGGCGTATGACGGGACGAACCGGTCGACACCGGTCCGCGGGTCGATGGACGAGAGCACCTCATTGACCCCGCTGATACCGAGGAATGTTGTCAGGCAAGGCTTTTCGTGCTGAGCGGCCACCTCCGCCAGCGATCGCGCCAGCAGGATGCCCTGCATGATCATCGGCTGCATGAAGGCCGTCACGACACTGTCCACGCTGTCGTCGGCGAGTGCCGCACCCACGGCGTCCGCGAGCTGCTCCGGTGTGCAGTCGGCCGGCAGGTTCACCGGGCCGTGGGTGATCTGCAGCCCCCAGCTGACTGCGTTGTCGGCCGCGAGCGCGCCCAGCGCAGCGGAGTTTCCGACGATCGCGACGCGCGGCCCGCGCGGGATCGGCTGATTGACCACGAGCTGGGCGACGTCGAAGAGCTGGTGCAGGTTTTCGACGCGTATGACGCCCGCCTGGCGCAGCATCGACCGGAACGCCTCCGGCGAGGTGTTGGTCTGCCGCACCCGGTGACCCGGTGGCACGCCGAATGACGAGACGCCGGACTTGACCACGATGACGGGCTTCTGCGCGGACAGGTGTCGCGCGATGCGGGAGAACTTGCGCGGGTTGCCCATCGACTCCAGGTAGAGCCCGACGGCGGCGGTGCTGTCGTCGTCGATCCAGCCTTGCATCACGTCGTTGCCGGAGACATCCGCGCGGTTGCCGGTGGAGATGAAGTCGGCCAGGCCGAGCCCCCGCCGGTCGGCGAAGTCGAGCACGGCGATGCCGAGCGCTCCGCTCTGGGAGAAGAGTCCGAAGCGCCCGCTGCGCGGCAGCTCCGGAGCGAGCGACGCGTTCATCCGCACGTCGTCGCGGGTGTTGACCACACCGAACGAGTTGGGCCCCGCGACGCGCATGCCGTGGCGCCGCGCCAACCGGACCAGCTCGGCCTGGCGCGCTTCGCCCTCCGGACCCGCCTCCGCGAAGCCGGCCGACATCACGACCAGTGCCTTCACGGCGTGCGCCGCGCAGTCCTCGACGACGCGCAACACCTCGTCCGCAGGGACGGCGATGACCGCGAGCTCGACCGGCCCCGGCAGCTCACGGACGGTGGAATAGATTGCCACGTCTGGGATTTCGTTGTGCTGGTTGCGGCCCACGGCATACAGGTCACCGGTGAAGCCCCCGGCCTGCAGGTGCTCGAACACGCCACGGCCGATCCCGGTCGGCCGTGAGCCGACGCCAACGACGGCGATGGACGAGGGCGCGAGCAGGAAGCGCATGCTGCGTGCCTCGGCGCGTTGCTCGCGTGCGGCGCGCACCGCCTCCGACTGCTCGGTCGGCTCGATGCCGAAGGAGAGGGCGATCACCCCGTCGTCGAAGCGCCGGTTGACGGCATACCCGGCCTCGGTGAAGACCGACATCATCTTGTGGTTCTGCGGCAGGACGTCGGCGATGAACTCCCGCACCCCCGCCTCGGCGCCGATGGCAGCCAGGTGTTCCAGCAGCACCGAGCCGACGCCGCGGCCCTGGAAGTCGTCGGCGATGTTGAACGCGACTTCGGCCCGCGGGTCGTCCGGCCCGGTCAGCCGGTCGTAGCGCCCGACACCGATCATCCGGCCGTTCGATTCGACGATCAGGGCGACCCGCTGGTGGTAGTCGACGTTGGCGAACCGCTGCGCCTCACGGTCCGGAAGGTGGCGCAGCGGCGCGAAGAAGCGCAGGTAGATGGACTCCTCGGACTGCTGCTCGTGGAAGTCCTGCAACAACGTGACGTCGTCCGGCCGGATCGGCCGGACCTGGGCGACCGATCCGTCGCGCAACACGACATCGGCCTCCCACTCGTGCGGATAGCCCTCCGGGAGGGTGTCCTCGGTCATGACTGCAGCATGCCAGGTCGGCGCTCAGGGCCGCGGATCGACCAGCTTCCAGTTGGCGCCGAAGTCCGTGGTCTCCCAGAAGCCGGCCGTGTCACGGGGTATGGCGTAAAAGAACGGCCCACCGGGGCTGGCGGTCCAGTCGAAGCCGGTCGACGGCAGCGACGCGCCGGGCGGCGGTGTCGCCGGACCGAACCACCCGCCACCGTTCGTGGAATACATCAGGCTGCCGGCGCCGCCGGTGGTGGCCACCCCGTTGGTCTGGCGCGGGCCTCCCGCAGACGCGGCAAGGTGCTTCTCGTCGGCCACCGCGAGCCACGTCTGGCCCAGGCGTGGCAGGGTCAGGGCCCAGACGGAGACGCTGGTCCAGCTGGTGCCGGCGTCATTGCTGCGCACCAGCGTGTAGGACAGCTTGTTGCCGGGCTTCGGCACCGGGTTGCACAGCGCGAAGAGCTGCAAGACGTCGGGTTTGACATCGGTCGCCGCGGTCATCGCCTGCAGCGGCGTGCCGTTGCAGGCCGACGGGCCCTTCAGCGTGACCAGGGTTGTGCCGTCGAGCCGCATGGGCGGCAGCGGTGCGTTCGACGTGCTGGCGAGCTGGACGAAGTCACGGCCGGCCTGGACGAGCACGCGACCGCTGCTGATCGGGGTGCTCAGCGTCACCGTCGAGCCCTGCGGCCGGGCGATCGTGCCACCGCGCGGATCGAAACGGGTGACGTAGAGCGGGCCCTTGCACTCGCCTTGCGCACAGTTGTCCGCGCTCAGCAGCACCGCCGAGTTGTCGTTGATCTCCAGGTCGAGCACGCGCTCACCGGGGTGACTCAGCTTGGTGAAGGACGCGCCGCTGTCGGTGGTCCCCCACAGGTCGCCGCCGAAGACGAAACCGACCTGCGGGTTCACGAAGCGGGTCTGGGTGATGGCTCGTTCCGGCTGGATGAGTGCCACGGCCTTGCCGGTCGCGGCCGACACGTCGGTGCCGGTGAACGTGTGCACCGCGTTCCACTTGTTGCCGTTGTTGTTGGACCGGATCAGCACCGGGCAGACGTCGCCACCGCAGGTCTGCGAGCCGAGCGCGAAGATCGTGCTGGCACCGGCGTTGCTCACCGACCAGGTCTGGAAACTGTCCGGCACGGAGGTCACGGCCTGCGAGGGGGACACCGACGAGGGGCTGCCCGTCGAGCCGCTGCGATAGGTGGCCGAGTTGCTGGGGGCGATCGCCTGGCCCTGCTGCACACCCCCGGACAGCCCGTGCTGCTGCCAGACCAGCGCGGCTACAACGGCGATGATCGCCACCGCGGCACTGCCGAGCAGAGCGAGCCGCCCCCGCCGGCGCGAGGCCTGCCGGGACTGCCGGACGATCCGCTGCCAGTCGAGATCGGTCGCCTGCCCGTCACGGACCTCGGCCCGGGCGGCTGCGAAGAAGTCCGCGACAGCGTCGTTCTGCGCGTGGGGTTCGTCGCGGTCGGTCGTCATCGGGTCGCCTCCAATCGCTCGGCCAGAAGTTTGCGGGCGTCGTAGAGGTCACGCTTGACGGTGCCCTCGCTCTTGCCGGTCTGCAGCGCCACCTGCGCGACCGACAGGTCCCCGAAATAGTGCAACAGCACCACGAGCCGGAAGCGCTCGGGCAGCGATTCGACCGCGTCGCGCACGGTCAGCCTGGTGGCCGGGTCGAGCCCGGGATCGGCGACCTCCATGACCCGAGCGTTGCCGGCCATGAACTTCTCGTATGCCGACGCCTCACGACCCCGCTTGCGCCAGTGGTCCCGGACCTGGTTGGCGGCAGCGGTGTAGAGCCAGGCGCGCGGATCCTGCACCGAGTGCCAGTGCGACAACAGCTTCACGAACGCCTCCGTGGCGACGTCGTGCGCTAGGTCACGGTCGCCGATCAGCGTCGTCGTCCAGCCGACGAGCCGCCCGAAGTGTGCGTCATACACCTCTCGGACCGCACTTTCCACGGCTGCTTCCCCCGAAGCCACCCAAGGCCACCTTTCCCGTGCAGAGCGGGCAGCCGTGATGCGCTGCCCGGTGGTGATGGTCGCCGTCATACCGTGACGGACGCCGGAAGGGCTCGCGCGGTTGGTTGCCACCTGTTCGCCGACCGGTTCCGCCGCGTCGGCCCGCAAAGCCTAACCCGGGATCGTGCGTACTCTTGCCCATCATGGAGTTGCGTGACGCGGTACGGCAGCGGCGGATGGTGCGACGGTTCGATCCGTCACGGGAGGTCGGCCAGGAGACCGTGCAGCGCCTGCTCGAGCTCGCCGTGCGAGCGCCGAGCGCCGGGTTCAGCCAGGGCTGGGACTTCGTGGTGCTGCGCGGTGACGAGTGCACCACCTTCTGGGACGTGACCACCGACGACGGGCTCCCCGACAGCTGGCTGGCGGGGGTCAGCACCGCACCGGTGCTGATCATCTGCTGCTCCGACAAGAGCACCTACCTGCGTCGCTACGCGCGCGACGACAAGCCGTGGCAGGACGAGTCGGAGACGCACTGGCCGGTGCCCTACTGGGACGTGGACACCGGTATGGCGGCCATGCTGATGCTGCTCGGCGCCGTCGACGAGGGTCTGGGCGCGCTCTTCTTCGGAGTCCAGGTGGAGCGGCTGGACGCGGTGCGCGAGACGTTCGGCATACCTGCCGACCGCGGCCTGGTCGGCGTCATCTCCCTCGGGTATGCCGCGGACCCCAAACCCTCCGGCAGTACGCGCTCGGTGCGCCGGCGCAGTCTCGCCGAGGTGACGCACTTCGGCCGCTTCGGGCAGCACGCCTCAGTGACCGGTCACGAGTGACCGGTCGAGGTCGGCGAGCCGTGCGGCACCGGCCAGCCCCATTGCGTGGCGCAGCTCGGCGGTGAGCTCGTCGAGCAGCCCGGTCACTCCGGCTGCGCCCTCCGCGGCGAGCGCCCACATGACCGGCCGGCCGAGCATCACCGCGCTCGCCCCCAGAGCCAGCGCAACGAGTGCGTCAAACCCGTCGCGTACTCCCCCGTCAACGATCACCGGCACCGAGCCCGCAACTGCCGCAACGACTTCCGGCAGCGCAGCGGCGGTGGAGATGGCCCGGTCGAGCTGGCGGCCGCCGTGGTTGCTGACCCAGACGGCGTCCGCTCCGGCGTCGACGCACGCCGCCGCCTCGTCGCCGCGCAGCACACCCTTGACGACGACCGGCAGCTCTGCGATGTCGGCGACCCAGCCGATGTCGCCGAGGCTGAGGTCGGCGCGCTGGTCGATGAGGTCCCAGTAGTCGCCCGCGCCCTCCGGGAGATGCTGCTGCACGTTCGTGAGCGCCTGCTCGTCGCTGAGCGGCAGCGGACGGCTGAGCGCCGCCGTGCGCGCTCGATGCCCGACGTATGGCGTGTCAGCAGTCAGCACCATCGCGGTCGCGCCGGCTGCGGCCGCTCGCTCGATCAGCGCTGCGGTGATCGAACGCTCACGCATCAGGTAGACCTGGAACCACCACGGCCCGCTGATCGCCGCGGCGACATCCTCGATGCGCCGGGTCGAGCGACTGGACAGCACCATCGGAGCCCCGGCAGCGACCGCCCCGGTCGCGGTCGCGACCTCGCCGTCGGGGTGCAGCACGGCGTGAAAAGCGGTGGGGGCTATGCCAATCGGCGTCTGCCAGGCACCGAAGAGCTGCATGCCGGTCGACACCGACGTGACATCACGCAGCACTCGCGGACGCAGCCGGTAGCGGTTCCAGGCATCCTGCGCCTCGTGGACCGTCCGGTCGTCCCCGGCACCGCGGGTCAGGTAGTGCCACATGTCGGGGTCGACGCGCTGCTCTGCTTCGTCGTGCAGTCGCTGGAGCTGGTCGTGCACCGGATGACCTTCCGCTCGATCGGTTTCGGCCCGACTCTAGTGTGGGGTGATGACTTCTCGCCCGGTGCGCATCGCCGTCCAGCTCCAGCCACAGCACGCGTCATACGAGCAGATGCGGGACGCCGTCGGCCGCGCGGAGGAGCTCGGCGTCGATGTCATCTTCAACTGGGACCACTTCTTCCCGCTGAACGGTGACCCTGACGGCAAGCACTTCGAGTGCTGGACCACGCTCGCGGCGTGGGCGGAGCAGACCTCTCGCGTCCAGCTCGGTGCTCTCGTCACCTGCAACAGCTATCGCAATCCGGAGTTGCTCGCCGACATGGCGCGCACCGTCGACCACGTCTCTGGCGGCCGCGTCATCCTCGGCATCGGGTCCGGATGGTTCGAAAAGGACTACGACAGCTATGGATTCGAGTTCGGCACGGCCGGTGGCCGCCTCAACGAGCTGGCGCGTGCGATTCCCCGGATCGAGTCGCGGCTGCGGATGCTCAACCCCGCGCCGGCCGGTCCGATGCCGGTGCTGATCGGCGGTGGCGGAGAGAAGAAGACGCTGCGGCTGGTCGCCGAGCATGCGAACATCTGGCACAGCTTCGCCGATGTCGAGACGCTGGCGCACAAGCTGCAGGTGCTGCGCGGGCACTGCACGGCCGTAGGCCGTGATTTCGACGAGATCGAGGTGTCCGTCGGCGTCGGCGGGCGTGGTCGTGACGGCGGGATCGCGGGCGATCCCGAGGTGGAGGGCCAGCCGCTGCTCGACCTCGGTGCGCGCCTGTTCACCCTCGGCGCGAGCGGCCCCGACTACGACCTGAGCGTGCTGCGCACCTGGCTCGCCTGGCGCGACCGGCTGAACGAGAACGCCGCAGGCTGACCACCTCCCGAGTGTCGGTCACGCGACGGGGGCGCCGGTGAGAGAAGATGATCGGCGCGAACCCCGCACGACCGAAGGGCAGTAATGGCGCGCAAGAAACGCGACGTGACCGAATACGTCGACGACGCACAGCAGAACATCGTCGACATCGACGTCGACGACGAGATGCAGTCGGCATACCTCGAGTACGCCTATTCGGTCATCTACTCCCGCGCGATTCCCGACGCCCGGGACGGCCTGAAGCCGGTGCAGCGACGCATCCTCTACGCAATGGAGGAGATGCGGCTCTACCCCGACCGCAACCACGTGAAGTCCTCCCGTGTCGTCGGCGAAGTCATGGGCAAGTACCACCCGCACGGGGACACCGCGATCTACGACGCGATCGTGCGGCTGGCGCAGGACTTCACCATGCGGCTGCCGCTCGTCGATGGGCACGGCAATTTCGGCTCGCTGGACAACGGGCCGGCCGCGTCGCGATACACCGAGGTCCGGCTGGCGGGCGCCGCCCTCGAGCTGACCAGGTCCCTTTCCGAGGACACCGTCGATTTCGTCCCCAACTACGACGAGAGCGAGCAGCAGCCGGACGTGCTGCCGGCTGCCTTCCCGAACCTGCTGGTCAACGGCGCCAGCGGCATCGCGGTCGGTATGGCGACCAATATGGCACCGCACAACCTGGGCGAGGTCGTTGCGGCGGCACGGCATCTGATCGACCACCCGGACTGCTCGCTGGACGATCTGATGAAGTTCGTCCCCGGGCCGGACCTGCCATGCGGCGGGCGCATCGTCGGGCTGGAGGGCATCCGTGACGCCTACCTGACCGGGCGCGGCTCGTTCCGGACCCGCGCGACTGCGACGATCGAAAACCTCACTCCCCGCAGGAAATCCATCGTCGTGACCGAGTTGCCCTACATGGTGGGCGCTGAGAAGGTCATCGACCGGATGAAGGACCTGGTGCAGGCCAAGAAGCTGCAGGGCATCGCCGACGTCAACGACTTGTCCGACATGAACGGCATGCGCCTCGTCATCGACGTCAAGAACGGCTTCAACCCGGACGCCGTGCTCGAGTCGCTCTACAAGCACACCCCGATGGAGGAATCCTTCGGCATCAACAACGTCGCACTCGTCGAGGGCCAGCCGCGCACGCTGGGCCTCAAGGAACTGTTGTCGGTGTATGTCGACTTCCGCATCGACGTCGTCCGGCGGCGCACGGCGTTCCGGTTGCGCAAGGCGACCGACCGGTTGCATCTGGTGGACGGTCTGCTCGTCGCGATCCTGGACATCGACGAGGTCATCCAGGTCATCCGCACCTCGGACGACGCGGAGACGGCACGCGGCCGGCTGATGCAGGTCTTCGACCTCGACCAGGTGCAGGCCGACTACATCCTGGAGCTCCGGTTGCGACGGCTGACGAAGTTCAGCCGCATCGAGCTGGAGAAGGAGCAGACCGAACTGCGCGAGCAGATTGCGGCATTGCAGGCGATCTTGGACGACGAGAAGCTTTTGCGTAGAACGGTTTCCGGTGAACTTGCCGACGTAGTGAAGACGCACGGCACGCCGCGACGGACTGTGCTGCTGGAAGGGTCCGGCGTCCAGGCAACAGCCACCGCGGCGACTCCGCTGGAGGTGTCGGACGACCCGTGCTGGGTGCTGCTCTCCTCGACCGGGCTGCTGGCCCGCACGACCGACGACTCGCCCGTTGCGAGTGAGGGCCCGCGCCGCAAGCACGACGTCGTGGTCTCTCGCGTCCGCAGCACTGCCCGTGGCGAATTCGGCGTGGTGACGTCCGCTGGCCGGTTGGTCCGGCTGAGCGCGCTCGACCTGCCGACGCTGCCACCGACCAACGACGCGCCAGTGCTCGCCGGAGGGGCGCCGCTGGCGGCATACATCGACTTGGCCAAGGGTGAGACGCCACTTGCGCTGACCTCGTTGTCGCCCGATTCGAAGGGCCTGGCGCTCGGCACGCAGCAGGGCGTCGTCAAGCGGGTCAACCCGGACTATCCGGGCAAGGACTCGTTCGACGTGATCACGCTGAAGGGCGGTGACAAGGTCGTCGGTGCGGCCGAAATCCTCACCGGCACAGAGGATTTGGTCTTCATCACTTCGGACGCGCAGCTGCTGCGTTACGCGGCTGATCTGGTACGCCCGCAGGGCCGCACCGGTGGTGGTATGGCGGGCGTCAAGCTCGGCAAGGACGCGCAAGTCATCTGGTTCGGCACGGTCGCGACGACCGCCCCGGCCGTCGTCGTGACGGGCGCCGGGGGGTCCGGCGCACTGCCCGGCACGGGACCGGAGTCGGTGAAGGTTGCGTCGTATGACGAGTTCCCCAGCAAGGGCCGCGCGACCGGCGGGGTGCGCTGCCACCGCTTCCTGCGCGGCGAGGATGAACTCGTCATCGCCTGGGCCGGCGCCGCCCCCGCGCGCGCTGCGAGCCCGACGGGTGCTGCCGTCGAGTTGCCTAGCCCCGAGGGCAAACGGGACGGTAGCGGTATGCCGCCCGCCGGGCAGATCGCGGCCGTCGGCGGGGCGTTCGTGAGCTGACGTGGCTACCGGTTTCGAGCGGGTTGCGGCCCACGTTGCTGCGACGTTGGGAGCCGCCGTGGTCAGCGCCGAGCCAGTCCCCGGATCAGTCGCCAACGAGGACTTCCGCGTCGGGTTGGACGACGACCGATGCGTATTCGTGAAGGTGGGACCGCGCACCGAACTCGCCGCGGAGGCATGGGCACTTGCACAAGCGACTGCTGCGGGCGTGCCGGTGCCCAAAGTCGTCGCCTACGAGGAGGATTCGGCGGTGACGCCGGTCCCCTATCTGGTGCTGGACTTGTTGCCGTCCGACCGAGACCTGACCGACGGGGTGGTCCGGGCCGTCGGCGCGGCCCTGAAGCGGGTGCATTCCATCGAGGTGCCAGGGCACGGACACATCGAGCTCGTCGGCAATCCGCTCGAACCTGACTCTGTCAGGGGCCAGTTCGGCACGTGGCCGGAATTCGTCGGTTCGCTGCTGCGCGATGCCGAGGACCTGGTCCGGGTCGGCCTGTTGAGCGCGGAACAGGAGACTGCGATTCGGCGAGAGGCGGAAGGCATCCATGGCTCACCGCTGATGGGTGACTCCGGCGTGTTGTTGCACGCCGATCTGAAGCCTGACCACCTCCTGCCAGTCGACGGAAAGCTCACCGGCATCATCGACTGGGGAGACGCCAGCGCGGGTGACCCTGCTTGGGACCTCGCCCGGGCATCGATGGCGGGTCCGGCAGTGTTGCGGATCATCGCCGAGGCATACCCGGGCGCCGATGACCCGGAGGTGAGTCGGCTGCTGCCGATCTACCGGGTGCTGTGGAACGCTCAGGCGTTGGCGCACGAATACCGCGCTGGCGGTGACTGGTTCGCAGTGTTCCAGCGTCGCATTGCCTCGGATCTCGGCCTCGGGTAGCCAAGAGCAGTGGCGGTGCGCGGACGTCGTCGAAGTGCCGAACGTCGTCGGGTTGCACCTGAGCGAGGCTAGGCAGGTTGCCCGTAACGTGGGACTGGTGCCACCGCCGGGATCGTTGCTGTGGCGCAGCGATTCGCTGGTCGTCCGCTGATCGTCATACGAACGCTAGACGACCCGCTCATCGATCCAGCCGATCGCGCGAAAAGTGCTGAGGGCGAACGCACTTACTGCGGGAGCACACAACTCTTCGCGGGCGAACCACTGGGCGGCGTCGACCTCGTCGCCGTCCGGGGTGATCATCGCGTCCCCGATGATGCGGGCCATGTAGACGATGCTGACGTATGCGACCTGGTCGCCGTTCGGGTAGGTCATCCTGAACTCCGGGCCACCGATGGCACCGACCAGTCCGGTCAGTTCTACGTCGAGACCGGTCTCTTCCCTCGCTTCGCGGCACGCGGCATCAGCTGGTGACTCGTCCTCGTCAATTGCTCCGCCCACCGTGCCGAACGTGCCGAAATCCGTTTGCCGCACGAGAAGCACACGGCCGGCTTCGTCAACCGGCAGCACGGCAACCGATGGCAGCACGAGCAGGTCGTGACCGACTTTCGCCCGCAGACGCGCAATGTGAGGAGAGACAGGCACAGCGTCAATCTAACTGCCGAGGCCGCTCGGCCCCACGACCCGGATGCTGGCTTGCCTCTGGACGGACCTCCGCACCGGACTTGACGGGCCATACCCTGAGAGCAATTATCTGCGTATGCATGCAGATACGCATCCTCCGGTCTGGGGTGAGGACGTCGTGACGCTGGCGGTCGAAGTCCTCCGGGTCCTTGCCGACCCGACGCGCTTGCAACTGGCCGGGTTGCTGCTCGATGAAGAGCGATCGGTGTCCGAGTTGGCGGAGACGCTCGGCAAGCCCGGTCCGGCCGTCTCCCAGCATCTGGCGAAGATGCGGATGGCGCGGCTGGTGACGACCCGCAAACAGGGCACATCCGTGCTCTATCGGGTGGAGAACGGCCACGTGCGGCAGCTGGTGATTGACACGATCGGGCACGTGGAGCACCTGCTGGATGACGTTCCCGCGCATCACCGCATGCAGGACGTGGTGTCATGACCGGCCACCCGCACGATCACGGTCACAGCCACCCGCACGCGCATGAGCACGGCCACGCGCATGAGCACCAGTCGGGACGGTGGGCGCGGATGCGTCATACCCTCTCCGAACTCACCGGCGGACATTCGCACGACGCTGCCGACCAGATCGACGAAGCACTGGAAGCCGATGCGCGTGGCCGGCGCGCGTTGTGGATCGGTCTGGGGGCCCTGGCAGTCACCGCAGTGCTCCAAGGAGTCGTGGTGGCGTTCACCGGCTCGGTGGCATTGCTGGGTGACACGATGCACAACGTCGCGGATGCAGCCACCGCCATCCCCTTACTGATCGCGTTCTGGCTGGCCAAGCGGCCGGCGAACGATAGGTACACCTACGGATATGGCCGCGCGGAAGACCTGGCCGGGTTGTTCGTGATCGCGATGATCGCCTTGTCCAGTGCGCTCGCCGGATGGGAAGCGATCGACCGGCTTGTGCATCCTCGGGACGTGTCGCACCTGTGGGCAGTGGCAGTGGCAGGCGCGATCGGCTTCGCCGGCAACGAGGCGGTCGCCCGGTATCGCATCCGGGTCGGGCGCCAGATCGGGTCTGCGGCCTTGGTCGCGGACGGCCTGCACGCCCGCACCGACGGGTTCACCTCACTGGCAGTGGTGCTGGGCGCCGCCGGCGTCGCGATCGGTCTGCCATGGGCCGACCCGGTCATCGGGTTGCTGATCGCCGTCGCCATCCTCGGGGTCCTGCGGTCCGCGGTCACACAGGTCGGCGCCCGGCTGATGGACGCGGTGGACCCGGAGCTGGTCGGCCGGGTTCGGACCGTCATCGCGACGACCCCGGGGGTGAGTGACGTGCGCGCGGTGCGAGTGCGGTGGATCGGGCACACCTTGCACGCAGAGACCGACGTGGCAGTCGCCGACGACCTACCCGGCCCCGCCGGGCACGACATCGCGCTCCGCGTCGAGCATGACTTGTGCGATCGGATACCCCGGCTGACAACGGCGGTCGTCCATGTGAGTCCGGTCGGCGCGCACAATGGTTGATCAGGAGGCTTGTATGACGACCACAGCAAGGGAATTCGCCGATCGGGCAACCGCGTGGGCGGCGGATCAACCGTCCGTTCGCGCTGTCGTCGTGTTCGGTTCGGTGGCGCAGGGAGTGGACAACGACTTCTCGGACCTGGACCTGATCCTGGTGGCCGAGCCTGGCCGTCGGGCGGAGTTGTGGGATGCGCGTGCTGCGATCGCTGCGGCCGTCATGGGCACGGCTCCGGCATACGTCCAGGAACCGAGTTGGCAAGGTGACTTCCGTTACCAGGTCTGGGACGACGAGCTGCACGAGCTGGACCTGACGATCGCCGAGGAGTCTGTGGGCGTGTTCGGCGGCATCGCCCGGGGCTTCGTCGTGTTGCTCGATCGGGCGAACGTCGAGGAGCAGCTGACCCAGGCCGTCGCGAGCTGGTCCCCGCCGGAGTTCGACGCCGCCGCGCTGGACAGCTTCACCTGGCCGTGGCTGCTCGGGTTGCAAGCACGCTTGCGGCACGGTGAGCGATTCGCGGTGCGCGCAGGTGTGGTCGACACCCTGATGGGCCGGGTAGTGCCGATGCTCGGCGGCGAATGGCACTCCGCCGAAACCCAATTGTCCGCAGCCGATATGGAGCGCGTGCACGACGCGCTGCCTCAGTCGGCAGAGGTTGCGGAACTGAGTCGATCGCTGCGCGAGACGGCTCTCGTCTACGACTGGGCACTGGACCGCTGGGCCGAGCGCACCGGCAACGACCGGCCCAGCAGTCCGCTCGCAGCGCTCGCCCACGCCCGGCTCGCCGATCCTGCCGCCGCGATCCCGAGCGACGAGTGACCGACATAGGGCCGCGCGCCGGGCGCCCGAGTGTGGTTGTGCTGCACCGGGTTCAGCCGTTGACCACGGATCTGCGCGGTGTGACCGAGGGACGCGTCGTGGTGCTGACCACCGATGCGCCGTCCGCCGTCTCGCGAGCCGACATACCTGCACCCGCCGACGTGATGCAGCTGCCGGCCGATCAATGGGCCACCCGGATCAGGTCTTGGGCGACAGATGGAGATGTCCAGGTCGTTACGAACGACGAGTACTCGCTCGCGGATCTGGCCGAAATCCGCGACGCCCTCGGCCTCGATCGCGTGACACCCGCTCTCCTGGACCGATATCTCGACAAGGTGGCGATGAAGCAGGCGCTGCAGGATGCCGAGATCGCGGTGCCCACCTGGCACTTGCTGCCGACGCTGTCAGTAGAGCTGGCCTTGCCGGACGACCTCGGCTTCCCATGCGTCGTGAAGCCGCGGGTCGGCGCGAACTCCCGAGGTGTCCGAGTGCTTCGTTCCTCGGACGAGTGGCTGTCCTGGCTGAGCAGGCATAGCGGTGAAACGGATTGGGAAGTGGAGGAATTCGTCTCCGGCCAGATGTGTTTTGTCGACGGGCTCGTCACGCACGGGCACTACTGTCCGGTGCTGGTCGGCCGGTATGTCGGGGGCCTGCTGCCCACTCCGGACACGCGGATCTTCGGTGCCGTCGACGTCCCGCCGGGACAGGATCTCCACGACGACGCGATCGCATTGGGCGCCCGGGTCGCTCGGGCTCTGGGAACCGACGGGCGGTTCGCTACGCATCTGGAATTCTTCGAGACCGGCGAGCGGCTGGTCGTCATGGAGGTGTGCGCTCGGGCTCCGGGGGCGATGGTGTCCGAAATGGCACGGGTCGTGAGCGGCCATAACCTCGAATCCGCGCATCTGCAGATCCAGGCCGGTCTTCCGGCTCCGGCGTTCCACACGACAGGGAGGCACGCGGCATGGATCTCGCTGCTCGGCCGCCCGCGGCAGAATCTCCAGCCACCGCCGACGTTGAGTTCAGCACTGACATTGCATCGCCTCCCGGCGAAGCCCGGTCACTTCGGCAGATACGTGTCGGCGATCGGCCTGCTCGTGAATGACGACCACCGCGCGCTGAGCGAGGACCTGGCCAAGTGCGCGGGCCACTGTTGGTTCTGATACTTCACAGCACCACTCGGCAACAGGAGGAGAAGCCACGTGGCTGTTGAAATCACGGCAGCGAATATCGCGCCGTCGGAGTTTCCGCTGTCCACGCATCCGTGGCTCAGTCGCAGCGGAGTGCGTGTTGCCATTCGATGTTCATCAGGGTGCGGCGGATGGGGGACCGGGTGGGTGGCGGGTGTCCCGGC
>NZ_RJJQ01000021.1 GCF_003724155.1 Flexivirga caeni | reverse complement strand
GTTACGCACCGCCGTCATCACCCGAGACCACGGATGCACCTTCCCTGGGTGTGACCGGCCACCGGGCATGTGCGAAGTCCATCACGTGAACCCGTGGTGGGCCGGCGGCACCACCTGCCTGATCAACTCGGCCATGTTGTGCGCGTTCCACCACCACCTGGTCCACCGGCTCGGGCTGCTCGCAGCCGTCACCGCCGCCGGGGTGTGCTGGGACCTGACCCCCGACCGGATGCCCACCCGCGACGCAGCCTGAGGAGCAGCGGAGCGGCCGCCTGAGCGGCATCGGACCAGTTCGACAAGCGTGGCCCCGCGACGCCCGACGCATGCCAGGCCGGACCACGCCTCACCTAGCGGGGTACGGCCGCGCCGACCGGCGTACGACCTCGGGCTGCGCGCTCCTCTCGCCGAGCGGGGTGGAAGCCCACCGACCGGGGTACAACCACGCACACTCAAACCCCGGATATCTACCCCGCTCGACACCGAAGTACCCCGCTCGACGACGGGACGATCGGGCCTCGATACGCCGCCCTCCGCTTCGTCCTTCGATACGATCCCCCGCTTCGCCCCTCCACGACTCAGGACCGGCTTCGCCCTCGCTTCCCGGCCGCGAGCGCTCCGAATCTAGTTTCTTCCTGATACATCACTAGCGGACCGGATCGAAACAATCGCCGCCGCGCCGGATGCCGCGTCCACTTCCGTCGCCCCCGCCAGGCGCACGAGGTCGAAGACGCCCAGCTGCGCACCACAGGCGACCTCGCCGTCGAGGCAGACCACGAAGACGTCTGCGCCGGGAGATGCGTCGACCACGGCGCGATCGCGCACGACGGTCGAGACGTCAGCGACATACCGTCCACGACGCGTCATCACATTGAAGTCGCGCGTCGGTCCGTCCGGCACGGTGCACCTGATCTCGGCTCCGCCGTCGAACGCGTATGGCGAAAACCGTTGCAAATCAACAGATCCCGCGGAGTGCAGCGCCATACGACCGGCCGAGCACAGCACGATGACCCGATCGACCCCGGCAAGCCTGGAGAAGTCCCCGTCCTGCTCGACCTCGGCGACGCTCAGTCGCCAGCCGAACTCGCCCTCGGCCGGGTAGCGCGCCAACTCGTGGGTGACGCCACCACCACCCAGCCAGGGCATCGTCGATGCGTCCGCGAAACGGACGGGTTCACTGAACATTCCGCAATCCTTCGATCATGCGCATTCGCACGCCGGCCCCGGCCCGCCGAGTGACGGCGGATTCCCCGAGCGACGGTGCAATCCCGCCGTCATTCGGCGAGGAAGCCGTCATTCGCGACACCGGGCCGCCGCCCCGCCCCACCCGACTGCCCCGTCATACCGTCAACAGGGTCTTGATGGCGCGCCGCTCATCCATTGCGGCATACCCCTCGGCGGCGTCGCTGAGCGGCAGCGTGAGGTCGAAAACCTTGCCGGGATTGATCTTTCGGCTCCAGATGCGGTCGATGAGATCCGGCAGATAGTGGCGGACCGGCGCCGGGCCGCCGAGCAGGCTGACCGTCGCGTAGAAAAGCTCCTGACCGGTCAGCGAGACGTCGTGCGACACTCCGACGAAGCCGACGTGTCCACCCGGGCGCGTCGAGCGGATCGCCTGCTGCATCGCCTCCTGGGTGCCGACCGCCTCGATGACGCCGTGTGCGCCATACCCGCCGGTGAGCTCCTTGATGCGCTCGACGCCTTCGTCACCTCGCTCGACCACGACGTCAGTGGCACCGAACTCCCGCGCCAGCGCCTGGCGCGGCTCGTGCCGGCTCATCGCGATGATCCGCTCGGCGCCGAGTTCCCGTGCGGCGAGTATGCCCAGGAGACCCACCGCGCCGTCACCGACCACCGCCACGGTCTTGCCCGGACCGGCCTGCGCGGCAACCGCGGCGAACCATCCGGTGCCGAGCACGTCGGACGCGGCGAGTAACGACGGGATCAGGTCAGCGTCGGGCATACCCGGGGTCACCACCAGCGTGCCGTCCGCCCACGGGATGCGCGCGTGCTCGGCCTGAGTGCCGCTGCGACCGACGGGTTCGACGTGCGCGCAACGGGATTGGTAGCCCGCCTGGCAGATCTCGCAGGTGCCGTCCGAGGCCATGAACGAGCCGACGACGAAATCGCCGGGCGCGACCGTCCTCACGTCGGCACCGACCTCTTCGACGACACCGACATACTCATGCCCCATCGGAGTTGGATCCGTCACCTCATTGATGCCCCGGTACGGCCACAGGTCCGAGCCGCACACGCACGCTGCCGCAACCCAGATGATCGCGTCAGTCGGCAACTCGATCCGCGGGTCGTCGCGCTCCTCGACCCGCACATCACCCGCTGCATGCAACACCACTCCGCGCACGTGCTCATCCTCTCGTCAGCCCCCGCATGGCAGCAACGCCATACGGCCTGAGCTATTCCCACGCTACCGACGGCGCGCGGTCGGCAAATGCCCCTGCCGACGAGGCCGACGCAGGACCTGAGCAGTTCACTTCCCAGCACCCGGGAATTTCCCGAAAATCCTTGGCGATCGCCACCGAGAGCCCCAGACTTGGCCAAATGGAGGACACACAGCCTGCCGCGCCGGAGGCAGCCGCTTCGCTCGTCACCGCCCCGCAGGTGGACCTGCCCGCCGTACACCACGACGCGTGGAAGATCGGCTATCCCTACGACACGAAGATCACGCGCAAGGAATACGAACGGATCAAGCGCGACCTGCAGATCGAGATGCTCAAGATGCAGGCGTGGGTCAAGGGCACCGGGCAGAAGATCGTGATCGCCTTCGAAGGCCGGGACGCCGCCGGCAAGGGTGGCGCGATCAAGCGTTTCACCGAGCACCTCAACCCGCGTGGCGCCACCGTCGTCGCGCTCGAAAAGCCCACGGAGCGTGAGCAATCCGCGTGGTACTTCCAGCGGTATGTCGCCCACCTCCCGGCCGGCGGCGAAATCGTCTTCTTCGACCGCTCCTGGTACAACCGGGCCGGTGTCGAGCATGTCATGGGCTACTGCACCAATGACCAGTACGAGGAGTTCATGCGCTCCTGCCCCGAACTCGAGCACATGTGGGTCTCGTCCGGCATCCGGCTGATCAAACTGTGGTTCTCCGTCGGACGGCAGGAGCAGATCACCCGCTTCGAACGCCGCGCGACCGACCAGGTCAAGCAGTGGAAGCTCAGCCCCACCGACCTGGCCAGCCTCGACAAGTGGAACGCCTACACCGAGGCGAAGGAAGCCATGTTCGAGCACACCGACACGGCATGGGCACCCTGGACGGTGATCAAGTCCAACGACAAGAAGCGCGGCCGCCTGGAAGCGATGCGCTACGTGCTCGATCTGCTCCCCTACCCGGGCAAGGACCGTGCCGTCATCGGCTACCCCGACCCCAAGATCGTCGGGTCGGCCAAGCAGATCCTCGACGAGGGCGAGGACGGCTTCCAGGGCGGCTACCGCTCCGGGCGCTGACTTCCCCGGGGTCGGCGGGGTCGGTGTCCGACCCGCCGGCGGCAGGTGAGCCGGCACCGGGCCACGATGGGGGTATGACGACAGCCGCCCGGCCGAGTGGGGCCGACCACCTCCGGCACCGGCGGTCCTTCTGGCTGATCGCCGCGGCCTTCGCAGCCACGATGGCGTTCACCACGCTGCCGACGCCGATGTACGGCCTCTACAAGGCGCGCGACCACTTCCCGACCGTCCTGATCACGGTCATCTTCGCGGCATACGGCTTCGGCGTGATGGCCGGGCTGTTCTTCGCCGGCCACGTGTCCGACTACCTGGGCAGGCGGCGGGTGCTGCTCGGCGCGGTGGCCACCGAGGTCGTGTCCTGCCTGATCTTCATCCTGCGCAAGGACGTCGGAAGCCTGCTCGTCGCGCGTTTCATCTGCGGCGTGGGCATCGGTGCGCTGACGTCGACCGCGACCGCGCACCTCACCGAGCTGCGCGGGGTCGGCGCACCGGACGAGGACGGCCGGCGGGCCAGCCTGGTCGCTAGTGCGGTCAACACCGGCGGGCTGGCGCTCGGCCCGCTGATCGGCGGGATCCTCACCGAGTGGCTCCCCGACCCGCTGACCCTGCCGTTCCTCGTCTTCCTGGTCGTGCTCGCGCTCGTCGCGGTGACCGCACTGATCGTGCCCGAGACCGTCGCCCGGCCGGATCCGGCACCGTCATACCATCCGCAACGCGTGAGCGTATCCGCAGAGGTACGAGGTGAATTCATCGCTGCCGGACTGGCCGCGGCGGGATCGTTCGCGGTGCTCGGCTTCTTCACCTCCCTCACTGGCAGCGTGCTCGGGGACGTGATGCACCAGCGCTCGCGGCTGGCGACCGGCCTGATCGTCTGCGGGGCGATCGGTGCGTCGTCGGTCTCGCAGGTCGCGCTCACCCGCCTGCTCCCGCGGCGCAAGCTGCAGACCGGCGTCGGGCTCATTGCCGCGGGTCTGGCGCTGGTCGCGATCGGCACGATGGTCGCCTCGCTGGCCGTCTTCGCCGTCGGCGGAATCGTGGCCGGCGCGGGCATAGGGCTGATCTTTGCCTCCAGCATTGCCGCCGCCAACCGGATGGCACACCCCACGCGCCGCGGGGAGACCGTCGCCGGGATGTTCCTCGCGGCATACGCTGGGATCACCGTGCCGGTCATCGCGTGTGGCGTCCTGCTCACCTGGGTGCCGACGGTCACCCTGGTCGTCTGGTTCTCCGTGCTGATCATCGTGATCGCGACGGCGTCGACCTGGCGGATGCTGCGCTACACGCGGTGATCCTGCCGGGTTCAGCGCAACCGGAAAACCTCAAAGCGGCCGCCCGGGTGGGCGATCGCGTCCTGCGACTCGATCAACTGGATCTCCCGCGTGCCCGCCAGGTGGGTGCGCTCCATAATCGAGAAGACCGAATCCGCCGTGTCCGCAAGGGCTTTCGCCGGTGTCTCGGTGAGCCAGCGGGCAAGGAAAATCGCCGCGGTGGCGTCACCGGCGCCGGAGACGTACATGGGCAGCAACGGCGTCGTCACCAGCCAAGCACCATCGTCGGTGACGACCGCGAGTTGCACTGAGTCTGCCGGGGTTTCGTCGGTCTGCACCGAGGTGACGAGCACCGTGCGCGGTCCGCGAGCCCGCAGCGAGTCGACCGCGGCGAGCAGGTCGACCACGGTGCGCACCTCGGCCCCGGTGAGGTAGTCCAACTCGAACTGGTTCGGCGTGACGATGTCCGCCGCGGGGATCACCTTGTCCCGCATGAACTCCGGGATGCCCGGCCGCACGAAGAAGCCGCGCTCCACGTCACCCATCACCGGGTCGGCGCAGTAGATCGCCCGCGGATTGGCTGCCTTCACCCGGGCCACGGCGTCCAGGATCACCGCGCCGACCTGCTCACCGCCCTGATATCCCGACAGCACCGCGTCGCACTCGCCGAGCACCCCACGCTCCTCGATGCCGGTGATCACGCCGGCGACCGTCTCCGGCTCGAAGACGGGACCACGCCATTCGCCATACCCGGTGTGATTGGAGAAGTGCACGGTGTAGACCGGCCACACCTCGAAACCGAGGCGTTGCAACGGGAACACCGCCGAACTGTTGCCCGCGTGCCCGTAGGCGACCGACGACTGGATCGACAGGATGTTCACCGCGGCAGTGTATGGCGCGAGCGGCCCGCCATACGCCCGGACGCCTCAGCCGGGGACGACCACGGCGCGCTCGTCGCCGCCGTGGGTCCAGGCGCGGCCGACCTCGCTGAGCGGGTACGCACGGTGGGGCACCTGCAGCACGCCGGAGCCGATCAGCCCGATGACCTCGGGCAGGCCGGTCGCCAGCGTCTCGCGGGTTGCGGAGCCGGCGCCGCTGCCGACGATGCGGATTCGCCTGCTGCGCAACAGAGTTGACGGCACAGCTGCGTTCGGGCCGGCGAGCGCGCCGATCTGGGTGTAGGTGATGTCGGCGTCGTCCTCGGCCAGGCCGGTGCGGCCTAGCGCGTCGAACGCCGCCTCGGCGATCGCTCCCCACACGAAGTCGAGGACCAGGTCGGGTGCGTGGCCGTCGAGTCCGGTGCGGATGGCCGCGGCCGGGTCGTCGCCCAGCGCGACCGGAACCGCGCCGTATGACGCCACCTGCTCCAGCCGTGCGGCGTCCCGGCCCGCGCCGACCACGCGTTGCGCGCCGAGATGGAGCGCGGCCTGGACCGCCATCCGGCCCGACATACCGGTCGCGCCGAGCACGAGGACGGTGCCGAGCTCGCCCAGCTCGGCCTTGCGCGCACGCAGCGGCAGGTACCCCGACATACCCGGGTTGGTGCCGGCGGCGACGGCGAGCGGGTCAGCTCCGGCGGGGAGTTCGAAACCCATTGGGGTGGCGAGTCGTTCGGCCATGGTGCCCCAGGGGGCGCGGGTGAAGCCGGTGTAGACGAGCGCGCCGTCGGGGCGCCGCCCGACCGCGTCGACACCGGCGACCTGCGGGTAGGTGCCGGTGCTGCCGTAGTGCCGGCCCGCCGCGAGGGACCGGACGATCTGGTGGATGCCGGCTCCGACGAGGTCGTAGGTGGTTGCGCCCTCAGCCGCCTCGGGCTCCGGGAAGTTGGCGCATACCGGCGTCGCGCCCGCCTCGGTCACTACTGCTGCCTTCATGATGTCTCCTTAACGTCGTTAAGTTGTCTTGCTGCCAGCATGTCCCTAACGGCGTTAAGGTGTCAAGTCATGGGTGAGCAGAAACGAGCGAGCGAAGCGAGCGACCCAAAGGGCTCAGGGCGAATCGCCGCACCCGACGCAGGAGGGGGCGGCGATGAGCGAGCGAAGCGAGCGACCAAGGAGTACAGGCGAATGACGAGACCCGAGGGACGAGGGGCTCGTCAATGAGCGAGCGAAGCGAGCGACCCAAAGGGCTCAGGGCGAGTCGCCGCACCCGACGCAGGAGGGAACGAGGGCATCGTCAATGAGTAAGGGCGTCACGCGGACCCGCATGGTCGAGGCGGCGCTCGATGTGCTCGACGAGCGTGGGATCGACGGGCTGACAGTGCGCGCGGTGGCAGACCGGCTCGGCGTACGGCCGCCGGCGCTCTACTGGCACGTGCAGGGAAAGCAGGAATTGCTCGACGAGATGGGCACCGAGATCCAGCGCAGGATCTTTGGTCGGCTGGATTTCGCTGGCATGGAACAGGATTGGCCGTGGGGCTTGCGTGACTTCGCGCGCGTGCTGCGTGCGGAATACGGCCGGCACCGGGACGGCGCACGGACCTTCAGCGGGACCCGGTTGACCGATCCGTCGCTGCTGACGACGCAGGAGCCGTGGCTGCGGGCGGGGGCTGATGCCGGTCTCACGCTGGAGCAGATGGTGACGGCGGCGCAGCTGATCAGCAATTTCGTCGTCGGGTTCGTGATCGAGGAGCAGGAGCGGGCACAGTCCGGCCAGGAGCGCTACTCCCTCGCCGACCGGGATGCCGCGCTCGCGGACGCACCACTCACCCGGGCGTCCGGGCGGATCCTCTTCGCGAGCGCCGACGAGCGGTTCGAGCGGCAGCTCGCCATACTCCTGGCGGGTATCGCCGCGAACCCTCCCATCGAGTGACGGCGAGATCGCCGAGTGACGGCGCAATTCGGCGAAGAAGCCGTCATTCGCGGAAGGGGGACGCGCGTCAGATGACCTGGGCGGGAGCGCCGGAGTCGGTGACGACCGGCTTGCCGGCGAAGGCCCACTGCTTCATGCCGCCGGCGACGTTGACAGCGTCGAAGCCCTGCTGGTTCAGCCAGGCAACGGCCTTGCCCGACCGGTTGCCGGAGCGGCAGACGACCTGCAGCGGGTCGCGCTCGCCGGACTCGGGCAGTTCGTCGAGCCGCGCGGGCAGCTCACCGAGCGGGATGTGGATGGCGCCCGGCGCGTGCCCGGCGTCCCACTCGTTCTGTTCGCGCACGTCGATGACGACCGCGTCGTCGGCCAGCTGTTCGGGGGTCGTGTCACTCATGGGTCCATCCTCGCCCATCCACCGGTGTCTGCTCGCCCATCCCCGAATCGAGCGGACCCGACCGGGCACGAGAGGACCCGAAAACGGGTCTGCTTAATGGGTCCGCCCGTGCGGTTGTGGGTCCGCTCGATCACTTGAGCAGGCGCGACATCCGCCGGTCGGCCAGCGGCTTCCCGCCGGTCTGGCAGGTCGCGCAATATTGCATCGACCGGTCGGCGAAGGAGACCTCGCGCACCACGTCGCCGCAGACCGGACACTTCTCGCCGGTGCGCCCGTGCACCCGCATGCCGGCACGCTTGGCGTCCTTCAGGTCCTTCGCCGGCTTGCCGGACGCTGCCGAGATCGCCTCGGTGAGGATGTCGCGCAGAGCGGCATACAGCCGGTCGACCGCTGCGTCGTCGAGCTTGCCCGCCACGGCGTATGGCGAGAGCTTCGCCGCGTGCAGCACCTCGTCGGAATAGGCGTTGCCCACCCCGGCGAGCACCGACTGGTCGCGCAGCACACCCTTGATCTGCGCCCGCTTCTCGTGCAGCAGCGCCCCGAAATCCGCACGGGAGATCTCCAGCGGGTCGGGCCCGAGCGAGGCGATGCCGGGCACGTCCTGCGGGTCGCGCACGACGTGGACTGCCAGCCGCTTCTGCGTGCCGGCCTCGGTCAGGTCGAAGCCGGAGTCGTCGGCGAACCGCACTCGCAGCGCGATCGGCGACTTGCCGGGGCGCACCACCGTCTGCGGCAGCGCCTCCGACCAGCGCAGCCACCCGGCCCGCGACAGGTGGAAGACCAGGTGAATGCCGTCGACGTCCAGATCGACCCACTTGCCGTGTCGCGTCACCCCCGTCACTGACAGCCCGCCGAGTGAATCCACCGGCGGATCATAGGTTTTCAGCACGGAGAAGGAACCGAGTTCGACACGCGCCACCGGCAGGTCGAGCACCCTGGAACGCAGGAAGTCGACCAGGCCCTGGACCTCGGGCAGCTCAGGCATCGGCCTGACTCCTCGCCTCGCGCGGCTCCTCGGCGAGCGCCCGGCGCACCAGCCGCAGCAAGGTGAACCCGTCGGGGCCCTCGCAGACCATCATCCGGACCGGTCGGCCGCGCAACTCATCACGCACCAGCGGGTGCCCGTGGGAGAGCAGCTGGTGCGTGGCGGTCAGCTGCCGGATCGCGATGCACGCGACGTGGTCGGGGCGTTCGACGGCGAAGTCTTCGTAGAGCACCGGGTCGTGCTGCCCGTCGTCACCGACGAGCAGCCATCGGATGTGGGGGAATTCGCGGGCCAGCCGCCGCAGCGACTCGCGCTTGTGCGCCTGGCCGCTGCGGAAGATGCTCTGGTCGGTCGGGCCCCAGTCGGTCAGCAGCGCCGGGCCGGACGGGAAGCCGTGCCGACGCAGGAAGCGGGTGAGGATCGGCTGGGCGTTCCAGGCCCCGGTCGACAGGTAGACGATCGGTGCGCCGGGGTGCGCCGCGAGCAGCGAACGGTACATCGCCGGCATCCCGGGCACCACCTTGCGGGCGGTCTCCTCCAGCACGAAGCTGTTCCACGCGGCGATCATCGGCCGCGGCAGCGCGGTGACCAGGCAGGTGTCGTCGACGTCGCTGACGATGCCGAACCGGATGTCGTCGCCGATCACCTGCACTGGAGCCTCGACGTCCAGTCCGTCGACGCCGATGGTCGCGGTGTGCCAGCCGGGGGTGAGTCCGTGGTCCCGGAGTTCGACGTCGAGATAGCCGCCGCGATCGGTGGTCGCGGTCGCGGTGGCCGCGCCGAAGCGCACCTGCACCTCGACCGCTGCGAGCGGCGCGGTGAAGAAGACCTTGAAACCACGGCGGATGGGAGCCTCGGCCGCAGTCGGAGCGGTGGCCGGCTGGCCGTCGCGCGCGAGCACGACCCGGGCGAGCAAGCGTGCGAAACCGGCACCGCCATACCCGGTGAACGGCATGACCTGCTGCTGCCACCCACGCTTGCGCAGCCGCCGCGCGACGACGGCGTTGACCGCGTCCTCGGCACGCGCTGCGGGGTGGACTTTCGCCATACGGTCAGATTACGGGGCGCGTGCGACTACTGCCGACGCTCGTCCGGATGAACCACGCGCAGGATGATCTCGGTGGCCTTGCGCAGCGCGGCGCGTTCGTCCTCAGCCAGCCGGGCAAGCTCGGGCGCGAGCGCGGAGGCACGGGCCACGCGGAGCCGACGCAGCATGTCGCGTCCGTCGTCGCTGAGCGCGATCAGTGCGACCCGCGCGTCGCTGGTGTCCGCCGACCGAGTCGCCCAGCCGGCGGCTTCGAGGCGCTGCACCTGGGTGGTCATCGTCGGCTGGCTGCAGTGATCGGCGTGCGCGAGCTCGCCGATGCGCGCCGGACCGATCTCGTCGATCAGCGACAGCAGGCGCGCTTGCGCGGGAGGTATGGCGAGCTCTGCGTGCCGGGTTGCCCATCGGTTGAGCCGGGCAACGGCGGCGAGCAGCCGGACGCCTTCCTGGTCGGCGGTGTCGGGTTTCATGACCGGATTTTATATAGCGATTCTATATTGCGTCAACCGGTGGTTGTCCGCAGTTCGCGCTTGAGGATCTTGCCCGTGGCACCCTTGGGCAGTGCCTCCACGAAGGTGATCGTGCGCGGATACTTGTATGCCGCGACGCGCTCCTTCACGTAGTCGGTCAACGCCTCGGCGTCCGTCGAAGATCCCGGCGTGCGCACGACGTATGCCGCGACCTCCTCGCCGTAGTGCTCGTGCGGCACCCCGACGACCGCCGCCTCGACGACGTCCGGGTGCTCGTAGAGCACCTCCTCGACCTCCCGCGGATAGACGTTGTACCCGCCGCGGATGATCATGTCCTTGGCCCGGTCGACGATGTAGTAGTAGCCGTCCTCGTCACGACGCGCCAGGTCGCCGGAGAAGAACCAGCCGTCCCGGATGGCTTCCTGGGTGGCCTCCGGGCGACCCCAATAGCCCTTCATGATCAGGTCGCCGCGGATCGCCAGCTCGCCGATCTCACCCTCCGGAGCGTCCGAGCCGTCCGGCTGCGCGAGCCGCATCTCGACACCCTGTAACGGCAGGCCGATCGAGCCGACCTTGCGGGGCCGGTCGGGCAGGTTGAACGACGCGACCGGCGAGGTCTCCGACAGGCCGTAACCCTCCAGGATCTGCGCGCCGAACCGCTCCTCGAACTTGCGCATCACCTCACCCGGCATCGACGCGCCGCCGGAACAGCAGGTGCGCAGCGCGGACAGGTCGACCTCCTGGTCCGCCGCGGCGAGGAGCATCGCGTTGTACATGGTCGGAACACCCTGCAGGATGGTCGTCCTGTCGCGCTGCATGATTTCCAGCACCTTGCCCGGCTCGAAGCGCGGGATCAGCGTCAGGGCGGCGCCGGAGACCACCGAGGTGTTCAGCCCGCAGGTGAGTCCGAAGACGTGGAACAGCGGCAGACAGCCCATGATCACATCGCCCGGTCCGGTCTGCACGAGTTGCTGGTGGACCATCCGCGCGTTGTCGTCCAGGTTGTGGTGGGTCAACTCGGCGCCCTTGGGCCGGCCCGTCGTGCCGGAGGTGTAGAGGATGACCGCGGTGTCGTCGTCCGCCCGGTCGACCGGCTGCGGCAGCGGGTCTGCGTCGCCGAGCAACCCGGCCTGATCGGCCGGGTCGACAACCTCGAAGTCGACGCCGGCGTCCTGCGCGCCGCGCGGACCGTCGCCCGGCATACCGAACATCACCGATGCGCCGGAGTCCTCCAGGTAGTAGGTGATCTCGCGCGGCTTGAACAGCGGGTTCATCGGAATCACCGTCGCGCCCGCCCACAGCGCGCCGTAGAAGATCACCGGGAAGGTCGGCAGATTGGGCTGCGACAGGGCGATCCGGTCTCCGGGCCGTATGCCACGGGCGACCAGCCGACCGGCGAATTTCGCGACGGCGTCACGCAATTGCGCGTAGGTGAGCGTGAAGTCGTCGAGCTTGATCGCCAGCGCATCGGGGTGCTTCTCGGCGGTGGACGCAAGGTTGGCCGCGAGGTTCGTCATACGGCAACTGTAGGACGTCGTGTGACGTGGCTCACTGTGATCGCCGAGAAGCGTCAGCCGGCTGCAGCGACGATCGCCGCCGACACGCTCCCGCCGCCGTGGCGCAGGAGATCGTCGGCCTGGTCGGCGTCGACATCGGCCAGCAGCATCACCACTGCGACCTTGGTCCGCCCGCCGGCTTCGGCCATCGCCCGGGCAGCCGTCGCGTCGTCGGATTCGGTCGCCGACGCGACGATCCGCAGCGCCCGGTCGGCCAGCTTGTCGTTGGTCGGCCGCATGTCGACCATGAAGTTGCCGTAGGTCTTGCCGACGCGCACCATCGCCGCCGTCGACAGCATGTTGCACACCATTTTCTGCGCGGTGCCCGCTTTCAGCCGGGTCGACCCGGTGAGCACCTCGGGCCCGGTCTCGACCTCGATCGCCACGCCCGCTTCGCGGCCGACCAGCGAGCCGGTGTTGCAGGCCACCGCGACGGTGGCCGCCCCGCGTTCGCGGGCCCGGCGCAAACCTGCGATGACGTATGGCGTCCGACCGCTCGCCGCGATGCCGACCAGCGTGTCGTGCGGGCCGATCTCGAGGCCGTCCACGTCTCGGGCGGCCGCTGCGGTGTCGTCCTCGGCACCCTCGACCGCCTGCACGAACGCCCCCACGCCCCCGGCCAGCAGCGCAGTCACCTGGTGCGGGTCGGTGGCGAAGGTCGGCGGGCACTCGACGGCATCGAGCAGCCCGATCCGCCCGCTGGTGCCGGCGCCGAGGTATACCAGACGACCGCCGGCTCGCAGCGAATTCGCGATCAGGTCAACGGCTTTGGCAATCTGCGGCAGGGCCTGCCGGACCGCGAGCGCCACCGTCTGGTCCTCGTCGTTCATCAGCTCCAGCACGCGTTCGGTGTCCATCGAGTCGAGGCCGGCGCTGCGCGGATTGCGCGCCTCCGTCGCCAGGTCACCCAGGTTCAGCGGTGTCATGCTTGTGCGTTTCCCCGTGTCGAAGTACGCCGCCGTGGTCCGCTGGCACGCACTGCGTGGTGGGTGCGGGCCAGCGCTTCGGTGGTCGCCTCCAGCGAGCTGCGCGCGACGCCGACGAAGAGGAAGTCGACGACGGCGAGTTGAGCGGTGCGGCTGGCGAGCGCGCCGGACCGGAACGCCGTCTCACGGGAGGCCGTGGTGAGCACGATGTCGGCGTGCTCGATGATCGGCGCGCCGGCGAAGTTGGTGATGGCGATCGTCGTCGCGCCCGCCCGCTTGGCCGCCGCGAGCGCCGTGACGACATCCTGTGTGCTGCCGGAGTGGGAAATGCCGACTGCGACGTCGCCGGCGCCGAGCAGGACGGCGGCGGTCATCGCGGAATGAAACTCGGTCCAGGCGAACGCGATGCGGCCGGCCCGGATCAGCTTGTACTGCAGGTCGGTTGCGACCAGGCCGCTCGCCTGCACGCCGAAGATGTCCACGCGGGGGGCATCCGCGACGGCGGTGATGGCCGCGTCGAGTGCGGTCAGGTCGAGGTGTTCGGCGGTCTCCTGCAGCGCACGCACCTCGTGATGCACGATCGCCGCGACGATGTCCTCGGTCGACTCCGCCTCGTCCAGGTCGGCAGGTGGTTTGCGCACCGGTGCGCCGAGCGCGGACTCCCGCGCGGCGGCGCCGGCGAGCGCGAGCCGCAGTTGCGGGTAGCCGCCGAACCCGATGCTGTGGCTGAACCGTGCGACGGTGGCGACCGAGGTCGCCGCGCGTGCGGCGAGCTCGGTGATGGACAGCTGCGCCGCCGCCGCCGGGTCCTCCAGAACCACCTCGGCGACCCGGTGCTCCGCAGGCTGCAGCTGCGGCGACACCGATCGCATCCGCACGAGCACATCGCGCGTCGGATCTGTCGCCGGGTCAGTGGTTCGTGTGGCCATGACCTCCCTTTCGGCCTGTGGACGGGGCCACACTGCACGCACTGGCTCCGACTGCGCCGCTCCCGATGCTCTCGCCCGTCACTGTAGTCACTCTCGGGGAAGATTGTGCCACTGCTGACTCAGGAGCGGGAAACGATTGACACCCGTCGGCGACCCGCGTGGCTCGGCACAAACCATCGCGGACGCATGACCAATAGTGCACGAAGCACCCGCCTAGCCGCACAAGAACGCACAGAATGCGCGATGTCTGGAGGTTCCCTGAGCATGCAGCGCGCCGCGGTGGTGGAGGCGACGTCACAGGCTCGGACCGGCCTGCTCTGCGAGTGCCAGTCGGTCAGCTCACGCCGCGCTCGCGACCGGCCCAGAACGGCTCCCGCAGCTTGAACTTCTGCAGCTTGCCGGTCGCGGTGCGCGGCAGGTCGTCGGTGAAGTCGATGCGCTTGGGACACTTGTAGCCGGCCAGCCGCTCACGGCAGTGCGCAATGAGCGCCTCGGCCGTCAGCTCGTCGTCGTTCGTGACGACCAGCGCGGTCACCAGCTCGCCCCACTTCTCGTCGGGTATGCCGATGACGGCGACCTCCCGGACGCCCGGGTGCGACATCAGCGCGTCCTCGACCTCGATCGAGGAGACATTCTCGCCGCCGGAGACGATCACGTCCTTCTTGCGGTCGGAGATAACCAGGTAATTGTCGTCGTCGAAGTAGCCGCCGTCGCCGCTGTGGAACCAATTGCCGGCCTGGGCAGCAGCCGTCGCGTCGGGTTGCTGCCAGTAGCCCTCGAGGTTGTGGTTGGACGCGCTGAGTACCTCTCCGTCGGTGTCCAGTCCGACCCGGACGCCGAGTGCGGGCACCCCGGCACGCATCAGCCGCTTGGCGCGGTCGGCCGTCGACAGGTCGTCCCATTCGCCGCGCTCGCGGTTGACCGTCATGATCGGGGAGGTTTCGGTCAGGCCATAGATCTGCATGAACTCCCAGCCGAGCTCGTCGATGACCCGCTCGATGGTGCGCGATGGCGGCGGAGCACCGGCGCAGATGATGCGCACCCGGTCGCGGCCGGGAATCTCGCCATCCCAGTCCTGGGCGGCGTCCAGGACGCTGTTGACCACCGCCGGCGCACCGCACATCAGCGTGATGCCGTGCTCCTGCACCCGGCGCAGGATCTCCGCGCCGTCCACCTTGCGCAGGATGATGTGCTTGCCGCCCAGGCCGGTCACGCCGAACGGCATGCCCCAGCCATTGACGTGGAACTGCGGCAGCGTGTGCAGGTAGACATCGCGGTCACTGACCCCCGCGTGCAACGCGAAGACGGTGGCGTTGATCCAGAGGGCACGGTGGGTCAACTGCACGCCCTTGGGTCGTGCCGTGGTGCCGGAGGTGTAGTTGATGGTCGCGGTCGCACCCTCGTCGGGCGCGTCCCATGGCCGTGGGTCGGCGCCGTCGGCATACAGGTCGTCGTCCTCGCCCAGCACGAACTTGTGCGGTGCGTCGATCTTGGCCAGATTGTCGGCGAGCTCGGGGTCGGCATAGACGACGTCGGCGCCGGAGTGCGCCACGATGTAGTCGAGCTCGGGTTGTGCGAGCCGGAAGTTGACCGGCACCAGGATCCGGCCCCAGCCGCTGACCCCGAAGAATGAGGTGAGCAGGCGCGCCGAGTTCTGCGAGATCACGGCGACCCGGGCGCCCACCGGCACGCCGAGCTGGTCCAGCTTCGCGGCCTGCGCACGGGCGTCCGCCGCGAGCTGTGCATAGGTGCGCGACCCGCGTGACGGTGCCGGCTGGTCCGGCTCGTCCACGACGCCCACCCGGTCGGGGTAGACGAGTTCGGCACGATCCAAGAAGTCGCGCACGGTCAACGGATAGAACACCAGGACCTCCTACGAGCGTGGCAATGCGTACGCGCTTCATTAGATCGGCTTGATCCGCGAGGCGGCACCGCCATCCGGGTAGGTCACCCGCACGCAGTTGCCGCTCTGTCAGCGCGGCCGTGCGGGCGCGAACGCGGAATTGCTGCGCGCGTAGCCGATCCCGAGCGCGGCGGCGCCGGCAAGGATCGCCGGCCCGGAGCCGAGCGTCGCCGCAAAACCACCGGCCAACACGACGATGCCAGGGTGCATGGCCCACAGCACCGCCATACCGCGGCCCGGTCCGCTGCCCATCAGCCCGCCAGGCGCCGGGCCCTTGTGGGCGTAGAGCAACTGACCGCCGGCGACGAGCAACACCGCGCCGAGCGCGTATGCCGCTGCGGTCCCGCTGGATCCGGTCAGGAGGCCGGCGGCCGTCACGATCACGAACTGCAGCACCGCCACCGGAGCGAGGTGCAGCACCGCCTCGTGGCGCCAGGAGAGGCCGAGCAGCGACTGGTCACCGGCGGCGGCCGCCTGGCCCTGCAGACCACGGGTGAGACCGGTGGTCCCGATGTGTGCGGCCACCAGGACGATCGGCAGCAGCAGCGGGGAGTCGGCGTGTTGCACCGCATGCAGCCCGAGCACGACGAGCGTGGCCAGCTCGAAGACGGCCCAGCCGAGTGAGGAGGTCCAGGTGCGCAGCAGGCCGTAAACATCGGCGAGCACCACCGTCAGGTTCGGGCCGGCGACCTTGATGCGCGCCGGCTTGTGCCGCAACTTCAGCGAAAACGCTTGCGCGCGAGCACGTCTGGTGTCGGAGACGACCAGTGACGAGGTGACCGCCTCGGACAGCAGCGACTGACGCAGCAGCACCGGGCCGGGCAGTGCCTCCACGAGGGGCCAGCTCGCCATACCGCCGATGGGCGCGTGGCCGCGCACCTGGCCGCGCAGCCACGTCTGCACGATCAGCAGACCGCCGAGCAGGCCGATGACCGCCCCAATCGCGAGCGCCACCGGCGCCCCACCGGACATTGCGAAGCCGATCGGGATCGCGACCCCCAGGCACAGGCAGGCGGTCAGCACCATCAGCCGGCTGCCCCACCACGAGTCGCGCAGGGTGAGGCGGCGCGGCAGGTCGGTCGCCACCACGAACTCGACGTGCCCCGGCTCCGGCAGCACCGGTCCGCGCGCCCCGCCCAGCTTGAACGCGACGGCGGCCACCACCAGCACCACGATGACGACCAGACCGATCGTGGCGGCCGGCTGCTGCTCGAAGAAGCGGCGTATGCCGGGCCACTCACCGAAGACGTAGTGGGCGAGCATCGAGCCGTAGACGGTGCCGACCAGTGCCGCGAGGTAGGCGCCGAAAAGAGATGCGGACAGCGGGCCGCCCTCGTCCCGATAGCGCAATTCGTAGGCGTCCGAGAGTCTTTCGCGTTCCTCGGGGGTTGCTTTTCCGCCCGGCATCACGAGCCCTGCGGGAAGCGCACGATGCGGGTGGCGGTGCGGTCGGCAAGTTCTCGGTCGTGGCACACCCACACGACGGAGCTGCCGGCGTCGGCGCGTTCGCGCAGGACGTCGCCGAGCAGCGCGCGCCGGTCCTCGTCGAGGCGTTGCTCCGGCTCGTCGAGGACGAGCAGCGCCGAGGGCCGCAGCAGCACCATCGCCAACTCCACGAGTTGCCGCTGGCCGGAAGACAATTCGGCCAGATAGCGGTTGCCGAAGCGCAGGATGTCGAGCCGGTTGAGCACGGCCGCGATGCGTTCGCCCGCGCCGTCGCGGTCGCCGCCCCAGGTCTGGTCGATGAGGATCAGGTGGTCGGCGACGGTCAGGTCTCGGTAGCCGGCGACCGGCCCGATGAGCGGCGCGATGACGCGGCGGGTGCCGGCGTCGCGTTCGTCGATCGGCAGGTCGTCCATCGTGACGGAGCCGGAGGTGGGCTGCAGGTTGCCGGTCAGCACCCGCAGGAAGGTCGTCTTGCCAGCACCGTTGGAGCCGACGATGGCAATGTTCTCACCGGGTTTCACCGTCAGCGAGGTCGGCGGCAGCATGGTCACGTCGCCGGCGGTGCAGGTGACCTTGTCGGCCTTGATCTGCCGGAACGACGGCCCGTTCGCCGGCAGCTTCGGCGCCTCGCGAGCTGGTTGCTTCGTGGCGTTGTCCGCGGCCGCGCTCCGCTGCTCGCTCGGCGCAGGCTTCGGCTGCCGGTTTGCCGGCGCCTTGGATCCCTTGCGTTTGGCCATCAGGACAACCAGCTGACGTGACCGACCAGCAGGGCATAGCCGACGAACGCGACCGAGTCGAGGATCGTGTGGGTGATGATCAACGGAAGAACTCTCCTGGTGCGTAGATAGACGGTGCCGAGGATCAGCCCCATCACGATATTGCCGGCGAACCCGCCGAACCCCTGGTAGAGGTGGTAACTCCCGCGAATGACGGCCGAGCAGACGATCACCAGCGGCAGCGGCCAACCGGCCTGAGACCACCGGGTGTAGAGGTAGCCGACCATGACGACCTCTTCGAGGATCGCATTCTGCGCGGCGGACAACAGCAGCACCGGGGTGACCCACCAGTGGCTGCCGAGATCGGCGGCGACCACGGTGGTGTTGAAGCCGAGGTCGCGGGCCACGACATACAGGGCCAGACCGGGCAGGCCGATCAGAGCCGCCATACCCATGCCCCAGAGCAGATCCCGGCCCGGCCGGGAGGCGTCGATGCCGAGGTAGCGGGTCGGTCGGGCGATCTCACGGGCGAGCAGGTGTATGGCGAGCAGCGCCGGCACCACCCCGAGCGCGACACCGACGAGTTGGTAGGTCAACGCAAGCCAGGATTGAGTTGCCTGAGCGGTGTTGAGCGACGAGGTCTGGTGGTTGAGTGCGGTCGTCGACTGCAGGGACCGGATGATCGACAGAATCGAATAGATCGCGGACGACCCGAGGCTGAGTAGCAGCACCAGCGCCGTCTCGGTGACCAGGGTGCGCGGCGGCAGGGTGGTCGGTGGCACCTCGAGCGGTCCGCGCCAGAGCGTGCGAACCTCACGCGTCAGGGCCGTCACCCGGCCATATAACCATCTGACCCTGGGCCGGTGTCGCGCCTGGCCCAGGGTCGGGTGGTGGTTCACCGCATTCCGGCCGCCGGACGGGCGTGCGACGCCGGAGGTGCGGCCGCAGTGCGCTTATCGCTTGGTGCGGTCCCAGTGCGCGAAACCGGCTGCCTTCGCGGTCGCCTCGTCGCTGAACCAGACCTCGGGCTCGGTCGCGTCATACCGCGGGCTGTCCGGGGTGTGGAAGAGCATCGAGTCGGCGTTGCCCTTGATCGGGTGCCCCGGGGGCGTGGAGCCGTCGGGTCGCGGTGACGCCGCGCCCGGGCCGAAGCGCTCGGTCATCGGGTCGGGTTCGGCGGGCTCCTCCGGCCCGGCGTCTGCGGCTGTTGCGGGCTCGGGCTGCTCGGCCGGTGCCGGTTCCTCGGCTGCCGGCGGCGCGGGCTCTGGCTCTGGCTGCGTGGCGGGTGCGGCGTGCTCGGCGGACTCCGCTTCGTCGTGGCCCTCGGTTGCCGGCGGCTCGTCGGTCGATGCCGCCGGCGTGACCACACCTTCCGCGGGCTGCTCGACGGGTGTGTCGGCATACGCCGACTCCTCGTGCTGTACCTCGGCCGCCGGGCTCTCGCCGGGCGCGTCGGCCGGTCGGACCTGCGGGTCGTCGTTCTCCTGCGCGACCTCGGCATCGGTGCTGGTCCACTCGGCGGGTGCGGCGTCCTCCTCGGCCGGCGCCGGCTCCGGCTCGGATGCCTGCTCGGGCGCGGGCTCGGGCTCGACGACAGGTTCCGTCTCGGGCTCGGGCTCGACCACAGGCTCCGTCTCGGGCGCAGCTTCGGTCTCGGCCGGCTGCGACTCGACGGCAGCGTCCGCGATCTTCGGCTCGGCCTCGGGTTCGGGTCCGGGTCCGGGTTCGGAAGGCTGCTCGGATGGCGCGTCGGAAGCGGGTGCGCTCTCCTTTGTGTCGGCTGCCGGGGCCACCGGAGTCTCGTCGGCTGCCGCCGGCTCGCTGGGCGGCTCCGGCTGGTGCGCCTCCTGGTCGAAGACCGGCCGGCCTGGGGCTGCTGGAGCAGAAGGGGCAATGCCGCTGGTGGCGTCGGCCGCCGCATCGCTGCGGGCGACGTGCCGTCCGACCGGGTCGGCGTCATTCGCGCCGCGCCGGCGGGACAGGATCCACCAGACAATCAGCGCAATCACAATGATCGCGACGATGATCCAGACCCAAACCATGATGCTCGACCCCTCTTCGGTGAATTGGTCGGCGAAGTGCCGGCCCGGGAAGTGAAGCCGGCCGCCGTTCCGCCTCACCCTAGTGCCGATGTGGGCAAACCGCCTTCACCCACACGCACCCAATCAGCGACCGTTGCCGGTTGTGTACGCCCCCGCCGCACGTTTCGCGTCCCCAAGGCTCGACCGTCGCGGGTACGGGACAGCATCTCGCGGGGAAACCGTCCTCAAGGCTCGACCGTCGCGCGTACGGGACAGGATTTCGCACAATCCCCGGCCGGAACCCTCGACCGTCGAGAGTTAGGGACGCCCCGGGCCAATCCCCAGTACGCAAGCCTCGACCGTCGAAGGTTGCGTACGCGCAATCGCCGTTTCCCGACCCGAACCCTCGACCGTCGAAGGCACGGGACGCCGGCCGACCCAACGGGCGTCCGCCGGGCGCGCGATCTCTAAGCTGACCCCGTGCCGACGCTCTTCCGCCACCCGCGCATCTACACCGGCGACCCCGCGTCGTCATACGTCACCGGTCTGCTGGTCGAGAACGACCGGATCTCGACTGTTGGCGCCGACGCCGACCTGGCAGCCGCGCACCCGACGGCCGAGGTCGTCGACCTGCCGGGCGAACTGGTCATGCCGGGGATGCACGACGCGCACATCCACACTGCCGGGGTCGCTCGCGCGCTGGCCGCTGTCGACCTGCGCGCAGTCCGGTCGCTGGAGGAGGCGCTCGCGACCGTTCGCGATCATGTCAGCGGAATGCCTTCAGGGGCTTGGGTTTTCGGGGGTCGCTGGGACAGCAACAAGTGGGCGGTTCCGGTGCAGCCGACCGCGCACGACCTCGACTCGGTGAGCGGCGACCACCCCGTCGCACTGTCGAGCATCGACGGTCACACCCTCTGGGCGAACACCGCAGCACTGCGCGCTGCCGGCATCGACGCGTCCTGGACGGACCCTCCCGGGGGTATGGCGGTACGCGACGCGGCCGGAAACCCCACCGGCATACTGCGCGAGACCGCACAGGATGCCATCGAGGAGCTCGAAGCCGAGAGTTCCGACCTGCGCGCCCCGCTGCTCGCCGCCCAGGAGCACCTGCTGTCCGTCGGGCTCACCGCGGTCACTGACCTCAACGGCGAGGACGCGCGGGCGGCATACCTATCGATCAAGGCTGCCGGCGAGCTGAAAATCCGTGTTGTCAAAGGCATTCCGATGGATGCCCTGCAGCGCGCGATCGCTGAGGGCCGCCGCACCGGCGACGGCGACGACTGGTTCCGCGTCGGACCGTTGAAGCTCTTCAGCGACGGCGCGCTCGGCTCACGAACCGCACACCTGAGCCGCCCGTATGCCGACAAACCGGACAACCTCGGCATGGCCGTGATGACGCACACTGAGTTGTATGACGCAGCCCGCTCCGCCGTCGACGCCGGCATCGCCGTGGCGACCCACGCCATCGGCGACCGGGCCAACCACGTGGTGCTCGACGTCTACGAGAAGCTGCGCCGCGACACCGGCACGACGCTCGCGCTGTCCATCGAGCACACCCAGTTCCTGCAGCCAGGCGATGTGGCGCGGTTGCGGGCGCTCGGCGTCACCGCGTCGATGCAACCGACCCACTGCACCAGTGACATCGCCCTGGTGGAAGCTCTGCTGTCGGAGCACGACCTGGTCGGCTACGGCTGGCGCAGTGTGCTGGACTCCGGTGCCGCGCTGGCGTTCGGCTCGGACGCTCCGGTCGAGGAGGCGAACCCGTTCCACGGCATCCACGCGGCGATCACCCGGCAGCGCGGAGACGGCACACCGGCGGGCGGCTTCCAGCCGGCGGAGCGGATCAGCGTCAAGGAGGCGATTGCGGCATACGCGACCGGGCCCGCCGTGCTCACCGGCACCGCTGACGCGCGAGGCACCCTCACCGCCGGGAAGCTCGCCGATTTCATCGCCGTCGACACCGACATCACCAGCCCCGCCGTGTTCGCCGACGAGCCGCTGCGCATCCGGGAGGCTCAGGTGCTGCAGTCCGTCGTCGGCGGCGAAACCCGCTGGCAGCGCTCCTGATCCGGCGATCCCGACGGTCGCGCGACCTCGGGAGGATGCCCAGCGCGCGCCAGACCGCGCGATCGGCATACTCGGAACGACGCGCGAGCGGCACACCTCGGAGCGATCAGCGGTCCTGGATCCGCGGCCAGGCGCGGTCCTGCTCCAACTGCAGCGCGAGGCGCAGCAGCAGCGACTCGGTGCCGTGAGTGGACGACAGCATCGCGCCGATCGGCAGCCCCTCGTCGGTGCGGCCGGCGGGGATGGAGAGCGCCGGGCCGCCTGTCGCGTTGTGCAACGGGGTGAAACCGGCGTAATCGACCAGCCGCCGGAAGTGCTCCTCGGCCGAGAGCTCGGCACCCAGGTAGCCCAGCTTCGGCGTCGTGTGCGCCACGACGGGACTCAGCACGACGTCCGGACCCTTGGCGAACGCGATGCGCGAAGCGGGCGACGACGCGAGCAACCGCGCCAGGTAGACCGGTGCCTTGCGCAGCCGGCGCTTGCCCTGCGCGGCCAGGCCCAGCGTCAGCGGCTCCAGCTTGCCGGTGTCGAACCCCGGCCCGAACATCCGGTGCCCGGAGGTGGTCACCGCCAGCGCGAGCAGGCGCCAGTAGTCGACGAAATCGTCGCGGAAGAACTGCGGCACCGGCAGCCGGTAGGGCTCGACGTGGTGGCCGAGCGCTTCGAGCCGCCGGCCGAGCGCCTCGACCGCAGCACGCGTCGGCGCGTCGCTGGGCGCGGTCACCGGTGAGTCCAGCAACAGCCCGATGCGCAGCGAGCGGTCAATCGGCCGGTCGACCGCCTCGATCGGGGGCAGCAACCGGTTGCGGTGCACCCGCTGCGCCGCCAGATAGAACCCCGCGACGTCGCGGACCGACCGGGCGAGCACCGAGTCCGTGACCACCCGCACGGGCGTCCACTCGCTGCCATCGTTCGTCCGCAGCCGCCCACGGGTCGGTTTCAGGCCGATCAACCCGCAGGCCGCGGCCGGGATGCGGATCGAGCCACCGCCGTCGTTGCCGTGCGCGATGGGTATGACGCCCGCAGCGACCCACGAGGCCGATCCGCCCGAGCTGCCACCGCTGGAATAGCCCAGGTGCCACGGGTTGTGGGTCTGCCGGGTCAGTGTCTCGGTGGTGGCGGTCCAGCCGAACTCCGGCATGGTCGTCGTGCCGATCGGGATGATGCCGGTCTGCAGGAACTGCGCCGCAACCCGGCCATCCTTCGGTTGCACCGTTGCCGGCACCGCCGCGGACCCCTCGGTCATCGGCATGCCACCGACCGGGATGTTGTCCTTGAAAGCTGCTGGTACGCCCGCAAATTCGGCGTGTCCGGGGGAAGCAGCACGCGAGCGTGCCCGGTCGAAGTCAGGGTGTGCCAGCGCCTGCAGCGCTTCCTCCACCCGCTCGGCCCGGGCAATCGCGGCATCGACCGCCTCGAGAGCACTGATCTCACGGCTCCGAATGCGCGCGGCCACACCCGTCGCGTCCAGGTCGCCGAGGGCGTCATCGGTGAAGGCATGGACTCGGGTGCTGGTGTCAGACATGCTCACACCAGCAACTTACCGCGCGGTAGGTGACGCATTCCGGCGGCCAGCCGCGCAATCCCGCGAGTATGCCGAGCGCGCGCCCCACCGCGCGCTGGGCATACTCGAAACCCTCAGCCGGCGCTGGTCTGCGTTTCGCGGTGCGCGAGCCCACGAACCTCGTCCCAGACACGGACCCGTTCGCGGTATGCCGGCACGGCGGCCAGCCCGTCCTGCGCCATCGCCGATTCCAGCCAGCGCAGCAGCGCCGGCGGTGCCTGCTCGACGAAGACCCGCAACTCCCCGTCCGGAAGTGCGAGAACCCGCCGGCACAGCCGCGCGTTGGGGACGAACCGCTGCCCGGACGCGATCGACAGCAGCGCTTGCACGCCGTCGATCGCCGACTCGTTCAGCACCGACTCGATCTGCGGCGACACCGCGAACTGCCCGGCCTGCACGACATACAGGTGCCAGACCTCGTCGACTCCGGCTTCCAGCAGGCACCGGTCCATCGCCCGCTCGTGGTTGCCGGTGACGCGGATGTCGTCCAGCGCCAGCACGAGCCGCCCGGCGACATCCCGGTCCGGGGTGAGATCTCCGGCCGTGATCGCCCCACGGCGGGCGGCAAGCGTCATCCGCGAGTAGTCGCCATTGCTGATCCCCTCGCGCCGCACCCCGAACGTGCCGACCTCGAGATCCGTTCGCAGCGCTCGCAATTGGTGCACGAACGGAAGCACCAAGCTGTATGCCGCGGGCGGCACCCGGCCGAAGGCCGAACTGGTCACCAGCACGGGGCGGGACGGCAGTCGCTGCGCCGCGAGCGCGGCGAGTGCCACCGCGAACCGGCGCGCAACAGCGGCGTCGCCGTGCTTGAACCGCGAATAACCGGCCGCATCGACGAGGGCAGCGCCCGGCAGACCGACCGCGGAGGTCAGCTCGGTGAGCCAGATGCGCCGGGATGCAGGCTCGCTCATCGCCGCGCCCTCCTGCGTCGGGTGCGGCGATTCGCCTTGAGCCCTTGTGGTCGCTCGCTGCGCTCGCTCATCGGCATACTCCTTCCGCCGCGGTGACCGGCCGGCGCTCGGACTCCGCACGCAACGCTGCCGTTCCGTGCGGGTAGCCGGCGAGGAACGCTGGGCCGGTCGCCTCGGCGTCGGCCCGGAAGCGCGCCACCAGGTCGGCCGGGCATTGCGCGAGGAAGTCGGCGATGCCGGGTTCGGCGAGCAGCCGCTTGAGGAACCGGATGGTGGGCACGAAGTCGCCGCGCCGTACCGACGGCAGCATGTCGAAGACGGAGCGCACCTGCGCGTGGTTGAGCGCCGCCTCCACCCTCGGGTCGGCGGCCAGCTGTTCGTCGCAGGTGGCGACGTATGCCGTGACGACCTGTCCCACACCGTTGTCCTGCAGCAGATCCACCATCACCTGCTCCGCGAGGCCGGTCACGCGCACGTCGTCGACGACGATCGCGATGGCGTCGCGCACCGGTTCGGTGAGCCGAAATCCGATGCTCGCCAGATCGTTTCGCCGGTCCTGCTCGGACGATGCGGCGTAGTCGATGTGGGTGACCGAATCCTTCCGGACGTGTATGACGTGCGCCGCGCCGTGGTCGCCACGGACCGCGTTCACCGCGTCGCGCACCGCGATCGCCAGGTAGTAGCAGGCCGGCCGCGCGACCAGGTAGGCCACCGGAAGCACGATCGGCCGGTCCGTGGTCGTCAGCCACGGATGGGCGGTCAGCAAGGCGGCACCGAGCTCGGCACCCAGCGTGCGAGTCGAGGGCAGGTCGCCATGCTTCATCAGCGAATAGGTGCGCGTGTCGAAGGCGCGCCCGGTTACCGCGTCGGCCGGGGTACGTGCGCTGCCGGTCAGCGGATGCGCGACCACCTGGCGGACCTCTGCGAGTGCGCCCGTCACGGCTGCAGCCCTCGCAGAACCCGCAGCGTCGACACACCGTCGGGTCGCACCAGCTCCGCCGTCATACCCACTGCCCGTGCGCCGACCATGTCGGCGTCCGGGTTGTCACCGACGTGCCTCACCCGGGCGGGCGGCAGGCCGAGAACGGCGCACGCCTGCGCGAAGACCTCAGGGTGCGGTTTGGCGACGCCGACCTCATTGGAGAAGACCCCCGGTAGACCGCCGAAACCGGCCGGCACCAACAGCTTTCGCATCAGCTCACCCGGCAGCATGCCGGTGTTGCTGGTCAGCACGACCGGCATCGGCAGCGCGGACACCGCGGCGGGAAGTTCCACGTGCAACGGCCGCGGTGGGTGTGCCAGCGCCAGCTCCTCCTGGGCCGCGACGAGTTCGCCGGCGCGTGCCGCGACCTGCTCCGTCGGCAGGCCGAGGGCGACCAGCGCCGCCTCGATCCGGCCCGCGAAGCCGATGTCGGCGCCCAACCGCACACAGCGCTCGTCGACGGCGCGGTCGGCCGCACGCACGGCGGTGTCGAACACGTCGGCCGGCACGCCAGGCGCGAGCGCGTCCCGCAGCATGCGGTTGCGCGCCGGCTTGAACTCCGGGTCACTGGCCAGCAGCGTGCCCCAGATGTCGAGGCTGACGCCGGCCGGGATTGCGGCGCGGCGGGGCGCCGCGGTCGTCATACGAAATCGAGACTCGGCGTCAGAGGACGCTGAGCGCCAGCGGCTCGAGGTCGCGGGCGGTGCGGCCGTTGCCGGGCGCGCCGATCGCGGTGAAGGACCAGCCGGCCGGTGTGCGGGACACGCGAGCCATCACCAGCGCGGTGTGCGTGCCCGAGCCGGTCAGCTGGAATCGCGCCAGCTCAGCATCGCCGGCCATCGAGTCGACGACCCGGACCACGGCGTTGTCGATCTCGGTGAAGTTCTCACCGCTGTAGGAGTTGACGACGAAGACGATGTGCTCGACCGACGGGTGCACCGCACCGAGGTCGACGTTGATCGACTCGTCGTCGCCGTCGCCCTCACCGGTCAGGTTGTCGCCGGTGTGCTGGATTGCGCCGTCGCTGGACCGCAGCTTGCCGAAGTAGACGGTGTCCAGCACCCGGCCGCCGCCGATGACGAGCGCGGAGGCGTCCAGGTCGATCGCTCGCTGCACCTGCTTGGTGCCGCCGAAGAGCGTCTTCTTGGTGATCGTCTTGACGTCCCAGCCGAGGCCCATGCGAACCCGGCTGAGGTTGCCGCCGTCCTGTTTGCGCAGGTCGACGGTCTGGCCTTTGGACAGGTTGATGCTCATCTGATTTCTCCTCCACCCCACCGTGGGAGGTGATCGTCGGGTTTGTGATGCGTCATACGGATGCGGTTTCGGGTTCGCCGGATTCCTCGATCTCGGCGTCGCGCTTGTTGGCCCGGACCGAACTGACCCAGGCGGCCAGGATGAAGGCGATGCCGATGCCGCCGATCACGAACTCGCCCAGGTCGAAGCGGATGCTGAGCACCAGCATGACGGCGAGCGCGCCGATCGCCCAGTGGGCGCCGTTCTCCAGGAAGCGGTATTCGGCAAGGGTGCCCTGGCGGACCAGGTAGATGGTCATCGACCGGACGTACATCGCGCCGACGCCCAGGCCTAGCATGATCAGGATCGGGTCGGGGGTGATGGCGAACGCGCCGATGACACCGTCGAAGGAGAACGTCGCGTCGAGCACCTCCAGGAAGAGGAACATCGAGAACGCGGCCTTGCCCGCCAACAGCAGGGTCTGGCCGGTCGAGGCGTGCGCGTCGGCTTCCTCGAACTCGTGATCCTTGGCCTCTTCGCGGGCCTCCATCATCGTCGACATGCCGCTCACCGCGAGGTAGAGGATGATGCCGAGCAGCCCGGAGAAGAGGACGATCGAGCGCATCTGCACGGCCGTGTGCACGTGCGTCTCGTGCACCAGCGTCTCGCTCGCGACCAGCAGGAACAGACCGGCGATGATCACCGACAGCACGTCGAGCCGGCCGAGCCGCTGCAGCGGCCGCTCGATCCAGGCGAGCCAGTGGATCTCCCGGTCCTCGTCGAACATGAAGTCCAGGAAGAGCAGCAGCAGGAACATGCCGCCGAAGGCCGCGATCGCCGGGTGCGCCTCGGTGAGGATGTAGCCGTAGGTGCCCGGGGTGTGCGGGTCGCCCTTCTCCAGCGCCAGGTGCAGCGCCCGCCACGGGCTGATCGACCCGGACAGACAGACGATGATGAACGGGAAGATCAGCCGCATCCCGAAGACGGCGACCAGCACACCGACCGTCAGGAACATACGCTGCCAGAACGGGTTGAGCCGCGTCAGGTATTTGGCGTTGACCGCGGCATTGTCGAACGAGAAGACGATCTCGACCACGATCAGGATCGCGCAGAGGCCGACGCCGGTCCAGTTGTCATAGAGGAACGCGACGGCCAGCACGATCACCGTGATGACGAAATCGATGCGGAAGTGCTTCAAGGCTTGCAAAACGGTGTGCTCTTCTCGACGTGACGGGGTCAAGTGGGTGTGGTGCAGGTATGACGCACAATCCCGGTCCACGGTTTCGCCGCCGGCCGGAATAATGCTCCGTGCAGCCCAACGACGATCCGTGGTCCGGGGTTCCGCAGGTAACTCCATCCCGTGGTCGGGGTCCCCGCGAAGTAATCGGGGTTGCGGGTCCCGGCGACGTATCGGAGCGAGGCACGAGCGGAGAACTTCGTTGGGCGCAGCGCAGCGGAGGAGAAACTTCGTGGGGCGGTTTATCCCACCTGCAGGCCGAACTGCGTGATGACGCTGGCGAGGCCTCCGGCATACCCCTGGGCGATGGCGCGAAACTTCCACTCGCCGCCGTTGCGGTAGAGCTCGCCGAAGATCAGCGCGGTCTCGGTGGAGGCGTCCTCGCCGAGGTCGAAGCGGACGCCCTTGGTGCTGTTGTGCGGGTCGTCGGCGTCGTAGATGCGGATGTAGGCGTCGGCGACCTGGCCGAAGTTCTGCCCGCGCGCGTCGGCCTGGTCGATGGACGCGACGACCACGATGCGCTGCACGTCGGGGGAGACCTGCGCGAGCGAGACGTTGATCTGCTCGTCGTCGCCCTCGCCCTCGCCGGTGCGGTTGTCGCCCTGGTGCTGCACGGCACCGTTGTCGCCGGTCAGGTTGTTGTAGAAGACGAAGTCGGAGTCGCCGCGCACCCGGCCGTTATCGGCGAGCAGCAGGACAGAGGCGTCCAGGTCGAACGGTGCTCCGTCGGTGGTGCGGGGGTCCCAGCCGAGGCCGATGACGGCGTTCGTCATACCCGGCGCGGCCTTCTCCAGCGAAATGTTGCCGCCCTTGCTGAGGCTGACTGCCATGGTGATTTCCTTTCGGTGTCGATGCTCGTCAGACGAGCGGGGTGTAGGGGTCGCGCCAGGAGATCTCGCGATAACCGTATGCGGCGCAGATCTGCTGCAGCGTCCCGGAGTAGGGGTCGTGCTCGGCGCGCAGGACCAGCCGGCCCTCCACGACGTAGCCGGTGAGCAGCGCCTGGGCGCCGAGGGTCGGCCCGGCCACGAGCGGGATCTCGAGGCGGGATTCGCCGTATGTCGTGACGGTCACCGTGCCTCCGGGCAACTGTTTGCTGGGCCGGGTGGGAACGGCGAAGAGCACCAGGCGGTGTATGTCGGTGATGCGTCGCAGGTTGACCGCCACGCCGCTGGTGGTGGCCCGGAAGATCGGCCGGCGCGGATCCGGACCCTGCTGGGAAAGGCCTGGCAGTACGAGGGATTCGCGACTGTCACCGGTTTCGAAGACCAGTCCGAGGATGACTTCGGAGGGGTTGGACACGGCGACCTTGGCGTCGAGACCGCCCGCCGCGGACTGCATGCGGGTCAACTCCACCACCGGCTCGTTCTCGGTCATCGGCCGGCGCTCCCCGGCGTTGATGGTCGGCAGTCCGAGGCCGTGGTCGGCGGTGCGGGTATGTCCGTGCGGCGACCGGGACGGTGCGGCCGGAGCCTGGCTCGGCGCGTCCAGTGACAACGACGTGCCGCCCGGCGGGGTCGCGGGTGTTTCGTCGAAAAGCGTGAGGGAGGTTCCGGCGGGTGGGGTGCCAGCGGGCGGGGTCGGCGGTGCGCTGTCGCCGAGGTCGAGCGAGGCGCTCACGGCGGGAGCGGCGGGTGCGCTCGGTGCGCTCAGGTCCAGCGATGCACTCGGCGGTTGTGCTGGGCTCGGGACTACTGGGGCGCTCAGGTCCAGCGAAGCACTTGGCTGCTCCGCGACTGAACCAGCGACGTCGGCGAGATCGGGCGAGGGACTGACAGCAGGCGCGGGCGGCGCCGGCTGCGCGGCCCGCAGGCTGCGAGCGCGCAGGTAGGGAAGATCGGTGCGGATGGTCATAGCGAAACGCCGAATTCCTGGGCGAGACCGTGCAACCCGGAGGAGTAGCCCACCCCGAGAACGCGCAGTTTCCACTGACCGCCGAGCCGGTACAGCTCCGCCAGCTTCAGTGCGGTCTCGGCGGACAGGCCTTCTGCCAGGTCGACCGAGGAGATGATCGACGCGCCGCCGTCGAGATTGAGCAGCCGGACCACGAGTCGCTTGAGCTGGCCGAGGTTCCGGCTGCTGCCGCTGCCTTCGGAGAGGTAGATGGCGAAGACGATCCTACTGACGTCGTCGGGCACCGCCGTGAGTTCGACCTCGACCTGCGCGTCATCGCCGCCGAGGGCCTGCTGCAGCTGCGCCGTGGAGAGATCGGCCGACACCAGCTGGTTGAAGTAGACGACGTGATCGGGCGAGAGCGCCATACCGTTCTGGCCGACCAGGATCGTGAGCAGCGTGAGGTTGTCGTCGAGCACTCGCTCGCCGCCGGTGTCCCAGTCGACGCCGAAGACAACACCCTGCAGATCAGGCAGTTCTCGCTGCAGCGCGATGTTGGCGCCCTTGGCCATCGGGCTCACGATCCACACCCTCCACTCTCGGATCCACCCTTACGGGCAATCCTCTCGCGACCGTCGTTACTCATGGACGCCACTCAATCACGCCGGTTCCATCCATACCCGTCCCGTTCTCGCGACCGTCGCGCCTTCGGGACGCGAAACACACCGAACCCGCCACACCCGCGACCCAATCTCACAAGTTCAGCTCGGACTCGCCGAACTTGTCCTCCAGGAAGCGGCCGTGCACCTGCAACGACTGCAAGTCGCGCTCCCGGCTGGCCTGCGCCAGTTGCTCGACGCTGCGTCGCAATGTGGTCAGCTGCTCCACCAGCGCGTCCGTGGCAGCGGTGCCGTCGACACCGCCCGGACCGGCGGCGCGCATCGCCCCGACATACGCCCGGATCGACCCCGGCAGATAGTCGGTGAGCGTGCCGTTGATCGCGACGCGCACCCCGATGTCCAGCCGGTCCGCGTCACCCGAGGTGAGCACCTCGCGCACCGTGTCGGTGACCGCCCTGGCCAGCACCACGCCGATCGTCGGCAGGTCTCCGGCGCTGCTGTTGATCTCCAGGATCAGCGACTGGTTCTTGCGCAGCAGCGACGCGACCGAGTCACCGGACGGGTCCGCGACGGCCTGCGTGGCGGACTCGAAGCGCGCCTGCGCCTGCCCCCGCATCCGGCCGCTTGACCCGTCCGGGTCGAAAAGGCGTGACAGCAATCCCACGCAGTGACCTTACTGCTGGCCGCCCGGCAACTGCTGGGGCGGAGCGCCCGCCGGCTGGAAGCTCGCCGCAGTCGTCGCGTCGATGCCCTGCGCCCGCATGGAGCGCTCGAGGTAGGGCTTCGCGCGCTGCACCTGGCCCTCCAGGGCACCGATCGTCTGCGCCATGGATTGCGTTGCCTGCGAACGGAACTGGTCGATCGCGTCCATCGTGGCGAAGACGTTGTCGAACGCCGCCTGCAGCTTGTCGATCTCGATCGTGCTGCTCGCCGCCTGCTGGTTGATCTCCGCACCCTGGGTGCGCAGCTGCTGGGAGGTCTGCTCGATCATGTTCGAGGTGGTGCTGTTGAGCGCGGTGATCTGGTCGAGCACGACCTTCTGCTGCGCGAGCGCCTGGCTGACGATGATCGCGGTGCGCAGCGCGGCGACCGTGGTGGTCTGCGCGCGGTCGACGCCGCGGATGAGCTCCTGGTTGTTCTTGCGCACCAGGTCGAGCGCCAGGTAACCCTGCACCGACACGGCCATCTGCGTCATGATGTCCTGCCGCCGCTGCCGTACTGCGAAGAGCACGTCCGACTTCATGATGTCGGCGTCCTCACTGCGGCCCGCGGTCTGCAACTCGGCGATCTTGCCCTCGACCGCGCTGTCGAGAGCGGTGGCGAGCTGGTTGTACTCCCCCAGCTTCTGCATCGCCTGCCACATGTTGTTGCGCTCCACCTCGATGGAGGCGTTGTCCTTGCGCAACTCGTCCTGTCCGGCGGCCAGCGAGCGGATGATGGCGTCCAGGTGGCTCTGCGCCGACTGGTACTTCATGAAGTAGTTCTCGATCTTGTTGCCGCCGGGCAGCCACTTGAGCACCTTCTTGGCGCCCTTGAGGTCCGCGCGGTTCGGATCGAGGTCGGTGATGGTGCGGCGCAGGTCGATCAGCGTGCCGCTCACCTTCGACTGCGCGGAGTCCTTGCCCGCCTGGGCGGCCGGCCGCTGCAGCATCCGGTTGGACACGTCCGAGGAACGGCGGATCTCGGTGTCGCCCATGTTGACGATCGAGTTGACCTTCTCGGTGAACGACGGAGCCTTCATGTCCATCGAGGTCAGCTCCGTGACGAACGCCTGCGCCTTCTGCTGCAGCGCGGTCTGTGCTTCCGGCGCGACGGGCACTGCCTGCACGGCCTGCTGGTCCTGGATCACCGGCACCGGGCTCGGCGCCTCCAGCACCAGCCCGCCAGCCGCGGGAGCAGTCATCGGGGGCAGCGAAGGCGCCGGAGCAGGGGCCGTCTGCACGGGCTGCGACGCCGCAGGCTGCTGAGGCGCGACCGGTTGCTGCTGCGGAACCGGGGCGGGTTGCTGCCCGCCGCCGGAGTTCTGCTGGAACTGGTCACCGAGCCCACCGCTCAGATCGAGGTTGGACATGTTGCAAGCCTCCTAGTCGCCGCGGCTGTGTTCCGCGGACCCCGAGTGTTCCGTCTTAGCTTAGGTATGGCGGGCCGGTCTCGCAGCCGCCGGGCGCCTGCGGCGCTTCCTCGTCATACGACGCAGCAGCGGCCCAGCCGTTCCACCCCACCCCTCCAACGCGCGACGGCTGCCCCGAGTTCGGCCAGTTGCCATATCGTCGCAGGGTGAGTTCTCTGCGCATCGCGTTCATCATCGGCAGCACCCGCCCGGACCGGGTCGGTCCCACCATCGCCGACTGGGCGGTCGACCATGCCACGCGACGCGGCGATGCGGCATACGAGCTCGTCGACCTGGCGCACGTCGGACTCCCCCTGCTCGACGAGCCCGAACCGGCGGCCGCACACCACTACCGGCAGGATCACACCCGGCGCTGGTCGCGGCTGATCGACGGGTATGACGGCTTCGTCTTCGTCGCCCCGGAGTACAACCGCGGCGTCTCGGCCGCGCTGAAGAACGCGATCGACTACCTGTATGCCGAGTGGAACGACAAGGCGGCCGGGCTTATCTGTTACGGCTCCAGCGGCGGCCTGCGCGCGGGCGAACAGCTGAAGTCGACGCTCGGGGAGGTGCAGATCGCGACTGTGCGGGCGCAGGTGTCGCTGTCGATCTACGACGACATGACCGACTTCGTGCAGCTCACGCCGCGGGACTACCAGCTCGGCAACCTGGACGCCATGCTCGATCAGCTGGTGCGCTGGGCAGCGGCGATGCGCGCGCTGCGGGGTGGGCTGGTCCGGCCCTAGGAGACGACTCCGACCCGCCGCTGACGGTCGAAACCACCGCTGACGCCGCTGCTGCACCGTCACCGGCCGTTGTGGCCGTCAGTCAACGCCAAACGACCACAGCACGTCATTCGGGAAGCCCGGGCTGCGGTGGCCGTCGCGGCCGATCATCGTGTCGGCGGCGACGAGCGCGTTGACCACGGCTTCCTCGGTCGCCTGCACGACCGCCTCGTAGAAGCGGTTCATCGCCGGCCACGGCACGAAGTCGAGATGTTGCAGGGCGCTGGGCATACCGCCGATGCCGCTGTCGAGTGCCCCAGCACCTGCCGTCGAGAAGGCGAGGAAGACGTCGCCGGAGAAATGGCTGCCCGTGGTCCCGGTGCGGGCGAGACCGAGCGTCACCCGACGGGCGAGCGCCTTGCACTGGCCGGGCAGCAGCGGTGCGTTCGTCGCGACGACGGTGATGCAGGACCCGGAGCCGGGCGGCGCAGCGGTGCGTGCTTCCTCCATCGGATTGTCCTCAGCGAGTCGTATGCCGAGCCGGCGCCCGCGGATCGTCAGCTCGCGCCGGGAGCCGAAGTTGGCCTGGGTGAGGACGCCCACGACATACGGCTCTTCGGCGAAGCCGACGACACGGGACGCGGTGCCGGTGCCGGCCTTGAAGGCATAGCAGTTCATGCCGGTGCCGCCGCCGACGCTGCCTTCCGCGAGCGGGCCGGAGTTGATCTGCTTGGCGGGCGACATCGGGCTTTCCGACGCTGCCTTCCGCGAGCGGGCCGGAGACCGCTGCGTCGAGTGCCGCGATCGCGGTCTCCTCGCGCACGTGCCGGCCGTTGATGTCGTTGAGGTATCCGTCGAACGTCTCGCCGACGACGGGCAGGTGCCACCCGGCCTCCAGCGCGGGGTTGCGGGCCAGCGACCACTCCAGCACCCCGCGGTGGACCGGGCCGACCGCATGCATGTTGGTGATCGCGACGGGCAATGCGAGAGCACCGCTCTCCTCGATCCAGTGGCTGCCGGTCAGCTCACCATTGCCGTTGAAGGAGAACATCCCCGCCGCGACGGCGCTCCCCACCCGGTCGCGCCCGAGCGGCAGGATCGCCGTCACTCCGGTGCGGACTGGGCCGTTGCCCGGCACGAGCAGCCCGTCGCCCGCTATCAGCGTCGCGTAGCCGACCTCGACGCCGGGCACGTCCGTGATGGCGTTCCACGGACCCGGAGTCCCGTCGAAGGCGAGGTAGTCGCGCGCTCTCATGCTTCCTCCAGTCTGGCGGGCAGGCCCACGCCGACCCTAGCGAGCAGCGGCCTCTTCCTGATCGAGAGGACCCCATAGCGAACGAGCGGACCCACAAGGCGGGTCCGCTATTGGGTCCGCTCGATGCGTAAGGGGTCCTCTCGATCAGATGGTGGGCGCGGGGTGGCTCCGGCGGCCGCGCACCAGGAGCGCACCGACGACGACGGTCGCAACCCCGGCGACGACGGCAGCGATCAGCAGCACCACGTGGATGCCGTATGCCGTGCTGTCCACCGCGGCGTGGGTCAGCTGCGTCCGGAACTGCTCCGGCGCATGTCCGGCGACCAGCCGGCCGGCACCGGAGGCGATCGCGTCCTGCAACTGTGCGACCTGCCCGGACGGCAGGTGCGCCGGGGCGACGTCGTGCGCCATACGGGAGCCGGTGCGGGCCGCGAAAACCGCTCCCAACGCCGCAACTCCGGCCGCCGTGCCGACCTGGCGCAAGGTGTTGACGACGCCGGTCGCCATACCAGCACGGTCGGGTTCGACGCTTGCCAGCGCGGCACCGGACAGGACTGCGCTGGATGCGCCGAGGCCGATGCCGGCGAGCACGAATCCGGGCGCGAGCGCGGTCCAGCCGGACGACGCATCGACCCGCGATGCCCACCACAGTCCCGCGGTCACGACGAGCAGGCTGCCGCCGACCGTGACCGGGAGCGGGATGCGGTGGCTCAGCCGGGCGAAGACCGGTGCCGCGATGAACGAGGTAACGGTCAGCGGCAGGAAACGCAGACCGGCCTGGAACGGCGTGTAGCCGAGCGTGTTGACGAAGTAGAGACCGACGTAATTGGTTGCGGCCACGATGGTTCCAGCGATGACGAAACCGGTCAGGCCGACCCCGACGTAGCTCGGCCGGCGGAAGAGCTCGAGGTCGACCATCGGCTGGTCGATGCGGGCCGAGCGCACGAGGAAGGCTGCCACCGCGAGCGCCGCGACCACGAACGAGCCCACGATCAGCGCCGACCCCCAGCCCTGCGACTGACCGCGGATCAGCCCGAACACCAATGCCGCCAACGACACCGTGAGCATCGCCGTCCCGGTCACGTCGATGCGACGCGGCTGCTCGGCCTTCGACTCCGGAAGTCCGAGGCGGGCGCCGAAGAATGCGAGCACGCCGATCGGCACGTTGATCGCGAAGATCCACTGCCACCCGGCGTGATCGACGATGAAACCGCCGACCAGCGGGCCGACCGCGGTCGCTCCGGCGAGGGTGGCGCCGAACGCGCCGATCGCCTTCGCCCGCGCCTTCGCCTCCGGGTAGGCATGCCCGAGGATCGGCATCGCAGTGCCGAAGAGCATCGCCGCGCCGACGCCTTGCAGTGCTCGCATTCCGCCCAGCATCAGCGGGTTGACCGCCAGTGCGCAGGCGAGCGAGCCGAGCGTGAAGACCGCCATGCCGACGGAGAAGAGGCGTCGCCGGCCGAACCGGTCGCCCAGCGTCGCCGCCGTCAGCAGCAGGGCCGCGAGCGGCAGCGTGTAGGCGTCCACCACCCATTGCAGGTCGCTGAGGTTCGCGTGCAGGTCGGCCTGAATGTCGGGCAGCGCGACGTCGACGATCGTCATGTCGAGCATGAGCATGAACATCGCGGTGCAGATCAGGGCCAGCGCCACGCCCGGGCGACGCGGCGGCGTGGCGGTCTCGGACGCGTGACGCCGGAGGGCGGTGGTGCTCATGGCGGGCTCGTTTCGCAGGTCGCGGATTGGACTACAGCTGTTAACCGAAGTTAAGTGAACACCCGTAGCGCAACGTGCGTCAAGTAATCGCTTCTGGCAGGATCGCTCGTATGGCGGCACAGCGCACCACCCAGCGCCGGACAGTTGCGGCACGCGGCGACGGCTCACGCCTGCGCGAGGAAATCCTGGACGCGGCGATCGCCCTCGTCGAAGAGGTCGACGACCCGTGGAAACTGTCCCTGCGCGCCGTCGCGCGCCGGGTGGGAGTCGCGGCGACGTCGATCTATCTGCACTTCGACTCGCTGGACGAACTCCTCATGGCGGTGAAACTGGCGCTGTGGCAGCGATTTGGGGACGTCATGGTCGCGGCGGCGGAGGCGGGGGGCACGCCATACGAGCGCGTCGTGCGGTTCGGCCAGGCGTATGTCGAATTCGCGCGGGACAATCCCGGGGCGTTCCAGCAACTGTTCACGATGACCTGGAAACTGCCGCTGCCCGCCGGCGAAAGCTTCATCGGCGCAGCGCAATTCGAGCTGCTCGTGGACACGCTCGCCGAGGTCAGCGCAACGCACCAGGAGGCGCAATTGCGTGCTACCCAACTGTGGTGCGGCGTGCATGGGATGGTGGTGCTGCGCAGCCCGATGAGCCACTATCCGTGGCTGGAGATCGAAGAACAGCTCGCCAGTCTGGCGCGGGTGTGGACGACGCCGGGGCTCCCGATCGAGCGTCAGCGATAGCCCGCCGCCTGCAGCCCGTAGAGCTGCGCGTAGCGACCGCCGGCCGCCATCAGCTCCGCGTGCGTGCCCTGCTCGGCGACAGTGCCGTCGGCGAGCACGATCACCCGATCCGCTGACGCGACGGTGGAGAAGCGGTGCGTGACGATCAGCGTGACCCCACCTGCGCGCGAAGTCGCTTTGGCTGCAGCGGAATAGCGATCGAAGAGCGCATGCTCGGTGGCCGGGTCGAGCGCCGACGTAGGCTCGTCGAGCACCAGCAGCAACGGGGACCGGCGCACCATGGCACGCCCGATCGCCAGCCGCTGCCATTGCCCACCGGACAGCTCGACACCACTCGGCCACGACGAACCGAGCCTGGTGTCCAGTCCGTCCGGCAATGCCGCGAGCACGTCGGAGGCCGCCGCGTCGTCGAGGGCCGCGAGCAGCCGCTCGTCAGAAGGTATGGCGGGCGCCACTCCGGGCGAGAGGTCGCCGACGCCGACGGCCTCGCGGGCGGTGAGCTCCAGCTTGAGGTGGTCCTGGAACGCACCGGAGCAGTGCCGGCGCCAGTCATCCAGTGAAAGCTGTTGCAGCGGAGTCGAATCCACCAGGACGGAGCCGGCGTTGACGTCATACATCCCGGTGAGCAGGCCGATCAAGGTGGACTTGCCGGCGCCGTTCTCACCGACGACGGCGATGACCTCACCGGCCGGCAGGTGCAGGTCGAGGTCGTGCAGCGCCTCGCGCTCCGAGCCGGGGTAGCGGAAACTCACACCCCGCAGGGTCAGCCCGTCGTGCAGCGCCTCCGGTGCGGCGGTCGTGCCGGCGTGAGCGGCCGCGGCCGTTTCGCCATACTCCGCCAGCCAGCGGTAGCGCTTGACGGTCCGCAGCATCTGCCCGAGGAAATGCACCGTCGACTGCAGGCTGCCCACGACGTCGCGCAACTGCCCGACGACCAGCACGCCAGTTGTGAAGCGCGCCGCCGAGATCCGGCCGTGGAGAGCGTCGTGCGCCATCCAGACCAGGATGCCGGTGGCTGCGACGACATACAGCAAGGTGACTCCGGTGGAGAGTGCCGCACCACGAGTCTCCGCCTGGGCGAACGGCTTTCGCCATTCGCCGGCCTCACGGCCGACCAGCCGCAGCAACAGGTTCCGGGCTCCGAAGATGCGCAGCTCCGACGCGGCGACCGGGTCGACCGCGAGACCGGAGAAGTGTTTGCTGCGGCGGCCGGCGGCGGCGGAGGCGTCCTCGGCCCGCTGCTCCCAGCGCATGGTGCGGTTCGCCCACCAGGTGGCCGGCACGCCGATCAGCAGCAGCAACAGCAGCCGGAGGTCGGCGCCCGCGGCGACGACGATGGTGGTGACGGGTGCGACCAGGTTGTTCACCGCGTTGATGAGTGAGTTGTACGCCATACCAAGAGCGCCCATGCGCTCGCGCAACGCGTGCATCTGGTCGCGGTATTGCGGGTCTTGCAGATGGTCCAGCGTCGCCGCGGTGCCACTGATGCGCGCCACCTCCGCGTCGAAGTGGTGGCCGATCCGCTCGTTGAGACCGACGCGGGCCTGCACCCCCGCAGTGCCCAGGAGGAAACCACACGACTCGGAGAAGGCGATGCCGCCGACCCCGAGGACCAGCAGGTGCAGCGAATGCGTGGTCAGTCCGCCGACGATCAGGCCGAAAAAGAGCGGCCGCAGATATTGCAGCACCCGGCCGACCGCTTCGAGGAAGGCGATGAGCGTCGCGCTGGGGCTGATGCGCCACGAGGTGCGCAGGACGAGCCCGATGGATTGCAGGTGGTAGCGAATCATGCGCTTTCCCCTGCCATTTCGGCATTCTGGTCGGATACTGCACCGGCTGCGGCGAAGCGCGCTGCCTGCAGCCGGAACATGTCGGCGTATGGCCCGCCGGCTACCAGCAGCTCGTCATGCGTGCCGTCCTGCACCACACCCTCCGGGCCGAGCACGACGATGCGGTCGGCGTGCCTGACGCTGGACAGCCGGTGGCTGACCAGGATGGTCGTGACACCCCGCGTCACTTCCAGGAATCGGCTGAAAATCTCCGCCTCGGCGCGCACGTCGAGTGCCGCCGTGGGTTCGTCGAGCACCAGTACGCCGGCTCCCGCGGCGACGGCCGTGAGTGCGCGCGCCAGGGCGACGCGTTGCCACTGGCCGCCGGAAAGGTCTGTGCCGCCTGCATATCCGGGCTCCAGGATGGTCGCCCAGTCGTCGTCCAGCCGGGTCAGCACGTCGGCGCCGGCGGCGTCGCGCAACGCCTCGTCGGCCGTATGCCGCAGGGCTTGCTCGTCGATGCCGCGCGCCACCAGCGGGAGCGCGACGTTGGTCTCCAGACTGAGGTGGTAGCGCACGAAGTCCTGGAAGATCGTCGCAACCCGCCGCCGGGCCGCGTCGTCCAGGGCAGGGTCCCGGCCGTCGATACGCACCGTTCCGGCGTCGGGCGCGTAGAGCCCGCACAGCAGCTTGATCAGGGTCGACTTACCGACACCGTTCACCCCGACAACAGCAACCGATTGCCCGGCCGGGATGTGCAGGTCGAGACCGCGGAAGACCGGCTCGGCGCGTGAGCGGTAGGTGAATGTCACGCCGGTGACATCGACGGCCGCGGCACCACGTTGGTCAATTGCGCGAGGGGTGCCCGTCCGCTCGGGCAGGGTCGCAGCCAGCCCGAGATCGCTCCTCAGGCTGCGGATCTCGTTCTCGTAGAAGCGTGCCCGGATCGCCTGCACGTTGAAATCACCGAGTGCGCCGAGCGAAGACATCTGCATCAGGCCCTGCAGGACGGCGACCGTCGAGCCGACGGCAAGCGATCCAGTCCAGGCTGCGTGTCCGGCCCACACGTACGAGCCAACCAGCATGATCCCGGCGACAGTGCAGCCGATCAGCGCTCCACGTAGCGCCCGGGAACGGCGCTGCCAGATGCCGGTGAACGCCGCGCGCCATACCTCCGCATAGCGCCGCAGCAGCCACGGCGTCATCCCGAAGAGCCGCAGCTCCTTGCCGCCTGCGCGCTCCAGCGGGAGGGACCGCAGGTAGTCCGCCTGCCGGCGTCCGATGCTGCCGTCCTCGACGAGGTCCTTCAGCAGCACGTCGAGGTAGCCGGTCCAGGTGGCGTGCAGCACGCGGAAGGCGAGCAACGTCCACAGCGCGACAGGCCAGGACCACTGCGCCACCGCCGCGAAACCGCCCAGCCCGACGGCGCCATACCCGATGACGGACCAGACGGCATACATCGCGTTGACCCCGAACATGCCGCGCAGGTATTCCTCGATGTCGTTGAATCGTGCTCTGGTTTCTGAGTTTTCGAGATGCCCGATGCCGTGCGGTGCATTGGCTGCCTCGGCCAGCAGGAGGGTCTGCTGCCGGGTGAAGCGCGTCTGCAAGGCGTATGACGCGGCGCCCTGCCATGCCTCCGCGAGTGGCGACGCGCCGAGCCCGATCACGGTCAGCACCAGCCATCCCCACGCCCTGTCGGACCGGTCGGCGACCGCCTGCAGCGCCTGCCCACTGGAGTAGATCATCAGCCAGATCGCGAGGCCGCGCGCGGCGGCGATGGCGAAGAGTGCGGCGACCAGCGGGCGGCTGGAGCGCCACATCATCCGCCAGAAGTGGCGTTCGACGCCGACCCAGCGACGCATCCAGAGGATCAAACGCGATATATCGAGAGTTTGCACGAGGGGAAATGTAGACACAGACCTACTTCGATCGCTACGGCATATCCTGAGTAGGTGAAGATCACCGACCCGGTCATGGTGCGGTCGCTGTTGCGCGACGATGTGGCGCACTACCTCGCGCCGTTCCTGCACGCGGATCATTCGGTCGCCGAGGCCGCACAGTTGCTGCAGGTCTCGCTGCCCAAGGTGCACTACTGGGTTCGCAGCCTGTATGACGCGGGCATCCTCGAGATCGTCGCCGAGCAGCGACGCAAGGGGCGTCCGATCAAGCGATACCGAGCAGTGGCAGAAGAATTCATCATCCCGGCAGAGAAGCTGCCGGAAGACTACTTCGCCCGGGTGATGCGACGGTCCAACGCAGAGATGATCGACGCACTGGCCGCGGCGGCACCGGAGTGGGTCATATCCGGTGACTTTCGCGTGTCGGCGTCGTCCCCGACACGCGGTAGCCAGGACCGGATCCTCCGTGAAGGAGCGAGATTCGGGACGACAACCCACCAGAGCGGTTGCTCGTTGCGGATCACGGAGAGCGAGGCGCGGGAGCTCGCCGAGGAGTTGCGGGATCTGCGGGACCGCTGGATTGCTCGTAGCGACGACGAATCAGCGCTGGATCGGTACCAGTTGGACATCGCGCTGGCACCGATGCCCGACTGATCGAGGGGGCCCCATACTGATCGAAGGGACCCACAAAGTGGGTCCATTTTCGGGTCCTCTCGTGGCGTATTGGGTCCTCTAGATCAGGGGGTGAGGCGCTGCCGGAACGCCTCATGCAGCACGATCGACGCGGCCGTCGCTGCGTTGAGCGAGCTCGCCGAACCGACCATCGGGATGCTGACGACTCGGTCGCACGCCTCGCGCCAGGTGCGGCTCATGCCCCGCGTCTCATTGCCGACCACGATGACCGACGGGCCGGTGAAGTCGATCGCGCGCAGGTCGGTCTCGCCACCCTCGTCAGTGCCGAAAACCGTGTAGACCGTGCCGGATTCGCGTTGGCGGCCGATCCAGCAGAGGACCTCCTCGGCGGACGAGGTTCGCACCGTCGGCACCGCGAAGAGCGAGCCGGTCGAGGCGCGCACGGCCCGCGGGTCGTAGGGGTCGGCCGCGTGCCCGGCGACGACCAGGCCGCTGCCGCCGAAGGCGTCCAGGGAACGCAGCAGGGTGCCGATGTTTCCCGGTCCGGTCGGCCGGTCGAAGACCGCGAGGAGTGGTATGCCGTCCGGGCGCGCAAGCCGGTCGAGGTCGTCCGGCGGCATTCGCATGATCGCGACCAGTTCGGGCGGCTCGTCGGTGTCGCGTTCGGCAAGCTCGGCCAGCAACTCGTCGGCGAGATCGAAGCGCCGGCCTGGCGCAGTGCGCCATACCTCCTCGGCCCAGCGGGACGGAGTGAACCCGACCGGACGCAGAAGAGCCTCGAAGTCCCCATCATGTTCCAGCGCAACGGAGATCGGCCGAACCCCCTGGACGATGAACTGCCCGGCCCGATGCCGCTTGCTGCGATTGCCGAGCAACGCCTGCCACTGCTGGAAGGTCGCGTTGCGGGAGAGGACACGCTGCACGCTCGGGCTCACAGGTGTCATTGTCTCCTGCGCCGAGTGACGCAGTGCGCACCGAGTGATGCAGGTGCAATTGCGTCGCTCGGTGGAGAGCGCGTCAATCAGCGAGAGGAGTGCCAGGATGGCGGAATGAGCGAGACTTCGGACAGCCGTGCGCAGCGCCTCGCCGCCGAGTCGCTCGCCGCCGGGAGCCCGACGGCGTGGTTCGAGACGTTGTATGACGCTGCCGGGCGCGGAGCGGCCGAGATCCCCTGGGACCGCGGCGCGCCGCATCCGCTGCTCGCCGAGTGGCTCGTGCAGCACGCCGGAGAAGCGGCCGGTGCCGACCGGACCGCTGTCGTGCCGGGCACCGGACCGGGACACGACGCGGAACTGCTGGCAGCATTGCATTTTCGGACCACCGCGTTCGACGTGTCACCCACCGCGATCGAGCGGGTCCGCGCCGCGCATCCGGACAGTGCTGTCGACTACCGGGTCGCCGACCTCTTCGCGCTTCCGCCGCAATGGCGAGGCGCCTTCGACCTGGTGGTGGAGGTCATGACGGTGCAGTCGATGCCGCGCACGGTGCGGGCGGCAGCGACGGCCGCCATCCGGTCGCTCGTCGCACCCCGTGGCGTGCTTCTGGTGATCGGGGGTGTGCTGCCTGCGGACCCGGACCCCGACTACGGCCCGCCGTGGCGGCTGACCCATGCCGAGATCGAGGCGTTCGCCGCCGATGATCTCGCGCTCGAGGCTCTCGACCACGGCCCGGACGGCCTTCGCTATCGCGCCGAGTTCCGCCGCTCGCGCCTGCTTGCGGACACCACCTCCGCGATTGAGCGGACCCCATGCTGAACGAGCGGACCCACAATTGGGGCGCATTTGTGGGTCCGCTCGTTGCGTTCTGGGTCCGCTCGATCACAGAGACGGCGGCGCCGGCGCGACGGCGGGCACGGGCCAGACGCTGATGCCGGCCGGGTCGAGGTGGGCGCGAACGACTTCGCCCACCACCGGAGCGCCGTCGTGATGCGCCGAAATGACCTGGTGCGCCTCCAGTTCCAGCCCTTGTGACCACCGCAGCCGCACCACCAACCGGCTGCCCAGGTCGGCGACGTCGGCCACGGCCACCTCGTGCTCGCCATCGGCCGCGATCCGCACGAATTCCGGCCGGACGCACCACGTCACCGGCGTGCCGCCCGGCAACTCGTCGGCTGCCGCGCACACCCGCACGCCGTCCGTCACCACCGCACCGCCAGCCACCATCACACCTGCCGACACGTTGCGCAGCCCCAGCAGCCGCGCGACCGCCGGGGAGGCCGGGGCGTCGAAGACCTCGCGCACGGTGCCTGCCTGCTCCAACCGCCCGCCGGCGATGACCAGCAGCTCGTCGGCGAGCATCGCGGCCTCTGCCGGGTCGTGGGTGACCAGAACCGTCGCGAGCGAATCCTGTTGCTGCAGACTGCGAACCAGCGCGATCAGCTCCTGGCGCACCGGGTAGTCCAGCGCTGAGAACGGCTCGTCGAGCAGCAGCAACCGTGGCGTGCCCGCGAGCGCGGACGCGAGGACCACCCGCTGCCGCTGGCCACCGGACAACTGCTCCGGCAGCCGGTCCTGCAGTCCGTCGAGACGCAGCCGCTGCAACCACCACGCGGCTACCGCTTGGTCGGCATGTATGCCGAAAGTCGCCTGATCCCAAGTGGTTCGGTCCGGGAAGAGACCGTGTTGCTGCGGCACATACCCCAGCCGGCGGTCCTCGACCCGCACCCCGTCGATGCGGTCCGGCCCGAGGCGCACGATGCCGACGTCGGGTCCGAGCAGGCCGGCGAGGGAACGCAGCAGCATCGACTTGCCCGCCCCGGATGCCCCGAGCACCGCGATGCGCGGGCTGGCCGCCTGATGCGCGACCTGGAGGTGGAAGCCGCCGACGTGGGTGTCGACGTCGAAGCTGACGGGCTCCGCGACGGGGCCCTCCGGACGCACTGGCGGCACTGACGGCGCGGGACGCCGCAGACGCGCACGCACCGCACCCGGGAGCCGGAAACTGGCCAGCAACAACACAATTGCCGCGACCGCAAGGGCGACCGCGGTCGGCGCCTGCGTCGTCGGGATGCCGGTCTGCGCGAACTGCACGCTGGTGAAGACCGGCAGCGTGTAGGGGTGGTAGGCGAGCAGAACCGTGGCGCCATACTCACCGATCGCCCGCAGCCAGGTCATCAGCAACCCGGCCCGGATGGCGCGCGCGGCGACCCGCAGGTCCACCCGCACGAATCGCGACAGCGGACGGTGCCCGAGCGTCGCCGCGACGTCCTCCAGCTGCGGGTCGACGGACTCGAACGCCGAGCGCGCCGCAATGACCAGGAACGGCGACGCCACGAAGGTCTGTGCAATCACCACGCCGGCGAGCGACTCGGTCAGCCGGCCGTTGAACCGCTCGCCGAGCCAGGTGTAGGGACCGACCAGGTAGATGAGCACGATGCCGCTCATCACCGGCGGCAGCGCGAGCGGGAGTTGCACCAGCACGCCGACCACCCGGTGCAACGGCCCACGCGAGTGGGCGAGCCAGTGCGCCAGCGGCACACCGAGCACGCCCACGACCGCCGCGCTGATAGTCGCGCCGACCGCGGATGTGCGCGCTGCGTCGAAGAGGCCGGACTCGCCGAATCCGGTCTGGCTGGAGGTCGCCAGCCGGATGACGAAGGCGACGAGCGGGACGGCCAGGTAGAGGGCGAGCAGCGCCCCCAGCACGGCGACCGGGCCGCTGCGTCGCCGCTCGGTCACTAGCTGGACAGCGCCTTGGTGACCGCCGCAGGCACGCCCGTGCCCGTGACCTTCGGCGGGGTGACCAGCTCAAAAGCCTGTGCGCTGAGGGTCTTTCGCGCGTCAGGTCCGAGCAGGTAGGCGACGAACGCCTCGGCGCCGGACTCGTTGGGGGCGTTCTTGACCACGGTCGCAGTGTATGACGCAGCCAGCTGCTGGCCGGTCAGCTGAACCGTTGGTATGGCGGCGACCTTCGCCTCACTGGTGTAGAAGAAGCCGGCGTCCAGCTGACCGGACTGCAGGTCGGCGACCAGAGTCTCTTCGGGGAAGATGATCTTGTCGTTCTTGGCGAGCGCAAGCAGCTTCGGGTGAGTGGCACCCTCGGCGAGCAGCGCCTGGTGCGCGAGCTTGCCCTTCGGGTCGGCCTTGGGGTCGGTCGTGCCGACGCGGAAACCCGGCTCGGTGATGACGTCATACCAGGGCCCGGACTGGATCTTGGCAGCGAACTTGCTCTTCGGGTTGTAGCCGAGCACAAGCGGGGAGGTGGCGTAGGTGACGAACCAGCTCACCCAGTCACCGTTCGCGCTGCCGATCAGCAACTGGTCGGCCTTCGGGCTGGCGCTGATGAAGACGTCGGCCTTGCGGACCTTGCCCTTGATCTGGGCGGCCAGGTCGTTGGAGCCGGCAGCAAACCCGGCGAACTTGTAGCCGGTCGCCTTCTCGAAGGCCGGGCCGATCTGCTTCTCCATCAAGGCAACCAGTGATCCGGCATACAGCACATTGACGGTGCCGGACCCCTTCGGTGCCGAGGAGGACATGGTGGCCGGAGAGCTGGAGGTCGTGCCGGCGGCTGCGGTGCTCCCGGTAGCGGAGCCGGTCGATGACGACTTCGAGCCACCGTCGGAGGAGCCGCAGGCGGCGAGCGCCGCGCTGCCTCCGACAAGTCCGAGAGCCAGTAATCCGCGACGTGAGAGATCGGTCATGCGCTCGAAGTTAGCAGCCAGGTAGTCACAGTGCGACTAGTACGTCAGGTTTCGGAGATTTCGTCCAGGAAACCGAGGACGGCACGGGTCGAGCACGCTCGCCAGCGGGCGAGGGTCCGCTCAAAATCATCGGGTGCGCTGGCGTCGGCGCGAGCCTGCAGCTCCGCGAGACGCGCGGTGAAGACCGCCCGCTGGGCGCTGATCAGCGGGCCGGGGTCGCGACCGATCCGATCGAGCAGCGCGAGCTTGAGCAGCAGCGCCGATCGCGCGTCGCGAGCACGGGCGACCGGCTCGAGGAGCCACTGATCGACCAGCTCGCGGCCCGTCGGCGTGACCTCCACCGTCATCCGGTCCGGACCCGGGCCGCGGTCGATGCCGACCTCGCGCAGCAGGGCCGCGTCAGTGAGCCGGCCGAACTCGCGATAGACGACGGCGCGCTGAATGCGCCATACCCGGCCGAGCGCGCCGTCAGCTGCGTAGAGTGCCGCCACCGCGAAGCCATGCGTGCGCCCTTCGGCGACGACGGCAAGCACTCCGAACCCCGCCGTGCTGATCGTGACCATGGCTCACCCTCGCATGCCGGAGAATACTGATGCCGCAAACGATCTGAATCTCGTTCGTCCGCAACGCCGTCCACGGCGCTTCGAGATGGAATCATGGGCGAAGTGATCGACTCCCGAGACAACAGGCAACAGCCGACCGACCTCGACGTCCACGCGGGGCGGCGGCACGACCTCGCGGTCGCGGCGCTGCACACCTGGAGCGAGCACGGCTACTCGCAGGTGTCCGTGCGCAACGTCGCACGACGCACTCGCTTCTCGCACGGGATGGTTCATTACTACTTCCAGAGCAAGGACGCCCTCGTCGCCGAGTGCGTGCGGCTCATCGCCGACGCGCATATCTTCGCCGCCGACTGCTCCGGCGCGGCCGGCGTCACCGACTACTCCGGCCGGCTGGCCGGCGCGCTCAGCGAGAGCTTCCGCACCCACCGCCGGCTGCACCGGGTCCGCTACGACCTGCGCAACCAGAGCCAGTTCGAGCCGCGCCTGCGGCCCTTCGCGGCAGTTGTCGAAGACGACCGGGCCCGGTGGCAGCGCGACGTGCAACGGCGTTACGAAGCACTGGGCTGGCATTTCGACCCACCGTTCGAACTTCTCGCCGAGCAGGTCGACGCGCTGGTCGAGCGGGCGGTCCGGGCCGACCTGCTGGGCTCGGATCTCGACAACGCGGCGGCCGAGTTGCACGAGGACCTGCTGCGGGTGCTGCCCAAGGACGAGGCTGTCCGCTGAGTTCTCAGCTGGTCGGGATCGCACCGATCAGTTCGCCCCGCCCGAGCTTCCCGTCGCGGGACCGGGCGATCACGTCGCGGGCGCGGTCCGAGGAGTCCCAGACGTTCCACAACAGCACGCCGCGGACCACATCGTCTCGCAGGTAGTAGACGACGGCAGCGGTCCGGTCGGCGTTCCAGTCCTCGACGGTGTCCAGCCGCGAGTCGAGGTCACCGACAGCCTCGTAGCCGTTGTCGAACAGGTCCGACCAGAAGATCGGCGTGTAGTCGTAGACCTCGTCGGCACCGGCCATATTGCGACCGGCGTGCTTGCCCATCTTCTCGGCGCTGTCGACGTGCTCGACGCGCCGTCGGCCGAGCAGCGAATCAAGGTAGCTGGCGACATCGCCGGCGGCATACACATCGGGGGCGGAGGTGCGCAGTTGCTCGTCGACGACGACCCCGTCGTCGACGGTGATGCCGGCCGCTTCGGCGAGTTCGACGCGGGGGACCACGCCGACGCCGACGACGACCGCGCCGGCCTCGATCACGGAGCCGTCGCCGACCCGGATGCCCACCCGGTCATCGGCCAGTTCCCCGCCGGACACCGTCTCACCAGCGAGCAAGCGCACGCCGTGACCCGCGAAGTCGTCAGTGACCAGCTGCGCGATGGACTCGGGGAAGAGGCGCTGCTGCACCAGCTCCTCGTCGAAGATCATCGTCACGCGCACGCCGTTCTGCGTCAGCGCCGAGGTGATCTCCGCGCCGATGTAGCCGCCGCCGACCGTCGTGACCGGCATGTCTTCGCCGGCCAGTTCCCGCAACCGGCGGTAGTCGGATGCGTTGCGGTAGTACATGATCCGGTCGGAGCCGGGCAGGTCGAGGGTGCGGGGACTCGCCCCTGTGGCCAGCAGCAGCTTGCCGTAGGTCACCGTCGCACCACTTGTCACCTGCACCGTGTGCGCCGCAGGGTCGATCGAGGTCACCTCGGTGCCGATCCGCAGATCGAAGTCCTGGCCATCCAGCAGCGCACTCCGCTCCAGGCTCGAACTCTCGTCGAGCCACAGCTTCTTGGACAGATCCGGCCGGTAGACCGGTCCGTCCGCCTCGGCGCCGAGCACCAGCACCGAACCACTGTCGTCGAGCTGCCGGATGCCGTCGACGGCCGCTGCCGCCGCCACCCCTCCCCCGACGATCACGTAGTCGTAGTTGCTGCCGTCGAGATCTGCCATGGCTCTCCTCGAATCACGATGCCGGGTCCTTCGATCGTATGCCGTACCCCGGCATACCCCTCATGCCGAACGGACATGCTCTCGCCGAGCGGGGTACATCGGCATCGAGCGGGGTACCTACATGCACGCTGAACACCGCTGCTTGTACCCCGCTCGGCGGGTTTCTACCCCGCTCGGTGAGTCAGCGGGCGGGATCGATGATGGTGATGCCGGCGGGTGTGGCGAGTTCCATCGCGGGCAGCAACGCGGCCGCGTCGGACAGGCCGACGACCCGCTCGATCAGGTTCTGCGGGGCGAGCGCGCCGGATGCGATGAGTTCCAGCATCCCCGGATAGTCGGCCGCGGACATGCCATGGCTGCCGAAAAGGTCCAGTTCCCAGGCGATCACGCGGTCCATCGGCACCCGCGGATGTCCGGCGACCGGAGGCAGCAAGCCGACCTGCACGTGCCGCCCGCGCCGGCGCAGGCTGCGGACGGAGTCGGCGCACGTCTGCTCGGTGCCGACCGCGTCGACCGCCACGTGTGCGCCACCAGTGAGCCCGTGCACCCAGGCCGGTATGTCGCAACCATCCTCGACGAGCATCAGGTGATCCGCGCCGAGGTCACCCGCCTTGGCGAGCGCCCGCTCGTGCCGGTCAACCGCAATCACTTGGGCGCCAAGGGATTTCGCAATCATCACCGCGGACAGCCCGACACCTCCGGCACCCAGCACCGTCACCCATTCACCCGTCCGGACCTGCGCTCGTCCCACGAGCGCCCGGTAGGCAGTGGCGAACCGGCAGCCGAGACTCGCTGCCGCCTCGAACGAGACGGCGTCGGGCACCGCGACCAGGTTGGTGTCGGCGGCGTGCAGTGCGACATACTCCGCGAACGAGCCCCAGTGGGTGAAGCCGGGCTGCTCCTGATCGGGGCAGACCTGAGCATTGCCCGACATACACCACTCGCAGCGGCCGCAGCCCTCGACGAACGGCACGGTCACCCGGTCGCCCACGCGCCAGCGCCCGACCCCGGGGCCGACCGCGGAGACGACTCCGGCGAGTTCGTGACCAGGGACATGAGGGAGGGTGATCTCGTCGTGCCCGGCCCAGGCGTGCCAGTCGCTGCGGCACAGGCCGGTGGCGCGAACCTGCACGACGACCCCGCCGTCCGGGGCGGCCGGCTGGGGGACGTCGCGGACGTCGAGCGGCCCCGCAATCTCGTCGAGCACCAATGCGCGCATCACGCGGCGATCATTCCTCGTCGTCGTCGAAATCGTCGACGCCGTCCGCCTGCCGGTCGCGGCTACGGGTCAGCAGAATGACCGCGGAACCGCCCACGCCGACGATGGCGATGACCACGACCGCGACGATCGCGCCGCCCGGAACGCCATCGCTGCGCGAGCCGCTACCGCTGCGCGATCCGCCACCCGATGCCTGAGTGGTGCATGGCTTCGGCGACGCGATGCCCGAGCCGCCGCCCTTGCCGGTGAGGTCGAAGGAGATGTTGTCGGAGACCGGGTGGCCGTCGGCGGAGACGATGCGCCAGGTGACCGTGTATTTGCCGGCCGGCCCGAGCGCGACCGGTGTCGTCACGACTCGGTCGGTGACCGTCGCGCAGCCGGTCTCGTAGTAGCGCCCGTCCGGGCCCTGCACGGTGACCTGCGGCCGGGCCGGCCTGGTCAGCACGATGTCGTCGAAGGTCAGCGTGACGGTTTTCGGTGCCGCCGCAACCGATCCGCTCGCCTTCGGCGAGCTGCCGACCAGGTAGTCGTGCGCCTGCGCCGCCGGTATGACGCCGCACACCGCCACAAGAAACGCGACAGCGACGAGGATGAGCCGGCGTGGCGTCATGCCGTTCACCGGGCCCGTCGGGTCGCGGCATACAACCCGAGAAGGAACGCGAGCATCCCGACCGCAAGGGCGGCGACGCCGAACCACACCCCGGCGTCGGACGAGTCATCGGACTGCTGGGGCGTTCCCTCTGCCACGGTCGGCGCCCCAGTCGGCGCGGGGCTGCTCGCGGCACCGATCGTCAGCACCGGCGCCGGGTGCTCCGGCTCCGGTTTGCCCGGCACGGTCGGCTGGCCCCACGTAACCACCGATCCGTCCGAATAGGTCTGAATCGCCAGGAAACTCACCGATGGGACGTCCGGGACAACGCCCACCGAGATCGGGAACTGCTGGAACTGGCCAGGCTTGATCGCCGCGCCCTTGCTCGCCGTCCAGACGATCTTGGTCGGAGCCTCGGTGATGGTGCCGCCACCGGTCGTGACCGGCTTGGCCAGCTTCGACGTGGTGACCGTGGCAGTCCAGCCCGGCACCGGCTGGTAGGAGACCGCGGTGAACGGGTGGTCGATCGGCAGGTCGATCTCAAGACGGACCGTTGAGGCGTTCGCCTTCTCGGTGGGCACCTTGAAGGTGAGCGTTGCATACGAACCAGCCACTGCTGTCGTGGGATTCACCGTCACGTGAGCTTCGGCCGCGACCGGGACCGCGAGCAGCAACCCGGACACGGCGAGAGCGGTGGCGGTGCGTCGGCGGGCCGTGGATCCGGCGATTGACGGTCGGAACCGCGAATGACGCCGCTGCAGGGCCGTCATTCGCCGCCTCGACCGTCAGCGGGCGCGTGACCGGGTATCTCGCCGGGCGCATGCCCGGCCCAGCGACCCCGCGTCTGCGCGATGTGCCGCTTCATCAGCCGGGTGACCAGGCGCTTGTCGCGCTGCTCCATCGCATCGAGTATGGCGTGGTGCTCTGCCGCGCTCTCGACGAGCTGTCCGTCTGCGGTGATCGCATTGAGGCCGTAAAGCCTTGTGTGCGCACGCAACTCGGAGATGAGTGTGGTCGCGCGGCGGTTGCCGGCATACTCCAGCAACCGCAGGTGAAACATGCGGTCGCTCTCGGTGTAGTCGATGAGGTCGCCGCGCTCGGCGCCGCGCACGATGGCGTCCGCCATACTGCGTAGCTTGGGGAAGTCGGCCGCCGGGACCTTGGGGGTCGCCCGGGCGACCAGCGGCGGCTCGACGAGCAGCCGCAGCTCGGTGATCTCGTCCAGTTGCTCGTCGCCGATCTCGGTCACGCGGTAGCCCTTGTTGCGCACGGTGACGACGAGCCCCTCGCGGACCAGGTCGAGCATCGCCTCGCGCACCGGCGTGGCCGACACCCCGAAGCGCTCGGCGAGCGACGGGGCGGAGTAGAGCACGCCAGGCAGCAGGCCACCGCTGATGATGGCAGCGCGCAGCGCGTTGGTGATGTCCTCTCGCAACAAGCCCTTGTGCAACGGCTGGACGGGATCTGGCATGCCACACATCGTAAGTGCGCGGACTTCCCGGGCTCCGGAACCCGCCTGGTGCGCAGCCAGGTGAAATGTACAATTGCACTGTTCATGACACCAGCACCGGGAGCCCGCAGATGACCGACCACGAGACCGCCCCTGCCGACCTGCGCATGCGCGGTCTGCCCCGCCTGGCAGAGACTCCGCGCTTTCTCGACGACATCCGCGGCGGGTGGGGTCGCGAGGTGCGGCGACCGCGTCTGGTCGCCGGTGCGGCCGCGGCGGCCGCTGCCCACCGGGACCGGCTGGCGCAGGCACTGCCGGGCCGGGTCGTCGTCATCGGGTCCGGGCGATCCCCGGTGCGCAATGACGATTGCAACTACGAATTCCGCGCGCACTCCGATTTCTTGTGGCTGCTGGCGGCGCCCGTGGAACGCGCCGTGCTGGTGATCCGCACCGACGCGGGCTCCGCGGACGCCACGCTCTTCATGCCGCCACCGGCCGGGCCCGGCGACCTCGGTTTCTTCTCGGACGCGAACTACGGCGAGTTGTGGACCGGCCCGGTGCCCGGGCTCGCCGAGTGGAGCGCGGCCCTCGGCATCGAGGTGCAGCCGATCGACAAGCTGGCCGGATCGCTGGCCGCCGAGTCCGCCGTGCTGGTGGGCGGGTATGTCGAGGAGGGTGACCTCGGCCCGGTGCGGCGCGAGGATGGGGCAGTGCTCGGGCAGACGCTGTCCGGGCTGCGAATGGTCAAGGACGAGTGGGAGATTGCGCAGTTGCGCGCCGCCGTCGACCTCACCGTGGATGGCTTCGCGGCCGTCGCCGCCGAGATCCCGGCAGCGATGCGGTCCGGGGGGGAGCGGTGGCTGCAAGGCACCTTCAACCGGCACGCCCGGACCTTCGGCAACGACGTCGGCTACGGCACCATCGTGGCGACCGGCCGCAACGCGGCGGTGCTGCACTGGACACGCTGCGACAGTGCGCTCGGCGAGCAGGACGCCCTGTTGCTCGACATGGGTGTCGAGGAGAAGAGCTACTACACAGCCGACGTCACTCGGACCATCCCGGTGTCCGGCACCTTCACTCCGCACCAGCGCATGGTGCATGACCTGGTCGAGAAATCCCACCGGGCCGGACTGGCCGCAGTGCGGCCCGGGCGCACGTTCCTGGACTTCCACCACCGGTGCATGGAGGTCATCGCCCAGGGCCTGGCCGACTGGGACCTACTGCCCGTGTCGGTGGACGAGGCGCTCTCGCGCGACGGGCAGCAGCACCGCCGATTCATCGTCTGCGGCATTGGGCATCACCTCGGCCTGGACGTGCACGACTGCTCCCAGTCGACGGTGTCCGCCTATCAGGAGGCGACCCTGCAGCCCGGTATGGCGCTCACGGTCGAGCCGGGCCTCTACTTCCACGCGAACGACCTGACGGTCCCACCCGAACTGCGCGGCATCGGCGTGCGGATCGAGGATGACCTGGTGGTCACTGATACGGGCATCGAGGTGCTGTCCGAGGCGCTGCCGATCACCGCGGCTGGGCTCGAGGAGTGGACGCGAGCCCAGCTGGGCTGATCAGGCGCGTCGCTGCGGCACACCCCATGGGTTGTCGTCGCGCAGCGGCTCGGGGAGCAGCTCCTGCGGCGTCGACTGGAACGCGACCGGCCGCAGCAGCCGGGTGATGGCGGCGCTGCCGACGGAGGTGCCGGAGTCGTTCGTGGTCGCCGGCCACGGCCCGCCGTGCTGCATCGCGGCGGTGACGGCGACGCCGGTCGGCCAGCCGCCGATCAGCACCCGTCCGGCGTGCTCGGCGAAAAGCCGCACCAGCGCGGCGACCTGCGGGTCGGCTTCCTCACCGGACGCGCAGTGCACGGTCGCGGTCAGGTTGCCCGGGAAGAGGTCGGGGAGGCGGGGCAGGAGGGCGGCGAGATCGTCATACTCGACGACGATGGAGAGCGGCCCGAACGACTCCTCGAGCAGTGCGTCGCGGTGTGCGAGTAATTCGCTGAGCGCCACTCGGACGAGAGTCGGTGTGGCCCAGGCGTTTTCGTTCGCGTCGACGCGGACCGACCCGTCGGCGATGACGTCGGCACCGGCACCGAGCACCTCGCTACGGCGGCGTTGGTAGCCCTGCGACACGGCCGGGTTGAGCAGCCGGTGCTCGGCGATCTGCTGCGCCGCGGCGCGTAGCGCATCGGCCAGGCCGTGCCCGGACGGCACGAAGAGGAAGCCGGGTTTGGTGCACAGCTGGCCGGCCGAGCCGCTGACGCTCGCGACGTAGCCGCTGACGATCTCGTCCGCCCGCTCCCGCAGCGCGGCCGCGGTGACGACGACCGGGTTGACGCTGCCCAGCTCGCCGAAGAACGGGATCGGGGCAGGGCGTGCCGCGGCGATGTCCGCGAGCGCCCGACCGCCCCGGACCGATCCGGTGAACGTCGCAACCTTGATCGCGGGATGGCGCAGCAGCTCGACGCCCTCGTCGAAGCCGTGCACGAGTTGCAGTGTGTCCGTGGGCATTCCGGCAGCCCTCATCGCGTCCGCCGCCAGGCTCGCGCATCGGTCGGACAGCCGCGGATGACCCGGGTGAGCCTTGACGACCACCGCGCACCCGGCCGCCAGCGCGGACGCGGTGTCGCCGCCGATGACCGAGAATGCGAAGGGGAAGTTGCTCGCGGCGAAGTTGAGCACGGGGCCGGCCGGCAGCAGGCAGCGGCGCAGGTCCGGGCGCGGTCCGAGGGGGAAGCCGGGGTCCGCGGCGTCGATGCGCACGTCGAGGTAGTCGCCCGCGCGGATCACGTCCGCGAACATCCGCAGCTGGTATGCCGTGCGCGTGACCTCGCCGATCAGCCGCGCCTCGGTGAGGCCGGTCTCCTCCTGCGCGAGCGCGACGACTTCCGCGTCGGCTGCCAGGGCAGCTGCCACGGCGGCCAGCGCGTGGGCTCGGGGCGCCGGTGCGGTCCGCGAGTATCTCGCGTGGGCCTCCTGTGCGCGCCGGGCGATCTCCTCGATATCGGTGGTGGTCATGCTGCTCCTGTCAGGAATCTCTAGAACTCGAAGCCGGCGGGGAACGGATCGGTGGGGTCGAGCAGATACTGCCCGATGCCGGTGACCCACGCGCGCCCGGTGATGGTCGGTATGACGGCCGGCCGCCCACCGACCTCGGTCTCGCGCACGAGGCGGCCGACAAAGCGGCTGCCGATGAACGACTCGTTGACGAAGTCGGTGTCCAGCGAGAGCTCGCCACGGGTCCACAGCTCCGCCATACGGGCCGACGTGCCGGTGCCGCACGGTGACCGGTCGAACCACCCCGGATTGATCGCCATGGCATGCCGCGAGTGGTGCGCGGTTGAGCCCGGAGCGATGAATTCGACGTGATGGCAGTGGTTTACCCCCTCGATCGTGGGGTGCACTGGCGGCGCTTCGTCGTTGATGCGCGCCATGATCGCCAGCCCGGCTCGCAGGATGTCGTCCTTGCGGGCACGATCGAAGGGCAGCCCGACGGCATCGAGGTCGACCATCGCGTAGAAGTTGCCGCCGAACGCCAGGCTGTAGTGCACCTCGCCGAGCCCGGGAACCGCGATGACCTGGTCGATCCGGTCGGTGTAGCTGGGGACGTTCTCGATCGTCACCGAGTCGGCGTGGCCATCGGTGACGGCGACGCGGGCGATGACGAGCCCGGCCGGGGTGTCCAGCCGGATGGTGGTGACCGGCTCGGTCACCTGAACCATCCCGGTCTCGACGAGCACCGTTGCCACTCCGATGGTTCCGTGACCGCACATCGGCAAGCAGCCGGACACCTCGATGTAGATAACTCCGAAGTCGGCGTCCGGTCGGGTCGGCGGTTGCAGGATGGCACCGCTCATCGCGCTGTGCCCGCGCGGCTCGGTCATCAGCAGGCGGCGTAGCTCATCGTGTTCGGCGATGAAGCCGAGTCGCTTGTCGTTCATGGTCGCGCCGGGGAAGACGCCGAGCCCGCCGGTGACGACGCGGGTCGGCATACCCTCGGTGTGCGAGTCGACCGCGCTGATCACCTTGCTGGTGCGCATGATTCGCGTCTCCTTGGGCTCAGTTGCGACCGGCGCAATAGTCCAGCGCGCGCTGCGTGTCGCGGCGCACGATCTGCTCCTGCTCGGGCGACAGCGGGCCTCGCGGCGGGCGCGTCCGGCCGCCGTAGCTCTCGCCCGCCACGTCGATCGAGAGCTTGATGGCCTGGACGAACTCGGTGCGTGAGTCCCACCGGAAGATCGGGACCAGGTGCTCGTACAGCGTACGGGCCTGGTCGATCCGGCCGCTCATGATGAGGTCGTAGAGCTCGACGGCTTCCCGCGGGAAGGCGTTGGGGTAGCCGGCGAACCAGCCGACCGCACCCGACACCAGTGACTCGAAGAGCAGGTCGTCGGCGCCCGCGATGACGGCGATGTCACACCGTTCCTTGATCTCCAGCACGCGCCGCACGTCACCGGAGAACTCCTTGACGGCGACCACGTTCTCCAGTTGCGCCAGCTCGGCGATGAGATCCGGGGTCAGGTCGACCTTGGTGTCGATCGGGTTGTTGTAGACCATGATCGGCAGACCGACCTCGTTCACCGCCGCGTAGTGGGCGATGATCTCCTGCCGGTTGGCGCGGTAGACGATCGGCGGCAGCAGCAGCACGCCGTCGGCGCCGTCGTCCTTGGCACACTGCGCCCAGTGAACTGCCTGGTGCGAGCCGACGCCGTGGACCCCGGCGACCACCAGCCCACGTCCGGCGACCGCCCGGACCGCCGTCCGGACGACCTGGCGACGCTCGTCGTCGGTCAGCGAGGAGTATTCGCCGAGCGAGCCGTTCGGCCCGACCCCGCGGCAGCCGTTGTCGATCAGCCACGCGCAGTGTGCGGCGTATTTCTCGTGGTCGACGGCGAGACCCGCAGGCGCAGACGGGTCCTCCGTGAAGGCGAGCGTCGTCGCGACGACGACGCCTCCGAGGTCGAACTTCTCCGTGGGCATGCTGCTTCCTTTCCCCGCTGACTGCTGCGGATGTCGTTCATTCGCGGGCGAATTCGCCCAGGCGGACCGGCGCGGCGATGGGTCGCTGATCCGTGGTGGTCGTGCCGAGCAGACCCGGTGACTGGCGCAGGATCTCCTCGACGGTGCGCCCGCAGGTGCGGCCCTGGCAGCTGCCGAGGCCCGCTCGGGTGCTCAGTTTGGCTGCGCGCAACGACTGGGTGGCACCCTCCGTGAGGGACAGGGCCCCGAACGGCACGTCCTCGCAGCGACAGATCGTGGTGTCGTCGCACAGCCAGTCGGTCCAGCCGGGCCGGATGCCGTGCGCGCGTTCGAGTCGGATGGCGAAGGCGCGCTGCCGGGCACGCTCGGCCAGCAACTGCCGGGGTATGACGCCACCGGCCGCCTCGAGACCCGCGATCGCGCCCTCGACAGCGGACAGCGCCATACCGCCGATGCCGGTGAGTTCGCCCGCGGCATACACACCCGGGACGGTGGTGGCCTGCCGAGCGTCGACCGCCACGAATCGGTCTGCGGTGATTGCGCATCCGGCCGCGATCGCCAGCTCCAGGCGGGGCGTGAAGCCGTGGCTCACCGCGACGGCGTCGACCGCGATGTCCCGCTCGGTCCGGGCAACCGGGCGCCAGTCGCGATCCAGCCGGGTGACCCGGACCGACTCGACCCGGCCGTTCCCTTCGGCGGCGATCACGGCACTGCCTGCGACATACGGAATGCGGTGCCGCAGGTGACCCGTCACATAGGCGGCGAGTTCGGTCAGCTTGCGGGCCGAACTCGCCAATTCCCAAGGGCGCGAGAGCCATCCGCGGCACAGGGCCGACGGCCCGGCCGCCTCGTGCACGCCGACGACGGTCGCGCCGGTCGCGATCAGCGACGCCGCGGTCGCCAGCAGAAAGGGCCCGGCGCCGGCGACCAGCACCCGCTCACCGACCGCGACCCGCTCAGCCTTGGCGAGGGCTTGCGCGGCGCCCGCGCTGAAGACGCCCGGCAGGTCCCATCCCGGAAAGGGCAGCACCCGGTCGTGGGCGCCGGTGGCGAGGACGAGCCGCTCGGGCGTGAGCAGGACTTCTTCGCGGCGGAGGGCACCGGAGGGACCGGAGAGCGCGTGGACGCGGGCGGCCGCGCCGTGTTCCTCAGGTTCGATCGCCCAGACTTCGGTGCCGGTGAGGACGCGGCAGCGCGGATGTTCCTCCAGCCGAACCCGTAACTGCTGGAACGACTTCCAGCCGTGATGCAGCTGCGCCTCGTCGGCGGCGGCACGGTCGTCCGGCAGGTGCCGCCAGAACTGCCCGCCGACCAAGTCGTGCGCGTCGAGCACGGTCACCTCGGCCCCGGCGTCCAGCGCGCGGCTCGCTGCGTGCAGACCGGCCGGGCCGGCTCCGATGACCAGGACGTCAGACATCCGCGACTCCATGCGCCGGCCGAGTGCCGGCGGAGCGCAGCGGGAGAGGCGCATCGAGGCCTTGACTGACCACCCGGTCGCCGTCCACGGCCCGCCGCTGGCAGAGCCGCACGTCGCACGCGTCGTTCACGGTCGCGATGCAGTCGAAGCACACGCCGATGCCACAGAAGACACCGCGCGACGCACCACCGGGCGAGGTGCGCCAGCTCAGCCGGCCGGCGCCCAGCAGCACGCCGGCGAGGGTCTGACCCGCGGTGCCGGTGTATGGCGTGCCATCGAGCGTGATCGTGATCGGCACGTCGGAGGGTGGCCGTGTCGGGTCCGCGGCGGGCGGCATGCGACGGGACACCATCAGGCCACCTCCGCTTCCAGGTGCGGTGCCAAACTCGGCCGGTCCGGCGCGAACGGCGCCGGGTCGATGGTGCATTGCCGTCCCGCCATCAGATCGGCGACGAGTTCCGCTGTGCCCAATGACAATCCGATGCCAGCGCCCTCGTGACCGGTCGCGTGCCACAACCCGGGCAGCCGCGGGTCGGCGCCGATGACCGGGAGATGGTCCGGTAGGTAGGGCCGGAAGCCGCCATACGAGCGCATCATCGGCACGTCGGCGAGAAACGGGAAGAGCCGGATGGCCCGGGCGGCGATCCGGCGCAGCGCCACCACCTGGAGGGTGTCGTCGAATCCCGTGCGCTGACGCGATGAACCGATCAAAACCGTTCCGGCAGCTGTTGATTCGACGACGCTGGACACCTGCAAGTCCGCGTCGTCCGAGGTAACGGCTCCGACGTAGTCGGCGTCATACACCTTGTGCAGGATGCGCCGCGGCATCCGCGTCGTCACCAGGATCATGCCCCGGCGAGGCAGCACCGGCAGCCGGACGCCGAGGCGTTCCGCCACGGCCCCGGACCACGGACCGGCTGCGATCAGCACCCGGTCGGCGGACACCTGCCCGCGGGAGGTGCGCACGCCCGTCAGTGTGCCTGCCGAGTCGAGCAGCGGCCCGAGCACCTCGTGACCTTGCAGGAGGCGCGCCCCGCCGTCGGTGGCCGACTCCAGGAGTGCGAGGGTTGCGGCGGCCGGCTGCACCTGGGCGTCCTGCGGGTAGAAGACGGCGCCAGTGACCCGGTCACTCAGCCAGGGCTCGTAGCGGCGCGCTTCGCCGGGGGTGATCGGGCGGGCGTCGACACCTGCGCCGGACTGACCGCTCGCGAACTGGCCGAGCGCGTGGGCGCCCTCGTCGGTGAGCGCGACGACGAGACCGCCCTTGGCGTCATACTCGATTGCCGGGACGCGCCCGGTCTCACCCGCCAGGGCGTTCGGGAGCTCGCCCCACAGCCGGGCCGAAAACTGCGCCAGCTCGAGCTCGGCGCCCGGCTCCTTGTCCGACAGCAGCAGGTTGCCCTCGCCGGATGCGGAAGTTCCTCCGGCCGCGCCCCCACGGTCGACGATCGTGACATCGTGACCGTCGGCCGCCAGCCGCCGCGCGCAGGCAGCGCCGACGATTCCGGCACCCACGATGACTACGTGCACGGAGGTTCACCTCTCTGGACGATGCGATCCCAGTGCAATGTTACATGCCACTTCGCTTCGGGCTCCCAACGATTCCGCAGAGGGGGCTGAGCGGTCATGATCAGCCCACCGTGGAAGAGACCTTCGACTACTACTCGTCGGGTTCGCCGTCGTGTTCGGTCCCGACTCGCAGTACGCCGTCCAGCTCGGTCAAAGAGGTGATCAACGGCTGCAAGTCGCCGCGTCCGGACAGCAACACCTTGACCTCGACGGACGATCCTTCGCCAATGACACCAACGCGGCCGGGATCTGCATCGGCATCGACCTCGCGGCTGGTGTTCAACCCGGCCACGGCGAACCCGGACTGGGTCACGATGGCAAGGACGTCACGCAGCAGCCCGCGACCATCCAGATAGTCCACCGTGAGAGTCGGCCACGGAGTCACGACATACCGCGCCACCAATCTGGCAAGAGGCGGCAACAGAAGGATCGTGACGAAGTAGCCGACGGTTGCGACGCAGGCGAGTCCCTCCAGACCCGCTCCAGCCGCAGAGCCCACCGCAGCGGTCAGCCAGACGCTCGCTGCCGTGGTCAGGCCGCGCACGGACCCTCGCCGGACGAAGATGATCCCGCCACCGATGAAACCCAGGCCGGACACGATCTGCGCTGCGACGCGAGATGGATCGACGATGACCCTGCCCGGCACGAGCACGTCGGTAAAGCCGTACTTGCTGACCAGCATGAACAGCGCGGAAGCAAATCCGACCACCGTGTAGGTACGGATGCCTGCAGATCGCTGTTTGAGTTCCCGTTCCAGGCCGATCACGGCAGACAGCCCGAATGCGACTGCAAGCTCTCCGATCTGGGTCCAGCCCTGCCCCATTGGCTCCGTGGCCAGTGCGATCACGTCAGATCACCCCGGCACTTGAACATAGTCACGAAGACCTGCCGGCCTCGTGAGGCGGCGCACCGGCATGGCGACCACCGGTCCTTCCTGCCCAATTCCGGCATCCGGCAAGTGTACTTCCATAAGTCTAGTCTATTGACGCAAAAGTGCTGGGGGTGAATACTCTTGGACGGATTACTCGGTCGTAGCTGCAACTCGCCGGCACAAGGTCACGATATGGTCCCTGAGGTGCGCACCCTCACGATGCGAAGCCGCGTGATGAGCGATCTTCCCGACGTGCACGCGGGCCCGGAGCAGCCCGCGCACTCGGTCATTGAGGCATGGCTCGCCGGTTTGATCTCGTCGGCCCGTCTGCGGCCCGAGGACAAGCTGCCTCCGGAGGTCGAACTCGCGAGCGCATTGGGCGTCAGCCGAATGACGTTGCGGCAGGCATTGGGCAGCCTTGAGGCGGCGGGAAAGCTGGTCCGCCGCCGAGGACGCTGGGGTGGGAACTTCATCGCCCAACCGCGCATCGATTTCGACCTCACCGGCCTTCCCAGCTTCACCGACCAGATGCGCCGCGCGCACCTGCGTGCGGGTGCAAAGGTGATCCGGACCACGACGTGCCGTCCGAGCCGGGCCGTGCGGGAGGCACTGCAACTCTGCCGCGGTGCCCAGGTGCACACAGTAGTTCGGCTGCGCTCAGCGAACCGTAGTCCGATCGCAGTCGAGGAGAGCTACTTCCCGGCTGACCTCTTCGCAGACCTGCTGAAACACCGTTTGTCCGGTTCCCTCTACACCCTCCTTCGCAGCCAGGGCCGAGCCCCGGTCTCAGCGACAGAAGTGCTCGAGCCGGTGATCGCGCCGACCGAGTATGCCCACCTGCTCGACGTCGATCAGGCAACGCCCGTCCTGCGGGTCTGCCGCACCGCCCTGGCGGGCGACGGAAAGCCGGTCGAATACTCCGAAGATTACTTTCGTGCGGACCGGGCGAGAATCATGCTGACCGCCCGTATCGACAACTGATCCCAGCGGAGCCTCAGCCCCACTCACCTGCCAGGTACGCGAGCATCAAGGGCGTCAGTTCGGTCGGATGTATGGTCTCGGGAAGTATGGCGGCGTCTGCACCGATCACCTGCGCGGCCACGAAAGAGCGCCGCACCTCAGGCTCGCCGCCGCCGTGGCCGCCGCGATCGAGATGACCGTGATCGGTGGTGACCACAACCAGCCAGCGTTCGGAGCCATCCGCGTCTCGATCTGTGATTGCTTCCAGGACACGCCCCAGCTGCGCATCGACACACGTGATCGCCGAGCGATACTCGGGGGTCTGCGCACCGAAGAGGTGACCCGCTTCGTCGGCCTGGCAGAAGTACACGAAGCTGGCGTCCGGAGCGTGCTCGCGCAGCACCGCGACGGCCACGTCGGCAACCTCTCCGTCTGCCCTGCGGTAACCGTAGGTTTCACCATCGCGGACCACGAGGCCGTGCAAACCCGCCCGCTGCTGCTCGGCGCGGGCGTGTATGACGGGACCGACTCCGGCCGGGTCGACCAGCGGTGGCCAACCGGCCGCCGCGAACGTCGTGGTCTTCTGATCCGCATAGAACGCGCGACTCAGGAAGTCGGGGTGATGGGCCAGCCGCTGACCCACGAACGAGTTGTCCCTGACTCCATGCTCATCGTGGGATGCACCGGTCAGCAAGGAAGACCACCCTGGTCCGGAAATGGTCGGTACCTCCATCTGCATGGACGCCACCGCTGAGTGCTGCATCATCGAACTCAGCACCGGCGCCACACCTTCTTCGAGGGCAATGTCCAACCTGAGCCCGTCGATCCCGATGAGGCAGACCTTGCGCCGGATCATGACTCAGCACGCTCCCGGTGACCGTCCACCAGCGCCTCGTCGCGGGTCGGAGTGAGGCGCACCCGATCGCCGGTGTGAAAGCGCGACGCCGCAGGCGACGGCAGATCGACTCGGAACGCCGTGCCCAGCGAATCGATGGTGACGTCCAGACTCGTGACGGCACCCCGCATGATCATGGCGTTGATCTCGGAGTCGCCATCCCCGGCAGCGTCAATGCGGAGGTCCTCAGGACGGATAAGGGCATCCACCGCGCCCGTCAGACCCGCGTCCGGATTGGATACGACAAGTCGACGGTTGAGCACCAGCAGCGCGGATCCATCCACCGTCGCCGGGATCCGGTTGACCGCCCCCACGAACTCCGAAACGAACGCTGTCCGCGGGTGCTGATAGATCTCGGACGGCGTACCGAGTTGCTCGATGCGACCGTCCGACATGACGCCGATCTGGTCGGCCATTGTCAGCGCTTCTTCTTGATCGTGGGTGACCATCAGTGTGGTCGTGCCGGTCTCTTGCTGGATCTGCCGGATCTGACCACGCAGCTGGGCGCGGACTTTCGCATCGAGAGCCGACAGTGGCTCGTCGAGAAGGAGCACCCTGGGGCGCACCGCCAACGCTCGCGCAAGCGCAACCCGTTGTTGCTGGCCACCGGAGAGTTGCTGCGGGTACTGACCGGCCAGTTCGGACAGTCCCACGAGGTCAAGCAGCTCGTCGGCCCGGGTGGAGCGCTCGGTCTTGCCAGCCCGCGCAACCCGCAAGCCATAGGCGACGTTCTCTCGCGCGGTCATATGTGGGAAGAGGCTGTAAGCCTGGAAAACGATGCCAATCCCGCGACGCTTGACGCTCGCGCGCGTCACGTCCGTCCCGTCGATCAGGACCCGTCCAGCGCTCGGCGTATCGAATCCGGCAAGCACCCGCAAAGTCGTCGTCTTCCCACAGCCCGACGGGCCGAGCAGCGCCAGCAAGGTGCCGCCCTCGATGCGCAGATCGAGGGCGGACAGCACCGTCTTGCGTCCGAACTGTTTTGTCACGCCGACAAGTTCGACCTCGGCGGCGCTCGTCGTCTCCGGTTGCGCGCTCACTGCAGGACTCCCTCTCGCAGATTGTCAGTGTCAATTCCAGCAGCCTGTCCGGCATCCGCCGGGGCAATGTGTCTGTGGCTTCGTGACACGACCGACAGCAACAGCATCAGCAACCACGTCGCTACGATGGCGATGAATGACAAGGCCGCTGCCGCACGGGGTGCCGTCTGGCCCGCCACCGCTACGAGTACCGGGAACGTCGAGTGCAGCAGCAGACTCGCCACCGCATATTCACCGATCGCCATCGACGAGGACAGCAGCGCCGCGACCAGAATCGCCGACCGCACGTTCGGCTGGATGATCTGCAGGATCGTGCGAATGCTTCCGGCGCCGAGGCTATGTGAAGCATCCATCAGAGTCCGTATGTCGATCGCGCGGATGCCTGAATCTAGCGCCCGGAAGACAAGGGGTAGCGCCAGGATCACGTAGAACGGCACCAATGAGTAAACGCTCACCAGGAACGATGGGAAAACCGCGCGGAAGAAGATGTTCGCGCCGGTGACCAGCGCGACCGGCGGGACGACGAAAGGAATCAGTGACAACCCCTCTGCCACGGCCAGCAAACGCTGGGATCGCAGGTGCAGCCAGATCAGCGTCGGCAAGAGCAGCGCGATCGACACGACGGACGTCAGGATGGCCAGTTCAATGGTCTGCACCACGCCGGTCCAGAAGCCCGTCTCTGCCAGTGCCGGATGGAGCGACTGCAGGGTGAATCCATGGCCTGGCAGTGTGAAACCGAAGACGGCCGCAGACAGCAACGGAATCAGATAGAACAGCATCGTGACCACGAAGACGATCACCCGGATGGTGTCCGCGGCTTTCCAGTTGCGGTCGCGAACAGTCACCGCAGCCATCGCGTCGTCCTCCGGAGCACCACGGAGCGCAACACCATGGAGATGACCACCACGACCATCATGCCCGTCACCAGCGATGCAGCTAGTGTGTCATTGGTCGTGACGTTCCCTGAGATGTAGAAGCCGACCAGCACCGGGACCAGGTTGACGCTACCCCCGGTCAGCGCGTAGGCGGTCGCGTACGCGCTGAAAGAGTTCGCGAAGAGCACGAGCAGTGCACCCCCAACCGACGGGATGAGTATCGGGGTCACGATGTGCCGGAAATACTGCAACTTACTGGCACCCAGGCTGAGCGCAGCCTCACTCCATTCCTTCCGGATGCCTTCGACGGCTGGCAGCATCAGGATTGCCATGAGCGGGACCTGGAAATACAGATATACGACCGCCAAACCCATGAAATTCGTCAGCTTGAGCGAGTTGCTGATGTCCAGCCCGACGGAATTCTCCAGGGCACGAGTCACCAGACCCTGCGTTCCGATGGCAGCGACGAACGCGAATGCCAGCGCGACACCGCCGGATTGGGACGCGACGGCGGAGAACGACTGAACGACCGAACGCAACCATGTGGGACGCCGGGCCGTCGCAAGCGCCCATGACAAAGTCAGGCCAAGCGCGCCGCCAACGATCGCTGTCACCAGCGACAAACGGATCGAGGTCTCGAACGCATTGCGGTACTGAGGCTGCCACAACTGCGACAGGGGCTGACCGGAGAACTGACCGTCACTGCGGATGCTCGTCCAGACGTTAGCGACGATCGGAATGATCAGGAAGATGGCGACGAAGAGAGTGTATGGCGCAATGCCCGCCCACTGTCTCAGCCGCCCGATCCAGGAGGCGAGGGGTGTCCGGCCGGACCCGGACGCGTCCGGCTGCGGACCGCGCCCGGCCAACTGATCCGGGACACCACTCGTCATGCGTTCAGGACCTTCGATCCCCACTGTGCCATGACCAGCTTCTGGGCGGCCGCTGCCTGCGCCGCGGTCGGAAAGGTGATCTGCTTCAGCGTCGTGGGGTCTGGAAGAGATGCCAGCGCCTTCGCCGACAACGAGCCGGCCTTCACGAGCTCCTCGAACCGGGCGGGAACCGCACCGCCGAGAGCATACTGCTCAGAACCCTCGTCGCTGGTCAGCCAGTCGACCCACAAGCGACCGGCATTCGGCTGAGGGCAGTCGGCGGCGACCGGCTGGGCATAGTAGTTGCCGAACACGGCGTCGGTCGGAACCGAGTAGGCCAGGTCGACACCCGATTTTTTCAGATCCGGCTTGAAACCGAGCAGGTTGAAGTTCCAGTCGATCACCACAGCTGCCTGGCCCGTGCTCAACGCCGAATCATTCGAAGTGGCCTTCACGAAATTGCCGTTCTTGACCAGCTCCGCGAAGAAGTCGATGCCCGGCTGGACGTTGTCGGCCGAGCCACCGTTTGCGATAGCCGCCGCGAACACAGCGGCGAACGAATCCGTTGCCGTGCGTGGATCCCCACCGAGGCTGACCTTGCCCTTGTAGATCGGCTTCAGGAGATCCTTCATGGTGGTGGGCGCGGGCACCTTCTTCGTATCTGCCCCGATGCTGATCACCCCGTAGTAGGCGGCAGTCCACCACCCGTCCGGATCCTTCAAGTGAGTCGGAACCGCAGCCCAATTGGCCGGCTTGTACTGAGCGATCAGCTTCTGACTGATGGCCTGTTGCGTGAACTCGTATCCGATATCGACCACATCAGGCTCCGACGACTGACCCTTCAGTGTCTTCAGCGCGGTAAGTTCCTGCGCGCTGGAGCCATCGGGATTCGCCACGCTGATGGGTATGCCGTATTTGGCTGTGAAAGCTTTGAATGACCCGCCGTAGTTGGCCCACGTCTTCGGGTACGCGATCAGTTGCAGCTTGCCTTCCTTCTTCGCGAGCGCAGCGATCTCGTCAGGTGTCGTCCCGATCTTCTTACTCTTGTTGGAGCCAGACGAACCGCCACAAGCAGCCAGTCCGACACCGAGGGCCGTGGTTCCCGCGGTAGCGATCGCCGCCTGGAGCAGACTGCGTCGACTGAGTGAATGTTCACGGATGAGGGCCATTTCGTCTCCTAGATGACACTGCGACCGGCGGAACCGGGCGCGGGCGAGTCGGTGAGTGTCTAGCCACTGAAAAGATAGCGCGATACGTCTGGCTCGGTCTAGACTTTTGGAAGTTTCACCGGCAGACGCTGCCGACTCGGCAAACACTCGCGCCCCAGACAGCGCGAGCATTTCGGTCACACCACCGCAGCACACGCTCGTCCAAGGGGGACTCATCAGATGCAGCTGACCGACCTGGATGCTGTGGTGTTCGACTTCAACGGCACGCTGTCAGACGATGAGCACGTCCTGGCGCAGCTGATCATCCAGCTCGCGCACGAGGTATGCAGAGTCGACATCGACCAGGGGCGCTACGCCCGAGACTTCCTCGGCCGCAGCGACATAGAGATTCTCGCCGCGATCCGCGCCGAAGCTGACTCGCCTGACGTGCCGACCACGCGCGAACTCATCGACGTGCTGAATCACCAGTATCTCCAGGCGATTGCGACCACACACTTCGTTCGTCCGGAAGCTGCGGCCCTGCTCCACCGCCTGAATGACGCAGACGTCATGCTCGCTGTCGTGACCGGCGCGGGCCGTGACGCGGTCGAACCCGCATTGCACATGGCGGGAATACTGGACATCTTCGACACGGTCGTCACCGGTGAAGACGTGATCGACGGCAAACCCAGTCCCGAGGGCCTCCAGTTGGCTATCAGGCGCCTGGATATCTCCGATCCGTCACGGGTCGCCGTCTTCGAGGACTCCGCGCCTGGGCTGCGCGCGGTGCGGGCCGCCGGAATGATCCCCATCCTGCTTACTCAGGGCGGGACCGGTGACGATCTGTCGCCACTGGCAACCGTTGTGGTGAGCGATCTCGGACCCGATCTCGCCGACCTCGTCCTGAGGTGAGCATGGACACTCAGGGCGATGGCGTCCCGTGGGCAGCGCGCACGAGCGCCTCGATCGGCGCGTGGTCGGCGCCCATCTCTGGGTGCCACTGAACGCCCACGCAGAAGACCGCCGAATCTCCTTCGGGTGCGTGGCGTTCCATCGCCTCCAGAGTGCCGTCCGCGGCACGGCCCGTCGGGACGAAGCCGGGGTGCGTTGCCACCGACTGGTGGTGATGACACGGTCCGACGACCTCGCCGCCCTCCGCTGCGGCCAGCTGCGAGCCCGGGGCGAGGGAGATCCGGGTCGACCCGAAGACCTCGCCACCGGGGGAATGCTGCGTGTGCCCGACCTCGTCCGGCGTGTGCTGCTGCAGCGTACCGCCGGCGTGCACAGCCATCAGTTGCATCCCGCGGCAGATGCCGAGCGTCGGTATGCCGAGAGCCGTCGCCGCGTCGAGCAGCGCCAGCTCCCACGCGTCCCGGTCCGGGCGGATACCAGCGGTCTCCGGGTGCGCGGGGGCGTCATACAACTCCGGGTCGACGTCCGCGCCGCCGGCGATGATCAGCCCGTCGAGCCGGCTCACGACGGCAGTCGCGGCGGCAGCCAGGCCCGGACCTCCGGCCGGGGCGGGTGTCAGTAGCACCGGCACCCCGCCCGCGGCCACAACCGCATCGGAATACTGCGCGAACTGGACGTCGGCAACCTGGTGCCACAAGCCCCAGGACGCCTCCTCCCGATAGGTGCTGATGCCGATGACCGCCAGTGAATCCTCCACTGTCACAACGGAGTCACGTAAGCGCCCGAGATGCCGCCGTCGACCAGGAAGGTGTTGGCGGTGATGAAGCTGGCGTCGTCGGAAGCCAGGAAGAGCACCGCGCTGGCCATCTCCTCCGGCTCACCGAACCGGCCCATCGGCACGTGCACCAGCCGCCGCGCGGCGCGCTCCGGATCGGATGCGAAGAGCTCCCGCAGCAGCGGCGTGTTCACCGGACCCGGGCACAGCGCGTTGACCCGCACGCCCTCACGCGCGAACTGCACACCCAGCTCGCGGGACATCGACAGCACCCCGCCCTTGGAGGCCGAGTAGGAGATCTGGGAGGTCGCCGCACCCATCACCGCGACGAACGAGGCGGTGTTGATGATCGATCCGGACTGCTGCTCCAGCATGTAGGGCAGCGCGGCCTTGCAGCACAGGTAGACCGAGGTCAGGTTGACTTCCTGCACCCGGCGCCACGCATCCAGGTCGGTGTCCAGGATCGAGTCGTCGTCGGGCGGGCTGATGCCCGCGTTGTTGAACGCGATGTCGACCGAGCCGTAGGTGTCCTTGGCCGTTTTGAAGAGCGCGTCGACCTGCTCCTTGTCGGTCACGTCGACGTGCACGTATGTCGCAACGCCCGCGCCCCCCAGCTCCTCGACCAGCCGCGCGCCCGCGTCATCGGCGATGTCCCCGACGACGACCTTCGCGCCTTCGGCGACGAACCGCCGCACCGTCGCCAGGCCGATGCCCGAGCAGCCGCCGGTGACGACGGCGACCTTGCCGTCAATGCGTCCTGTCATTTCTGCAAATCCTCGAATCGTGTGGTGTTGGAATGGAAAACGGGCATCTAATGACTGAAGAAGACGTTCTTGACCTCGGTGAAGCCGTCGGGGGCGTCGGGGCCGAGTTCGCGGCCGAGACCGGACTGCTTGAACCCGCCGAACGGTGTCCAGTAGCGCACCGCGGAGTTGCTGTTGACCGAGAGGTTGCCGGACTCTACGCCGAGCGCCACGCGCAGCGCGCGACCGAGGTCGGTGGTGAAGATCGAGCCCGACAGGCCGTAGTCGGTGCGGTTGGCCAGAGCGACCGCTTCGTCCTCGTCCTCGAAGGTCATCACCGACACCAGCGGGCCGAAAACCTCGTCCTGCCAGGCTGGCTCGTCCACCGATGCAGCCTCGGCGACCATCGCCGGCAGCCAGAAACCGCCGAGGTCAGGCGCTTCACCCCGGATGACGACGTTCGCGCCGTCGACATACGACTGCACCTTGTCGCGGTGCGCCGCCGAGATCAGCGGGCCCATCTCGGCCTGCTCATGGCTGGGGTCCATGACCTTGATCCCGCGCACCGCGGGCTCCAGCAGCGACATGAACTCGTCATACGCCGATCGCTGCACGAGGATCCGCGACCGCGCACAGCAGTCCTGGCCGGCGTTGTCGAAGACGCCGTATGGCGCGGCAGCCGCCGCGGCCGCGATGTCCGCGTCGGCGAAGATGATGTTCGAGTTCTTCCCGCCCAGCTCCAGCGTCACCCGCTTCACCTGGTCGGCACAGCCGGCCATGATGCGCTTGCCCACCGCGGTTGACCCGGTGAAGCACACCTTGCGCACCAGCGGATGCGTCACAAAGCGTTCTCCCACAACGTTTCCCGCGCCTGGCAGGACCGTGAACACACCCTCCGGTATGCCGGCGACGACCGCCAGCTCGCCCAGCCGCATCGCTGTCAGCGGCGTCAGCTCGGCGGGTTTGAGTACGACCGTGTTGCCTGCCGCGAGCGCCGGGGCAAACCCCCAGCCGGCAATCGGCATCGGGAAATTCCAGGGCACGATGACACCGACCACGCCCAGCGGTTCCCGGAACGTGATGTCGACTCCACCCGGCACCGGGATCTGCCGGCCGAAGAGCCGCTCCGGGGTCGCGCTGTAGTAATTGAGCACGTCGCGGACGTTGCCGGCCTCCCATCGCGCGTTACCGATGGTATGCCCGGCGTTGCGAACCTCCAGCTGCGCCAGCTCCTCCAGGTGCTCGTCCACGACAGCCGCAAACGCGCGCAAGAGGCGGGCACGCTCACCGGGCGCCACCTGCCGCCAGCTCGCGAACGCCGCGTGGGCTCGCTCGATCGCCGCGTCGGTCTCGACCGGGCCGGCGAGCTCGACTTCCGCGAAAGCGTCCCCGGTGACAGGGCTGATCAGGGTGTGAATGGTCAACGTTCTCAAAGCCTTTCGAATCCACGGCGGCGTTCCCAGTCGGTGACCGCAGCCCCGAAGGCGGTCAGCTCGACAGCAGCCATGTTGGTGTAGTGGTCGACGACCTCGTCACCCAGGGCCTGCCGGGCGATCCGCGAAGCGGCAAAGACGTCCCGCGCCGCGCCCAGATCGTGCGGCACACGCGGCAGGTCCGTCAGGTAGGCATTGCCCTCGATGGGAGCGGGCAGCGGAAGGTCGGACTCAATGCCGTGCAGCCCGCCGGCGATCATGGCGGCGAGCGCCAGGTAGGGGTTGACGTCGGCGCCGGGCAGTCGGTTTTCCATGCGTGCAGCCGCGCCGTGCCCGACCAGCCGCACCGCGCAGGTCCGGTTGTCCTTGCCCCAGCCGATCGTCGTCGGTGCGAAGGAACCATCGGCAAATCGCTTGTAGGAGTTGATGTTCGGCGCGTAGAGCAGAGTGAAGTCGGCGGCCGTGGCGAGGACACCGGCGACGAACTTGTCGTAGAGCGCGCTGCGGCCATCGGCCTCGGCGTCACGCTGCGGGTCGGTGAAGACCAGCTCGCCGTCCGGCCCGCGCAGCGACAGGTGGATGTGGCACGAGGAGCCTTCCCGCTGGTCGTACTTCGCCATGAAGGTCAGGGACTGCCCGTGCTGCGCGGCGATCTCCTTCGCGGCGCTCTTGTAGTAGGCGTGGTTGTCGGCAGTGACGAGTGCCTCGTCATACAGGAAGCCGATCTCGTGCTGGCCGAAATTGCACTCGCCCTTGGCGGATTCGACGTTGAGCCCGGAGGCGTAGAGGCTGTTGCGCAGTTCGCGCAGCAGGGGCTCGACGCGCGCCGTGCCGAGCAGCGAGTAGTCGACGTTGTACTGGTTGGCGGGGGTCAGGCCGTGGTAGTCCCGGGTGAACGCGTCCTCGTAGCTGTTCTCGAAGAGGATGAACTCGAGTTCCGTTCCGGCATACGCGGTCCAGCCGTGGGCGGCGAGCCGGTCCAGTTGCCGGCGGAGTATGCCGCGGGGCGACGCGACGACCGGCTGATGGTCGGGCCAGACCAGGTCGCACTGCACCATGGCGGTGGCGGGCTGGTGCGCGACCCGGCGGGCGGTGTCCCAGTCGATGACGAACTCCATGTCGCCATACCCCTTGTCCCAGCCGCTGGTCGGGTAACCCTCGACGGTGTTCATGTCGACGTCGACGGCAAGCAGGTAGTCACAGCCCTCGGTGCCGTCGGCGGCGACGTGGTCGAGGAAGTGTTGCGCGTGGAACCGCTTGCCCTGCAGCCGTCCCTGCATGTCGGTGAAAGCAGTAACGACGGTGTCTATCTCGCCGACCTGAATGAGGTCGCGCAGTTGTCGCTGGGACAGGTGGCGGTCGTTGCGTTGCGGCATGATTTCCTTCCTCAGGGTCATCCGAGCAGACCGCGGAGCAGTGCCGCGGTGTCCGAACAGTGTTGGTGCATCACGCGATTGGCGCGTGACTCGTTGCCGGCGAAGATCGCCGCCACGATGGCCCGATGCTGCGTCGACGAGTGCTTGATGTTGCGTGGCAGCACGGGGATCGCTTGCAGCATGGTGTGCAGGTCGTCCTGCGCGTCGGTGACGGCCGTGATGAGCCGCGTCGACCCGGACAACCGCGCAACCGTGAGGTGCAGAATGCTGTCCGCGCGCCGGTGGATCGCCTCGTCGGGCGCCCGGTCGACGGCGTCGAGAGCCGCGGTCAGCGCGGCACGGTCGTCGGAGCTGAACTCGTCCCGCGCGCAGCGCGCGGCAGCCAGACCCGCCGCGCCCGGCTCGACGATCGCCCGGAACTCCAGCGCATCCCGCAGGTCCTCGACGCGCCCGATGATGGCGCCCAGGCCGCGTCGACCAGTCGCCGGTGCGGCGTCGAGCACTTCGGTGCCGCCACCACGACCCCGCCGGGTCCGCACCACTCCGGCGGACCGTAGCGCGCTGATGGCCTCCCGCAGTGTCGCGCGGGAGACCGCCAGCAGTTCGGCCAGATCCCGCTCCGGCGGCAGCATGCTCCCGGGCGGGTAGATCCCCAGCCGGATGGCGATCGCGAGCTGCTCCACACACGCCTCGAACGCGTGATGGGCACGGATCGGCCGCAGCACGACCCGATCGAGACGTTCAGCGGTCACCGGCACAGTCTCGCGCGGGCGGCGCATTTTGGTCAATGGTCGAACTTCAGACCTTTAGAGCGGGGTGTTGAACGCTGGCGACATCGACCGGCAATCTTGCAGCCACCGCGCGGGTGACGCTCAGGGTCGGATCCTACGGTCGCGCCATGCCGCCAGGGGACGACGAGATTGCCGCGGAACCGCCGGACGAGAGTTCGGTGGATCGCGTCGAGGCGCTGCTCGGCGACGAGTCCGATGAGCAGCCGAAGAAGTCGCGGCGGCTGAAGGTGCTGATCGTCGCCCTGGTCGCGCTGCTCGCCGTCATCGTCATCGGTGTCGGTTCGGTCGTCGCACTGGTGGACTACGGCGTCGATCACCATCTGACCAGGGCGGCCCTGCTGCCCACCGGCGGCGCCCCCGGACAACGCGCGGTGGCGCGCAACCCGGTGGCCGGCAACGCCCAGAACATCCTGCTGATCGGCTCGGACTCACGCGCGGGCAGCGTCACCGACGTGCAAGGCGGTGGCGGGAACTCTGACGTCATACAACTCGTACACATCAGTCGCGGTGACCACAAGATCTCGGTCGTCGACTTCCCGCGCGACCTGTATGTCGCCATCCCGGGCTTCCCGATGAACAAGATCAACTGGGCGTACGCCCGCGGCGGTGCGCCGTTGCTGGTGGCGACGATGCAGAATCTGCTCGGCGTCCACATCGACCACGTCGCACAGATCGATTTCACCGGATTTGCCGACCTGACCAACGATCTGGGCGGTGTCGACGTCTACGTGCGGCAGGGATTCAGCGAGGGCAAGACCAACTCCGACGTCACGAATCCGCCGGGGTTCGGCAGCTGGACGACCGGCTGGCACCACATGGACGGCGCGCAAGCCCTCGGCTTCGTGCGCGAGCGCCACCAACTGACCGAAGGCGACATCGACCGTGGACGCGACGAGCAGGAGTGGCTGCACGCGGTCATCAAGAAGCTGATGAAGCCGTCGGTGCTGCTCAACCCGTTCAAGCTGGCCAGTGCGACCAACGACATCGCCAAGTACGCGACCGTCGACAAGGGCATGTCCGTCGGCTACCTGGACGGGATGGCCGTGCACCTCGCGGGGCTCAACGGCTCCGACATCACCTACTACACCGCCCCGTGGAGCGGTTTTGCCACCAACGCCGACGGTGATGTCGACGTGGTCAACATGCCGCAGATGAAACTGCTCGGCCGGGCCCTCAACCGGGATGAGATGGCGGGCTACACCAACGGCGAGAACGACATCCACTGACGGGCCGAGACCCGACGAGCCCGTCTCGGGGCGGTACTGAGGGCCGGCGGTCCCCCTGAGACCGCCGTCCTACTCATAAGAGACTGACGACCGGGCAAACCGTGACGTTCCACCTGAAGCCGCCGCCTGCCGAGCGCCTCAGAGCTTGGACAGCGCCAAGCGCGCCGCGTTGTACCCGCACATGCCGTGCGCGCCGGGCCCGGGCGGGGTGGCCGCCGAGCAGATGTACATACCCGGCACCCCGATCGTGTATGGCGAGGCGGTGATCCGCGGGCCGAAGACCAGCTGGCGGACGTCCTTGGCGCCGGTGATGATGTCGCCACCGACGTAGTTGGCGTTGTAGACCGCCATCTGCGTCGTGGAGCGCACCGCCATACCGACGATCCGGTCGCGGAAGCCGGGCGCGAAGCGCTCGATCTGCCCGATGATTGCCTCCGTCGCGTCGCCCGGGTAACCGTGCGGGACGTGCGCGTAGCTGTAGAGCGGGTGCACGTTGCCTGCCGAACGCGACGGGTCGGCAAGGTATTGCTGGCCGACCAGCACGAAGGGCCGCTGCGGCATCTGCCCGGCGACGACCTGCGCCTCGGTCCGCACGATCTCCGCGAGGTCGCCGCCCAGGTGCACGGTGCCCGCCCGGTGGGCGTCGGGGTTCGTCCACGGCACGCCGCCCTCGACCGCGAAGTCGACCTTGAACGCGCCCGGGCTGTGCCGGAAGCGGGTGAACGAACGGGCGATCCGGCGGGGCAGCCGGTCGCCGAGGATGCGCACCACGTCCTCGGGGGTCAGGTCGAAGACGGTGATGTCGGCGCGCGGCAGCTGCGCTGCCCGCTCCACCCGGACACCGGTCTCGATCTTCCCGCCGAACTCGGTCAACCGGGCCACCATGGCGTCCGTGATCGCCTGCGTGCCACCCCGCGCGACCACCCAGCCACTGTGATGCCCGGCGGTGAGGATGCCCAGCCCGATCGCCGAGCTCAGCGGACGGTTCAGCGGCTGGAAGGCGTGTGCCGCGACCCCGCCGAACAGTGCCTGCGCGGCCGGGGTCCGGAAGTAGCGGCCGAGGGTGGCCGCCGGGACGAGCGTCGGCATACCGAACCGGGCCATCCCGATCGGGTGACGCGGGATCCGGATCAGCGGCTGGAAGATGTCCTCCGACAGGGCGCCGAAATGCTCCGACGGCCAGCCGAACAACCGGCGCCAGCGCGTGCCGTCCGCGCCGAGGCCGGCGGCCGTGTCCTGCACCGATCGGTGCAGGACACCAGCCGACCCGCCATCCAGCGGATGCACCATGTCGATCGGCGCCGACAGCCACTCCAGGCCGTAGTCACCCAGCCGGTGTCGTATGACGAAAGCCGACGTCGGACCCATCGTGTGCACGGCAGAACACTCGTCCTGCACCAGGCCGGCCACGATGCCCCCCTCACAGCTGCGGGCACCTCCGCCGACCCGGGCCCGGGCCTCCAGCACGGTGACCTCGACCCCGGCCGCTGCCAGTTCGACGGCGGCGGAGAGCCCGTTCGGTCCACTGCCGACGACGACGGCATGAGTCACGATGACGTCCCTTCTACGCGGCGGCGGTGCGGCCGGAGGTCTCGGCGTTGGCCCGCCAGGTGACCTCGACCGGGATCGGGCCGTTCGGCAGCCAAGGCTGTTCCTTCACCGCATCCCTGACGTTCCAGCGGCCCCGCTCGACGATGCCGAGGGCGGCGTCCATCACGAAGTACTCCTGATATTTCTTGTGGATCGGCTGCGACTCGACCCAGACGACGACGAACTCTCCGGGGTTGTAGTGCAGGCGGCGCTGGATCTCGTCGATCAGCTGGTCGTCGTGCAAGTGACCATCGCCGAAGTTCCAGCCAATCACACTGTTGCAGCAGAACTCGGCCTCCCGCAGCGAGTAGTCGTTGTACTCATCGCCCAGGTAGTTCTGCAGCACCGAGTAGATGCCGCGGCCCTGGCTGTGCATCGACCGCCAGGCGATCGTCAGCTGCAGGGTCATCTCCGCGAAGTCCGGAGGGGTACCCATGCCGTTGACCAGTTGGTCGATCTGGTTGTCGGCACCCTTGGTCAGTTCGTTCAGCCGCGACTCCATGCCCGGCTTGAACGCCCACACGGCGGACGCCCAGTTGCCGGCATACTGCCGCATCGACGGCAGGAACGAGACCAGGTCAGGCCGCAGGTTGCCCAGCACCGGGAAGAACAACAGTGCGACCAGGACGACCGGCAGCATCCACGGCTGGCTGAAGTCCAGCACACCGTAACCGTCATGTGCCTGGTAACCGGCAAACAGGAAGATCGTGATGTAGGCGAACAGGATGTTCCACTCCAGCGGCACGGCCAGCGGGAAGGTCGAGGTGATGAAGAGGTGGAAGAGCACCATGCAGCAGACCGCGACGATGGTTAGCCACGGCCATGGACTGAGCAACAGCACCAGCGGCACGACCAGCTCGGCCGTCGTGCCGAGCACGTGCGCCATGAAGAGCGCGAGACCGGACGGACGCAGGTCGTCGGGATATGACTTGTAGTGTGCCAGCCGCAGGAACTTCGGCGTGAACGGGGCATTCGACACCATCGGCGGGACGACGTTCTCGAAGTGCAGGTTCATCTTCGACACCGCGGCACCGACCCAGATGACGACGATGATCAGCTTCGCCGCGATGATGAAGTCCTTGAACGTGAACGCGCCATACCCGGCCAGCACCGAGATGATCAACACGGGCAGGTGCTGCTCGCCGCGGGAAGCGAGGAAGAGGATCTTGTCGCGCAGACCACACAGAAGCAGCAGCACGATGCTGATCAGCATCAAGGTCGGGTCGAGCAGCTTGTGCCCATCTACCTCGGTGGTGGGGCCGAAGATCGGCGCCACGTAGCCGAGCAGGCACAAGAGGTAGAGAACGACATCGCCGACGGTGCGGTTCGCGCCCCTGGTCAGGGGGACCACTCGCGGCCACGGAGGCAGCCGGATCGTGTTGGGCCTGGCCCAGTAGGCGATGCCCCCGGTCATCGGCTTGAAGTGCGCGGCGAGCGGACCCCAGGTGCCGCCCAGCCCGAACAACTCCAGGAAAAGCGTCCACATGACGAACTTCTGATAGATGATCGCCTGGTCCCACCAGTCTCCGACCGCGAACGGCGAGTAGCCCGACGTCAAGGTCGCCAGGGCGATCCCGCCGCCGATGTAGAGGATCAGCAGCTTGACGATGTAGATGGTGTGCACCATCTTCTGCGTGCCGAAGCCGTTCTCGGCCCAGAACGTGGCCAAGAACTTCAGGCGCTCCTGATGCGGGCGGGTGAGGAACTCGGTCGGGTCGACCTGCGGTACGACCGGTGTCTTGAATGGCATGGCTTCCTGCTCCTTGCTCGGCGCGGGCCGCGTTGACGACCCGCCCCGAATCTAGGTTCGCGAAGGTGTGCCAGGTCACGGCCGCGCAGACCAAAACTGCTGGCACTCTTCGTCCTTCGCCGACAACGAGCCGCCACTATCGCGCGCGTCAGCGTTCCGATCGAGGGGCAGGTCAGCCTGATCCGGCGACCCCGTCGCGCACGCCGCAGGTGATCGGGGTCGTCAGGGCTGCTCGTCGCGCAGGAACTCGCCGATGATCGGCGCCAGCTCCTCGGCCATCGTCACCAGGCCGAGATGGCCGTCGTCATACACGTACAGAGTGCTGTGCGGCAGGAGCCGGTGCATGGCGCGAGCATTCGCCAGCGGGATGATCGGATCGTCGTTGCCGGCGAGGATCAGCACGGGCTGCCGGATGAGCGGGAGGGCGGGCAGGCTGGTCCAGCCCGCACCGGCCAGCAGCTGATAGAGGTACCCGCGCCGGGACCCCGCCCGGGACTCGCGGTGCAGCACCCGGGCGGCGAGTTCGGGCTCGCGGCGCAGCCGTCCGCCATACAGCTCGGCAGCGTTGTCGACCGCGAACTCGGCGTCTCGGTGTCGCCGCGGGGTCGTGAGTTTCCACAGCACGGCGGGGGACGCCGGGACCATCAGGAAGCCGGCCGCCGTGGCGGCCAGCACGGCGCGGCGGCAGCGGCGAGGGAACTGGAAGGCGAGCTGCTGGGCCAGTGCACCGCCCCACGAGATGCCCAGCACGTCGAACCTTTCGTACCCAAGACTGTCCAGCATCCGTCCGACAAAGCGAGCGAGCAGCGGAAAGTTGTAGGGCAGCCGCGGCAGCGGCGAACCGCCGACGCCCGGCACATCGAAGGCGACCACCTCGATCCGCGGGTCGAGCCGGTCCACGAAGGGCTGCAGGATCTCCAGACTGGCCCCGATGCCATTGCATAGCACCAGCGGTGGCCCGTCCTGCGTGCCGGGCCGGACCGCGACCCGGACCCACTGACCACCGACGTCGACCTGACGCAGGGTCGTGGCGTGCGCGCGGTTCACTTGTCGAAGGCGTACGTGCCGGGAGCGTCGGCGAGCGCCGGCAACCCGGGGCCACCGGTCTCTGCCGGAGCTGGCACGGTCTCACCGGTGCGCGCGTCCAGCCACTCGGAGAAGTCGGACCACCAGGTGCCCTGGTGGGTCTGGGCTCCCTTGAGCCACGTCTTCGGTTCGTCCGGTTTGTCGTCGTTCGTCTGGTAGGTGGCCTTCGGGTTGCCGGGAGGGTTGACCAGCGCGGCGATGTGACCGCTCGTCGACAGCACGAACCGGGTCGTGCCGCCCAGCAGGGCCGTGGTGCGATAGCAGTTTCCCCACGGCGTGATGTGATCGGCGATGCCGGCCAGGACGTAGGCGTCCACGGTGACCGCGGAGAGGTCGATCGGCACCCCGCGGACCGTCAGGTCGCCCGGCCGGGTCAGCTTGTTCTCGATCGCCATGTCCACGAAGTCGGCATGCAGCCCGGCCGACATCCGGGTGGTGTCGGCGTTCCAGAAGAGGATGTCGAACGCCGGCGGTTTCTTGCCGAGCAGGTAGTTGTTGACCCAGTAGTTCCAGATCAGATCCGAAGGGCGCAGCCAGGCGAACACCTCCGCGAGGGCCGCGCCATCGAGATATCCCTTGCGCCGCGACATCGCTTTCGCCGCGCCGGCAGTGCCGGGATCCACCAGCGCCGAGATGGTCCCACCGCTCGCGTTGTCCAGGACCGTGACCCCGAGGAAGAGCGCCGCCAGCCGGTCCTGGTCGCCGGTGCCGGCCAGGTATGCCGCGGTGATCGCGGACAGGATGCCGCCGGAGCACAGCCCGGCGAGCACCGTGCGGTCGCTGCCGGTGATCTGCTCGACGGCATCCAGTGCCTCGATGATCGCCCCGACATACGTGTCGAAATCCCACGCCGCGTGGCGGGCGTCCGGGTTGCGCCAGGAGATCATGAACACCTGCCGGCCGGACCGGACGTGGAACTCGACCAGGCTGCGTTCAGGCGCGAGGTCCAGGATGTAGTACTTGTTGATCGTCGGCGGCACGACCAGCATCGGCACTTCCCGGACCTCGTCGGTCTGCGCGCCATACTGGATGAGCTCGAGCTGCTCGGTGCGCAGCACGACCGAGCCGGGGGTGACGGCGACGTTCTCACCCACCTGGAATGCGCTGGTGTCGACCATCTGCGGCACTCGCGGCGAACTGGTCAGGTCCTTGACCAGTTGCGTCCCGCCGCGCACCAGGCTCAGCCCCGCGGTGTCGATGACGGCCTTCGCGGACGCAGGATTGACCAGCGGCACGTTGCTCGGCGCCGCGGCCTCGATCAGGTTCTCGATGACGAACGACACCCGGCTGCGATCGCGCTCGCTCAGGTCGGCGTCCGCGAGCAGCCCCTCGGCCGCGCGCCCGCCGGCGAGGTAGAGCTGCACGAGCCGGCGCAGCAGTGGGTTGGCCGACCATGCCTCCTCGGTGAAGCGGCGGTCGCGCTTGTCCGGCGCCATCTCGGAGGTGCCGAGCAGCACCTTCGCCGACTCGGTGCCGAAGTTGCGCAACCGGTATGCCGTGCCCGCCGGATGTCGGGCCAGGGAGGCAGCCCAGCGCGCGGTCGCCAGGTCCGGAATCAGTCGTCGCAGTGGCCCGCGCGCCGCGTCGACCAGCAGCGCGTCGAACGGGGCCGCAGTGTTGGCCAAGTCGTCGGTTGTCATCGTCGCTCCTTCTTCCGGTCTGCGTCAGAGCGCCGCGCAGTCCGCGAAAATGTCCTGGGTGACCGATTCTCCGCCATACACGCCCCGATCGGCGAGACCGCCACGGAAAGTGTGCGGACCTGGTGCTTCCGTGTCAGCTGGCCGACGAAAGCTGTTCTCGCAGCATGCCTTTGACGAGTTTTCCGACGGAGTTCTTCGGCAGTTCGGTGCGTATGACGATCTCGGTGGGCACCTTGTACCGGGCGAGCGACGCGGTGCAGTGGTCGAGCAACTCCTCGGCGGTGACGGTCCGGCCGGGCTTGGTCGCGACGAACGCCACGGGCACCTCGCCGTAGAACTCGTCCGGTTTGCCGACGACCGCCGCCTCGAGAACCGCCGGGTGGTTGTAAAGGCACTCCTCGATCTCCTTGGGATAGATGTTCTCTCCGCCGCGGATGATCATGTCCTTCAGCCGGTCGACGATCGCCAGGTAGCCGTCCTCGTCGATGATGCCCACGTCCCCGGTGTGCAGCCAGCCGTCCCGCACCACCTTCTCCGTCTCTTCGGGGCGGCCGAGGTAGCCGCGCATCACGTTCGCACCCCGTATGACGACTTCACCGCGCTCGCCGGACGGCTGGGGAATGCCTTCGGCATCCACCACCCCTATCTCCACGCCCGGGAACGCAACGCCGACGGTTCCCGCCTTGCGTGGCCCCTCCACCGGGTTGGCGGTGGCACCGACGGTGCACTCGGACAGCCCGTACGCCTCGACGAGCGCCATCCCGAAGCGCTCCTCGATGCGGCCGATGAGCTCGGCCGGCATGGGTGCCGCACCACACATCGCGAACCTGAGCGACGACGTGTCGACCGCGCGGTCGGCTCGCGCCTCCAGGATGGCGTAGATCGTCGGCACGGCCGAGAAATAGGTCGGGCGGTGGGTCTCCACCACGTCCCAGAAGGTGGCGGGGGAGAAACGGGGTCCGACGACGACGCTGCCGCCGGCACGCAGTGGCGACAAGACACTCACGAGCAGCCCGTTGACGTGGAACAACGGCAGGATAAGCAGGCTGACGTCATCGGCGGTGAGCGCGAGGTGCTCGATCAGCGAACGGGTCATCGCGGTGACGTTCGCGTGATCGAGGAGCACCCCCTTGGGCCGGCCGGTGGTGCCGCTGGTGTAGATGACCAGCGCGAAGTCGGAAAGGCTCGCGCGCGGGTCTCCGGCGGCGTCCGGTGCATCGGCGTTGCCCGCGAGGCGCGCCACGTCCAGCCACGCGATGCCGACCGAGTCCGCAAGTGCGCCTGCGCGCTCGTCCCCGACGAGGACGGTCGCGGTGGAGTCCTGCAACTGGTAGCGGACCTCGTCATCGGTCAGCGCCGGGTTGACCGGGGTCATCGCGGCGCCCTGGAACCACGCCGCGAACATCGTGGTGACGATCTCCACCCGGTTGGGCAGCATCACCGCGACCGTGTCACCGGGGGCCACCCCGAACGACTCCAGCCGCGCCGCCAGCCGTCGTACGGCGGCCGCGAACCCCGCGTTGTCAAAGACGGTCTCCTCGTCGCGGATGCACAGTGCGTCTGGCGCGAGCTCCGCACGCAGGAAGGGAATTCGTGCCAGGTCGCTGGCCGCGGCCTCGGCTGTTGGTGACTCGGTCATGCCGGCAACGCTAGGTACGGGCCCGGCCGCTGGCACCGGCTCCGTGAGCCAGTCCTTTTCCCCGGATTTGTCACCCAAAGACAGTGAGCGCTCGCCGCGCCCGGTGTCACACTGACGGAAACCTTCCCGGGAACGAACATCGCAGAGGGGACGCGTGCCATGCCGGATGTATCGCCGCGCTCCGCTCTGCCGGCCGACGCCGAACTGCAGGCACACGTCGCCGTGGTGGCCGCCGGGCTGAACGACCGGTTTGCCGAGCTCACGACCGACATGCGCGACCTGCTCGCCGCACGGATCTCCGAACTGCAGGGCGACACCGCGATCATCGACCTGCTGGAGTCGAGCGTCGCCGGCAACATCGAGAACATCCTGCACTCGCTGCGGCACTGGATCCCGGTGGAGAACATCGAGCCGCCGTCGGCCGCGGTCGAATACGCCCGGCGGCTGTCGCAGCGCGGCATACCCGTCAATGCCCTGGTGCGTGCCTACCGGCTCGGTCAGCAGTTCCTGCTCAAGGAGGCGTATGCCGAGGCTGTGCGCCAACTCGCCGACCCCACGGCCCGCGAGTGCGCCTACGAACAGATCGTCACGCTCACCTTCGACTACATCGACTGGATCTCGCAACGGGTGGTCACCGTCTACGAGACCGAGCGCGAGGAGTGGCTCGCCGAACGCAACACCGCGCGGTTCGGCCGGGTCGAGGCGCTGCTCAGCGGTGCCGCCAGCGACGTCGACAATTCCGAGCCGATCATCGGGTACCGCCTGCGCGGGCGGCACCTTGGGCTGGTGCTGTGGGTCGACGACAGCGGGGCGCAGCAGGACCAGCTGACCCGCTTCAACCGGGCCGCCGCGGCCATCGCCGATCACCTCTGCGCCACGGGTCTGCTCGTGGTGTCGCGAGACCAGTCGACGGCGTGGGCCTGGATCGCGGTGCCCGAGGCGGTCGAGGCGGTGCCGCCGATACCGGCGTCGATCCTGGATCACGCGTCCGGCCCGCCGTTGCCGATGATCGCAATCGGGCGGCCGCACGGTGGACTGGCAGGTTTTCGCCATACGCATCGGGAGGCACTCCAGGCGCAGCGGGTGGCGATGATCCGGGACGACCCGCAGCACGCCGTCACCGCATTCGACGAGCCCGGGCTCACGGTGGCTGCTCTCCTTGCCCAGGACGTCGACCAGACCCGGTGGTGGGTGCGCGAGACGCTGGGTGACCTCGCGCTCGACGACGAACAGAACCGGCGGCTGCGCGACACGTTGCTGTTGTTCTTCCGCAATGACAGCAGCTACACCGCCACCGCCGACGCCATCGTGATGCACAAGAACTCGGTGAAATACCGGATCGCGAGCGCCGAGAAGGCGATGGGCCGCCCGGTCGGCCAGGACCGCCAGGCGATCGAGCTCGCACTCACCGCGTGCCACTGGCTCGGTCCGGCGGTGCTGCGCACGCAGTGATGCGTTCACGCCGGATAATCGCAAGCACGTCGACCATCGATATTGGTGCGCAACGAACCGTCTTCGAGGTAGCCGTACAGCTGTGCGCGGCAGAGAAGCCGCTCATCAAGTGTAAGTGTTGAGAACTTCGAACATAGAAGATAATGTAACCGCTGTAAACATTTGCCGATTGGTGCGGTGCGGACATGGTTGAAAGGGCAACGTCGAGCTACCACCACGGTGACCTTCCGGCCACGATGGTGCGCTCCGCGATGGAGATGCTCGACGAGGACGGCAACGTAGAGCTGTCTCTTCGCGGAGTCGCCCGCAGGGCTGGCGTGTCGAGTGCGGCGCCGTATCGGCACTTCCCGGACCGGCTCTCGTTGCTGTCAGCCATCGCGGCCGTCGGATACCAAGAACTGATGACCGACCTCGCCTCCCGGCATCCGGAGCCGAGCACCGCCGACGAGCTCGCGGAACTTGCTGTCTGCTATGTGGAGTTCGCCCTGGCCCGTCCCGGCCTGTTCCGGGTGATGTTCACCGAAGGCTGCGACCGCACCAGTGCGGACCGGGTCGCCGCGGTGGAAGCCATCCACGTTTACCTCGGCCAGGCCGTCGGGCGGATCTTTGACACCGACGACGCGGCTGCGTTGGCGACAGGTCTGTGGTCCGTCGTCCACGGCCTGGCCTTCTTGCACCTGGACGGGAAGCTGGACACCACGTCAGACATCGACGTCAAGGAACGAGTGCGCCAGACGATCACGGCACTCGTGTCGGCCCGGCTTGCCTAGCCGGGGTCGACCGCCAGCGTGCCGTGATCGCGTGCGACGACCGGTCATTTCACGCCGGGCAGCCGCTTGAGTACCCGCAGGCCGCGGGTGACGATGTGTGGCATACCGGGCAGGATCCCAACCGTCTGGCACGCCGACCGGCAGTACCCGTTCGACGGCGATCGTCTGGGATTCGGTGTATTTGAGGATCCCGTGCTCACCATGCCGTCGACCTAACCCGGATGCCTTCATTCCGCCCATCGGCGCATCGACTGATCCCCATGCCGGCGCGTAGGCGTCATTCACGTTCACTGTCCCTGCCTCGAGCTGCGCCGCGACGCGACGACCACGTCGAGCATGTGCGGTCCACGCCCGGAAATTCAGGCCATACTCGCTGGCGTTTGCCTGGCGGATTGCTTCAGTTTCTGACGGCGGCCACGAAAAAATTCCCGGGGGCGGTCAGGTAGCTGCCCGGTAGCGGTCATGAGAAGTGCCCGCTGGCGGTCATGGGATCTGCCC
>NZ_RJJQ01000020.1 GCF_003724155.1 Flexivirga caeni | reverse complement strand
ACGCGGCGCTACAAGCCGTGGCGGGGACAGCGGATGGCCGGTCGCGGGGGCAGGTGATGGCCGACACGCTGACCGGGCGGGTGACGGGGCGGGCGGTGACCGGCCCGGTGGACGTGCACGTGGACCTGCTGATCCCGATCGACACGCTGCTCGCCGAGGAACCCGGGCAGGTGGCGGGGTTTGGTCCGGTCCCGGCGGACCTGGCCAGGGAGTGGGCGACCTCGGATGAGGTGCAGGTGCGCCGGCTGTTCACCTACCCCGAGACGGGTGACTTGATCGGGATGGAGTCCCGGTCACGCTGTTACCGGGGTGGTTTGGCGAGGTTGGTCCGGGTGCGGGATCGGACGTGTCGGACGCCGTGGTGTGACGCGCCGGTGAAACAGACCGATCACATCACTTCGTACGCGAGGGGTGGGCCGACCAGTGAGCGGGACGGGCAAGGGTTATGCGAACGCTGCAACTACGTGAAAGAACACCCCGACTACCTGGTGGGTGGTGACGCCGGTCAAACGCATGTGGTCACCGGTGGCCTGTCCGCGTCCAGTCGGCCACCCGCCCCGCCGGGACACCCGCCACCCACCCGGTCCCCCATCCGCCGCACCCTGATGAACATCGAATGGCAACACGCACTCCGACACCACTGAGCGACGTCAGAGCAAGCGTGCGCCCAGCCAGTCCGCGATGTATGACGCGGCGCGTGCCCAGCCCGCATCGAGCATCAGGTCGTGCGGTAGGCCGTCCAGGATGACGGGTTCGACGCCATACCGGAGCGCGGTCAGCGCCACGTCGGACGGTGTTGCCGTGCGATCCTTCGATCCGCCGCAGACCAGCAGCGGCGTCGTGACCCGTTTGGTGCGGACGGGGCGGATGAGGGTGTTCGCGGTGGCGCGGAAGCTCTCGTCCTGCAGCCGGGCGGCGTACTCGGCGACCTCCTTCGCCGGGGCCTCCGCCGAGAAGTACCAGTAGCGGGCGTCATCTGGTGACGCGAACATCGGCTTCGCCCGCAACGTCATGAACAGCTTGAGCGTCCCGAGCGGATCATGTCGCGCCATCCGGCACGTCAGCCGCATGCCGCCACTGGGCGGCGGCGAGCCCACGAGCACACCCGCTGGTGCACGGTGATCCTCCAGATAGCGCTGGATCGCGAAACCACCCAGCGAATGCCCCACGAGCACGGCAGGATTCGGGAGTCTGTCGACGGTCATCACGCCTGCGGAGAACCTCGCGTTGTGTATGGCGGCGCTCGACGGGACCGTGGGCAGGTACGTCGATCTCGGGGTCGCTCCGACGCGGCATTAGACTCCTGAACCCGTGGCACTCACCATCGGAATCGTCGGTCTTCCCAACGTCGGCAAGTCGACCATGTTCAACGCGCTGACCAAGAACAACGTGCTGGCCGCGAACTACCCGTTCGCGACGATCGAGCCGAACATCGGTGTCGTTCCGCTGCCGGACGAGCGGCTCGACAAGCTCGGCGAGCTCTTCCATTCCGACAAGATCGTCCCGGCCACGGTCTCGTTCGTCGACATCGCCGGCATCGTGCGCGGCGCCTCCGAGGGAGAGGGCCTGGGCAATAAGTTCCTCGCCAACATCCGCGAGGCGGACGCGATCTGCCAGGTCATCCGCGTCTTCGTCGACGACGACGTCACCCACGTCGACGGCAAGGTGTCTCCCGAGTCGGACATGGAGACGATCAACACTGAGCTGATCCTTGCCGACCTGCAGACCCTCGAGAAGGCCGTGCCGCGCATCGAGAAGGAAGTGAAGGGCAAGAAGACCGACGCGTCGGTGCTGGAGGCGGCCAGGGAGGCGCAGGCGATCCTCGAAGCCGGAGACACATTGTTCGCCAAGGGTTTCGACGTCGCGCCGATCAAGGAGCTGGGTCTGCTCACCGGCAAGCCGTTCCTTTACGTCTTCAATGTCGACGAGGACCAGCTCACCGACACCGACCTGCAGGAGTCGCTGCAGCGACTGGTCGAACCGGCCGAGGCGATATTCCTCAACGCCAAGCTCGAGATGGACCTCACCGAGATGTCCGACGACGAAGCGCTGGAGATGCTGCAAGGTTTCGGCGCCGAGGAGTCCGGCCTGAACCAGTTGGCGCACAAGGGTTTCAACACCCTCGGGCTGCAGACCTACCTCACGGCCGGCCCCAAGGAATCGCGAGCGTGGACCATCCACCGCGGCTGGACGGCGCCGCAGGCCGCCGGCGTCATACACAGTGACTTCCAGAAGGGCTTCATCAAGGCCGAAGTCATTTCGTATGACGACCTCATTGAGCTCGGCTCGGTCGCCGAGGCCCGCGCGCACGGCAAGGCGCGCATGGAGGGCAAGGACTACGTCATGACAGACGGCGACGTGGTGGAGTTCCGATTTAACGTCTAGCGTTATTGACGCTAGACGTTATATGCACGGTGCGTGATCAGATCGTTCGGCGACCGCGACACCGAGAAGGTCTGGCGCCGTGAACCGCCGAAACGACTGGACTCACGAATCCACAAGGCGGCGAACAGGAGACTCCACCTTCTGGATGCCGCAACGACTCTGGACGCGGTGCGTGTGCCGCCCGGCAATCGCTTGGAATCGCTCAAAGGCGATCGGAAGGGCGAGCACAGCATCGGGGTGAACGACCAGTGGCGGATCTGCTTCCTGGGCCGATGCAGCTGCTGAGGACGTGCAGATCGTGGACTACCACTGAGGAGGAGAGATGGCCGAGAAGCTCTACCCGCCGATCCATCCGGGTGAGGTCCTCATGGAGGATCCTCATGGAGGACTTCATCGAGGGCTTCGGCATTACGCAGAATAAGCTTGCGACCTCGATCGGTGTGCCGGCCCGGCGGATCAACGAGATCGTGCACGGTAAGCGTGCGATCACGGCAGACACCGCGCTGAGGTTAGGGCGATACTTCGGGATCGAGCCGCAGTTCTGGCTCAACCTGCAGACCCGCTATGACCTGGAACTCGCGGAGGATCGTGTCGCAGAGCAGATCGCTGCGATCGCGCCGCTGAAGACCGCATGACTGCCGAAAGTCGCGATGTGCCGAACGCGTTGCTCCAGCGGCTCGTCGGCGACCGGATGTACTCGGTGGAATTCGTGCTCAACGACTACGTGCAGCTCAGGTTCGACGGTCCGCCTGGCGGTTCACCCGTGACGCTGAACTCGTATGTCTGGCCGACAGTCGACTGTGGCGAGCGTGTCTGGCACGAGGCCGATCTCGGCTATGCGGACGCGTTGCGAAGGTTGGTGCCGGGCACGGTGGGGTCAACCTCGGAGGATACAGGGGCCGGAATTCAGATCTTCTTGGACACAGGCTCGGTAACCATTCATCCGAAGCTGGAAGAGGTCCACGTCGAGATCGCCGAGATCATGGGCTTCGCTGACGGTTCGTGGACGGTCTGGCGGCCGGCAGAGGGCAGTTTCGACGACCTGGCCTGACTGGTGCGAGCGTAGACGTCGCAGCGCCGTGTAGCGCGGGTGCTACAATGAACGGCATGAGTGCGGACGCGCCCCAGGAAGAGAGCCTCTCGCAACGTGAGTTGCGCAACGAATCCGGGCGCGTGCTCCGAGCCGTCGCCGAGGGGCAGTCGTTCGTGCTGACCAACAGCGGAATCCCCGTTGGCCGCCTGGTCCCTCTCGATGCTCCGCCTCCTTCGTTGCCGATTGTTCGGCCGGCAAAGCGGGTCGGCGGTTGGGCCGCGCTGAAGCCCGCGCCGGCCGAAGGTGATCGCCCACTGGCTCAGCTCCTCGATGAGCTCCGCGAGGAGCGAGTGTGAGCGACGTTCCGGTCGTCTACGTCGACACGTCAGCGCTCGGGGCGCTGCTGGTGGCGCAGGCGGAAACGGATGCGCTGCTGGACTGGCTCGGCCGGGCTCCTGCCAGGCTCGTCTCCAGCGATCTACTCGAGACCGAGTTGCGTCGTCTGGCCGTGCGGGAGGAGCGGGATCAGGCGAAGGTCAGCGCGCTCCTCGATGGCGTGTCGCTCGCGGCGCTCGACCGGGCGGCATACCGCTCCGCTGGGCTCTTGCCGCTGCCGCACCTGCGTACCCTCGACGCCCTGCACCTGGAGGCGGCGCTGCGCCTTGATGTCGACGCCGTTCTCACCTACGACAACCGGCTGGGCGAGGCTGCGCGGGCGGTCGGTCTCGAGGTAATCGCTCCCGGTGCGGTGAGTGCTTCGCACCCGGACTCGGGAGGACGAGAAATCGGAGGCGAGACATGAAGCTCTTGCTCACCTCGGCCGGCATCAAGAACACGAGCATCGCGGGCACGCTCGTCGACATGCTGGGCAAACCCATCGCCGAGGCCAGCGCCCTGGTGATCCCGACGGCGGCATACCCGGCGGGTGGTCCCGTTGCTGCGTGGCGCATCGTCTCCGGCAGGCAATGACGCCGGTGTGCGAGATCGGCTGGAAGTCTGTCGGCCTGCTCGAGCTCACTGCGCTCCTCAGCATCGACGCGGCACAGTGGATCCCCATCGTCCGGGAAACCGACGCTCTTCTCGTCGGTGGCGGCGATCCGCTCTACCTGGCGCACTGGTTGCGGCAGTCCGGCGTGGCTGACGTGCTGCCTTCGCTGCACGACACGGTGTGGGTCGGCGTGAGCGCCGGGAGCCTGGTTGCTGCGCCCCATCTGAGCCAGGACCTGAGCGACTGGCAGTCGCCGACGGGCAGTGTCGACGCACTGGGGCTGGTCGACTTCGGCATCTTCCCGCACCTCGACAACCCGAACATGCCGGAGTTCGGTCTGGCTGATGCGGAGCGCTGGGCCGCTGCGCTCGAAATGCCCGGCTACGCCATCGACGACGAGACGGCCATCACCGTCATTGACGGCAAGGTCGACGTCGTCTCCGAGGGTCACTGGGAGCTGTTCGACTGAGACAGTCATGCGCAGATTGCGGTTCTTCGCCTACTTCAGGCCGAGTTCTTGGGTGAGCAGGTCGATGTCCGTCACGTCCTTGGCGCGGCGAACCAGCCGAGGATTCCAGGTGGGCATCATTTTCCTTGATCTCGATCTGAGGCATCGGCTCGATGACCCGGGCTTCGACCCCGCGCAGGGTCCGTGTCCGAGATTCGCGGATCATGTTCCGCGGCCAAGGTTCGCCGGCGAGCGCGACACCGCGGCGCTACGGGAGGTCATGCGCCTTTGCGGCGTCGGTGCAGAGCTGGTTGCGCGGGGGCACGAGTGGTCGCGGGGGCACGAGTGGTATCGCTCCGACCCGGTCAATGTGCCGGGGCTCGCTGCCGAGTCACTGATCGTCAAGATCGGGGAGAACGTCGCACGACTCAGTGCCGAGACCATCGCCACCCGGACGTGCCCTGGTCGCTGATCAGGCGGATGCGGGACCGCCTCGCGCATCACTACGAAGGCACGGACTACGAAGCAGTTTGGGACACGCTTGTCGTTGATCTGCCGACGATCGGCGCATACGTCCGATCAGCCATGGAGCCATGACCTCCGCAGGGTCGATGTCGGTCTACAGCAGCGCAGCTACCTGCTGCGCGGTCGCCTTGGCGGAGTTCGGGTTCTGTCCAGTGACCAGCCGGCCGTCGGTCACGGTGTAAGAAACGAACGGGAGCTTCGCCTTCTCGTAGCGGGCCCCGCGCTTCTTCATCTCGTCCTCGGCGTTGTAGGGGACGAGCTTGTCGACCCGTGCCAGAACCTCCTCCTGCCACGCGAAGCCGGTCACCTTGCGCCCGGCCACCAGCAGCGAGCCATCGGACAACGTGAGGTTGAGCAGCCCGCAATATCCGTGACAGACCGACGACACGACTCCGCCGCGTTCCCAGATATCCCGCGAAATGCGTTGCAGGCCTTCACTGTCGGGGAAGTCGTACATCACCGCATGGCCTCCGGTGAAGTAGATCGCTTCGTAGTCGGCCGCGTCGACCTGGTCGGGGCTGAGAGTGGTCTCCAGCAGTGCCATCCGCTCGGAGTCGGCGCGCCACGCCTTCGCGGTCTTGTCGTAGTTCGGAAACGTCAGCGATCGGGGCTCCAGTGGCGACTTCCCGCCTTGCGGGCTCACGATGGTCTGCCGGAAACCCTTATCCTCGAAGACTTTCCACGCGTGCGTGAGCTCCGACAGCCACAAGCCCGTGGCATGGTCCGGATCGTCGTAGTGGCTGACGTTGGTGACGACGTGCAGGATGTGTCTGCTCATGAGGTCGGTCTCGTTTCGTTGTCTATCCGGCCGGATGTCGGGCGACCATCAACCCGATATTGCCGCGTTGTACGACGGTGCCGTGCTGATTGGTGAGCACGAACTCGCGGTCGAGGATCCCTGCCTCGCCGCTACTGGTAGCGCGGACGCTGGTGATGCGCACAGCGCAGTGCACAGTGTCTCCCGCCACGATCGGGTGCTCGAAGCGCCACCCGTCGATCCCGAGCAGAGCGATCGAGCAACTCTCGAAAATGCCCAGGCGCGAGGCCAATCCGAGCGCGACCGACAACCCCAGTGCTCCGTGGGCAATCGGCTCGCCATACCGGCCGCTGGCGCTGTGCTCGGCATCCGTGTGCACCGGATTGGTGTCCCAGCTCCAGCCCGCGAACGTGACGAGGTCGGCGTCGGTGATGGTCCGCCCCTGTGTCCGGAAGACCTGCCCCTCCTCGAAGTCCTCGAAAAACCACTCGGCGGGTGATCTCGTGTGTTGCGTCATACGTCGATCATTGCGCCTGGAACACTCGACTGCGTGGAGATCCGTGTCGCGCAACCGGGCGATCGCCGAGCAGTCGCCGGGTTGCTCTGGTTGCATGCCTCGGCGGATGAGCGCCGCCGCCAATCGGAGGAGTCATTTGCCGATGATTTCGCCGCGTGGTGGTCCAGCCACTTCGATTCGCATCTCGCGTTTGTCGCTCGGGTCGCCGATCACGGGCTGGTCGGTATGGCGTGGCTCGCGCTCCTCCCGCGCGTGCCACGGCCGGGGGACGCATCGCGTCGATCGGCGGATATCCAAAGCGTTTTCGTCCTGCCACAGTTTCGCGGTGCAGGCCTCGGATCAGCACTCGTGCGAGCGGCGACGGCTCACGCAGTGACGACCGGTGCCACTCGGGTGACGGTGAGTTCGGGCCGCCGGGCTGTCCCGCTCTACCGCCGTCTCGGCTTCGAAGCGTCGGACCAGTTGCTGCAACAATCGGTAAACGCCGACCCGGGTGCGAATCCTGGCGGCGAACCATCGGGACGGGGAGTGGGGCAGTGAGCAAACAGGCGGAGATCCGGACTGCAAATGCCGCCGACGTGGCGGCCGTCGTGGGGCTGGTCGAGTCAGCATACCGGGGTCAGTCCAGTCGTGCGGGCTGGACGACCGAGGCCGACCTGTTGGACGGTCAGCGAACCGACGCAACGGAAGTGGCCGAGCTGGTCGCGCGCGGCGCGGTGCTCGTCGCGGTCGTCGACGACGCCCTCGTTGCCTGCTGCCAGCTCGAAAAACGCATCAGCGCAGCATATTTCGGCATGTTCGCGGTCTCGCCGACGTTGCAGGGTGCAGGCATCGGCGGCCAGTTGATGGCGTATGCCGAGAGGTATGCCGAGCGGCAGTGGTCCAGCACCCGGATGGAGATGACCGTCCTGCGGCAGCGGACCGACCTGATCGCTTTCTACGAGCGGCGCGGCTACTACGACACCGGCACCCGCTCCCCGTTCCCGTATGGCGACGAGCGTTTCGGCATACCGCGTCGCGACGATCTGGAGTTCACCCTGTTGACCAAGCAGCTCGGCCGGCCGGCCAGTTCCCCCGAAAACCGGGTCCACCGATTCATCGTCGAGTACGAAACACAGTGGGAGATCGCCGCGCCCGCGTTTGATCGGCGGCGCGACACTGACGAGACCCGCGATCGCTTCGAGATCTGGGGCGAGCTGATGGCGCAGACGACCCGCAATCACTTCACGGACCCGACGTCTGTGCGCCTGGCGCGGTCGTTCAGCAACCCGGCCGAGTACGGGCCGGAGGTGGAGCAGTTCGTCCGGTCGGAGGTCCAGGACGACGTCGCTCGGGTGCTGACCAAGCGCACGTCCCCGCTCACGAAGTTCCGCGAGTACACGCTGCACGCCCAGGGCCCGGACTGGCGGATCTCGGCGATCAGCGAATACTTCGGGGAGCCCACACAGCCGTTCGAGGACCGGGCGACCGTGGACGCCCGGTTGCGGGAGTGCGCCGCGGACGCACCACTGGCCGAGTTGCCGCAGAAGGAGACGCACCTGGACGAGACGCGCAACTTCACCGATCGCGACGCCGACCTGGACGGTCAGACAACCCGGGCGCAGGTGGAACGTGTCGGCGCCCTGGTCAGCGCCACGGGAGTGCTGTCGGTCGTGGATTTCGGCTATGACAACGACAACGCCCGCCCACTCGCGCGCACGGTCCGACCGGGTGCCTACCCGGTCGAGCGGGTCACCGCGTTCGAGTGCAACGCTGCCGTGCGCGTGCGCTTCAGCGAGGAGCCGCCGGTTGCGTGGCGGCCGGCCTCGCTGCCGGGCAGCGGGCACGTGGTCGGTGTCGACGCGGGCTGCGTCTGCATCGTCGACTACGCCGGCTACGCGACGATGACCCGGCGCGCGAAGGCTGCGGCATACGACCGCTTCACCGCAACCCCGTATCCCAGGGTGCTGGAGTTCCCGCTCGGCAACGGCGACACCGGCGTTGCCTGCGACTCCGGATTCGGCGACGGCGGCTACCCGATTTACTGGGGCCTCGACGCGCAGGGCCGCACGGCGCAACTGGTCGTGGACTTCATGGTGCTCGTCGCCGAGGACGACGGCGGAGCCTTCAGGCACCTGTAGCGAAGCTGAAGTCCCGGGAATCCTTACCGAACCCGAACATTCGCCGCGCATCTCCCGAACGTAGGACCCGCAGGCTGGTTCGTGTTCGGAAGTGGGCCAGCTGGCCCACCAGATGCCAAGGAGAGACCGATGAACAAGCGACTTATCATTCCGGCCGGCGTCGTGTCGGCAGCGGCGCTACTGGGCGGAGGTGCCACGGCATACGCCGCGACCGGTACGTCGGACAGTGCGCCGGCCGTCGCGACGGTTGCGCATGTCACCTCGACTGCGAAGGCGAAGGGCAAGCACCACCATCGCTTCTGGCTCGACCGCGCACTGCACGCCACCTGGGTGAGCGCGCACGGCAAGGGCGACAAGACGAAGTTCGTCACCCACGACAGCATCCGCGGGTCCGTGGTCCGGATCTCCGGCACGTCGGTGACGGTGCGGGCCAAGGACGGCTTCACCCAGACCTACCGCATCGACAGCAAGACCAAGGTGCGCGAAGCCGAGAAGGGCAAGGCCGTGGCGTCGTCCGCGTCGGCGGTCAAGCTCGGTCTGCGCGTGCTCGTCATCGGCACGGGCAAGCCGACCAACCCCACCGCGAACGTCATCCGCTGGCGGATCGCGGACAATGCGGGCAGCGCGAGCACTGCGTCCTGACTGACGATCGGGGGATCAGCTGACCGGAAGGCGGATGGCGAAAGCCACTCCGCCTTCCGGCGCGTGTCCTGCCTCGATGCGCCCGCCCAGAGCGACGATGACTCCGTGCACGATGGCCAGACCCAACCCGGTGCCCACCGGCCGGGTATGGCGGTAGCGGTCATGCAGCACGCCCCTGCGGAACACCACGGCGAGGTCGTCGTCGGTCAGACCAGGCCCACCGTCGCGCACCTCCAGCACCGCCTCCGGCCCCTCCAACCGCAGGGCAAGGACGATCGGGGCGCCCGGCGGTGCCACGCGTACGGCGTTGTCCAGCAGGTTGTCCAGCACCTGCCGCACCCGCGCTGCATCCGTGTGCGCGCCGATCCCCGGGTTTGCATCGACCTCCAACCGTAATCCCTTGAGTTCGCACGCATTTCGCCATACCGAGCCGGTGGCGAGCACCACCTGGGTCAGGTCGGTCGGTTCCAGCTCGACCCGCAGCTCGCCGGAGTCGGCCCGGCCGAGGTCCAGCAGGTCGTTGACCAGGCGGGTGAGCCGCTCGGACTCGGACAACATGGTGGCGCCGATCGCAGGAACCTCGCCGGCCGGGATCACCCCGTCGGCCAGTGACTCGGCATAACCGCGCAGCGTCGTGAGCGGAGTGCGCAGGTCGTGCGACACCGCCAGCAAGAACTCGCGCTGCCGGCCCTCCGTCTCGGCGAGTGACGCAGCGAGTGTCTCGACCGCGTCGCCGATCTCGGCAATCTCAGCCGGTCCGGATGGCTCGATGGTCACGGCCCGCTCACCCCTCGCCAGCGCGTGCGCGGCCTGTGCCGTGCGTCGTAAGGGTCCCGCCATCCAGCGGGCGACCACTGCCGCCAGCAGCGCTGCAACTGCCAGTGCGATCGCGAAGGCGATGACCGCTCGCCATACGACGCCGGTCACCGCACCGATCGCGTCGCGCTGCCGCTGCAGCAGCACGATGGCGCCGGCCCGGGTGGGTCGTCCCTGCACCAGCACCGTGGCGTCGCCCGACTCGCGGGTCGTGCTGATCGGGCGCCCGTCCAGCAGGGCGCGTATGTCAGCAGGCGTGACCACTCTGGCGAGAGGATGCGAATGTGCTTGCAGCACACCGGTTTGGGTGATGGTGATTACCTGCACGTGTAGTGCGGCGAGAGTCCGCACCGAGCGGCGCTGACTGGCTTGCGCGTTGTCACCCAGGTTGGAGCCGGCTGCGGCCGCATCGGCGAGCCGAGAGAACGACTGCCGGGCGCGGTCCTGGTCGGCGGCGCGCACGAGACCGGCGGTGAGCAGCCCGGCGAGCGCGGCGGTGATCGCGCCGATCGTCGCGGCGAGGACGAGCAGCTGCCGGTAGAGCGGCCACCGTCGTCGCGCCCGGGGCGTCATCGGTCGCCCGGCTCGGCTGCGTATCCGACGCCGCGGACGGTTCGCAGCACCGCAACGGATCCGAGTTTCGCGCGCAACTGTGCGATGTGGACGTCGACGGTGCGGCTTCCCGGGTCGTTCGCATAGCCCCAGACGTGATCGAGCAGCTGTGCGCGGCTGAAGACCTGTCCGGGGTGCTTGGCAAGGAACGCGAGGAGGTCGAATTCCGTTGCTGTCAGGTCGATGTGCTGACCCGCAAGGTACGTGCGCCTGGTCGCGGTGTCGATGCGCACCGCACCGAGGGTGAGCGTCGTGTCCGGCTGTGGCTCGGGGCGATTGGACCGGCGCAGCAGGCCGCCGAGCCGCGCGACCAGTTCACGTGGCGAGAACGGCTTGGCCAGGTAGTCGTCGGCACCGAGCTCGATCCCGACGATCCGGTCGACCTCCTCGCCACGCGCCGAGAGGAATACGATCGGCACCCAGTTGCCGGCGGCGCGCAGCCGGCGGCAGATCTCGATGCCATCCCGGCCGGGCAGTCCGATGTCGAGGATGAGCGCGGCAGGGGAGAGCCGCACCACAGCGTCTTCGACTGCGGTGCCTGAGGATTCGAGATGCACAGCATACCCGTCGCGTTCGAGGTGCCGTCTGATGATGTCGGCGATCGCGGCTTCGTCCTCGGCGACGACGACGAGTCCGCGGTGGGCCGCACTCTGTGCCATCGGGTGAGCGTACGGGAGCAGGCTCAGCGGTGCCTGTGGCTCGATCCGACCGGAGCCGTTCTCCCGTGATGGTACGTGTGATGCAGCGGTGATGCAGCAATGATGCAGAGATGCGCACCACGGTCGATCTCCCTCCTGCGGTCCGTCGCCGAGCCGAGCAGTTGGCGGTGGCCCGCGGGCAGTCACTGTCCGCGACGATCGCGGAGCTGACGATTCGGGGGCTCAGCGAACTCGACGAGCCGGTCAGCATCGAAGTCGACTCCCGGTCGGGGTTTCCCGTCCTGTCACTCGGACAGCGGATCACGGACGAGGACGTCGCGAGCGCCCTGGATGACATGTGACGACATACCTGCTCGACTCGAATGTGCTGATCGCGCTGACGGCACGTGAACACGTTCACCACGAGCGGGTTACGCGATGGGCGGCGAACGTCGGCAGCTTCGCGGTCTGCTCCATCGTCGAGGGTGCGCTTCGCGGTCCGCCTCGGCGTGGGCGTGACCGAGGCACTGGAGACCGTGCGGCTTGTCCGGCAGCGGGCTGGCTACCAATTCTGGCCGGACTCCTTATCGTATGCCGACTGCGACCTCGCTCACGTTCGCGGGCATCGACAGGTCGCGGATGCGTACCTGGCTGCGCTCGCCGGTGCGCACGACGACGCCAGACTCGCCACCCTGGACGGTGGCCCGGTGACAGTGCTGTCAGGACTTGCGTTCCTCGTCCCCGACGATCACGGTCCTGCCTAGCCACGCCGTTTCGGCGAGAGGTCAGCAGTTGTGGTGAGCCGCGGGCTCTCGCGACAATTACTGTCCGTTCGCGGTGTGATCCGGCCCGACCTTGACCAGGGTCTTGAGCACGCCGCGCCACTCGTCGCTGCCCATCGGTGAGGCGACGAGCTGAGCCGGATCGTCGGTCGAGCGGACGAAGACATGGCACCGGTCGCCGTCCTGGGCGAGCACCACGTCATACGTGTTCCGGATGCTCTCGTCGGACCACCTGCTGACGCTGACCAGGGCGGTCTGCGGGCTCGCTGCGAGCACTGAGTCGGCATCGGCGTCGGCGTTGCCGCGTTCGCCGGACGGCAAGCGTTTCCAGAGGCGTTCGAGCGCGTCGGTGGTCTTGCGCAACGAGTAGAAATGGATGCCGAGTGCATCGATCAGCACTTCCAGCGTGACCCCTTCCGGTTGCGGCATGAGGACGAAGCGCCACGGATGGTCCGGCTCGGACCCGGTCACGCGCGCGTCCAGCACCACCCGAGAGCGTTGCTGGAACGTCGTCACGATGCCGAGATCGCCGCGGATCTGCAGGTGTTCGGATCCGGCATCGGTGGTGATCAGGTTGCGCGCCGCGAGGGAGCGCACGGCCTCCGCGACGAGCGCCGGGTCCGGCTTCTGTTCCATCAGATGCCCGATGCCACCGACCGCGTCGACCTCGGAGATCGTGTAGCCGCCGAGCGGCACCGCGCCGGTGTCGACGAGATGCACCAGGGCAGTCATCGAATCCGTAGGGACGCCAGGCCCTTTGGGTTGCTGTCTCATGCGTTTTCCTCGGTCTCGTCGATCACGGTACGGCGTACGGCGAGGCGGATCTCACGATCGCCGACGTGCACCACTTCGGTGGTCGTCTCGCCCGGCTCCGGAAGAGCCCAGTGCGGTGTGACGGTGGACATCTTGTCGATCACGGCCCGCGCCGCGTCGGACGGTGCCGCACTGGCGTAGACCTCCGAGGAGCCGAAGAGCCCTCGTCCGTTGCGGCCGTCGGGGTGCAGGACGAGTTCGGCGAGGGAGTCGGCGCGATGTGGTGGCGGAAATCGTGTCGCCAGGTCGGGCGAGATGGACGTCGCGTCGGCGTGGTGCTCGATGTCGTTCAGTGCGGTGACAAGTTCGTGCTCCGCGGCCTCGGCCACCGGCACTGCGGCCGACAGGGCGGGTGACAGGTAGACCGGCCGCCGTTCGGTTTGTTTGGACAGGCCCCACGGTCCGACGTTGCTCTTGGTGAACCGGTAGACGACGTAGTCGCACAGGTGCCGCACGTCCGTCGTCGTCGGCAGGTGAAATCCCGGCCCCATGGCTGTCGGCGTCTTTTCCAGTTGCACCCAGGTGCCGGTCGCGGTCCGGCCGTGGAGCTTCTCGCGTACCAGCGGCCCTTTCATGCCCAGGTCCGGGTAGAGCTTCTTGTCGATGTCGGGATGGTGACTGGACAGTCGCTCGATCGTTTTCGGGAAGCGCCAGCGCGTGTAGAGAGCGGGGTCGTCGACGAGAACGTGTCCGCCCCAAAGGATTTCGCGCAGCTGGGTCACATCGAGGCCATGTCGTTCCAGGTCGGCGATGATCGTCGCCTCCGGTCGGGTCAGCCGGCGGCCGGCCTGCTGCAGCCCGTCACGGAACTTCCCGTCGTGGGAGGTGATCTCGACCAGCAGCCGGACCCGCCGGCGCACCACCTCGGCAGCTTCACCGCTGAGAATCGGCGCCTCCGAGAGGTCGCCGGTGGGCACATCGGTCATGGCCGCACCGTATCCCGTGCGCATGGTGCTCCGCTGGCATGCAGGGACTTCCCAGCCTCGGGACGCAAGCTGCCATTCTCGGATTCGGCGAAGGGGCGGGCATGGCGTTCGGCAAGAAGGACAACGACCAGCAGCAACCACAGCAGCAGATGGCACCGCCCCCCGCGGCGGGGCCCGCGCCGCAGGAGAGCGTCGGCGGCGGCATACCCCCGGCTGCGATGGAGCGCGTACGGCGGCTGGCTGCCCTGGAGCAGCAGGACAAGTCGGCGTTCACCTCCGATCTGTCGGTCAGTGAGTTCCTGCTCGTACACAAGCTGGGGTTCGATGCCGTCGGCTACGTGATGGGCACGTCGATTTATCACATCGGTTTCCAGGCGCAGCGCTGGGGACAGTCGATGGAGCTGGAGGTGCTGTCCTCCGCGATGTACCACGCGCGGTCGCTCGCGGTGGAGCGGATGCGCAGCGAGGCGCACGCGCTCGGTGCCGACGGGATCGTCGGGGTCAAGCTGCAGATTCAGCGGTACGCCTGGCAGGAAGGCGAGCTGGAGTTCATCGCGCAGGGCACCGCCATACGGGCACGGCAGCCGAACCCGTCCTACAAGCTGCAGGACGGCGGACCGTTCACCTCCGACCTGTCCGGTCAGGACTTCTACACTCTGGTCCGTGCCGGGCACTTCCCGCGTGCCTTCGTCTTCGGTGCCTGCGTGTATCACGTTGCGCACCAAGGGATCCGGCAGAGCATGAAGATGGTCGGACGCAACATGGAGATGCCGCAGTTCACCGAAGCGGCATACACCGCAAGGGAATTGGCGATGACGCGGATGGAGAACGAGGCGAACCGCTTCGGCGCCGACGGCATCGTCGGTGTGCGCACCGAAGTCAGTGCGCACATCTGGGGCGAGCACGCTTCGGAGTTCCTCGCGCTCGGCACCGGCGTCATCAGCTCGCCGGAGAGCGGTATGCCGGAACCCAACCTGACCCTCAGCCTCGACAACTGATGTTCGGCCGCAAGCAGCGAGACCTTATGCCGGCGCCGCCGGAGTATGGGCCTTCGGTGCCGAAGCCGTTCTCCGAGCTGCTGCCGCAGGGCCAGGAAAGCGCGCTCGGGCGACTGGCGCGCACGGCCCGGATCCCGGACGACGCGCGGGCGCTGGTGCGCGCGCTCGACACGGAGACCACGCTGACGTTGCAGTTCTTGGCGCACGACAGCGCTGCGGTGCGGGACGTCTACGAGGTGGAGCAGATTCGTGACGAGCACACGCTCGCTGTTGTCGAGAGCTACGTGTCCGTGCCCGGCGCAGAGAAGGCCGCGTTGCCCGACGGGCGTTCGCTGGCCGCCGTGCTGGTCGCGAACCTCACCACGCTGCTGGAGGCGACCCGGGAGGTCCAGCGGCGTACCGCCGAGCGCGGCGAGCAGCAGATGCAGGTCAACGACATGTTCCTGCGCGACAAGTTCGGATCGGGCGACGACTCACTGCGCTTGCCACCGACCGACTGAGCCGGTCACGCCGGCCGGTGCCAGGCGCGGGACCAGGCTACGACCCGGCGCACCGCGGGTTCCGGGTCGGAGTCGAGCCGGTCGAGCAGCTCCGGGGTGACGGCCGGGTGTGCGGCGACCCAGGCGCGCACGTCGGACGTCGGGTCGGACGCGAGCTGCCATAACAGTGCTTCCGGCGTCGCCGGCTGGCGCGCGACGCATCGGCGCACCGTCGGGTCGGAGTCGTCCGCGAGCAGTTGGAGCACGTCGAGCGGGCAGTGCTGGTTGAGCGCTGCGCTCTGCCGGATGGCCGGGTCCGAACTGCGGGCGAGCAGCCGCACGCGCCGCAATTTTCCTTCCGTCGCAGGCGGACTCGGGTGCAGCGCCGTGATCTCGTCCGGGGTCAGCTGCTCCTCGCCGAGGTCGCGCAGCGCCGCCCGCTGGGCGGCGGTCAGGAACGTGACACAGGACATTTCCGGCTCCTTCGACGTCGGGTCTGCCACTGTATGACGAACCGCTGCATGAGCCTGCGCGGCTCGCTATCGGGCGAACGGCACCCCCGCTTGGCAGATGACGTTTGCGTAGAAGGTCGCCTCGCCCGTGCGGATCGCGAATTTCGCCGCCAGTGCCCGCCGCTTGAAGGCGTCGTGGTCGATCGGTTCGGGGGTGAGGCCAAGGGTGGTCAGTGCATCCAGACACGGGCGATTGGTCTCCAGCATCTCGCGGGAGATCCAGCTCGCCTCAAGCGTGAGTTCGGGCAGCACTACCTGCACGACATCGATGAAACCGGCTGCGCCATAACGATATCCGAGGTCGACCGTCGGAAGGTCGCCCAGTGGCAGGCCACTGTCGCACACGACGAATTGTTCGGTATGCCGCAAGCCGCTCAGCTGCCGCGCCAACTCTGCGTGAATGATTCCCTTGCTGATCACGGACGTGGCTCCTCAATGATCGATGGTGTCTGGTCGACGAGGTCCGGCAGACGCGCGAACGACTCATAGCCACCCTGTGCGGTCGGGTGCCGGACGGCGAGCGACCCGGCCGTCACGGCATACCGCAGTGCCGTGCCCAGCGAATCACCAGCAGCCAGTCGCGCGGCGAAGACACCGCAGAACGCGTCGCCGGCCCCTGTGCTGTCGACGACTTCGGGCGTCGGCGGGGTCGCGGCCATCAGTGTTGTGGTTGTGGTGCACAAGATGGCACCACGGCCACCGAGGGTCGTGACCACCGCACTGGTGCCGCGCGCAATCAGCGACCTACTGGCCGCGATCACTCTCTGCGTGTCTGCTGCGTCGACGTCGGGCAGCCCTGCAGACTCGGCGAGTTCGTGCTCGTTGACGATCAGCACGCCGCAGCGGCGTAGCAGATCGTCGTCCAGCCTGACGGACGGCGCCGCGTTGAGGACGAACCGGCCGCGGGCCGCCACCGCGGCCGACTCCACCAGAGGCACCGGGATCTCCAGCTGGCACAGCACGACGTCTGACTGTCTCAGCGATGGAAGTCCCTGGGACCATTGGTAATTGGCCCCAGGGGCAACCAGGATCGTGTTGTCCGATGCAGCTACCGTGATCCACGCGCTCCCCGTGCGAGCGTCGGCTACGCGGTGGACTCCGCTGGTGTCGACGCCAGCACTCGCAAGGGTCGCGAGCGCTTGCGCGCCCTCGGCGTCGTTCCCGACGGCGGCGACCATCAGGACGGATGCGCCCGAGCGGGCGGCGGCGGCTGCCTGGTTCGCGCCCTTCCCGCCGACCGAACTGGTCAGTGACGATGCGAGCAATGTCTCGCCGGGGTGCGGAAACCGGGCCACTTCCACCGTATGGTCGATGTTGACCGAGCCGATGACGACGACGCGATCACTCACCTGCGTCTCCCGGTTGGGCACCGGTGATGAGAGCGACCAGGTCGTCGGGGGTCACCGAGTCCACCTCACGACGCGCGACCGTCGTGCCACGGCGCAGGACCACGGCGACATCCGCGATCCGCTTCACCTGTGACATGTCGTGGCTGATCAGCAACACCGTGACACCTCGGTCCCGCAACCTGCGGACCAGTGACTCCACGGCTGCGGTCTCCCGTACACCGAGGGCTGCGGTCGGCTCATCCATGACCACGAGCTGCTTGCCCCAGTGTGCGGCCCGGGCAATGGCGATGCTCTGCCGCTGGCCACCCGACATCCGCCGGACCGTGCTCGCCACGCTGGGAATGTTGACGTCCAGTTCGGTCAGGATCTCCTTGGCCTGGGTACGCATCGCCTTCTTGTCCAGGATCCGCAGCGGGCCGGCGCCGCGGGTGAGCTCGCGCCGCAAGAAGAGGTTCTGCCAGACCGGGAGATCGTCGATCAACGACAAAGTCTGGTAGACGGTCTCGATGCCAGCACGCCTGCTCTCGTCCGGTGTCGCGAAATGCACGGCCTTGCCGTTGATGGCGATGGTGCCGGTGTCCGGCGGATGCACGCCGGTCAGGCAGCGCACCAGGGTCGACTTGCCCGCGCCGTTGTCGCCCAGCAAGGCAGTCACCTTCCCGCGCTCAAGCACCAGGTCCGCGTGGCGCAGCGCCTGGACGGCGTCGAACGACTTGCTCAGCCCGCGAGCCTCGAGCAGGACGTCCTGGGCGACCGGTTTGGTCAGATCCACATCGGTGTTCATGCCGTGGTCCTATCTCTGGAAGCGGGAGATGAAGGCTGCGCCGAGCACCACGACACCGACCGCGATCGGCTGGTAGTACTGCGAGATATCCAGCAGCGTGAATCCGTTGAGTAGCGTCTGCAGGAGCACGGCCCCGGCCGCTGTGCCGAGAATGGACGCGCGACCGCCACTCAGACTCGACCCGCCGAGGACGACCGCTGCGATGGAGCTCAGCAGCAGGTTGGTCTGCATGGTGGGGTCGGAGCCGCCATTGTTGGAGACGAAGAGCACGCCGGCGATACCGCAGGCGAGGCCGGAGCCGGCATACGCGAGCAACCGGACCCGGTTGACCGGGATGCCGACGTCGCGTGCCGCCTCCAGGTTGCCACCTGTGCTCAGCAGGTACGTGCCGGTGCGCGTCCAGAAGAGCAGGTATGCCGCGATCGCCGCGACGACCACCGCGACCAGCCAGAACCACCGGATCGGTCCGATCCCGTTGAGCGCCAGGCCTTGCAGGAAGCCGGACGAAACCGCGGTCTGATTGCCGCCGGTGAGCAGCAGGGTCAGGCCGCTGACCACCGACAGTGACCCCAGGGTCACGATGAAGTCGGCCATCTTCAGCCGAGCGACCAGCAGGCCGTTGACCAGGCCGACAACCAGGCCCGCGAGGATGCCGGCGGCGATCGCCGCCGGGGTGCCCCAGCCGTGTGTCCAGGTCCAGCCGATGACCGTCGCGGCCCACGGCAGGTTGGAGCCGACGGACAGGTCGATGCCGGCCACCGTGATGACGAGTTGCTGACCCATGGACATCACGACAAGGATCGCGGCCGACACGAACAACGCGGTCATGTTGCTTGTGGTCAGGAACTTCGGCGTCGCGATGAAGAAGACGACGAAGAGCGCCACCAGGGCGATCGGGGCGGCATAGCGGGCGACCGCCTCGCCCATGTTGCGCCGCGGACGCGCCGGAAGGTCAGCGTCCGCGGCGACTTGGGGCTCGGAGATACTCACTTGCTACTCGACTTCGGGGTGCCGAACGGGTCGTCGAACGGCGTGAACGGCTTGGGGAAGTTGCTGATCGCCTTGTCGACGTTCGCAGCGTTGATGAAGGCGATGGGAGCGACGACCCGGCTCGGGATCGACTTGCCGGCAACCTTGTCGATGCACGCCTGAACGGCCATCTGACCCTCGACATACGGGTACTGGGTCATCGTGCCGGTGTTTTTGCCGGCCTTGATGGACGACAGCATTGCCTGGATGCCGTCGACCGAGACGATCTTGATCTTGCCCTCTTTGCCGGCGTTTTTGACCGCCTGGGCGGCACCCAGCGCCATCGTGTCGTTGGCGGAGAAGATCCCGGTGATGTTCGGGTGTGCCTGCAGGATCGAGGTGGTCACCGTGAGCCCGAGGTTCTGGTCGTAGTTTGCTGGCTGAGCGGCCACGATGGTGAGCTTCCCGGCGGTCACCTTCTTGAAGCCGTTCAGCCGGTTGATGCCGTTCTGTTCGCCGGCGATGCCCTGGAGGACGGCGACGTCTCCCTTACCGCCCATCGCTTTGAGCAGTTCCTGCCCGGCTTGCTCGCCGGCGGACAGGTTGTCGGACCCGATGAACGACGCGTAGGACACGCCGGCCTTCTTCGACGCCTCCGGGTCGATCTGGGTGTCCAGGTCGAGGATCGGGATCTTCTTGCGCGCGACCGGAACGAGCGGAGTGATGACGTTCGTCGCGTTGACCGGCACAACGCCGAAGCAGTTGTAGTCCTGTCCTGCAAGAGTCTGGATCTGGGCGTTCTCGCCTTGGGAGTCCGTTTCGTTCGCACCTGCCTTGACGGTGACGGTCACCCCCTGCGCCTTGCCCTCGGCGACGGCGCCATCGCGCAACGCGGCCCAGTAGGGGTTGGAGAAGTCACGGGTCACGATCGCGATCTTGGCCTTCGACCCCTGGTTAGACGATTTACTACCGTGGGTGCCGCTGCTCGCGTTGCTTCCGCTAGAGCCACCGCGGCCGCAGGCGGTGACGCCGGTGAGGGTGAGCCCGCCGATGACTATGGCGGTGGCAGCCGTCCTGACGTGTGTTCTCATTGCATCTCTCCATGGGTGTGTTGGTGGATGGTTACTTCTGGATGTGCCCCGGCAGGGGCACGTGCTGGGGGTGTTATCCGGCGGGCACGCCGCAGGATGAGCGGCTGATGAAGGTGCACGGCGGGTGTGCCGCGAGCACTGGATTGCCTTCTCGCTGAGCGAGGACAGCCGCGATAGCTGCCCTGGCGAGTTCTTCAATCGGCTGCGCGATAGCGCTCAGCGGCGGGTCGAAGAGGTCGAACCACGGTGCGTCGTCGAAACAGATCACCGACATGTCGTGCGGCACCCGGATGCCGTGCGCGCGCAACGCTTTCAGCGCACCAACCCCCATGGGTCCGTCTGCGGCGATGATCACTGTCGGGTTTCCCGAGGCAAGAAGTGCTTCGGCGGCGCGGTAGCCGCTCTCCTGCCGGAAGTCGCCTTCCTCGACGACAATGTCCCGGCTGCGGAATCCGGCCGAGACGAGCGCGTCCCGGATCTGTCCGCGGCGGTCTCGCCCCAGTGGGGTGGCCAGTGGCGGCGCGACCACGCCGACCCGCCGATGGCCGAGCCGGGCAAGGAGTTCGGCCGCGTCCGCCAGCGCTTGCCGCGGATCGGAACTGACGATCGGCACGGTGCGCAGGCTCTCGGCCACCGCACCCGTGCCGGACACGGTGATCGGCCGGTCCAGCAGCACGATCTTGGCGCCCGAGGCGGCGAGGGCACGCAAGCCCGGAGTTGTGGACGCAGTCGGGACAAGGAGCACCCCGTCGACCTGGCTCCCGGCGAGCAAATTGAGCAGGTAGTCGTCCTGGCGCGCGACGTCCTCGTCCGAATTGCAGAGGATCAGTGAGTATCCCTCATGGGCTGCCTGGCGCTCGATCGTCCCGGCGAGTTCGGCGAAGAACGGGTTGGCGACATCACTGACGATCAGGCCGAGACTCTTGGTCGACTCGGTCCGCAGTGCTCTCGCGGCGGAGTTCGGCCGGTAGCCGAGCTGGTTCGCGGCGGCAATCACCCGCGCGCTGGTCGCGGTGGAGATGCGCGGGTTGCCGGCAAGCGCCAGCGAGACGGTCGCGTCGCTGACACCCGCCGCCGCGGCGACGTCACGCAGCCGGACAACCATGCGATCTCCTCGTTGTTTAATCGATTAACCGTCACTATGGCAGAACGTGGCCCAGATCACAACAGTCTCCAGCGAAGTGGTGTCGGACCGGATGTGCTGAGCTAGGGGTATGACGAACGAGAGCTCCACCCTGGCAGGTCACTCCGTGCACCGCGTGGGCTTCGGTGCGATGCAGCTTCCCGGGCCGGGCGTGATGGGGCCGCCACGGGATCGCGACGAGGCGCTGGCCGTGCTGCGGCGAGCAGTCGAGTTGGTCGTGAATCACATTGACACTGCTCAGTTTTACGGCCCCGACGTCGCCAACGAGCTGATCCGCGAGGCGCTGCACCCGTATGCCGAGGACCTCGTGCTGGTCTCCAAGATCGGTGCCCGTCGCGACGAGTCGGGGGCGTGGCTGCCTGCCCAGCACCCCGATCAGCTGACCGAACAGGTCACCCAGAATCTGCGGTCGCTCGGGCTCGACCGCATCCCGGTGGTCAACCTGAGAGTAATGCCGCGCGAGGAGTGCACGGACGCCGACTATTGCCCGCTGGAGGAGCAGCTTGACACGATGCAGCAGCTGGTCGCCGACGGCCGCCTCGAAGCCTTCGGGGTGAGCAATGTGTCGGCGGACCAGGCGCGCACGGCCGTTGACGCGGGTGCCGTCTGCGTGCAGAACGCCTACAACCTGCTACACCGCGACGACGAGGCAACCCTGCGGTTGTGCGCCGACCGCGGCGTCGCCTACGTGCCGTTCTTCCCGCTCGGCTCGGCGTTCCCCGGCATGCCCAAGGTCACCGAGTCGGCCGCCGTGCAGCAGGTGGCCGAGCGGCTCGGAGCGACGGCCGCACAGGTGGGCCTGGCGTGGCTGCTGCAGCACTCCGGCAACGTCTTGCTCATCCCGGGGACGTCGTCGCTGAGCCACCTCGAGGAGAACATTGCGGCCACCTCGATCACGTTGTCCGATAACGATGTCGAGGAGCTCGAAGCGTCCGCCTGACCGTCGCTACGGCCGCCAGCCGAGTTGGGTGGACAGCAGGTCGTCATACGTCTCGCGGCGGACGACGAGTTGTGTCGTGCCGTCCTCGACGAACACGACCGGCGCCTTGCGTGCGCCGTTGTAGTTGTTGGCCAGGGTGTAGGCATAGGCGCCGGTGACCGGCATCGCGACGAGATCGCCGATCTGCGGGCCGGCGAGTTCGAGGTCACCGATCAGCTTGTCGCCGGACTCGCACTGCCGGCCGACCAGGTCGCACTGCACGAGCGGGGCGTCCGGCCGGTCCTGCGCGATGACCGCCTCGTAGCGCTGCTGCGTCAGCGCCGGGTCGAGGTTGTCAGCCATCCCGCCGTCGACCGCGACGAACGTGCGGCCGGTGCGCTTGACGCTGACAACCGTGTAGAGCGTCAGGCCGGCGATGGCGACGAGGGAGCGCCCGGGTTCAATGATCAGCTTCGCGTCCGCGGGGAGCGTGTCGCGTGCCGCTGTGACGATCGCGTCGAGGTAGGCGTCGATCGAGGGCGGTTGCTCGGCATACGTGTAGGGCACGCCGAGGCCACCGCCCACGTCATACACCGCGCAGCCGGGGAACTCGGCGAGTTGCCGGACGGCCTCGCCGAAGGGTGCGGCGTGGAGGATCTGCGAGCCGATGTGCAGGTGCACGCCGTCGAAAACCATTTCGCTAGAACGGATTTTCTCGGTCATCGCGTGAGCCTGGTCGTAGGGGACGCCGAACTTCGAGTCCGACCCGCCCGTCGACTGCGACGGGTGCGTCTCGGGCGCGACTCCGGGGATGACCCGGATCAGCACATGCTGACCTGGCGCAGGTATGGCGAGCAGGCGGTCGAGTTCGTCCGCGTTGTCGATCACGATGGTGCCGACCCCCGACCGCACGGCGAAGGTGAGTTCCTCGGTGGTCTTCGCATTGCCGTGGAAATACAGCAGTTTCGGGTCGACGCCGGCGGCGAGGGCCATGACGATCTCGCCCTGCCCGGAGACGTCGATGCCGAGCCCGCAGTGCGCTGCGAGCGCGTAGGTGGCCACGGTGGGGAGCGCCTTGGAGGCGAAGAGCACCTGGGAGTTCGGCCAGCGGGCGGTGAGCCCGTCGACCAGCTGCGCCGCCCTGTTGCGGAACTCGGCAACGTCGAAAACGTATGCCGGAGTGCCGAATTCGCTCGCGAGGTCGTGCAAGTCGACGCCGCCGACGGACAACCGGCCGGCGTCCGACCAGGCTGCGGACGCGGGGAAGAGCGGGACGGGCACGGTGACCTCCGGGGTGGCTGGCGCGGATGCGGTTGTGCCGTCAACGATCCCATGCCTGGCTGGATCCGTCGGCGGCCGCGGGCAGGTGGCTACGGCCGGGTGCCGGGCTTGGGTAGCGCCCGTCTTACCGAGGACAAATCCGGGACTCACAGCCCGGTCTGTCCGGACTGTGACAGGCGATACAACGAATGACACAATCCCGACATTCTGATCACCAAAGCGGTGACTGCGATGCCTGAGGACATCGTGGACAGTTCAGGGAATCAGGACGTCGGATGCCGTGGCTGGCTTGCGGAATCCGAGTAGTGCGGTGATCGCGGCGGCGAGCACCAAGGCGGCAGCGATGCCGAGGGCGAGGTGGAATCCCTGGACGAACGACTGGATGGCGGTGTGTCGGTAGGCAGGGCCAAGGGCGTGGGTGACGGCGCTGATGTGTGCTCCGGCGACGTTCTGCGTTTGGGCGGACGCGGCGACGTGAGCGGAGGCAGGAAGCCGGTGGATCGCGTTGTGCCAGTGGGAGGTTGATGCGGTGACGCCGATGCTGCCGAGCACGGCCAGACCGATGGAGGTGCCGAGTTGGCGAGACGCGTTGACGACCCCGGACCCCGCGCCGGAGACGCCAGCAGGCACATCGCGCATGGCGATATGGGTGACGCCGGGCACGATGGTCCCGAATCCGATTCCAGCAAGGACATAGCCGAGGGCGGTGTGTACAAATGGGCTGGTCGCGTCGGCCCGGCTGAGGACGAAGATGCCAATGGCGGCGACGAGGCACCCGGTGCTGACCACTCTCGCGGGTGGGTGCCGGCGGTCGATACGACCGGTGAGCTGGGCCATGAGGAGGAACGGGACGTTCATGAACAGCCACGACAGCCCGGTCTTGAGTGGCGACCAGCCGTTGACGTCCTGATAGAGCAGGGTGAGGTAGTACATGAACGCGCCGAACGCGGCATAGCTCACGAGATATACGCCCGAGGCGCTGACGAAGCTGCGCGCGGCGAGCAGGGCAGGGGGGATCATCGGTTCGGCTGTCCGCCGCTCCCAATGCACGAAGCAGACCAACAGCGCAGCGCCGACCAGGAGCGGTCCGAGCACCGCAATGGAAGTCCACGGGTGCGAGGACGCCTCGATCAGCCCGAGAGTGAGCCCGACCAGCCCAAGAGCACTGAACGCGACGCCGAGTAGGTCGAGACGACGCGATGAGGGGTTACGTGACTCGGGAACAGCGATGAGGGTGAGCGTGATCGCGACCGCGGCGAATGGGATGTTCGCCCAGAACACCGAGGACCAGCCGAAGAAGGTGAGCAGGACGCCGCCGACGACGGGTCCGACGCCGAAGCCAGTGCCGCCGATCGCGGCCCAGGTACCGATCGCGCCGGCGCGTAGGCGCTGATAACCCACTCCAGACCGCCGGGCGTGGTGCGCAGACTGGCCTGGATCGAGGGAAGCGCAACGTTCACGATTGTCACGTCGAGCTGGATCATGAAGGTCGCTACGCACATCGCCAGCAACGTCAACCGACGCCGCCCGCACTCGCTCAGACGCCCGCTCGGTTGGGTCGCAGCGACTCCCATCACCGGGTCTGTCCATGCGCGAGAGCGGCAATCGTGTATGTGGCTGGACGCATCAGGACTTCCTCTCGGGGCGGGCAAACGAGAGCGAGTGGTCATCGGCCCGCAGTAGAAAATAACCATACGGTTAGATATGTGTGGGACACATCTTAACCACATGGTTAGACTTGGTGAGGTGAGCACGTCCCAACCATCCCCACAGCGCCGCCCTCCGAGCCACGACCCGGAAGGACGACGCGCCGATGTGCTCGCTGCAGCACGGCGGTTGTTTGCCAGGCATGGCTACGCACAGACTTCGATTCGCGCGATCGCGCAGGAGGCCGACGTCAACCATGCGCTCGTGGTCACCTACTTCGGCGGCAAGGAGTCGCTGTTCATGGAAGCGGTTGGCCGATTCCACATTCCACCGGCCGCGCTACAAGGGAGCACTGAGGGCATGGGCCTCCGCATCGCGCAGGCGTACATGGACCGCTGGGAGCAGATGGCAGACGACGACCCCTGGCTGGCACTCGTCCGCTCATCCCTTTCGCACGAGGCCAGCTACGAGCTGTTGCAGACCGAGTTGGAAGCCCAACAGACAGTGCCGCTCCGCCATGCTCTGGGAGACACCACCGAAGGGCGACAGCGTTCCGCGATGGTCGAGTGCCTGATCGCCGGGATGATCCTGACTCGGTACATCTACCGGCTGCAACCCGCCGCGTCGCTCCCCGCCGCGGCGTTCAAGGCCGCGTTCGGCAACGCCCTCCAGCAAGCCATCACCGGCCCTCTACCAACGCGGTGAAAGACCCATCACCCGCCCCACCTCCGGAGTGACGTGACTCTCAGGTAGTAGCCGTCCGGGTCGACGAGGCGGAAATCGCGCAGCCCCCACGGCTGGTCCGCAAGTGGCTCGACGCTGCCACCACAAGATTCGGCGTGGGGCGCTGCGTTCGCGTAGGCAAGGTCGACATCGTCGACCTCGACGACCATCTCCAGCCCTACGCCTCGGGGTCCGGCGAGCCGGTCGGGGCTGAAGTGGTGCCCGGCGGGCAGCTTCGCATGGTGCTGGACACCAATGGTGATCGCTCCGGACCTCAGTGACACGTACCCGTCGCCTGACCACGTCGGCGGAGGTTGGAGGCCGAGGGTCGAGCGATAGAAGCGGACCGATGTCGCGACATCCTGGACGAACAGCTCGAACCGCAGGCCGACCAGAGCTGTCGCACCAGCGGGCACATAGTTGTCAGCGGCATGCATCGGGTCGGATCCCCCAATCACAGATCGCGCAGGTAGAGGCGGAAGGTGACGGGCGTGCCGTCCGGATGCGTGTCGGTGGCCGAGGTGAACTCCCGGACGAACCGGAAACCGGTGCGGTCGGCGACGCCGAGGGAGGCTACGTTCTCCGGCTCGATCCGCAAGGCGGCACGCGTGCCGATGCCTTCGGCCCGCAGGTAGTCGCACATCAAGGTGACGGCACGAGTCGCGACACCGTGCCGTCGTGCCCAGGGATGGACGGCATACGAGACGTTGACCTCACCCGCGTCGAGGCCGTCGTCAACTGCCGGGTCACAGTCGACGTAACCACCGAGTCGCCCGTCGACGACAATGCCGAAACCGCGCTTGCCCTCGCCACGTGCCGCATTCGCGGCGAGACCAGCGAAGTGGCGCCTCGTCGACTCACGCGTTCCCTTGCCGCCGGAGAGCCAGCGCATGGTCTCCTCGTCCTCGCCGGCATTGTGCGCGTCGACGTCCGCTTCGACGAGTGGTCTCAGCGTGACCTCGCCCATCAGCCCAGGGTCGCCTCGATGGCCGCGGTCACCCGCGGGTCGTCGGGCGTCACCTGCGGGCTGAAGCGCTGCACGACCGACCCGTCCGCGCCGACCACGAACTTCTCGAAGTTCCACTGGATGTCACCGTCGTGACCGTCCTGGTCGGCCGACTCCGTCAGCGCCTGGTAGATCGGGTGCCGGTCGTCGCCGTTGACGTCGATCTTCTCGGTCAGCGGGAACGTCACGCCATACGTGGCGCTGCAGAACTCCTGGATCTCCTCCGCCGAGCCCGGCTCCTGCCCGGCGAACTGGTTGCACGGGAAGCCCACGACGGTGAATCCCCTTGCCTCGTAATCCTTCTGCAGCGCTTCGAGCGCGGTGTACTGCGGGGTGAGCCCGCACTTGCTCGCCACGTTCACCAGCAGCGCGGGCCGCCCCAGCGTGATGTCGGCGAGCGTGCCGGCCGTTCCGTCGAGTCGGGCGATGGGCGCGTCGAGAATCGTCATACGGCCAATGTATGCCGCGTTTCATCCGCGGCGCGGCGGCCGGGGCACGAACGCACTCGTCCTGGCCTGGTATGCGGCGTAGCCGGGCCGGTCGGCCATCGCGCGCTCCGTCAGGCGGACGCCGCTGCCCCAGATCAGCAGGGCGGTCATCACGACCGGCGAGATGATCGTCAGCACGCCCGGCCAGGTCGAGCATGCGACCAGGTAGACGCCGGTCCAGACGCACGCATCGCCGAAATAGTTCGGATGACGCGACCACGCCCACAGCCCCTGGTCCATGACGACCGGACGCGGGTCCTGCCGCTTGTAGCGCTCCAACTGGCGGTCCGCGACCGTTTCGAGAGCGATGCCCCCGACCGCGACGAGCGACCCGAATATCGCGACAGCCCAGCGTAATCCGTGCGGGTCACCGCTCACCGCCGACACCTGGATCGGCAGCGACACGACCCACTGGATCACCCCCTGCATCCCGAAAACGCGCAGCGCGGTCGCGATCCTGCTGCGACCGGCCGCCATCCGCTCGTAGCGCGGGTCATCGTGATCCTGCGTGCGCAGGCGCCCCCACACGTGGGATGCGAGACGACCGCCCCATACCCCGACGACCAGCACGAGGACCCAGCGGCGCACCCCGCCACCGGACCCGGTCGCGAGTCCGAGCAGGGCAACGGCCGCCAGGCCGAGGCCCCAGACGACGTCGGCAACCATCCAGCGACCGGCCAGCCGTCCCCAGAGCGCGGCGCACCCTTGCAGAGCAGCCAGCACCACCGCACTGACGAGGGCCATCTCGGCGAGGTCAGTCATGCGCTGCACTCCAACCCGGCGGACGGACCGCCGGAAGGCCGGATCGCCCCGGTCGCCGCCGAACGGCCACGATCTGGTCGACCCCCATCCGGCCCTCCTCGAAGGCGAGGAGCCCTCCGGCGAGATAGAGCTCCCAGACACGGACGGTCTCGGCCGGCACCAGCTGCTCGATCTCCGCGCGGTGCAGCTCGAAGCGCCGCTGCCACGAGCGCACCGTCCAGGCGTAGTGCTCCCGAAGCGCGTGCACGTCCCGCACCTCCAGGCCGGCCGCCTCCAGCAGCTCGATCGTGTCACCGACGGGACGCATGGTCATGTCGGGCGCGATGAACGCCTCGATGAACGGGCCCCCTCCCGGATGCCGGCCGCGACGACTCATCTGCTGCACCAGAACGCGTGCGTCGCCGTCCGCCGCGTCGTGCAGCACGCGGGCATAGTCGGGGTAGCCCTTGTCGCCGGCGTGCTCGCCCATCTCGAGCGACACGACCGCGTCATACCGCCCGGTCACGTCCCGGTAGTCCCGCAGCTCGACGGAAACCCGGTCGCCCAGTCCTCGCTCGTGAATTCGCCTGTCGACAAAGGCCTTCTGCTCCTCGGAGATGGTCACGCCCGTGACCTTGGCGCCGTAGCGGTCGGCCGCGTGGAGCGCGAGCGCTCCCCACCCGCAGCCGACGTCCAGCAGGCGCATCCCGGGACGAGCGTCCAGCCCGACCTTGCGGCACACGAGATCGAGCTTGTCGTGCTGGGCGTCCTCGAGCGTGTAACCGGCCGTCTCGCAAGAGCCGAGATCTCCCCGGGTCACGTAGGCGCACGAGTAGGCCATGCTCCGGTCGAGGACCAGCTCGTAGAAGTCGCTGCGCACGTCGTAGTGGCCGTGTATGGCGTCGCGGTCGCGGGCCCGGGAGTGCAGCCGGCCACGAACCTTGAGCTGCGACGCGGGATCCGGTGGCCGCCGGCCGAGTCCGCCGGCAGCGATCACGCCGCGCAGCGCCTTTACCAGACTCACCGCACCAGGGCGCCGGTGCGCCAGGCCGCGCTCCTCTCCGGTATGCCGGAACAGCTGCAGCAACTCACTCACCTCCCCGTCGAACTCGACGTCGCCGGCGACGTAGGCCTGTGCGGCACCGAGTTCACCGGGATGGCGCAGCAGGCGGCGCAATGCGTCCGGGTGGTTGAGCCGGACCCGCGGTCCGGTGGCGCCGGCAGTGCTGCCGTCCCACGCCGTCAGCCGGACGGGCAACGGGCCGCGCAGGAGCGGCCGCAGTGATTGCTCCAGCGCCGGCGCGACCCCCGTCATGCGCAGTCCTCGCGGACGAAGGTCAGCTGGCGCACGTCGAGGTAGCCGGCACGGAACCCGCCCTCGGAGTAGCGCAGGTAGAAGTCCCACATCCGCCGGAAGGTCGCATCAAAGCCGAGAGCCTCGACGTGCGAGGCGCTTTCGGCGAATCGGCGGGCCCAGTCATCGAGGGTGCGCACGTAGGAGTCGCCCATCGGCAGCTCGCCGGTCAGCCGCAGCCCGGCCCGCCCGGCCGACTCGGTGATCAGCCGCACCGACGGGAGTGCACCGCCCGGGAAGATGTACTTGTGAATCCAGGTGTAGGTGCGCTGAGTCTCCAGTGCTCGGCGGTGCGGCATGACGATCGCCTGGATCGCAGCGCGGCCACCGGGCCGCAGGACCGACGCGATGGTGGCGAAGTAGGTGTCCAGAAACTCCAGCCCGACAGCTTCAATCATCTCCGCCGAGACAACCGCGTCGTAGGTGCCGGTGACATCGCGGTAGTCGCACAGCTCGACGTGTGCGGCGCCGGCCACGCCCTCCTCGGCAAGCATCGCATTGGCCCACTGTTGTTGTCGCTCGGACAACGTGATGCTGCGGACCGTGGCCCCTCGACGGGCGGCACGCAGCGCGGATCCGCCCCAGCCCGAGCCGATTTCGAGGACCCGTGACCCTGCGGCGACGGCAGTCTCGTCGAGTAGCCGGTCCATCTTGCGGCGCTGCGCGGTTGCCAGGTCGTCCGCCTCGCCGCCGAAGAGAGCGCTGGAATAGGTCATCGTCGGATCGAGGAACGACGCGAACAACTCGTTGGACAGGTCGTAGTGGCGCGTGACGTTGCTCTGCGAGTGTGCCCGGTCGGGCCGGTCGGCACGGGGCTGGCGGCGCAGGACGACTGACCTGAGTGCATGCAGCGGTCGCGGCACCAGGGTGTCCACCCCTCGGGCGAACTGCTCGATCAGCCGGGCGAGTTCGCTGCTGTCCCATTCGCCGGCGAGGTAGGACTCACCGAAGCCGATCATGCCCGCGGTGCCGATGCGCCGCATCAACGCCTGGGGTGCGACCACCGTCATCGTCGGGGCGGACGGCCGCCGGTCGCCACCCAGGACCTGACCGTCCGGGAAGACCACGCGGATCGGCAACCTCGCCACGGCATAGGTGAAGAGCCGGGCGGCGACCGCTCCGGACGCCGACGCGACCACGCCGTGCGGGATGCGCGCGACATCGGGCCACCGGCGCGCGTCGACGGCCCGCGGCGACGCGCCGGGAAGTGTGCTCGTGGTGCGGAAGAAGGTCATGTCGTCTCCTCACGGTGGTGCGGACGGGGTTGCACAGGAAGGCGGCGGAGCCACAACCGGATGCCCTGCACCCGGATGCGGGCCGTGACTAGCTGCGCCGCGACCGGCAGGTGCAGCGCCAACCGGAGCCGGTCGCTCCACGACTGCGGGCGGACGCCGCGCCAGGTGGCGACGAACGGCCGGCTCCCTGGCCGGTGCAGCGTCACCCGAATGTCGAATCCGGCGGCGTCCGGCGGCGGCACGGACATCGTGTAGCTCCCGGTCACGTCGTTGAACGGTGAGACGTAGAAACACTTTTCGGTGTGCGCGATGTCGCGTTCGTCGGGTTGAAGGAGATAGGTATGGCGCTCGCCGTAGGTGTTGCGGACCTCGGCAATCACGGCGAGGGATTCACCCGAGGGCGCCGCGCACCAGTAGAGGGTCAACGGGTCGAATGCGTAGCCGGAGGTGGCCCCACCGCACAGTGCGGTGATGTCGCAGCCGGACACATCCACGCCGCGTGCGTGCGCGAAGTCGACGATGTTCTGTCGCCAGCTCGGTGACCGGCCGAGATGATCACCGGCCCGGAATCGGACGAATCCTCTGTGCCACCAAGGAAGTACGTGGTTGGGGTCGGTCGCGTTCAGTGGGATCGCCCAGGTGCAGGTGCGGTAGGTGAAGTCGTTGTGCAGTGGCGCGACTCGCACATGCCGGACCGTCGCCAGGTATGCCGTGGGCTTCACCAGTGACCCCCGAGCGCCTCGGCAGCGCGCAACCCCGAGAGCGCGCCGTCCTCGTGGAAACCCCAGCCGTGGTAGGCGCCCGCGAAGGCGATGCGTGCTTCGCGCAACCCGGACAGGCGGGCCTGGGCACGCAGGAATTCCGCGGTGTAGAGCGGGTGCTCGTAGGCCGTCCGGGCGATCACCGTCGCCGGATCGACCCGGCCGGCGCCGCCCAGCGTGACGATGAAGCGCCGGCCATCCGGGGAGGGCAGTCGCATCAGCCGGGTCAGGTCGTACGACACCAAGACACCGTCCTGGGGCCCGCGCGGCAGCAGGTAGTTCCACGAAGCACGCGCCCGCGCCGAGCGGGGCAGCAACGACGTGTCGGTGTGCAGCTGAACCTCGTTGGAGGAGTAGCGCATTGCGAGCAGCACTGCGGTCTGGGCAGGGGTCGGTGACTTCAGCACCGCGTGGGCGGCGCGTGGGTGGGTCGCGATCACGACGCCGGTGAAATCGTGCTCGTCGTCCTCCGTCTGCACGGTGACGACGTCGTCACGAGCGGCGACGGCACGCACCGGTGTGCCGCAGCGCAGCTCGATGCGCGGGCCTGCGAGGAGCCTCTCGACATACGTGCGCGATCCGCCGGTGACGGTCCGCCACGCGGGGGATCCGGTCACTGACAGCATGCCGTGGTGGTCGAGGAAGGTCAGCAGGCTGCGGGCCGGATAGGCGAGTGCGTCGGCCGGCGCGCAGGACCACACTGCGGCGACCAGCGGACGTGCGAAATGCTCCAGGAAGTCGCCGGAGAAGTCGCGTCCGGCGAGCCAGTCGCCGAAGGACAGCGGGCTCTGGTCGCCGGACCGCAACGACGTGCGCGCCTCGCGGTGGAATCTGCGGATCTGCCACAGCATGCGCAGGAACGCCGGCCGGGTCGCCGTTCGCGGATCCGCCAGCACACCGCGAATGCCCTTGCCGCCCGCGTATTGCCAGCCGGTGCGCTCGGACCAGATCGACATGCTCATGTCGGTCGGCTGGGTCGGAACGCCGAGCTCGTCGAAGAGGCGGCACAGCGTCGGGTAGGTGCGGTCGTTGTGCACGATGAACCCGCTGTCCACGCGCACGCTGTCCTGCCCGGGGACTGCGACGTCATGCGTGTGGGCATGCCCACCCGGCCGGTCGTCGGCCTCGAAGACGGTCACCTTGCCCGACCGGGCCAGCACGTGTGCAGCGACCAGCCCGGAGACGCCGCTGCCGACGATCGCGAAGTGATCGACCACCGAACTCCCTTTCGCCGGAACTGTTTGTCCGGTGGGGTTCGTCGCCGCGGGGCAGACGGATGGGTGATCAGCTCATGGAAACCACGACGATGGGTTTGCTTGTCGGCTGCTTCGAGCCGCCGGCGGGCTCGACAGTGACCGCGGCCCCGGATGCGTTCGCGGTGCTGCCGCGCAGGACGGTCGGCTTCCCGGGTTGGAGGAGGCCGGCGTCGACCATTCCTGAGGGAGTGACGAACCACGCCTGGTAGACCTTGCCCGTTGCGGCCGCCGGCACGTCCTGCAGGGTGGCGACCGCCTTCTCCTCCTTCGCGGAGAAGACCATCACCAGGGACCCCCCGTCGACGGCCTTACTCGCCCGTCGCGCGTCCGGCGCGTTGGTCACCTGTGCCACCGCGCTCGCCGGGGCCGAGTGGCCCGACCAGGGATGCACGGCCACCGAGATGCCACCGGCTATCAGCACGAGGGCCGCTGCCGCTGCAAGCAACCAGCGTGCGCGAGGCCGGCTCGGTTGCGCGTCGGTTGCGCGGTCCGTGCCGGACTCCTGCGGAGTCGATCGCGCGGCTGCCAGCACCGTCTCGCGCAGCGCCGGCGGCGGCGCCACCGGCGGGACGGACTCACCGACCACCGTTGTCAGCTCCCGCCATTCGGCCACCTCGCGCCGGCACTGCGCACAGTCCGCCAGGTGCCGGTCGGCCGCTCGCCGGGCGAGGTCGTCGAGTGCGTCCATCGCGTAGTCGACCGCGTCCACGTGTTTGCTTGTCATGCTTCACCTCCGAACGCCGCACGCAGGGCGAGCAAACCGTCGCGGATCCGCGACTTGGCGGTGCCGAGCGGGATCCCCAGGCGCTGCGCGACCTCGGCATGCGAGATGCCCTCGAAGTAGGCGAGCTCGACGGCCTCTCGCTGGACGGGCGACAACTGGGCGATGGCCGCGCGCACCGAAACCGCCTGGAGCGATCCGGTGACTTGTTCGGAGGTGGAGTCGTATGCCGGTTCGGACTGCGTCGACACGTACGTTGCGTCGCGGTGGCGAGCGGCGTTCACCGAGCGGACCCGGTCGACCGCGCGACGATGCGCGATCGTGAACAGCCAGGACAGTGCAGACCCGCGGTCCGGCGAGAAGCGCGGGCTGGTCCGCCATACCTCGAGGAACACCTCCTGGGTGACCTCCTCGCTCATGGCCCGGTCGACCACGACGCGGCAGACGAGCCCGTGCACGCGCGCGGCGGTCGCGTCATACAGCTGCGTGAACGCCGCCTCGTCCCCCTGGCCGACCTGCTGCAGCAGGCCGGCCAACGAAGGAGGTTCGCCCGCGGTCACGTCCCCATTCTTACGGGTGGGCGCATGCGGGGCGAGCGCTGGCATGTCCCACCACCCGTGCGACGGCCTACTTGGCCATCAGGACGCTGTCGATGATGTAGACGGTCGCGTTCGCGGTCTGCACGTTCCCGCACACTACGTTCGCGGTGCCGTCGACCATGAACTTCTCGCCCGATCCGGTGACCGTGATGGTCGTTCCGCCCAGCGACTGGTGGCTCCCAGCCAGCTGGGCGGCGCTCAGCCGTCCCTTGACCACGTGCCCGGTGAGCAAGGCCGTGAGCTTGGATTTGTTGGCGAGCACCGCGTCGAGTTGCGCCTTGGGCAGCTTGGCGAACGCCGAGTTCGCCGGCGCGAACACGGTCAGCGCCGACGCACTGTTGAGCGTGTCGACCAGGCCAGCCTTCTTGACCGCGGCGGTCAAGGTCGACAGTGCGGGGTTGTTCGAAGCCGCGGTTGCGACAGGATCCTGCGCCATACCGTCGAAGGACCCCTTTCCGCTCTTGGGAACCGTCGAGCAGGCGGGACCGAACGGCATCGCGGCGACTTTCGTGGCGCCGGTGCTGCTACTCATGCCGGATCCGCTCGACATCGCCGTGGACGTCGTGGTGGCTGCGCCGCCACCGGAGGTGGTGTTGCTCGCACTCGATCCGGACGAGCCGGACGAGCCGCACGCAGTGAGCGATGCCGCGAGCAGGGCGGTGGCCACAACAGCGAGGGTAGGGCGTGCTTTCACTGACCTCAACTCCTTCAGAAGGTGATTCTGGTTGATGACATTGGTGATTCGGAGTGCAAGGGCTGTCGGATTGGCCAGTTTCAGCGCACCACGAAGAAGCGTTCCTCCACACCACTCGAACCGTTGGGAAAGACTCCTGCCCGCTTCGAGGTCTGCAGTTGGTCATGGCCGTAGACCACGCGTGCTCGGACGCTGTGCTGGCCGGCTGCGGCGTCCGCCCACACGAAGTACCACTGCCGCCAGTAGTCGATGTTGACGTCCGGTCCCATGCTCGCGTCTTCCCATGGCCCGTTGTCGACGCTGACCTGCACCCGGACGACGCCTCGTCGCTGCGCCCAGGCCGTGCCGCCGATCAGCACCCGACCCCGCTGGACGGAAGCGAATGAGCGCGGCACGTCGATCCGCGCAGTGGGCTTGATCTCGCCTGTCGTCGTCCAGCCCCGTTGCGTCCAATACGCCTTCCGGGCGGCGTATGTCGTGACGGTCAGCCGGGTCACCCACTTGGTGCAGCCGAGCATGCCGTAGAGGCCGGGCGTAACCAGGCGCGCGGGGAACCCGTGGGACCGAGGCAGTGGTGCGCCATTCATCCCGACGGCGAGGATCGCATCGCGATCGTCGGTGAGGGCCTCGAGCGGAGTGCTGATCGTGAAGCCGTCCGTCGACGTGCTCAGGACCTGCAGGTCCGGTCGCCCGGGGTCCTTCACACGTGCCGCTGCCAGCAGGTCGCGGGTGAGCACCCCTCGCCACGTTGCGCCCCCGGCATACCCTCCGCCGATCTCGTTGCTGACACAGGTGATGGTGATGTTGCGCTCCACGAGCGGACGGCCGAGGAGCTCGGAATACGAGAGTGAATAGGGGTTTTCGACGTCTCCGTCAATGCGGAGGGACCAGTCCGAGGCGTCGACGGCGGGCACGGTCAGTTCCGTGTCGACCCGGTAGAAGGTGCCGTTCGGGGTGCGCAGCGGCGTGACGCCGGGGACGAGCCGATCGATCCCGCGCGGGAGTGGCGGAGCCGGGTCGGCCGCCTCCGGCAGCCGGACATCGATGGCCGAGCGCCGAGCGGCCAGCCGGTCAGCACCGACGAACCCGGCTGCCGTCATCGTCGCGCTCACCCCCGAGGCCAGCACGAAGTCGCGCCGTCCGACGCCCGCCCGGGCTTCCTGCTGAGGCGATCGTCGGTCGGAAGGTGGTCTGTCGATCCGGTGCAGTGCCAGCAGGACCAGGATCGACACGGCACCGGCCGCTGCGGTCGGCGCCAGATCCGTGACCGTGGCGAACGGGCGAGTCAGCACCGCGTAGCCCGCAACGGCGAGCATGGTTGCCTGTGCAGCGATTCCCGCCGTGAGACTGCGCGTGGCGATCAGGCCGGACGTGACGGCCAATGCGAGGACAGCGACCGCGATCGAGGAGAGCAGCACGAGTTTGTCGTGGGTGCCGAACTGGCGAATTGCCCAGTCTTTCAAAGCAGTCGGCGTGTGATCGATCACGGTCGAACCCACGGCCAGGATCGGTGCGGTGGCTGGATCGCGCACCGCCGCGACCAGCTGACCGGCAGCCAGCCCTGCGCCGACTGCCAGCACCCCGGTCGCGGCTGCTCGAAAGCTGGCTCGCAGTGCAGCTGCTGTCATGGCCGGGGTTCGTGACCACGGTCCCGATGGATGGGTTCTAGGAGACTGCACCCTCCGCGGGGGCGAGGCGCTCGTCCTGCTCGTCGTATGCCGGGGTACTGGCCGGCGCGGACCGGCGCGGCCGGATCAGCAGGCCGGCGACGACACCGCCCACGACGCCGAGCACTCCCGCGACGAGTGCGGTGAGCCGTAGCCCATCAACTGCGGCGAGGTGCACCAGGTGGTCGGCCGCTGCCTGTGCGTCCGCAGGAACGTGCGAGAGGACCGCGCGTGCCTGGCCCCCTGCGACCGCCGCTGACGCGCCGGACGCGTGCGGCATGTCGTGCGCGACCAGGACCGACTTGATGCGGGCGGCGAAAACCGTTCCCAGCGCTGCGATCCCGAGCGCGAATCCGAGCTGGCGTGCCGTGTTGACTGCTCCGGCCGCCATACCACCGCGTTGCGGTGCGACGGCAGACATCGCCGTCGAGCTCAGGGTGGGTGCTGCAAGACCGACACCGACTCCGGTCACGACCAGGCCGGGCAACAACGCAGTCCAGCTTGCGCTTGCTCCGCTCAGCTGCCAGGCGACGAGCAGTCCGCCGGCACCGGTCAGCCCGATCCCGAGCCCGACCGCCAGCCAGTTGCGATTGCCGTGCATGAGCCGGCCGATGCTCGCACTGGTGACGAACGACGCCACGGCCAGCGGCAGCGTAGCAAGACCGGCCTGCACCGGTGACATGCCACGGACTGACTGCAGCCAGATCGAGGTGTAGGTCAGGTAGGCGAATGCCGCTGCGGACAGGACGAATCCGGCGATCAGCGCGCCGGTGAACGCACCGCTGCGCAACAAGCCCAGGTCGAGCATCGGATGATCGCTCCGCGTCTCGGCGACGATGAATGCAACCAGCATCACGATCGACAGTGCGAACGATGCGAGCACCAGGCCTGCGCCCCAGCCGTGCTCGTTCGCCCGGATGAGTCCGAAGGTCAACGCCGCTGCGAAGATCGTGAACGTCGCGATGCCGGACAGGTCGAGTGGCGAACGGTGCCGCTCGCTCTCGGCAAGCACGAGGAAGCACAACACGATCGCGGTGATGGCGAACGGCAGGTTGACGAAGAAGATCCACCGCCAGGAGAGGTGCTCGGTCAGCAATCCACCGGCGATCGGCCCGATCGCGGCCGCCGCGCCGGAAACGGCGCCCCAGATGCCGTATGCCGTGCCGCGGTCCCGCCCGGTGTAGCTGCGGTTGAGGAGAGCGAAGGTGGTCGCGAACATCGCGGCACCGCCGAGCCCCTGCACCGCGCGTGCTGCCACGAGGACCGTGGAGTTGCCGGCGAATCCGCAGGCGGCAGAAGCCAATGCGAAGAGCGAGAGGCCTACGACATACGCGGAACGGTGTCCGAGACGGTCTGCGATCGAGCCGATGCCGAGCAGGAACGCGGCGAGGACGAGGGCGTAGCTGTCGACGACCCACTGCAGCGAGCTGAAGTTCGTCCGCAGGCTGACGGCCATGTCGGGTAGTGCGACGTTGACGATCGTCACGTCGACGAGCAGCATCAGGGTGCCGATGCAGATGGTGAGCAGTGGAAGCCACTTGCGCATGGTGAGAAACCTTTCCGGGAGTGGTTTCCAGGATCCGGCGATTCGGGACAGGCAACCAGCCAGGATGGGGGCAGCGTAGATTTCCGCCATGGCTGCAGCTCCTGGGAAGAAATCCGCCACAGTGGATGAGATGGACATCAAGCTCACGCACGCCTTGCAGACGGCGCCGCGCGCACCGTTCGCGGTGATCGGCTCGGTGCTCGGTGTCTCCGAGCAGACCGTCGCGCGGCGCTATCGGCGGCTGCGCACCAGTGGAGCGGCGCGGGTGATCGGTTTCGTGGACCCGGAACCGCTCGGCCGGCAGAACTGGATGCTGCGGCTCTTCTGCCGCCCGGACGCGTCCGGGCGGATCAGCCACGCGCTGGCCAGGCGCGATGACGTCCAATGGGTGGCGATCCTGCAGGGCGGGACCGAGGTCGACTGCGTGCTGCGCCCGCGTACCCTCGACGACCAGGATCAGCTGCTGCTGCAACAACTGCCGCGGACCGTGCAGATCACCGGCATCGAGGCAGAGGCAGTGCTGCACGTCTTCCGGGGTTCGACGACGCAGGACTGGCGGGTCGGTCCGGACTTTCTGACCCCGGACCAGGAGGCGCAACTGCTCGCCGGCACGCCGGAGCGCAGCGATCGGCCGGTGCAGCTGACCGAACGCGACGAACCGCTGTTGCAGGCGCTCATGCTCGACGGCCGCGCGTCATACGCCGACCTGTGCGCTGCGGGCGGAGGCTGGACGGAAGCGCAGGTGCGCCGGCGCGTCACCGAGCTGCGCGAGGGCGGGCTGCTCTACTTCGACGTGGACCTCGACGACGCATTCTTCGGCAATCCACTGGTGGCGCGGGTGCTCCTCACCGTCGCGCCCGCTCACCTGCACGCCGTGGGGGAGGCAATGGCCAGGCATCCATCGGTCCGATTCTGCGCTGCCACAACCGGATCAACCAGCATCATGCTGTCCGTGGGCTTTCCCGACGTCGACAGCCTTTACCGTTTCGTCTCCGAGGACGTGGCGCGGCTGGACGGCGTTGCGCAGGCCCAGGTCGAGCCGATCACCCGCGCGGTCAAGCGTGCAGGCACGATCGTGCGGTGAGTCGCGGAGGCCGAGCCGCGAGTATGTCCAGCGCGCGCCATGCCGCGCGATTGGCATACCCAAGAGCGGGCCAGCGCCGAGCGGGGTACTTCGGTGTCGAGCGTGGTAGAAAACCGGCCGTTACGCGTGTGTGGTTCTACCCCGCTCGGTGGGTACGTACCCCGCTCGGTGATCACCGGAGCGACCGGCTACGACCTCACAGCCAGCGAAGTCCTCGACCGACTGCCAGCTGTATGGTCGAACGTGACGGGCGGCTTCCGCGGCTCAGACTGCTGTGCCGACGACGGTGCCCACGCCATACGTGATGGCCATGGCGAGCAGACCGCCGGCGACATTGCGGAGGATGGCCGGACCGGCCGGCGCCTGCCCGAGCCGCGCGCTGACGGCTCCGGTCACGACGAGCGCCACCGCCACCGCCACGAAGCAGACCAGCACCCGAAATGCGGCGGCTGGCAACAGGATCGCGATGAGCGGGATGAGCGCACCGACCGTGAAGGACAGGAACGACGCAGCGGCCGCCTCCCACGGGTTGGTCAGGTCGTCCGGGTCGAGGCCCAGCTCCGCCTCGGCGTGCGCGGCGAGGGCGTCGTGCGCGGTCAGCTCCGCGGCGACCTGCTCGGCGAGTTCCCGGCGCAGCCCCTTGGCTTGGTAGATCTGGGTCAGCTCTTCCAGCTCCTCCTGCGGCAGCTCCCGCAGCTCGCGTCGCTCCTTGCGCAACATCGCTCGCTCGCTGTCGCGCTGGGTGCTCACTGATACGTATTCGCCTGCGGCCATTGATAATGCGCCCGCGACGAGGCCGGCCACGCCCGCGATGGCGATGGTCGAGCGGCTCGTCGTGGCACCGGCTACGCCCGCGACGATGCCGGCCACGCTCACGATGCCGTCGTTGGCGCCGAGCACCCCGGCACGGAGCCAGTTGAGCCGGCCGGCGAGCCCGCTGTCCTGCAGCTCGCCGTCGTGCGGCTCCACCGAGGCGCTGGTCATCCGGAAGTCGTCGATCCGGTCGACTCGGCTGCCTCGCCGATGCGATGCGCCAGCTCGATGTCGAGCTGGGTGATGCCGCCCTCGCTGTGGGTCGACAACGTCCACCGGACGGTCGTGTAGGAGATCTCGATGTCGGGGTGGTGGTCCATCTGATCGGCGTCGACCGCGACCAGCCGGACGAATTCGATTGCGGCCGCAAAGCTCGGTGAGCTGTATGACGACCGCAACGTGTCACCGTCGCGCCGCCAGCCCGGCAGATCGGCCAGTTGCCGGGTGATCTCCTCGTCGGTCAGCAACCTGCTCATGATCAGCAACCTTGCCCCGTGTGATGCCGGATGTCCACGCAGGCAAGGCTGCGATAACCGTCCTGGTCAGCCGCCCAAATAGGCAAGCACGGCGAGCACCCGGCGGTTGTCATCCGCCGACACGGGCAGGTCGAGCTTGGCGAAGATCGCGTTGGTGTGCTTGCTGATTGCCTTCTCGGTGACGAAGAGCGCCGCGGCGATGGCAGCGTTCGAGCGCCCCTCCGCCATCAGCGCGAGCACCTCGCGCTCGCGATCGGTCAGTCGGTCGACCGGACTGCCCTCCGGGCGCCGGGCGATCAGATGCCGCACCACCTCCGGGTCGAGCACCGTGCCACCCGCCGCGACCTGGCGGACCGCCGAGACGAAGGCACCGACATCGGAGACGCGGTCCTTCAGCAGGTAACCGACGGATCCGTCGCCACCCTCGAGAAGCTCTCGTGCGTAAAGGCTCTCGACATACTGGGACAGGACCAGCACGGGCAGTCCGGGCGTCTCGCGGCGGGCGTCGATCGCGACCCGCAGACCTTCGTCGGTGAGGGTGGGCGGCAGCCGGACATCGACGACGGCGACGTCCGGACGGTGCTCACGCAGCGCCCGGACGAGTGAGGGTGCGTTGTCGACCGCGGCGACGACCTCGATGTCGTGCGCGGTCAGAATGCGCTGCAGGCCGTCGCGCAATAGCGCGTGGTCCTCTCCGATCACCGCCCGCACGGCACCTCCATCGTCACGGTCGTCGGACCACCCGGCGGACTCAAGACTGCAACGGTGCCGTCGAACACTGCAAGCCGGGACGCGATGCCGCGCAGACCGCTGCCCTGTGGGTTGGCGCCGCCGACGCCGTTGTCGCCCACGACGGCGACCACGACGTCATCCTCGTCGTGGAGCGCAATCCAGCAGGCGTCGGCGTGAGCGTGCTTGCCGATATTGGCGAGGCACTCGGAAATGCTGAAATAGAGCGCAGATTCGAGGGTCGCCGGCAGCGCCGGCGGATGCAGGTCCAGCTCGGTATCCATCGGCAGGTCCACGGCAAGGGCCCGTACCGCGTCGGCGAGGCCACGATCGGCCAGCACAGGCGGATGGATGCCGCGCACCACCGACCGGATGTCCTGCAGCGCCTCCGTGCTGCCGTCCCGCGCTTCGAGCAACAGCGTCCGGGCCGCCTCCGGGTCCTTCTCGATCAGCTCAGCCGCCAGACCGAGGCTCATACCCAGTGCCACGAGGCGCGCTTGCGCCCCGTCGTGCAGGTCGCGCTCGACGCGTCGCAACTCAGCCGCTGCAGCGTCGGCACCCTGCGCCCTCGACGTCGTCACCTCGCGGACGCGACGGGCGAGGACCGCCTGCCGGGAGATGCCAAGGAGGAAGGCGTCCAGCCCGAATCGCCACCGGGCAATGGGTTTCGCGGTGAACCACCACACCAGTGCGCCGAGCACGAATCCGCCGGCCGACAGTGCGACGGCGCCCTCGGTCGTCGTGATGGTCATGCCGTAGGGCCGGTCGAAGATGTCCGGCAGGCCCTTCCACAGCCCGAACCAGACGATCGACCAGATCGGATAGAGGAACAGGGCGATGCTCAGAACCGAGAGCGTGAAGCCGATGGTGATCGACGACAGTTCCCACAGCAGGTCACGCCATCGCGCCGGGTCCGATGCCCAGCGCTGCACCCGCGCGATCGGTCCGAGACCGGTGGTGTCGCGGTATTCCTGGACGACCGGCTGCTGCAGGATCTCCCTCGCCATACTCCGGTGTCCGGTCGCGACCAGTCGGGTCGCCGGGACCACGATCAGCAGCAAGATCACACCGATTCCCAGTGGTGTCAGGGCGACTCCCACCACACCGAGCACGAAGAGCGCAACGGTCGGCGCGAAGAGGAGCACGGCGACGACGTGCGCCAGCATGATCTGCGGGCGACCTGCGGTTGATTGCACAGCACCATCCTGACGTGTGCGCGCTCCGAGCGCAGTCGAGAATGCACCACATCGGAGGTGGTGCTAGCCCTACCCGAAGTGTGGTGTTGCCGTCACTGACTTCCGCTTCGCGGGCGACGAGTGTTGAATCCGGCCGGGCAACCGCCCGGGCACACGTTCACCGAGGAGGGAACAGCACCGTGAAAAGGGCTGGTGCCACACTGAGAATCGCCCGATGGAGCGTGCGTCACCCATGGCGCGCCATCGGCACCTGGCTGCTGCTGGTGGTGGCCGCCGTTGCGTGCGGCACAGCAGTGTCCATGCACACCACGACCGACGCGGACTACCGTGTCGGCCAATCCGGCGCCGCGGCACGACAGATCGAAGCCGCCGGGCTCGACGCGCCGGACACCGAGTACATCGTCCTGTCCGCGCAGGCAGGCGGAACGGTCGACGCCGACGTGCGCGCAGCGGCCGGCCGGATTGCGGCGGACGCCCAGCGCGACAGCCAGGTCGCGCGGGTCGCCGCACCGGTGACATCTCCCGACAAGCACCTCGTCATCGTGCCGATCACGATGAAAACCGTTGCCGCCGGTAAGCATCCGGACATCACCGGCATCACGAAGATCGTGGGTGACGCGCAACCTCGCGCCCCGGGTGTGCACATCGTGCAGACAGGTGAGACATCCCTGAACAAGGCCGTCAATAAGCGAGTCGGCAACGACCTTGGGTCCGCCGAGAGCACGAGCATGCCGATCACCATCGTGCTGATGCTGATCGTCTTCGCGGCGCTGGCCGCGGCCGGCATACCGGTCCTGCTCGCCATCGCGAGCGTCTTCGGCGCGATGGGCCTGATGGGGCCGATCTCGTTGCTCCTTCCGATGGAGCCGACAGTGACCAGTGTCATCCTGCTCATCGGGATGGCAGTCGGCGTCGACTACTCGCTCTTCTACCTCAAGCGCGAGCGGCAGGAACGCCAGCGCGGCGCGAGCACCGCGAACGCCGTCGAGATCGCCGCGGCAACCTCCGGTCACTCAATCGTGGTGTCCGGGTTCGCCGTCATCGTCAGCATGGGTGGCCTGTATGCCGTGGGCGACGTCACCTTCAGCTCGATCGCAACCGGATCGATCATCGTCGTTGCGTTCGCCGTGTGCGGTTCACTGACCGTGCTGCCGGCCCTGCTGACGAAGCTCGGGTCGAAGGTCGACCGTCCCCGGATCCCGCTGCTGTGGCGGCTCTCCTCGCGGATGCGGCCCGGCGCGTTCAGCAGCCGGCTGCTCGGTCCCGTGCTGCGGCGCCCGGTCACCGCGCTGCTCGCCGGCGGTGTGTTGCTGCTGGCACTCGCTGTTCCGGCGTTGAGCATGAAACAGCAGACCAGCTCGCTGGATTCGCTGCCGCAGGACATTCCTGCGGTACGCGCCATGCAGCAGGTCGGAGTTGCCTTCCCCGGCGACGGGCCGACAACCACCGTTGTGCTGCACGACCGGTCGGCGGCGCAGGTGGACAAGGACGCGCGAGCTGTGCAGGACAAAGCCGTCGCGACCGGCGACTGGAAGCAAGTGCCCAAGGCGATGCACGCCTCAGCGGACGGTCGCACGGCGGTGCTGACGCTCGGCAGCAAGGCCCCTGAGGGCTCGTTCGCCGCCGGTGCCGCCGTGCGTGAACTGCGCGACACGGTAGTCCCGGCCGCAGTGAGCGACACGGGCACGACGTGGGCCGTCGGAGGTGACGTGGCCAGCAGCTACGACCAGATGCATCACCAGTCCACCGGGTTGCCCAAGGTACTGATCCTCGTCCTCGGGCTGACCCTGCTGATGATGGCGGTGACGTTCCGCAGTGTCGTGATTGCGCTGCTCACCACGGCGCTCAACCTGCTGTCGGTGGGTGCCGCGTTCGGTGTCCTCACATTGGTGTTCCAGCACAACTGGGCGGAGTCGATGCTGCACTTCCACTCCACGGGCGGCATCATCTCCTGGATCCCGATCTTCCTTTTCGTGGTGCTGATGGGACTGTCTATGGACTACCACGTGTTCGTCCTCAGCCGCGTCAAGGAACGGTATGACGCAGGTATGCCGCCGAAACTCGCAGTGCGACAAGGTGTTTCGGAAACAGCCGGTGTCGTCACAAGTGCGGCCGTCGTCATGATCTCGGTCTTCGCGCTCTTCGCGTCGCTGTCGATGGTGGAGATGAAGGAGATCGGCGTCGGGCTGTCCGTGGCGATCGCGCTCGACGCGACCGTCGTGCGTCTCGTGCTGCTGCCGGCAGCACTGTCGGTGCTCGGCAGGTGGGCCTGGTGGCCGTCACGGCGCCAAGGCACGCGGCATGCCGCGCGTCCGGTCGAGCCTTCGGATTACGCACCGCTGGAGCCCGTCAGGGCACGGTGAAAGTCTGTGTCGGCACCACCTCGGCGTCGGCGGCCTCAACATCGGTCGCGGCGCTGGGGTCGATCGCCACTGGATCGACCTCGTGACGCTGGATCTCGCCCGACTGAATCTGCTCGGCGAAGTGACAGGCCACGCGGTGCGACGCCGGGACGCCGTCGATCTCGACAACCCGCAGCTGCGGTCGTTCGGTGTCGCAGCGCTCCTCCTGCCGCCACGGGCAACGGGTGTGGAAGCGGCACCCGCTCGGCGGGTTGGCGGGGGAGGGCAGGTCGCCGGCGAGGATGATCTGCTCGCGCCGGTCCTCGACCAGCGGGTCGGGGATCGGCACGGCTGACATCAGCGCCCTGGTGTATGGGTGCAATGGGGTCGCATAGAGGTCGTCCGAATCTGCTTCTTCCACAAGGGAACCCAGATACATCACGCCGACCCGGTCGCTGATGTGCCGGACCACCGCGAGGTCGTGCGCGATCACCAGGTAGGTCAGTCCGAACTTCTCCTGCACGTCTTCCAGCAGGTTGATCACCTGCGCCTGCACCGACACGTCCAGCGCGCTGACCGGCTCATCCGCGACGATCAGCTGCGGATCGACCGACAGCGCCCGAGCGATGCCGATGCGCTGGCGCTGGCCACCGGAGAACTCGTGTGGATACTTGCGCAACGCGGCTGCCGGGAGCCCGACTGCCGCGAGCAGCTCGCGCAGCCGGGCACCGGCTGCCTTCTTGTCCTTGGCCAGACCGTGCGCCTGCATGCCCTCCAGCAGCAATGACTCCACCGTCTGACGGGGGTCGAGGCTGGACAGCGGGTCCTGGAAGACCATCTGCATGTGCCGCCGCGTGGTGCGCAGCGCCTCGCCCTTGAGCGTCGATACATCGACCCCGCCGAACGTGACACTCCCGGCGGTCGGCTCTTCCAGGCGCAGCAGGGCACGTCCGAAAGTCGATTTGCCGCAACCGGATTCACCGACGAGACCGTAGGTCTCACCCCGGTGGATCTGCAGCGTCATGCCGTCCACGGCGTAGACGTAGCCGACGGTCTTGTCGAAGAACACGCCCCGCTTGATCGGGAAGTGCACCTCGACGCCCTCGACGTCCAGCAGGACCTCGGGCTCGGTGGTCATGCGGGCTCACCACCTTCGGCCGGGTTGGGGTTGTGGCACCGCAAGGTGTGCTCCTCCATGGCCGTCGGATCCTGCTCGAGTGGGGGAGCCTCGCTGCGGCATACCTCGAGCGCACGTGAGCAGCGTGGCGCGAAGGCGCAGCCGGAGGTCCACGGGATGTTGTCCGCGACGGATCCCGGTATGGCGGCCAGCTGCTCGGAGCGAGATCCGTCCAGGCGCGGAATGGAGCCGAGCAACCCTGTCGTGTAGGGATGCCGTGGCCTGGCGAATACCTCGTGCCGAGAGGCAGTTTCAACGATGCGGCCGCCATACAGGACGTTGACCTCGTCACACAGTCCTGCGACCACGCCGAGGTCGTGTGTGATCATGATCAGCGCCGTGCCCGAGTCGACGACGAGTTCCTTGAGGAGATTGAGAATCTGCGCCTGGATGGTCACGTCGAGTGCCGTGGTCGGCTCGTCGGCGATCAGCAGCCGTGGCTTGCAGGCCAGCGCCATGGCGATCAGCGCGCGCTGGCGCATGCCGCCCGAGAGCTGGTGCGGATATTCCTTGAGCCGTCGTGCCGGGTCCGGGATGCCGACCTGGTCGAGCAGATCGCGCGACTCGGCGATGGCTGTGGACTTCTTCATCCCACGGTGGCGTTGCAGCACCTCGGCGACTTGCACTCCGATCGAGACGACCGGGTTGAGCGAGGACAGCGGGTCCTGGAAGATCATCGCGATGTCGCGGCCGCGGTGGTCACGCATCTCGCGGTCGTCCAGGGTGAGCAGGTCGGTCCCGTCATACGTGGCGGAGCCCGCGACCTTGTTGCCTCGCTTGGGCAGCAGGCCCATGATCGCCAGCGAGGTGACCGACTTGCCACAGCCGGATTCGCCGACCAAGCCGACGGTTTGGCCCGGCCGGACGTCGAACGAAACGCCGTCGACGGCGCGGAAAGTCGGCCGGCCCCTGCCGCCGAATTCGACGACGAGGTCGCGCACGGCCAGTAGGGTCTCGGTCTTTGCTGGCGCCGCTGTGGTCATGCCGGTCACCTCCGGTTCCTGGGGTCGAGGGCTTCGCGCAACGACTCACCCATGAGCGTGAAGCCGAACGCGACCACCACGATGCAGCCGGCCGGCCAGAACGCCAGCCGCGGTGCGATGTCGAAGTATTGCTGTGCCTGACCGAGCATCTGGCCCCACTCGGGTGAGGAGTCGTCGGGATTGCCGAGGCCGAGGAAGCTCAGCGCCGCGGCTTCGATGATCGCCGTCGCCAGGACCAGCGTCGCCTGCACCAGCACCGGGCCGAGCGAGTTGGGCAGCATGTGCCGGAAGGTGATCGCCGAGCGCTTCACCCCGAGCGCCCTCGCAGCCAGCACGTGGTCGCTGGAGCGCTGGGTCAGCATGGAGCCGCGCAGCAGCCGGGCGAAGATCGGCACCTGGACGATGGCAATCGCGATGATCAGCGTCCACTGCGACGGCTTGCCGAAGAGCGTCGCCACGGCGAGTGCAAGCACCAGCGACGGCAGCGACAGCATGACGTCCACGACGCGCATGACCACCGTGTCCGCCCAGCCGCCGAGCGAGCCGGCAACGGTGCCGAGCACCAGGCCGCCGCACAGGCCGGCGAGGGTTGCGAGGACCCCCACGATGAGCGTCTGCCGTGAGCCGAGGATCAGCCGGGACAGCAGATCACGGCCCGTCTGGCCGTCTGCGCCGAGCGGGAAGCCCTTCTCGCCGCCTGGCACCGGGTTGTCGGCGCTCACCTCCTTGATGAGGTATGCCGTGTGGCCATTGTGCGGTGCGAGCAGCGGGGCGAAGATCGCCAGCAGGATGAACAGCAGGGTCACCGTCGCGCCGATCAGGAAGACGGGGTCCCGGCGCAGCCGCAGCCAGGCGCTGCCGATCAGGCTCAGCCCGCCGCTGTCGCTGACCCGGCCGGCATCGGGGATGTCGGCAGCCGCGCCGGCGGTCGCGGCGAGCGCGTCGATGCGGTCCTTCTTGCGTTGCATGGGATTCACGGCGCTCACCTCGTCCGGATCCGGGGATCGATGATCGCGTAGGCGATATCGACCAGCAGGTTGACCAGGACATAGCCGAGCGCGGCCATCGTGATGAGCACTTGCAGCACGGAGTAGTCGCGCTGGCTGAACGCCTGCGCGAGCGCATCGCCCAGGCCGGGATAGGCGAAGACGGTCTCGGTGAGCACCGCGCCGGTCAGCAGTCCGCCAACCTGCAGGCCGATCGTCGTGACCACCGGCAGCATCGCGTTGTGCAAGACGTGCCGGCCACGGATGATCCGGGCAGTCAGCCCCTTGGACTCGGCAGTGCGCACGTAGTCCTCGTGGAGCACCTCGAGCACGGACGCCCGGGTGATGCGGAAGATCACCGCGAACGGGATCGAGGCCAGCGCGATCGCCGGCAGGATCAGGTGCTTGATGGCATCCCAGGAGGCGTCATACTCGCGGGTCAGCAGGCCGTCCAGGACGTAGAAGTTCGTGACGCGGGTGGCGTCGAGGTCGGCGCTCTGCCGCCCGCTCGGCGGCAGCCAGCCCAGTTTGATCGCGAAGACGTATTTCAGCACGAACGCGAGGAAGAAGACGGGGACGGCGACACCGATGAGCGACAGCACGACCGAGCCGGTATCGAGCAGGCCACCGTGCCGTTTCGCCGCGAAGTAGCCGAGAGGTATGGCGGTGGCCAGCGCGATGACGATGGCCACGATCGACAGTTCGACGGTTGCGGGAAGGCGCTGGAAGAAGATGTGCAGCGCGTCGGCACCGGTCTGCACCTGCGTGGACGTGCCGAACCGGCCGTGGACCATGTTGTCCAGGAAGTGCCAGTACTGCACGAGTAGTGGCTGGTCCATGCCCAGTTGCTTGCTGAGCGCGGCGCGGGACGCCGGGGTGGCGCGCTCGCCGAGCAGCGAGTCGACCGGCCCGCCGGGCAGCGACCGCAACCAGGCGAACAGCAGCGCCGACACGATGAACATGACGAGGACGGCTTGCAGTAATCGTCGAACGATGAATCTGAGCACGGGTGGTGGCTCCTACCGGGAGGATCGCCGGGTGACTGCGCCGCGACACGACTCGCGGCGCCGGTCACCCGGCGCGGGCGGCGAGTTACTTGTCGACCTTCGCCGTCCAGAGGTGCTCATCGGTCAGCGGGCTCGCAACGACCCCGGTGACCTTCTTGCTGAAGACGATCGCCGGCGGGGAGCTGGAGATCGGCAGACCTGGGAGGTATTGCTCCATGATCTGCTTGTTGAGGTCTTCGTACGCGCTCGCGCGCTTGCCCTCGTCGACGATCGAGTCGTCCGCGCTCAGCGCGTCGGCCAGCTTGCTGCCCCAGTCGTAGGCGCCGACGGACATCTGACCCTTCGGGTCGGCGAAGAAGCTGCCGAGGAAGTTGTCCGGGGTGTTGTAGTCGCCGGTCCAGCCCATGAGGTATGCCGCGGCGTTGCCGTTCTGCGTGCCGGTGACGTAGCCGCCGGCCCACGGCATCGGCTTCGGGGTGACCTGGACGCCGACGGCGGCCCAGTCGGACTTGATCGCGTTGAAGATCTTGTCCGGTGCCGGCATGTAGGGCCGGCTGACCTCGGTCGGGTACCACAGTGTGATCTTGAGGTTCGACTTGCCAGCGGCCGCGAGCAGCGACTTCGCCTTCGCCGGGTCGTAGGTGTAGGGCTGCAGCGACTTGTTGTAGCCGGCGACGGTGCTGGGGATGAACTGGGACGCGACGTTGGCACCACTGGGTAGCAGCGACCGGACCAGCTGGTCGCGGTTGATCGCGTAGTAGAGCGCCTGGCGGACCCGCAGATCCTTCAGGTTCGGGTCGACCTTGGCATTCAGCCCGAGGTAGAGGATGTTGAACGCCGGACGGATCTCGAGGTTGTCGTCCTTCTTCAGCGATGGCCAGTCCACCGGGTTGGGCAGGTCGTAGCCGTCGATCTGGCCGGAGGCGAGCGCCTGCTTGCGGGCCGTCTCGTCGGGGATGATCGAGAAGACGATGCGCTTGACGGTCGGCTTCTCGTCGCCGGCATAGTCGTCGTTGCGCACCAGCGAGACGGTCTTGTTCGTCTGGTCGTATTTCTCGAACTTCATCGGACCGGTGCCGACCGGGTGTGCATTGGCGTATGCGGGATAGACGAAACCTTGTCCCTGCGCCTTGATGCCGTTGGCGTCATACTTGTCCATCGCCGTCGGCGACTGCATGGAGAAGGCCGGCAGGCCGAGCAGGGCCGGGAACTTCGAGGTCGGTCGCGAGATCTTGATCACGACGGTGGAGTCGCCCTTGGCCGTGCAGCCTTGGTAGAGCTCGCCTTTGGCGCCGTTGTAGCCGCCCATGTTGGTCAGCCAGTATTCGGAAGCCGTCTGGCCGGCGGCGTTCTGGCTGTCCATCCGCTTGAAGTTCTTGCACACCGCGTCGGCGTTGAACGGTGTGCCATCGGTGAACTTGACGCCGGTCTTGAGGGTGAAGGTCCACGTCTTGCCGTCCGGGGAGGGCTCCCACTTGGTGGCAAGGGCGGGCGCGACGTCGGCAGTGCCCGGCTTAAAGCCGACCAGGCCCTGGAAGATCTGCCGGCTGATCCGGAAGGTCTCACCGTCGCTGGCGTAGAACGGGTCGAAGGTCGCAGGCGCGCCGGCGGCGCCGAAGTTGAGGGTCGCGTTGGTGTTGCCTTTTGCGGCACTGGCGGCATCGGTGCCGGCGGCCTTGTCGTCGTTGCGCTTGGAGCTCGCGCATGAGCTCAGTGCCAGGGCGGAAGCGGCCAGCAGCGCGACGGTTGCTGTGGTCTTGATTGCGGGCATGGGACTGTGGTCCTTCTTGTGACGGAAAAAGGTGCAGTGAACCTAACCCACATCGGCAGCCCCGGGACCGCTTCCCAGCGGACCGTCACTATTTTGAGATATAAGCCCGCTCAGGCCGGCCGGTGCGGGCGGCGCAGAAGCGCCGGCAGGTATGCCGCCCCCGGCGTGCCGTCCTCGTCGGCCGCGGCATCCTGCGGGTTGGAGATGGCACAGCGTTTCAGGGAGAGGCAGCCGCAGCCGATGCAGGAGTCGAGACCGTCGCGCAGCTTCTCCAGCGCCGCGATCTGCTCGTCGAGCCGTTCCCGCCAGTGCGTGGTGATGCGCTGCCAGTCGGCCTTGGTCGGGGTGCGGCCGGCTGGCAGGCGCCCGAGCTCGACGCGGATCTCCTCCAGGGTCAGGCCGACGTTCGCCGCGGCGCGGATGAACGCCAGACGACGCAGCACGCTGCGCTCGAATTGCCGCTGGCCGCCGCCGTTGCGGTGCGCACGGATCAGCCCCTGTGCCTCGTAGTAGCGCAGCGCCGAAGCCGCGAAGCCGCTGCGTTTGGCGACAACGCCGACCGGCAACAGGTCGTGGGTGTCCATGACGGAGGTTCCTTTCAGATCATGGGTTGACATCAAGTTAACTTTAGCTTGAAGAATGCCAGGTATCTTCCTCAACGACAAGGAGACTCACGTGTCTGACACCAAAGTCGCACTGATCACCGGCGGATCGTCCGGACTCGGTCGCGCGCTCGTCGCCGCGTTGTCCGCAGAGGGCTGGCGAGTGATCACCAACGGACGCCGAGAGGCGCAGCTCATGGTCGCCACCGCCGGGCTCCCTGGGGTCGAGGGGGTGCCCGGTGACGTCACCGACCATGTGCACCGCGAACAGCTGGTGGCCACCGTGCGGGCCCACGGACGACTGGACCTGCTCGTCAACAACGCCAGTACCCTCGGCCCCATCCCGTTGCTGCCGCTCGCGCAGCGGACGGTGGACGACCTGCCGGAGGTGTGGCGCACGAACGTCGGCGCGCCCTTCGCGCTGGCCGTCGAATTCCTGCCCGACCTGCTCGCCAGCAACGGCGTGCTGCTTTCGATCTCGTCCGATGCGGCCGTCGAGCACTACGACGGTTGGGGCTTGTATGGCGCCGCCAAGGCGGCACTGGACCATCTGACCCTGACCATCGCGGCCGAGAACCCCGGCCTGCACGCCTACGTGGTCGACCCGGGGGACCTGCGAACCCCGATGCACCAGGCGGCGTTCCCGGGCGAGGACATCTCGGATCGGCCGGAGCCGGTCAGCGTCATACCCCACCTGCGGACGCTGTGGCGGCGACCTCTGGCATCGGGTCGCTACCGCGCGGCCGACCTTCCGGTGACCGAGGAGGCGGCGGTATGACGACGCTGGCCGTGCAGCCGCGCACCGAGTTCGTCCGGCCTGCGGAACAGACCGCGCCGGCACCGGCCGAGCACAGAGGGTTACCGCGCGACGGGGTGCGAATGCTGGTCGGGACACGCGACGGCATCGAGCACGTGACCTTCGACCGGCTGCCGGATCAGCTGAATGCCGGTGACCTCGTCGTCGTGAACAATTCGGCAACCATGCCGTGGCAGGTCGACGCACGTCTGGACGGCGCCGGAGAAGTGGTGCTGCACGCCGCGACCCCACTGGACGACGGCAGTTGGGTGGTCGAGCTGCGATCCGCCCCGGACGCGTCCCGGGCGATCCTGGACGCACGGGTGGGCGATCACCTCGAGGTGGGCGCGCTCGTGGTGACCTTGCGGGCGGCATACCCCTTCGCATCCTCGCCCACGGGCTACGGAAACCGGCTCTGGCGAGCCGGGGTTGACGCCGATCTGGGCGCGTACCTGGCTCGCGCCGGGCGGCCGATCAGCTACGGGTACCTGGATCACCGCTATCCGCTGAGCGACTACCAGTCGGTCTTCGCGACCGTTCCCGGCAGTGCCGAAATGCCCTCTGCTGGAAGGCCATTCACTCCCGAGGTGGTGACGAGACTGGTTGCCGCGGGGATCGGCCTCGCGCCCGTCACCCTGCACACCGGTGTCTCGTCGCAAGAGGCCGGAGAGGGGCCGCAGGCGGAACGTTTCGAGGTGCCGGACGCGACCGCCCGGCAGGTCAACGCGACGCGTGCAGCCGGCGGCCGCGTCATCGCCGTCGGCACCACCGTCACCCGAGCGCTCGAATCGGCAGTGGCCCGCGACGGAACCGTCGCTGGCACCACCGGATGGACCGAACGAGTCGTCACCCGGGCCGATCCGCCGCGCGTCGTCAACGGGCTGATCACCGGCTGGCATGATCCACAGGCCTCGCATCTGCTGCTCGTCGAAGCGGTCGCGGGGGAGGAGTTGACGCAGGCGGCATACGACGCCGCGGTGTGCGAGGGCTACCAGTGGCACGAGTTCGGCGACAGCGCGTTACTGCTCCCGTGAGACGACTCGGCGGAGCGCGATTCGATGATTCGTGGCACCCCCTGAGACAATGGGACGGATCCCCATCACGTAGAAAGGACGAAGTCTGCCGCCCGGCCCCTGGCCGCGAGCTACGCAGCTTTGACAACTCCATGGCCATGAAGTCCCGCAGCGACGTCCGCAACGTCGCCATCGTCGCCCACGTCGACCACGGCAAGACCACCCTCGTCGACAAGATGCTCTGGCAGACGGGTGCTTTCAGCGAACGTCAGACCGTCGAGACCACCGGCGAACGCGTCATGGACTCCGGCGATCTCGAGCGCGAGAAGGGCATCACCATTCTCGCCAAGAACACGGCGATCTCGTATGACGGCCCGTCCGCCGACGGTCACCCGATCACCATCAACATCATCGACACCCCGGGTCACGCCGACTTCGGTGGCGAGGTGGAGCGCGGCTTGTCGATGGTCGACGGTGTCGTGCTGCTGGTCGACGCCAGCGAAGGCCCGCTGCCACAGACCCGTTTCGTGCTGCGCAAGGCGCTCGCGGCGCGCATGCCGGTGATCCTGTGCATCAACAAGGTCGACCGGCCCGACTCCCGCATCGAGGCCGTCGAGGAGGAGACCTACGAACTCTTCATGGACCTGCTGGAGGACGCCGATGCCGACGCGGACCAGCTCGACTTCCCGGTCGTCTACGCATCGGCCAAGGCCGGCATCGCCTCCACCCTCCGGCCGGCGGACGGCGAACTGCCCGAAGGCAGCGACCTGGAGCCGCTGTTCAAGACCATCCTGGAGACCATCCCCGCACCGCAGTATGACGACGAGGCCCCGCTGCAGGCGCACGTCACCAACCTCGACTCCAGCAACTTCCTCGGCCGGCTGGCTTTGCTGCGCGTGCGCAACGGGCAGATCAAGAAGGGCCAGCAGGTCGTCTGGTGCCGTCACGACGGCACCCAGCAGACGGTGAAGATCACCGAGCTGCTGATGACTCAGGGCCTGGAGCGCCAGCCCGCCGAGTCCGCCGGTCCCGGCGACATCATCGCGGTCGCCGGCATCCCGGAGATCACCATCGGCGAGACGCTCGCCGACCTGGACAACCCGATCCCGTTGCCGCTCATCACTGTTGACGAGCCGGCCATCTCGATGACGATCGGCACCAACACCTCACCGATGGCTGGCAAGGTCCGCGGCTCGAAGGTCACCGCCCGCCTGGTCAAGGACCGTCTCGACCGCGAGCTCGTCGGCAACGTGTCGCTGCGAGTGCTGCCTACCGAACGCCCGGACGCGTGGGAGGTGCAGGGCCGTGGCGAGCTGGCCCTGGCGATCCTGGTCGAGCAGATGCGCCGCGAGGGCTACGAGCTGACCGTCGGCAAGCCGCAGGTGGTGACCAAAGAGGTCGACGGCAAGCTGCAGGAGCCGGTCGAACACCTGACGATCGACACGCCGGAGGAATACCTCGGCACGATCACCCAGATCATGGCGGCCCGCAAGGCGCGCATGGAGCAAATGACCAACCACGGAACCGGTTGGGTCCGCATGGAATTCGTCGTTCCGTCGCGCGGGCTGATCGGCTTCCGCACCGAGTTCCTCACCGAGACGCGCGGCACCGGCATCGCCAACCACGTCTTCTCCGGGTACGAGCCCTGGCACGGCACCATCACGACCCGGCTGTCCGGCTCGCTGGTGGCCGACCGTTCGGGGGCCGTCACGTCATACGCCATGGTCAACCTGCAGGAGCGCGGCGTGCTCTTCGTCGAGCCGACCACCGAGGTCTACGAGGGCATGATCGTCGGCGAGAACTCCCGCGCCGACGACATGGACGTCAACATCACCAAGGAGAAGAAGCTCACCAATGTGCGCGCGTCCAGTGCGGACAACTTCGAGAAGATCTTCCCGCCGCGCAAGCTGTCGCTGGAGCAGAGCCTGGAGTTCTGTCGCGAGGACGAATGCGTCGAGGTGACACCGGAAACCGTCCGCATCCGCAAGGTCGTGCTGAACGCCGGCGAGCGTGCCCGCACCGCCGCGCGCGCCCGGAGTGCCGCGAAACAGTAGTCATGCGTTTGGTTTTCGTGCACGCGCACCCCGACGACGAGTCGTTGTGGACCGGCCTCGCGATCGCGCACCACGCGGCTCGCGGCGACGAGGTGCAGGTGCTGACGTGCACGCTCGGCGAGGAGGGCGAGGTGATCCCCGCCGAGTTGCGGCACCTCGAGCTGCCGCCCGGCATGCCGCGTCCGGTCGACGCGCCGGACCCGCTCGCCGACCTGCGCCGTGACGAATTGCACTCTGCGGTCAAGGAACTCGGCGCACGGTCGGTGACCGTGCTGGCCGACGGCCGCTACCGCGACTCCGGGATGGCGGGCACGCCGTCCGCGCAGCACCCGCGCGCTTTCACCGGCGCGCAGACCGCGCGGGTAAGTCACGACATTGCGGCATACCTGCGGGAGATGCGGCCACAGATCGTGGTGACGTATGACGCGCATGGTGGTTACGGTCACCCCGACCACATCCGCACTCACGAGGCGACGCGCGCCGCCGTCGCGAGCCTGGCGGAGCCACCCGCCTTCTACACGGTGGTGACGCCGCGCAGCTGGGCGGTCGAGGACCGGACCTGGCTCGCGGAGCACACAACCGCTCCAGGGGTGGTCGTACCGTCGCCGGACGAGGCGTTCCTGCCCAGTGTCGTCGAGGACGACGTCGTCACGCATGTGGTGATCGACGCCGACGCGCTGGAGCAGCAGACCGCCGCGCTGCGCCGGCATCGCACCCAGGTGAACGTGTTCGACGGTTACTACACGCTCTCCAACGCCGTCGCGACCCGGCTGGCCGCGCGCGAGGCGTTCGTGCGGCTCGACCCGCTGAGCGGCGCGGCGCTGCCTGGCGTCTCGACCGGCTTGCGGCATACGGGGCTGGTGGCATGAGCGACTACGAGGAGAACCGTCTATATCGGACCGGGATCCCCGCGAAGTATTCGGGGGAGCGGAGCGGAGGAGAAACTTCGTGGGGTTCGGTCGACCCGGACGAGTACCGGCAGGTGATGGGGCGGTTCGTGACCGGGGTCTCGGTCATCTCGACCCGGGCCGGCGACCTTGATCACGCCATGACCGCCAACGCCCTGATGTCGGTGTCGCTGGATCCCGTGCTGATGGCCGTCAGCATCGAGCGCGAGGCCCGCTTCCACGACGCGGTGATGGAGGCGGGGAAGTGGGGCGTGAGCCTGCTGCCGGAGTCGGAGCGGCGGGTGGCCGCCTGGCTGGCCACCCGGGGGCGGCCGTTGCACGGACAACTGGACCGGGTGGACTTCCACCGCGGGCCGGAGACGGGGGTGGCGCTGCTGGACAACGCGATGGCGACCCTCGAATGTCACACCTTCGACACAGTTCGGGCAGGTGACCACACACTGCTGATCGGACACGTACTCTCGGTCTCGATCGCCGCACGACCGGGCGATGCACTCATCTATTACCGGGGTGCCTTCGGAGTGCAGCATTGACTACCGGCACATCGGGTGGGGACCGCGAGAGCAGTGGTGTGGACATGGAGACCGAACCTTCGGGGCGCAGCCGGCGCACGGCGTGGTGGATCGGCGGTGGAGTGACCGCTGTCGTCATACTCGCCGGCGCGTATGTCGGCCTCGCTGTGTCGCAGTCCGACAAGATCCAGCGCGGAACCACGGTCGCCGGACGGCACATCGGCGGGATGAGCCGCGCCGACGCTCGTGCCGAGATCGCCGCGGCCGCTGCGCAGCAGGAGAATGCGCCCATCCAGCTGCTGCTCGATGGTCACCGGGAGACGCTGGTGCCGGCGAAGTCCGGTCTGTCGATGAACACCTCTGGCGTGCTGGACGGACTGACCGGCTTCTCCCTGAACCCGTCGACCGTCTGGCACCGGCTGACCGGCGACGGGCCGGACCGCGCGCTCACCGTGAAGGTCGATCAGGCGGCGCTGCAGCGTGCGGTCCAGGCCGCCTCGAACGGTCTGCAAGGCGCTCCCCGGAACGGCACGGTGAAGTTCGTCGCCGGCAAGGTGGTGACCACCGAGTCCGCTCCCGGGAAGGGTGTCGACGCGGCCGCCGTCAGCAAGCAGATCGCCGCAGGGTGGCCGCGGACCACCGAGTTCAGCGCGAAACTCGCAGAGCAGCCCGCGGCCGTGACACAGACCGAGATCGACCGCTACGTCAAGGAATTCGCCACACCGGCGATGTCGGATCCCATCGTGGTGAAGGTGGCGGGCAAGCAGACCACGCTGCAGGTCACCGACATCTGCGAGGTGTTGAGCACGGCGGTTGACGGCACGAAGCTGACCCCGAAAGTCGATCAGCCGGCGCTGACGAAACTGCTCGACGAGAAGGCCGGGGCGCTGACCACCCCTGCGGTCGACGCGAAGCTGAGTTATGCCGGCGGGAAACGCACCGTCATACCAGGTCAGAACGGCACCGCACCCGACACCGACGGTGCCGGCAAGCTGCTGATCGCGGCGCTGACCGCACCCGACCGGACGATGTCGCTGCAGACCAAGGCCGTTCAGCCGGCGGTCACCGCAGCCGACCTGAAGAAGACCGCGGTCAGCGACCAGCTGATCTCCGAGTTCGTCTCGGTCTTCCCGACCGGCGCCGAGAATGCCGCGCGGACGAAGAACATCGGCGTGGGCCTGAGCAAACTCAACGGCATCGTCGTCCTACCCGGCCAGACATTCTCGCTGCTCGACACGCTGCGGCCGTTCACTGCGGCGCAGGGATATGTCAATGCGCCCGTTCTGGTGGACGGGAAGGACGAGCCCGGCATGGGCGGCGGCATCTCGCAGGTGTCGACGACCCTCTACAACGCGACGTTCTTCGCCGGTGTCAAGGAGGTCGAGCACACGGCGCACGCCGTCTGGATCTCGCGCTACCCGATGGGCCGCGAGGCGACGATGTGGGACCCGAGCATCGACAACAAGTGGACCAACGACACCGGTCACCCGATCCGCATCTGGGCCGGCATCGAGGGCAACGCCTCCGTCATCCGGCTGTATGGCGTGAAGACCTTCACCGTCACCTCGACCACCAGCCCCATCTTCGACGTCGTGACGCCCGGTCCGGCCAAGCACTTGACCGGCGCCAGCTGCATCCCGCAACCTCCGGAGAACGGTTTCAGCGTCACCGTCACGCGGGTCGTGAAGAACCTCTCCGGGAAGGTGGTCAAGAACGAGAGCCTGACCACGCGCTACCAGCCGGCCGTGCGCATCACCTGCAACTGATGGGGGAACACTGACGGTCCGTGGGACGACTGACGGTGGCAGGCGACCGTCGATCGTCCCGTAGGCCGTCAGAGTCGCTGCCTAGTTTTCGATGTCGCGCCCCCAGCGATGGGTAGACGATCGTTCGAGACCTCCGGCCAGGAGTGTGGCGGTGAGCCCTGCGCCGCCGAAGGCATCCGACCACACCCACCGGGCGAACCCCCAACCGGCACGGCGGGCGCGATCTTCCCTGCGCTTCTCGCGTATGACGACCTCCTCGCTCGCCATGTTTCCGGCGTCTCCGGTCGCCCGGTACTTCCGAAGACCATCAAACTCACCGATGAGGCCGGGCCAGCCGAAGTCGCCCCGACCGAACTCTCCGCGCTCGTCGAGGAGCGGGACCTGCAGGTCGGGTTCCGGAAATCCGTTCTCATACATTCGTGCCCGGCTGAGTGACTCGCCGGGGGACTCGGAGCGTGGGTCCACCAACCGCGCGGCGAGGATTGCGATGGCACGACCATGCCCGCGACAGGGAACCGCGAGGGCTGCGTTGGTGATGTCCGCGACGCCGCACATCGAAAGGCGAACTGCCCAGTCGCCTGCCGCAAGAGCACAGGCGAGCGACATGGTGCGGGCCAGATCGACGACAGTCCGCGCGGGCGGAGTCACCGGGATGCCGTCGATGAGCATCGGCCCGGGCAGATCCATGGCCCGGTGCCGCTGGACCAAGGTGCTGGATCCAGCAGCCCTGGCGTCGAGCAGCACCTGTACTCGCTGCGGGATCTTTCCGATGATGGGCAAGCGCAGCATGATTCCAGCGGACACGCCATACAGCATCGGGAGCGGAGAGCGCATGCGAGCCGTTGTCGCGTAGATGAGTGCCCGATGTCGTTCGGCCGCGGACAGTTGCACCCAGCGGTCGGTCGACAGGTATTCACCTGCGCGCACCCTCGCAAGCACGGGCGACTTTCCGGCGGCCAGCCGCGACGGCTTGATGCCTCGCCGCAGGAATGCCGCCGTCGAGACGATTTCTCTCGGGTCCAGTGGTTCGTTGAGCATCGCCATACTGTGGCAAGGATTGCGCGACTCCCGCAGTCGTTATCCACAGGCGGCTCGACGACGCTGACGGCGGCCGGGACGACTGACGGTGGCATGCCGCCGTCAGTCGTCCCACAGACCGTCAGCGTGCGGCGGTCGCGTAGTGGTACGCGTGGTGCACGCGCCACCCGAGCGACTCGTAGAGCCCGACGGCCGCGAGGTTGTCCGCCGCAACCTGTAGGTATTGCAACGGGATCCGGCGCTGTGCGGCGACCTCGGTGGCGCTTGCCAGCAGCGCCCGCGCGACCCCGGTCCGGCGGGAGGCAGGGTCGGTGTGCACGTCGAAGACGCCGCTCCAGCCGTCGGTGAACGCCAGGCGCAGATGCCCAACCGGCTGGTCGCCGGCGTATGCCGTGAGGTATGCCGCCTCCGGGATAAGTTCCAGCACGCTAGCGAGCGTGTCTCGGTGTTCGAGTGAACGGGGCGATGCGCTGGACCACCAGTCGTCCGAAGGGGATTCGGACACTGCGACGTTGTCCCGAGTGACGGCGGATTCCCCGAGTGACGGCGAGATTGCACCGTCATTCGGCGAGGAAGCCGTCATTCGCGGAAGGGGGGAGTGTGCGGGCCCGGAGGGTGCGGTCGCGGAGGTGGGCCGCGTCATGACGAGAGTCCGGGTCAGGAAGCGCCAATTATGCTGTGCCAGAAAGGATCCCAGCTCGGACTGCTGTGGATTTGCATCAGCGGGATGAGGCAGCTGGACGAGTGCGGGCTGATTGCGCTCGCCATACCAGGCGGTCACCTGCTCGATCGCCGCCAGCAGGGGGATGCCCGGATCACCCACGGGCAGAGCGGAATTCGCGCGCCCGGTATATCCCTCGGCGGATCGCAACAGCCACTCACCCACACGCGCCGAGTCGAGTGGCGGCATACCGGCCGTCATCAGCACCTGCAGGTCGTCGATCCCGATGTCCTCGCCACCCGGCGCTCGGCGTGGCCGGCGTACGGGCGGCGGTGGCACCCGCCTGGCCAACGCGATGCGGTCGAGCCGGACGGTGGCAACGCCGCCGCGAGTGTCGACGACGACCGACTCGTCGTCGACCGCCCGCACCTGGCCGAGCACATCGGTGAAGTGGGGACCGCCCTCGGGCACGTCGGAATCCGGCAGCCGCCACCGGATCGCCACCCGCGCTCCCACCTCGAGGACCGCGGTGAGGTGAGACTGGCTGACCGGCTCAGGAGGCACGGCGGCATACTAGTTGCGATAACTACCTGCCGGTCGCCCGTGCTCGGCCGCGCACCCACTGGAGGAACATTTCGAGATGACTTACGTCATTGCACAGCCGTGCGTCGATCTGAAGGACCGAGCCTGCGTCGAGGAGTGCCCGGTCGACTGCATCTACGAAGGCAAGCGCAGCCTCTATATCCAGCCCGACGAATGCGTCGACTGCGGCGCGTGCGAGCCGGTCTGCCCGGTCGAGGCGATCTACTACGAGGACGACGTCCCGGAGCAGTGGGCCGACTACTACAAGGCCAACGTCGAGTTCTTCGACGAGATCGGCAGCCCGGGCGGTGCTGCCAAGCTCGGTGTCCTCGACATGGACCACCCGCTGATCGCGGCGCTGCCCCCGCAGGAAACCGCGGAGTGACGGCGAGCGGTCGCAACCACCATGCCCGTCGCTGACCTGCCGGACTTCCCCTGGGACACCCTTGCCGCGGCGAAGGCGACCGCAACCGCGCATCCTGGCGGCATCATCGACCTGTCCGTCGGGACACCGGTCGACCCGACGCCGCGCATCCTGCAGGACGCGCTCGCTGCGGCATCCGATGCCCCCGGATATCCGCAGGTGTGGGGCACGCCCGACCTGCGCGAAGCGATCGCCGGCTGGTTCGCCCGTCGCCGCAACGCCACCGGCGTCGACCCGGACGGAGTGCTGCCGGTCGTCGGCAGCAAGGAGTTCGTCGCCTGGCTGCCGACCCTGCTCGGGCTCGGCCCCGGTGACACCGTCGGCTTCCCGGAGCTCGCCTATCCGACGTATGACGTGGGCGCGCGCCTCGCAGGCGCCCGCCCGGTGCCTGCCGCGAGCCTCGTGCAGTTCGGACCGAAGGCGCCAAAACTGTTGTGGGTCAACAGTCCCGGCAACCCGCACGGGCAGGTGCTGCCGGTCGACCATCTGGCCAAGGTCGTCTCGTGGGCGCGGGCGCGTGGGGTGATCGTTGCCAGCGACGAGTGCTACGCCGAGCTGGACTGGCGTCGTGACGCCGACGGTGTGACGACACCCAGCATCCTGGACGACCGGGTCTGCGGCGGGAGCCATGAGGGGCTGCTGGCGGTCTATTCGCTGTCGAAGCAGAGCAACCTGGCCGGCTATCGCGCGGCGTTCGTTGCGGGCGACACCGCGCTGATCCAGCGCCTGGTGCAGGTCCGCAAGCACGCGGGCATGATCGTCCCGTGGCCGGTGCAGCGAGTGGTGCTGGCCGCGGTGCAGGACGACGCGCATGTCGCCATCCAGAAGAAGATCTACGCAGCGCGGCGGGATGAGCTGAAAAGCGCTCTGATTGCTGCGAATTGGCAGATCGACCACTCCGACGCGGGCCTCTACCTGTGGGCGACACAGGGCAATCCGTGCCGGGAGAGCGTCGATGAGCTGGCTGCTCTCGGCATACTCGCCGCTCCCGGCGACTTCTACGGAGCGGCCGGTGCGCGCCACGTGCGGATCGCGCTCACCGCGACGGACGAGCGAATTTTTGCTGCTGCGAAGAGATTCAAATCTTGACGCGGGGGCCCTCCCCGGCAGGAAAACCTGCTGAGGTACCGTCGATTTCGCTGACTTCCCCGGCAATGACGCCGGTTCACGTAAGAGGACGGAAAGCACATGACTGACCAGGCACCTGCCACGTTCACGGCAGGGGACAAGACCCTCGAGTTCGGGATCGTCCCGGCGGCGGAGGGCAACAACGGCTACGACATCTCGTCGCTGCTGAAGGAGACCGGCAACGTCACCCTCGACGTCGGCTTCGTGAACACCGCTTCCTGCAAGTCGTCGATCACCTACATCGACGGTGACGCAGGCATCCTGCGTTACCGCGGGTACCCGATCGACCAGCTGGCCGAGAAGTCGACCTTCCTGGAGGTCTCCTACCTGCTCATCTACGGCGAGTTGCCCAGCACCAGCGAACTGGCGGACTTCACCGAGCGCATCCGGCGCCACACGATGCTGCACGAGGACCTCAAAGACCTGCTGCAGGCGTTCCCGCGTGACGCGCACCCGATGTCGGTGCTGTCCGCGGCAGTGTCCGCACTCGGCACCTTCTACCAGGACTCGCTGTCCATCACCGACCGCGACCAGGTCGAACTGTCCACCATCCGGCTGATGGCGAAGCTGCCGACCATCGCGGCATACGCGCACAAGAAGAGCCAGGGCCAGCCGACCCTCTACCCGGACAACCAGCTCGGACTGGTCGAGAACTTCCTGCGGATGACGTTCGGCTTCCCGGCCGAGGACTACCAGGTCGACCCGGTCGTCGCGCGTGCGCTCGACCAGCTGTTCATCCTGCACGCCGACCACGAGCAGAACTGTTCGACCTCGACCGTGCGCCTCGTCGGCTCCGGCCAGGCGAACCTGTTCGGCTCGATCTCGGCCGGCATCCACGCGCTGTCCGGCCCGCTGCACGGCGGCGCCAACTCGGCGGTGCTCTCGATGCTCGCCGACATCCACCGCAGTGGCGACGACGTCGACACCTTCGTGAAGAAGGTGAAGAACAAGGAAGACGGCGTCAAGCTGATGGGCTTCGGCCACCGAGTCTACAAGAACTACGACCCGCGCGCCGCCATCGTGAAGAAGTCGGCCGACGCCGTCCTCAAGGCGATGGGCGTCGACGACCCTCTGCTGGACATCGCGATGCGCCTGGAGCAGGTCGCCCTCACCGACGACTACTTCATCGAGCGCAAGCTCTACCCGAACGTCGACTTCTACACCGGCCTGATCTACAAGGCCATGGGCTTCCCGACCGACATGTTCACCGTGCTCTTCGCGATCGGCCGCCTGCCGGGCTGGATCGCCCAGTGGCGCGAAATGATCGAGGACCCGGCCACCAAGATCGGCCGTCCGCGGCAGATCTACGTCGGCGCCACCGAGCGCGACTACGTGGCGGCCGACGCCCGCTGAGTCTGCGCACCCGAAGGGGCGGTTCGCGAACTTTCGCGGGCCGCCCCTTCGGCGGTGGTGGCGGTATCGGAGCGGGTATGGCGTCCCGGAGGCGCGACGGTCGGGGGTTGGGGACCGTAACCGCGCCGATTCTGTCCCGAAGGCTCGACGGTCGAGGGTTAGGGACCCGAGACTGCGCTACTTGCCTGTCTCCACGTCGACGCGCATCAGGGTGGGGCTGCCGGTGGGCTGCTTGGCCGGGTGCCACTTCCATCCGTCGCGCCCGCGGTGCCGCTCCCAGGTGCGGTTGCCGACGGTCACGGCGGTGATGTTGTCGTCGTTGGCGTGGGCGATGGCCCAGGCGGCGACGGCCTGGGCGCCGTCGACCGACTGCCCGCGGTAGGTGACGGTGCCGGTGCCGGCCTGGGCAGTCAGCCCGCTCTCGTCGGACAGCTGCTGCACGATCTGCGTGGGCGACCCGTTCGCCTTCGCGGGATCCAGCCGGCACGCGATGCCTTCGTGCGCGGTGCCGGTCATCACCGCGGCGATGACTTCGCCCTGGGTCTGGTGCTCGGCATACGCGTCAGGGAAGCCGCTGCGCTGCACCGCTTGCGCTGCCGCGCCGATCGACATCGACTGCCACCCGTCGACCTTCAGCAGGGCGTTGTAGAACGAGCTGCTCGCATAGACCGGATCGAGGATCTGTGCCGTCGTGCCCCACCCCTGGCTCGCGCGCTGCTGGAAGAGGCCGAGCGAGTCGAGGTCGCCATACTGCAGGTTGCGCAGCTTCGATTCCTGGATGGCGGTGGTGGCTGCCACCACCGCGGCACGGGCCGGCACGCCCTTCTTGTCCACGCCGACCATGACGATCGTCGACGCAGACCGGGCCTGGTCCGGAGCCCACTGGTAGTCGTAGCCGTTCGCGACGAACTTGCACGACGGCGAACCCCAGTTGTCCAGGACATGCTGATAGGCAAGGTAACCGGCCCCGCCGACACCGGCGAGCAGCACGAGCGGGATCAGGCAGCCCAGCGTCCGGCGAACAGCGCCGCGCGAGCGGTGCTCCTGATCGAAGAGTTCGTCTCCGAACGCCCACTCGCGGTCGTCCTCGGGGTCGTGGCCGGCGAAGTCACCTCGACCATTCTCGGCGAAGGTGCCGTGAGCGTCCTCGCCATACAGCCGATGGATCTCACGGTCGCTGTGGTGGGTGTCGCGGTTGCGGCGGAAAGGCATCAGGGGGGCGGGTCTCGGTAGATGGCGGGTCAGTTGGCGTGCAGCGCGTCGTTGAGGGTGATGCCGTGGCCGGCACGCGGCCGGCACTCGACCACGCCACTGGTCGAGTTGCGGATGAACAGCAGGCCGTCCTGCCCGGACAGCTCCCGGGCCTTCACGACCGTGCCGTCCGGCAGCGTGAGCTTGGTGCCGGCCGTTACGTAGAGCCCTGCCTCCACCACGCAGTCGTCCCCGAGCGCGATGCCGATGCCTGCCTCGGCACCGATCAGGCAACGCTTGCCGATGGATACGCGTTCTGTCCCGCCGCCGGACAGGGTGCCCATGATCGAGGCTCCGCCACCGATGTCCGAGCCGTCGCCGACCACGACGCCCTGCACGATCCGCCCCTCCACCATCGAGGTGCCCAGCGTGCCGGCGTTGAAGTTGCAGAACCCCTCGTGCATCACGGTGGTGCCCTCGGCCAGGTGCGCCCCCAGCCGCACCCGGTCGGCGTCGGCGATGCGTACGCCGGAGGGCACCACGTAGTCCGTCATCCGCGGGAACTTGTCGATGCCGTAGACCTGCACCGGGCCGTCCTGCCGCAGCCGCAGCCGCACCCGCTCGAACCCGTCGACAGCGCACGGGCCGGCGCTGGTCCACACCACATTGCGGAGTACGCCGAACACGCCGTCCAGATTGAGCGTGTTCGGCTGCACCAGGCGGTGACTCAGCAAGTGCAACCGCAGGTAGGCATCGGCGACGTCCGCGGGGGGCGCGTCCAGGTCGATCGCGACCTGCGCGACCCGGGTACGCACTTGGCGGGCCGGGTAGTCCCGCGACAGCGAAGCGAGCTCGGCCGGCTCGGCATACGGGTCCGCAGCGGGAGCGGCGCCGAGCTGCGGTGCCGGGAACCAGGTGTCGAGCACCTCGCCGCCGTAGGTCTCGGTCACCAGGCCATAGCCCCACGCTGCGCGCGGCGAATCACTCATGCGCGACAGGGTATGCGAGGTGGCCGTGCGGCCGGTGGACGTGGCGGGTGAGACGCGCCACGGATGCGCGAGACTAGCCGGTATGACGCGACTGGACCTGACCAAGGACGTCCTCGACCTGACCGCAGACCTGTGCGACATCGAGTCGGTGAGCCGGAACGAGCGCGAGCTCGCGGACGCCGTCGAGGAAGCCCTGCGCGCCCTGCCGCACCTGCGGGTGGACCGCGACGGCAACACCGTCGTGGCGCGCACCGAGCTGGGCCGAGCCGAGCGGGTGGTACTGGCCGGGCATCTCGACACGGTGCCGCTCACCGACCCGCCCAACCTGCCGACGCGCCGCATCGACGGACAACTCGTCGGGCGGGGCACCACCGACATGAAGGGCGGTGTGACCGTCCAGCTCGCACTCGCCGCGACCGTCACCGAGCCGGCCCGCGACCTCACCTTCGTGTTCTACGACTGTGAGGAGATCGAAGAGGAGTTCAACGGGCTGCGCCGGATCGTGGCGGACCACCCCGACTGGGTCACCGCCGACTTCGCCGTGCTGCTCGAACCCACGAACGGCGGCATCGAGGGCGGCTGCAAAGGCACCCTGCGCGCCGACATCGTCACCAAGGGCATCCGCGCACACTCGGCCCGGCCGTGGAACGGGCACAACGCGATCCACGACGCGGGTCCGGTGCTCGACACGCTGGCGGCATACCAGCCGGAGACGGTGACCGTCGACGGCCTCGACTACCACGAGGCGCTCGGCGCCGTCGGCATCAGCGGCGGCATCGCGGGCAACGTCATACCCGACCGGTGCGTGGTGACCGTCAACTACCGGTTCGCGCCGGACAAGCCCGGCCAGGAGGCGTTCGCGCACGTCCGCGCGCTCTTCAGCGGGTATGACGTGACGCTCGGCGACTGCGCGGACGGCGCCCGGCCGGGGCTGGACACCCCAGCCGCCCAGTCGTTCGTGGCCGCGCTCGGGCTGCCGGTGACCGCGAAGGAGGGCTGGACCGACGTCGCGCGGTTTGCCGCGCTCGGCATACCCGCGGTCAATTTCGGCCCGGGCGACCCGAATCTTGCGCACACCGACGACGAGCGCTGCCCCGAGCAGCAGATCACCGACGCCTACGCCGCGTTGCGCCGGTGGCTGGCGTGAGAGATTGGGCCTCGTGACCAAGGAAACCGACGCCTATCAGAAGGGCGCGACCACTCTGCGCGGCCGACACGTCCCGTCCACGACCACCGATCAGCGCCTGCTGGACCGCTCCCAGGACACCGACTGGCTGCACACCGACCCCTGGCGCGTCATGCGCATCCAGGCGGAGTTCGTCGAGGGCTTCGGCACGCTGGCCGAACTCGGCCGGGCAGTCAGCGTCTTCGGCTCGGCCCGGCTGAAGCCCGGCAGCGAGTTCTACGACAAGGGCGTCGAACTCGGCCGCCTGCTCGCCGAAGCCGGTTTCGCGGTGATCACCGGCGGCGGCCCCGGCGCGATGGAGGCGGCGAACAAGGGCGCCTACGAGGCCGGCGGCACCAGCGTCGGCCTGGGCATCGAGCTGCCCTTCGAGTCCGGTCTGAACGCGTATGTCGACCTGGGCGTCAACTTCCGCTACTTCTTCGCCCGCAAGACGATGTTCGTGAAATACGCGCAGGGGTATGTCGTGCTGCCCGGCGGGTTCGGCACGCTGGACGAACTGTTCGAGGCGGTGACCCTCGCGCAGACCCAGAAGGTCACCAGCTTCCCGATCGTGCTGCTGGGCACGAAGTTCTGGGCGCCGATGATGTCGTTCATCCACGACACGCTGTATGCCGAGGGCATGGTCGGCGAGAGTGACCTGCACCGGCTGCGGGTCGTCGACGAGCCGGCTGAGGCGGTGCGCATCATCACTTCGGACGGGGAGACCTTCGCCGCCACCCGGCCCGAGTAGGTCCGCGCGTTAGTCTGAGCGGGTGCTGGTCTTCCTCATCGCGCTGCTGGTCGTCGTCATCGGCCTGGTCGTCTTTGCGATCGTCGGGCACTTCGGGGCGACCCTGGAGGACCCGACGCGCACCTCGCCCTTCGAATCGCTGCCCCGCGGCATCGTCACACCCGAGGACATCGACCAGGTGCGGTTCGACCAAACCCTGCGCGGCTACCGGATGGGGCAGGTCGACGAGGTTCTCGACCGGTTGCGTGCCGAGCTGGCGGCTCGGGACGAGGAGATCGCGTTGCTGCGCGGCGAGCACGCCGGCGGCATACATCCGACGCATGAGTGAGCCTGCAGCAGTCGTCACCGGGCAGGACGGCCGCACCCGGTGCGCCTGGGGCGACGGCAGTGACGACTACCGCGTCTACCACGACACCGAATGGGGTGTGCCGGTCCACGGGGAGCGCGCGCTCTACGAACGCATCACGCTCGAGGCCTTCCAGTCCGGCCTCGCCTGGATCACCATCCTGCGCAAGCGGCCGGCGTTCCGCGCGGCGTTCGCCGGTTTCGACCCCGAGATCGTGGCGGCGTATGGCGCCTCCGACGTCGAGCGGCTCATGCAGGACGCCGGGATCGTCCGCAACCGCCGCAAGATCGACGCCGCGATCGCCAACGCGCGCGCGGTCCTCGCGCTGCGCGACGAAGGTGGCCTCGACCAGCTCGTCTGGTCGCACGCGCCAGTGCGGCACGCTCGCCCGGCGAGCATTGCGGACCTGCCTGCACAGACCGCCGAATCCCTAGCATTGGCAAAGGCTTTGAAGAAGTCCGGCTTCGCGCACGTCGGCCCGACGACCATGTATGCCGCCATGCAGGCGTGCGGCCTCGTCGACGACCACTTCGCGGGCTGTTTCCGGGGCGGGGCCCGATGACGGCCGGCGTCACGACCACCGCCGGCCGATCCGGGGCGCAGCGCCCGGCGGCCACCTCCACCCGGCTGCAGGTATGGCGCATGCGCGGCGTCGACCTGCTGCACCGTCGCCTGCTGCTCTGCGTGCTCGTCGCCTACCTGGTGGCGCGGCTTTTCTCCGCGATCGTCATGCAGGCGGTTGCGCACGAGCAGAACCCGGACTACATCTTCTACTCCACCGGGCACCAGGACTACTGGCAGATGACCCACGTGTGGGACGGCCGCTGGTATCAGACCATCGTCGAGGACGGCTATCCCCAGCAGTTGCCCACGGTGGGCGGTGTCGTCCAGCAGAACCCGTGGGCCTTCTACCCGATGTATCCCGGCATGGTGTCGCTGCTGATGCACCTGACCGGCGGCTCGTTCGCCGTCGTCGGCTCGTTGCTGTCGCTGGTGCTCGGCGGGGTTGCGGTCGTCCTGATGGCCGTGCTGATCCGGGACAAGGTCGGTGCGGTTGCGGCCTTCGGCGTCGTGTGCGTCTTCTCCGCGTCGCCGCCGTCGCCGGTGCTGCAGATGACCTACACCGAGTCGCTCGCCCTGGTGCTGCTGATCAGCGCGCTGCTCGCGCTGCAGCGAAGACAGTGGTGGCTTGCCGCGGCTGCGGCCCTGGCGACCGGGCTCGCCCGCCCGGTGGCCGTGCCGCTGGCGGTCGTCGCCCTGGTCGCGCTCTGGTTGCGCTGGCGCGATCGGGAGCACGACCCGATCCGGAGCCGCGAGTGGGTGGCGATGGCGTCGACCCTCGTCGGGTGCGGCATCGCGGGCGGCATCTGGCCGGCCATCGCCTGGTGGCGCACGGGAGTGCCTTCGGCATACACGGAGACGATGGGGTCCTGGCGCAGCGACGGCAAGGTCGTCTACTTCGTGCCCTGGATCGCCAACTTCGACATGCTCTTCCACAGCGGTGTCGTGGCCGTGCTGGTGCTGCTGGTCCTGATCGTCGGATTCGTGGTGATCACGATTGGCCCGTGGGGCGACGCGATGGGCGCGGTCATGCGCACCTGGCTGCTGGCCTACGGGTTCTACCTGCTCGCGGTGCTGGACGCCTGGACCAGCACCTATCGCTATCTGCTGTTCATGTTCCCGATCCTGATCGTCTTCATCGGGGCCGGGTGGAAGGAGCGGGCACAGCGGCTGCTGGTGGGCTGGCGCACGGTCATCTGGGTCGGCCTCGGGCTGGGCTGGCAGGTGTGGTGGTGCTGGACGCTGCTGGTGCTGCGGCACTCGAGCGGGAACCCGATCTGAGCGAACGCCATTCGGCATTCGCCAGGTGGACGGTATGGCGCAAGTCGTGGTTTGGGAGTCGACCTCTGCGCTACCGTTCGAAAGGTGGTGACTCGATTCAGGCGGAGGACCCGGTGATGGGCGTCTTGCGTGACATCTACAACCGCATCGAGGAGACCGCGTCCCCGGTCGCGAGCGGACTCGCCCAGTCCGAGGAACTCGGGGAGGCGTTCGCGGTCGTGGCCGGGATTCACCGCGCCGTGCGCGGTCGCGTCGATCAGCTCGCGGGGGTGATGTGGCGCTCCGTCAACCTCCCCACGGCCACCGACGTCCAGCGCATGCGCAACCAGCTGGGCGAGCTGGACCGCGAGGTGCGGTTGCTCACCTTGCAACTGCAGCGGAACCGTCCACGAGCCGGAGACGAGGTGACTGGCGATGGTGAGCCTGCCGGGCAGGAGCACGATTGAGCGGATCACCCGCGAGGTCGAACGCAACACGCTGCGGGCCCGCAACGGCATCCGGATGGCGACCGGGATTCAGCACACCCAGGTCGGCCTGTCGCCGAAGGACGTCGTATGGCGCGGCGGCCGCACCCAGCTGTGGCACTACCGCAGCGACCGGGTGACGATGCGGCCGCCGCTGCTCATCGTCTACAGCCTGTTCAACAAGAGCTACATCCTGGACCTGCGGCCCGGGAACAGCGTCGTCGAACACCTGATCGCGGCCGGGTTCGACGTGTACCTGATCGACTGGGGCATCCCGGACGAGCGAGATGCGCAGAACACCATCGAGGATTACACCGACTTCTACCTGCCGGCCGTGATCGACCAGGTGTGCGCCATCTCCGGGAGCGACTCGATCAACCTGTTCGGCTATTGCTTCGGCGGCCTGCTGGCCGTGCTGCATGCGGCGCACCATCCGACTTCGCCGCTGCGCAGCCTGACTGCGCTGACGACGCCCGCCGACCTGAGCGCGCTCGGGCCGATGGGGGACGCCCTCGGTCGCAGCGACATCGACGCCGCCATCGGCAGCGACGGGCTGGTGCCGCCGTCGGTGATCATGCAGGGTTTCCGGTCGCTCGATCCGATGGCCGAGGTGACCTCCCGGGTCGATCTGGTCGAGAGGTTGTGGAACGACGAGTTCGTCACGGCATACCAGGCAATGACCGGGTGGGGCTCGGACCAGGTGCCACTGCCCGGTGCCCTCGCGCGGCAGCTGCAGCAGATGGTCGTCGACAACGCGCTGGTCAACGACCGCATCACGATCGGCGGTGACCGGGTCCGGTTGCGTGACATCCGGCTGCCGTTCGCGCACGTGCTCGGACTGCGCGATCACATCATCCCGCTGGACTCGGCGGCCCCGCTGGTCGGTCTGGTCGGATCGGCGGAGAAGCGGGAATACCGCTTCGACGCCGGTCACGTCGGCCTGATGGTCGGCCGCACCGCCGCCAAGAACACCGTCCCGGCGATCATCGACGTCGTGAAGCAGCAGAGCGAGGCAACATGACCATTCAGCAGTTCAGGCCCGAGCATGTCGCCCCACTCGGCGCGTTGTTCGCCGGCCTGCCGGAGGGCGATCGCACCTTCATCAAGGAGGACGTCTCGTCGGCGTCGGTCGCCGCGTGGCCGGATGCGCCCGGCTGGCGCTGGGTGGACGTCGCGGGCGATGGCGCGATCGACGGTTTCGCGGCACTGCTGCCGTTGTCCGGCTGGTCCGATCACGTCGCGGAACTCCGGCTGGTGGTGGCACCGCGCGCCCGCGGCCGAGGCATCGGCCGGCTGCTCGCCCAGCACGCGGTCACCGCCGCGATCCGACTCGGCCTGCTGAAGGTCGTCGTCGAACTTCCTGCGGTGCAGGAACGGACGACAGAGATGTTTCTCGGGCTCGGGTTCAGCGGCGAAGCACTGCTGCGTGACCACTTCCGGGACCGCGACGGCAACTTGCAGGACCTGATCATGCTCGCGTACCTCGGCGAGGAACACCTCGCGACGCTTGCGGCCGTTGGCATCGACGACCTGGTGGAAGGACACTGATCATGGCACTGATCGATCTGTTCAGGCTCGATGGCCGGGTGGCGGTGGTCACTGGCGCATCCAGCGGGCTCGGGGTGGTCTTCGCGACGGCCCTCGCGGAGGCCGGTGCGGACGTCGTGCTCGGGGCGCGGCGCGAGGACAAGCTCGCCGCCACCGCCGAGCGGGTCAGCGCACTCGGCCGCCGGGCGCTCCCGGTCCGCACCGATGTCACCCGGCCCGAGGAATGCACCCGGCTCGTCGAGCGCGGGATGGAGGAGTTCGGCCGTGTCGACGTCCTGATCAACAACGCAGGTGTCGGGACCGCCGTGCCGGCCACCCGCGAGACCCCGGAGCAGTTCCGGTCGGTGATCGACCTCAACCTGAACGCGACGTACTGGATGGCGCAGGCCGCCGCTCGCCACATGCAGCCGGGAAGCTCCATCGTCAACGTCAGCAGCGTCCTGGGGATGACCACGATGGGTCTGCCGCAGGCTGCGTATGGCGCCAGCAAGGCCGGCGTGATCGGTCTCACCCGCGACCTGGCGCAGCAGTGGACCTCCCGCAAGGGGATCCGGGTCAACGCGCTCGCGCCCGGCTACTTCAAGTCCGAGATGACCGACCAGTTCGACCGCGACTACGTCGAGGGCGTCGTCATACCGCGCACCCTGATGGGCCGGCTCGGCAACCCGGAGGAGATCGCCGCGGCGATGCTTTTCCTGGCCAGCGACGCCGGCGGGTACGTCACCGGCCTGACACTTCCGGTCGAAGGCGGCCTGCTCGCGACCTGACCGGCTCGATCCGTGCGCGACGTTCGTTCACCCGAAGGAGACTCCGATGACCAATCTTGCCGAGAACCTGGTCAACACGGCCAGGGCCTTCCCGCAGCATGCGGCGCTGCGGGAAGGTGATCGCTCGTTGAGCTATGCCGAGTTCGATGACGCCGCTGCCCGCGCGGGCAGCTGGCTCGCCGCGCGAGGCGTGCGCGCCGGCGACTCGGTCGGCATCATGCTGCCGAACGTCCTGGAGTTCCCGGTGCTGTTCTACGGCGCGATGCGCATCGGGGCACTCGCCGTGCCGATGAACCCGCTGCTCAAGGGACGGGAGATCGCGCACTTCAGTGGCGATTCGCAGATGAAGGTGCTGTGCGTCGCTCCCGCGGTCTCTCCGGAGGAGACCGCACGTGCGGTCGATGGCTGTCAGGTCGTGCAGATCGGCAGCGACTTCCTCGACGGTCTCCGGGCCTTCGACCCGGCCGGGTTCGTCGACCGCGCGGACGACGACACGGCGGTCATCCTGTACACCTCCGGCACTACCGGTGTGCCCAAGGGCGCGGAGCTGACGCACCATGGGCTCAACGAGAACCGGCGCGTCGCCGGGCAGGATCTGTTCCACATGACCGAGCAGGACATCATCATGGGCTGCCTGCCGCTGTTTCACGTGTTCGGCCTGACCTCGGCGCTCAACGTGAGCGTCGGGAGCGGCTCGCTGCTGACGCTCATCCCGCGGTTTGACCCGGAGGTCGTGCTGCACACGATTCAGCGGGAGAAGGTCACCGTCTTCGAAGGCGTGCCGACGATGTACACCGCGCTCGCAGCCCTGGACTCGGCCAGTCCGGAGTCGGTGGCGACGTTGCGGATGAGCGTGTCCGGCGGCGCGTCGTTGCCCGCCGAAGTCGTTCGCGGCTTCGAGGCGGCATACGGCGTCAAGATACTTGAAGGCTACGGCCTGTCCGAGACCTCGCCCGTGGTGAGCTTCAACCTGATGGACAACGCCAAGCTGGGCTCGATCGGGCTGCCCATACCCGGGGTCGAGATGAAGGTCGTCGACGCGGAAGGTCACGACGTGGCCACCGGCGAGGTCGGCGAGATCTGCGTGCGCGGGCCGAACGTCATGAAGGGCTACCTGAATCGTCCGGAAGCCACGGCCGAGGCGATCGACGCCGGCCATTGGCTGCATACGGGCGACATCGGCTACTCGGACGAGGACGGCTTCTACTTCATCGTCGACCGCAAGAAGGACCTGATCATTCGCGGCGGCTACAACGTCTACCCGCGCGAGATCGAGGAGGTCCTCTACGAGCACCCCGCGGTGCACGAGGCCGCGGTGCTCGGGCTGCCGCACCCGACTCATGGCGAGGAAGTCGGCGCGGCAGTGTCGCTGAAGCCGGGCGCGACCGCCACACCGGAGGAGATCCGGGACTTCGTCAAGGCACGGGTCGCGGCCTATAAGTATCCGCGACGGGTCTGGTTCCTGGACGACCTGCCCAAGACCGGGACCGGCAAGATCCTCAAGCGGGAGATCACGATCCCGGAACCGGACGACCAGTGAGCGTCGGCGCCGGCGAGGGGGAGGCAATCTCCTGCGCGCCGCGCGGGGCCAGGCAATGGTGGCGGGACCCGGTGCAGGAGTGCACCTGGCCGGTGGAGTACGCCGGGCTGCTGACGTCGCCGGTATGGCGGGGCGTGGGCGTGCGGGACGGCCGGGACCGTCCGGTGCTACTCATCCCCGGTTTCCTGGCGGGCGATGTGTCCCTCGTGGTGCTCGCGAACTGGCTGCAGCGCACCGGCTACCGGCCGAAACTGTCGGGGATCGTCTGGAACGTCGGCTGCGCGGAGCGCTACTTGCCGCCGTTGCGCCGTCGGCTTTGCGCGCTCGCGGAGCGTGCCGGGGAGCCGGTCGTGCTCGTGGGGCACAGCAGGGGAGGGCTGCTCGCGAACGCGCTGGCCGGGCTCGAGCCCGGCCTGGTCGCGAAGGTCGTGACCCTCGGCAGCCCACTGACCGACAATCTCGACGTCGCGCCGCTGACGGCGGCTGCGGTCGCGGGCGCCCGCTGGGTGGAGACCGCGCGTGACCCGGGCGCGCGCTCCCGGCACTGCCTCACCTCCGGCTGCTTGTGTTCCTACCGCGACGGCACCGAATCGGCAGCGACCGGGCCAGTGCCCTTGACCTGTGTCGCCTCCGAGGACGACGGCATCGTCCGGCCCCAGTCGTGCGTGCTGCCGGGAGCGAAAGTGCGCTGGGTTCGCGGTTCGCACCTGGGCCTGGCCACTAACGCGCAGGTCTACCGGATCCTCGCCGACGAACTTGCTCCGGCCGGCCGGCCGGTCCGGCGGTCCACCACCAGGAGGTAACCTAAGATGCCGATCTCGACCGCGCAGTGCGGGGACGTCGAACTCGCCTACGAGACGTTCGGCGACCCCGCCAACCCGGCCGTCGTGCTCGTCATGGGCCTGGCCACCCAGATGATCGGCTGGCCGGACGGATTCTGCAGCCTGCTGGTGGATGCGGGGTTCCACGTCGTGCGGTTCGACAACCGTGACATCGGGCTGTCCACTCACCTGCACGAAGCCGGCGTGCCGGACCTGTCCGGTCTGCTGGTCGGAAAGCCGCTGGAGAGTGCGCCATACACGCTGGGCGACATGGCCGACGACACCCTCGGCCTGCTGGACGCGCTCGAACTGGAACGGGTGCACCTGGTGGGGGCGTCGATGGGCGGCATGATCGTGCAGGAGTTCGCCCTGCGGCACCCGGAGCGGCTGCTGTCGCTGACGTCGATCATGTCGACGCCGTCGGTGGCGATCGGGCCGCCGACGGCGGACGCGATGAGCGCCTTGTTCATCCCGCCGCCCGACTGTGCGGAAGCCGCTGCCGCGCGCTCGGTCGCGGTTTACCGGGTGATCGGTTCGCCCGGCTATCCGCTGGACGAGGCGGGGCTCGCCGAGCGTGGCAAGGAGTCGTTCCGGCGGTCCAACGACCCGGCGGGTGTGGCGCGGCAGCTGGCCGCGATTCAGCTCGCCGCCGACCGGTCGGAGCGGCTGCGGGGGCTGGCCGTGCCGACCCTGGTGCTGCACGGCGAGTCCGATCCGCTGGTGCAGCCCGACGGCGGTCGCGCGACGGCCGCCGCCGTGCCGGGGGCGCGGCGCGTGACGTTCCCCGGGATGGGGCACGACCTGCCCGAGGCGCTCTGGCCGCAGTTCGTCGCGGAGATCCGGGCTCTCGCGACGGCCGCCGCCCGCGGGTAATCCCCTCCTACCGCGCCGTAAGCCTCGACAGTTGAAGGTTATGTCGCTCCGGGGCCGGCATCCGGGCCGTAAGCCTCGACGGTCGAAGGTTGCGTCACCGCAGTGCGCTGTTCCGTGCTCTCCGCTTCAACGGTCGAAGGTTGTGTCATCGGCAACCGTTGCGGACAGCAGGCACGTGGCTGTCAGTTGCACACCTGAACGACGGGAGGCCGGGCCAGCGACACAGGAATCGAGCCGAGGACCGCTGCACAATGATCTCCTGATGTCTCGGGCGACGCCGACAGGCTCAGTAATCCGGGCAATCGGCCGGGACTACTGAGCCTGTCGGGTAACTGCTGAGTTTGTCAGCGAGCCGGATCTACTGACCGCCCTCCGGACCGGGCTGCCCCGGCGGGTAGGGCGGCTGCTGCGGCGCAGCCTGCTGGTGTCCGGGCAGTTGCACGCCCTGCGGCGGGTATTGCGGGGGCGGGCCGGGGATCTGTGGCTGGCCGGGTGCCGGCGCTGCGGGCAGCGCCTGCGTGGCGGCGCCGGGTTCGGGTGGCTCGGGCGCAGCCGCGGGCTCCGGAGCGGGCGCCGGCGGCCGGCTCGGGCGGATTCGCGCGGGCGGCTCGTCCGCCTCGGTGGTCTGCCGGGCGACCGCCTCCGCGTCGGCGACGGCCTTGGCAACAGCCGGGTCGCGGGTCAGCTTGAACCAGTCCTCGACGTCGGCGTCGTTCATCGGCGCCATCTTCTCGGCCGGCGGCATCTCGTAGTGGAAGGTGCCGTCGTCGGACTGTGCACCGAACGACTTGGCGAAACCCTGCAGCGCCGCACCGAAGTCGGTCGGCACCACCCACACCTTGCTCGCCTCGCCCTTGGCCATCTCGGGCAACTGCTGGAGGTATTCGTAGGCGAGCAGTTCGGGCGTCGGGCGACTGGCCCGGATCGCGTTGAACTTCTTCTCGATCGCCTTGGCTTCACCTTGTGCGTGCAGGTACTTGGCGGCGCGTTCACCTTCGGCGCGCAGCACCTGCGACTGCCGGTCGGCCTCGGCGGCCAGGATCGCGGCCTGCTTGGCACCCTCGGCCGCGAGGATCTGGCTCTGTTTGTCACCTTCGGCCGACTTGATCGCGGCCTCCCGGTGACCTTCGGCCGCCAGGATGGTCGCCCGCTTCTCGCGGTCGGCCTTCATCTGCTTCTCCATCGACTCCTGGATGGAAGGCGGCGGGAAGATCGACTTCAGCTCCACGCGGGCGACGCGCAGACCCCAACGGCCGGTCGCCTCGTCGAGCACACCGCGCAACTGGGCGTTGATGGTCTCGCGGGAGGTGAGTGTCTCCTCCAGCGTCATACCGCCGACGACGTTGCGCAGGGTGGTGGTGGTCAGCTGCTCGACACCGACGATGTAGTCGTTGATCTCGTAGACGGCAGCGCGCGGCTCGGTGACCTGGAAATAGACGACGGTGTCGATATTGACCGTCAGGTTGTCCTCGGTGATCACCGGCTGCGGGGGGAACGACACGACGCGTTCCCGCAGGTCCACCCGGGCGCGCACCCGGTCGATGAACGGCACCAGCAGCGTCAGCTGCCCGGACACCGTCTTGGTGTAACGCCCGAGTCGCTCGATCACCGCGGCTTCCGCCTGGGGGATCAGCGCGACGGACTTCACGACCACGATGATTACCAGGATCACCAGGATCGCGACGACGATCAGCACTGGTTCCATTGTCATTCTCCCCGTTTCACGACAGCAGTGGCGCCGTCGATGTCTTGGACGATCACAGTCTCCCCGGTGCGGAAGGTGTCGTCCTCGTCGGCGGGTCTCGCCGACCAGATCTCGCCGGACAGCCGGATTTGGCCTCCGGTGTTGCCGAAGGCGGCCACCACGGTCGCCTCCTTGCCGCGTAGGGCCTCGACGCCCATCCGAGTCCCCGGCGAGCGCATTAGATGACGCTTGATGGTCGGGCGCACTCCGAGGACCAGCCCGACGGACACGATCGCGAAGATGACACCGGTCAGCCAGAGCGGTGCGCCGAGCCACGCTGCGAGGGCCGCAGCGAGCGCGCCGCCGCCCAGCATGAGCAGCACGAAGTCGCCGCTGAGCGCCTCCGCGGCGGCCAGCAGCACCCCGCCCGCGAACCAGATCAGTGCCGCCATGACCCGAGTCTTTCATGTTTGCGCGGCAGCGACGTGTCCGCCGTCACATGCGGGCCCGGCCTCCGGCGACTGCGGAGCCGTTCCTGGCGCCATACGCGACGACGGCGACGGGGCATTGCGCGCGCCGCAGCACCCCCTGGCTGACCGAGCCCAGCACGAGGCTCGCGACCGCCCGGTGCCCGCGGGTGCCGACCACGAGAAGCGACGCCTGGGCGCTGCGCTCGACCAGTTCGGGGGTTGCCGGCGCGCAGACGACCAGGGGGACCACCGGGACCTCCGGGTGCTGCGCGACGGGGCCGGCCAGGGCCGCGTCGAGGCGTGCGCGGTGATCGCGGCCGGCCGCCTCCAGGTTCGCGCCGGGCAATGGGATGCCGGCCGCGAAATCCCACCGTTCCACCCGCCAGCTGAGCACGGCCACCAGCGGCAGCATGCCGCGGGCGGCTTCGGCGAACGCGAAATCGAGCGCCGCGATACCGTCCGGCCGGTCGTCCACCCCTACGACCACGGGCCCGGCGAGTTGCCGCTCGGTGACCGCGTCGCGCGCGATGAGGACGGGGCAGTGCGCCGCCGCGGAGACCTGGGTGGCGACCGAGCCCAGCACGGCGCCGCGGACGGCGCCGACGCCGCGCGTGCCGAGCACGAGCTCGTCGGCCACCTCGGACGCCTCGACGAAGATCGGCACCGGTGGTCCGGCCGGTTGCGACCAGCTGATCGCAAGCCGCGGATGGTGGTGGGTCACGATACCGAGCGCCTCGTCGCAGACGTTGTCCATCGGCCCGTCGTCGAACGCCGGGCCGTATGCCGAGTCGGCGTCGCCGGCGTGCATGATGTGCAGCGGCCGGCCCTGCTGTTCGGCCCGGACGGCGGCCCACCGCAGCGCATGCCAGCCCTGCGCGGACCCGTCGACCCCGACGACGACGGAGCCGGGGAGAACGTGCCTGGTCATGCAGACCTCCTCGGCTCGGCGACCGTTGCCCAGGCTCCAGCGTGGATCAGCCACGCGGCCCGGCCGAGGGTCAAAGGTCCCGAAAGTCGCCCGCCTCGGGCAGCCTGGTCCTACTGTGAGTCGTATGACGATCCCGGACGAGGGAGCCGACGGGACCCGCCCCCTGGTGACGCCGGCGGCACTCGACCTGGACGACCTGCTCGGTGAGTTGCGCGCCCGGGCGCGTGCCTCCAGCCGGTCGCACGAGCGACTGGCGCGACTGCTCGACGCGGTCGTCGCGGTGACCTCCGATCTGGACCTCGGCGACGTGCTCTCGCGCATCGTCCGCGCAGCGTGCGAGCTGGTGGACGCCCGGTTCGGCGCACTCGGCGTGGTCGACCGGGACCACGAGCGGCTGGTGGAGTTCGTCACCCGCGGGGTCACCGACGAGGAACGCGCGGCGATCGGCGACCTGCCGCACGGCAGGGGCGTGCTGGGGCTGTTGATCCGCGAGCCGCACCCGCTGCGGCTCGCCGACCTGTCGGCCCACCCGGACAGCTACGGGCTCCCGCCGCATCACCCGCCCATGCGCACCTTCCTCGGGGCGCCGGTCCGGATTCGTGACGAAGTGTTCGGCAACATCTACCTGACCGAGAAGGCGGACGGGGGCGAGTTCACGCCGGACGACGAGGCGATCCTGGTGGCGCTCGCGGCAGCCGCCGGCATCGCGATCGACAATGCGCGGCTCTACGAACGGACCCGGCGGCAGCGTGCCTGGGTGGAGACCAGCGGCGAGCTCGGCCAGCGGTTGCTGGAGGGCTCCACCGAGCAGGACGCCATGCGGTTCCTGCTCGCCTCGGCGGTCGAACACTCCTACGCCAGCCACGGGTTCGTAGCGCTGCACGACCAGAGCGGCGCGCTTCGGGTCGTGGCAAGCGACGCCGGCGGCGAACGAGCGGCGCACAGCGCGCCGCTCGACGCGTCCGGCTGGCACACCCTCGTGCAGCAGGGTGAGCCGGTCCTGCTGGGCGTCGGCGACGTCGCCGACGCCCGGTTCCGGGACAGCATCGGCGCCGAACTCGCGTCCCTGCTCGGTGACGACCACGGCGCGGTTGCCGTCATACCGGTCGTCGTCGGCTCCGCGGATGTCGGCGTCATGGCCGTGGCGTGGGATCGCGAGAGCACGTCGGCGCCGGCCGAGATGCTGGAACTGCTGGCCGGTCTCGCCGGGCAGACCGCGCTCGCGCTGACCGCGTCCCGCGCGCAACGGGACAGCTCCCGGCTCGCGCTGCTGGAAGACCGCGACCGCATCGCGCGCGACATGCACGACCACGTGATCCAGCGGCTCTTCGCGACCGGCCTGTCGTTGCAGGCCGCGAGCCAGCTGGCGGTCCACCCGGCCGTGAAGTCCCGCATCGACGACGCCGTGGACGAGCTCGACCGGGCGATCAAGGATGTGCGCCACGCCATCTTCGAGCTGCACGACCTCGAGGCGTCGACCGCACGCCAGGCCGTGCAGGACGTGCTCGCGGAGCTCCGGACGGCCCTCGGGTTCCACCCGGAGATCACCCTGCAGGGCCCGATCGACCAGCTGCCCGCGGACGTGGTGACCGACGTGCTCGCCGTCGTGCGGGAGGCACTGTCCAACGTCGCCCGGCACGCGGGAGCGGCAAACGCCTCGGTCACCGTCGAGTGCGGCACGGAGCTGGTCGTCACCGTGAGCGACGACGGCGGCGGTGTCGGCCCGGTCATCCGGCGCAGCGGCCTGGAGAACCTGTCGCGCCGGGCTCGCGAACGCGGCGGCACGCTCGAGGTGCGGCCGAACACCCCGGCGGGCACCCGGTTGCGGTGGCGGGTCCCGCTGGACGGCGTGCGGGCCGCATGGTCGGCCGAGGAGGACGTATGACGATCCGCATCTTCCTGCTCGACGATCACGAAGTCGTGCGCCGGGGCATCCGGGACCTGCTGACGGCCGAGCCCGACTTCGAGGTCGTCGGGGAGGCGGCGACCGCGGCGGAGGCGCTGCGCGAGATCGTCCTGACCCGGCCCGACGTGGCACTGCTCGACGTGCGACTGCCCGACGGGTCCGGCGTCGAGGTGTGCCGGGACGCGCGGTCGGCGCTGCCTGGCTTGAAAGCGCTGATGTTCACGTCATACACCGACGCACGTGCCCTGCAGGCCGCCGTGCTCGCGGGCGCCTCCGGCTATCTGCTCAAGGACATCGTGGGGCCGAGCCTGACCGACGCCGTGCGACTGGTGGCCGGAGGTCGAAACCTCTTGCAGGACAACGAGGTCGAGGGGCTCCGGCGGTCGTGGGAGGAGCCCGAGCCGGTGGACGAGCGGCTGCGGCTGCTGTCACCCCAGGAGCGGCGCATCCTGGACCTGATCGCCCAGGGTATGACGAACAAGCAGATCGCCGACACGCTGCGGCTGGCCGAGAAGACGGTCAAGAACTACGTGACGTCGATGCTCGCGAAGCTCGGGATGGAGCGCCGGACGCAGGCTGCGGTGTTCGCCGCCACGCACTCTCCGGGCCGCCGGCCCCGGGACCAATGACCCTGTGCCGCACGGCACGTGCCGACCACACTCGGTGCATGGAACCCACGAACAAGGCCACCACGCAATTGCAGGAGTCCGAGTGCTGGGCGCTGGTTCGTTCCGTGCCGGTCGGGCGCCTCGCGGTCGTCGTCGACGGACAGCCGGACATCTTCCCGGTCAACCACGTGGTCGACCAGGGAACTGTCGTGATCCGCACGGGGTCGGGCACCAAACACACCGCTGCCGGGCACCGTCCGGTCGCCTTCGAGGTCGACGGGTATGACGCCGTGCGGTCGCAGGCGTGGAGTGTCGTGATCAAGGGGACGGCGCGGACCGTCGACCAGCTGCACGAGGTGGTCGACGCGCTGCAGCTGCCGCTCTTCCCGTGGCAGGAGGGCGCCAAGCCCTGGTTCCTGCGGATCGAGCCGGACTCGGTCTCCGGCCGCCGGGTTCAGGTCAGCGGTCCGCAGTCCTGAGAGGCGGCCGTCCGCCGCGTCGCAAGGGGACCAAAGGCCCTGTGCCGGTAGAACGGCAGCGGGCACTGTTGGCTGCATGCAGGCATCCACACACCCCCGCACCGAGCAGTTGACCGCCGAAGCGTCGATGGAGCTCCTCAGCAGCGGGCACCTCGGCCGGCTCGGCGTGATCGTCGCAGGACGGCCGGAGATCTTTCCGATCAATTACGCCCTCCACGAGGGCAACGTCCTCTTCCGCACTGGATCCGGCATCAAGTTCGACGCGGCGAACGGCAACCAGGTCTGTTTCGAGGCGGACGGCTTCGACCCGCAGACCCGGATCGCCTGGAGCGTCATGGTCTCCGGGGTCGCCACGGAGATCGCCCGGCTGCACGAGTTGCTGGAGCTGCTGCAGGTGCCGGTGTTCCCTTGGGAGCCGGGAGCCAAACCGCACATGGTGCAGATCGAGCCGGAACAGGTGACCGGCCGCAGGTTCTCGGCCGTCGACTTGCTCGGTGATTTCGTGACGCAGCCGGGCAGCGACTGAGCGCTACCGGCCCTCGAAGACCGGCTGCTCCTTGGCGAGGAAGGCGTCCACCGCGGCGTGATGGTCGCGCGTGCCGCCCGTCAGCGCCATCAGGCCGGCCTCGTGCTCCAGCGACTCGGCAAGGGTGTGGGTCGCCGAGAATTCGACGGCGCGCCGGATGGCGCCATACGCCTTGGTCGGCCCGGCCGCCAGCGATGTGGCGAATTCGCTGACAGCGTCGGCGAATTCGTCGGCCGGCACGACGCGTGTCGCCAGGCCGAGAGCCTGCGCCTCGTCGGCCCGGACGGTGCGCGGCATCAGCAGCAGTTCCTTGGCCTTGGCGACGCCGACGAGCCGGGGCAGCCAAAACGACGAACCCGAGTCGCTGGACAGCGCGATGCCGGTGAACGCCAGGTTGAACCCGGCGGTGTCGGCCAGGATGCGGAAGTCGGCGGCGAAGGCGAACGCAGCGCCGGCGCCGGCAGCCACGCCGTTGACCGCGGCCACCACCGGTTTGTCCATCGTCGAGAGCAGCGTGACGATCGGGTTGTAGTGCTCCGGGACGGTGGTGAAGAGCGCGTCCGCACCGTCGGCGAGCAGGCCGACGTGCTCCTTCAGGTCCTGCCCCACGCAGAATGCCCGGCCGGTGCCGGTCAGGACCACGCACCGGACGGCGTCGTCCGCGGCCACCTTGCGCAGCACCGTGAGCAGCGCGCCCTTGGTCTCCAGGTTCAGCGAATTCATCGCGTCGGGGCGGTTGAGTCGCACGATGGCGACACCGCCGGCTCGCTCGGTGACGACAGGTGCGGTGCTGGTCTCGGACATGCGGTCTCCTCGGCGGTGGTCGGCGAACAGCAGCGTAGCCACCGGTGCGAGCAGACGGGGCGGCCGGGATTTCCCTCCACGCGACAACACCTGAAATACTGCAGGGGACTGGTGGTCGCACCGGCCGGAACCCCGGCGCCGAAATCACCCGCGTGGCAGTGGTGCGACCACGACCGATGCTGCGCGGATGGAAGGGGAAAGCCCATGGCGGCAATGAAGCCGAGGACTGGAGACGGCCCTCTGGAGGTCACCAAGGAAGGCCGCAGCATCCTGCTGCGGATGCCCCTAGAGGGCGGTGGCCGCCTGGTCGTCGAGATGAACGCCGAGGAGGCCCAGGCTCTCGGCGACGCGATCAAGGGCTGCATCGGCTGAGGCTCGACCCACCAGCACGAGCAAGGCGGCCGCACCGATCCGGGTGACGGCCGCCTTGAGTATGACGACAGGCAGCCTCAGGCCTTCACGGCTGCCAGCAGGCCGTCGCCGACCGGCAGCATGGCTGCGGTCCACTCCGGATCGTCGCGCAATTGCTTGCCCAGGTCGCGTAGCAGCACGGTGGTCTCGTCACGGACCGCCGGGTCGGCCACCCGGTCGTGCCAGAGCATGTTGTCGATCAGCAGCAATCCGCCGGTGCGCAGCAGCCGCGCCGCCGCGTCGATGTATGCGGGGTAGTCCGGTTTGTGCCCGTCGACGAAGACCAGGTCGTAGCTGCCGTCCGCCAGCCGGCCCATCACCTGCAGCGCGTCGCCGGCGATCAGGCGGGTGCGTGCAGCGGGTATGCCGGCCGCGGCATACGCCTGCCGGGCGGCGCTCTGGTGCTCGGGTTTGATGTCGATGGTGGTCAGGACGCCGTCGGCCGGCATACCGGCCAGCAGCCACAGTCCCGATGACCCGGCGCCGGTGCCGACCTCGACGACCGACCTGGCGCGCGTTGCGGCGGTGAGCAGCCGCAGGGCCGGCCCGGTGCCGGGGCCGACCGGGGTACAGCCCAGCTGTTCGCCGCGGGTCCGGGCGCGTTCAACGGCTTCCGGCTCCGGCACGAACTCCTCGGCATACCCCCAGCTGGCCGCTCGCTGTGTTGACATGCCTTCGAACCTAGTGCGTCGGGGCAGGTGTTGCCGAACCGAGGGAAACGATGCGGGACAGCCGGTAACGATCGGCGGGCGCCGTGCGTTGGGCGAGATAGGAACCCGTCCTAGGACTGGCCGGGCGCCGAGTGGCAGCACAGCAGGCTCATAGGGACGTACGACACAATGGCACTCAGCTCAACCGACATGGGATGGAAGCGATGACCGACCAACTGCTGCGGGGTGCAGTGAAGACCGAGGTGCCCGATGTGGCGCCGCCCGGGTGGGAGCCGCCGACCTGGGAGGAGATCGTCACCGAGCACTCGGCGCGCGTCTACCGCCTCTCCTACCGGCTGACCGGCAACGTGCACGACGCGGAGGACCTGACGCATGACGTGTTCGTCCGTGTGTTCCGCTCGCTGCACTCCTACCGTCCCGGCACCTTCGAGGGCTGGCTGCACCGCATCACCACCAACGTCTTCCTCGACAAGATGCGCCGCAAGCAGCGCATCCGCTTCGACGCGCTCGCCGATGACGCCGCTGCGCGGCTGCCCAGCCGCGACGGGAGCCCTGAGCAGTTGTATGCCGATGCCCATTTCGACGACGACATCCAGCGCGCGCTGGACGCGCTCGCGCCGGACTTCCGCGCCGCCGTGGTGCTGTGTGACATCGAAGGTTTGTCCTACGAGGAGATCGCCGCGACGTTGGGGATCAAGCTGGGCACCGTGCGATCGCGGATCCACCGCGGCCGGGCGCAGTTGCGCGAGGCGCTCGCGCACCGCGCGCCGGAGAACCGGCAGGCCGCACGCAGCCGGGTCGGTATGCCGGCGCTGGCGCCCGCGGGGGCGTCGCGGTGACCATCTTCTCGCGGGACTCGTCGTTGCGCGCCGAGCAGGTGCAGGCGCACCTGGGTGACCACGTCGCCGACTATGTCGACGGCATGCTGTCCCCGGCCGAGGAGTACCGCGCCGACATACACCTGATGGTGTGCGAGCACTGCCGGTTCGCGGTGCAGCAGGAGCGCGCGATCATCGAGCAACTGCGCTCGGTCAGCTTCGACCGAGGCGGGCACGAGCAGCTGATGGCCGGGTTGCTGTCGCTCGCGTCCTCGCAGCCGGGCGCTCCGATGGGCGGCGCGGCGGCATCGGGGCGGGTTGCCGCGCGTCCGGCGCCGGCGGTCGTGACGTCCAGTGCGCCGCCGCAATATCAGTCCGCGCGCAAGTCGATGGCGTGTGCGCTGTTCGCCGTCGCCGGGTGCGTCGGTGTCGCGCTCGTCGCGTCCACGGCGTCGGGCGCCGTGCAAGGCCCGCAGAGCCCCGCCGGGCAGGCTCCCGGCCGGGGAGCGGCGCTCGTGCGCAATGTGTCGTCGCCGGTGGTCACCGACAGCGTCCAGCCCGAGACGGCGGGCGGCGCCCAGGGCATCATGGAGCCGACGTTCGTGCAGCTGGCCGGTCGCACTCCCTGATCCGGCTCGGTCCGGTCCGCCGATCTGCCGACCGCTGATCGCGCCTGCCCGGCCGGGTGCGACAATCAGGCGGCCCACGTCTTCAGCACGAAAGGTAACGACGCGGCATGTTCGGCATCAACGGCTGGGAGATCCTGATTCTCCTGGCGCTCGCCGCCGCCCTGATCGGGCCGGAGCGGCTGCCCGAATATGTCATGAAGTTGCGCACCTACGTCCGGCAGGTCCGAGACATGGCCGACGGCGCCAAGTCGCAACTGAAGGAGCAGATGGGTCCGGAGTTCCAGGACATCAACTGGCGCGCCTACGACCCGCGGCAGTACGACCCGCGCAAGATCGTGCGCGAGGCGTTGTTCGACCCCGAACCCACCCCGGACGCCGAGCCTGGGGAGGTCATCGACGGCGGCCAGCCACAGCTCAGCTACCCGGCATACGACCCGCACAAATTTGACCCCGACCGCGCCACCCCGTTCGACTGGGAAGCGACCTAGGCTCCGCAGGCCCGTGTGGCGTACGCAGCCTCGACGGTCGAGGTTTACGCCGGGGGCGGCGGGAGCGGACGGGAAACCTGGGCCGCGGGTGTCCCGAAGTCTCGACGGTCGCGAGTTAGGGACGGGAATCCGGGCCGCGGGCGTCCCGGAGGCGCGACGGTCGCGAGTTAGGGACGGAAACCGCGCCGGGGCGAGCGGGACGGACCCCGCCCGATTCAGCGGCCGGTGGGGGTGAGGCCGAGAGACCGGCCGGCCAGTCCGCGGGAGCGGGTGCCGAGAGCCTTGGCGATGCCGCGCAGGGCGACCGCAGCGGGGGAGTCGGGGGCGCCGAGGACGACAGGGGTGCCGGAGTCGGCACCCTCGCGCAGCGTCACGTCGAGCGGGATCTGACCCAGCAACTCGACGGGTGCGCCGATCGACCGGGTGAGCGAGTCGGCGACCTGCCGGCCGCCGCCGCTGCCGAAGATCTCCTGGCGGGCGCCGTCCGGCAGTTCCAGCCAGGACATGTTCTCGATGACCCCGGCGACGCGCTGCTTGGTCTGCAGCGCGATTGCGCCGGCGCGTTCGGCGACCTCGGCGGCCGCCTGCTGCGGTGTGGTCACCACCAGGATCTCGGCGCCCGGCACGAGCTGTGCGACGGAGATCGCGATGTCACCGGTGCCCGGCGGCAGGTCGAGCAGCAGGACATCGAGGTCGCCCCAGAAGACGTCGGCCAGGAACTGCTGCAGCGCCCGGTGCAGCATCGGGCCGCGCCATACGACCGGCTGGTTGCCAGGCACGAACATGCCGATCGAGATGACCTTCACGTCGTGGCTCTCCGGCGGCAGGATCATGTCCTCGACCTGCGTCGGCCGGTGCTCGACACCCAGCATCCGCGGCACCGAGAAGCCATAGATGTCTGCGTCCACAACGCCGACCCGCAAGCCCGAATCCGCAAGCGCCGCAGCAAGATTGACCGTCACGGACGACTTGCCGACACCGCCCTTGCCGGATGCCACGGCATACACGCGCGTCAGCGAGCCCGGCTTGGCGAAGGGAATGTCCTTCTCCGCCTGCCCGCCGCGCAACTGGTCGCGCAGCGCGGTCCGCTGCTCGTCGGACATCACGCCCAGCCGGACCTCGACGGCCGTGACATCGGCGACCTTGCCGACCGCCGCGGTGACGTCGGTCTGCAGGCGGGTCTTCATCGGGCAGCCGGCGATCGTCAGCAGCACGGTCACGGTGACGGCGCCGTCGTCGGTGACATCCACCGACTCGACCATGTTCAGCTCGGTGATCGGCCGGTGGATCTCCGGATCCTGCACTTCGGCGAGTGCAGCACGAATGGCGTCCAGCGAAGGGGTGGGCATGCTCCCATCGTAAGAGGTGGCGCACGCCACGCCCTGGGCGGTCGGCCGCTACGCGGACGCCTCGTCGGCGTCCTCCGGTTCGGTATGACGCAGGTAGCCCCGGTCCTCCATCTCGTCCAGCAGCGACCGCAGCTCCGACCGCACGAAGTCGCGGGTCGCCGTGTCCCGCATGGCCAGGCGCAGCGATGCCACCTCACGCGTCAGGAACTCGGTGTCGGCCAGGTTGCGTTCGTCCCGGGCCCGGTCCGCCTCGAGCGTGACGCGGTCACGGTCGTCCTGGCGGTTCTGCGCGAGCAGGATCAGCGGGGCGGCATACGACGCCTGGGTGGAGAAGAAGAGGTTCAGCAGGATGAACGGGTAGGGGTCCCATTTCAGCCCGAACAGCCCGACCAGGTTGAAGATGATCCAGACGATCACGAAGACTGTCATCCACACCAGGAACTGCGCGGTGCCCATGAAGCGCGCGAAGTCCTCGGCGAAGCTGCCGAACCGGTCGGAGTCCATCGGGGCGCGGGGCAGCCAGCGGCGCCCTGCCTCGCGTGGCTGGTCCAGGCGCGCGGACTCCGGACGGCGCCGTCGGTCGCGGCGCTCGTCGTCTGCCATCAGACGACCTCCTCATCGGTCGCGGGCGCATCGGAAGCGCGTACGTCGTGGCGGGCCTCGCGCCAGTCCTCGGGCAGGATGTGGTCGAGCACGTCGTCGACCGTGACCGCTCCGAGCAGCCGGCCGGCGTCGTCCACCACCGGCAGGCTCACCAGGTTGTATGTCGCCAGCAGCCGCGTCACTTCGCCGAGCGGTGCGTCCACCCCGACCGGTTCGATGGTCTTGTCCACGATCGTGCCGACCGCGGTGTGCGGCGGCTCGCGCAGCAGCTTCTGGGTGTGCACCAGCCCGATGAACCGGCCCGTGGGCGTCTCCAGCGGCGGCCGGCTGACGAACACCGCGGAGGCCAGCGCCGGCGCGAGTTCCTCACGGCGCACCAGGGCGAGCGCTTCGGCGATCGTCGCCTCCGGACCGAGCACCACGGGTTCGGTGGTCATCAGACCTCCGGCGGTGTTCTCGTCATAGGTGAGCAGGCGGCGCAGCGGTGCTGCCTCGTCGGGCTCCATCAGCTGCAGCAGCTGCTCGGCCTGGTCGGACGGCAGGTCCGACAGGAGGTCGGCCGCGTCGTCCGGCTCCATCGCTTCGAGCACGTCGGCGGCGCGTTCGGTGTCCAGCCCCGCGATGATCTCGATCTGGTCGTCCTCGGGCAGTTCCTCGAGCACATCGGCGAGCTTGTTGTCGTCCAGTGCGGCCGCGACCTCGGCGCGCCGCTTGGGCGTCAGGTCGTGGATGACCTCCGCGAGGTCGGCGACGCGCAGGTCGTCATACTCCTCCAGCAGTCGCTGGGCGCTCTGCGCGTCGGCCTGCACGTGCAGGCCGGTGACATTGCGGGCGTCGACCAGGCGGGTGGCGCCGCTGCGCCGCCGGGTCAGGCGGGACATCGCCTTGGAGGCCGAGGAGATGCCGTCGACCTGCCGGACGAACACCTTGGCCAGCACCCAGTCCCGGCGCAGGTTCTGCTCGATCGCGATGTCCTCGACCAGGCCGGTGAACTCCTCGCCGTGATCGTGCACCTGCACCTGGCGATCGAAAAGCTCTGTCAGCACGAGGGTTTCACCGGTGCGCTGCTCGAAGCGCCGCATGTTGACCAGCCCGGTGGTGATGACCGCGCCGGCGTCGACGCTGGTGACACGGGTCATCGGCAGGAACACCCGCCGCTTGCCGGGCACCTCGATGACCAGGCCGATGGCACGGGGTTCTGCGCCGCCGAACGTCATCACGACATCGCGGACCCGGCCGACGCGATCCCCGAGGGGGTCGAGAACGGTGAGTCCGGCGATGCGCGCGACGAAGACTCGGTTACTCACGTCCGAAAGGTTAGTCGGCTTCGGCGGTCGCCTCGGCCACGGTCACCGACCAGACGGCGCCGTGCTCGGCCCAGAACGCCGCGCGGTCGCCGGCCGGAGTGTTCTGGCGGGTCGCGAGCAGAGCTGCCGTGGCCGTCGCCCACTCCGGCGAATCCGGCAGCACCCGTGTCGCGCGCGCCGGCAGCGGACCGATCGCAGCACGGGTCTCCTTGTCACGCAGGATGATCCGCAGTTCCGCCGGCAGCGTCGGGATGGGCTGTTCGCCTTCGCCGGTCACGATGTATGCCGTGTCACCGGCCCCGGCATACCAGCAGGGGACCGTGAGGTCAGGTGGCACCAGCAGCCACGCGACTTTCGATTTGGCGAGCGCGGCGGCGATGTCGGACACGACCGCAAGACTACGTGTCGAGGCCGGCACGCCGGGTTTCTGGAACAACTCTGGACACCTGCCCAACCGTTTGGGAGGGTGGGGCGTCATACCCGGTGAACCGGCACGCACCCGCGACCGGCGACACCGGAACGACTGAGCCGTCCGCGCGACGGCCGGGGGATCTTGGGGGCAGTAATGGAATCTGGAATCGGTCGTCGGCAGATGCTCGGCGGCACAGCAGTCGTCGGACTCGCCGGAGTGATCGGACTCGTGGGCGCGGGCAGCGCCGACGCCGCGACGCGGCCGACGGCGCAGTTCGGCAGCAGGGGCGCCAACGTCGTCTACCTGCAGCGGCGGCCGACGTCCTGGTCGCTCTACCGGCCCTACTTCTTCGACGGCGGCATCGCGGTGCACGGTGACACGAGCGTCCCGCCCTACGCCGCGTCGCATGGGTGCTGCCGGGTGTCCATCCCGGCGCAGGACATGCTGATCTCGACCGGTGCACTGGTCAACGGCCGCCGCGTCTACGTGTATTGAGCCGCCCGGCAAACGCTCAGCAAACCTGCAGGTGAGTTCGCAGTTGCGCTGGTAGTGCTGTGCCCGTGACGGATTCGAGGATCAGCAGGCGACGCATCGCGCGCGCCATACCTGCGGCAGGGGCCGTCGGCGCCCTCTTGGCCGGCCTCCTGCTGGGTGATGCAGCACCCGCCGACGCACGCACCAGCACGATCGCCCAGCTGGAGGCCGCGATCGAGGCGAAGGCGAGTACGGTGCCCGGGCTGGGCGCTCCGGTCTCGGGCTTCCGGGCGGCCATCGAGTCCGGCATGCTCGGCGCCTACCGCGCCTACGCGAACGGCACGGTCGCGTCCAGCGCCGACGGCACCTGGGTCATCCGCTTCGGCATCCAGCGGACCTGGAAACCGTCATCCGGCTGGCCCACCAGCGACGCGAAGCGGATCGCCCGGTGCGACGTCGACGCGCAGACCTTCCAGCGTGCCGGGACAGTCCTCGCCGACAAGCGCTGGTGCCCGGTCGCCGGCTATGCCGGCCCCTATCTGGCGCAGGCCTCCGACGGCGTTGGCAACGTGCAGCACCGGGGATACAACGGCACCGCGGTCTACATGATGCAGCGCAGGCTGGGTATGACGGTCGACACGACGAACAGTTCGGTCTGGGGACCGATCACGCAATCGGTGCTGGACTCCTGGCTGCACGCGCACCGGCACGCCGACACCACCACGCTCGGGCCGCAGCTGTGGCGAGAACTGCACATTCCCTACCCGTTCAACTCCTCGACCTGGGTTGCCCCGTTGCGGGCGGACAGCGCGGCGACCCGCGCCCAGCACGTGCAGGCGTCGATCGCATGGGCCGAGTCGCAGGTCGGCGCCGAATACCTGTGGGGCGGCACCGGCAACTCCGGCAGCTCACTGGGTTACGACTGCTCAGGCTTGCAGCTGCAGGTGGCCCGGGCCGGCGGGCTCGACCTGACCAAGGTCGGCAACTCGATCGATCAGCGACCGGCGAGTGACCTGGCCAATCACATGCTCCACGACCCCGAGATGCAGACGGTGCCGGCGCTCCGCGATCTGCAGCCGGGCGACCTGATCTTCTATGGCGTGGGCCAGCATGGCGGCCACGTCGCCATGTATATCGGCGGGGGCTGGACCGTGCAGTCGGTCTACGCCGCCGTGCAGTACCAGCCGCTCTACTCCGATGGCCGGCTGAACACGTTCGGCTGGCCGAGCGTGGTCGGGATCAAGCGTCCCTTCGCGTCGACCGTGGTCGGTGGCTCGGTCTCGGCGACCGTCACCGCCTCCGAGCTGGGCGACGCAGGCAAGCTGCCCGCGCGACCGCTGGCCACCACGCCGCTGCAATCCGGCACGACGCTGTGGGGCCTGAACTCCTGGGCGGTCTCGCTTCCGGAACTGACCGGCACCCTGGACCGCGCGGGCTGGGCACCCGTCACCGCCGGTTCACAGCTCACCGTCAGCGGCGCGGGGCTGACGGTGATCTTCGCCGGGTCGGGTATGGCGCTCGGCGTCGCGCCCAGCGGGCACGGATCGCTCACCGTGCCCGCCGGCGCCACCTCAGTGCTGCTGGTGCCGGACCGGCAGGCGCAGCGTGTCATCGCCGGCTCGCCCGTGGTCGACTACGGGCAGAACCCCTGACCCGCCGCTCAGGCCTCGCTGTCGAGCAGTGCCGCCGCGGCAGCGGCCACGTCGCCCAGCATCAGCTCTCCGGTGTCGGCGTCGTAGTCGAAGAGCTCGCCATACCGGCCCCAGTCGATCGCGATGTCGAGCTGCCGCTCCGTGTCGTCGACCGAGAAACCTCGCCGCAGCAGGTCCCGGAAGAAGTCGTCGCGCAGCGACCCGTTGTCGCTGTTCTCCAGCGCACTGCAGATGGTGCGCACCAGCGGAGCGCGTGACTTCGCCTGCACCGCAAAGATCTCCTTGCTGCGCAGGATGTCCGAGGTGTTCCAGTCGCGGCCGACGTCGGTCAGGAACGCCTGGGCGCCCTCGACCTCCAGGAAGCCGAGCATCGTCGCGGCGTCCACCAGCGGCAGCAGGTCGTCCACCTCGAAGGACAGCTCGTCGGCGAGGTCGGGCAGGTCGGTCTGCCCGTTGTGGGCGTAGACGATCTCGACCAGACCGGCCAGACCGCCGACCGAGGCTGTCGGCAGCGGGTGTGTCAACGGCCCGGTCGGTGTGTTGCGCGCCTCGGTGACGGTGTCCTTGCCGGTGAGCAGCCGGTAGAGCTCCTCGACGGTGGCCTCGAAGGTGGGGCTGCGGCGGTCGCGGGGGCGCGGCAGGTGGATCGGCACCTCGCCCTTGATCCGGCCGGGGTTGGAGCTGAGCACCAGCACGCGGTCGGCGAGTAGCACGGCCTCTTCGATGTTGTGGGTGACGACGCAGATCGCCTTCGTCGGGAAGTCCGGACGCTCCCAGAGGTCCATCAGCTCGCCGCGCAGGTTCTCCGAGGTCAGCACGTCCAGCGCGCTGAACGGCTCGTCCATGAGCAGGGCGTCCGGCCGCAGCACCAGCGCCCGGGCGAAACCGACCCGCTGGCGCATCCCGCCGGACAGCTCCTTGGGGTATGCCGATTCGAAGCCGTCCAGCCCGATCAGGTCGATCGCTTCCAGCGCCCGCTGGCGCCGCTCGGCCGGCGGCACACCCTGAGCCCGCAGCCCCAGCTCGACGTTGTCCTGCACCGTCAGCCACGGCATCAGCGCGAACGACTGAAACACCATGGCCACGCCGGGGTTGGCGCCGTTGATCCGCGTGCCGCGGTAGCTCACCTGCCCGGTGGTCGGGGCGATCAGCCCGGCGATGGTCCGCAGCAGGGTCGACTTGCCCGACCCCGACTTGCCCAGCAGGGCGACGACCTCGCCCTCCCGCAGGGTGAAGTTGATGTCGTCCAGGACGGTCAGGTCGGACCCGGCGGCACCGGGGAAGGACTTGGTCACGCCGGTGACCTCCACGATGGGGGTTGCCGTGGTGAGTGTGCGCATGATGCACCTCCTAGTGATGTGAGGTAGTCGAATCAGTTGAGGGAGAAACGGGTGTCGGCAAGGCGGTAGAGCTTGCGCCATACGGTCCGGTTGAGGCCGACGACGAATGCGCTCATCACGGTGACCCCGACCAGTTCCTTGCCGAAGTTGCCGACCGTCGTCGCCTGCGCGATGTAGGCGCCGAGCCCGGTCGCCGTGAGCGTGGTCTTTCCGTAGGTCACCACCTCGGCGACGATCGAGGCATTCCACGCCCCGCCCGCGGCGGTGATGGCACCGGTCACCCAGGTGCCGAAGATGGCGGGCAGGATCAGCGTCTTCCACCGCAGCCTCCTGCTCAGTTGCAGGTTGTCCGCTGCTTCCCGCAGGTCATTGGGTATGGCGGACGCACCCGCGATCACGTTGAACAGGATGTACCACTGCGCACCGAGCGCCATCAGGAAGATGCCGGCGATGTTGAGGCTGATCCCGGTCTTGATCAGCAGCAGCGTCACGAAGGGAAAGAGGAAGTTCGCCGGGAAGCTCGCACACACCTGCACGATTGGCTGGGCGAACCGGTTGACCTTGGGGTTCATGCCGATCCACACGCCGATCGGCACCCAGATGACGCTGCTCGCGACCACCAGCACCAGGACGCGCGCGAAGGTGGCCAGGCCGAGCAGGAACGCATGCGGGAACTGCCCGAGCCCGCACGAGGTGGAGATGTAGTCGAGCATCTTGACCAGACCCCACGCGACCAGGGCCAGGACCGCGACCGCGTAGACCACGTCGATCGCCCGGCGGCGCACCGGGTTGACCACCAGCGGCCGGTCGGCGATCCCGAACGGACGGGTGATCTTGTCCAGTGCTCGCGCGACCGGCCGCAGCGGTATGGCGATCAGGTGCGGGATGCGCGAACGCCGCAGCAGGTCGAGCGTCACGCTGCGCGGCTGCTCGGCCGACTCGGAGTTCTCGATCCGGAACCGCTCGGCCCAGGCCGTGATTGGCCGCCAGAAGAGCACGTTGACCGCGATGATCATCACGACCATCACCCCGATGGCGAGGAACACCCGGCCGATCTGCTCGTGGGCGGTCGCCGCCCCGACGTAGCTGCCGATCCCGGGCAGCGCGTAGGTGTGGTTGTTGACGCTGATGATCTCCGACGCGGTGAGGAAGAACCAGCCGCCGCCGAAGCTCATCATGCCGTTCCAGACCAGCGGGATCATCCCGCTGGGCACGTCCAGCTGCCAGAAGCGCTGCCACTTGGTCAGCCGCAGCAGCCGGGCGGCTTCGTCCAGCTCCGGTGGCTGGGTCACCAGCGAGTGGTAGAACGCGAAGGTGATGTTCCACGCCTGCGAGGTGAACACCGCGAAGATGCAAGCACATTCGACACCGAGCGTGCTGTGCGGGAAGAGCGTCAGCCAGATGCTCATCGTGATGCCGAGGAAGCTCAGCACCGGCACCGACTGCAGGATGTCCAGGATCGGCAGCAGTACCTTCTCGGCGCGCCGGCTGCGGGCTGCTGCTGTCGCGTAGACGAAGGTAAACAGCACCGAAGCCGCGAGCGCGACGAACATGCGCAGCAACGAGAGCGCGGCATCCAGTGGCAGGTTCGAGGGGTCGGTCGACACCGTCGTCGGTGCGTGGTTCCGGTTGAACGGCGAGCTGATCGTGCCGGTCATTCGCAGCAGCAGCCAGAAGAGGATCGCAATCGAGGCAGCGACCACCAGGTCGGCAGCCAGCGTGGTGCGGGAACGGGTGGAGCCGGTCGGGCCGGCAAAGGGGCGCAGCATGGTCATGGTGATGACCTCCTGACACGCCGTATGGCGCGGGTGCGTCGCACCCGCGCCAAAGGCGGGGTGCGCTCAGGATCGACAAGGACGAAGGAACGGGCAACTATGGCCACCAGGGCTCATCAGCACACTCCTTCCGTCAGCAGGCAGACCCCACCGCGGAGCGCCCCGGCAACGGTAGCCCATGTTTAAGTAGTTGCGCAAATGATGAAAGGACGCGCACACTGGAGTGATCATGGCGAGACGTTCACGGTCCGTTTACTCGGAGATCACCGAAGCTCAACTCGACGCTGCGGCAGCGACTTTCGACTTGCTCAGTGCTCCCACGCGACTCCACCTGGTATGGCTGCTCACGCGCAAGGAACTCGACGTCACAACCCTCGCCGAGCTCACGGAGTCGTCCGTCCCGGCGACCAGCCAGCATCTGGCCAAGCTGCGCGCGGCGGGTGTCGTCGCTGCCCGCCGTGACGGCCGGCGGCAGCTCTACCGGGTCGACGACCCGCATGTGCGCGGCATTGTCCGCCGCATCTTCACCCACATTGCGCCCGACGGGACGCTGAGCCTGGACGAGGCGAGCCCGCGCCCGCCGCGCCGGCCCCGCTTCGCCACATCCGGTCAGTGACGCGCGTTCGGTAACGATCCGGACACGACGAAAACTCGGGGGCAACCGATTCGGCCGCCGGATCGTCTACCGGATATCAGCAAGGCGGGGGACTCACCCTCCGGGCCGTTCGGCCCGGAGCATCGGGGGCCGAACGGCGGGTGCCGGCGCGATCGGGGAAGCGTCAGCACCCGCCGTTCGCATATTTCAGCCGCGCGCCCGCGCGATCCAGGCCTCGACCTCGGCGAGTTCGCTGGGTATGGCGCTGGACAGCACCTCGTGGCCGGTGTCCGTGACGAGCACGTCGTCCTCGATGCGCACGCCGATGCCACGCAACTCCTCGGGCACCAGCTCGTCGTCGGCCTTGAAGTAGAGGCCGGGCTCGACGGTCAGGATCATGCCCGGCCGCAGCTCCCCGTCCGTGTAGTCCTCACGCAGCGCAAGGGCGCAGTCGTGCACGTCCAGCCCGAGGTGGTGGCTGGTGCCGTGCACCATCCACCGGCGGTGGAACTGGCCGGTGTCCTTGTCGAGGGTGGCCTCCACGTCGACGCCCTCCGGAAGCAGTCCCCACTCGTAGAGGTGCTCGGCGATGACCCGGATCGCGGCCGCGTGCACGTCGGAGAACTTGTTGCCCGGTTTGACGGCGGCGATGCCGGCCTGCTGGGCGGCATACACGGCCTCGTAGACCGTGCGCTGCGCGTCGGTGTAGGTGCCGTCGACCGGCACGGTCCGGGTGATGTCGGCGGTGTAGAGCGAGTCGACCTCGACGCCGGCGTCGACCAGCACCAGATCGCCCTCATGCACGTCACCGGTGTTCTTGATCCAGTGCAGTGTGTTGGCGTGATCGCCTGCGGCAGCGATGGATTCGTAACCGACGCCGTTGCCGCGGTGGCGCGCGTGCAAACCGAAGACACCCTCCACCCAGCGTTCGCCGCGGCCCCGGCGAACGGCCTCGGCCAGCTGGGCCAGCACCGCCTCGAAACCTTCGGCGGTGGCCGCGATCGCCTGCCTCATCTGCTCGATCTCCCAGGCGTCCTTGGCCAGCCGCATGGTCGAGAGGAAGCGGGCGAGTTCCTCGTCCGCCTCGGTGCGCTGCTCGACCGCACCGGCTGTCTCGGTCTCGCTGGTGCGCGCCTGCTCGACGGCCGTGGTGACGTCCGGGTCGGCATCGCGCACGACACGCACGCCGATCTCGCCGGCGTCTTTCGCAACCGAGTCGGCGAACTCATCGATGTGCCGCGCCGCGATGCCGAGCTCAGCCTCGATGTCCTCGATGGTCGGGCGGCCACCGACCCAGAACTCGCCGTAGCGGGAGTCGGCGAAGAACTCCTCGGTGTCGCGCCCGGCCAGCGGCCGGAAGAACAGCACCGCGTCGTGGCCGCCGTCCGCAGCGGGCTCCAGCACCAGGACCGCATCCGGCTCGCGGTCGGCGCCGAGCCCGGTGAGGTGGGCGAACGCCGAGTGCGGCCGGAAGATGTAGTCGGTGTCGTTGCTTCGGACCTTCAGCCCGCCGGCCGGTATGACGAGCCGTTCGCCGGGAAACGCCTCCGACACGGTGGCCCGGCGCTTCGCTGCGTAGTCGGCGACCTCGGCCCGCGCCGGTAGCTGGTCGCTGCGTGGCGCCCAGCCGGAGCCGATGAAGGTGCGGAATGCCTCGGGGGAGGGCTGGCTGCGGGACTGTGACTTCTGCTGCTTCTCACTCACGTGATTCATCGTCGCACGCGTGGCTCGTGCTCGGGACGCGAGCCGTCAGACCTTGCGCCAGGCCCAGGTCGACAGGATCGCGGTCAGCGCCTGGTCCGCCGCGGACTGTGCGCCCGGGGTCGCGGCGCTGGTCATGGTCATCGAGTAGACGTGCTCGCGGAAGACGACGAAATATTGCGTCTGCCGGAACTGGGTCCCTTGTGCTGTGCGGGTGAATGTATAACCACGCGAAGGCAATCCTCCGATGGTGCGGTCGGGTTCGTCGGTCGCGCGCACACCCTGCTGCCGCCAGGCGATCTCCGCCTGGGACACCACGTCGTCGACCGAGGGGACGGTCGTGGGGTGCTGCACGACGACATTGAAATTGGTGGTGACCTTGTCGGTCGCGGCTGGGGCCTTGACCGACAAGGTCGCCTGGGCGTCGCTGAACTTCTTCCACCCGGTCGGCGCGACGACGGAGAACGTCTTGTCCTTGCTCTCGACACTTCCCGCAGCGGCTGAGGTGCTCGGGGTCGGTGTCGGCGAACCGGTGACGGTCGTCGGCACCGAAATGGAGCTGGACGGCGTCGGGGAGGCGCTGGTGTGCGACGAGCACGCCGCGAGGCCGGTCACCAGCACGGCGGCGGCGCCGAGCCGGATCAGACGTGTAGTGGAAGCTGCACCCATGGTGGGCGATCCTAGGTCAGTCACCTCGGCGCGCTGCCGAGGGCGAGGACGCCACGCTGGGCCAACAACTCCAGCACGGCGTCGCGCGCCGCGTCGAGGGAGCAGTCCGTGGTGTCGATGGCGAGATCGGCGTCGCCGGGGACGTCATACGGTGCACTGATGCCGGTGAAGTCCGGGATCTCGCCGCGTCGCGCCCGCGCATACAGGCCCTTGCGGTCGCGCCGCTCGCACTCCTCGACGGGGGTCGCGACGTGGACGAGCAGGAAGCTGCCGCCACGCTCGGCAACGCGGCCGCGCACCTCCTGGCGGGTTGCGCCGGCCGGGGCGATCGGGCTGCAGATCGCCAGGCCGCCGTGATGCGCGATCTCCGCCGCCACCCAGCCGATCCGGCGGATATTGGTCTCGCGGTCCCGGGGCGTGAAGCCGAGGCCGGCCGACAGGTTGCGGCGTACGACGTCGCCGTCCAGCAGGGTGACCGGCCGGTCACTGCGTTCCAGGATCGCGTTGCGCACCGCCCGCGCGACGGTGGACTTGCCGGAGCCGGACAGCCCGGTGAAGAAGAGGACGACACCCCGTGCCGGAGGCGGAGCGGCGGATGTGGTTGGCAGGCGTTCCACCACGCCGTCCGTGTAGGCCGCAGCGACCGATCGCACCATGTCCGGCGGCGACGCCGGGCTGAGCGGGACCGCGACGACGCGGGTGTCCACTCGCTCGGTGGCCGCCGCGAGAGCCGACCGGATGACCGACAGCGTCGCCGCGGCGGGCTCGACGGATGGCCCGGCGAGCACCAGCAGGGTGATCGGCCGGGCGCCGAAACCGTTCAATTCGGCAGCAGCGACCATGCGGTCGACGAGCACCACAGCGCTCCCGTCGGCCGCCGTCGCGGCGCGCACCGTCGCCGGGTCGGCGTACAGGCGCTCGAACGGGCGAGTCGACACCGCACCCAGCCAGTGCGGTTGCTCGGTGAGGACGGCCTCGCCGTCGACGAACTCGGCGCGCTCTGCCCGGGCGATCGGCACACCCTCGGGATCGACGATCTCCCAAGGCAGTTCGGCGGGCATGCCCGGCAGGTCGAGGCGCACCGGCGTGTCCAGCCCGACGGCGAGCGCGCCGCCGCGGATGAGCAGCAGGGTGTCCAGCGCCTGCGCCGGGGGGCAGAGCTGGGTCACTCGTGGCGCAGTCACGGGCTCCACGGTAGAGCAGGTCGCTCGGTCCTTCGCAGCGCCGTGCGTCCGTCATACGGGAGCGCTGACCTGCAACAATCGCATCGGTAAACAACCGGGAGGAGCCTCGTGAACGACCAGCATCGGCGCCCGTCGATCGACGAGCTGCGAGCGGTGTCCCAGCCGCCGTCGGTCCGCGGCCGCAAGAACGCCGAGCACTGGTCGGGCTTCTACATGCGCGACGGCTCGGTGCGGCTCACCCGGTTGCTGGTGCCGACCCGGGCCACCCCGAACGGCGTGACCGGCGTGATGATCCTGACCGGCTGGTGCATCGGCCTGTCACTGCTCATCCCGGGCATTCTCGGCCCGATCCTGGCGGTCTTCTTCGGCCAGCTGCAGATGTACCTCGACGCTGTGGACGGCGAACTCGCTCGCTGGCGGCAGCGGTTCAGCCCGGCCGGCATCTTCCTGGACCGGGTGGCGCACTACACCACCGAGGGGTTCGTCGGCCTCGCGATCGGGCTGCGTGCCGCCGGGGTCGTCGGCGGTCACCCGGCCGGCGTCGACCCGTGGAAATACGCCTTCTTCGGTGCCCTGCTGATGAGCGGCATCCTGCTCAACAAGGCGCTCAACGACCTGGTGCACGTCGCCCGCAGCCTGTCCGGTCTCGACCGGCTGCCGGACACCGCCGAGGCCAAGGCGGTGCCGGCCACCAGCGCAATCGGTATGGCGCGCAAGGTTTTCCGCTTCCTGCCCTTCTACCGCATCTTCCACTCGGTCGACCTCGGGCTGGTGTGTCTCGCGCTCGCGATCGTTGGGCTGTTCGCCGGCGACCAGCAGGTCTTCCGGGTGTCGGTCATCGTGCTGGCGGTGCTGGTCTGGCTGTCCGTGCTCGGGCACTTCCTGGCCATCATGGCGTCGTCGCGGGTGAAGGCATAAGGGCCGGGCCGTAAGTCGCGGTGCGTGGATGGGCCCGGGCGTGGGCGGTTGTCACCGGTAACTGCGTCGAGTGGTCACTTACTGACGAGTATCCGCGTTTACTCGTTGGTAACTTCCTCCATTGGGCACTTACTGACGAGTAGGCAGGGCCTCGGGTGATCGGGCGGGGGAAGCCTGCCCTGAGTAGCGGAGGAGCGCAGCGGGGGAGCGTATCGAAGGGCGGAGCGGGGAGGCGTATCGAGGTCTGGTGCGCGCGGAAGTGCTTGTGGGTGCGGCGGTTTCGGCCGGGTGGGTTGTCGGTGGTCGCACCTAGAATTGGTGGCAAGAAGCAAGGCAGTGGCGACCGTGAGGAGGTGACCGGTGATGGCGGCAGACGGTGAGCAGCGCGATGGTGGGCGGCACGGTGAGGGGCCTGGCGGACGTGTGCTGGATGTGTCCGGTTTGCCGGGTCCGGTCGCGGACGCGGTCGCGTTGCTGGTGGAGCAGGCCGCTCGCCCCGCGAGTGCTGACGGCGGCGCTGGCAACGGCAGTGGCGCTGATGCTGGTGCTGGTGCTGGTGCTGGTGCTGTGTCGCGGGAGCGTCTGGGTGATGTGGTGCGGGCGGCGGAGGTGGTGAAGGGGTTCGCGGACGCGGTGCTG
>NZ_RJJQ01000002.1 GCF_003724155.1 Flexivirga caeni | reverse complement strand
GAACTACTCATCAAAAATCAGGTTCCTCAACTCGCCCTGCAGGGGTCAACTTTGCTAACGGGCACTGGACTCAACTCACCTTGACACGCAGGGATCCGGCGCTGATCCGGTTGTGGGAGAACGCGTGGGAGGAGTTCACCCCGTTCCTGGCCTACGACGTCGAGATCCGACGAATCCTCTTCAGTACCAATGCGATCGAGTCACTGAACGCTCGGTACCGGCGTGCGGTGCGGGCACGTGGGCACTTCCCGAACGAGCAAGCAGCCCTCAAGTGCCTGTACCTGGTCACCCGGTCGCTGGACCCGACCGGGCGCGGGCAGGCACGATGGACCATGAGATGGAAGCCAGCACTCAACGTGTTTGCGACCGTCTTCGAGGGCCGCTGGCCCACCGCAGAGAAGTTCTAATCAACAGGGCCAGAAACACCGAAATTCGGACAGTCCCCTGTCACGCGGCCGCTAGCATCGGGGAGGCTCGGGAAGGTTCAGATTCCCGGGTCGAAGCCACGCAATGTCTTGGCGGGAGCCGAGGTCCACCCGGTAATCGTGGCTGCGTGATGTCGGTGCTGGTCGAATACTAAGGATGTTCTGTTGAGCAACTCGTCCGGTCGAGACCCGAAGAACCCGGCACCCAACAAGGCCGCCAAATCATACGTCCGCTCGGTGATCGGCATCGTCGTCGGACTCATCATCGTGGCGGGTGGAATCATCGGCATTGTTAGCGAGCAATCGTTCGATTCGGCCTCTGTCGTCACGACCGGAACGGTGGTTGGGACTCACTCCTATCGCCTCGGCGGTAAGAGTGAATGTGGCACCGCACAATGACCCCGTGGTCCGGTTTAGCACGTCTGATGGGCGGCAGGTCACGGCGACCGTGACGGACACAAAATCCTGTAGCAACCCGTCAATTGGGACGGCGATCCGCATCAGATACAAACCCGCTGACCCGTCGGACGTCAAGGCTGTTGGGTCGACCCCATGGGCGTTACTCATCAGTGCCTTGATTCTGGGGGTCGTTGTCGCACTAATCGGTCTCGTTTCCGCGCGGTTGGTGTGGCGGTCCCGGAATATGGATCTGGTGCGTAAGCGGAGGCGGGCGAAGAACAGGAAGAAGCGGAAGAAGCGGAAATCGCAGGCGGTTTCGTAGCCGCTGGCTATTGTCGAACGCGTTGTCGCCGAAGCAGACGTGGTCCGAGTAGCCAGGATGGGCAGGCAAGACGAGCCCAGCCCACCGTGCGTCAGGTGCCAGGCGCCATCCACTCCTCCCGCAACACGCCGTAGATGACTGAGTCGTAACGGATTCCGCGCACTTCACGCGCTTGCCGCAATCGTGCTTCCAACGTCCAGCCGGGCTTCTCGGCCACGCGGCACATCGCCAGGTTTCCGGACCAGGTGACCAGATCGAGCCGCACCGCGGCTGAGTCGTGGAACACGTCGTCGGTCAGCAACCGCAGTGCCTGCTCCCCCAGGCCGCGGCCGCGAGCCGCCGGGTCGTAGACGGTGATGCCGGACCGCGCCCACAGGGATGGTTCGTGCTCCCAGTGCCACGCGACCCGGCCGAGCAGGTCGCCGTCGGCGACGATGGCGAATTCTTGTGGCCGAGAGTGCTGTTCGGCGAGTCGCAGCGTCATTCGTTCGATGTAGTCGTGGACCTCGTCGGCAGACGGCTTCGGGAAGTAGGGCGCGTCCCACCGCTGCCACTCCTGATCCGCCTGCAGCCACCGCTCGAGCTCGGGCAGGTCACGAGGCTCGAAGGGCCGCAAGCTAACGGTCACGTCGTCTCCTCGAACCAAGCAAACGCTGCCGGGACAATGTCCACCATGTCCGGTGCCAGGTCGATCATTGGCATCTCAGCAGATGAAAACCATGCAATCTCAGCAATTTCCGCGCCATCAGGCTGCCACCGCGAGTCGTCGATGATGGTCGCGAACATGGTGACTTCGTATGCCTCCGTCGATCCATCACGATAAAGAACTGTGTATGCGTCCGACCCGCCGAAGCTCCCGAGTTCTTCCACGTCAGTGACCACCAGACCCGTCTCTTCCCTGAGTTCGCGCGTCGCAGCCCTCACGGCATCCTCACCGGGTTCGACGGCGCCTCCGAAGGTCGCCCATCGGTCGTCGTGGGTATGACGGCCGAGCAGCAGCGCGCCATCCGACCGAAATACGGCGACGCCGGCCGCTTGCGTTGGCGGCGCTGGATCACTCCTCGACACAGAACTCGTTGCCTTCCGGGTCGGCCATCACGACAAGTTCGGGCGATGTGCGCCGGACGGCCGCACCAAGTCCCTCGAGTCGTCGCACTTCGGTGACCAGATCTCCGACAGCACGCAGGTCAAAGTGCTGCCGGTTCTTGGCGATCTTGCGCTCCGGCACTCGTTGGAACCACAGCGTGGGGCCGCCCCAGCCCGCCGGTTCGACCCAGGCACGCTCGGACGTGCTGTCCTCATCGACGGTGGAGCCGAGCGCGGCGGCCCAGAAGGCAGCGACCGCCATCGGTTCCGCGCAGTCGAACGTCACGGACTTGACGAAACTGACCATCGCTCCACGCTACCGAGGCGCCCCGTAGCGTGTCCCCATGACCGATCGAGTCGCCCCCCTTGCCTCCATCTCCGTGGACTGCCCCGACCCCAACGCACTCGCGAGCTTCTACTGCCGGTTGCTCGGGCTCACCGAAGCCGTCGCGGCGCCCGACCGGAGCGTGATCTGTCTTGCGGGTGCGGGCCCGATGCTCACTTTCATGCGGGTCGACGATTACGTCGCCCCGACGTGGCCGGACGGGAAGCATCCCCAGCAGATGCACCTCGACCTGGCCGCCGAAGATCTGGAGAGTGAGGTCGCCGCCGCGATCTCGCTCGGGGCACGCGAGGCCGCATTCCAGCCCGCACCCGACGTATGGCGGGTCATGGTCGACCCGGCCGGGCACCTCTTCTGCCTCAGCACGGTGCGTCCCGAGTGACCCGCACGGTCGTGCTACTCGAAGGCGTGAGCGACATCGCCGCTGTGCAGAGCGTGGCGCGAGCCCGGGAGCTCGATCTGGCTGACGTGCGCCTGGTCGACCTGGGTGGCATCACCAACGTGCAGCGCGAGCTCCGCGAATTACAGCGCGCAACAGCAGATTTCGACATTCTCGGGCTCTGCGACGCGCCGGAGGTCCGCTTCGTCGAACGCGCGCTGCACGCCGTCGGACGGCCCGCCCGGGACGAGAGCGATCTGGCGGCATACGGCTTCTTCGTATGCCGGGTCGACCTCGAAGATGAGCTGATCCGGGCACTCGGGACCGACCGCGTCATCGAGGTCATCGCGCGGCTCGGCCTGGCCACCAAACTCGCCACTCTGCGCCAGCAACCCGCCTGGCAGGATCGCCCGCTCGCGGACCAGCTGCACCGCTTTTGCGGCGTCGCCTCCGGCCGGAAAGAACTGCTCGCCGGCGCACTGGCCGAAGCCCTCGACCCGGAGCGGGTGCCCGCACCTCTGGCCGCGCTGATCGACCGGATCGCGCGCCGATGAACGACGCACTGGGGCTCGGACCCGCGCTGGCGTTCGATCTGCACCGAGCAGGCGAAACACCTTCGGGGGACTGGCAATTGCTGTCTGCACTGATCAGCGAGCGCGCGGTGCGTGACCGGGTCGAACGCACTCGTGACGCCCTCACCCCGCACGGGGCCGAGCGCATCGACGCGCGCACCGCTGCCGCGACCGTGCAGTTCGGGCTGGTCGCGCGACTGGTCGCCGCCTGGGTCTGTGCGCAGAGCATGGGTCGAGACCTCGCGCTCAATGCCGGCACCATCTGGTGGTCCCAGCCGCCCGGCGGGTGGCTGCAGCTCTCGTTCGCGACGGAGTTGCGGGAGGACACGCGAAACCCGTTGCAACACGGCGCCATCACCGAACTGACCGAGGCCATTCACACGCTGTATGACGTCAGCCCACACGTCCTCTGGGGCAACGTCGGCTCGGCCGCCAACAGCACCATCACGTTGCTCAGGGCAAGTCGCCCCGACCTGGTGGACGCCGCCCGCGCCGCCGCGGACCGGCTGCTCACCGACCCCCGGGTGGATGGCGGGACGCTGCGCACCGGCCCGGCATACCGGCGCGCCAGCTGTTGCCTGATCTACCGGGCGAACGGTGCGATCTGCGGCGACTGCGTGTTGCAGAACCGCCGTCGCAACTGAATTCCGTTGCCGCGCAACGCGGTTCAGTCGGCTGGCGCCGCGATGTCGTGCGTCTCCCGCACGAAAGCCGCAAACCCCGGCACCGTGAACTCCAGGTAGCCGTGGCTGGTGTCGCTGATGATGCCCGCGCCGATCAGCCGGCCACGCGGCACCCCCAGAGCATCCGACGTTTTCCCGATGGCGGCCGCGACGGCGCTGCGACGCACCGGGCCGTCTCCGAGCGCGGCCATCGCCAGCACGATGTCCAGCTCCCCCTGACGAGTCACTTTCGACAACCGCGCGGTGAAGAGCTCCCGCAGATCCTCCTCGGCATCCGCGGCCGCAGCATCGACGTGCTCACGCTTGATGACGGCGCCCGGATTGGGGAATCCGGCGTGCCGCCAGGCGTTTTCACCGATGAGTTGCACCGTGTGCGGGTAGCCCGCGGCATACCGCACGGCGGCGTCGATCGCGGCTGCGCTCCACCCGACGCCCAGCTCGCGCGCTGGTGTGGCCAGCGCCAGCGCCACGGCATCCGGGGCGAGGTCCTTGAGCTGCCGGTAGGCAAAGCGCTCGGAGTTGCTGACCGCCTGGTTGATGAGCGTCACGCTCTCCGGCAGACCCGCGGCGAACAGCGCCACCGGCAGCATGCGACGCTCGGACTGGAAGTGCTGCCACGCGTAGGAGATCGTCCGCAGGCTGGCCGGGTCGGCCGCCTGCACCTCGTCCACGAGCAGGACGAGCCCGCTGAACCGCCGCTCCCGGGCGCTTTCGACAGTCGCGACGACCAGGTCCTCGAACTGCCGGGTCGCCCCCCGCGCGCGCCGACTCGCGCCGGGTGCGCTCCACGCAGCCTCGATGCTCGCGACCCCGGGCACTCCCCCGCTCACTTTCAGCTCCAGAGTGCTGAGCGCGTCGGTGACTCGCTCACGCAGCCGCTTGGGCCAGCGCCGCACCATCCGCTCGGCGCCGTCCGCGATGGCCGGCACCAGTCCGGCTGACTCCCCGGCAGTCACCCAGATGGTGGCCGCGTCCTTGGCGAGCGCGCGCTGCTCGGCCTGCCGCAGGAGCGAGGTCTTGCCGACCCCGCGAGGCCCGTGGTCGACGCGGATGCGCGGCACCAGCCGGCCGAGCGACGACATGAGTTCCAGCCGCTCGTTGATCTGTGCCAGCTGCTGATTGCGGCCGGGCGTCTCGCGCGCGACCGCCCCAGGTGTGTAGGGACTCGGCTGCACCATGTCGTCTCACTCGCTCTATACGTTTCCCGGCAATCGTCTCCAACCGTATCGGTGCCTGCGCACGTCCGCAGGTCCCGGAAAATTCGGCACGGCCTTTCGCCCCATCAGCCCACGGTGCGTGTTTAAGATTCAAACACTGGTCAAACGATCACGAACAATCATTCGGCTTTCCCGGAGGTTTGTATGTCGGCTCCCACCACCCAGTCCCCACCGGCACGGCAGCACGGTCGCACCACGCGTCGCGTCGCCTTCGCCGGCATCGCCGCCCTTGCTCTCGTCTCCACCCCCTCGATGGCGATGGCAGCCACCGGATCGCCGCACGTGCAGCCGCGCGCGATCCGCACCCTCGCCGCCCGGCCCGGCAACCCGGCACCGTCATACAACGGACTCGCGCTCACCCCGCCGATGGGCTGGAACGACTGGTCCTACTACCAGTGCAACATCAGCGAGAAGCTGATCCTGCAGCAGGCAAAAGCATTGGTGGACAAGGGACTTGCCAAGGCGGGCTACAACACCGTCACGATCGACGACTGCTGGATGGCCAAGACCCGCGATGCCAAGGGCAACCTGCAGGCCAACCCGACGACGTTCCCGCACGGCATCAAGTACATCGCCGACAAAGTGCACGCCATGGGCCTGAAGTTCGGCATCTACGAGGACTCCGGCACCGCGACCTGCGGCGGCTACCCGGGCAGCTGGGGGCATTACACCCAGGACGCCAAGCAGTTCGCGGCCTGGGGCGTCGACTACGTCAAACTCGACGGCTGCAACGTGCCGTCGGTCGCCGGTGAGACCAGCGCGCAGACCTACAACCGCATCTACGACGAGTTCAGTGCGGCGCTGCGCGCCACGGGACGGCCGATGGTCTTCTCCGACTCGGCACCGGCATACTTCCAGGGCACGTCCGACTGGTATGACGTGATCGCCAACTCGGCCAAGATCGCCAACCTGTGGCGCGAGGGTGCGGACACGGCACTGGGGCAGCAGACCGGCGCCGAGAAGTGGAACGCCATCGCCTACAACTACGGCTACAACGTCGGACTGGGGCGGTATGCCGGCCCCGGCCACTGGAACGATCCCGACTTCCTGCTCACCGGTGACAGCGGCCTGTCCACGACCGAGATGCAGAGCCAGCTGACCCTCTGGGCGGAGATGGCGGCGCCCCTGATCAGCAGCACCGACCTGACCGCGCTCTCCCCCGCCGCCACCAAGATCCTCACCAACAGGGCGATCATCGCGGTGGACCAGGACAAGCTCGGCGTACAGGGCAGCATCGTTCAGACCGGCAGCAACTACGACGTGCTGGCCAAACCGCTCGCCGGCGGCGATGTCGCGGTGGTGCTCTTCAACAAGGGCAACGCCGCGCAGAAGATCTCCACGACCGCGGACAACGTCGGGGTGGGCGGCAGCGGTCCGTACCGGATGACCGACCTGGTCACCGGCAGCAAGACGCTAAGCAGCGGGATCATCGCCGCTGACGTGCCGGCGCACGGCACCGTGATCTATCGCGTGCACCCCAACGCGGCTGGGGCAGCACTGCCGTCCGCCGCATCACTCGGCGTCACGGCCGGCAAGGTCATGGCGACCAAGCCGGCGCGCGTCACCGTGACCGTCGCGAACGACGGCCCGCGCGCGATCAGCACGGCGACGGTGCATCTCACGGTGCCGAAGGGCTGGAAGGTCCAGCCGCGCACCCAGACGCTCGGCCGCATTCGGCCCGGCCAGTCGGCGCCCGTCGTCTTCACGGTGACCGGCAGCAAGCCGAGCCCGGGACCGAACGACGACCTGCTCACCGCAACGGCCGACTACACGTCCGACGGGAAACAGGCCACCACGCGGGGATACTTCGACGTGCTGCGCAACGTGCCCTACGCGAACCTGGCCGCGGCATACAACAACGTCGGCGTCACCGCCGGAGCTGACCCGACGCCGGGCAACTTCGACGGCAGCGGCAACAGCTTCAACGCCGAGTTGCTCGCCGGCCAGGGCCTGACCCCCGGTGCGAACGTCACGGCCAACGGGTTCTCGTTCACCTGGCCCAATGTCGCCCCGGGCGTCGCCGACAACGCCGAGGCGGCCGGACAGCTGATCAAACTCACCGGCACCGGCAGCACGCTGGCGTTCCTCGGCTCAGGCGTCGGTGACCAGTCGGACACCGTGACGGTCCACTACACCGACGGCAGCACGAGCACCGGCACGGTCGGCTTCCCCAACTGGAGCTTCAGCGACCCGACCGAGTTCGGCGCCAAGCTGGCGTTCAGCACCATGGGCCGCAACACGCCGACCGGGCTGGCCGACACGGCATACGCCTACCGGATCTTCACCAACACGATCCCGTTGGACACCGGTAAGACGGTGCAGTCGGTGCAACTGCCGAACAACAGCGCGCTCCACCTCTTTGCCTGGACGGTCGGCTGAGTCCGGTCACGCACGCTCGATCGTGAGATCCAATAGCTTTGCGAGCGAACGGATCTCACGATCGAGCGCGGCCCGGAACGACGTAGGGAAGTTCTCGTCCTCGTGGATCGCGTGGATCACCAGCCGGTCGCGCCCACGGTCCGCCGTCGCGTCGAGCTTGCCGACCAGCCGGTCGCCGGAGAGGATCGGCAGCGCGTAGTAGCCCCAGCGTCGTTTCGCCTTCGGCCGGTACATCTCCAGCTGGTAGTCGAACTCGAAGATGTCATGCATCCGCTTGCGGTCGAAGACGAGCTGGTCGAGCGGCGACAGCAGCGCCGCGCGGCCACGGAAGGGCTGTCCGAGCTGTGCGGGATCGACGCACCATCTGCCTCGCACGCCCTCGATCACGGCAGGTATGCCGGGCGGCTCGATCTCCCTGCGTGCGATCCCGGCCAGGTCGTGGACCTTCGGCCGCATGATGCCGAGGGCGTGCAGCGCACGGCGCGACCGTTCCCGCAGCGCGTCGTCCAGCGGGACCGTCGCGGTCTGCGGGTAGACGCGCTCCGCCAGGTCCCACAACCGCTCCCCCCGCGCGCCGCGACCGGCAACCGCGACCTCGCCCCGGCTCTCCATGAAGTCGATCAGCCGCACGACGTTCTGGTTGTTCGTCCAGCCGGACGACCGCCACGACACCTCGCAGGTGTCGTCGAACGCGGCTGCCGGCAAAGGAGATTCATCGGCGAGCCGGTCGAGGATGTCGCGCCGGCACAGGTCGTTGGCCTCGACCCACTCGGCGTGGGACTCCTGCCATTCGACACGTGGGTGCTCACCCCACTCGGCCAGCTCCGCGCGGTAGAGCGCGATGTCGTCCGCTGCCATGATCCGACCGCGCAGCTCCAGCACCTCGCGCCGCTCACAGAGTTCGTCGAGTCCGGCGAGCTGGTATGCCGGGCCGAGCCGGCTCCAGTACACGAGCTCCGGGCTCGGCGCGACCACGGAGGTGAGATCGACCTGCACGGACCCGAGCGACCGCACCATTTCCAGCAGGTCTGCGGGCCGTGGGGCGGACAGCAACTGGGCGCGCACGGCGATGCGGCGCGCCTCGGCACGGGACAACTCGACAGGCCGGCGGGTCACCCACCGGACGATAGCGGCCGCCTGCGACATCGTCCGGAATGCCGGTGATTACCCAGCTGTTGAGCACACCATGAAGGTTGACATCTGGTCCGACGTGGCCTGCCCCTGGTGCTTCATCGGAAAGCGACGCTTCGAGGCGGGACTGCGCGACTTCGCGCACGCCGACAAGGTCGAAATCGCTTGGCACAGTTACCAATTGGATCCCACGCTGCCTGAGCACTACGACGGCACGGAGATCGACTACCTCGCCGAGCGTAAGAGTATGCCGCGCGACCAGGTCCGGCAGATGTTCGGCCAGGTCTCCCAGCAGGCCGCGGGTGAGGGCCTCGCCTACGACTTCGACCACGTGGTCGTCGCCAACAGCCTGCGGGCACATCACCTGCTGCACCTCGCCGCGCAGCACGGCGTCGCCGATGCGGTCAAGGAGGAGCTGCTGAGCGCGCACTTCGAGCACGGAGTCGACATCGGCGCCCCGGATGCGCTCGTCGCGATCGGCGAGCGCCACGGCCTGGACAGTGACGCAGTGCGCGCCGCCCTGGACGATCCGCAGGTGCGCGCGGAGGTCGAGCAGGACTTCGCCCAGGCGCGTGCCTACGGCATACACGGCGTGCCGTTCTTCGTGATCGACGAGAAGTTCGGCGTGTCCGGCGCCCAGCCCGCGCAGACCTTCACCGCTGCGCTGGAGCAGGCGTGGCAGGACGCGCATCCGCTGTCGATGGCTGACACCGCGGAGGGTGCGGTGTGCGGGCCCGACGGCTGCGCCGTCGACCCGGTCGGCTGACCGGGGGCAACGCAACGGCGTCGTGCGGCGTCCAACCAGACGTGAACACACTGACGCGCCGCAGCGCTCTGACATCGACAGCGGGTCTCGCCGCGACGGCAATCGCCGGCATGTCCGGCTGCAGCCCGGCGTCCGCTCTCTCCTCCTCTGCAGGGCGGAAGCCGACCACCCAGGACTGGATCGCCTTCGCGCGCACTGTCACCGGGCCGGTCTTCCTGCCGGGGACCAGCGGCTACCGCAATTCGAAGCTGGTCTTCGACACCCGTTTCGACGGCAATGCCCCCGTCGCCGTGATGGGGGTGAAGCGCGTCTCGGACGTCGCGCAGGCGATGCGCTTCGCGACCAAGTTCTCGTTGCAGATCTCGCCACGCGGCGGCGGCCACTCGTATGTCGGCGCGTCTGCCACGAACGGGACCTTCGTGCTGGATATGCGGGCGCTGGACTCGGTGAGTTACCGCGCCTCCGACCGGACGGTGGCTGTCGGCGCAGGAGCCACGCTGTATGACGTCAAGGCGCAGCTCGCCGCGCACGGCCGCGCCATACCGACCGGGACCTGCCCGACGGTCGGCGTCGCCGGACTCACCCTCGGCGGCGGGCTCGGGGTCGAGTCGCGGGCGCAGGGCCTCACCGCCGACCGGCTGACCGCAGCGCAGCTCGTGCTGCCCGACGGCCGTTCGGTGCTTGCCGACGCACACCACTACAGCGACATCTTCTGGGCGTTGCGCGGCGGTGGCGGCGGCAACATCGGCATGGTCACCTCGCTGCGCTTTGCCACCCACGCGGCAACGGGCAAAGGCATCTTCACGCTCACCTTCCCGGGCACGGCTGCCGTGCCGGTGATGACCGGATGGGCGCGCTGGATCGCCACAGCGGCACGCAGCCGCTGGGCCGGCGTGCATGTTGATGCCATCGGCGGGGGCCGGTTGCACGTCAGCATCCTCGGCGTCACCGAGGCGGGTGACGAGCGCGCGGCAGCCGCGTCCGTGCTGCGTGCGGTCGGCGTCACGCCGGTCGCGACGTCCTACCTGCGGATGAGCTACCTGGACTCGGTGATCTACCTGGGCGGCGGCACCACCTCGAGCCGCCAGGGGTTCACTGCAGGCAGTGACGTGTTGGCCAAGCTCGACACGAACACGGCCACCGCGATCCGGGCGGCCGTCATTGCCCGATCCGCCGCAGGCGGGCCGGGCAGCGCCCTGCTGGACCCGCTCACCGGAGCGGTCACCGGCCCCGCGACCAGCGCGACGGCGTTCCCGTGGCGGGGCCACGTCGCGTCCGTGCAGTGGTATGCCGGGGGCACCGGCTACACCTCGGCACTTCATTGGCTCGCCGACGCACACCGCCGGGTCGCGCACTTCTCCTCGGGCGGATACGTCAACTACCTGGAAACCGGCATGCCGGCGAAACGCTACTACGCCACGAATCTCCCACGGCTGGCGCAGATTCGGGCTCACTATGACCCGGCCCGGAGGCTGCACAGCGGCATCGTCGTATGACGGCCGGTAGCACGAGCCGGCGCACTGCGGCGAGAATGCCCCCGTGAACGGTGCTGGTGTGCCAAGGTTGCGCGCGTGACCTTGCTGCGAACGCGGACCGTTCAAGTCTCCAGCCCGCAGCAACTGCGGCTGCAACGTAGCTGGTACTGGTACGACTGGGCGTCCGCGTCATACGTCACCGTCACCGCGGCGGTGCTGTTCTCGCCATACCTCACCTCGATCGCGAACAAGGTCGCCTGCCCCACCCTGCCGAGCGACGCTGCGTGTAACAACAACCTGCACATCCTCGGGATCGGTGTCGCACCCGGGTCGCTGGTGCCCTACCTCCTGACCCTCTCCACGATCATCTCGGCCGTCGTACTGATCTTCGTCGGCGCGATTGTCGACCGGTCGAGTCACCCGCTCCGCTACCTCGCAGGCTTCACGTATGTCGGTGCCGTCGCGGCCGGCGGCATGGTCGCGATCGGAGGCACGGACTGGCAGCTCGGGGTGGGCCTGGCGATCCTCGCGAATCTCTGCCTCGGCGCGGCCCTGATCGTCTACTCCGCGATCATGATCCGGATCACTCCCCCGGACGACCGCGACTACGTCTCCTCGCGGGGCTGGGCCTACGGCTACCTGGGCGGCGGCACCCTGCTCGCAGCGACCCTGGTCCTGCTGGTGACACACGGGGCACTCGGCCTCGACAAGGCCGGCGCCGTGCGGGTCGCGTTCCTCGCCGCGGGCGTCTGGTGGGGCCTGTTCGCGATCATCCCGCTGCGCGGGCTGCGCACCCTGAACGGCACGCGGCCGGTGCAGCCGCGCGACCGTATCGGGGGGTTCCGCCAGTTGCGCACCACGTTCGCGTCGCTGCGGGACTACCCGCAGACCAAACGCTTCCTGCTCGCCTACCTCTTCTACAACGACGGCATGCAGACCGTCATCGCGTCGGCGAGCCTCTACGGCAGCAAGCAGCTGAAGTTCAGCGACAGCGAACTCGTCGTCACCATCCTGCTCGTCCAGATCGTCGCGTTCTTCGGCGCGATGGGGTTCGCCCGGCTGGCCGCGCGGTATGGCGCACACCGGATGATCTACTCCAGCCTGTTCCTGTGGACGCTCGTCGTCTGTCTCGCGTGCCTGCTGCCCGAGCGGCAGCTCGCCCTATGGCTGCTCCTGGCCAGCGGCATCGGGCTGATCCTGGGCGGTAGCCAGTCCCTGTCGCGGTCGCTCTACAGCGGCCTTGTGCCGGCCGGCCGCGAATCGGAGTTTTTCAGCCTCTACCAGGCGATGGAGCGTGGCACGAGCTGGCTCGGGACGCTTGTGTTCGGTCTCGTCTTTCAGTGGTTCCGGGACTACCGCTACTCGATCGTCGCGCTGCTCATCTTCTTTGGGGTCGGGGCGATCCTGCTGCGCGGGTTACGCGTGCGCGAAGGCATCGTCGCGGCTGGCAACACCCCGCCGCGTGTCGTCTGAGATGTGATCTTGGTCACTCCTCAATGCCGCCCGATGTGACAATCCCGCGTCTTTCCGGCATGGTGTGAGCGCCGAAGACGTATGATGCGCAACCTTCCCCGGGGCTGCGACGTCTTCTTATCGACGAGGTCGTCGACCGCAGGACGACGGTGAGCCTCGTTGTCGCCGGGAACACCGCACCCCGACCGACCGTTGCAGCAGTGAGATCGCACGAGCAGGCACGACCGAGGGGGACGTCTCGGCCGGCGCCCGATATGAGAGAGAAGTGAGTGGACATGGCAGAGCGTTCTTTGCGAGGTACCAACCTCAGCACCTTGTCGCTGGAAACCGAGGAAGGCATTGCCTTCAGCGAGCGGCAGATCGTGCGCTACGTGTGTCCGCAGGGGCACGTGAGCGAGCTGCCGTTCTCCGTCGAGGCGGACGTCCCCAGCATCTGGGAATGCCGCTGCGGCGAGGAGGCACTGCTGCAGGACGGCCCGGAGCCGGAACGCAAGCCGGTCAAGCCCCAGCGCACCCACTGGGACATGCTGCTCGAGCGCCGCTCCATCCCCGAGCTGGAGGAGTTGCTGCAGGAGCGCCTGACGCTGTTGCGCGCGTCGCGTGGCGAGAAGCCGCGCCGCAAGCGCTCCGCCTGAATCGTCATACAAAGTAAGGAGAGCCGACCGGGTCCCCCGGTCGGCTCCCGTTACTTGTCGTACGAGTCGTCATCCACGACTTCGCCCTCAATGACCTCCGGGTCGTCGGGGCGCAGGTCGGCCTTGGTCGCGGTGTAGTCCGTCAGCTGCACCGTGGCGGCACCGAAGCGCCGGGCCAGCACCAGCTCGACCAGCCGCCGGGCGACCGACTTCATGCCCGGGAGGATCAGGATGATGCCCAGCGCCGAAGTGACGAATCCGGGGATGAGCAGCAGGACTCCGCCGGCCAGCGCCTGCGGGGCATCGGCGACCGCCCGGCCGGGCGCGTGCCCCTCGGACATCGACGCACGCAGTTCCTGGGCCGCGCCGGACCAGGCCCGCCGGATCACGACCACGCCGAGCAGGAAACACGCGGCAAGCGCAGCCAGCGTCCACCAGCCGATGACGTGCCACACGAGCACGATGACGACGATCTCGACGATCGGCAGACAGAGCGCGACGGCGAAGAGCAGCCGTGCCCAGAACGGTGCGCGGCGGGTGACGGTGCTCATGGCTCAGTGGTCCTTCGGTCGGTGCACAAGTCGTTCACCGATAGAACGAACCTGACCGCGGCGATACTCCCAGCCCCAGCGACTGATGTTGCGCAGTGACTCGCGGGCGATGTCGGGGTTCATCTTGGACTGCCCGATCTCCCGCTCGACGAAGGTGATCGGCACCTCCACGATGCGCAGTCCGGCCCGGTCGGCACGCCAGGTCAGGTCGGCCTGGAAGCAGTAGCCGTAGGAGTCGACGCCCACCAGCCCGATCGTGCGCAACGCGTCCGCGCGATAGACGCGGAAACCCGCGGTAGCGTCGTTCACCGGCATGCCGAGCAGGGTCTTGATGTAGACGTTGCCGCCGATGCTCAGTGCCTTGCGGTGCAACGGCCAGTTCACGATCCGGCCACCACGGACCCACCGCGAGCCGATAACCACGTCGGCGTCCGCAGCTGCCGCCAGCATGACCGGCAGCCGCTCCGGCGGGTGCGACCCGTCGGCGTCGATCTCGACGAGGGCGTCATAGCCGCGCTCCAGTCCCCACGCGAACCCGGCCAGGTAGGCCTTGCCGAGGCCCTCCTTCCGCGCACGGTGCAGCACGTGCACGTGGTCGTCCTCGGCAGCGAGCCGGTCGGCCGCTTCGCCCGTGCCGTCCGGTGAGTTGTCGTCCAGCACCAGCACGTCCGCGTCGGGCACGGAGTTGCGGATGCGGCGCACGACCAGGGGCAGGTTTTCTCGTTCGTCGTAGGTCGGGACGAGCACGAGGACATGGTGCAGCGCGGGACGGTGCCCGCCGGCTGTGTCAGACAAGCGCGCGAACTTCCTCGGGTAGGTTGGCTTTCCGGCCGGAGGAGCGATTGCCGGCGAGGGCGAGCGCTGCGAGCAGGACCGCCGCCGCACACGCCAACCACTCGGGTATGGCGCCGAGCCGCACCGCCAGGGTCTCCTCCGAACGCAACGGTAGTGCTCCGGACAGGGCCGCGGGCGTGAAGAGGTGCGTCCGATCGTGGACGACGCCATTCGGGGTGATCAGTCCGCTCACCCCGACGGTGGAGATGTGCACGATGGAGCGCCCGAGTTCGATGGCGCGCACCTGGGAGATCGCCAGCTGCTGCTCCGACTCGGCGGTGTAACCGAACGTCGCGTTGTTGGTCTGCACGGCGAGAATCTGCGCGCCGTCCTTGACCGGGTTGCGGGTCAGCGAGTCGTAGGCGACCTCGAAGCAGATGATGGGCGCCACCTTGACGGTGCCATCCGTCTTCGTGGGTATGACGAACAGGCCCGTGCGGTGTCCCGCGACGAAGTTGCCGGCCAGGTCGACGGTCTTGGTGAAGTGGCGGAAGAACGAGCGGTAGGGCATGTATTCGGCGAACGGCACCGGGTGCTGCTTGACGTAGGTGGCGACGATCCCCTTGTCCGGCTCGTAGAGCAGCGAGGTGTTACTCGTGTGGCCGACCGGCTGATCCAGCACCGCTCCGACGATCAGCGGCACGCCGATCCGGTCGACGGTCCGCACGATCTCGGTGCCCGCGTCGGCGTTGCGGGTCGGGTCGATGTCCGAGGAGTTCTCCGGCCAGACCACCAGGGCCGGCTGGGGCAGCTTTCCCGCCTTGATCAGGGCTGCCGCCTTGTCGGTCTCCTTGACGTGATGGTCGAGCACGGCGCGGCGCTGTGCGTTGAAGTCGAGACCTGCGGTCGGCACATTGCCCTGAATGGCGAGCACCTGCAGCTTCTTGCCGCCGGTCGGCGTCGGGTAGACCGCGGCGAGTGCGACGACCGCGAGACCGGCGACCACCGGCCAGAGCCGCGGCAGCAGACTGCGGGCCGGCGGCATACCGCGGCGGACCCGGTCGATCGCGAGCGCGAGCCAGCCGCCGAGCAGCGCGACGACGAAGGTGAGTCCGGGTGCGCCGAAGATCGAGGCGAGATGCGCGAGCGGGGTGCCGGCGGTCGTCCAGGCCAGCCGGGCCCACGGGAACCCGCCGAACGGCATCGAGTCGCGGATGGCTTCCTGCAGCACCCACAGCAGCGCGATCGCGACGGGCCGCACGTGCGGCCCGTCGGCCGGGGACAACCACTGCGGCAGGCGTTCCCAGCGACGCGCGGACTGGATGAGCGCGCACACCGCGCCCATGAGCGCGATGTATACGGACTCGGTGATCGACAGCGCCAGCCATGGGAGAGCACCGACATACGTGCCCGTCCAGTGCAGCGTCGGCCCGAAGCACGCGAAGCCGCCGACGAGGCCGAGCAGGAAGCCGCCGCGTGCGCGAACTCCCTTGGTGGCCAACGCCATGAGGGCGACACCCACAATGGCGGCCGGCCAGATGGCCGGGCCCGGAAAGGCGAGCCAGAGGCACAGACCACCGGCGATGGCGAGCAGGAGTCGGCGGATCACTCGCTCAGCCTAGGTGACGAATCAGAGCTCTCGCGGCGCGGTCGCTGAGGCTGTCGTAGATGGGCTCCCCGTCGTTGGGACCAATACCCGTGTCCTGGCAGAACACGCGCACGTTTTCTACTAGACGGGGGGCCCATCTACGCACCGTCAGTCCGTGATCTCGCGGCGGGCGAGGCGGGAACGGTGAGAAGAAACCTACCCGGCGTTCAGGCTCTGTCAACAGCTCGCTGACCTGCACCGATGCGCGTTGCCGCAGGTCAGCGGGCTGGCCGGCGGCGAATATATTCCCGGCCGCCCGGCGTGTCGTGGGCAACACGCCGAGCGAGATGATGTAACCGTGTCGAGACGTCATACCAGGCAGCCGGGCGGGACGCCCGCCCTCAATCTGCTCAGCCGGTCGGGCGTTGCCTTCGCCGTCCACGAGTTCGAGCATGACCCGGGTGCGGAGTCGTTCGGGCTGGAAGCCGCGCAAGTGCTTGGCGTCGCTCCCGGCCGCGTCTTCAAGACGCTTGTGGTGCAGACCGACCGCAGCGTGGACAAGGGGCTGGTCGTCGCCGTGGTGCCGGTCGGTGCGCAGCTGGACCTGCGGGCGCTGGCCCGCGAGATCGATTGCAAACGCGCGGTGCTCGCCGACTCCGGAGTCGCCGAGCGGACGACGGGTTACCTGGTGGGCGGTATTAGTCCGCTGGGCCAGAAGCGAGCGCTGCTCACAGTCGTGGACGCGTCGGCAGCCGGCCACGGCACCGTCCTGGTCAGCGGCGGGCGCCGCGGCCTCGATGTCGAACTCGCGCCGGCGGATCTGGTGCGGCTGACCTCCGGGCGCCTTGCGGCGGTGACTCGCTGAGCGGGTGCATGGGGACACCGGCTCATTCGGCGAGCGGGGTGCGGTCCTCCCAGGGTGTGCTGAGCACGACGGTCGTGCGGGTGGTGACAGCGGCGGCGGCGCGGATCTCGCCGAGCAGCACCTCGAGCTCGCCGGGTCCGCCGACGCGGACCTTGAGCACGTAATTCTCGTCACCGGCGACCGAGAAACAGGACTCGATCGCGGTCAGTCCCCGCAGCCGGTCGGGTATGTCGTCCGGCGCCGACGGGTCGAAGGGCGTGACCGAGACGAGCGCAGTCAGCGGCACGCCGGCAGCTTCGTGGTCGATGACCGCGCGGTAGCCGCGGATGACGCCACGCTCCTCCAGTCGGCGCACCCGCTGGTGGACCGCGGACGTCGACAGGCCGGTCGCCCGGCCAAGATCGGTGTAGCTGAGCCGGCCGTCCTGCGCCAGCAACGACGCGATCCGCCGGTCGAGTTCCTCCATGTGCGCACTGTAGAACAGCACTCCGCCGACGCTGCGTCAACCGGCGCCCGAGTCGTGCCAGCATGTGCTGTATGCCACGACGACTCATGCTGCTCGACTCGGCGAGCCTCTACTTCCGGGCGTTCTACGGTGTGCCCGATCGGAGGGCGACGCCGGATGCATTGCCGAACAACGCGATTCGCGGGTTCCTCGACATGATCGCCACACTGGTCACCGATCACCGGCCGACCGAGCTGGTGGCGTGCTGGGACAACGACTGGCGGCCGGCGTTCCGGGTCGAGGCGCTCGCGTCATACAAGACGCACCGGATGGTGCAGGGCACCGACGGCGTCGAGGAGTCGCCGGAGAATCTCACTCCGCAGGTGCCGGTGATCGTCGAGGTGCTGGCTGCCATCGGGCTGACCCGGCTGGGCGTCGACGGCTACGAGGCGGACGACGTCATCGGCACCCTGGCCGTGGGCGCCCACGGCCGGGCGCAGGTGGATGTGGTGACCGGCGATCGTGACCTGTTCCAGCTGGTCGACGACGCCCAGAGTGTGCGGGTGCTCTACACGGCGAAGGGCGGCGTGCGCGCTCCGGACGTGGTCGACGAGGCCTATCTGGAGCGCAAGTACGGCGTGGCGTCGGGGTCGGCATACGCCGACATGGCCGTGCTGCGCGGGGACAGCAGCGACGGGCTGCCCGGCGTCGCGGGCATCGGCGAGAAGACGGCAGCGACGCTGATCGGCCGGTACGGCGACCTGGCGTCGCTGCGTGCGGCGATCGACTCGGGCGACCCGGCCCTCAAGGGTGCCCAGCGGACGCGCCTGGAGGCCGCGAGTGACTACCTGGACGCGGCGCCGCGGGTGGTGGAGGTCGTCAAGGACATCGAGCTGCCGGCCGCTTTCGACCCGGCGCTGCCGGTCCGGATCGCGGATCCGGACACGTTGCAGCGGCTGACGCAGGAGCACGACCTGCGGTCACCGGTCGAGCGCGTGGTGAGCGCTCTGCAGCTCGGCTGAGCGGCTCAGCGGTGCGGCGACCTCGGGTCGCCCGGCGGGAAGGTGCCGTCGTCGTCGCCACCGTCGTCGTGCTGGAAGAGCAGCTCGTTCAGCCGGACCTGCACCTCCTCGACGTGCGGAACGTCGTGCAGGCGGACACCGGCCTGTTCCGTAGCGTCGTGGATGACGAGGGTGCCGCAGCCGAAAATCCGGTCCAGCAGCGACTTCTCGTAGGACACGTCGTTGATGCGGTAGAGCGGGATGTCGCGTCCGGACTTGTTGACGATGCCGCGCCGGGTGATCAGCCGCCGGTTGGTGATGACGTAGATCGTGGTCAGCCAGCGCAGCACCGGCAGCAGCACGAATGCGCACAGCACGATGACTGCGAGGATCCACAGGGCGAGGGTCAGCCAGCCGGACCAGCCCTTCTCGCTGAACCAGATCGAGCCCGCGAGAGCGATCACCACCGTGACCACGGCGATCAGCAGCGGGAAGGAGATCGCCTTGATGTGCGTGCGCATTTCGAGATCGATCTGCTCGCCGCGCGCGAGGTGCTTTGCCGAGAACGCCATGTCGGCATCCTGCCATGAAGTCGGCTAGTCGAGCCGGTCCGCCGCCACGACGCCCCGCATTACCTGGTCGATCGCGGCCCGTGCGGTGCGCCGGAGCACGTCGTGCGAGGTCGCGTCGGCGATCTGGCCGAGCAGGTCGACGACCTGCTTGCACCGCCGGACGAAGTCACCGGCGGACAGGTCGCTGTCGCGCAGCACGGTCTCCAGCCGCCCGCCGCTCGCCCAGCGATGCATCACCCACGTCATACCGGCGTCGAGGTCGGCCATCGGGGTGAGGCCGAGACGCCGCTGGGACTCCTGCAGGCTGGCGGCGAGGTCGCGCATCTCGGCCAGTGCGTCACGTGTCTGGTCACCGGGGATCTTCGGCGCCTCTCCCCCGGTGTCGCGGCGCGCTTCGTAGACGAGGGCCGACACCACGGCGGCCAGCGACGGCGGATCGAGCCGGCGCCATACGTCGTGCTGGAGGCACTCGGCCGCGAGCAGGTCCTTCTCGGCATAGATGCGCTGCAGTATCCGGCCCTGATCGGTCACCGTGGTGCCGTCATGGCCGAGATAGCCGAGCTCGGCCAGCAGGTCGCAGATCCGGTCGAAGGTGCGCGAGACCGAGTGGGTGCGACGCTCAACCTGGCGTTGCAGGCCGTCGGTCTCCCGGCGCAGCTTCCACCAGCGCTCCGCCCAGCGTGCGTGCTGCTCGCGGTAGGGGCAGTCGTGGCAGGGGTGCTCGCGCAACGCGCGCTTGAGGCGGTCGGTCTCGGCGGTCGTGTCCTGCTGGTCGGCGTCCGTCGCCGCGAGCAGCTCGGCGGGACTGGGCGGCGGCTCGTCGCGGATCTTGTTCCGCATGCTGGAGGCCAGATCGCGCCGCGCACGCGGCGACCGGCTCTGGAACAGCCGCGGGATCGCGATGCGACCGACCGGAGTGACCACCTCGCTGACATCTGTAGCGGTGATTCGGCGCAACTGGCCGTCGCCGTTGACGACGGAGACAATGTCGTCGGCGGAACGTTTTCCTCGCGTGCCTGGTATGACGACGGCGTACCCCGAGCGGCGCCCCTCGGGGACTCGAATGATGTCGCCCGGCTGCAGCTCCTGCAGCGACACTGCCGCAGCAGCGCGCCGGCTCGCCGAGCGCTGCTTGGCCGCGGACTTCTCCAGATCGGTGAGTTGCCTTCGCAGCGCTGCGTATCCGGCGAAGTCGCCCAGGTGACAGCGCATCGCCTCGGCATACCCTTCGAGGGCTTCCTCGCCGCGTCGGATGGCGCGAGCCGTCCCAACCACCGACCGGTCCGCCTGGAACTGCGCGAACGACTGCTCGAGGATCTGACCCGCGCGCGCCCGGCCGACCTGGTCGACCAGGTTGACCGCCATGTTGGACGTCGGCACGAAGGACGAACGCAACGGGTAGGTGCGGGTGGAGGCGAGACCGGCCACCTCGTGCGGGTCGACGCCAGGTGTCCACAGCACGACGGCGTTGCCTTCGTGGTCGATGCCGCGCCGGCCTGCGCGTCCGGTCAGCTGGGTGTATTCGGCCGGGGTGATGTCCGCGTGCGTCTCGCCGTTGTATTTGACCAGGCGCTCCAGGACGACGGTGCGGGCCGGCATGTTGATGCCGAGGGCGAGCGTCTCGGTGGCGAAGATCGCCTGGATGCGCCCGTCGGTGAAGAGTTCCTCGACGATCTCCTGGAAGGTCGGCAGCATGCCAGCGTGGTGCGCTGCGAAGCCACGGCTGAGGCCCTCCACGAAGTCGTAGTAGCCGAGCACGGCGAGGTCGTCCTCGGGCAGCCCGGAGATCCGTTCCTCGACCAGTCGGCGGACCGCGGCGCCTTCCCGCTCGCTGATCAGCCGGGTGCCCCAGGCGAGCAGCTGGCCCACGGCACTCTCGCAGCCGACCCGGCTGAAGACGAACGTGATCGCCGGTAGCAGCCCGTCCTTGTCGAGCGCGTCGATCACCTGGGGCCGGCTCGGCCCACGGCTCGGGCGGCCGGTCCGCACCGGCCCTCTGTCGGCCGTCCCGCGGATGCGGCCACGGCGGCCGCGCGGCGCACCGGCGTCCTCGCGGCGGCCGTGCCGCTGGTCCCGGCGTTCGGCGGTCAGCTGGTCGATGCGGCGCAGCAGCAGCGGATTGACCGTGAGGTGCTCGCTGTCGCCGTCGTCGGCAAACAGGTCGAGCAGCGCCGGTCCGACCATCATCTGCTGCCAGAGCGGCACCGGCCGGTGTTCTTCGACGATCACCTCGGTGTCGCCGCGGACTTCGCGCAACCAGTCACCGAACTCCTCGGCGTTGCTCACCGTCGCGGACAGCGAGACCAGCTGCACCGACGGGGCGAGCATGACGATGATCTCCTCCCAGACCGCGCCACGGAACCGGTCGGCGAGGTAATGCACCTCGTCCATCACGACGAAGCCGAGCCCGGTGAGCGTGGCCGAGCCGGCATAGATCATGTTGCGCAGCACTTCGGTGGTCATCACCACCACCGGCGCCTCCCCGTTGATCGAGGAGTCACCGGTCAGCAGACCGACGTTCTCGGCGCCGTGGCGCGCGACGAGGTCGGCATACTTCTGGTTGGACAAGGCCTTGATCGGGGTGGTGTAGAAGGTCTTGCGGCCGGTGTGCAGCGCAAGGTATGCCGCGAACTCCCCCACGATCGTCTTGCCGGCCCCGGTCGGCGCGGCGACCAGCACGCCGCGGCCGGCCTGCACCGCAGCGATCCCCCGCTGCTGGAAGTCGTCGAACGGGAAGTCGTAGTCCTGCGCGAAGTGCTCAGCGTGCGTCGAGTCGAAACCGCCGCTCCGCATCAGAGTTCGGATTTTTCGTCGTCCGGCACGTCGAGCCAGCCGGTGCGCTCCTTGTCCTCACGGGTGGCTCGGCGCTTGTCGAGGAAGAGGCACATCACGCACGCTGCGAAGTAGAGGATGATCATCGGGACCATCAGCGCCAGCATCGACCAGGCATCCGGCGCCGGGCTCATCACCGCGGAGAAGACCCCGATCACCATCACCGCGACCCGCCAGCCCTTGAGCATGACGCGGCCCGGGAAGACGCGGATCTGGTTGAGTCCGACGAGAAAGACCGGCAGCAGGAAGGCGAAGCCGAAGGCGACGACGAACTTGATGACGAAGCTGACGTATTTCTGCGCGTCGGTCAGGTTGTACGGCTCGTTGCCCTTGACCTCCGGGGTGCTGCCCATCAGGAAGTCGACGGCGTTGGTGATCGCGAAATGCGAGACGTAGCAGCCCAACGCGAACAACGGCACCGCCGCCGACACGAACAGCAGGCTGACCCGCTTCTCCTTCTTGGTCAACCCCGGCGCGAGGAACGCCCAGATCTGCCAGAGCCAGATCGGGCAGGCCAGGAGCGCGCCACTCCACAGCGAGATCTTCAGCTTGATGGTGAACGGCTCGGACACCCCGCCGTTGCCGAAGTTGAGGCCGACGACCGAGCGGTGATGCCGCTGCTGGACTGCGCGCAGCGGCTCCTCAACCCAGCCGTAGATGGTGTTGTAGTAGGCCCAGGCGATGCACGCGCCGATGACGATCGCGATCGCCGAGATGAGCGCACGCCGACGAAACTCGCGGAAGTGATCGCCGAGGGACATCCGCGCTTCGGGATTGTCCTTACGCCTCAACAAGGCCATGTGTCGTATGTCGTCCTGCGCCGCGGGTCCCGAGCGGGACGTCGATCAGTTGCCGTTGCCCTGGTTGCTGCCCTGCTGGGGGTAACCGGCGGGAGCCTGCTGGTCACCCTGCGGGGCCTGGGGGAAGCCGGGGTTCGGCTGGGAGTAACCCTGCGGCTGCTGCTGAGGGTAACCCTGCTGGGGGTAACCCTGCTGGGGCTGCTGGGGGAAGCCCTGCTGCGGGTATCCCTGCGCGGTCGGCTGACCCTGCTGCTGGTAGGGCGCAGCGCCCGGGATCGGAGCCTCACCGGGTGCGGCGCCGGCCGGCGGCTGGGTCTGGCCCGGCACAGTCTGGTTGGAGGCGGAGCTCTTCGTCGCGTTGTCGTCGCCGAGTTCGCTCTTCAGGATTCGGGCCGAGCGGCCCAGGCTGCGTGCCGCATCGGGCAGCTTCTTCCAGCCGAAGAGGATGACCACGATGAGCACGAGGATGAGAATGTGCCACGGCTCGATGGCTCCACGAAACATAACCAGCTCCTGTTGGGTTGAGTGCAGGCGAAGACCAACGCTCGCACTGTTTTCACCACTCTACGTGATTCGCCCACTCGGGGCGTCGCGACCTGCGGTGTGCCGCGCGCTCGGCGCGTCGGCGCGCGACCAGGTCGGCGCGGATCCGGCGCAGTTCGGCCGGATCGCGCAGCACCGCCAGGTCATCGACCGTGAGCAGCTGCTGCTCCAGCTCACCGACCCTGGCCTCCACCTCGGCGAGCCGCTCCTGGGCGAGTGCGAGCTCGATCCCGAACAGTTTCAACGGTTTCCACAGCCTCCAGAGTCGCCGGCCGACATACACCGTGCCGAGCACCGCGAGCACCAGCCACAGCAGCACCCATTGCCACCACTGCATCGCCGGATCAGTCCTCGTATGCCGCCAGCGCCGCGCGAGCTCCATCGGCGATTTCGGCGCGCAGCGACTCCGGTGCGACGACACGGGCCGAGCCGCCGAGGCGCCATACGAGCTGACGCAGCCAGCGCAGGTCGGCGGTCCGGAACGAGACCGTCAGCACGCCGTCACTCCGACGTTCGACGTCCGTCGCCGGGTAGTAGTCGACGACCCAGGTGGCGTCGGGCTGCAGCTCGACGGTCGCGGACAGGTCGTCCGGACCCGGGGTGAACAGACCGGCGTCGAGGTCACGCGGCCGGGCGCCGGTCGGCGGCGTGCCGTCCTCGTCCAGCAGCTCGACGGACGCGACCCGGTCGAGGCGGAAGAGCCGCACGTCCTGCGCGCGGTGACACCAGCCCTCGAGATACCAGTTGCCGTCGAGCGACACCACCCGCATCGGGTCGACGTCGCGCTCGGTGGTCTCATCGCGGGACGGCACGACATAGACCAGGTGCAGCCTTCGGTGCGCAGCCACGGCGGCTCGCACGGTCGCCAGTGTCTCGGAAGGCACCTCGTCCTCCAGTGCGATCCGCACCCGGTCGGTGGCGCCTCCGAGGTCGCCGGCCGCCTCGACCAGCTTCGCGAGCGCCCGGTCGACCGCGTCGCGCTCGTCCAGGCCGGGCACCGCGGCGAGGGTGCGCAGCCCGGCGATGAGCGCGGTGGCCTCGTCCAGGCCGAGGCGTAGCGGGCGCGCGATGGTGTCGGCGTTGCGCAGGAAGACCCGGCCCTCCTCCCACTCGGCCTCGATGAGGTCGTCGGGCAGGTGGCCGGGCGTGCCGCAGACGAAGAGCAACGCCAGATCGGCCTCCACCTGGGCAGTGGTCACCCCGAGCTCCTTGGCGGCCTCGGCGATGTCGATGCCCTGGCGGTTGACCAGCCACGGCACCATCGTCAGCAGCCGGCCCAGTCGCGCGGTGGCGCTCTCGGGGGTGGCCATCACGCGGCTCCGTTGCGGTCGAGTGCGCCGCGCAGGCGCCGCACGACGGCGGCTGCGAGTTCGGGTGGTGACAGCACCTGCACCGCCGGGCCGAAACCGGCGATCTCGTCGGCGAGCACGCCAGGGTCGGTGTAGCGCAGCGTCAGGCGCGTGCGCCCATCGTCTGCATCGGCCGAGTCGTGTGCCCTGCGGCGCAGGATGTTCCCGGCATGTTCGTGGACGAGCACGACGGCCTCGGCAGGTGGCGTCTCCGGGCCGTCGATCATCGCGATGGGGTCGTGACCGGCGGGGACGTCATACGCGCCAGGCTTGCCGACGCGTTTGACGGCACCCTCGATGCGGCCAAGCCGGAAGACTCGGGGCGCCTGCCGGTCGAGGTCGAAACCGGTGACGTACCAGCGGCCGTGCCAGTTGGCGACACTCCACGGCTGCAGCCGGCGCTGGCTGGCCTCGCCGTGGGCCTTGCGGTAGGCGAAGCTGATGCCCTGGCGGCGCAGCACCGCGTCCTTGACGGTGTTGAAGGCCGGCTCAGTGGTGTGGATGCGCGGCTCCAGGCCAACCACCGAGTTGACGTCTCGCTCCACTTCCGCAGCCTCCAGCTTGCGCAGCGCCGTCGCGGCGGCGCCGGCCAGGCTGGCCTGCTGCCAGGTGCGGCTCGCCAGGCCGAGCACGGCGAACTCGTCCGGCTCGAAGGACAGCTCCGGCAGCGCGTATTCGCGCCGGTCGATGCGGTAGCCGGACTCGTCGTCGAAGAGCGGGTCGAGGGGCTCCATCCGCAGCGGTATGCCGAGCTCGCGCAGCTCGTCCTTGTCACGCTCGAACATCCGGTCGAAGGCCTCATCGGAGGCCGCCTCGCCATACTGCGGCACCGCGTCGCGAATGCGCGCCTTGGCCAGCGGCTGGCGGGTGTAGAGCAGGCAGATCACCAGGTTGAGCAGCCGCTCGGTCTTCGCGGCGGGTGAGTTGGCCATGGTGACGACGCTATCTCATGTGCGGACGAATGTACGACCAGGCTTACCGCGGGTGTGGCTCATCCGGGGTCAGTGACGGTTCGTCGGGTGCGGAGAGGCTGAGTATGGCGCCCGCCACGACCGGGCTTGCGGCGACCTTGGCCTCGAGTGCGCGCAGCCGTTCGGCGACCAGGTGCTCGGCGACGTCGCCGGTGAGGTCGACGTCGCCGACCAGATAGACCCGCCGCGGCCCGACGAACTCCAGCCGCAGGTAGGTCACGCGGGCGACCTCGTGCTGGGCGAGCAGGCTGCGCAGCGCGGCAGCGCGGACGTCGGCGGACACCTCCTCGCCGACCAGGAAACCGATGTTGCGCCTGATCAGGATCACCGCGACGACGGCGAGCACGCAGCCGACGAGGATGGAGCCTACCGAGTCAGGGGTCGGCGACCCGGTGATCTGGTGCAATCCGAGACCTGCCGCGGCGAGCACCAGGCCGGTGAGCGCCGCGGCGTCCTCGGCGAACACGGCCCGCAGCGTCGGGTCGGACGTCGCCAGCACGTGTTCGAGCAACTCGCGGTCGTAGTGGCGCGCCTCGGCACGCGCCTGGCGCACCGACTGCAGGAAGGAGACACCCTCCAGCACGAAGGAGATGGCGAGCACGATGTAGCCGATCAGGAAATCACTGGCGGCTTCCGGGTGGATCAACTCCTGCACACCGTGCCAGATGGACACCGCGGCGCCGGCGACGAAGAGACCGAGCGCCGCGAAGAGCGACCACACGTACGCCTCGCGGCCGAACCCGAACGGGTGCCTCGGGTCCGCCGGCTTGCGCGACCGCTTGTCCGCGATCAGCAAGAAGACCTCGTTGCCGGTGTCCGCCCAGGAGTGGGCGGCCTCCGCGACGAGCGACGCCGACGCGGTGATCAGCGCGGCGATCGTCTTGGCAATGGCGACCAGCAGGTTGGCGGCCAGCGCGATGACGACGGTGAGCGAACTCTCGCCGGTGCTCTCTCCCGACTGCAAGCCGAGGTCGAACGACTCGGGAGCGTGTCGCGGTGCCGGCGCAGGCTGCATGGCCGCCACCGTAGCGGGCCCGGGTGCTCAGCCGAGCCCGAAGGCGCGCCCTGCTCCCGGCTTGCTGGTCGAGACCAGGTCGACCGCGAAGATCAGCGTCTCGTTCGGGCCGATCGCGCCACCGGCACCCCGCTCGCCATACGCCAGGTGCGGGGGTATGACGAGCTTGCGCCGCCCGCCGGCCTTCATGCCCACGATGCCCAGGTCCCAGCCGGCAATGACCTGGCCGACGCCGACCTGGAAGTCCAGCGGCGCGCCGCGGTTCCAGGACGCGTCGAACTCCTCGCCGGTCGACCACGCGACGCCGACGTAGTGCGCCTTGATCTGGTCGCCGGCCTGCGCCTCGGCGCCGTCGCCGACGGTGAGGTCCTCGATCATCAGCTCTGCGGGCGGTTCAGCACCCGGGAAGTCGATCTCCGGCTTGGTGGTGTTCGGGTCGAACGGCATTGCTACCTCGTGTCTTTCGAAGATGGATGGCGGTCAGCCGACGGCGACGATGTCGACGACGAAGACCAGGGTGTCGGTGCCCTTGATGCCGCCCTGGGCGTTGCCCTTGCTGCCGTAGCCGTCGGCCGGCGGGATAACGATCTCCACGCGGTCGCCCACCTTCTTGCCGACCAGCGCCTTGTCCCAGCCCGGGATGACCTGGCCCTTGCCGATGACGAAGCTGGCGGGCACGCCGTAGCGACCGGTGTTGCCGGTCGAGTCGAAGACCTTGCCCGCCTTGCCGTTCGCCCAGATGACGCCGGTGTAGAGCGCGTAGAGGGTCTGGCCTTTCTTCACCGTCGCGCCGTCGCCGTTGATCAGGTTGGCGACTTCGAGCTTCTTGGGCGCGGCGCTGTTGGGCATGGTGATCGTGGCCGGTTTGTCGACGCCGTTCCACTTCACGGTCGGCAGGCCCTTCTGGGGCGCGACGGCGGTGCCGTGTGCGAGGTTCGGGCTCGTGCTGTTGATCTTCAGGTAGAGGACGATGGTGTCCTTGCGGGTCACCCCGAGCTGGGTGTTTCCCTCGTCGCCGAATGCGTCCGCCGGCGGTATGGCGACGGTCTCGACGGTGCCGACCTTCTTGCCGGAGATCGACTTGACCAGGCCGGGCAGCTGGGTCGGGTCCTTGAGGTACATCGGGCCCGCGGTGTTCGCGAACGTGTCGGCGAGTGTCTTGCCGGACGCCCCGTCGACGGCGACGTAGCTGACCGAGACCAGATTGTCGGCGGCGACGACAGCACCCGAGCCCTGAGTTTTCACGTCCGTCGTCGTCTGGTTCACCTGGAACGGCTTCTTGCCGAGCTTGACGGTCGGGCTCTCCCCGGACGGCGTCGTGACCTGGATGGCGCTCATCGGGGAGACGTCCGCCGCGGGGACCGTATAGGGGCCAGTCGGTGTCGCGCTCGCCGAGGTCGTCGCGGACTTGGTCGCAGTCTTCGATGCGGAACTTGCGTTGGAGCTGCTACTGCCGCACCCGGCGAGGAAGAGCACGGGAAGGGTGCCTGCCGCGAGCAGGCGGAGCGGGAAACGGCGCACGTCGAAGAACCTCATGGAGACACTGGGAAATGGATGACCGGGCGCCACCATAACCAAAGCCGCTGTGGGTGGGGGCCGGCCGGGGCTGGCTACATACCGTCGACGAGGCGGTCGACGCGCTGGTCGCTGGCGCTGAACGGGTCCTTCACCAGCACCGTCCGCTGCGCCTGGTCGTTGAGTTTCAGATGCACCCAGTCGACGGTGAAGTCGCGGCGGGCCGCCTGCGCGGCGCGGATGAAGTCGCCGCGCAGCTTCGCCCGTGTCGTCTGGGGCGGGAAGGTCTTCGCCTCGAAGATCTCGACGTCGGAGCAGGCCCGGGCCGCCTTGCCGCGGCGTTGCAGCAGGTAGAACAGGCCGCGTTCGCGGTTGATGTCGTGGTAGGTCAGATCGAGCTGCAGCATGCGCGGATCGTCAAGTGCCAGACCGTGTTTCGCGGAATACTGGTCGAGCAGCTTGTGCTTGATGACCCAGTCGATCTCGGTGTCGACCAGGCTGAGGTCGTCGGTATCGATTGCGGTGAGCGTGCGCTCCCATAGATCCATGATCCGTTTGGTGAGGTCGTCGGTGATGGCATGACTGTCGACATACGCCCTCGCCCGCTCGAAGTATTCGGTCTGCATCTGCAGCGCGGACAGCTCGCGTCCGTTCGCCAGGCGCACGGGCGCCCGCCCGGTGATGTCGTGGCTGATCTCGCGGATCGCGCGGATCGGATTCTCCAGGCTCAGGTCACGCATCGCGACACCGTCCTCGATCATCCGCAGCACGAGGTGCGCCGAGCCGAGCTTGAGCATCGTGGTGGTCTCGCTCATGTTGCTGTCGCCCACGATGACGTGCAGCCGGCGGAACCGCTCGGCGTCCGCGTGGGGCTCGTCGCGGGTGTTGATGATCGGCCGTGACCGGGTGGTGGCGCTGCTGACGCCCTCCCAGATGTGATCGGCGCGCTGGCTGACGCAGAAGGTCGGCTTGTGCCCGAGCACGGCGATTTTGCCGGCGCCGCAGGTGATCTGGCGGCTGACGAGGAACGGGATGAGGATGTCGGAGACCTGCTGGAACTCGCCCGCGCGGCCGATCAGGTAGTTCTCGTGGCAGCCGTAGGAGTTGCCGGCCGAGTCGGTGTTGTTCTTGAAGACGAAGATCTTGCCTTCGACGCCTTCCTCGGTGAGTCGTGTCTGCGCGTCCTCGACCAGGCCCTCGATGATCCGCTCCCCCGCCTTGTCGTGGATGACGGCCTCCCGCACGTCGTCGCACTCCGGGGTGGCGTATTCGGGATGGCTGCCGACGTCCAGGTATAGCCGGGAACCGTTGCCCAGGAAGACATTCGAGGAGCGGCCCCACGAGACGACCTTGCGGAAGAGGTAGCGGGCCACCTCGTCGGGGGTGAGCCGGCGCTGCCCGTCGAACGTGCACGTGACGCCGTATTCGTTCTCGATGCCGAAGATCCGCCGCTCCATACATCGACCCTAACTGTCCACGCGTCGCCCGCGCGGAGCGTTTCGTATGGCGTGCGGGCGGCGTCGGTGTCCCCAAGGCGCGACGGTCGAGCTTTCGGGATGCGATCCGGCGCGAAATTCGTCCCGAAGGCGCGACGGTCGCGAGAACGGGACGATCATGGCAGCATGCGATTTCTGGTTCTCGGTGGGACGGCGTGGCTCGGCGGCGAGATCGTGCGGGCGGCGCTCGCCCGTGACCACGAGGTCGTGTGTATGGCGCGCGGCACGCGGCCCGTCCCGGAAGGAGCCGAGCTGGTCGCCGGGGATCGTGATGATCCGCAAGCGTATTCGGCACTGACGGGTGATTTTGACGCCGCGATCGACGTCACCAGCCGACCGGCGCACGCACGTGGCGCCGTCGACGCGCTCCGTGACCAGGTCGCGCGGTGGGCATTCGTGTCGACGTGCTCGGTCTACGCACAGGACGACCGGCCAGGCCAGGACGAGTCGGCGCCGCTGCTGCCGGCCTGGACCGGCGAGTTCGAGATCGAGAAATACGGCGAGTGCAAGGTGGCGTGCGAGGAGGCGGTGCTCGCGGCATACGGCGACCGGGCGCTGATCGCCCGGCCGGGGCTGATCACCGGACCGGGCGACGCGAGCGACCGCACCGGCTACTGGCCGCTGCGCTTCGCACACCCGGCCACCGAGGACGGCGCGGTGCTGGTGCCCGACGCTCCTGACGCGTCGGTGCAACTCATCGATGCCCGCGATCTCGCGCAGTGGCTGGTGGAGTCCGTTGAGCGTGGGGTCGGCGGCGTCTTCACCACGGCCAGCGAACACCGCTCGCTGACCGACTATCTCGCGCTCGCGCGATCCGTGGCCGGGCACGCCGGGCCAGTAGTTGCCGTTGACCAGGACTGGATCGAGCGACACCAGATCGCGCCCTGGGCCGGCGACCGCAGCTTCCCGCTCTGGCTGCCGCAGCCGGAGTATGCCGGATTCGCGACTCGCATCCCAGCCGCTGCTCGAGCCGCCGGGTTGCGCACCCGTCCGCTGGAGGATTCCATTCGCGACACCCTCGCCTGGGAGCTGCGGACCGGACCGGGTCGCACTCGCCGCGCGGGACTCTCCCCCGCCGACGAGCGCGAGCTGATCGCCGCGGCCCGACGCGACGCGTAGGGCCTCCGCGACCGGCAGACGGGCCGTCCGCGGTCGGGCGCGATCGCCGCCGAAATCCGATGCACACGAAACCAGTGCCATTTCACATCGCGTTGCTACGGTCCACATGAGAGCACTACTCATCCAAGGAGGGCAACCGCAGATGTCAAGACGGAAATTGAGCAGGCACAGGAAGAACGCGTCCATAGCGTCGATCGGAGCAATGGTCCTGGCGAGCTGTTTCGCCGTCACGTCCTCGGCCATGGCGGCCCCTGGGCACGGCGACCATGCGGCCGCTGCACGACGCTCGCTCTCCACCCCGGTCTCGGCGACGGGCCGGTCGGTGGCCGGATCGGCGAACCTGCGGGTCAGCGTCTCGCTGAACCGCGACGCGAGCGCGATGAAGGCGATGGCCACGGCGGTCTCGACGCCGGGGTCGGCTTCGTACCGGCAGTTCCTGAGCGCTGCCCAGGTGTCGAAGCGCTATGGCGCGACCAAGGCACAGCAGAGCGCCGTGCGGCGCTGGCTGGCCGCATCGGGCCTCAGAGTCACCCACACCGACCCGTTCATGATCACGGCGACCGGACCGGCGAACCGGGCCGAGCACGCACTCGCGGCGCGCATCGGCTCCACCGGGGCGCCGGGCAGCAGTTCGGCTCGTTATGTCGCGCTGTCGCGGATGAGCGTGCCCGCGAGCGTCGGCAGCGTGGTGAACACAGTGAACCTTTCCCCCATCAAGGTCGCAGCCCTGCCCACCCCGCTGCCCAACACCCCGACCACCTCCACGACCGGCGCGCTGACCACGGCCGGTCTGCACGCACCGAGGCCGTGCTCGCAGTACTTCGGGCAGAAGATCGACACACAGGCCCCGCCCGCCTACGGATCACATCTGCCCTACTCCGGCTGCTGGTACACCCCGTCGCAGGTGCGCAGCGCCTACGGGTTCCCGAAGAAACTGAGCGGCAGGGGCGTCACCGTCGCGACCATGGGCGGCGAGCCGCTGACCGGCGGTCAGGCGAGCATCCAGAAGTGGTCGAAGCTCGTCGGGATCCCCCAGCTGAGGAGCGGCCAGCTCACCCAGATCGGGCTGGAGCCGACGAGCAAACAGAGCACGCCGGTGGCCCTCGATGAATGGGTCGGCGATCTCGAAGCAGTACACGGCCTCGCACCCGACGCGGACCTCGTCTACGTGTGGAGCGACGGCTCCATCACCGGTGACCCCTTCGCCGACGACCTCACCAGGGTGGTCGACAACCACCTCGCCGATGTCGTCAGCGCGTCCATCGGTGACACCGCCGACTGGGACAGCATTCTGAACCCCGTGCTCCAGCGTGCCGCGCTGGAAGGCATCACCGTCAACGAGGCCGCCGGTGACTGGGGCTCGCCGGTCGACAAGAGCTCGGACCCCAACGGCTACATGCGCGACCCCCGTGGGAGACGATCGTCGGCGGGACGAGCGTCGCGATCGGCAAGCACGGCAACTACGAGTGGGAGGTGCCGTGGGCAGACACCCGGACGACGCTCGACACCAAGACGCACAGCTGGAACCCGGCCGCGCCCGGACCGGCGCTCTATTACTACGAGGGTGGCGGCGGCGTCATGAAGACGCCCGAGCCCTGGTACCAGGAGGGCGTCGTGAGCAACAATGTGGTCGACGGCGTGGCCCGGCGTGTCGGACCTGATGTGGCGATGGAGGCCGACTGCTTCGTCGGCGGCTACCCGGAGGGCTATTACCTGCCGAAGTCGGCGACGCAAGCGAGCACGACATGGTACACGCGCTCGTTCTGCGGGACGAGCATGGCGTCCCCGATGTTCGCCGCGCTCGAGGCCAACGTCATACAGTCCCGGCATGGCATCCCGCTCGGATTCTTGAACCCGACGCTCTACGGGCTCTACGGATCGACCGGGTTCCACGAGGTCACCGACACCCCGCTGGGTGCCGGAGTCACCAAGGCAGTGGTTCTCCCGACCGCTAGCACCACCTACTTGTTCAGCCAGGGACAGTGCGCCGCGCAGAACGCCGACTCCCAGCCGATCCCGCTCGTGACGCCGTACTGTGGCACGGGATTCAACCAGGTGACGGGGCTCGGCAGCCCGGCCCCGGCACTGTTCGGACTCCTGAAGCAGTAAGGCGAGGGACGATCGCTCGCCGCCGCGTCTCAGGCCAGTGACTCCACCCAGGCGCGGTGCAGGGCGGCATACCTGCCGTCCGCTGAGCCGATCAGGTCGGCGGGCGATCCGTCCTCGAGAACCCGGCCGTGCTCCAGCACCAGCACCCGGTCGGCGACCTCCACCGTGGAGAGCCGGTGGGCGATGATCAGGGCCGTGCGGTCGGCGAGCACTGTCTCCAGTGCGCGTTGCACCAGGCGTTCGCTGGGGATGTCCAGCGATGAGGTCGCCTCGTCCAGGATCAGCACCGCCGGGTCGGCTAGGAAGGCCCGCGCGAAGGCGACCAGTTGCCGCTGACCCGCCGACAGCCGCCCGCCGCGTTTGGCGACGTCGGTGTCATAGCCGTTCGGCAGTTCGCCGATGAACTGGTCGGCGCCGACGGCTTCCGCGGCGGCGCGGATCTCGGCGTCGGTCGCCTCCGGCTTGCCGAAGCGGATGTTGTCGGCGACGGTGCCCTCGAACATGAAGTTCTCCTGCGTGACCATCACCACGTGCCGGCGCAGCTGGGGCTGGTCGACATCCCGCAGATCGGTGCCGTCCAGGCGCACGGCGCCCGACACGGGGTCGTAGAAGCGGGCCATCAGCTTGGCGATCGTCGTCTTGCCCGCACCCGTCGTGCCGACCAGGGCAACGGTCTGCCCGGCCGGGATGTGCAGGTCCAGCCCGGGCAGCACCGGCCTGCCCTCGACGTAGGAGAACTGGACATTGTCGAATTCGACTGCGCCCTGAACTGTTCCGAGCTGCACCGGCTGCTCCGGGTCGGCGATGCCCGGTTGGGTCGCGAGCACGGCGGCCAGCTTCTCCAGCGCGGACGACGCCGACTGGAACGTGTTGAAGAACTGGGTGATGTCCTGCATCGGCTCGAAGAACATCCGCAGGTAGAGCAGGAACGCTGTCAGCACGCCGACCGTCATGTGGCCCTCGAGGACACGCCAGCCGCCATACACCAGCACGACGGTCGTCATGATGTTGCCGACCAGGTCGACCGAGGGCATGAAGATCGCGACCAGCCGGAAAGTCTTCTCGTTGATCGCGCGGTAGCGGTCGGCGACCTCTTCGAAGATCTCCTGGTTGCGCGGCTCGCGCCGGTAGGCCTGGACGGCCTTGATGCCGGTCATCGTCTCGACGAACTGCACGATGACCAGCGCGGCGCTCTCGCGGACCTCTCGGTAGGTCCTGCGCGAGGCGTTGCGGAACCACCACGCCAGCGCGACCAGCACCGGGAAGCTGATCAGGCAGATCAGGCCCAGCTCGACGTTGAGCACCACCAGCAGGACTGCCGTGCCGATCAGCGTGAGCACGGCGGTCAGCAGACTGTCGAAGCCGTTCTCCAGCATGTCCTGGATCGCCTCGACGTCGTTGGTCGAGCGGCTGACCACCCGCCCGGAGGTGAACTTGTCGTGGAACGTCACGTCCAGCTTCTGGAAGTGCCGGAACACGCGGCGCCGCAGGTCGAGCAGCGCCAGCTCGCCGATGCGGCCGGACTGTCGCAGGAAGGTCACCCGGCTGGCCGCTTGCACCGCCACCACCCCGACCAGCACGGCCACGATGACCAGCAGGTCGTGCGCGTCGTGGTGGTGCGTGATCGGCGGGATGCCGTGGTCGATGCCGAACTGCACGAGGATCGGCACCGACAGGCGGGCGGCGTTCTCGATGACGACGATCACGGCGAGTGCCGCAATCAGCTTCGTGTATGGCGCGAGCAGCGACCCCAGCAGCTCGCGCGCATTGCGGCGGGTGGCCGATCCATGGTCGACCAGGTCCTCGCCGCTGCTGTCGGCCATCAGGCCGCGCCAGCGCAGCGACGCGTCCGAATCCTGCTCTGCCGCAGGGGTTTTCGTGTCGGTGGTGGTCATCGAGGTCCTCGCGAAGTATCGGAGCGACGAAGGAGCGGAGAACTTCGTGGGGTGATCATCGACCCGCTCCTTCCGTGGCGCCGTATGGCGTGGGGCGTGACCGGAGGGTCGCACACTCGCGGCACGTGTCGTCGGTGCACTCGTCGACGTCGTGCTGCTCCCGCAGACCGGTGCGCCGGTCGTCGTCGGACCACTCCGGGTCCGGCTCGGCGCCGTCGTCGAGTTCGTCGTCGGCAGCAAGGAGATAGCGATAGCTCGGCACTGTCGCGAGCAGCTGTGCATGGGTGCCGACGTGCGTGATGGTGCCCTTCTCGATCAGCGCGACGCGATCGGCGAGCAGTACTGTCGACGCCCGGTGTGCGACCACGATGCCGGTCACGTCCTGCAGCACATTGCGCAGCGCGTGCTCCACAAGCGCCTCGGTGTGCACGTCCAGCGCGGACAGCGTGTCGTCGAGCACCAGTACCTTCGGTGTGGCCAGTACCGCCCGGGCGAGCGACAGCCGTTGGCGCTGGCCGCCGGACAGGCTCATGCCTTGCTCGCCGATGCGGGTGTCGAGGCCGAAGGGCAGCTCGTGCACGAACTGTGCCTGCGCGACGTCGATCGCCTCGGTGATCTGCGCCTCGGTCGCGTCCGGCCGGCCGAGGGTGAGGTTCTCGCGGACCGAGAGCGAGAACAGCGTCGGGTCCTCGAACGCGGTCGCGACCGTGCTGCGCAACGCGGGCAGGGTCAGCTCGCGTATGTCGGTGCCGTCGATCTCGATGCTGCCCTCGGACACGTCATACAGGCGCGGGATCAGGGAGGTCAGGACCGACTTGCCCGACCCGGTCGCACCGACCAGCGCCACTGTTTCCCCGGGCGCGAGCTCGAGGTCGACGTGCCGCAGCGCCCAGCCCGAGTCGCGCTCGTCGTCGGAGGGGAACCGGAAGCCGACGTCACGCAACCGAAGCCGGCCGGCCGGACTCACCGCGTTGACCGGACCGTCCGCGATCGGCTGCGGGGCGTCGAAGATCTCGGTGACGCGGTCGGCTGCCGTCATACATTCCTGGGTCAGGGAGAGTAGGAAACCGAGTGAGGCGATCGGCCAGACCAGCGACAGCATCATGGTGATGAACGCGACGAGGGTGCCCAGGGTGATCCGGCCGTCACCGGTTGCGGCGGCGCCGAGCCCGAGCACGACGATCAGGGTGAGGTTCGGGATCACCTCCAGCAGCGTCCAGAACCGCGCCTGCAGGCGCACTTTGCGCAGCTGGATGTCGAAGAGCTCGGTCACCTGGGTGTCGAACCGGTCGTAGACGTAGTCCTCGCGCCCGAATGACTTGATGACCCGCAGACCGAGCGCGGACTCCTCGACACCGGTGGCGACGACGCCCGCCTGGTCCTGCGCCATCCGGGAGAACTTGGTGTATTGCCGCTGGTTGTGCAGCACCGTCGCGGCGATCGGCACGATCGAGATCAGCACCACCACGCCGAGCGGCCAGTAGAGCCTCAGCAGGATGCCGGAGACCACGACGATCTGCACGATGTTGAGTGCCAGGAACACGATGCCAAAGCTCAAGAACCGGCGAACCGTGCTGAGATCGTTCATGATTCGTGATAAGAGCTGCCCGGACTGCCACTGGTTGTGGAACGACATCGGCAGCACCTGCAAGCGCGCGTAGAGGTCCTCGCGGATGTCGCGCTCGACGCCCATGGTCGCTCGCGACACCAGCCAGCGCCGGATGAACCACAGGATCGCCTCGGACATGCCGACCCCGAGTGCGGCGGTGCCGAGCAGCCACAGCCCGTGTTCGTCGTGATGACGCACCGGGCCGTCGATGACCGCCTTGGTCATCAGCGGTATGGCGATGGTCGCGCCCAGGCTCGCGAACGCCGCCACGAGCATGGCCGTCCAGCGCACCCGGTAGGGCTTCAGATACGGCAGCAGGCGAAGCAGGTTCGTCATCCGCCTCGGCCGGTCGCGCGGCGGACGGAGGGCGGGTGCAGACACCAGCCCCGCCGGGACAGCGGGGCGGGGTGCGTCGGTGGGCCGGGATACCGGGATGGGCTGTCGGGTCATCGGGTGGTGCAGCCTCCTGGGCGAGTCACGGTGTGCGGCGCACCCAGCTTCGGCGTTCAAGCGCACTGGAGGTCAAGCCAGCGCAGTATGACGGTGCCGGTGCACCGCACGCGCCCGCGTGAGGAAGTTGGGTTGTTCAATGCATCATGTCAGAGCTCACTGACAGCGGTCATCCTGATTACCCGGACGCTGACGGTCAGGCGCCCGGCTGGTCCTCGGTGTGCGGCACGTCCGAGGTCGGGTCGTCCGGGCTGAGTAGCGCGGTGAGCAGCGAGTTCTCGATGCGCCGGAACTTGCGGCGCTCGCGCGCGCGGTCCAGCACGGCGACCTCCAGCTGTCCGGCGGAGAGCACTCGGGCGTCACCACCGCCGGGGCTCTCCCCCAGCAACTGCACCGCGAGGCGAAGCGCTGTCCCGAGGTCCATGCCCGGCCGCCAGTGCTCCTGCAGTCCGGACGTGATGTCCTCCGCGCCGCCACCCATCGCGACGAAACCCTGCTCGTCGCCGACCGACCCGTCGTAGGTCAGCCGGTAGATCTGATCGTCCTGCGGGTCCTCGTCGACCTGGGCGACGACGATCTCCACCTCGTAGGGCTTGGACTCCTGGGTGAAGACCGTGCCGAGCGTCTGGGCATAGGCGTTGGCGAGACCGCGCGCGGTCACGTCGGACCGGTCGTAGGAGTAGCCGCGCAGATCGGCATACCGGATGCCGGCGACGCGGAGGTTCTCGAACTCGTTGTACTTGCCGACCGCCGCGAACGCGATGCGGTCGTAGATCTCGGACACCTTGTGCAGCGCGCGGCTCGGGTTCTCGGCGACGAAGGCGATACCCCCGTCATACGCGAGGACGACCACCGACCGGCCGCGGGCAATTCCCTTGCGGGCGTAGTCGGCCCGGTCCTTCATCAGCTGCTCGGGCGAGACGTAGAAGGGCATCGACATTACCGGGTGCCTCCGATCTCGCGGCGGGACTCCAGGACCTGCGCGACCACCGCCGCCAGCTCGTCGTCGGTCACGAAGCGCGTGCCCTCGCCGTCGACGATCGCCACCGTCGGCCAGATCCGGCGGCCCAGGTCGGGGCCGCCGGTCGCCGAGTCGTCGTCGGCCGCATCGTAGAGGGCCTCGATCGTCACCCGCACCGCGTCGTCCTGGCTCAGCTCGCGCCGCCACAGCTTCTTCAGTGCTCCGCGCGCGAAGAGCGAGCCGGACCCCACCGAGTGGAAGTCGTGCTCCTCGTAGCAGCCGCCGGTGACGTCGTACGAGAAGATCCGGCCGGCGCCCCGGCCCGAGTCGAAGCCGGCGAAGAGCGGCACGACCGAGAGCCCCTGCATCGCCATGCCGAGGTTGCCACGGATCATCGTCGCCAGGCGATTTGCCTTGCCCACCAACGAAAGCCGGGTGCCCTCGATCTTCTCGTAGTGCTCGAGCTCGACCTGGAAGAGCCGCACCATCTCGATCGCGGTTCCTGCTGTGCCGGCGATGCCGACCGCCGAGAAGTCGTCGGCCGCGAAGACCTTCAGCATCTCGTTGTTCGCGATCAGGTTGCCCATCGTCGCGCGGCGGTCACCTGCGAGCAGCACGCCGCCGGCATACGCCACCGCGACGATGGTGGTGCCGTGCGGCACGTCGACCGCCGCAACCGGCAGGGTGCGCGACCCCGGCACGAGGTCGGGCGAGTGCGCGCTGAGGAACTCGGTGAACGACGACGAACCGGTCTGCAGGTAGGACGCCGGAAGTTTGCTACGTGCGGTCATTGACGGTCTCTCTGCACAACGAACGGGTCCTCCGCGAGGTACTCGGAGGAGCGGGTGGGGTACCGGGGCGGGGGAGAAACTTCGTGGGGATCACTCGCCGCCCTTTTGGACGAAGCCGCGCACGAACTCCTCGGAGTTGGACTCCAGCACGCCGTCGATCTCGTCCAGCACGCTGTCGATGTCGTCGTCGAGCTCCTGTTTGGCCGGTGTCGCGGCAGGCGCCGGGGCCGGCACGTCGTCCGGGTCGGCGTCGCGGCGCTGCGGGTTCTTCTGTTCCTGCGTGGCCATGGCGGTGTCCTTTCGTTCCTGTCCTGGTCTCCAACCCTACGTTGACGGGCCGGTATGGCGCGCGGCGCCCACGGTTGCGCGGCGGGTCGCTCGGACACCCGATCAACCGCGTGTCGCGGCACCGTCGGCGAGCATCCGCAACAACTCGTCGGCCGAGGCTGCGCGGTCGAGCAACTCCCCCACGTGTGCCTCGGTGCCGCGCTCGGGCTCTAGCATCGGCACCCGTTGCAGGCTCGGCTGCGACTCCACGTCGAAGATCACCGAATCCCAGGAAGCCGCGGCTACCTCGCGCGGGAACCGCGCCAGGCACGTGCCGCGGAAGTAGGCGCGCGTGTCCCGCGGTGGAGTGTTCACGGCGTCCTTGACGAGCGCCTCGTCCACGAGCCGCTCGACCCTCCCGGCGGCCAGCAGCCGGTTGAACAGTCCCTTGTCCTCGCGCACGTCGGACCACTGGATGTCAATGGCGCGCAGCCGGGGATCCGACCAGTCGAGGCCGTCGCGGGCCCGGAAGCCCTCCAGCGTCTTCAGCTTGGTCACCCAGTCGACCTCCCGGTCGGCTTCCATCGGGTCGCGCTCCAGCTTCGTGAGCACCTGCTCCCAGCGCGTCATGACTTCGGCGGTGTCCTCGTCGAGCTCACCGGCATACTTCTGCTGCAGCCAGGTTCCCACGAGTTCGTAGTATTCCCAGAGCAATTGGATGCCGGTGAGAGTGCGTCCGCTGGAGACCTGCACGGTCGTGCGCAGCGTGGGATCGTGCGAGATGCGGTGCAGCGCCTCGACCGGCTTGTCGACCGTGAGGTTCCTGCCGACCGCGCCGTCCTCGATCATCCCGAGCACCAGACTGGTGGTGCCCAGCTTGAGCAGATTGGTGACGTCGCTGTGGTTGGCGTCGCCGAGGATCACGTGCAGCCGGCGGTAGCGGTCGGCGATCGCGTGCGGTTCGTCGCGGGTGTTGATCAGCGGTCGTTTGAGCGTGGTCTCCAGGCCGACCTCGACCTCGAAGAAGTCGGAGCGCTGGGCGAGCTGGAATCCGGGCCGGGTGGACTCGGCCCCGATGCCGACCCGGCCCGAGCCGCACATCACCTGCCGCGCGACAAAGAAGGGGATCAGGTGCCGCACGATCTCGGCGAACGGTGTGGCCCGGCTCATCAGGTAGTTCTCGTGCGTGCCGTATGACGAGCCCTTCCCGTCGGTGTTGTTCTTGTAGAGGTTGACCCCGGCCGTGCCGGGACGGGCGAGCAGCCGCACCGCCTCCCGCATGATCGCTTCGCCGGCCCGGTCCCAGGCGATCGCGTCGCGCGGGCTGGTCACCTCGGGCGAGCTGTATTCGGGGTGCGCGTGATCGACATACAGCCGGGCGCCGTTGGTGAGCACGACGTTGGCGAGGGTCGGGTCCTCCTTGTCGGTCAACTGACTCGGGTCGGCCAGGCCACGGGCCAGGTCGAAGCCGCGTGCGTCGCGCAGCGGCGCTTCGTCCTCGTAGTCCCAGCCGGCCCGGGCCGCGCGCATCCCGACCTGGCTGGCGTATGCCGTGACGACCTTCCCGGACAGGACCATCGGGTTCGCCATCGGGTCGCCCGGCACGGAGATGCCGTATTCGGTCTCGATGCCCATGATGCGCCGCACAGTCATGTTCCGACCCTATGACCGTTGCCCGGCCGGCACGTCACGAGCCGTCCACTCCCTGGATCGCAGCGGCCTGGAAAGATGACCGGCATGACCGCCGAGCTTCCCGCCCCGCGCACCCCCGACCCCCGCGATGCCCCCGCCCTGCGTTGGGGCATCCTCGCTCCCGGCGGCATCGCCAGGGCCTTCGTGACGGCACTGCTGGCGGAGACCGGCCAGCAGGTCGTGGCGTGCGGGTCGCGCAACATCGACCGCGCCCGCGGATTTGCCTCGGAGTTCGGTGGATTCACGGCATACGGCTCGTATGACGAGCTGGTCGCCGCCCCGGAGGTCGACGTCATCTATGTGGCGTCGCCACACTCGGAACACCACGAGCACGCGCTGCTGGCGCTGCGCGCGGGGAAGCCGGTGCTGGTGGAGAAGGCGTTCGCCCGCAACACGGCCGAGGCGACCGAGGTCGTCGAGGAGGCCCGCGCACGCGGTCTGTTCTGCATGGAGGCGATGTGGTCACGCTTCCTGCCCCGGTATGACGTTGTGCGCCAGGCAGTTTCCGGCGGACTGCTCGGCGAGCTGGACACGATCGTCGCCGACCACGGGCAACTGCTCTACCCGGACGGTCCGCGACGGCTCGCCGACCCGGCACTGGCCGGCGGTGCGCTGCTCGACCTGGGTGTCTACCCGATCTCGCTGTCGGCGATGCTGCTCCCCGGTGAGCTGGCCGTGCACGCCACCGGGTCTCTGACGCCGGAGGGCGTCGACCGCGCCGGGACCATCACCCTGACCAGCGGCGCGACGGTCGCCTCCTGTGTGACCACGATGAGCGGGCAGACCGCCAATACGGCTGTCATTGCGGGAAACTCGGCACGATTGGAACTGCCGGGATGGTTCTACCAACCCGGTGAGGTCCGGCTCGTCGCACCGGACGACACCGTCCTGGACACCTACCGGCCGGCGTCGGTGGCGCACGGGCTGCACTTCGAGGCGGTCGAAACCGCGCGCCGGATCACCGCCGGAGACATCGAGTCACCGCTGATGCCCTGGGGCGAGACGCTGCGCATCATGCGCGTGATGGACGAGGTGCGAGCGCAGCTCGGGGTGCGCTTCCCAGGAGAGCACCGGTGAGGACGCGGGTCGTTCTGGCCGGCGTGCTGGACGCCGTCGTCGTCATCGTCTTCGCGGCGATCGGCCGGGCGTCCCATCACGAGTCGGATCCGGTGACCGAGTCACTGCTGACGGCGTGGCCGTTCCTGGCCGGTGCCGCCGTCGGGTGGGTCATCAGCCTGCTGCGCGGCCGGGCACCGTTGCGGGTGGTCGACGCGTTGCCCGTGTGGGTGTGCGCGGTCGCCGTCGGCATGGTGCTGCGGCACCTGACCGGCCGGGGCGTGGTCTTCTCCTTCGTCGTCGTCGCATCGATCTTCCTCGGCCTGTTCATCCTCGGCTGGCGGGCGATCGCCGGCGTCATACGGCGTAGGGAGCACGCGTGACCACCAACTGGTCGGGCACCTACGACTTCCGCGCGCCGCGACGGGAGCGACCCGGCTCGATCGCGCAGTTGCAGGAACTCGTCGCCGGCTCCCCCGCAGTGAAGGTCGTCGGCTCCGCACACAGCTTCAACAGCATCGCGGACAGCGAATCCGGTTGTCAGCTGGACCTTTCCGCACTCATCGCGGACCCGGTCTTCGACCCGGAGAGCGGCTCGGTCACCGTGAGCGGCGCCATGACGTATGGCGCGCTCGTGCCCCATCTCAGGGCCGCGAGGCGGGCACTGCCCAACCTCGCCTCACTCCCCCACATCACCGTCGCCGGCAGCGTCGCGACCGGCACGCACGGCTCGGGCACGCGCCAGCCGGGACTGGCCGCCTCGGTGGAGGCTGTCGAACTGCTGACCGCCGAGGGGCGGCTGCGCTGGATCGACCGCTCGGACCCGGACTTCGACGGCATGGTCGTCTCTCTCGGTGCGCTCGGCGTCGTGACGCGGCTGCGGCTGGCAACGGTGCCGGACTTCCAGGTGCGTCAGGATGCGTTCACGGGGATGGGCTGGGGTGAGCTCGTCGCGGAGTTGGATGACGTGCTGGCCGCGGCATACAGCGTCAGCGTGTTCGGGCGCTGGATCGGCGAGGGGCCCGATCACGTCGTGCTGAAGTCGCGCGTCACCCCGGCGAGCACGCAGCCTATGCTGCCGGGCGCTGTCCGGATGCCCGGCACGCTGCACCCGATGCACGCCACCGGGACAACTCCGGAGGCGGTCACCGTGCAGGGCGGCGAGCCTGGGTCGTGGGCCGATCGGCTGCCGCACTTCCGGCTCGGCTTCACCCCCAGCGCGGGCGCGGAGATCCAGTCGGAGTTCTTCGTATCCCGGGCGGACGCGGCTGACGGCGTCGAAGTGTTGCTCGCCGTCGGCGACCAGCTTGCCCCGCACCTGTTCATCACGGAAATCCGTGCTGTCGCAGCAGATTCGCAATGGTTGAGCCCGGCATACGATCGCGACTCGGTGGCGTTCCATTTCACCTGGAAGCCGGACGCGGTGGCCGTTCAGCACGCAACCGCGGTGGTCGAACGCGCACTGGAACCGCTGTCGCCTCGGCCGCACTGGGGCAAGGTGTTCACCTACCCCGGGCGCCTCGACTTCGCCTATCCGCGGCTCGACGACTTCGACGAGCTCCGGTGCACGCTCGACCCGCGTGGAGTGTTCCGCAACAACTTCGTGGCCAGTCACGTCGCACGGGACTGAGGCGCGCACGTGCCCGGCCACCCGGGGTGTCACCGGGTCGCCGCGACCTGCCGCACGAAGTCGCTGGAGTGCGCGCGCAAGGCGCGAATCCGCTTGTCGATCAGGTTCATCCGGTCGACCTCGTCGCGGCTGCCCACCTCCGAGAGCGTCGGAGTGCGGCGGACGTTGCCGTTGCAGCCGAAGTCCGTGCAGATCAGCGTGCCGATGGTGTTGCCGGCCCGCCCGGGAGCGCCGGCACGGCGCGCGACATACATCGTCACATCGGTCGCGACGACGACGTCCCGGCACCACGCGCACAGGGTGCGTCGGCGCGGTCCGGCCTTTGGCGCCGCGGTGAGGCGGACCCCGGTCGGCGCGCCGTCGAGTTCCAGCACGACATAGGCGGTGTTGTCCTTCTTGCGGTCTCGCCAGCCGATCAGATCGGTTGCGGTCCAATCGATCTCGGCGAGGTCGGGCGCCGTGGCCTCGCGCACCTCACGACGTGAGGCGTTGATGAAGCTGCTACGGATCGCAGGGTCGTTCAGGGGTTGCATGGGTAGTGGTCCTTCGCACGAGCTCTCGACGGTATGACGCGCTCGGGTCACGCCGTCCGGGCAGCATCGTGCACCGGTCCGCGGGGAGGAATCCCCCGGCAGAACGGTGCGTCACGCTGCCGCTGAGCAGGCCACGAAGGCCGACCTCGCTCTCTGCGGTCACCCGACCGCCATACCGGAACATCCGTTGGGCGGTGCAACCCACACCGCCAGCATCCACGGTCTCACGAGCGGGGCTCTCTCGTCACGCGGATTTGCGGGCCCGGTCAGCGGGCGACCAGCCCGAGCCGGCCGCCCACCAGACCAGCGTGACGAGCAGCAAGGCCGCGCAGAGGGCGATCGCCCACCGCGCGCCGAGTTCGTCCGCGATTGCGGTGAACGCAATTGTGGCGACGAGCAGCGTTGTCATCTGGGCGAATACGAGCAGGGCCTGGTAGCGGCCCAGTTGATACAGCGGGGTGGCCTGCAGGTATGCCGGCCACAGGTGTCCGGTGCAGACGGACACCCCGATGCCGACCACGACGGTGGACACGAAGCCAGTCGCCGCACTCGGGCACACGGCGAACCCGGTCAGGCCGAGCGTGATCAACAGCAGGCCGACCGCGACCGCACGGTCGATGCGCCGAGCCGTGCCGCATCGCGCGATCGTGGCGGTGACGATGATGCCGCCGACCAGCCAGCCGGCTTCGATCAGCCCGGATGCACCCGGACCCCAACCGGATTGACGTGAAAGGAGCGACGGACCGTAGATCATCGTCGGCAGGACACCGGCCGCCGCGACGCCGGTCGTCACCAAGACAGACCGCAGCGCAGGGGTGCGCCATACGGTGCCAAGCGGCTGGAGCATCGACCCAGGGGTTGCCGACGTGGACGCCGCAGGTGCGTATGGAGGCCGAATACACAGCAGTACCATGAGAATTGCCGCGAACGTCACTCCATCGACGACTGCTGTGCCAGTGAAGGCGACGGCGGACACGGCCAGTGCGCCGCACGGCGGGCCGGCGATCCGGGCGAGTTGCGACAAGGTGCTGTTCAGCGCGGTGGCCCGCGGCAGCGCGTCCTCGGTCGCGAACAGCCTCGGCACCACCCCGGTCGCCGGCAGGTAGAACGCGCCTTCGATGCCCGTCACGATCGCGACCACGACCAGCAGCCAGGGGTGGACGCCGGCAAGCGAGGCGCTCAGCACGGCGAACGCGCTGAGCACCAGCATGAGTGCATCTCCGGCGACGAGCATCCGCCGGATGCCGAATCGATCCGCGGCGACGCCACCGAGCAGCAACAGTGCGGCAGTCGGGAGTGTCATCAGCACTCCGATCACACCGGTGAACCCCGCCGAGATGCCGGCCGAATACCAGGTCATCGCGAAACCGAACGCCGAGCTGCCCAGCGTGCTCGCGGCCGCCGCGCTCGCCCACCAGACGTATGCGGGCGGCAGGCGCTCCGCGGTCACCGCCTGCGTAGTCACGCGCGGTCGTCGCGCCGCACCGGCATCACGACGGTGGTGAAGGTGCCCTGGTCGGCCGAGCGGACGACGACGGGACTCCCCTCGCGTGCTGGGAACTGCAGCAGCACCTCCGGCCCGACGCTCACGTCCAGCGCGCCGAGCAGCAATTGCGGCCGGAAGGCTGTCGCGAGCGGTTCACCGGTCGTGATTGCCGGCAGGCGCACGCCGTGGCGGTCCCCGTCGACCCGCACATCGAGTCGGCGGTCGCCCGTCGTGAGCACGATGACGTCTGCGTCATCGTTCGCCAGCAACACCTCGATCAGTCGCAGCCGGTCCACCGTGACGCGTCCGGCCGCTGCCGGTAGCGCACTCAATACGGACTGATACGAAGGGAATTGACCTTCAATGGCGGACATGTCGAGGACGTCGTCGTCACCTTCGAGTCGGGCAACAGTGTCCTCGATCCGCAGCCGCACGCGGTCGTGGCCGGCTGCGAAGGCGACGATCTGCGGAGTCGCCTGCGCGGCGACGATCACCTGCCGGTCGGCGCCCGAGATCGCCTCGATCGGGAGGGTGCGCACGGCCATCCAGTAGCGGTCGGTCGCGACCACGGTCAGCTCGGCATCGGCGGCCCGCAACAGCACGCCCTGCAGCGCCGGTATGTCGGCAGTGGCCGCCGTGGCCGGAGCCACCTGGCGCAGCGCACTCGCGAGCTCGGGGCCGGGTATGACGACGGTCGTCGGCTGGGCCTCGTCGCTCCGGTCGGGCAGCGTCGCGATGACGTCCTCGGCCACCTCGTGAGCAGTGCGGGCGAGGTCGCCGGTGCGCTCGACATACGATCGAAGTGCCGCACGCGCCTGCTCCGGCGGGCCATCCAGCACGGTGCGAATGTCCTGCAACGGCAGCCCGATCCCCCGCAATCGGCTGATTGTCGCGGCACGTCGCTCCTGCCCCGCGGAGTAGTAGCGGTATCCGCTGGCGGGGTCCACGTCATACGGCTGCAGGAGTCCGCAGTCGTCATAGAAGCGCAATGCGCTCGAACTCAGCCCGACCAGCCGCGCGAACGCCCCGATCGTGAGCAGTGATTCCTGGTCAGCCACGCCTCCATCGTGGGCCCTCGACCAACTGGAAGGTCAACTTTCGCTCGGGAGACTGGCGTGGTGGGGGATGCCGGGAGTATGCCAACTCACCGCACTCCGGTGAGTTGGGCGACACCGTCGACCGAACTGGTGAAGACCGCCACACAGCCCGGTGCGGCGAGCAGCTGGACGCGGCGCTCATCGCCGACCCCGAGGGGGATGCTGTGCAGTCCGCCCGAACGCCCTTGCAGTTGCAGGCGATTCGTCGGGTATGGCGCGACCGTCTGTTGGGCCAGGATCACCGGTGCCGACGGGTCGATCGTGTCGCCGGGCGGCGGTCTGCCGGTGCGTAGGTCGATCACTTTCTCCGTTCCCGTCGTCACTCCGAGGTAGTCGCTGTAGACGACGAACGCATCGTGCAGGCGCCGGCCGGTGCGGGCATCCAGCACCAGCGACTCCGTCGGGTGCGGAGTGGTGACCACGATGCGCGCCAGCAGCGACGACCCGTCCGGCGCCGCCAGCAACTGGCTCGCATGGGCGCGGGCGCTCGGCTGCACCACGTGGTCCGGCACGGTGTATTGCCACCGCGGGACTGCACTGATGCCCAGGTCGATGAACCGCAGTGTCCCCGTGGACGGGGATGGCTGGCACGCCTGCTCCAGCACCACTCCGGTGCTGATCGCCACCAGCCCGCCCGTCGAGGGGACCCGGCTGCAGTCGCCCGGCTCACGGTATCGCCACAGCAGCCGGCCATCGGTCACCGATCGGCCCACCAAGAGCTGCGAATTTCCGGACTGTGCCGCGGCCACCACGACGCCGTTGGACAGGGTGATCGTCCCCGGCACGATCTGTCCGCTGCGAACCCCGAACGCCGCGGAGTCCATGCTGAACCGCACACGACCGGTGTCCGCGTCCAGCACCTGCACGAACGGCTCCCAGTCCCCGCGCGGTGTCCAGGCCAGCAGCACGGTGCGACCATCCGGGCTGACCATCGCCCAGCGCAGTGCTGCCTTCCCCGTCCGGCGGTAGGACCAGCGCCGCGCACCCGTCGTGCCGTCCAGTCCCTCCACTCCGTTCGACGTCGCGACGACGACCCCGGCGCCGCCCGGCCACACCTGCCAGGCGGAAGACGGTATGCGGACACGCCACGCGATGTGCGAGACGCGGGACGGGATCGCAGGCACGGGAACGGGATTCGCGGTCCGCTGCACCACGCCCAAACCGGGCGTCGCGACATACGACGCCCCGGCGACGATTGCGACCAGTGCCGCCGCACTGATGGGGACGATCGCCGACGCCGCCGTCGAATGGCCGGCTCCGTACCCCTTGGGGATCAGCAGTGTCAGCAGCAGACCCACAACGATGCTGGTCAGGCCGACGACGGTCAGCACCCGGGCATGGCCGGGAAAGCCCAGCCGCCACTGCTGCACGAGACCTGGCACCGACCAGGCCAGCAATCCGATCGCCACCAGCACCGCGAGGATCAGGCTTGCCCGGCCGTGCTGCCGGTGGCGCCCAGCGACGTGGGTCGCGCCGACAGCGACGAGCAGGCAGAGCATCAGCACGGTCAGCACGCGGAGTCCCGATCGACCTCCGGCTGCGGACACAACATCGGCCGGCAGGAGGAACGCGGCTGTGCCCACGACGATGGCGCCGCTCAGCACGAACCCACCACCGGCCCATCCGCCGGCGCCCGGCCGATCGCTGTCTTCCATGACCTCACCGATTCCGACGCTGCGGTCCAACATCACCCCCCGAACCTGAAGGCAGTCAGAGTGTGGAGCGTCGGTGCGTCAGATATGCCGACTCGGCAGCGTTTCCCGCCAGCTCGATGGCCCGGTCATAGGCAGCGCGTGCTTCGTGCGGGCGACCCGCGCGGCGCAACAGGTCGGCGCGGGTCGCATGGAAGGCGTGGTATCCGTCCAGCGGCAACCCCTCGATGAGGGCGAGCCCCACCTCCGGACCGTCGACCTCGGCAACCGCTACGGCGCGGTTGAGCGCGACGACGGGCGATGGATCGATGCGGACCAGCCGGTCGTAGAGCGCGACCACCTGGAACCAGTCGGTGTCCGCCGCATCGCCGGCGTAGGTGTGCACGGCATTGATGGCGGCCAGGAGCTGGAAACGTCCCGGTGGGCCGTCGCCCGCGGCGACAGCAGCACGTCGTTCGCGCACCAGGCCGTGTCCCTCAGCGATCGGGGCAGCGTCCCACAGCGACCGGTCCTGCTCGGCGAGCGTGACGAGTTCGCCGCCGGCAGAGATCCGGGCGGCCTGCCGCGCCTCGATGAGCAGCATGAGCGCCAGCAGCCCGGCCACCTCGCCGTCGCCCGGCACCAGTTCGCGGGTCAACCGGGTCAGCCGAACTGCCTGCGCGGTCAGGTCGGCACGCACCGGATCGGTGGTCGCTCCCGTCGCCAGGTAGCCCTCGTTGAAGATGAGGAACAGCACGGAGAGCACTCCCCCGAGCCGGCCGGGCAGATCCGCGGCGGCAGGGATGCGATAGGGCACGTGATTCGCCCTGATCTTCGCCTTCGCCCGGGTGATCCGGCGCCCCATCGCCGACTCCTGCACGAGGAACGCGTGCGCGATCTCGGGCACTGTCAGGCCGCCAACCATGCGCAGGGTCAACGCAATCCGCGCATCCGGTGCAAGGGCCGGGTGGCAGCAGGTGAAGATGAGGCGCAACCGGTCGTCGTCGATGACGCCTGGCGACGAGGGCGTGTCCTCGTCATACAACAACCTGGCCTCCTGGTGCTTCTCGTCACGCCGCCACTCCCGGCGCAAGCGGTCGATCGCCTTGCGGGTGGCGGTGGTCGTGAGCCAGCCACCGGGATTGGCGGGTATGCCGTCAGCCGGCCACCGCTCGACAGCAGCCGCAAAGGCTTCCGCCGCGGCTTCCTCCGCGATGTCGAGATCGCGGAACCGGCGCACCAGCGAGGCGACGATCCGGGCCCACTCACGGCGGTGGACCGTCGCCAGGGCGTCGGCGACGACCGCATCGGTCACGACTCGAGCAGCGCCACGAACGACTCCTCGGTCTGGAACGGCCGCACCTCGACCTTGCCGCGGCATGCCTTGGAACCTTCGGCGGCGAGACGCAAGGCGACGTCCAGGTCCGGAACGTCGATGACCCAGAAACCGCCGATGTGTTCCTTGGACTCCAGGTAGGGACCGTCGGTCAGCACCGGCTGGTCGTGCTGACCGTCGACCACGGTCGCGGTCTCCGCCGACTCCAGGCCATTTGCGAACACAAAGTAGCCCTCTCGCTGCAGCATGTCATTGAAGGCACCAGTATCGGCGAACGCTGCGAGCATCTCCTCCTTGGTCGCGTAGGCGCCGAAATCGGTGCGCTCCAACGGGCCGTAGACGGACATGAGGTATTGGGGCATCGTTGCCTCCTGCATCAAGGCGACCCGGGTGGCCGCCGCTCAACAGTGCTACGAACGAGTCTGCCCCGATCGGACACTGATCGGGTGCTGCTGCGCGTGCTACTACGAAGTCGCGAGCTTTCCCGTTCCTCCGGCTCGAGTGTTCGACCCCCCAGGTCGCGTCCCGTAAGCGCGACCGTCGAGACTTCGGGACGCCATACCCGCGATTTCCCGTCCCGTAAGCGCGACCGTCGAGACTTCGGGACGCCGTACCCACGATTTCGCGTCCCGTAAGCGCGACCGTCGAGACTTCGGGACGCCATACCCGCGACTTCGCGTCCCGTAAGCGCGACCGTCGAGACTTCGGGACGCCATACCCGCGATTTCCCGTCCCGTAAGCGCGACCGTCGAGACTTCGGGACGGGCTGCGTATGTCGCGCCCCGCGCTCCGGCCCACTCGACCAGCGCGCGAGGGCTCACAAGTACTGCCCGGTGCCCTTGATCGAGTCGATGGAGCGGCCCGGCTCGGCGCCGTCCTTGCCGTCGATGAGCGTGCGGATGTAGACGATCCGCTCGCCCTTCTTGCCCGAGATCCTGGCCCAGTCATCCGGATTGGTGGTGTTGGGCAGGTCCTCGTTCTCCTTGAACTCATCGACGCACGAGCGCAGCAGGTGATCGACGCGGATGCCCTTCTGGCCGGTCGTGAGCTGGTCCTTGATCGCCATTTTCTTGGCCCGGTCGACGATGTTCTGGATCATGGCACCGGAGTTGAAGTCCTTGAAGTAGAGGATCTCCTTGTCGCCGCTGGCGTAGGTGACCTCCAGGAACTTGTTCTCGTCGATCTCGGTGTACATGCGCTCGACCGACGCCTGGATCATCGCGTCAACCGTCTCCTGAGCCGAGTTGTTGTATTCGGCCAGGTCGTCGGCGTGCAGCGGCAGCTCCGGCACGAGGTACTTGCCGAAGATGTCCCGGGCGCTCTCGGCGTCGGGTCGCTCGATCTTGATCTTCACGTCGAGCCGGCCGGGCCGCAGGATCGCCGGGTCGATCATGTCCTCCCGGTTGGAGGCGCCGATGACGATGACGTTCTCCAGCTGCTCGACACCGTCGATCTCGGCCAGCAGCTGCGGCACGATCGTGGTCTCCACGTCGGACGAGACGCCTGATCCGCGGGTGCGGAAGAGCGACTCCATCTCGTCGAAGAACACCACGACCGGTGTGCCGTCCGAGGACTTCTCGCGCGCCCGCTGGAAGATCAGCCGGATGTGCCGCTCGGTCTCGCCGACATACTTGTTGAGCAGCTCGGGACCCTTGATGTTGAGGAAGTACGCCGTCTCATCGCGGCCCGTCTTCTCGGCGACCTTGCGGGCGAGGCTGGCGGCAACAGCCTTGGCAATCAACGTTTTTCCGCATCCGGGCGGGCCGTAAAGCAGCACCCCCTTGGGTGGCCGCAGGGCGTGTTCGCGGAAGAGGTCGGCGTGCAGGTAGGGCAACTCGACCGCGTCGCGGATCTGCTCGATCTGCCCGGCCAGGCCACCGATGTCCTCGTAGTGGATGTCGGGCACTTCCTCCAGGACCAGGTCGGCGACCTCGGCCTTCGGGATGCGCTCGAAAACAAAACCGCTGCGGGTGTCGCACAGCAGCGAGTCACCGGCGCGGATGGTGGTGCCGACCAAAGCGGCGGCGATGCGGCATACGCGCTCCTCGTCGGCGTGCGCGATGACCAGCACCCGGTCCTCGCCGAGCAACTCCTTGGCCTGGACGAGTTCGCCGACCCGCTCGAAACCGACGACGGCCACCACGTTGAGGGCTTCGTTGAGCATCGCCTCGCGACCGACGACGAGGTCGGCCGGGTCGATCGACGGGCTGACTGCGACGCGCAGCTTGCGCCCGCTCGACAGGATGTCGGCCGTCGAGTCGTCATGGATCTCCAGGAGGATGCCGTATGACGCGGGCGGTTGCGCCAGCCGGTCGACCTCGCTCTTGAGGTTGACGATCTGCTCGCGAGCTTCCTTCAGGGTGCGCACGAGACGCTCGTTCTGCGCGGACAGCGTGCCGACCGACGCCTGCAGCTGGCGGACCTGCTGCTGAAGTTCGCCGGCATTCGCCCGCGACGACACCGCCAGGCGCTCGCGTAGGGTCCGGATCTCGTGTTGCAGGCCCTCGATCGAGATCTTGGGCGCGTCAGACTCGTGGGGGTGGTCGGTCACGGTCGGCCTCCTTTGCGTCGCGGTTGCCGCAGCGCTTCGATGCCACCCGACCCTAACCCGGAAAGTTGTTCAGGCTGTGGGCGGCTCGCCTGCTGAACGTTGCAGTTTGCGCAGCTTCCGCTCGGACACCGGACGCTCGCCCAGATTCTCCGGGGTCCAATCCTCCGTGTCGGTCCCGACCTCGAACGTGGCGGTTTCGCCGTCCGGCGTTTCGAGCAGGTCATGCGCGCCCTTCGCGGGACGCCGCTTGCGGAACGGCGGTGTCACTCCCGGTGCGAGCCGGCGCGTCGAGATGAGGAAGCCGGTGTGGCCGTGCATCCGGTGCTCCGGGCGGACCGCAAGACCTTCCAGGTGCCAGCCACGCACGATCGACTCCCACGCCTGCGGCTCGGTGTAGCCGCCGTGCGCGCGGACCGCCTCGGCAACCCGGGACAGCTGAGTTGCCGTCGCGACATACGCGATGAAGACGCCGCCGGGCGAGAGAGCGACTCCGGCCGCGTCCAGGCACTCCCAGGGCGCCAGCATGTCGAGCACGACCCGGTCGACCGAGCCGGGCTCCGCTACGTGTGGCAGGACCTCGACGAAGTCGCCGACGGTGACGGTCCACGCCGGGTGCTCGCCGCCGAAGAACGCGCGGACGTTGCCCTTGGCGATGTCGGCGAACTCGACCCGCCGTTCGATCGAGTGCAGGCGCCCCTGATCGCCGACGGCGCGCAGCAGGGACATCGATAGCGCCCCGGAACCGACCCCCGCCTCCACGACCCGCGCGCCCGGGAAGATGTCGGCCATCGCCACAATCTGACCGGAATCCTTGGGATAGACGACCGCGGCGCCGCGCGGCATCGACATGACGTAATCGGAGAGCAGCGGTCGCAGCACAAGGTATTCGGTGCCGGCGGTGTTGCTGATGGTGCTGCCGTCCGGCAGGCCGATCAGGTCATCGTGTTTCAGATGCCCGCGGTGGGTGTGGAACTCCTTGCCCGGTGTCAGCAACAGCGTGTGCATGCGGCCTTTCGGGTCGGTCAGCTGCACACGTTCGCCGTCGGCGAGGGGACCGCGCCGAGCTGCGGCGCCAGTGGGTTCGGGCGGGTTCACGAAGGGCAATGATAGGTATGCCGAGGGCTGGCTCGTACGACGCCCCGGGAGTCGCGTGCTACCGGGACGTAAACCTCGACCGTCGAAGGTTACGTACGCCGGTGGCGTCATACCGGGACGTAAACCTCGACCGTCGAAGGTTACGTAGCCGGCGCCGCCCCATCAGGGCACGAGCGGATCAAGCGGGTGCGGCCTGGGACTGCTCGGCTGCCGCAAGCGCCTCGCCGAGCAGCCGGACCGACACGAGGCCGGCCGGTCGTCCGTCGCACACGACGAGCACTTCTTGGATGGCGGCGCCGACCGCTTGCACGGCGCGCACCAGCCCGGTCACGTCGGCGTCAAGGGACGAGACTTCGGTCACCCATCCGGCCGGCTGCACCCGCGCCAGCGACGCGGCGGTGATCGGCCCTCCGGGCGCGATCTCCGGACGATCAAGCTCCTGACGGGGGATGATCCCCCACGGCTGACCCTGCCGATTGACCACCACCAGGTCCGCGTCGCGCGGCAACGCTGCGGCGAGCGTGCCGTCGGAGACGACATACACCGGTCGGAGCACCTCGCGCACCCGCACCCGCGCGAAAAGCCGCCCCGAGCGGGCACGCGCAATCGCGCTCGTCGCGCCGAACCACAGGAATCCGGCGATCAGCACGGTCCACAGCACGTAGAACGTGTCCGGGGAGTCGCCGCGTGCGAGCGGCAGCACAACACTCCAGCCGATCAGTGCGACGGCGATGACCCGGCCACACCAGCCCGCGACCACCAGACCGGCCGACCGGGACCCGGTGACTCGCCAGACGATTGCGTCGAGGATGAAACCGCCGTCGAGCGGCATACCGGGCAGCAGGTTGAAGATCGCGACGAACGCGTTGGTGAAGACGAACGCGCCGATGAGCAGGCGGGCGACCTCGCGGTCGTGGGGTATGCCCTGCAGCGCGAACCACCCGAGCACCGCGAGAACGGCATTCGCAGCGGGACCGACGACGGCGACGAGCGCGCTCGACATCGGTGATGTGTCGTCGCTGTCGTATGCCGTGTGGCCGCCCCACAGATCGGCCACGATGCGCCGCACCTGGTAGCCGCGCCACTGCCCGACCAGCGCGTGCGCGGCCTCGTGGGCGACCACCGAGAGCAGCAGCAACAACGTGTAGAGCAGCGCCACGAAATAGGCGCCGGCGCCCAGGTCGGGGTAGGAATCGTGCACCTGCGGGCCGAAGGTCATGATGATGACGATCGCGATGACCGGCCAGGTGCGCCCGACGTAGATCGGCACACCGCGCATCGTGCCCAGTTGCCAGCCGGGCCGGTCCGCATTCGCCATTCGCCCAGCCTACGGTGCGCTCACTCCCACCTTCTGGGGTGCCTTGTCCGTGCCACGGGATAACGTCGCAGGCATGGAGCAGGCGACACCGGTCGAGTCAGCGGCGCACCGGGAGCGGTCCGGGCCGCGGCCGGTCCGGGCTGCCCTCTCGCCGAGCCGGGCGGGCGACTTCATGCAGTGCCCGCTGCTCTATCGCTTCCGGGTCGTCGACCGGCTGCCGGAGGAACCATCAGCCGCTGCGGCGCGGGGCACCCTGGTGCACGCGGTGCTGGAGCGGCTCTTCGACATGCCCGCGCCCGAGCGGACGGTCGAGGCAGCAGTCGCGCTGCTCGAGCCGCAGTGGGCGGCGCTGGTCGAGCAGGAGCCCGAGCTCGCGACCTTGATCGGCGATGACGCCACCGATGGGCAGACATGGTTCCGCGACGCCGCCGAGCTGGTGCGCCGCTGGTTCACCCTGGAGGACCCGACCCGGCTGGAGCCGGCCGAGCGGGAGCTGTATGTCGAGGCGGATGTCGACGGGCTGACCCTGCGCGGCTACATCGACCGGTTGGACGAGGCGCCCGGCAACCTGCTGCGAGTCGTCGACTACAAGACCGGGCGGTCTCCTTCGGAGCTGTTCGAGGCGAAGGCACTCTTCCAGATGAAGTTCTATGCGCTCGTGCTGTGGCGCACTCGCGGCGTCGTGCCGAAGATGCTGCAACTGGTCTACCTCGGCAACAGCGAGATCGTGCGCTACACCCCGGAGGTGGCCGATCTCGAAGCGACCGAGCGCAAGGTGAAGGCTCTGTGGCAGGCGATCGAACGCGCCGCGACCACCGGCGACTGGCGGCCGCACCGGTCCCGGCTGTGCGAGTGGTGCAGCCACCAGGCGCTGTGTCCGGAGTTCGGCGGGACTCCCCCACAGCTGCCTCCCGATGCGCTCGGCCTGGCGCTCGACCCGGCGCGAGCAGGCGCCGCTGCATCGACCGACGAGTGATGGCATGATTGTGGCATGGTTCGCGCACGATTGAGCACGACGGTGGACGCCGCCCTCCTCGACGAGGCCCGCCGGGTCACCGGCACCACGGATGCGACGATGATCGATGAGGCTCTCGCCGCGTTGCTGACACGTCGCCGCGCCGCCGAGATCGACGCCAGTTACGTCGCCTATGACAAGCATCCGCTCGACGAGCCGGACGAGTGGGGCGACCTGGCCTCGTTTCGCCGGGCCGCATCAGCATCGTGACCGCGATGCCAGGGCGCGCAGAGGTCTGGTGGTGTGAGATGCCCCAGATCGGCCGGCGACCGGTCGTCGTTCTATCGCGGGACACCGTCATACCGCGTCATCGCCGTGCGCTCGTCGCCCCCTGCACCACCACGATCCGCGGACTGGTGAGCGAAGTCGTCCTCGAACCTGGCGACGACCCGGTGCCGCGTCCCTGTGCGGTGAACCTCGACTCGGTCGAGAGCGTCTCGATCACGATCCTCGTTCACCGCATCGGCCGGTTGTCGGGCAACCGGATGCGAGAAGTGTGCGCTGCGCTCGCCGTTGCGGTCGACTGCGACAGGTAAGCGGCCTCGCATGCGCATCGGCACGCAAAGGTGTGCCGATGCGTCAGCTGGACACCAGCCGCGTGAGGTCGGCCGGTTGCACCCCGACGAGGGTGCCGACGCGGACGGCACCCTCGATTGGCGGGACGGCCACCACGTGCGGCACCGCGATGGTCGGCACGCCCGCACCGACCGCGGACCGGACGCCCGGGATCGAATCCTCGATCGCGACGCAGTCGGCCGCGGTCACACCGAGCCGGGTGATCGCCGTGCTGTAGGCCTCCGGATCCGGCTTGCCCTTGCGCACCCGGTCTCCGGTGACGACGACCGAGAACGTACCCTCGGGCACGGCCTCGATCAGCACCCCGGCGAAAGCCTCATAGGACATGGTGACCAGCGCATTCGGAATACCTTGCGCCACACAGGCATTCAGCAGTTCCTCGGCACCCGGGCGCCACGGCACGTGCAGCCGCATCCCGGCGACCACCCGCTCCAGCAGGAAGTCGACGATCTCCTCCGGTGCCAACGTCACCGGGCTGTTGTCCCGGATGATCTGGCCGGAGACGATCAGCGAGTTGCCCACGAGCCGGTGCGCCATCTCGTCGGTCCAGGTGCCGCCGTATGACGAGACGAGTTCCTTCTCCGCGGCGATCCAGAGCGGTTCGGTGTCGACGAGAGTGCCGTCCATGTCCCAGAGGACTGCCGCGGGCAGTTGCTCGCTGATGGGTCAGTCCTCCGGTTCGTAGCCGAGGTTGGGCGCGAGCCAGCGCTCGGCCTCGCGGAGCGTCCAGCCCTTGCGCTCGGCATACGAGCTGACCTGATCCTTTCCCAGCCGGCCGACGACGAAGTACTGCGACTCGGGGTGCGCGAAGTACCAGCCGCTGACGGCCGCGCCCGGCCACATCGCCATCGACTCGGTCAACTCGATGCCGGTCTGGTTCGTGACGTCGAGCAGGTCGAAAAGCGCCTGCTTCTCGGTGTGATCGGGGCAGGCCGGGTAGCCGGGCGCCGGGCGGATGCCGCGGTAACCCTCGGCGATCAGCTTCTCGTTGGTGAGCTTCTCGTCCGGCGCGTAGCCCCACAGTTCGTGGCGCACCACCGCGTGCATTCTCTCCGCAAACGCCTCGGCGAGCCGGTCGGCAAGAGATTCCAGCAGGATGCCGCTGTAGTCGTCGAGCTCCGCCTTGAACTCCATGATCTTGTCGGTCGCGCCCAGACCACCCGTGACCGCGAATCCGCCGATGTAGTCGGCCAGCCCGGTCTCCTTCGGCGCGACGAAGTCCGCGAGCGAGCGGTTGGGCACACCCGCCCGGTGATGCCCCTGCTGCCGCAGGTGGTGCAGCACGGTGCGCACCTCCCGCCGCGACTCGTCGGTGTAGACCTCGACGTCGTCGCCGACCGCGTTCGCCGGGAAGAAGCCGACCACGGCGTTGGCCCGCAGCCAGCGCTGCTCGATCAGCCGGTCCATCATCGCCTGCGCGTCGTCCCACAGCTTGCGGGCGGCCTCGCCACTGGCGGGGTTGTTCAGGATGTCGGGGAAGCGGCCCTTCAGCTCCCAGGAGCTGAAGAACGGCTGCCAGTCGATGTACTCGCGCAACGTGTCCAGCGGGTAGTCGGTGAACGTTCGCGTGTATGACGCCACTGCACCGGGCTCGCCGTCGTTGCCGATGTCGCGCGCCTGCTGCAGCAGGAAATGCGGCCGCGGCGGACGGTAGTCGGTCCAGTCGATCGGCGTGCGGCCGGCGATCGCGTCGTCGTACGAAAGCAGAGGCCGCTCAGTGGATTTCGCAGCATGCCGCTTGCGGATCGATTCGTAGTCGGCGTTGACGTCGGCCATGAACGCGGGACGCCGCTCATCGGACAACAACGCGGCCGCGGTCGGCACCGACCGCGACGCGTCCTTCACCCAGACCACCGGCCCGTGATATTTCGGCGTGATCTTGACGGCGGTGTGCGCCCGGGAGGTTGTCGCGCCGCCGATCAGCAGCGGTATGGCGAAACCCTGCCGCTCCATCTCGTCGGCCAGGTTGACCATCTCATCCAGGGAGGGGGTGATCAGCCCGGACAGCCCGATCATGTCCGCGTCCTCGGCCTTCGCGGTGTCCAGGATCTTCTGACCCGGCACCATCACGCCGAGGTCGATGACCTCGTAGTTGTTGCACTGCAGCACCACGCCCACGATGTTCTTGCCGATGTCGTGCACGTCGCCCTTCACGGTCGCCATCACGATCTTGCCGTTGCTGCGTTGCACGTCGCCGGGCTTCTTCTCCGCCTCGATGAACGGAATCAGATGTGCCACAGCCTTTTTCATCACGCGGGCGGATTTCACGACCTGCGGCAGGAACATCTTTCCGGCGCCGAAGAGGTCGCCGACGACCCCCATGCCGTCCATCAGCGGACCCTCGATGACGGTCAGCGGGCGTTCGCCGCGTGCAAACAGCTCCAGGCGCATCTCCTCGGTGTCCTCGACGATGAACTCGTCGATGCCTTTCACCAGGGCATGGGTGATCCGCTCGCGCACTGGCTCGGAGCGCCACGCGTTCGCGACTCCGTCGTCAACCTTCTCGGCTGCCTTGTTGAACTCCTGGGCGACCTCCAGCAGCCGCTCGGTCGCGTCCGGCCTGCGGTTGAGGATGACGTCTTCGATGCGGTCGCGCAGCCGCGGGTCGATCTCGTCGTAGACGACGAGTGCGCCGGCATTGACGATGCCCATGTCCATGCCGGCGGCGATCGCGTGGTAGAGGAAGACCGCGTGGATCGCCTCGCGGACCGGGTTGTTGCCGCGGAAGCTGAACGACACATTGGACACGCCGCCGGACACCAGTGCTCCCGGCAGGTTCTGCTTGATCCAGCGCGTCCCCTCGATGAAGTCGACGCCGTAGTTCGCGTGCTCCTCGATGCCGGTGGCGACCGCGAAGATGTTCGGGTCGAAGATGATGTCCTCGGCCGGGAAGTCGACGTCCTCGGTCAGGATCTTGTATGCCGTCCGGCAGATCTCCTTGCGCCGCTCGATCGTGTCGGCCTGGCCGAGTTCGTCGAAGGCCATGACCACGACGGCCGCGCCATACTTGCGGCAGAGGCGCGCCCGTTCGACGAACGCGTCGACGCCCTCCTTCATCGAGATCGAGTTGACGATGGACTTGCCCTGCACACAACGCAATCCGGCTTCGATGACCTCCCACTTGGAGGAGTCGATCATCAGCGGGACGGTGCAGATGTCGGGCTCGGACGCGATCAGCTTGCAGAAGCGGTCCATGGCCGCCACGCCGTCGATCATCCCTTCATCCATGTTGACGTCGATGACCTGCGCGCCGGCCTCCACCTGCTGGCGGGCGACGTTCAGCGCGGTTGCGAAGTCGCCCTCCTTGATCAGTTTGCGGAACCGGGCCGAGCCGGTGATGTTGGTGCGTTCGCCGACGTTGACGAACAGCGACTCGGCGGTGATGTTCAGCGGCTCCAGGCCCGATAGCCGCAGGGCCGGCTCGGGGGTGGCCGGGACACGCGGCGGCACGCCGGTGAGCTGGGCGCCGATCTGTTCGATGTGCTCCGGGGTGGTGCCGCAACATCCGCCCAGAACGTTGACCAGACCGTCGGTCGCGAAACGGCCGAGCACGGCCGCCATGTCCTCGGGTGTCTGGTCGTATTCGCCGAAGGCGTTGGGCAGGCCGGCGTTCGGGTAGCAGAAGGTGAAACAGTCTGCGAGCCGTGATAACTCGGCGGCATACTGGCGCATGTCGGCGGCACCGAGGGCGCAGTTGAAGCCGACCGCAAGCGGTTTCGCGTGCCGGATGCTGTTCCAGAACGCCTCGGTGAGCTGACCCGACAGCGTGCGTCCGGACGCATCAGTGATGGTGCCGGAGATGAAGACCGGCCAGCGCCGTTCCCGCTCCTCGAAAAGCGTTTCGAGAGCGAAGATCGCCGCCTTGGCGTTGAGAGTGTCGAAGATCGTCTCGACGAGCAGCAGATCGCTGCCGCCGTCGACGAGACCCGCAGCCTGCTCCTGGTATGCCGCCACCAGCTCTTCGAACGACACATTGCGTGCGCCCGGGTCGTTGACGTCCGGAGAGATGGACGCAGTGCGGTTGGTCGGCCCGAGAGCGCCCGCGACATACCTCGGACGCTCGGGCGTCGCAACCGCATCGCAGGCCGCCCTGGCCAGCTTCGCCGACTCGTAGTTGAGCTCGTAGCTGAGCTCCTCCATGCCGTAGTCGGCCATCGAAATACGCTGTGCGCTGAAGGTATTCGTCTCGATGATATCCGAGCCGGCTGCAAGGTAGGCATTGTGGATGGCGCTGATGACGTCCGGTCTGGTCAGCGACAGCAGGTCGTTGTTGCCTTTGACGTCCTGCGGCCAGTCGGCAAAGCGGTCGCTGCGGAATTCCGCTTCGCTCAGCTTGTGCCGCTGGATGAACACGCCCATCGACCCGTCCAGCAGGAGCACCTGCCGGGTCATTGCGGCGGTCAGTGCCTCGGTGGCGTCTGGTCGAACCAGGGAACGGTCGCGTGTCGACGGAGTCACACGCGCAAGGTCGGAGCGGCTGCTCACTGTGGGCCCCTTCAGGGAAGTTTGCGCAGAACGCGCCCGATTCTAGCGGGGCCGCGAAATGGTCCGCCGCCCCGGCGGGCACTGCTTAAGCTGGGCAGTGCATCATCGAGCGACTGACGAGGAGAAACCGGTGATCGAACTCGAGGACGTGCCCCTGTTGCGCGACCCGATCATGATTGCCGCGTTCGAGGGGTGGAACGACGCCGGCGAAACCGCGTCCGCGACGATCAGCCACTTGATCGGGACGTGGAACGCGCAGCTGGTCGCCGAACTCGACCCGGAGATCTACTACGACTACCAGGTCAATCGCCCGCGCATCACCAGTGAGACCGGGCCACGCGAGATCGTCTGGCCGACGACGCGGATCTTCATCGCGCAGGACACCCCGCTGGACCGCGACGTGATCCTCGTGCAAGGCATCGAACCGTCGATGCGGTGGCGCGCGTTCACCGCCGAACTCATGGACTTCGCCGCCGACTGCGAGGTCGGGATGATCATCACGCTCGGCGGGCTGCTCGCCGACGTGCCGCACACCCGCCCGATTCCGGTGACGGTGACGTCGGAACACGACGAGACCCGCCAGCGGTATGACGTGGAGGCCAATCGCTACGAGGGACCGACCGGCATCGTCGGCGTGTTCACCGACGCCGCACACCAGGCCGGGCTTCCGACCCTGTCCTGCTGGGCCGCGGTGCCCCACTACGCCGGTGCCAGCCCGTCACCCAAGGCGACGCTCGCGCTGCTCACGCGGCTGGAGGAGCTCTTCGACGCCCTGATCGGCCACGCCGACCTGCAGGAGCAGGCGCGCGCCTGGGAACACGGCGTCGATGAGCTGGCCGCGTCCGACGACGAGGTCGCCGACTACGTCCACTCCCTGGAGCAGACGCAGGACACAACCGAGCTTCCGGAAGCCAGCGGCGATGCGATCGCTCGCGAGTTCGAGAAGTATCTCCGGCGCCGGGAGACCGACGAGTAGGGCCTCAGGCGCGTATGCCAAGCAGCGCGTCGAGCGCGTCCGCGACCCGCGGGCTGGCAGTACCGTCGGGGGCGCCGGCTGCCCACCCATCGACCAGCTGGAGAGCGGCAGCACTGTCGAGGTCGTCCGCCAGAGCGGCACGGACCCCGTCGATCAGCTCGTCCGCACCGTCGTCGCCGCGGCCGGCCAGCGCTTCACGCCACCTGTCCCAGCGGTCGAGCGCGGCCGTCAGCAGGTCCTCGGTGTACTCCCACGGTGTCCGGTAGTGCTGCGCGAGCAGCACCAGGCGGATCGCCATCGGGTCCACCCCGCGGGCGCGCAACTCGGAGACCCGCACCAGGTTGCCCTTGGACTTGCTCATCTTCTCGCCGTCATACCCGACCATCGCCTGGTGCACGTAGTTGTGCGCGAACGGCGGGTCGTCGGTCAGCGCGACCGCCTGCACCGCCGACATCTCGTGGTGCGGGAAGATCAGGTCGGTGCCACCGCCCTGCAGGTCGAAGCCCATGCCGAGGAAGTCCAGCGCAATCGTGGTGCACTCGACGTGCCAGCCCGGCCGGCCACGGCCCAACGTGCCTGCCTCCCAGGCCGGTTCGCCCGCCCGCTCGACACGCCAGAGCAGCGGGTCGAGAGCGTCCCGCTTGCCGACGCGGTCCGGGTCGCCGCCACGGTCGGCGAACACCTCCAGCATCTGCTCACGGGACCAGCCGCTCTCCGAGCCGAACGTGGGCTGCGTGGACAGGTCGAGGTAGACGTCCTCGTCGCCCGGGTTGGCCGCGTCCGGCGTCGGCACCCGGTAGGTCACGCCCTTGCGCACCAGCCCCTGGATGGTCGCTACCTGCCGGGGCATCGACTCGACGACGCTGACGTAATGGTCCGGCGGCAGGACCCGCAATGCCGCCATGTCGGTGTGGAACAGGCCGATCTCGCTAGTCGCGAGTTCCCGCCAGTCGACGCCGTCACGCGCCGCGCGCTCCAGCAGCGGGTCGTCGATGTCGGTGACGTTCTGCACGTAGCGCACCTGGTGACCGGCGTCGCGCAGCACCCGGCTGGCGAGGTCCAGGGTGATGTAGGTCGCGGCGTGCCCGAGATGCGTCGCGTCGTACGGGGTGATGCCGCAGGCATAGATCGTGGCGATCTCGCCCGCGTGCACCGGCCGCGACTGGTGGGTGTGTATGTCCCGGAGCGAGAGCTGGTGGCCTTTTCCTTGCAGACCAGGCAGATTCGGCGCGGCCCACGATGCGATTGTCACGCGCGTCAGCTTAGAGGGGTCACCACAGCGGCCAGGGCAGCGGATGCCGGTCGTCGGGCGGCGCGGGCATCCGCCCGGCCGCGAGCAGGTCGTCGATGCGGTCGGCGAGAGCCGCCACCTCCTCGTCCTGTATGACCCCACGCAGTTGCGCCCCGAGCACTCCGTCGACCGCGTGCCGCAGCTGCGTCAGCCGGGTGATTTCCGCGGCCGAGAGCTCGCGCCCCGCGAAACCCCACAGCACAGTGCGCAACTTCTCCTCCGCATGGAGGGTGAGTCCGTGGTCCACGGCATACAGCCGCGAGCCGTCGACGATCATCGCCGACCCCTTGCGGTCGGCGTTGTTCACCACGACGTCCAAGAGGGCGATCTCGCGCAGTTGCTCCCGTGCGGCGTGCGACACGACCAGCGGCTCGTCATGCTCGTCGGTGACACCGAGCACCGGCAGGTAGTCCACGGGCACCGCATGCACCGGGTCGATGCGCAGCAGTCCGTTGTCGTCGACCGGGTCCAGCGGACCGACCCACTGCTGCACCGAACCCGCCCCAAACGGTCCGTCCGGGCGCAATGCGGTGACCGGCACGCACTCCCAGCCGCCTGCGCGGGAGACCAGGTAGGCAGCGAACTCGCGCGCGGCCAGCGATCCCTGGGGGAAGTCCCACAGCGGACGCTCGCCGCGAACCGGCTTGTAAACGGCGCAGATCCGGCCATCTTCCGCGTCGATCCACACGCGCAGCACGTAGTTGGAGGCCTCGACCAGCCGGCCCTCCACCTCCAGCGGTCCGTCGGTGAGCAGCCGCTGCAGCCGCTCAGCGTCGATAGCCGTTGGCACGAGGGCAGATGTGGCCGTCGGGATCGAGGGGGCCGCCGCAGAAAGGGCAGGACGGGCGACCGTCGGCGACCGCGGCCAGCCCGCGCCGGGCGAACTCGCGGGCCTGCGCCGCGTCGAGCCGCACCCGCATCAGCTGGGCGTCGGGGTCGGGGACTTCGCGTAGTTCCTGACCGTCGTCGGTGGGCTCCAGTTCGACCTGGCGGTCGTGCGCTTCGATGATCAGGAGCCCGCGCTCCGGCTCCCAGGCGAGGCTGAGCGTGCTCACCCGGAACTCGTCCTCGATGGGCTGGCTCAGCGGGTCATTGTCCTCGTCCGCCACCGGCAGGTCCTGCTCGACTGCCAGCTCGTCGAGCAGGTCATTGACGCGCTCGGCGAGCACCGCGACCTGCTCCTTCTCCAGCGACACGGACACGACCCGCCGCCCCTGCACCGCCTGCAGGAAGAAGGTGCGCGACCCGGGCGGGCCGACGGTGCCGGCAATGAACCGGTCCGGGTGGTCGAATTCGATGGTCGGCATGCGTCCGAGCCTAATCCGCGTCCGCGGCATCGGTTCCGGTGCCGGTCTCGCCCCCGGGCGTCGCGTCGCCGGACGGACCGGATGCCTCGGGTGCGGTCACCAGGTCGGTCAACTCCCCGGTCGAGTCGTTGACCCGCAGCACGAACGGCCGGCGCGCGGTGTAGCGCACGACGCTGATCGAGGCTGGGCCGACGACGATGCGCTGGAACTGGTCGAGGTGGCTGCCGAGCGCGTCGGCGAGCACCGCCTTGAGCACGTCCCCGTGGGAGACCGCGACCCACAGAGCGTTCGGGCCGTGTGCCGCGTCGACCTCGGCGTCCAGGGCGCGGACCGCGGACACGGCGCGGGCGGACATGGCCGCCAAGGACTCGTGCTCGAAGTCCGGTGACGGTGGAAAGGTCGCAGCCGACGGGTGGTCCTGCACCGTGCGCCACAGCTTGTCCGTGGTCAGCTCGCTCAGTGTGCGACCGGTCCAGGCGCCATACCGGCACTCGCCGAGGCGTTCGTCGGTGTCGACGGCCAGGCCGGCAAGCCCCTCCGCGACGGCCGCCGCTGTCTCCTGACAGCGCTGCAGCGGACTGCTCACGATGCGGACAATCGGCAACTGTTCCAACCGTTTTCGCGCCTCAGCGGCCTGCACGCGCCCGGTCTCGTCGAGCCCGATGCCCGGCGTCCACCCGGCGAGTATGCCGGAGGCGTTGGACGTGGTACGTCCGTGGCGTAGCAGCAGGACCGTTGCCATCGCGGTCAGCGCAGCCCTTCGTCGTCCATCACGTCGGCGAGAGTGTGCAGCGCGGCGATCCGCTCGGCGAGGTTGTCCCCGGCCGGCGAGACGTTGAGGGTGGTGACACCGGCGTCGGCATACGCGTGCAGCCGCTCGGCCAGGTGCTCGCGCGGCCCGATCAGCGCCGTCTGATCGATGAAATCGCGCGGTACGGCCGCCGCGGCGTCGCGGTGCTTACGGTCCAGGTAGAGGTCCTGCACCTCTTGCGCGGCATCCGCGAAGCCCATCCGGCGGGCGAGCGCGTTGTAGAAGTTCTGCTTCCGCGACCCCATGCCGCCGACATACAGGGCGGCGTTGTCCCGCAACCGGTCCGCTGCCGTGTCCAGGTCGTCCGCGATGCTCAGCCCGGCGCTGGCCGCGATGTCGAAGCCGGCCAGCGAGCCGTCCGGGTGGCCGGCCGCGCGGCGCCCCGCGCGCAACTGCTCGAGTTGCGCCGGCAGGTGCTCGGGGCTGACGAAGATGCCCAGCCAGCCGTCGGCGATCTCGCCGGTGAGCTCCATGTTCTTCGGCCCGATGGCCGCGAGATAGATCGGCACCTGCGTGCGTTCGGGGAGCAGCAGCAGCCGCAGCGCCTTGCCGGGGCCGTCCGGAAGCGGCAATTCGAAGTGTGTGCCGTGGTATTCGACGTTCTTGCGACCGAAAGCCAGGCGGATGACGTCGACATACTCACGGGTGCGCCCGAGCGGGTCGTCGAAGCGCACACCGTGCCAGCCCTCGCTCACCTGTGGTCCGGACACCCCGAGCCCGAGCCGGAAGCGTCCGCCGGTGATCTTGTCCAGGGTCGCGGCCGTCATCGCGGTCATCGCCGGTGTCCGCGCCGGGATCTGGAAGACCGCGCTCCCCCACTCCAGGTTGGTGGTGAACGCGCTCAGGTATGCCGCCAGCGACGGCACATCCGAGCCGTACGCCTCGGCGAGCCAGGCGACCCGGTAGCCGGCCTGATCCGCCGCGCGAGTGAGTTCCTTCATCGCCTCGAGGTCATCGGTGCCCGTGGTGCCCCAGTAACCGAGGTTGATGCCCAGATCCATGCCGCCGACGCTACCCGCTCGGCCCGGACGTGCGGAGCCGGCCACTACGGTTGTGCCCGTGCAATCGGTGAAAGTGGGCAGATCGGGACTGCGGGTGAGCGGCCTCACGCTCGGCACGATGGGCTGGGGGGACTCGGTCGACGAGATCTTCGCCCGGGAGACGCTGCACGACTTCCGTGACGCCGGCGGGACGACGATCGACACGGCATACGGGTATGGCGATGGCGCCGCCGAGACGATCCTGGGAGATCTCGTGCCGGCGATCGACCGCGACCAGGTGGTGATCGTCGGCAAGGCGGGCATCTCCCGCACCACGGGGTCTCGGGTCGTCGACACCTCGCGCGGCGCGCTGCTCACTCAGCTGGACGCTTCTCTGCGACGGCTGCGGACCGACCATCTCGACCTGTGGCTGGTGCACACCTGGTCGGGCGAGGTGCCGCTGGAGGAAACGGTGTCCGCGCTGGAGCACGCGGTGCGGACCGGTCGGGCGAGGTATGTCGGCGTGTCCAACTACTCCGGCTGGCAGCTGGTCGCCGCCGACGCTGCGCTGCGTGAAGCGCGGATTCCGTTGGTAGCTAACGAGATCGAATACAGTCTCGTGGAGCGGTCGGCGGACTCGGAGGTGGTGCCGGCCGCCGCGCACACGGGTGCGGGGCTGCTCGCGTGGGCGCCGCTGGGCGGTGGCGTGCTGACCGGGAAATACCGGCGCGGGGTGCCGGCGGACTCCCGGGCAGCGACCGGACAGCACAGTGGCTGGGCCGCCCGCCGGCTCGGCGGTGCCGCCAATCCGATCGTCGACGCCGTCGCCACCGCCGCGGAGGGACTCGGCGTGAGCCCGGCGCAGGTGGCACTCGCGTGGGCGCGCGACCGCCCGGGCATCAGTTCGCTGATCGTGGGGGCGCGCAACGCCACTCAGCTGCGGACGATCCTCGCCGCCGCGACCACGGCGCTGCCGCCGGAGATCGCCCAGGCACTGGACGACGTCTCGCGCCGGTGAGCGGCAGCTACTTCTCGGAGTCCTCGAAGTCCAGGTCGTCGGTGTCGTCGCCGCTCAGCCCGATGTAGCGCTCGTCCTCGTCGCCTTCGAGGTCGTCGCCTTCGAGGTCGTCGTTTTCTTCGTCCTCGTCGCCGGTATAGACCTCCAGCGGCGTCACCTCGCCGTAGGCGTCCATCAGCGCGTCGTCGTAGTCCTCGAACGCGTCGGCGACGTCGCGGTATGCCGCAACCACCACCGGGTCGTTCTCGCTGCGCCGTGAGGCTGCGGCCTCCAGATGGCGTTCCAACGCACTCACCAGCACGGACAATGCAGCACGCGGCTCAGCGGTCATGGGTTGACGGTACCGGGTCGGGCCGGGCTGCGTCATACGACAACCCGTGTGGCGGGCCGACAGGTCCGCCGTAGACCGGGACATAATGGGGTGCAATGACCGAGCGAAGCGAGCGTCCATGGGGCGTAGGGCGGATGCACACCCCGACGGAGGAGGGTTGTGCATCCGCAGAGTACGAGTTCCGGGTGCTGAACTTTCCGCGCAATGCCACTCGCTCCGACGTGCGTCAGGTGCTGGCCGACCACGCGGAGTACGGCCACTGGGAGCTTGCCCGCACGCGGCTCTATCTCGGTGGTGCCCGGCGGGTCTGGTTGCGCCGCCGCATCATCCGGGTGCGCCGTACGGCGTGAGGCCGGGAGGTTCAGCAGTCCCGCAGGAACGACCCGAGCACGCGGGCACCGAACTTCAGCGATGCGAGCGGTACACGCTCGTCGATGCCGTGGAACATCGGTGCGAAGTCAAGGTCGGCCGGGAGTTGGAGCGGCGCGAATCCGTAGCCGGTGATGCCCAGCTTGCGCAGCGCCTTGTTGTCGGTGCCGCCGGACAGGCAGTAGGGCAGGATCGCCGCGTCCGGGTCCTCGGCGAGCAGGGCGCGCTTCATCGACTCGACCAGCGGCGCGTCGAACGGCGCCTCCAGCGAGATGTCGCGGTGCAGCACCTCCACCTCGACGTGCTCCCCCGCGAGTTCGCGGACGGTCTGCATCAGGTCGTCTTCGTGGCCGGGCAGGAAGCGGCAGTCCAGTGATGCCGACGCCGTCTGCGGTATGACGTTGTGCTTGTAGCCGGCGTCCAGCATGGTGAAGTTGGCCGTGTCGCGCAGCGTGCCTTCGACGAATCCGCGCGCGCCGCCGAGCTTGGCGAGCAGCGGTCCGAGATCGTCGTCCCGGTAGGTGACGCCGGACAACTCGCTCAGGCCGTCGAGCAATTGCCGCACCGTCGCGATGTATTCGCGGGGCCACTGGTGCGCGGCGATACGCGCGATGGCCTCGGCAAGACGCACCACCGCGTTGTCGTCGTTGGGCACCGAGCCGTGCCCGGCCCGGCCGTGCGCGTGCAGCCGCAGCCAGGCGATGCCCTTCTCGGCGGTCTGCAGCAGGTAGGCGCGTTGCTGCCCGGCGACGCCGTCGAAGGTGACCGAGTAGCCGCCGACCTCGCTGATTGCCTCGGTCACGCCTTCAAAGAGCTCGGGGTGGTTGTCGACCAGCCAATGGCTGCCCTTCTCGCCGCCGGCCTCTTCATCGGCGAAGAAGCCGACGACCAGATCGCGGGCGGGCTTGCGGCCGGTGCGGGCCAGCTCGCGGACACAGGACAGGATCATCGCGTCCATGTCCTTCATGTCGACCGCGCCGCGGCCCCAGACGCAGCCGTCCTTGATCTCGGCAGCGAACGGATCGACCTGCCAATCTTGGGCATTCGCGGGCACGACATCGAGGTGCCCGTGCACCGCGAGGGCGCCTCGGTCGGAGTCGGCACCCTCGATGCGCACCAGCACCGACGAGCGGCCGGGCTCACTCTCCAGCAGCACCGGGTCGAGCCCGACCTCGGTCAGCTCCTGCATGACGTATTCGGCCGCCTTGCGCTCCCCCGGTCCGCTGCCGTCGCCGTAGTTGCTGGTGTCGAAGCCGATCAGCTCCTGGGTGATGCGGACGACCTCGTCCTCCGCCGTGACCTGCTCGCTGTCCACTGCTCGCGTCATACCGACCAGCCTGCCACGAGTGGCGTCGTCGATCAGCCCCCGGCCAGCGTCCGCACCGTGTCGATGGTGTCGGCTTCTTCGGCAGACTTGTCGTCGCGGTAGCGGATCACCCGCGCGAAGCGCAGCGCGAGACCGCCTGGATAGCGCGAGGAACGCTGCAGCCCGTCAAAGGCGATCTCGACGACCTGCTCGGGCCGGACGTGCACCACCCAGTCACCCTGATCGGTCGCCAGCTCGGTGAAACGCGCGGTCTGCCAGCGCAGCATTTCGTCCGTCATACCCTTGAAAGTTTTTCCGAGCATTGTGAATCCACCGGTTGCGGGGTCGCGGGCGCCCAGGTGGATGTTGGAGAGGAAACCTTGACGTCGCCCGCTCCCCCACTCGACAGCGAGTACGACCAGATCGAGCGTGTGGCGCGGTTTGACCTTGATCCAGCCCGCGCCCCGGCGGCCGGCGGCGTATGGCGCGTCGAGGTCCTTGACGACGACGCCTTCGTGGGCGGCCGCAACACGATCATCGAAGAACCGCTGGGCGCCTGCGACTGACTCGATCGCGGACGCATCGATCCTCCACTCCGGCGGCAGGAGGTCGGCGAGGGCTCGTTGCCGCTCACGCAGCGGGGCATCGATCAGGTCGCACCCGTTCAGGTGCAGCAGGTCGAAGAACTTCGGTGTCACCGGGGTTTCGGCGCGCAAGCGCTCCGGGTCAGCGCTGCTCGCGGTGCGCGCACCGGTGACCTGGAAGGGCAGCGGGCGTCCCTCGGGGGTCAGCGCGATTGCTTCGCCGTCGAGCACGAGCCGGTCGGCGGGCATTGCCTGCACGATCTCCACCACCTCCGGCAGCCGGTCGGTGATCTCCTCCAGGCTGCGGGTGAACAGCCGCACGTCGTCGCCGTCCTTGTGCGCCTGAATGCGGATGCCGTCCAGCTTGGTCTCGATCTGTTGCTCGCGCGCGGGGTCGACGGCGTCGCCGACCGCAGGGCTGCTGTCCGCGAGCATGGGCCGCACCGGCCGGCCGACGACCAGTCCGATCGCGGCGACCGCATCGACGCCGCCGTCCATGGCGGCAGCCGCGACGGGTGCCGCGAAGCCGGCGAGCATCACCGCCCGCCGTACCGCCGCTTCGGGCACACCGCTCGCTGCGGCGATCGCGGTCAGCATCACGCCGTCGCCGGCGCCCTGTCGCAGCTCGCCCTGGATCAGGCCTCCGACGAAACGCTGCTCGTCGGAAGTGAGCCGCGCAAACAATCCGGCCAGCAGCCCGGCACGGCGTCCAGTGGCGCCGGAGCCATGCACGGCCGCGATCTCGGACAGGGCGGAGTCGAGCTCGGTGACGGTGACCTGCGGCGCGGCGGCGGCTGGTGCGACCGTCCGCAGACCTCGCCAGCCGACGCCGATCCGGCGTTGCGGCAACACCCCGGCGAGGTATGCCGCAACCAGCGGCACTTCGTGCGTGGTCGCGGCCTGGAGCAGGTGCACGACGGCGTCTCGCTTGGCCAGGCGCGAGCGGGTGGCGCGGATCGCCGCGGACGTGACGACGACTTCGTGCAACAGCATGGGAGCAGTCTGCCGCGGGGGTGCGACATACGGTGCCGGTCCGAGCCAGGCGACGGAACCTGCGTCGACGCGCTAGCGTCAAGGTCTGCACACCCGAACCACACGGAGGAAGACAGATGCCGGTCAATCTGAGCAAGGGCGCGAACATTTCGCTGGAGAAGGCAGCGCCGGGTATGTCGACCGCGATGGTCGGCCTGGGCTGGAACCCGCGCACGACCGACGGAGCGCAGTTCGACCTGGACGCTTCCGCGCTTTTGCTGGCTGACACCGGGAAGGTGCGCACGCAGGCCGATTTCGTCTTCTACAACAACCTGACCGGCGACAACGGCGCCGTCCAGCACCTCGGCGACAACCGCACCGGCGAGGGCGAAGGTGACGACGAGCAGATCAAGATCTCGCTCGGTCAGGTCTCCCCCGACGTGCAGCGCATCGCGTTCGTCGCATCGATCGATCAGGCCGATGCTCGCGGCCAGAACTTCGGCCAGGTGTCGGACGCCTACATCCGGGTCTTCGATGCCGACGACCCGACGAACTCCGAAAAGGGCGCCCGCTTCGACCTCGGCGAGGACGCCGCCACCGAGTCCGCGCTCGTGTTCGGCGAGCTCTACCGCAACAGCGGCGAGTGGAAGTTCCGCGCGGTCGGCCAGGGCTACTCCAGCGGTCTGGCCGGCGTGATCCGCGACTTCGGCCTGGACGTCTGAGCGGCCGGGTGACGCTCCCCGGTGGTGCGTGGGACGATTGAGGGAAACCTGTCGGTGCGTGCTAGTGTTTCCGCTCGTTGGCCGGGCGGCTCCGACCGGTTGACGCACCCATTTGTCCGGGTGGCGGAATGGCAGACGCGCTAGCTTGAGGTGCTAGTCCCTTAACGGGGGTGGGGGTTCAAGTCCCCCTCCGGACACGCATTATCCCGACCAGTGCCTTGGTCGGAGCTCTGGCCCTGTGCACTGCGCAGGGCCAGAGATGCTTCTACACATCGCTCTTCCGGGTGGTAGGTGAGCATGATGTCCAGGGACCGGTACAGACGCCCCTTCTCTTCGGCGGTAGCCAGTGTCAACACTGTTGCGACGCCTCCGAGAGCGGTAGCCATCGACGCGATGTCCTGATCCGTTGGACCTTCCCGAAGCATCCCGGCCAACTTGTTCTTCAGTGCTTTGCGCTCGCGACTGCGCGTACTGATCATCGCCGAAAGCTCCGCCACCTCGTCAGCGGCCTCTGCAGTGGCTACGAGCGAGCTGATCTTCTTGTCCAGGACCTTGATCTGTGCTCGCAGATCTGCGGCACGTCCCCCGTGATCGGACTCAGGTCGGACCACCTTCGAGAGCGCCTCGGGGGTTGCCAACGAAGTGATCCACGTGTCCAACCCCTTGACCATGACGTTCTCGTCGACATACAGAGACTTAGGGTGGCCTCCATAAGCTCCTTCTGGCAGTGAGCGCCGACGCCTCAGATCACAGCGGTACAACGTCCGGCGACTTCCATCCTTGCGCACGCGCGAGTGCACAGCGCCCTGCATTCGATGGCCGCAGATCCCGCACAACAGGATGCCGCGCAGTGGGTAGTCGTACTTGGCGACCCTGGGCCGGCGACCAAGGCCGCCGGGCACTTCGAGCCGTTCGTGGACCTCGTCCATCAGATCCTTGCCGATGATCGCTGGGTGGGTCTGCCTACTAGCACGGACCCACTGCGCCGGATCGTTCCAACGCATTCGAGTCACGTTGCCCGCCGCGACGTCGTCAGGGTCGATGAGCGACTCCTGTTTCCGCTGCTTACCCCACACGCGGTATCCGCTGTAGTTCGGATTCGCCAAGATCGCACGCACCGCTGAGTGTGACCATCCTGTCGGATCGCGATGGGGATTGCGGACCCGGTCGTAGGCTGACGGACTTGGCACCTCATCTCTGGTCAATGCGTCTGCGATGGTCCGCAGCGACTGTCCAGAAGCAAAGGCAGAGAATATTCGCTGCACAATGGGGGCCGTATCCGGGTTGACGTCGAGTTGGTGTAGTCGCTTGCCGTCGGCCGCCTTCGAAGGATTGGGATGCGGGCCAGCATCGACAAGGCGGTACCCGTACGGCGGTCTGCCTCCCATGTGCCGATCGCCCTTCAGCGCAAGATCCATCATCGATGCCTTCGTCCGAAGTTGGACCCGAGTACGTTCCCCCTTCGACATGCCGCCGAACAGGGTCATCACCATGTCGTGCGCTTCGGATCCTGGGTCGATCCGGCCGCCGACCTCCGGCACCCACAACTCGACTCCATAATGGGTCAGGACCGGGAAGGTCAGCCCGAACTGGTTGCCGTAGAACGCCCGTTGTGGCTCGCCGATAACGACGGCATCGAACTGGCGGCCAGGTCTCTTGATGTCCTCGAGCAGCGCTGCCGCGCGCGGACGCCTCTTCCACGGGATTGAGCGGGACTGGCCGATATCGAAGTATTCGGTGACGATGACACCGCCGACCTGTTCAATGGTCTGTCGTGCCCGCCGCAGTTGCCAGCCGCGAGACGCCTCAGGGTCCTGGTTGTCCTCCGTGCTGACTCGCCCGAGGAACGCGAACGACCTACTCATGCCGCGCCGTGGGCGTGTTGAGCGTGGAGCCGGTGGATGATCCGAGCCAGCTCCGCCAGTGTTTCGTCAGGCAGTTCATAGTCCGACGGTAGCGAATCCAGTCTCAGCGTGAGCTGGTCATTGCCACGAGGTGTGGTGCAGGAAGGAGATCGGTGCGTGCCACGGCGCGGGATATCCACGTGCGCCATTTCCTGATGCTGCAGGCACCCGTCTCGTGCGGACCCCGGCGCCCGGTTATTGCTTGGCATAGTCAACGCCAGCCGTGCAGCGATAACGGTCGCCGCGACCTTCCATCAGCCGACGAAGTCGCCGTCGTCTCCCGGGAGGCCAGGATCCGAACGACCACCTTCGAGTTGCGCCTGTATGTACGCACCGCCGCCCGGGCAGTTCGCTGCCCTACGTATCCATCGAGTCGTTGGGCTGCGAGGAGCGTCTCCCGAACGCCATCTGACGAGGGTCTTGGAGTCATGGTGCGTCACCTTCTGCCGGTTCCAGAACGACCACGGCGCCAGCGCTGGCACGCCACGGGGATGGCCCCCGGACCGGTGCAAGGCGTACTTGCGAGTGCCGCTGTTACGTATCACCAAGGGCGGAAAGGCTGCGCTGGCGCTTACACGACAGCAGGCAAAGGGACCTGCCTTCCGTCGTCCGGTCCGTCCACGTCCTCGAGGCGTCGCGCTTGTTGGTCCTCTTGCGGGCCCCCGGCGCGGTCCGTCCGTCCACGTCGTCGTCTATCGGACAGCACAACGAGGCGTCCAGAGCACGGGCGCAGCGCTTCCGTGTAGTCGGAGCGGGCAGAGCTGATGTTGCCTTCTAGTGGTTTTTCGTCGATTCGCGCCGCGCTGAGCGTGCACATATCGATGGCGGCTTCGGGCTATGGGTGCAGCAAACGCACCTTCCGAGAGTCCCGCATGAGAGAAGCGTGTGATGAGTGAGAAGGAAGTCCTGATCAACCATGGTCGGTTGGTGGCGTTGATGCCTCACCTGCTCGGTGCTCGCCCCGAGAACTCCCTCGTTGTGATCCCGTTGGAAGGGGCCGGAAGACGGTCTCCGGCGATGGTCGTCCAGATTCCCGAGCAACACTTGTGGGAGAGCGAGGCACGTCGGTTCGAGCCATACGGCGGCGTTGGGGTCGCGATCGTCGCGTTCGCCGATCATGCGCAGGCTGAAGCGTCATCTGCGGCGATGGCCCAGCTTCTTCAGGACAATGGCGCAGAGGTGTGGTCACGTGTTGCCACCGACGGTGACAACTGGGTTCAGCTCGACAGCGGTGATGTTGGGACCGTCTCCCAGGCCGATCGGGATCGTGTGGCAGTCGAGTTCATCCGAAACGGTCACGCCCAGCCATACGACTCCATGGAGCAACTGCGCGCATCGTTCCAGCCAGTGGTCTGTGCCGATCTGTCGGCCTCCATGAACGCTGCTGCGCAGCACGCGGTGGCGGCGGCGCAAGACATGCGGTCGTTACGACGGGAGCAGCGGTGGATGAGCCACGCCATCGTGCACTTCGTTGCCACGGGGCAGATGCCGGACATCGAAGCAACGGCACGGCTTCTGTGTGACGTCCAGGTCATCCCGCTGCGTGATCACGCATTCACGGAGATCACGCGCGATACTGCGGCGCCGAATGCCGCGCTGTGGAAAGAGATCATGCGAAGAAGCCCCGAGGACGCCCGCGCTCCGGCCGCATCGCTGGCGGCGTTCAGCATGTGGTTGGGCGGTGACGGTATGCAGGCCCGGCTCGCGATCGAACAGGTTCCGGGGCGCTACGAATTGGCCAACCTCATCGGTCTAGCGGTGTCGGCGGGGGTCGATCCGGCGGGATGGTCGACGCCGGATCCGGAGAGCAAGGTATATGGGAGGCGAGCGGATCTCGACGCTCCGAAGTCGACTCGTCGCCGGCCGACCCCGCCTCCGGCGACCGGCGGCGATCACCGTCGTCCAGAGCGTTGACGTGAACACGACTGCTGCTGAGTAGCAATCCGGGCAATCCGGGCGATCTGACGCGACGTCAGTGTTCACCGCAACACCACGCATGCGGGGCTCAGTGTTGCGTCGCGGCCACGACGCCTGCTGGATGCCACACCCATGCGGCTCCGGGCGCGACTGAACGGCAGCGGACCGGTGACTGGCGTATTCGTGGACGCAACAGACACCTGCGATCACCGGGCGGGCGCAGGCGAGTCAACCATCAGGCGTCCGTGAGCGTGGTGCGTCGCAGACGCAGGCTGAGTGTGATCGGCTGAGTGACTGTGATCTACGAGTCCTCGTTCGGTTCCTCCTTCAGTCGCTCCGCAGCAGTTGAGAATCCGAAGTGCTGCCGTGCGAACGCGGCAAATCCGTCGACGGTGAACTGCAGGTAGCCGCGGCCGGCTTCCTCGATCACGCCGGCGTTGAGTAGCGCTTGGCGGGTGCTGCTGATTGAGGTCGTCGCCTGGCCGAGCTCGTGGGCGATCGCGTTGCGGTGTATCGGGCCGTCGCCGAGTGCTGACATCACGCGGACGAAGTCGCGCTCGGACGGCACCCGGATCCGGCTCAGCCGTGAGTCGTATAGCTCTTGCAGGTCGTCGTCCGTGTGTTGGATCGCGTCTCGCACGTGATCGCGGGTGATTCGGGCACCGGGGTCGGGCAGAGCGGCGGCCTCCCACGCGTAGGATCCGAGCAGCTGCACGGCGTGCGGGTAGCCCTTGGTGTAGTCGACGGCCAGTTGCACGGCGTCGTGGTCCCACTCGACGCCCAGTTCACGCGCCGGACCGGCCAAGGCGATCATCGCCGCGTCCGCGGACAGGCCCCCCAGGGTTTTGAATGCGAAACGTTCGGACGGGCTCACTGCATCGTTGATGACCTGCTTGCTACTCGGCAGCCCGGCCGCGAACACCGCGGCCGGCAGATCCGGGCGCTCTCGTTGGAAGTCCTGCCACCCGTAGCCGAGCAGCTTCAAGCTGAGCAGATCCGCGTCCTGGATTTCGTCGACGAACAGCACCAGGCCCTTCTTGCCATGCTCGACGGCAACCGCGTGGGTCGCGACGAGCAGGTCCTCGAATTCCCGCGTTCCGGCTGGCGGCCCGGCGTCGGGTAGGTCGTCGGGCTTCCAGCTGGCCTTTACGGACGCCACCCCGGGAACACCGACCTGCAGGCCGACGTCGAGGCCTCTGAGTCGTTCGGTGAGGTCGCGTCGACCTGACCACTCCCCTGTCGCACGGTCAATCTCACGAGCGATCGAGGTCGCCAGCCCGCTCGCTTCGCCGGCGGTCACCCAGATCGTGAGGATGTCTCGCCGTGTCGCCATCAGGCTGGCTTCGTGCAACAGTGAGGTCTTGCCGACCCCACGTGGCCCCTGGTCGACGCGGATGCGCCCGACGAGCCGCTGCAGGTCGCTGAGGTAGGCCAGCCGCTCTTCGATCTGGCCCAAGGGCACCGAGCGACCGGGCACGGAGCGCGCGACCTCACCCGGGGTGTAGGGACTGGGTTGCATCGGGTCCTCCCAGATAATTTCCGATAAAACGTTACTTTTATCTGACTTTATCGAGTTGCCGGTTGGTGTTCTAGAGGGTGGGACCACGCTGTGGACCCACCGGCTGCACCCACGGCGTCGGTGCCTTGTCTCGGGTAGGGGTCGCGGACGCCGTTGCCATGGTGACCGTCTGCCGGATGCCGGATGCTGCGGCCATCGTGCGCCGGGTGTCGTCAGTGACGGCCTCGGCCAGGTCGTCCAACGCTGCCCTGACCGCTCGTGACAGCGGAACACGTCGGCCATGGGCGATGTCACCGGCGTCGACCCAGGAGGCAACCGGCGCCGGCACACCGTTCGTGGTCGCGGTTTCGAGGAACTCGTGCTGCCAGTCGGCGATGCCGCGGGCGGACCCGCTCATCCGTTTGTCGTTGAACGCGTCGCGTGTCATCACCGCGGCCTCGACGGCAGCCGCGATCCCTTGGTGCAAGGTCGCCACGGTGTCGTCGAGGTCGACACGCGAGGCGATCGTCGACGGGCTTGCCCATGCTGTCTTGTCGTATCCGACTTCGGTGATGGCCGCGCGCAGTTCTCCGGCCGCGCGCACGAGCGTGGCGTCCGGCCGATCTCGACGGTCGGCTAACTGCTCGCATCGTCGTGCGATCAGGCTCCAGGACGTGTGCGTCGACTCGAGCGCGGGTCTGAGCTGCTGCTGGAAACTTCCGGTCTCCAGATGCTGGGATTGGACGGCCGCATCCAGGAGGTGCGCTGTCGCTGCGCTCAGGAATGCTTGGGTGCGTGCCACCAGGTGCAGGTGGGTGGCTGTCGGTGCGGCGGCGATCGCACGGTGGGCCTGCACGTCCCATGCCGCCATCGCCTGGTGCAGCCGGCCGGCACCGACCGCGTGTCGGTGCTCGCCGCGCATGACCTGCGCGAACCGCGTCCCGACGTGGGCACCGGCGAGCTGCTCAAAAGCCACCAGCTGGGCAGCCGCATCGCGTCCTCGAGTGATGGCTCGGTTGATCAGGCTCGGTTTGCTCCCGAAACGGTCCTCGGTGTCCTGAATGTGCTGCTGCACCGCAACACCGACGCCGTGGGCGGCGACGTAGAGGGTGTGCATGACGCGCATCTTCACCGCGTCGACGTCGGCGCGCACCGCCGGCGGCCACGTATCGCGTGCGTGGTCTCGGCCGTCCACGAGTTCCGTTGCCCTCACGAAGTTTTCGGCGATTCCAAGGAGTCGCTGATCGAGTTCACCCGAGCCTGGCCAGTCGCGCGCCAGTTGGTGTCGGTGCATACCGCGCGCCATCGTCTCCAGGCGTTGCATCGTGGCGCCGTCCGCCGGGCTGGCGGACAACTGCGGCAGGCCGGCCCACAGCTCGCCCGCCGACTGCACCACTTCGCCCCACGTGCGCAGCAGGGCTGGTGCGTCGTCGCCAACGACGTCCAGCAACAGGGTGCGGGCCTGAAAGTCGGCGTCCAGGAGAAGTTCGCCGACGCTGCGCTCGTCCCGGTTCACTGCGTGAGCTCTCGGCGCAGGTCGGTCAGTGCGACGATGAGCTCGGAGATCCCAGGCAAGGATCCGTCGACGGGCAGATCGAGTGCCAGACCGTCGGCCGCGCAGACCAGCTGGCCGATGTCCTCCTGCGGCGGGACCGGTTCGACGGGGTCGACGTCGACCGGGACGAACTCGCTCGCCCGTGCGGCCACGACGAAGATGCCGAGCGCCACCCCGTGCCAGGACGAGTTGGGGCCTTCGCGGTCGGCACGCTTCCACGCTTGCTGAGCCGCCTCGCGCAGCAACCGCGCAATCGCCGTGATCGTTTCGTCGGTGTCCAGGTGCAGGACCTCAGGGGTTCGCATGTGGTGCTCCTCGTCGTCGGTGGTTGCCTCATCCAGCCAGATCTGCGGTTGTCTCAGCTGCCACCGTCGGCAGGCCTGTGGATAACTCCGCCGCGGTGTCTGTGAGGTGCGTGAGACTGGCTTCACCCTCAAGAGGCGCGACGAGGGCTGTTGGCGATCACCGATCGTGAACGTTGAAGGAAATGCACCACTCGAGGTGGAGGAGAACGTGATGAGCGTGCGAGGAACTGCCGTGCGTGCCGTGCCGGCGCTGGCCGCGCTGACAACCAGCACGGTCCTGGTCGTGATCGTCGGTGCCGTCCTGCCCGGTCTGATCGCGTTGCCGATATTCGCCGCCGGTGTCGTTGTCGTGGTCGTCCTGCTCTGCGGGCGGGCCGAGGCGACCGCTGCGCTGGTGCTGGCCGGTGCGCGGCAGCCGCACGGCTACGAGGTTGCCTCGCTGAAGCCGGTGTTCGCGGTCCTGCGCGAACACGGTGTCGCCGGCGACGTCGACGTGCGAGTCAGCGATGCAGGTGGCGTCTATGCGGCACGGTTCGGCCGGCACACGCTGATCGTCTCGGCCAGGATGGTGCGCGCCGCACGCACCGGCGGTTTCTCCGACGAGCATGCTGCGGCGATCCTCACGCATGCGCTCGGCCTGGGAGTTCGACGTTTCGAGGCTGCCATGGGGTTCTGGACGCTGCCGTGGGTGGCGGTCCGGGCGATCTGCCGCGCGGCCGCGGAGGCGTTGTCGGTGCTCCCGTTGGTGTCGCTGGCCTGGCGGCTGCGGTTCGTCACCGCCGCCGCGGCCGCGGTGCAGGGAATCGCCGAGGGACACTCGCTCTTCGGGCTGCTGACCGCCGGAATCGTCGCGATCACCTACCTGGTGCCGTGGTGCGAACGCCGCGAGCAGTTGCTCGTGCAACGCCACGGCGACCGGTTCGTGCTCGAGCACGAGTTCGGTGCCAGCCTCGCCGAGGTGCTGCGGCCGAACGCCCGTGACCCCAAGGCCTTGCAGCGGGTGCACGATCTGCAGGCAGGCGGCCGGCCGCCGAAGGTGCGGGAGTTGACCCTGGTCCCCACCGGGACTGCGAACTGAAACGGGCGCTGGGCCGGAAACGCCCGGGAGCTGGGCAGGCCCTCGGGGCTGCCCAGCTCTCTGCGTGTTTCGGCTGGTTTCGGATCGTCCTACCGCGGCCGTCCGTAGTATGCCGCGGTCTCGTCGTACGCCCACGGATGTTGCTCGGCCACGGCCGCGCGCTGTGCCGCGCGAGCTTCCTCCAGCTCGGCGTTGCGGCGGTCTCGCTCCTCCGCTTCCACCGCGAGGACCTCGTCACGGCAGCTGCCGTCGGGGCAATCACTACGCATGGTTCCTTCTCCTATCTCCTATGAGTGCGACAACAACTCGGTGACCGGCTTCAGCGCCTGGGCCCTGCCGGTTGTGTGGCAGCTGTGGTGGGCACGGCCATCTGCTGCCGGGGTCTGTGCGCGTGCCAGCGGCTGCGCCGGGCCTACCTGGGTGTCTGGGCTGTGGCGGGCGGCTGCTTGGTCGACCACCCGGGCGGCCGTTGATACGTGTGGTATCGCCAGACTGAGCTCGTCACGGGCTTTCACGAGCTGGCTGCTGACTCTGCGCGGATCCGCGGCCGGGTTGTTGGCGGCGAACAGGTGTGTCGTTCCGGCCTCGAGGCTGGGGGTGGCCTTGCCCGCAGCGACCATCGCCTCCACGACACTGGCCAGGGTGCCGACGACCCAGTCATGATTCTCGTCGGCCAAGTGCGGCGCCTTCGTCAACGCGATAACGCCGGCATACGCATGGTTGACGTGCTCGCTGCCACGCTGCAGCGCGTCATACGCCTCAGCCGCGGCGTCCCGGTGGGCGGCAACCATGCCGGGTAGCGGCGTGCCTTCCAGGGCTCGACGCTGCGCCCCCGCGGTCGCCGATTGGGTGTCGTAGTCGGCGATGCCGAGGAAGTGCTGCGCCTGCGCCAGCGATGCCTCGACTTGGTCGACCAGCTCTCGGGTGTCCATGGCAAATCACCAGCCGTCAGAACGGGGGTGGCTGTGGACCGGAGCGACCAGGGGCCGGAGGCGGTGCGTCCGGTCGGCGACCGGGGCGCCGACCGGAGATCGCCCTTGCTTCTGCGAGGTCGCTCGGGAAGTGCCGGGCTGCGTCCTGGAGATCACCCTGACTCGTCGGCCCGCTCCCCCAGCGCAACGACTCCCTGGCCTGTTGCCCCCGCTGCTGGTCGAACGTCGCCACTGCGGCGTCAACGTCTCCGCGTGCTTCGTAGGCGATCTGCCCTCGCTGCAGCTGATGGGCTGCCGCCAACACGGTCTGGCGCGCGGTTTCCTGATCGACTTGAAGCGTGTCGGCGACCTGCGCCGGGTTCGCGTCAAGCACTCTCCTGCCCGCCAAGTGCAGGTCCGCGTGCACCTGGTGGTCGGCGTCGACCCTGACCAACACATCGCCGTGTCCCGTAGCAGCCCCGGTCACGACCACGTCCGAGTTCTCCAGGGCCCCGCCGTATGACGGCTCCATCACCACCAGGCGCCCGTCTGCGACGGCGTCCATCGCCTCCGGGTTGAACGTGGCGGCCGCGACGTCCTGCGCGTCGATCTTCGCCTGTTCCGCGGCGGCAGCGTCGACGGACACCCCCTGCCCGGCGCCGGACGTGTGGTACAGGTCTTGATGATCCGGCCCCGGCTCGGGAGCTACGGGGTCGACCGGTTTCTCCACCGTGCTCGGCGCACCGAGGTCGTGCCGTAGTTCGGCGACTCGCTCGGCCAGCCACTCCTTGTTGCCCGGCACAGCGAGCGGGTCGACGTATTCCTCGCGGAGCCCGTCTTCGTCGTTGACGATCTCGTGGCCGGGCAGGAGGCCCTCGTAGGCGGCAACCAGCCGTTCGAAGCCCGGATCGTTCGCGGCGGCCGAGACATTCCCTCCGTGCAGCACAAGCAGCCTGGCCGCCTGCGGCTCGGGAACCGATGGGTCGAGCAGACTGCCCGAACCCCTCGCGGCAGCGAAGGCCCGCTCGTCGGCCGCGTCGTATTGGGTGATCACGTTCAGGGCGCACCGCAGCCTCTCGTTGTCCGCGGTCCGGTCGGTGCCCTCGACGCCCATCTTCAGCGCCTCCGTCGGGTTCATTCGCAACGTGTCTCGGTACGACGGCGCTGCGTCGATGTTCTGCTCGGCCATGTTCGTCTCCCGTTGCTTGGGTCGGTTGGGTGACAGTGCTCCGTCGAGTTCGGCTCGTGCCCGCAGCAGCGCCGTGCCTGCCCGCTGGAGCAACGGAGCGAGGTCCGCCGCCGGCATGCCGAGCCGGTCGGCGGCCCCGTGAAGGTCGGTTCGGACCGCCCACGGTTCGTGCAGTCCGAGTTCGTGGTGCGTCCTACCGACAAGCTCGATCCAGTGGCGGCCGTCCTGCGCACAGACGTTGATGAAACCGGACGGCCCCTGAATGGTCATTTCATCCCGTTGCCCTCGGATGGGGCCGAAGGACACGTCACCGTCGCCGATGTGTACCCCGTGCGGTAGGCCGTCGAGCAGGGGTGGTCCGGGGATCTCCCCTGGCAGCGGCAGGTCGAACCATTCGCCGCTGCGGAGTGAGTTCGCGACCAAGGCCGCGGCGGCCGCGCGCGTGGTTTGCGTGATGGTCATCGCGCGATCCCGTGCTGCTGGTCAAGTGTTGGCGTGGGGGTGATGGATTTGCGTTCCGCGTCCCGGCCGGCAGAGTCGCTCCGACGGGTGGCGCCCCGTGCTTCCATGAGGTCCCAGTGCGCCGCGGATGGCGTTATCCCCCAACGGCTTTCGATGCCGAACTCCATGCGGTCGCGCAGCACGGTTCGGTCGCTGACGCCGGTATGCAGACTGATCTCGTGGTCCGACGCCCCGATCGACGCCATCGCTCGAACGACTTCCAGCCGCTCGGCCTTTGTCAGGTTGGTGTCTGGTAGTTGACGCGTGATCGCCCGTTGTACCGCCACGATGTCGACGACGTTCGATTCGCCGGCGGGCACCTGGTGGTGAGGCTTTTCCGCAGGGTCGTCGATGTCGGCTTCGTCCCAGGCTAGTGGCGGGGCAAGGCCGCGGCTCTCGGCCCGCTGGCGGGTCAGCGGGGAGTCTCCTGGGGTCATGCTGAGCTTGTCGTAGGCGTCGCGGACTTGCTGCCATCGGCCGGCCGTGATCAGCTCCCCCGGGCTGTAGAGCAGCATGCTGGTGTCTCGTGCGCCGGCGGCCGCGATGGCGGCGTGGTTGTGGCCGAGTGCCAGGAGCGCCTCGACCCGCCGGACTGCCCCGACACGAGGGACCATGCCCTCCGCCTGGGAGTAGATGTCGGCAAACTTGAGCCGGTCGACCCGCTCGGCCGTGGATCGCTGGACGCGTGAGTTGCGGCCGGCGACGATGTTGCTGATTCCGGTGTCGCTGATCCCGGTTGCGCGGCTGAGGGTTCTCAACGGCACGCTGGCATCGATGAAGCTCTGCAGCTTTTCCCGGGTGGGTTCGGCGTCGACGTAGCGCTTGATGCCTCGTGCGCGGTCGCGCTGCCAACCGACCTCCCATTGCTTGTTGTATGTCATCGCTACCTCCGGACGGCCAGCTGCGGCTGGCCCTATTGACCGGAAGGAGCCTGAGGCGTGTTCACGCTCACGAAATGCGGCACGACTTCGCAGGGAGGGCACTGGTAGTAAATTTGTTCGATGTCGCGAAGGAGGCCGGATTCCCATGGGGCAGTCACGTCGGGAACGGACCTGGCCGGAGCCGACAACGACCCGGCACGCATGGTCCGCGACGGCAGCCACCCTCACGACGTCCCCCGCCAGGTCCTCATCATCTGCTGGAGCAAAGACACCGAATTGCAACTGGTGGGCATTCGCAGCATTATGCGGAACTCGCACTGCGGCAACGCTGTTCGTAGGCGCCTCGAGCCTATCTGGGTTAGTCGGTATCGAGAACGGCCCAAGGGCAAGCCTTGTGGAGACATTGCATCTGATGTAAGAATCCTCCTTCTGAGGAGGTGCGGGTGGTGGGTGAGGATCGGGCTGTTGCGCTGGTCGTGTTCGATTCGTCGGTGGTGCATCTGCGGCCGGAGGATGCAGTGTTCGAAGGCATGCTGACCGGGTGGCGGGCGCAGGGACAGTCGCGCGGTTTGGCGGCGCTGTCGCTGAAGAACCGCGGTGATCTGGTGCGGCGGTTCATGTCGTTCACCGGCGAGTACCCGTGGGCGTGGACCGCGGAGGACTTGGAGTCGTGGTCCTCGGACCTGCGGGATCGTGGCCGCGCATTGACGACGATCCGGGGGTATCAGGCAGCGTTGCGGAAATATTGCGAGTACGTGACCGATCCGGCGTACGGGTGGGGCGAGCTGTGCTGGGAACGGTTCGGCACGCATCCGGTCCAGATCTGTCACGAGTGGAACACGGTCGCGCATGTTGCGGAGGTCGAGGCATCGCCGGCGGTTCGCCCGTTGACCCGGGACGAGATTGAGCAGCTGTTTGATTACGCGGACGAACGTGTCGCTGCTGCGTGTCAGTCGGGTCGTAAGGGCTGGTTGGCGGCGTGGCGGGACTCCGCGATGTTCAAGATCGCGTACGCCTACGGGCTGCGACGTCGGGAGCTGGCCCGGTTGGAAACCGTTGACTTCTACCGGAATCCGAAGGCACCCGAGTTCGACCGCTGCGGGGTCTGCCATGTGCGGTGGGGCAAAGCGGTCCGGGGTGGCCATCCCCGTCGGCGGTCGGTGCTGACGACTATGCCGTGGGCGCCGCAGGTGTTACAGGAATGGCTAGAGATCCGTGCCGAGTACGGCGACGTGGCGGGGCGGTGGATGTGGCCGACCGAGCGTGGCGCGGTGGTGAGTCCGGCGCACGCAGGTCGCCGGTTCGCCGAATACCGTGACGCCGCAGGGTTGCCCAGCGAGTTGCACTTGCATTGCTTGCGGCATTCGTATGTGACGCATTTGCTGGAGGACGGGTTCGACCCGTTCTTCGTGCAGCAGCAGGTCGGGCACCGGTGGGGCGGGTCGACTGCGTTGTATTCCGGGGTGAGCAGCGACTTCAAGAACAAGGCGCTGCGCGCCTCGCTGGACCAGCTTGCCGGCGGCTCCATGGAGGGATTCTGATGACTACGGACGTGACGATCGCCTGGAAGCTACGGGAGGTGATGGCCTCTCGCGGCATGTTCGCGACCACGGACTTGGTGCCGTTGCTGGAGGCGCGCGGGGTGCATTTGTCGGCGACCCAGGTGTATCGGTTGGTCACCCAGGTGCCGGAGCGGTTGAACATGCGCGTGCTGGCCGCTGCGTGTGACGCGTTGGACTGCACCCCGGCGGATTTGGTGCAGGTGGTGCGGGCCGCGCAGGAGAAGCCGAAGCGTCACGCCGCTGGCGGGGTATCGCCGGTGGCACGCGCCACCCCGGACGGGCGGACCCGTAAGCCGGCTCGGGTGAGCGTGCGGCGCACCGACCAGTAGTGGGCGCCCGATCCCGTGGTGTGCCGCGCCCTGCGCTGCCGCCCATACCCGGTGACGCTACCGCGGTCCGAGAGCAATGCATCCGCCTGATCGTCGCCGTCGTTGTCACGACCGTTCCCGCCAGCGACGAAGCCGTGGTCCTGGCCGTCGTCGCTCGCGCCTGCCATCCGAAAGGACCGGCGCGGCAGATCGCAGCGGATTTGTTTGACGAGCCGTCTCTGCTGACGAGTGGCTCGTCGCGCAGTGTGCGTGCCACGCAGCAGCTAACGGATGCGTTGGTCGATGCCGGTGTCCCGGGTGTGGTGCGCCCACGCTGCGGATCGTGCGGCAATTCGTCGCGACGGTTCAAGACCCGGCTGCCGTCCGGGCAGATGACATGCGAGGACTGCTGGAAGAAGAGCAAACAGGAGCCCTGTGCATGCTGTGAGCAACCTGGGTTCATCAGCTTCCGGGGCGTGTCCGGGCAAGCATCTGCGGGACGTGCCGGGCTCGCCCGGCTTGCCGGAACTGGTGCGACGACCAAGAGCGGATGGCCGCCCAGGCGGGGCCAATCCGGCCCCGGGTACGTAACCCGCACGGCGACGGTGACTCAACCTGTCGGATGTGCCGGCGGGTCCGTCACCCGCTGACCCTCGTGGACAACATGCACTTCCTGTGCGATACCTGCACCCGCACGTATCGGTCGCTGGCCTGGCCGACGCGCCCGCACCGTCATTCCCGATTCCGTCGCAGTCAGGCAGTCGTCTTACACGAGGCAACCTTCTGCGACGTATGCGACCAGTGGAAGACCACCGGCGGGCTCACCACTGACGGTGCCGTGTTGTGTGGCAGCTGCTGGCGGAACCGCAACTATCAACCCTGCGCGGATTGCGGGATCAAGCGCCCGCCGGGCGGACACGACGAGAAGGGGGCACTGGTGTGCAAGGTGTGCTGGTACCGCCGCGAGCTCGCGGGCCGGCCACGCGCTCTTCCGAAGCCTCGTCCGGTGCGGCCCGCCAGGGCATGCGTCCGCTGCGGCTGGTCCTCCCGCAACCTGCGCGATGGTCCCAGCGGCCCCGCCTGCATCGGATGTTGCGACTACGTGCGTCGCACCGCCACGGAGCTCGGGATCGGCGCGGCCGACGTGACGGTCGGGCTGCGACCGGCCGGCGCGCTGGAGGGAAACTCCTGTGACCGGTGCGGCAAAACCGTCAAGGCCATCAGCACCCGCCGCACCGGGGAACGGATCTGCAAGACCTGTGCCATGAGACCGCAGCTGATCTGCGTCGATTGTGGCCACCCCCGCGAACACGACCCGAAGACGACACAGGATGCCTGCCCCGGTTGTCGCGGCACCGCTCGCGCCCAGTGTCGCCAATGCTCCCGCAGCATCTTCGCGCTCCTGCCGGCCAAGGCGCAGCCGCGGTGCTTGTTCTGTCGCGCTCGGCAGTGGGTTCGCGCCCGTCTCGGCGAGACTGTGTCCGAACCTGTTGATCCGCGCCTGAATTCGTTCATCGTCCGGTTGGCGGCCACACACGACTTTCCGCAGCTACGGCAGTGGTTCCTGCGCAGTCCCGCGGCCACCACATTGCTGACCCGGATGGCACACGGACAGGTACCGATCGACCACGACACATTGGATGCCGCAGCAGGCGACCGCGGCGGCCGAGCCATCAGCGTCGAACACCTGCGCCGGCTGCTGGTGGCCGCCGGAGCGCTGCCGCCCCGCGAGGAATACCTCGCGCGATTGGAAGCCGCGTTCGCCCGGGTGATCGAGCACACCCCTGGTGAGGATCAGATGGTTATCGCCCGGTACGTCCACTGGCACGTGCTGCCGGGTGTCCGGCGACGGCTGGCGACCGGCCGTGACCCACAACGAACGTGCACCCTGGCCCGCGGCATGCTGTACGGGCCGCGGCGCCTGGTCGACGAACTCCATTCACGCGGTGAACACATCGGGTCCCTGCGTCAGCCGGTGCTGGATCAGTGGCTGGCCCGTCGCCGGTCGGACGCGATCTCCGTGTCGGTCTTCCTGCGATGGGCGGCGCGACACCGGCTCGCGTCATCGGTGAATTTGCCCGTGCCGCGGATGAACGACCCGATGGACTTCAATGACCCCGACCAACAATGGGAGTTGTTGCGCCGCTGCCTGCACGACCACACCCTCAGCCCCCGGACCCGACTGGCCGGCACCCTGGTGCTGATGTACGGACAGCACGCCAGCACGATCGTGCAGCTACGTGCCTCGCACGTCACGCCGGGACCGCCCACCACCCTGCGGCTCGGAACTGACGCCGTCGAAATCAGTGAGCCGATCGCGACCGTGCTGCGCCACGCCGCCACCGGCACGATCTCCACACTGGCAGAGCGCGGCATCGCCAACAGCTTCGAGACCTCCGAAGACAGGTGGCTGTTTCCCGGCCGAGGGCCCGGGAAACGACTCGGAACCGAAGCTCTCCTGAATGAACTGCGCCGGGCAGGGATCCGGTCCCGCCAGGCCCGCAACACCACCTTGCTGACCCTGGCCCGTGAGCTGCCGCCCGCGGTCCTGGCCGACCTGCTCGGCATCGGCACCAGCACCGCCGACCGGTGGCGACAATGGGCCGGCGGCACCTGGGCTGCCTACGAGGTGCCGTCACACCGCTGACAGGCCCTTCCGAACGTGAATGGCCGCACAGGGACCACGAGGTGCTATAGCTCGATACTCGAGTGCGTCGCCGCGAAAGGAAGCACCGTGCACAGCCAGGCCCGGCTTGCCCTACCCGGGGCTTGGCAGCCCAGTCCGGTCAGCTGTGGTGCGTGATCCCGTTCGGCGTCCTCAGCCGGCGCCGCGGGTTGACAGCAGCCCATGTAAGGGTCCGCGGCGTGCTCTGCCGACGACCCGTTGCAGGAGACGAGAGAGCAGCGGGCTGGTGATCAGCACGACGACCACCGCGACGACCATGGCGGCGATGACGTCGTGCGGGTAGTGCGCGCCGACGTATACCCGGCTAATGGCTTCGAGGATCGCCAGCAGTGCGGCGATGACACCGAGTCGTCGGTTCACGAAGAAGAGGGCGACCGCGACAGCGGCTGCGAACGTGGTGTGTCCGCTCGGCATGGCGTAATCCGTTGGTGCAGGGCACGTTTCAACGATGAACGCGTGCGGTACGGAACGGCAGGGGCGCAGTTCACCGAACTGGTTCTTGATCACTTCGGTCACCAGGAATGCCACTGCGACGCCGATGGGTGCGACCAGGGCCGTCGTCATCTGCCGGTCCCCGTACCGGCGGGAAATCCACCAGCCCACCAGCAGCAGGATGACGAAGAGGCCGATGCTGTAGGTGGTCCAGGCTTCCGCTGCCGTGTTGAGCCAGTGGGTGTGTCGCGCGAACTGGGTGACGTCCCGGAAGAGCGAACCGTCGATGCGCGCCCCGTCGTACGTCGAGATCGTCAGCGCCTCCGAAAACATGAGGGTAGGTGTGGCCTTTCGTTCGGTGCGCCCGGCTGGGCGCGTCGAGCCGCCAGCTAATCCTTTCCTGGCTGAGAGGGTCCTGAGAGCTGCAGGTGAACGGCTGCGGTGAGCATGATGACGTTGCCACCGTTCCCGGGTCGGGAGCGATACTTTCGAACCGGCGGCGTGCGATCGTGCGCCGCATGGAGCGCGGAGGTGCCCACCGTGCAGGATCCCGCCGATCGCCCGGTGCCTATCCGTCCGCATCCGGTGCTGGCCCGGCGCGCCGCGTTGCGGTTCGTGCTGCTGATCGGGGTCGTCAGCGCCTTCTCCGACATGACGCACGAGGGCGCCCGCAGCATTACCGGTCCCTTCCTCGGATCGCTGGGGGCCAGCGGCCTGGTCGTCTCGGTCGTCGCCGGGGGCGGCGAGTTGCTCGGCTACGGGTTGCGTTGGTTCGCTGGGCGGGCGGCCGATCGCACGGGCAGGTATTGGGCGATCGCGTTCTTTGGGTACACCCTGCAGATGGCCGTGGTGCCATTGCTCGCGGTATCCGGCAACTGGCCGGTCGCCGCGGCCCTGATCGTCACCGAACGGGTCGGGCGGGCGATCCGCATCCCGACCCGGGACGCGATGACCGCACATGCGGCACACCGACTCGGCGGCGGCTGGGCGTTCGGCGTGCGCGAGGCGCTCGATGCCGGTGGCGCGATGGTCGGCCCGCTGGTGGTCAGCCTTGTCCTGTGGTTGCACGGAAGTGACCGGTCTGCCTTCGCCTGGCTCGGCATCCCGGCCGCACTGACCCTGCTCTCGTTGGTGTTCACCTGGCGGCAGTTCCCCAACCCCGCGGACCTGGAGGCTGAGGCACCCGCCCAGCTGACCGACAGCGCACCGCGCCCGCCGGCGTTTTGGCTCTACCTGGCCGCGATGGGCTTGATCGCGGTCGGCTACGCCGACTGGCCGCTGATCGCGTTGCATTTCAGCGAAGAGCGCATGGTCGGTTCCACGGTCGCACCGGTGCTGTATGCCGTGGCAATGGCCGCCGAGGCAGTGGCCGCACTGGTCCTGGGCAAGGTGTTCGACCGGGTCGGTCTGCGGTCCGTGCTCGTCGTGACGGTCCTGACCGCCGCATACGCACCGCTGGTCTTCCTCGGCGGCTTGCCGCTGGCCGTGATCGGGATCCTTGCCTGGGGTCTGGGTATGGCCGCGCAGGAGTCGATCATCAAGGCAGTGCTCACCACCATCGTGCCCGCCGACCGGCGCGCCACGGCCTTCGGGCTGTTCGACACCGGCTTCGGCGTCGCGTGGTTCGTCGGCAGCATCCTGCTCGGCGTGCTCTACGACACGTCCCTGGTGGCACTGGCCGTGGTCTCCGCGCTCGTCCAGCTCGCCGCCCTCCCATTGCTGGTGCTGACTCGCCGACGGTTGTCCACCACAGCGAGCAAGGGTTAGAAGTCCCCGGTCGACCCCACTCGCACGTGGGTGCATTGCGTCCGCGAGAGACGGATCACTGGGACACCAGCAGCGCTACCCGCCGCATACCGGCACGGGCGACCGCGCACTCACTGCACACTGCATCACGGAACGAGAAGAGACACGGCCGCGTGCACGGTGGGTGCCGAGCGGCATTTCGTGCGTTACAGTGAAATCGGCGATGGAGTCCGCCGGCGATGTTCTCGCAAACCGCCCTCGCGGCTGATGGCACCTTCAATCGATACGAAGGTGAGCCACGCCCATGCTCCGCAATCGCTCTACGCTGCTTTATCCGGTCTCCCCTGACCCGGCCACGCTCGGTCGCCGTCCACCGGACGACACGCTGGGCGACCTGAATTTGGACCAGGTATTCGCAGCGATCAGCGCAGGCTGCGAGGAATACCGGTTCGAGGAGTTCTTCGACCGTCCGAGTGATGACCTGGACGTGATCGGTCACCGGCACGAGGTTTTCGCGGACTTGGAGGATGCCGCCACCGCGGAGGTGATCAAGTCGTTCGTGGCGGATGCTGCCGCGGTGCGGACGCGTTTGGCGGAGAAGCTGTACGACCCGATGCAAGCAGACCGGTGGTTCCTGGGTGCGGCAGCGGCACATTGCGATGCGGTGACTGCAGCAAGCCAGGGACTGGATGCCGCACCGTTGCAGTCCGTCGGACTGCGTGACCTGCGTGATCGGCTGAGCGCCTACCGCTCGAGCAGCGAGTTCCAGGCGCTGCGGGACGAGGCGGATCATCTGGAGCAGGGCCTGGATGACGTGCGGTTCGTGGTCCACACACACGCGGGAAAGATCACCGTCGCCGCGCCCGGTGACGAACCGGATTTCGCCGGGTCCGTGCTGGAGACGTTCGCGCGGTTCTCCGCGCCGACCGGGGTCGACGACACGGCTGAACGCCGCGGCGCGCACCAGCTCGATCGTGTCGAGACGGCCGTGCTGCACATGCTCGGCCAATTGTTTCCCCGCCTGTTCGCGGACGTTGCGGCGTTCCACCGGACACATGCGCAGTTCCTTCCGCAGTGGTACCGGGACGCCGAACGTGAGGCGGCCTTTTACCTGCAGTACCTGGAGTTCATGCGCACCTTGCGGCCGGCGGGTGTGAAGTGGACGCTGCCGCGGCTGTCCCGGCAGAACCGTGCCGAGCGCATCGTCGCCGGCTGTGACGTGGCGCTGGCACGCCAGCGCGCCGGCGACCAGGAACGGTGCGTGAGCAACGATCTTCAGCTCACCCCGCCCGAGCAAATCCTGGCGATCTCCGGACCGAACCAGGGCGGGAAGACGACGACCGCCCGTCTGTTCGGGCAGTTGCACTATCTGGCATCTCTCGGGCTGCCCGTGCCGGCAGCCCAGGCGGCGCTGTTCCTTCCCGACGCGGTGTACACCCACTTCGAGCGAGCCGAGTCCATTGAGACGTTGTCGGGAAAGCTGGAGGACGAATTGCGCCGTGCCAGAACACTTTTGGAACATGCTACCGGCGACAGTGTCGTGATCTTCAATGAGACCTTCGGCTCCACCTCGCTGGCTGACGCGTACGCGCTCGGTGCCACCATTCTGCGGCAGGTCATCGACACCGGTGCCCTTGGTGTGTACGTGACGTTCGTGGACGACCTGACCCGGCTGGACGAGCACGTGGTGAGCATGATGAGTACCACCGACCCTGCGGACGACGCTGTGCGGACGTTCAAGGTGGTGCGCAAGCGCGCGGACGGCAAAGTCCACGCGGCCGCGATCGCGCGAAGCCACCGGCTGACCTATGACGACATTCGTCAGGCGGTGAGCTGATGCGCCCGCACTTGCTCTTCCCCGACCGCGACCTGGCCGCACCCGACGACGAGACACCGCCCCTGCTGGCCGACCTGGTCGCTGATTTGGAGTTGCCGGTCGTCCTACGTGCGATGTCCGGCGACGACCCGCTGATGTATGCCGTGTGTGCGCAGGTGCTCACCGCCACCGACACCGCGCCGCGCATCGTGCGCCACCGGCGCGCGGTACTGGCCGATGCGATGGCCCATCCTGACGAGTTCGCAGACCTGTACACGATCGCCTCCGAGGCGATCGCTGATGAGAAAAAGATCTACCGCAGCACGTTCATGGTGCGACCGGAATCCACCCTGCGCCGGTCGGTGGAGGTCCTCAAGCGCCTGCTGGACGCGGTCGCCCGGGTACGGCGGGTGAGCGACGCGCTGCTCAGGACCGCCAGGTCGGACGCTGTGCGCACGATGTGCACTGTGCTGGCCGAGCAGCTCGACGACGCCTACTTGCAGGAGGCCGGCGAGCAGGTGAGGGAGCTGGAACTGGCGCACGGCCTGCTGGTGTCGGCGCGGTTGGACCGCAACGACACGGTGTCCGGGATGCGCCCGCTGCTGGCGCGCACGTCGGGCAACTGGCTGATCGGCAGGCGGCCGAGTCTGCGCAAGCCGACGTTCTCCTACACGATCGCCGAGCGGGATCAGGCAGGGATGGAAGCCTTCGGCGCGTTCCGCGACCGCAGCCTGACCCAGGTTGCCGACGCTGCCGACACCTCGGCAACACACATTCTGAACTTCTTGAGCTGCCTGCAACGCGAAGTGGCGTTCTACCTCGGCTGTGTCCGGTTGCGAGACACCCTGCACGAGCTCGATGTGTCGACCTGTGTGCCGGACGTCTGCGACGAGCATGAGCGCGAGGGCGAAACCGAGTTGAGCGCCTCGGGGCTGTGCGACGTGCCGCTTGCGCTGCAAAGCAAGCAGGCCCCGGTGCCCGTGACGGTCGCTGCCGGGCCGGCACGCCTGGTGGTGCTCACTGGCGCCAACCGGGGTGGCAAGTCCACGACCTTGCGCGGCATCGGCGTTGCCCAATTGATGGCTCAGGCCGGCATGTTCGTGGCGGCCGATGAGTTCCGGTTTGCCGTCTGCAGTGGGGTTTTCACGCACTTCAAGCGCGAGGAGGACGCCGCCATGGAGCGCGGGAAGTTCGACGAGGAGCTGGAGCGGATGAGCCGGATCATCGGTGCGGTGGCGCCGGGCGGGATGCTGCTGGCGAACGAGTCGTTCGCGTCCACGAATGAGCAGGAGGCCTCCGACGTCGGTTTCGACGTGCTCACGGCCCTGGTCGACAGCGGCGTGAGCGTGCTGTTGGTGACGCACTTGTTCACTCTTGCCCAGCGGCTCTTCGACGATTCCCGGGCGTCGGTGTTCCTGCGGGCCGAGCGCGGCGCCGACGGGCAGCGGACGTATCAGCTGATCGAGGCACCGCCACTGCCCACCAGTTTCGGCGGCGACGTGTACCGCACGGTCTTCGGCAAACCACTGAACACCATCGATACCGACATCGGCGCTGGCGTCAAAGATCAGCAGCATGGCGTTAAAGACCAGCAGCAGCAACAGGATTCGGCCGCCACCGACGACCACGCCCCATCACCAGCCACCCAAACCAGCTGAGAGGCCATGATGACCACGAATGACGGATTGCGACTCAGGAGCGTCACCGCGGAGCAGATCCTGGATTCCCGGGGTCACCCGACGCTGCAAGTGCAGGTGGTCACCGATGACGGGGCCAGCTTCTCCGGCAGCGCCCCTGCCGGCGCTTCCACCGGTGATCACGAAGCGCGCGAACTGCGGGACGGTGGCTCCGACTTCGGTGGCCGCGGAGTTACGAACGCGGTCACGCTGGTCGCCGATCAGGTCGAGCCCCTGCTGACAGGTACGAAGTGGGTGACCCTCGATGACATCGACGGTGCCCTCTATCGGCTCGACGGCACCGGCCGGTTCGCGAAGATCGGTGCCAACACGGCAGTCGCGGTATCGATCGCCTGCGCTCGTGCCTTCGCACACCAGCAACGGATCCCGTTGCACGAGTGGATCTCCGACCAGTTGGGCACCACCCCGGTGATGCCGGTGCCGCACTTCAACGTCGTCAACGGCGGCGCGCACGCCGCGAACGGGTTGGCGTTCCAGGAGTTCCTCGTCGCACCCACCGGGGCCAGGGACATCAGCGACGCCGTCCAGATGGGCGCGGAGATCTATGCCGCGCTGGAGGCAGAGCTGCGGTCCCGGTTCGGCTCACTCGGCGTCGGCGACGAGGGCGGGTTCGCCCCGGACACCGACGACGAGAACCAGGTCCTCGACACGATCATGCGCAGCATCGAACGCGCTGGGCTGACACCAGGTCTCAACGTCCGGTTGGCATTGGACGCGGCCGCGAACAGCTTCTACGACGGCAAGTACTACCGGTTGCACGGCCGCTGGCGCTCTGCGGACGACTTGCTGGCCCGCTACGTCGACCTGGCGGCGAACTATCCGATCTGGAGCATCGAGGACCCGTTCGACGAGTCCGACCGGAACGCGTGGCACGACATCATGGACCGCCTCGGGGACCGGGTCCAGATCCTCGGCGACGACATCTTCGTCACCGACGCCGCGCGTATCCGTGCCGGCGCCAAGGAGGAGATCGCGAATGCCGCACTGATCAAACCGAACCAGATCGGCACCGTCACCCAAACATTCGAAGCCCTGCGTACCGCACGCGAGGTGGGCTTTCGCACGATGATTTCCCACCGGTCCGGGGAAACGCTGGACACCTTCATCGCCGACCTCGCGGTCGGGGCCGGAACCGGGCAGATCAAGGCAGGTGCCCCGGCGCGCGGCGAGCGAGTCGCCAAGTACAACAGGCTCACTCGACTGCACAAGCTGTACCCGCAGCTGGGTTACGCCCAGTGGTGGACGGACTGACATGCCGGCACACGGTTCTGCCGGCAACCTGGCCCCGCGTGGGTCACCCGTGATGTTCGCCCACTGGTGCGACGAGGTCGGTTTCCACCACACGCCACCCTCCAGATGCGTTGTGCTGCAACACGTTCCAGCAGGCGGTGCGCTGGCGGGGCGGGCTGGTCAGGGCCGGGTCCAGGTGCATCAGCAGCAGCTGGTTCACCGCGTCATGGGCCACCAGGACAACACCGGGTTGGTCGGCGTACGCCTCCAGGGCGGCAAGGGCGCGGGCCAGGACGTCCTGCGCGGGTTCCACCCCGGGCGCGGCGTCCAGCGAACCCCACTGCGCCACCACCTCCGCCTTGGGGTGCCCGGCCCACTGCCCGTAGTCCCGGTCCATCAGCCGCGCATCGGATTCGGCCGTGGTGCCTGCCGCTGCCGCGATCGGCTCGGCGGTGCGGCGGGCCCGCAGCAGCGGGCTGTGTCGCACCGCCGCAATGTCGTAGCCACCGGTGAGGGCCTGGGCGAGGGCAACGGCCTGGTGCCGGCCGACGTCGTCCAAGTCCGGATCCAGGTGCCCGCGCAACTGGTCCCGGGCGTTGAGCACGGTCTGCCCGTGCCGGGCCAGAATGAGACGCTGCGACTCCTTCTCCGGTTCAGTCATCACACCCGGTCCTGTTCTGATCGGTGGTCGGTATGGGTTTCCGTGTTGATGTCGGTGTCGGTGTGCAGCAACGTACGCCGCGGGACTCACCGGCGGAAGTGCTTGACCGGCAAGCCTGCTCGCTGCTTACATGAGGCTCGATCCGAAGGGCGATGGAGCTCGCCCGGGCCCCGGCCCAAACCGCCGACCCGGCTAATAGCCCCTTCCATGCTGCGGCTGGGAGGTGACGTGCGCCGGAAACCCCTCGACGTGCGCCGTTCGGCATGACTGGTTTGCCGCTGCCGGCGATCCAGGCCGGGCAAGTGCTCACCGTCGGCCTCGGCGCACCCTTGGTCAGCGGCGCGATCGCCACCGTCGAGGCCCGCCTGCAAGGAAGGCGCGGCCCGCGGGTGCTGCAACCGTTCTACGACCTGCACAAGATGTTCGGCAAGGAATCGCTCGCACCCACCGGGTCCGGGGTGCTGTTCCTGGCAGCCCCGGTGATCGCGATCGCCTGCTACCTGTCGGTGCCGCTGCTGATCCCGGTACTGACCACCTACCCGCTGCCCCTGGCGACCATGGGAGACATTCTCGGCGGCGGATTCCTGCTGTCGTTTGCCAGCTTCCTGGTCGCCGTTGCCGCGACGGAAACCGGCGACCCGTATGCGCAGTTGGGCGCCAGCCGAGCCAAGACGTTCGGCGCCATCACCGAACCGGTGTTGCTGATGGTGTTCTTCACCGTGGCCGCGATCACCGCCACCGATCTTCCGTACGCCCTGGGCGAGACCGTGCGCAGCGGCCCGGCGCAGGTGGTGCGCCCCGCGCATCTGCTGGCCACCGGGGCACTGTTGATGGTGATCCTGTACGAGACCGCGCGCATCCCGATCGAAACGCACACCGGCACCAACGAGCTGGGCATGATCGAGACCGCGCGCCCGTTCGAGCACTCCGGGCCCTATTTGGCGCTGCTGCACTGGGGATCGATGATCAAGCAGCTGGTGTTGTTCACGATCCTGCTGAACATCTTCGCCGCGCCCTGGGGAATGGCCTCAGGGACGCACCCCCTTGCGGTCGCCGGGGCCGCCGGCGCGCTGATCGGCAAGTCGCTGGTGCTAGGCGTGCTGATCGCCGGGTTGGACAACGCCTTCGCCAAGCTGCGGTTGTTCAAGATCACCGAATTTGCGGCGGCCGCGTTCCTACTGGCCATCTTCGCCGTCTGCACGCTCTTTCTGGGAGGTGGCTGATGCACGCAACGGGCACTACCGGTGTGGTGATGGCGCCGAGCGTCTTTGAAGGGACCGCCAGCACCGTCGCGATGATCGTGCTGCTGCTGGAATTCCTGATGCTGCGCTCGGCGCTGCTGCGCGCGCAGATCCGGTTGTACGCGGCGCAATCGGCGGTCGTCAGCATCCTGGCCGCCGTCATCGCGCACGGCCGGTCCCTGCCGGAACTGTATGTGCTGGCGGTGCTTTCGTTCGCGCTCAAGGCGGTGCTGGTGCCGTGGGTCATCTCCCGGATGATGCGGGACTCGGCGACCGAGATCGCTGGCAGCGGCGCCCTGGGCGTGGCCAGCGAGGTCATCGTGTCCATCGGTGTGGCCACCTTCGGGTTCTTCGCCGTGGGCGCGCTGCACATCCATTCCACGGTCCTGCCCAGTGCCGCGTTGAGCCTCGCGGTCGCCGTCGTGTTGGTCTCCTTCGTGCTGATGATCGTGCGCCGGGACGTGATCAGCCAATCGATCGGATTCTTCTCCCTGGAAAACGGGGTCTCACTGGCCAGCCTGGTCGTGGCGGCGGGTATGCCGCTGATTCTGGAGGTGGCGTTCCTCTTCGATCTGCTGGTGGCCGTGGTGGTCTTCGGGATCCTGATGCGCACCCACCACCGGCACGTGTCGTCGCTGTCCACCGCCGACCTGACGTCGCTGCGGGGCTGAGATGACCGGGTGCCTGATCGCGCTGCTGCTGATCCCGCTGGTCGCAGGCGGCGTCGCCGCGACCGTGCGCGGCTGGGCCGGGCATGCGGCCACCATCGCCGCCGGCCTGGCCTGCCTGGGGTTGGTGGCCGCAATGTGGACGTCGGTGGGGCGCGGCACCATCGCCGTCGGGTTCCTGCGGGTTGACGCGGTGTCCATGGTGTTTCTGCTGGGCACCTCGTTCCTGTACGCGGTGGTGGCGGTTTACACCGCCGGGTATCTACGCGCCGAACTCGCCCGGCGCAGCTCACGCGCCGGGACGCGGTATCAGCGACGGTTCCTGCTGGGGATCAACCTGTTCGTCTGGGCAATGCTGTTCGCGCCCTCGGTCAACGGGCTGGCGCTGGTCTGGGTGGGCGTCGAAATCACCACCATCGTGTCCGCGGTGCTGGTCGCCATCGACGACACCGAGGCCGCGGCCGAAGCCGCCTGGAAGTACGTGCTCATCGCCTCCTGCGGGCTCGGGATCGCTTTGCTGGCAACCATTTTCATGTACTACGCCGGGGCGCAAGTGCTCGGCCAGTCCTATGACCTGTCCTTCCCGCAACTTCTGGCGCACGCCGGGCAGCTGCCGGCCACCCCGGTGCGGCTCGCGTTCGTGCTGGCCGTGATCGGATTCGGCACCAAGGTCGGGCTGTTCCCGGTGCACACCTGGCTGCCGGACGCGCACGCGGAGGCGCCGACACCGTTGTCGGCGTTGCTGTCCGGTTCGTTGCTGGCGGTCAGCTTCTACGCGATTCTGCGGTTCTACCAGGTGACGGCGGCCACCGTCGGCGCGGGTTTCGCCGGCGGTGTGCTGCTGGTCTTCGGGGTCCTGACGCTGCTGCTGGCCGCGTTGTACCTACTCGACCAACGCAACCTCAAACGATTCCTGGCCTACTCCAGCGTCGAGCACATGGGGATCCTGGCGATCGGCGTCAGCTTCGGCAACCCGATCGCCCTGTTCGGGGTCATGCTCCACGTCCTGGTCCACGCTGCCGGCAAAGGCGGCGCGTTCCTGTCCGCGGGAGCCATCGTGCAAGGGTTTCGCACCAAGCAACTCGCCCACATCCACGGCGCATTCGACCGGATGCCGTGGACCGCCTCGACGTTCGTGATCGCGATCTTCGCCCTGTGCGCCATGCCACCGTTTGGGATCTTCCGCAGCGAATTCCTGGTCATCCAAGGCGGATTCAGTGCACACCACACCGCCAGCGCCGCGGTGCTGGTGCTCCTGGTCACGGTCGCGTTCGTCGGGTTGGCGGCCACCACGACGCGCTCGATCGCCGCCGGACCGGTCGAGGGTGACCCCGGTCCGCGGCAGGAGGCCAACGCCTGGATGGTGGTGCCCGTGCTCGCCTGCGTGCTGGTGCTGTTACTGCTCGGTCTGTGGTTGCCCGGGCCGATGGGTGAGGTGTTGCACAACGCCGCCTTCGAACTATCCGTAGGGGGTGGCCATGGGCCAGGTTGAAAATGAGCAGGTTGAGCATGAACCGGCCCAGAACGAGCGGGCCGAAAACCAGCAGACCGGCAAGGGGCAGGCCGGGAGGGACGACACAGTGTGGTGCGCCACCCTCGCGGAGTGGCACCGCCGGGTGACGGCCGCGTGCGCGCCACCGGGTCGCCTCGCCGGGCTGTATGCCACCGAGGAAGGCGGCACCCCGGAACTGGTCGCGATCGTCGGCCGAGACCAGGGCTTCCTCGTGCTGCGTGCGCCGGTCGGGCACGACCTGTGTTACGACGCGCTGACCCCGCAGGTGCCGGCGGCGTTCTGGTACGAGCGTGCCCTGCATGACCTGTCGGGTTTGGAGCCGGCCGGTCATCCGCGGCTGGAACCGCTGCTGCTGCCGCACCTGGACGACCTCGGTCCGGTGCGGCCGGGCAGTGATCTGCCGGCCAGGGGCCACGATGCCCGCCTGGGCGTGGAGCACGTAGGCCCGGTGGATGTCACCGGTCGCGGGGTGTTCACGTTGCCGTTCGGGCCGGTCCGCTCCGGGGTGCTGGAGTCGTTGGAGTTGCTGCTGGAAACCGGCGGCGAAGACATCCTGCGGATCAACCTGCGCCCGCATTACAAGCACCGGCAGATCGCCAAACGGTTCGAGCAGCGCACCATCGAGGACGCGGTGCTGGTCGCCGAGCGGGTCGAAGGCGTGCACTCGGTCGCCCACGCGCTGGCGTTCGTGCACGCCGTGGAGACCGGCACTGGGGTCCAGGTGCCGGCCGCTGCTCGGTTGCAACGGGTGGTGGTGGCCGAGTTGGAACGCATCGCCAACCACCTGGACGTGGTCACACAGTTGTGCGACTGCGCCGGACTGGCCGTCGGCACAGCACGGTTCGGCCTGCACAAGGAAGAAGTCATGCGGCTGATGTCGGACGCGACCGGCAGCCGGTTCGGCCGCGGCCAGGTCGTTGCCGGCGGGGTGCGGGCGGCGCTGCGGGTGGACCCGGCACTGATCGGTCGCCGCGTTCGGGCGCTGCAAGCCCGGATCGCCGACGACCTGGGCGCGCTGAACAGTTCGGCGTCATTCCTGGACCGACTGCGCACCACCGGCCGCCTGGCCACCGACCTCGCCCGCCGGCACGGCGCACTCGGCCCGGTCGGAAGAGGCAGCGCCGTAGAAGCCGATACCCGGGTTTGGCGACCCTATGACGGTTACCGAGACCTGACGCCGTTCGTGCCGGCGACCAGCACGTTGACCGATGCCCTCGGGCGGTTACGTGTCCGGGAAACGGAACTGGCGCACTCCAGCGACCTCATCTCCGAAGCCGCCGACCAGCTGACACAGGTCGAACCCACCCTGCGAACTCCGGTGCCGCCGGCCGACGGAAGGTACCTCGGCGTCGCCGAATCGGCGGCCGGTGAGGTGCTCTACAGCCTCAGCCTGCAGGGCGCGCGGGTGGTGCGGTGCTTCGCCCGCAGCGCCTCGTTCCACAACCTGGTGTTGATGCACAACGTCTTCCACGGGGACGTGTTCACCGACCTCGGCTTCATCGAAGCCAGCTTCGGCCTGTGCTACGCGGGGGTGGCGATGTGAGACTGCCCTGGTTGCTGCGAGGCCTGCGTGACGGCGTGGTCACCACCGGCTGGCCCGCCCGCCCCGACGACTACTTCGACCAGTTCCCGGTCACCCCGGTACCGACCGGCCAGCCCATCACGGATACGGCTGGCATGGACGCCGCTGAGCTCGAAGCGCTGTGCCCGACCGGCGCGATCAACGTCGCGGCCGACACCATCACCCTCGACCGCGGCCGGTGCATCGCCTGCGGCCGGTGCGTGACCCAGCGACCCGACTTGTTCGCCTGGCGGCCCGGCAGCGATGTTGCCCGCGCCGAACGCGACATGCTGATCGCCGACGCCGCACCGGCTGCGCCGCTGCCGCGACTGCGTGCCGACATCGCCGAACGGACCACCATGCTGCGGCGCTCGGTGCACATCCGACACGTCGACGCCGGCTCGGACGGCAGCGACGAATGGGAGGTGCGGGCCCTGCTCAACCCGGTCTACGACGTGCACCGCCTGGGCATCTTCTTCACCGCCAGCCCCCGGCACGCCGACATCCTGCTGATCACCGGCATCGGATCCCCGGGCATGATCCTGCCGCTGGCCCGCACCCGGGCCGCGATGCCCGACCCCGTGGTGGTGATCGCCACCGGCACCGACGCCGTCAGCGGCGGCCTGGTCGGCCCCGGAATGGGCGTGGCGCGCCTGCTGCCGGTCGACGTGTTCGTCCCGGGCGCACCCGCGCCACCGTTCGCGCTGCTGCACGGCATCCTGCTCGCGCTCGGGCGCCTGCCACGGGGTGACTCATGATCGAAACCACCCTGATCGGGTTCGCGCTGGCCGCACTGATCTGCGCCCGGCGCCGCGACGATCACCGCGTCCAGTGGCTCGGCTGGGTACTGCTGGCCGCGGCCAGCGTGGTCGCGGCCATCACCGGGTGCCTGGCCCTGTCCGGGCGCGACCACTCCCTTCGGCTGCCCTGGGGCGCACCCGCCCCGATCGCTCTGGGCGCCGACCACCTGTCCGGGATGATGCTGCTCATCTGCTTCGGCATCGCCGCACCACTGTGCCTGGCCGCAGGCGCATCCCGCCGGCCCGGGCGCCAGTCCCTGCCCGCGCTGGTCGCCGCGCTGCTGACCGCGCTCCTGCTGGTCCTGACCGCCACCAACCTCTTCACGCTGCTGATGGGATGGGAAGGGCTCACCGTCACCTTCTACCTGCTCACCGACCTGGAACGACACCTGCCCGGCAGAGGGCCCGCGGCGACACGCGCCGCGGCCTTCGGGAAAATCAGCGGGTCCGCACTCCTGGTTGGCGGACTCCTGCTGTCCACCAGCTCCGGCTCCCTGGACCTGGCCAGCTGGTCCACCGCCGGACCGGGCGCCTCCCGCGACATCGCCTACCTGCTGCTGCTGGCCGGCTTCGGCGCCAAAGTCGGGCTGGTCCCGCTGCAGATCTGGCTACCGGCCACCTACACCGCGGCCCCCGCACCGGCCCGGGCACTGCTGGCCGGTGTCGCCGTCAACGCCGGCTTCTACGGCTGGTTACGCACCCTGCAGACCCTCGGCTCGCCACCGGCGTGGCTGGCCACGGCCGTGCTCCTGGTCGGTGGGCTCACCGCCATCCTCGGCATCGCGCAGGCCGCCGTCGCCGACAACCTGGCCCGCCTGATCGCCTGGTCGAGCATCGAAAACGCCGGAGTCATCGCCACCGGATTCGGCATGGGCCTGGTCGGCGCCCACACCGGCCAACCACGGCTGACAGCCGCCGGCCTGGTCGCCGCGACCGCACAGATCGTCGCCCACTCCCTGGGCAAATCCCTGCTGTACTGCGCGACGATGGCCATCGACGACGACGCCGGCACCCTCGACCTGGACCAACTGCGCGGCGTCGGACGCAAACTCCCCGCCGCCGGCCTCGGGGTGACCATCGGCGCACTCACCCTCGCCGGCATGCCACTGACCGCAGGCTTCGCGTCCGAATGGCTCACTCTGCAGGCGCTGATGCAGCAATTCCGCACCGGGTCACTGGCGTTTCAGCTCGGTGCGGCGTTCGCCGGATCCCTGGTCGCACTCACCATCGGCGTCGCCGGCCTGACCTTCGTGCGCGTCGTCGGGCTCACCGCGTACGGCGACGCCAGCCGCACCCACACCACACCGCACACCGACACCTCGAGCATCTATCGGACCGCGATCGGCGTGCTGTGCTTCCTGTGCCTGGCGGTCTCCGCGGCCGCGCACTGGGAATTCGCGGTCATCGCCCGCGGACTCAGCCAGCTCGTCGGCGACAACGCACGCGCCGCCAACGCACCCGGATGGGTGGTGCAACCGGTCTACTCCGGGTTCTCCGCGCTCTCCCCCGGCAAACTGTGGATCGAACTGCCGCTGATGTGTCTGGCCGTGCTGGCCATCGCCGCCGCGCTCTCCGGGCGAGACCTGTGGCAAGTGCGCACGACCCCCGTGTGGAGTTCAGGGTCCCCCGGGGTCGAACGCCAAGGCGGGTACACCTCCTTCTCCTTCGCCAACCCGATGCGGCGGGTGCTGGCCACCATGCTCCTCAGCGGCGACCACACGGCACCTGTCGAAGACCCGGGGCGGGCCGACTCGGTCACCGAAGGCATGGTGCGCCCCCTGCACCGGCACGTGACCGTCGTGGAAATCGTCGAACGCTACGGCTACGCACCGATCTGGCGGCAACTCATCCGCGCCGTCCACCTCGCCCAACGCCTGCAATCCGGCCGGCTGGACGCCTACCTGGCCTACATGCTGCTCACCGTCATCGCCGCGATCAGCGTCGTGACCTTCTGGTACTGACACACACCGAGGACACCGAGGGAACGTGATGATCGACATCTGCACCAGACCCATCATCGTCGGCTTCGACGACCACGACGCCAGCCGCCGCGCGCTCATCCAAGCCGCCCACCTCGCCAGCCGACTCGAGGTGCACCTGTACGTCGAACACATCGTGGATCTGGAAGACACCCCCATCGACCCCGACACCGCCGACTGGGAAGACGAAGTCCGTCAACACCTGCAGACACTGCAACACCACGCAGAAACACTCATCGAGCTATCACACGACGACTGGGACTACCACGTCCACCACGGCGACTCCTGGCACGTCCTGCTGCACCGAGCCGAAGAACTCGACGCTGGCCTGATCATCGTCGGACAGCACCTGCACGCGCGAGCTCTCGCAACAGCCCTGGGCCACTTCCTCGCCGGGCCGGCCGGACTCAACGTCGCCGAGCAACTGGTCCGTCACGGAAACAGACCGATCCTTGTTGTGCCATCACAGGTCAGCAAGCACTCAGAAGAATCGTGAATCCGACCTGCAGGCCCCAAGCGACCTTCACGATGAAGAAGCTCGACAACGCACGCCCTCAGCGATACCGGCCGTTTCGATACCGGGGCAAGCAATTCGCACCGTTCGAATTGAGCACTCCACCAGTTCGGCGGGCCGGCCGCCACTGGGCGCTCATCGTCGACGTGGTCGCACTGCCTGAAGCCGATGAGCCGGCGGTGGTGCATCGCTGGGTACCGAAGGAACAGCTCATGCCAGTGCCGGCGCAGCTGAACAGAACCTACGGTCTGCGCTGACACGAGAGGCCGCCCGATGCTCGTGTACTGGTAGCGGATCGACGGGCCGTGGCATGCTCGGTGAGGTGAGTCAGGCCGAACCCCTCGATCCGTCGCTGCCGTCATCGGTGCCGGCGACCAAGCGGTGGCATGACAGCACGGTCGCCAATGCGGCGACTGCCTGGTTGCGCGACCCTCGCGACTACGTCGCCTACCAGCACCTCGTTGCGGCCGTCGACGCCCGCAACGCGTTTCTCAATCCCCAGCTCGACTTCGCGCACGGCCCGGCGCCGGAGCCCACGAGCGATCCGCAACGGATCGGTGATGCATTCCCCGGGGATCCGGGCGAGCTGCTGGCACGGTTGCGCGGCGGCAGCCAGTGATGCGCGAGCCGCCGGTTGCCTCGCTCACCCACGAGACCGCCGCGCAGTGGGCTGGCCAGCTCTTGTCGAGGTACTCGTTGCGGCTGGAGGGGATCAAGTGGATCCCCGGCTACGGTGGTTCGGCGGCTGTCAGCGACGACGGTGTGATTCTCACGCTCGGCGAGCAGGTCCTGCAGGATGCCGCGACAATGCGGTTCCACATCGCCCACGAGGTCGGTCATGTCGTACTTGGCCACGCCACCGGTCTGCGGCGCCGGCGGTTGCGTCTCACGGTGATCTCGGTTGCCGTCACGCTTGTGCTCGAGGGCGGTGTGATGGCGGCCGCGGTCCTCTGGTCCTGGCCAATCGTCCTGGTACCGGTGGTGCTGCTGGCCGCGATGGGTGCCTTGAGTCGGTGCGCTGTGCTGCCCCTTGAACGCGCCGCCGACGAGTTCGCGGCCGCGCATGGTGCGCCGGCAAGTTCGGCGAGCATCCCGCCGACGCCGTGGCTGAATCGTTGGGTGCTGAAAACTCACCCGACGCAGCAGGAACGCAGCCGGCCGATAGCTCCGATGCTGTCCTCGCACCCGATGTAGCTCGGGTGGATCAGCTGTCGACTCAGTGCCGGATGCCCTGACTGGCCAGGTACTCGTGAGCGTCGCCTAGCCGGACCGGCTGCGCGGTGGCCCAGCGTTCGTTCTCGATGTCGTCGGCGATCTGCTGCAGGTGTGCCCGACGGATCAGTACCGGGTGCCAGAAGTCGCTGAGACCAGGATGGCGGGTACTGAGACTCGTTGCAGCAGCACCGCGACCCACTCGACGACGCCGCTCCGATGGTGTGTGACCCGGGCCAGGTGCGGCGTTCTGAGCGACACGGCCACGTCTGCATCCGCGAAGTCGCCGCGCATGTCGTCCTCGGTGGCCATCGTCGATCCCTCCAAAATGTCCCCCGTGGAGTATGCCGCCTGACCGGCACACTCCACGGGGATGTTGGTCGAACTACTCGGCGGCGCCGCTCCTGCAGTTCACGGCTGGGTCACGCCGCAACGTGGGCGGCGTCGTACTGGTCGCGCACACGGTTGGGCACCTTGCCGTGCGTCGGGCACTCGATGTTGTTCTCTTTGGCCCACTCTCGGACGACAGGCGCGGGGGCACCCAGCGGCGGCGCCGTCTTTGTGCTGCGGGTGCGGCACCGCAGAGCACGCAGTTCCTTGTCGACCTTCGCCTTCTGCGCCTCAAGCTGCTTGATCCGCTCCTGTCGCTCGGCATCGGCGGCCGCCTCGGCGGCCTGCGCCTCAGCCTCCTGTCGCTCGGCCTCAAGCCGGGCGGAAAGATCTCCCAGCAAGCCGGCGATCTTCACTCCGAGCTTGTGGGTGCGAGCTTTCGACGACTCCGAAGCAGCGTGGATCAGCGTGTCCGCGGCCGTCTTCACTGGCCGCGCAACACGACTGACCGGGCGGGGGTCGCCCACGGACCGTCGTACCGTGGCGGCCTTCCCGTTCGTCCGCGGACGACTGGCCCGGATCCTGTCCAGGTCTGCGGTCAGCTCGTCGATCGCCCATCCCATCTTGTCGGTGTCCGGGCCGTAGGTCTCGGCGATCGCCTGGACCTGCTCGGCCGTCAGCGCGGTTGCCATCACCACCCACTCGGTGTCGTGGCCGTTGACCAGGTGTTTCAAGACGGTGATCTTGTCGACGATGGTCAGGTCATTGCTCTGTGCCATGGTTTCGAGCTCCAATCTCGATCCGATGGTCCGGCCGTGCTTTCAGCGCATCGGCCGGCTTCTCTTCTTGCGGTGGTTGTTACGCGTCATGTGGTCCGGTGGTGCCTCCTTCCTCGCCGCCATCAGCTGGGGCGCCCGGAGATCGGGTGAAGGTGCGCGATACCGCGACATCTCGATGCAACTGGGCGATAGCACCGCGTAGTTTCCGCGCCTCGACGCCGTGTCCGTACGTCGGCCCGACGGGGCCGTCTCCGGGTGGCCAGTCCAGTTCTCGCCGCAGATCTGCCAGGTCGTGGTCGAAGTCGGTCAGGCATTCGTCGAGGTCATCAAGCAGCACATCCCACGTGTACGGTTCCTCGCCGCTCTCGTCGGTGTCTTCGCCGGCGCGGACCCTGGCAGTGTTCGACCGGCCGGCCTGGCGTGGTTCTTCGCGTTCTGCCCGGAGCAGATTGCCGTCGATGAGGGTGGTGCGCAGCCGGTTGATCAGGGCGTCGGCACCGAGCCCGGCGCCCGCGCAGAACAGCCCCGCGGCCGCCGCCCAGAGCCAAGCAGGTCCGCCGGTACTGCGCTGAAGAATGACGGCGGCGGCACCCACCGCCGCGCATGGGAAGCCGATCCATGAGGCGATGCCCGCGGCACGCCACAGCGCCCATGCGCCGTAGCTTGAGGGGTTCGACGCCGCCCATTCAACCGGGTCGGGCCGGCCGTCACCCAGCCCGTCCCCTGCGGCCTCAGACATATCGGACTCCTTGTATCGTCACTTGAAAACGGTTCTGTCTCATGTCGATTCGCTCACGGCATCGGATCGTCGTGGTGCCCTGCCCAGGCAAGTTCGACGGTGCCGTCGACTAGTTCCCACCACAGCAGCCGTGGCGCTGTTATCCGTACTTTTCTGGCTAGGGTCTTGCAGCAGCAGCAGCAGATGACCCCGATCAGGAGGTAGTTCCCGGTGATTGCGCAGCCTCCAACCGAGCGTGATGTGCAGGGCGTGGAAGTCGAGCTGGTCGGGGGTGTCTGTGCGGTGAGCGGATCTGTCCCGTACCTGGTCTGCTTTCCGCGGGATGCGTCAGCGGAGCGTGCTGCCAACCGTTATCTCGGCGCGTTGTGGTTGTACGGCGCACGACCGCTGACGCTGAAGTCCTACGGTGGCGCGGTTCTTCGCTGGTTGCGCTTCCTTGATGCGATCGGGGTGGCGTACGACGTCGCGACGCGTTGGGAGTACGACGACTTCATGCGCCACGCGCAGTTGGTCGGTAAGACCGGCGGAAACCGCAAGGCGCGTGGGGACACGCGACTCGGGCAGAACCTGGTGACGGGCAAGCACGCACCGGACGACAAGCGTTATGCCGCCACGACTTTGAACCACTCCCGCGTCGTGCTGCATGAGTGGTACGAGTATCTGGCGGAGATGGACGGAAAGCCGCTGTTCAATCCAGTGCCCTACAACAGCCGCAAGGAACAAGAGCAGGTCCGGCGCACCTACCGCGAGGGCGGACCACAGGTCACCTACCCGCGCGGCCGCCGTATCCGTAACGGTCGCCTCCCCGAACCGAAGCACATCCCCCGATACCTATCCGAGGAGCAGTTCGTCACGGTCTGGGACTGCATGACCAACCAGCGCGACCGCGCGATCCTTCGGATGATGGTCGATTCGGGGCCACGGTCCTCCGAACTGCTCGGCATGCGCGGCGAGGATGTGAACTGGGGCCGGGCACTGGTTCGGTACCGCCGTAAGGGCGGGTTGAAGGAGGACTGGGTACCGGCCGGGTCAGAGGCCATCCTGGAGCTGCGGCGCTACCACCTCGACATCGGCTACGAGCCCAGGGGCGGTGACCCTGTGTGGGTGACCCAGCGAGGCGCGCGGCGACCGCTGGGTTACGAGGCGCTGCGAGCAGTCCTTCGTAAGGCGAACCAGCGGCTGGGCAGCGACTGGACACCCCACGACCTGCGGCACACCTGTGCGGTCTGGATGCTGCAGGGTGGCATGGACATCTTCAAGGTCCAGCAGTTGCTGGGCCACGAATCCATCCTCACGACGCAGAAATACACCAAGGTCCGAATCGACGACCTCGTAGCCGCACACGCACAGGCCATCGTCACCAAGAGCCAGCGACCCGCGCCGGTGACCGCGTTCGCCGACCGGTACGACCAGGACGCGCTGGACGCGCTGTTCGGGAAGGCCAACTGATGACCGCCGGTAACCGCACAGACGTCGAGGCTGACACGGAGAGCATCCCCGAGATCGATCTGTCGCTTCCTTCGCAGGTCTACATCCCGGAACGGTCGCGGTTGCTGCGGGCCGCCGGACACGAAATTGTCTTCGACCCGGCACCGCAACCGCACCGTCTCTGGGACGTCGGCGCGATCCGCCGGGAGGCACGGTCCGCGGGCGCCCGGTACACCGACTCCACGCCCGAAATCACCCGGGCAGTGCGCGGCACCGGGTGCGTGCTGGACTACCTGATGGTCTTCGACGGCGAAGACTGGCAGCAACGCTGGGACCGCACGCCGCTGGCCGACGGATCTGTCGGCAGCACCGACGACGTCGTCCAAGAAGTCTTCACACGTTGCGCCCTGGGGGGCGATTCGAAGAGTCCCAGGTCAGGCCAGCGCGCCGACATCCGGCGTGGCATTCAGATGCTGATCGCGCTGGATGTGGTGCGCCCACGCGCCGCGTTCCTCGTACCGTTCGTCACACCCTGGCTGGCCGCGCACCTGCACGTCGTGCGCGCCGACCCTGACTACGCGCGCGTGTTTGCCGACCTGGACCTGAGCGGCTTCAACGGCAGATCCACCAAGTACGTACGGCGTAGCTGGACCCGCAACCGGCTCGCGCAGCTATGCGCCGTAACGGGCAAACCGATCGGTGGCCTGGCTGTCGATGACCTGGTCGCGTTCGCCTACGATTACAGCGCCACCGGCAAGCACCTCAGCGGAGTCCAAGAGATCAACAGCCTGCTCGCAAAGCACGGCCTCATCGACGGCGACTACACCGCCCGCCGCAAGCGACTCGGACGCAAGAACGCCGCCCAGTTCGTCAGCCATTACGGGGTCAAGAGCCCCACCATCGCGCGGGTCCTCACGGCGTACCTGGAGCGCCGGTTCATCACCCTCGACTACAGCACCCAAGCTTCCGTGGCCTGCACGCTGGTGCGGAACTTCTGGTGCGTCATCGAACAGCTTGACCCAGGGTGCGACACCCTGGCAATCAGCGAGGACGTCGCCGAGGCATGGAAGGAGTGGCTGCGCCACCTGCGCACCCCGACCGGGGAACCGATCCGCCCCCGCTCCGCCTTCCTTGACGAGGTCGCGACCGTGCGCGGCATGTACCTCGACATCCAAGAATGGGCCCACGAGGAGCCGGAGCGGTGGGGGCAGTGGGCGGTGCGCTGCCCGGTCAGCGCCATCGAAACCAAGGGAGCCGAGAAGCTCCGGCGCCTAGCGAAGCAACGTTCACACGATCGGACCCGCGACCGCCTGCCCAATGTCGAACGGCTCGTCAACGTCGCCGCGCATTGCTACCAGCAACTCACCCAGATGATGGCCGCAGCATCCGCCCTCGACCGCGGCGCCACGTTCACCCACGACGGCGTCACCTACCGCCGCACTGACGCGCCGGGCAACGACCACCTCCGGGTGACCCAGGTCAGCAACGACCGCAAGATCGACCTCGTGCACGCCGAAGAGTCCGCATTCTGGGGGTACGCGATCGTCGTCTTGTTGCGCCACACCGGCCTTCGCATCGAGGAGTTGCTGGAAATCTCCCAAATCGCGATCCGCGACTACGTGCACCCCGACCCCGTGGTCGGCCGCGTCCCGCTGCTGCACGTCGCGCCGTCGAAGAACGACAAAGAACGGTGCATCGTGCTGGAACCCGAGGCCGTCGCCGTGCTCGGCGCCATCCTCCAACGCATCCGCCGGGTTACCGGCTGCGGACGCAACCTCCCGCCCATCGTTGGCTACGACTATCACGAACGACGTAACTTGCCGCCTCTGCCGCTGATCATGCGGCGCACTGCTGGCAAGGGGTTCAAGCACGGCAACACCAGGCCGATGACACCGGCGTACGTGAAAATCGTGATCGATCAGCTCAACAAAGAAGCTGCAATCACTGATCACGCGGGTCGGCCTGTGGCCTACACGCCGCACGACTTCCGGCGCATCTTCGCCACCGAACGCCAGAACTCTGGCGACATGCCGCCGCATATCATCCAAGCCCTGCTGGGTCACGCCAACCTGACCACAACCCAGGGCTACGCCGCCGTCTTCCCCAACGATGTGATCCGCGCCCACTCCTCCTGGATCGCCGCGCGCCGTCAGACCAGGGCGGACGAGTACCGCGCCAGCACCCAAGACGAATGGGACTCCTTCACCGAGAACTTCATGTCCCGATCGATCGCCATCGGGACATGCATGCGCCAGTACGAAAGCGCCTGCGACCACGAATACGCCTGCGAACGCTGCGACCTCGCACAAGTCGACGAAGATGGTGTCCAACGGCTCCGACAGACCCGAACTAACGTCATCGACCAAGTCAGCGAGGCCGAGACCCGCGGATGGCGCGGCGAACAGGAAGCAAAGAGAGCCGTGCTCGAGGCGATCACCCGCAAGATCAACGACTTCGAGGCAGCACAGAACCGGACCCGGATCGTGCATCTGGGCATCCCGGCCGTCCGGTAGGGACGGGACTGTCCCAGCTTTCTGACGGCCAGGCAGACTGCGGCGCGTGCAGGATGTCCTGCCTTCATCCCAAGTCCTCACCAGGGCGTGTGGCACCGTGGGCCGCTGCCGATCCGCGACACGTCGTGCATCCTTGCCAGCATCGCGGTTGCGCTCTGGCTCACCAAACGCCGTTGGGCCGCCCGCGCAGCGTTAAGAGGCACGACACCCCGGTCTGGCCAGATCACGTGCAAGCCGCCCCAGATGCCCATGCCGCTTGACACTTGACTCGCGTGGGATGTCTACAAAGCCACCTTGGGGTGTACACAGCGTCGCCACAGGCATATTCGTCGACAATTGGTCAATGCGTACGCTGACTGATCCGCTCGTCGCGTCGCTCGCCGACCGAACTTCGCCGCAGGATCTCAGCGTATGTCATCAGTCGGTCAGGTTGTTTCGCGTTCCTGGCCCCATGGCACGTGTCTGGTTCGTGCTGACTACGTGGGCGACTCTGTGGAGCTTGCTGCAGGTGCCCGGCGGAATGTACTCGTGGCATTACTTCGCGACCGGTGCTGGCGCGCTGTCCCGCCTGGGATCAGCCGGTGGCGGGCTACACGTGTATGCCGTGCATCCGGAGTTGCAGATGGGTCCGCTTGCCCTGTTGTCGGCGATCACCATAACCGCTGCCGGTGGCTCAGCGAGTGCGGCGCTCGGCGCACTTGTCATGACGGCTCTGGGCCTGATGAGTATCTGGCTGCTGGTCGCCGCGGCGGGCAGCGTACGTGGCCAGCCGCCATCTCCGCGCTCGACCTTGCTGGTGGGACTGCCGCTGATGCCGGTGTGGGCGGTTCTCAGCGTGCACTATGGCCACCTCGACGACGCACTGGCGATGAGCTTGACGACGGCCGCACTGTGCGCGCTGATACGGGACCGGCCCTGGTTGGCAACCATGCTGGTGGCCGCGGCGGGCGCCGCCAAGCCGTGGGCGCTGCCATTTGCACTGATCCTGCTTGCACACCCAGTAAACCGAGCACGTCGTGTCTCGGCCTTCGTCGCACTGTCCGCGCTGGCCTGGATGCCCTTCCTGCTGGCCGATCCGTCGACGCTACAACGCCTGGGGTCGTTCGTAATCACGAACGCGCCCGACTCGGCCCTGCGGGCGCTCGGGATCCAGGCGGCGACCACACCGCCGTGGGACCGCGCCGCCCAACTCTGCTTTGCGGCGGCATTCGCGCTGTGGTGTGTACGGATCGGGCGCCCGGTCGCTGTTCCGGCGATCGCCCTGGCGGTGCGCCTCCTCCTTGATCCCGGCACCTACCCCTATTACACCGCCAGCCTGCTACTGGCCGTCACCTGTGTCGATCTCCTGCAACGCTGGTACCGGTCGGTCCCGTGGCTGACTCTGTCCGTCGCGACGTGGTTCATCTTCAGCATCACCGTTGCCACAGAGCTCCCTGCTGCCGTGGTCGGCACCAGCCGTGCGATCTTCCTTGCCGGCCTCATCGCGTACCTCACCATGTATGGCGCCGGCCGCAACGAGTTCCCGTGGGGCGCCCACCGAACCCGGCACCGGCAACCAGTTGAGACGTGATGCATGTACTGAGCTCTTCGAAAGTCACGGCGATCCAGACGGCGGTGGTGCTGGCTCTTGGTGGTGCCGCAGCCGCAGTCATGCTGGCAATGGTCCTAATCGTCGTCGTCATGCTGCTGATCAAAATCGTGCTGCGGTGCACGACAGGCAGGCGCCATCGGACACACTGAAGAACGACCCGCCACCAGAATTACCGTTGATTGGGTCTGCTCATCGGGACCTTCGCCGGCCCGAGGACGCCCTGGATTGCGCCTGCGGCCTCGACTTGAACGACCCAACAGCCCGGACCTGCCCCCTCGACGAAACCTACGAGCGAGACCACATCGCCGAAAGGTCGGCGGGTGCACCGCCATCGACGCTGGGTCGCCGTGCAAAGTTGGGAGAAGTGGCAGTCCATCGCGTTGCCGAGCTGTCCGCCGAATGTCGCGCCGAACAAGAACATTGGGGCGAGCATGCCGCCGGAGGTTCGCGGTGCTGTTGGAGTTCTTCGAGATCGAGGCGGCATCCCCTGCCGCGCCGCCGACGTTCAATCGTCGGTGTTGTTAGTCGTTCGTGCTTGGCAGGTAGATCGCAAGTCCCCAGCGGTCGCGGGCCCGCCATCGCGCAGCCCCATCACGGGTGGTGGTGCCGTCGCATCTGGCTGGCGACGAAAGCGGAGTTCTCCCGGGCAGGCGCAGGGGTCACGGGTGGGTCAGGCGCCACCACAAACTCGGTCCGGGCATCACGCGCAGGGGCTCCAGGTCAGTCTCGCGCATCTGTGGTCCGGCGCTGACTTGCAGCGTACCCGCATCGCCGCGTGTTCGGCCCGGGATGGACCTAACGGTCATCGTGACGGGGGCGGCCTGCCACCGCAGCAGGGTGATGGGTTCGGTGGTGGTGATGGGCACCGGCTGGCCCCGGGTGGTGGTGAGGGTGCCAACGCGTCGTCGGGCGGGGATGGTGACCTGGCGGAACCCGACGTGCAACGACCTGACGAGCCGGGTTGCCGCGTGCAGCGCGTCCGGCAGGCTCGGGGCGTCCAGGATCACGCCGGCGACCGGCAATGTCCTCGTGCCGTCGGACACGGTGCTGGTGAACAGGAACGCCCCGGTGTCGACGGTGTTGTTGCCCGTTTTCAGGCCGGTGATGCCGGCGGTGCCGAGGTCGGTGTTCCAATTGGTGACCCGTCCGGCGACCGGCAGGTCGACGCTGTGTTGTCCGGCGATCTGCATCAGCACCCGGTTGCCGGTGGCGATCAGCGCGAGCTTGGCCAAGTCGTCGGCGGTGCTGGTGGTGTGCGGGTCCAGGCCGCTGGCGTCCGGACCAATGCGGGTGTGGGCCAGGCCATGGGCGAGCAAGAACCTGGTCGCGTAGCGTCGGTACCCGGGCAGGCTGCCGAACACCCATCGGGCTAGCGAGTCGGCGACGTTGTCGGCCGACGGCACCAGCAACGCTTGCAGCGCCTGGTACTCGCTCAGGTGTTCACCGGCGGTCACGGCCGCCACCGAGTCCCCATGGGCGGCCTCGGTGTGGTAGGCGTTCGCATCCGCCGTGGTGATCGTGTATGTCGGCCCGTGCTGACCTGGCCCCAGGGGGTCTTTGGCCAGCACACAGAGCGCGGTGATGACCTTGGCGATGCTCGCTGTGGGGGTCGGTGTCTGTTTCCCGTGCACGGCGAGAACCCCGTACCCGGCGGCGGCGAGGGCGGCTTGTCCACGGGCCGGCCATGCCAGGTGGGGTCGCGACGCTGCTGGTGCCAGGGCTGGGTCGAGTGTGATTCGTGGCGCGGGAACGGGCCGCACGCAGGCGAACACCGCGTACAGGCCCAGCGTGACGACACCGACCCCGAGCATCTGTCGACACCTGCTCCACGACCGGGCAGGTTTCACTCGGCGCTCTTACCGGGCCGGCCGGTGACGGCGGGCGCGGGCGGGCTGGGCGCATCGTGGGGTGGTCTCGGATGGCGTTGGGCGTACAGGTACCAGCCAACGCCGATAACCGCGAGGCTGGTGGCGACGAACGTGTTCAGGCGCAGGCCGAGGAAGTGTTGTGAGTAGTCGATGCGCAGTGATTCTTCGAAGATCCGGTAGGCGGAGTACCCGGCGACATAGAGAGCGAATAGTCCGGGTGGGCGGACCCGCCGGTGCCCGCCCAACCAGATCAGTAGTCCCGCCCAGGCGAAGTCGAACAGCAGCTCGTACAAGAAGGTGGGGTGGAAGGTCGCGTACTGCTGGTAGCCGGGCGGGCGATGTGCGGGCGCGATTTGGAGTCCCCACGGCAACTGGGTGGGTCCGCCGAAGAGTTCTTGGTTGAAGTAGTTGCCGATCCGCCCGATGCCCTGGGCGATCAGCAGGGTCGGGGCGATCGCGTCCATGACCGGCCCGACCGGGTGGCCGCGGCGGCGGATCCGCCACCATCCGACCAGGACCGCGGCCAGCACCCCGCCCCAGATGCCCATGCCGCCGTCCCAGACCGCGACCGGCCCCCACCACCGGTGCGTCATCTGGCTGGGCGTGGTCAGGTCGAAGTAGATCCGGCCACCGATGATTCCGGCGGGGACGCACCAGTACGCGATCTCCTCGATCAGCGCGGGCTCACCGCCGGCGGCGCGCCACCGGCGTTTGGCGATGATGATGGCCAGCGTGATGCCGACGACGTACATCAGCCCATAGACGTGCACGAACAGTGGGCCCAGGTGGAAACCGTTGATCGGTGGACTGGGTAGATACCGCGGCAGCACGGCCAGTGTCGGCGAGTTCATGTGGGTGTCCCCCAGGTCGTTGGTAGATGTGCCGCGCGCAGTAGGTGTGGCAGCGTGTCCGGGTCGATGACCCAGGCGGTGGCTGAGGCGAAGGTCACGGCGACCAGGATCGGGGCGATGACTGATTGCCCGGTGTGCAGGAATTCGAGGGTGAGGGCGATCGCGGTCAGTGGCGCGCGTTGCGTCACGGCCAGCACGGCGGCTGCCCCGAGCACCGCATACGCCCCCACGAAGGCCCCAGACCCGGCCCCGCCCAACAGGTGCCCTAGGGCCGCGCCGAGCAGGGCACCGGTCGCCAGCGACGGGGTCAGCAGCCCGCCGATCGCCCCGGAGCTCAGGCAGGCCGCGGTCGCCACGGGTTTGAGCACCAGCAAGACCACGCCGAGCCCTGCCCCAACGCTGCCGGTGAACGCCAGGTAGGCGGCGGCCTTGCCGTTGCCCAGCACTTGCGGGTAGGCGATCGAGACCGCCCCCAGAGCGGTGAAACAGCCCGGGACCGCGAGCAGGGTCCAGGCGCCGGTCGCGGCGTGCGTGCGCGCCAGGTCCGCCAGCCGGTGGAACCCGGCACCGGCCACCCCGGCGAGCGGCCCCACCACCAGGGCGCCGGTCAGGACCGCTGTGGAGTAGTGCACGGGCTCGACCCGGTAGGTGGGCTGGGCGCCAAGCACGGTCCAGGCGGTCACCGTGGCGGTGACCGCACTGAGCGCGGCGGGCACGACCTGGCCGAGTTTGGCCGAGACCAGCAAGATCTCCAGGGTGAACAGTGCCCCGCCGGCCGGCACGTTGTAGACGGCTGCCAGGCCGGCGCCCGCGCCGCAGGCCAGCAAGGTTCGCCGCTGGGAGGGTGTGACTCCGATCCGTCCGGCGATCCAGCCACCCAGCGCGGCGCCGACCTGCCGCGGGGCGCCTTCTCGCCCCAGCGACGCCCCGGCTCCGACCGCGACGACCTGCAAGACAGCGTCGACGATCGTGCCCGCCACGGGCAGGCGGGTGCCGGGCGTACGCAACGCGTGGGTGACCGACACATCCTGTGCACCGGTACGGCGCCGGTGCCACCACCACCCGGCCCCGACCAGCAACCCGCCGCCGGTCAGCGCTGCCACCCGCCGCGGGCCAGGCGCCGCCAGCACACCGGCCAGGAAATCCCCCCGGGTGTACCCGAACGCGAGATGCTGCACCCCGTGCAACAGCTCGGTCAGCGCGATCCCGCCCACGCCGGCCAGCAACCCGGTGAGCATGGTCGCGGCCGCCATCCGCCACCATCGGAAGCCGGCCACCGCGTCCAGGGCCGCGTGCCACACCGTCGCCACGCCCGGCGCGGTCCCACGGCCCGCTGCACCGAACCGGAGGGAGACATCGGGTGCATCCAGCAACGGCCCGCGCCCGGTCGCCGCGTGTTCAGCGTGCATGATCGAGAACCCGCGTGGTCAACCGTGTCCGGTTCCGGCTGCGCCGGCCGGTTCCGCGGCGGGGTCGGAGGGTTCGGCCAGTTCCAGCTGATGCACCAGGCGCGCCAGCGCCGGGACGGCGGCGATGATCCTGCGCCGATCGGCCGCGGACAGCCCGTCCAGGGCGGATTGGAAACGGCGCTCGTGCCCGTCCATCCATTGCGCCAATGCTCGCTTGCCGTGATCGGTGACCATCACCGTGACCGCGCGCCGGTCATGCGGGTCGGGGTGCCGTTCGATCAGCCCAGCGGACACCATCTGCTCAACGAGCGTGCTGACCGTGTTGTTCGCCAACCGATGCCGTTCGGCGACCTCCCGTAACCGTTGCCCAGGTCGCTCGGCCAAACCCTGTAGGAGTTCGACCTGCGCCATCGGCAGGGTCTCCCACGGAATGTCGCGGCGGATCGAGGTCCGCAGCACCCGCCGCAACCGGGTCACGACCTCGGTGAACGCCCACACCGACACATCCCGACCCACCACATCCTGCGCAGGCAGCGCACGACGCGGGCCCGGGGCTTCCTGGTCCGGGGACCGCCCCCGCCCGTCATCAGCGCCGACCATATTCACAGGCACAAATCTATCAGAGTATCTCTGGGTCAGAAGTAATCTGTTACAGAAGCACTCTGGGCGGTCCGGGGTCGCCGCTGCGGGCGGTGCGCCGCCGACCTGCGGGTGTGGATGGACCGATTGAAGGGGTTTTCCATGGAGCGTTCGGGCGGCGGATGTCAGCAGCACTCCTCGCTGGGCTGCCCGTGTCCGCCCGGTTTACCTGGGTGGCGAACGTATTCTGGCGGCCTGGAAGGTTCGATTCAGTGGGGGTTTGATGTGTCCGCAGGGTTGACTCGACGTGTCGTGGTCGGTGGCGCCTTCGCCAGCGCCGTGCTCGCCGGTGCCGCCGCGTGCGGCAATCCGGAGGCCGGATCCACCTCCGGGGGCAGCGGCCGGGCAGCGGGCACGGACCCGGCGCGCCGCAGCTCAGGAGCACCGGTACCCGCTGCGGTCACGGTTGCAGGTGGCATCCGGGGCGGTCCGGTGCCGTTCGGTGCGCCGGTCACGCTGCACTCTTCGGCTCCGCTGCGGTCGTTGACCGTCACGGACACGGCCGGTGCCGTCGTCGGCGGGGACCTCTCCGGCAATGGCACCTCGTGGGTGAGTTCGGGATTGGTCGGGCCGGGTGAGACCTGGTCGTGGACCGCGACGACTCCGGCCGGCGCGGTCAGCCACGGGATGGTCTCCTCGACGGCCGCCACACTCAGGGTGCGGGTGACCGCCAACATCGGGGTGGGCATGACGGTGGGTGTGGCGGCGCCGATCGTGCTCGGCTTCGGCGCCAGGGTGACCGATCCGGCCACCGTGCAGAAGAACCTTCAGGTGCTGATGCGGCCGGCCGGGTCGACCGGCGCATGGCGAAAGGCCGTCGGGTCCTGGGCGTGGCTGCCGGACGACGCACCGAACTCCACCGCGCACTTCCGGACCAAGCAGTACTGGCCCGCGCACACGCAGGTACACGTGATCGCGCCGTTGGCGCACCTGGACTTCGGCGGCGGTGTCACCGGTGTGCAGGACTTCGACTGGCAGTTCACGGTCGGGCGGTCCCAGGTCGTGGTCGCCGACGCGGCAAAGCACAACCTCGTGATCTACCGCGACGGCGTCAAGGTCGCGACCTACCCGGCGTCATACGGTCTGGACTCCGACCCGATCCGCAACACCCGCTCAGGCATCAACATCGTCACCAGCAAGCACCAGACCTTCGAGATGAAATCCACCCTGTTCCACTACGACGAGATCGAGCACTGGGCGGTGCGGTTCAACGACGACGGCCAGTTCATCCACGCCAACCCGACCACGGTCCGCTACCAGGGCACGACGAACGTCTCCCACGGGTGCATCAACCTGTCCACGCCGCATGCGAAGGCCTACTACCAGAGCGCGATCTACGGCGACCCGATCGAGGTCAGCGGCACCAAGGTCAAGCTCGCCGACACCCGCACCAAACTCTACGACTGGGCGCTGACCTGGAAGCAGTGGACCGCGATGTCGGCGATCCATTGACCTGTTCACGGCCGATGCCCATGGTGCTGACTTCGAACCCGCCCCGGACGGTTCGTCTGGCGACTGGGCACACCAACGCTCTGTGCGTCCCAGTTAGACCCGGCGAACGTGGTGCACCCTTCGAACGGGTCGCGGTGGACTTAGTCCTAGGCGGTGCGGGTGATTACGATCGCACCAGGTTCTCGCGCACGCATGTGGCGCGCGCCGTGGGAGGGTGCCGGCTCGGCTGCGAGGTACCCCGCCGGGCCGCACCTCCTGTCCCGGCCGGCCCGCAGGTCCTTTCTGGCGGGTGTTGCTTTCAGTGGATTCAGCGTCATCGGCTCAAGTTGAGCGCGACGCCGGTGGGTCTTCCGCCATCAGGCCGACGCACCCGCGTCGGCATCAGCCACACAGGAGCAGCGCAACATGGCACCACCGTCCACCCGTTCCGAAGCCCGGCAGCGCCGGGCCGCTCACCGGGCGGCAGCCTCCTGGCGGCAGACGGTCGGCGCGCACCCCGTGATGCTGCTGGCCGGGCTGGCGATCGGGCTGCTGGGGCTGGTGGTCGGCGCGATCGTCACCGGTGTGGGCGCCCGGGACAGCGGCGAGTTATCACTGGACATCTGGCTCAGCCGACACCGCGACGGCCTGCTCGTCGCCGTCGGCAAGGTCGTGCAGGTCGGTTTCGGCCCGATGGTCGCGCCGCAGATTCTGGTGGTCGTGTGCGCGGCCCTGTGGTGGCGCCGCGACCGAGTCGCGGCGGTCATCGTCGCGCTACTGGCTATCCCGGGCTGGTTCTCTGTGGAGGCCGGCAAGATCTTGTTCCACCGGGCCCGACCGCCGGCCGGGACAGTACACGCCTTGGTCCACGAGACGCAGCCGGACAGTTTCCCCAGCGGACACGTAGCGTTCGCGGCGGCACTGGTGGCCGCCCTGGCCGTCGCCTTCCACCACCGCAGGCACGTGAGCACCTGGATCTACCGCGTCGGCGTACCCGTCGTGGTAGTCGTTGCCGCCTGCCGGCTGATCGTCGGCGCCCACTACCTGGCAGATGTGCTGGCGTCACCATTATTTGCCACCGGCACGATCTTGGTCCTGGTCGCGCTGGGCTCGCACTTGCCTGCGGCACTTTCCAAACGCCTGGCCACCACGCCGTGACGGCGCCCCTACCCGGCGCCCCGGCACGGTCGCCGTGGCCGGCGGCGTGCTGGTGCCTGGCCGCCCCACCGGTCCACCTGGCGCCCATGACCGCACGGCCGCCGACCACGGTCACTGTCTCTTCCGCCGAGGGCAGGCCCGCCATCCTGATCCTGCTCGTCGCGGTGTTCCTCGGCGGGGCACGGCTACTGCTGGCCCGCCACCGCATTGCCGACACCACCGCACCTGCGCACAACAGCGATACGCCCACCATGCCGCAGACCCGAAACACCGACCGACCAGCCCACTGGCCGGTGACGCCCAGGATGCCACCATCGTGGAGCCATCGAGCCGTCCGCCGATGGCCGCTGGAGGTGGTGATCCTGGTCGGAATCGACGCGGCGTATGAGTCGTTGCGGAATCTCGTACCCGACCAGCACACCCGCGGAGTCCACCTCGCAACCGCCGTCAACACCGTGCAGAGATCGCTGCACTGGAACCTCGACCTGCGCCTCAACCACGAACTTGGGGCACACCCACTACCAGCCCATCTCGCCGAGGACTACTACTCATGGCTGTTCCTGCCAGTGACCGTCATCGTGCTGGCCTGGGTGTTCTGGCGGCACCCGCACTCCTACCGGCGGGCGCGCACAGCACTGGTTGTGATCACGCTCGTCGCGCTGACCTGCTTCTATCTGTACCCGATGGCGCCTCCGCGGCTGCTGCCGGGCAGCGGCTTCATCGACATCTCCCACCTGTACCCGACCTGGGGATCCTGGTCCACACCCACCGTCGCCGACACTTCCAACCAGTACGCCGCGATGCCCAGCCTGCACTGCGCGTGGGCACTATGGAACGGGCTCGTCATCGCCGCGCTGGCCCGCCGTCGGTGGGTACGCGCCCTGGCCATGACATACCCGGCACTGACCTACCTTGCCGTCATCGCGACCGCCAATCACTTCACCATCGACGCCGTGGCCGGCCTCGTAACCACCGCAGCAGTCTTCGCGGTAATCGACGCCCCGGCGCATCGGATGATCCGCCGCATACCCCAACACATCTCGCGCTGAATACGCCCGTTGCCGGGCCCGCCGCCAGATAGCCCGACCGCCGCCGACTGTCATGCCGCCAGGCCGCTTGATCGACGCACGCTCATCGCCAGGAGCGTCATGCCGCTACCCTCTCAGAAACAACCGATTCTGCGAGGGGCGTGGATCGTCGGTCGGCACGGCCGGAAATCAGCGGCTCGCCCGTCGAGGCGGTGCCGTTCGGCATCCTGTGCGGCCGCCCGTACCACCCGATCACCGACCCGGAGTTCCAGCGCCACGGCGCATTAGTCGGTGGGGCCGCGGTGGCGGTGGCTCGTCGCGGCGGCGTCGGACGTGCCAGGGTTTCCTCCTATCATGTGCAGCATGCTGATGCCGCCGGTGCGCACGAACCGTGTACACAACAGCGCCGCCAGGATCAGGAAGGCGATGTTGAGCCAGGTGGTGTAGTTCCAGCTGATCCCGGCGTCGCCGGTGAAGGCGTGCCCGGCATCGGGCACCAGGTGCGCGCGCTGGAAGATGATCTCGACGGCATACCCTGCCAGCACCATGCACGCATAGAAGATGCCGGTGATCCGCAACGTCATCGCCCACCCGTAGTACTTCCGGTAGATCGCTAGGATGGGCAGGATCAGCAGATCGGCGAACAGGAACGATACGACGCCGCCGAAGCTGATGCCCCCGTTCCACAGGACCGCGGCCAGTGGGACGTTGCCGATGGAGCATACGAAGCTGGCGATCGCGATGATTGGGCCGATGATCGGCCCCCAGATCGCCGAGAGCACCGGGTGGCCGTTCAGGAACAGGTGCGCCCAGAAGGTCTCAGGCACCCAGGCGGCGACCGCACCGGCGATCAGTAGCCCGATGAGGATGTCGCGCACGACCGCGGCCCACTCCATCACGAAGATGTGGCTGACCGAGGTGACGCCGCGCCGGGACGCGAGCCGGGACCAGACGGTCCCGTCCCCGGTGATGGACATGTCCATGCCGGCGTGACCCTCCATGGACCCGGCGATCCCCTTATCGGCCTGGGTGCGGGCGGCGCGGATCAGCCTGTCCCGCAGCATGATCCGGAACGCCAGAGCGACCAGGACGATGATGATCGGGCCACCGACGAACTCGGCCAGCGTGAACTGCCAGCCCAGCAGCAGCGCCAGGATGATGCCCAGCTCGACCACCAAATTCGTAGAGGCGATCTCGAACACCATCGCGGCGGTGAAGCTGGCACCCTTGCGGAACAGTGACCGGGCCAGCGCGACCGCGGCGTACGAGCACGACGACGACGCAACGCCGAGACCTGTCGCCTTGACCAGGGTGCCGGGGTGGTCGTCGCCCAGCAAGCGGGACACCTGCTCGCGCCGGACCACGGCCTGCACGATCGAGGCGAGCAGGAAACCAAGGATCAGTGACCAGCAGATCTGCCAGGCCATCATTCCGGCCATCCGTAACGCGTCCAGCACCCAGCCCAGCATCGTCCCGTCACCCCGTTTCAAGTCAGCTCATGTTCCGCGCCAACGGTCTCTCGCAGTTGGCGCGCGTCCACGACTATTCGCGCAGCGGCCCGACCGTGGCGGCTCACTTGGCTGCCTTCATCTCGTCCTGCCCGACCCACTTGTGGTTCTTCATCGTCATACCGCCGACGGTGTAGTCCACGACGTAGACGGTCTGATCGGTCGAACTGGCGATCGTCGCGGTCGCACCCCTCACCCCGGGCATGTGGTCAGCGGTCAGAACCACCTTCTTGCCATCGGTCAAGCGCTGGGTGCCGGCATCCCGGATCTCCTGCTGCACCACCCACTTGTGATCCTTGACCATCGCCCCGCCGGTGGTGGGGGTGTAGTTCACCGCGTAGGTGAAGGTCGAGTACGCGCCCACCACCGTCGCGCGGGCACCGTCCATCCCTTCCATGTGGTTCGCAGTCAGGATCACCGTGCTGCCGACCGGGTACTTCGGGTGGGCCGCTGCCGTCATCCCCGCCGGCACGGGGCCGCCGCCACCGTGATGCATTGGCATCGAAGACGAACCCGTCGACATCGAGGAGGAACTCATCGGCGTGTGACTCATCCCGCTGCCGGAAGCGGTCGCGGTCTGATTGCCGGACCCGCCCGAGCACGCCGCCAGCCCCAGCACGGTGGCTCCGGTAACCAGTGTGAGCAGGGACCGTCGTGGCAGTTTCGAGATCGTCGTGGTGTCCATGCCCGTCATCATATACCCCCTGGGGGTATCTGAATCGGATCGGGCAAGCCGTTTCAACTGACCGGTGCGTGCGACTGTATGGGGCTGACGTGAATCAGCGCCGTAATGAGTCGCGGGATCTGGGTGGTCAGGCGTTCTTCGGTGCGGTGCGCGATGTCGTGTGCGGTTTCGACGAAGATGTCGTCGGCGATGGTGACGTCGGCTTCGGCGTGCAGCGTGTGACCGATCCACCGCAACCGCACTGACCGAACCCCGAGAACGCCCTCGGTGTCCAGCATGACCGTGCGGGCTCGGGCGACCAGGTCGGGGTCGACCGCATCCATCAGGCGGGCGCCAACCTGCTTGACCGCGGACCGCAGCACTCCGAGGATCGCGATCGCGATCAGCAATCCAATGACGGGGTCGGCCCACGGCAGCCCGGCGGCCACCCCGGCCGCGCCGACAACGACCGCCAGGGAGGTGAACCCGTCGGTGCGGGCATGCAACCCGTCCGCTACCAGAGCGGCGGACCCGATCTGCCGGCCGACACGGATTCGGTACCGGGCGACCAGTTCGTTGCCGGCGAACCCGATGACGCCGGCCGCGGCCACAGCCCACAGGTGGGACACGGCGTGCGGGTTCAGCAGCCGGTCGATGGCTTCCCATCCGGCAAGCACACTGGACAGGGTGATCATCGCGACCACGAACAGCCCGGCCAGGTCTTCGGCGCGCCCGTATCCATAGGTGTAGCGGTCGTTCGCGGGTCGCTTAGCCAGCCAGAACGCGATGAGCAGCGGGATCGCAGTTGCCGCATCGGCCACGTTGTGCAGCGTGTCCCCGAGCAACGCGATGGACCCGGTGAAGATCACCACGACGCCTTGCAGGATAGCGGTGACCGCCAACGCGGCCAGGCTCAGCCACAGCGCCCGCCTGCCACGCGCGTCAGCTTCCAGCGCCTCGTCAACCTGCTCGGCCGTGTCATGGGAATGCCCACCGAGCAGATCGGACACCGCGTGCCGAATACGAGCCCACCAACCACCAGAATGCTCGTGGCCGTGGTCGAGCCCATGCCCGTGAGCGTGGTCATGATCGTGGGAGTGAGGGTGGGGGCGGTTCATGACACTGCGCCGGTAGCGCGGTGGTGAGCCGGTACGTTGTCTAGCAGGTGTTCGACGTGGCCGATGGTGTCGATCACCAGCTGCCGGACATGCCCGTTTTCCACCCGGTAGAGCACCGAAGTGCCCTGCTTACGCGTGGTGACCAACCGGGCCATCCGCATCTTGGCCAGGTGCTGCGAGACCGCCGGACCTGGCTTACCGAGCGCGGCCGCCAGATCGGACACAGACTCCTCTTCATCCAGCAGCAGCCCCGCCAGCTGCAAACGGGTCGGATCGGCCAAAACCCGCAAAACCTCAACCGCGAGATCCACCACATCGTCACCCCACACCGGAAGGTGCGTATCTGCATGCATACGCAAATAGTAACCCCGCGTTCCTTGGGCGGCAAAACGCGAAGTGGGTCCAGGCCGGCGGTCGCTGCGGAATCAGAGCGCGGCGGCGCCCGTGACGACACGCCGTAAGTACGGAGAAGCGCACCGGGGGTGCCGTCCTTCACGGTTGCCCGGTATGCGCGGCCGCCGTCGTCGCGTGTCAGCTGCGGCCCGCCCCGATGGGTTCCGTGCGGGTGGACTGCCCGGGCCGGCATGGAGTACGCACGGCGAGTGAGAACGTCGACGAGGACGGTGAGGACGCGATCTCGTGGCGCGGTGACCGTCTTCAGCCCGTCCAGGAATCGGTCGCCGAGCCGATAACCGCGCAGGCAGTTGGCAGAGCGATCGCACTCCGGCACCTGACGCAGCCACGTTTGCTGCAGATCGTGGCGCAGCTGGTCGGCGTCGTCGGCGAAGAGCCGAGTGGTCAGGGTCGGCTCGGATTGCTCGAGCGTTGTGTCCGGCTCCTGGGCGCGCAGCTCGTCGACCTGCCGTTGAAGCGCCAGCACCGAGGCCTGCAGCTGCTCGATGTGAACCCAGACCTCGCCATCATCGACCTCGCCATCATCGCCGGCTGCGGCGGTGTGTGGCTCGTTCGCAAGACGGAGCGTTGGCCGGCTGGCCGGCCTACCCGCGGTGCTCAGCGCCGTTGCGACCGCGTCCTTGACGCGGTTGATAGCGGGATCGCCGGGCGCTTTGTTGGTGCGGATGACTGCACTCCAGCCGTCGGCGCCGACGACCCGCACTGCCCCGCCGTATGTGGCCAGGTCCTCGCGGCCATCCAGAAGACGTGAGGCTGCCGCGTCGGCCAGCACCCACACGGTCGCCCTGCCTGCCAGCTCGCTGGCGAGTCGGCGCGGTGGCACGCCGTGTCGCGACGCATTCCAGGCGATGGAGACGATGACCACTGGGAGCTTTCGCTCCGGGTCGTCGGTGTGGGTGAACAGATCCAGCACCGAGTCGACCGCTATCGGTTCAGCGGGTGTCCCGATCGCGCCGTTGGTTCGCCGCCCTCGCCCGATGGCCGGTGCTGCTCCCATCGTCTGTGCCTTCTTCCTGCTCGCTGACTGTTTTCCATTCACCCGAGGCCGCCGTCACCGTCTTCACGCGCGGGGCGAACTTCGATTCACTGACGTAATTGCACTAGTGGCATTACGGTAGCCCCGGCCGCCGACACCCGACAGGTCCTCAACGGAGGTTGTGGACGAAACCCTCAGCTGGGCATATCCACAAGCGCCGGGGGTCACTCGGCGTTGTCCACTGGGGTTCGAAGAGCCGGTGTGCTCCCGGTGTCGTTCGGGCGAATCTTGCGGTCTCCCAACCAGAAAGGCGGTCCGACGTGCCTACTTCACCACTCGCCCCGGCCTGGCAGATCAGCCGCGTCGAAAACAGCCCGCCCATTGCCGGGGGCCTCGGCTACTTGCTGCAGTACCCGCGCCTGACCGGGTGGCTCACGCTGGCTCCAGAAGGATCCGGCTGGCCTACAGTGGCGACCGGGCAGCGCGTGGCCGTGCTGCCCGGCCTTCCGACAATGCCCCCGGACCGGTGCAGCGCCGTGCCACTCGCCGAACCATTGCGCGTGCACGGGGTGACCATTTGCAGCATCGCCCCGATGGCAGTGGAGAACGCCCTGCGCATCTGCGACGGCGACCACGCGCACGCTTGGTCGCACAACGTGCGCCGCGTCACCACCACGGTGTCTGGCTCCGAGCGTGCGCCCGATGCCACCGCGTGCGTCGTGGTACAGCTTGCGGCCGAGATCGTGCGCGACTTCGCCTCGCGCGACGACTTCGCCGACCGGGTGCACCAGGTGGACGTGGACCGTGCGCCCGGTCGCACCCGGGCGCTGGAGCTGGACTTGGACGTGGCATGCGCCGAGCGCGACGCCTGGCAGCAGCACGTCGACCGGCTGGACGGCCTGCTCGAGCAGCAACGCTGCGTCGTAGCCGGCCGGGACGCCGCGCGGCCGGCCCCTTGGCCCGAGCTGCATGACCCGCAGCGATCCCTTGACCGGCACGTACGGGCCGGCGGACGCGACAGCGAGTATTACCTTCGCCGATCGGGGACCGCAGACCACTCGTTCTTGTCCGGCGAGCCGCGGTGAGACCGAGCGCGCCCGTTACCTGCGGGGAGACGCGACGGTGGGTACATCGCCCGGAGTCGCCGACCGCCGCCGGCTTACACGCTGGCCGCCGGTGACCTCTCGTGCCGCAGCGGCTGCACCAGCACCGCGCTGCCGGCCGGCGAGCTCCCGCACGGCGTGCTGGATGCTGGCAGCATCCGGGGCACACCGCAGCCCTGCGGCTACTGCGGCGACCACGTCGGATCCCTGGCTGGGCAGTCGACTGAGGCGTCGCAGCGTCGGCCGAAGTTGTGTGACGTCGACGGCCGCGGCCGTCACGGCCTGGTCGATCGCAGCGAGGACGAACTTCGCCTTCTCCTCGGTGGTCGGCGCCGGTGGATCGGGTTCAGGAAGGTGGGTCCGGATGAAAAACTCCGGCCGCAGCTGATCGAGCCGCACCTTCATGAATCTCTCGCCTGAGAGGTAGACCGCGTCCTCGTGGGCGAGTTCTGCCGGGACGCGCACCTCCACGGCGGCCGTCCCGTACCCGCCTGCGCCTGCGGCGATCCCGTGCCGTCGGGTGGAAAAGAACGCGTACGGCATGTCGACTGGCGCGGACGACTCCATCCGCCCCGAGGTCAGGATCGCGCGGGCCGCCTCCTCACTGGTGTGGTGGTAGAGGGTGAGCCAAGTGTTCACCGGCACCGTCTGGGTTCATCGGGTGGCGACCGGCGCGGCCAGCACGACCAGGTTGTCCAGGTGTGCGTAGCCCCCTTGCTTCGGGACCAGGCCGATATTGCCGGTGCAGGTGATCAGCGCCAGGCGTCGTGGACCGGTGGAGCTCCAGACCGAGGCGGGCAACTTTCCTTTGGGGTAGGCATTGGCCGATTGCACCCTCCATGCCTGCACGGTGCCGGCACCGTTGGAGGTGTAGACGACGGCGCCGGGTTTGATGTTCGGCAGCCGATAGAAGGACCCGGGCACGTTGTTGAAGGTGACGTGGCCCGCGATGACGACAGTCCCGGCTGGCGCGCCCAGCGACGGTGTCCAGTCCATCCAGCCGACACGACCCGGGGTGGAGGGTATGGCGGCCAGGCCGCCCGACTGGCCTTCGGCGACGATGGCGACTCTTGTGTTCACTGACGGGATCCACACCTGGTTCGGGGCCATTGCCGCCGCCGTCGACGACTCCTTGCTCGGCGTGCTCGGCGTCCTCGGTTGCGGCGACGCTGTCGACGAGGTTGCCGCGCGGGCGGCGGCCTGCGTGGTGGACGGTTTCCGGTCGGCCGGTGTCGACTCGGACGAATGCCGTCGGGGTGCGTTCGCAGTGCTCGTGTTGGCTGCCCTGCCCTGGGGGCTCGAGGAGCGGCTGGCGGTCGAGCTCGACCGCCCAACGGTCGGCGCGGGCTGGTTGTCGGCGGTTTGGAATGCCGAGGCGACCGGTGCCGCGAGAGCAGGTGGTCCCGCACGGCTGGTCAACATCAGCCCGGCTGCGGCTACGGCCATGGTCATCATGCCGGCGGCCACCAGTGCCAACGGCGAGCGTAGGGACTTGTTCTCTTTCATCGCTCGGCGACCCTTTCGACTTCGGCCCAGATCAGGCGGAGCCCGTGTGTTTCGTGTGCCTCGGCAGAGATTCCCAGCTGAGCGAATGGCATCAGGATTCCCGCTCGTTGAAGCGATGCTGTTCGATGAGGTCGTCGAGGGCGTCGCGCTGCCCGGCAGCCAACTTCATCCGGTACCGCGAATAGCGATCTGCCGAAGCCGGCGCCCGCGGCCATGCCGACACCGTTCATGCCGTGCGTCGCCTGGTCCGTCGGGATGACCGGCTGGGTGCTGCTCGTCGTGGGTGCCGGGGTCGAGCTGGAGCTCGGAGTCGGGGTCGCGGTCGGGGTTGGCTTAGCGGAGACCGTCATCGAGCCCCACTCGTGCGGGTCGCCGAGCGCGGTGGCGACAAGGGGCGTCCCGGACAACGGCGCTTGTCCGTTGCTCATCGGCATGACGTGAACGCCGTTCGTGAACACCTTCTCGTCGATCGACCCACACCATGCGCCGGCCGGTATGTCCCGGCTGAGGGAGAGGGGCACCTTGATGTCGGCATTGGCGGGCTGCCCTGTCACCTTCGCGGTCGCGACCACCTTGGCTGTGCCGTCCTTGACCGCGGTCGCCCACTGACTGGCCCCGAACTGAGCGCAGGAGCCCAGGTCGGCCGGTTTCGGTGCAACGAGAGCCCGGGCGGTGACGTCGACGGTGGACGCGTTGAGGCCTTCGGTGGTGAGGACGTCGACGATCTTCGCTCCGGCAGTCCATTCCTGGGTGGCCACCACGGTGGAGGCCTTCGGCGTGGTGACCTTGAGCTTCACGGTGGGCGATGTCCCGGCCGCGGTCCCGGTAGGTGCCGCTCCGATCACCCGCTGCTCGCCGGCCCGCGGTGAGTCGTATTCGTAGTAGGCGGACGCCGGCACTCCGGAGAAGGCCCCGCTGATGGTGACCGGATCTCCGTTCTTCGCCTGTGGGGTGCCAGCCCACGGCAGCAGCGTGGCGGCCGACTTGGTCTGGCCGAAGACGGTCTGGTTGACCCCGGTGCGCGCGGCTGTGGAACCGACGTGCTTCAGGCCGAGGGTGAACTGTGCGTTGCCGGTGATGCGTGCCTTGAACGTCACCCCGGGAACGAGTGCGCCGCCGGCGGCGGCCAGGCCCAGCGAGGCCGTTCCGGAGCGGACGGCTCCGGATACGTCCGGGGTTCCCAAGGTGTTGGTGACGACCGGCTTGTAGGAACCGGAGAATGCCGCGGCCTCGGCGTTGAGTTGACGCACGCGGGCCTTGATCGCTGCTTGGTCAGCCGGCCTGAGGGTCGTAAACGCCTTCTGGTCGAACGACCATCCTGGATCGAGCAGCTGGCGGGAGATGTAGGACAGTGCCCCGACAGTTACCCGGTCGGTGCTGTTCAGATAGCGCGACAGCAACCCCGCCAGCCGTACCTGAGAGGTGCGACTGATCGGTTTGGAGGGGGACGACGACGGCGCCAGCAGCTCCCCGTCGATGCACAGCACGAGGATGCCTCCGTAGTTCATGCGCCCGAACCAGATGCTGTGGGATCCGCCCTTGGGCGAGTGGACGGTCTGGGTCTTGAAACCGAAGTAGGTGGGTGTCGCCGGTGCGAGCATGCGGGCCTGTGCGGCACTGGGACCGCGCAACGCGCCGACCTGCTGGCTGCTGCTCCCTCCGGTGTCGGCGCGAGCCGCGGCCGCCGGGGCGGCGCACACGACGGTGGCGAGGCCGGCGGTGGTCAATAGTCGAGCCCAAGTAGATGTCTTCAACGCGCCCTCCTGGCATATCCGGGTCCGTAGGTCGGTCCCTGACTGCCCGAAGGGAGTTCCGGCGGCTACACGCTCACTGGCAGCCGCCGTATTTGCGGAGAGATGCGAGCAGGACCGGGCGGGAGCGTCGCGTCCGTCCAGGGGAAGACGACTCGCGCACCACCAGGGGTGTGGTGTCGTTCGACCGCCCGGTCCTGCCCCTTGAGCTTGGAGGCAGTGCCACCGCCGGCGCAAGCCGAAGCGCCGCTTCGAGCACTCAGTCGCGCTGCCGGCGGCGCGGGTTGTTCAGCAGCCGCGCCGGCGCCGGCGGAAGGTCACGCCCCAGACGTTCCTCGGCTGCGTCAGCAGCGGCTCTGGCTGCTTCACGGCAGAACTGGGACACGCTCACCATCTGCCCCAAGTCGCGCCGATCACGCACGATCGCATCGTCGATCCGGCGCAGCAAATCCGGGCGCAGTGTGTGCATCCGGCTGAAGCCGTGCCCTGTCCCCCAAGCCGGGCCGGGGTGCTGCCGGCGGATGCGGTCTCTCGCTTCGGGCGACAGGTCCGCGTGCACCTCGAGGCAGCGGTGCAGCCACCACAAGAACGCTGCCGTTGACGAATCCACCGTGTCCAGGTCGGCCATGTATGCCGCTCGCGCCCGATCCCAGGTGGGCCGATCCCAGTACACCGTCGTGGGCACGAGTTCTCGGTCGTCGACCAAACCGTTGCCCCTTCGTCCTAACACCCTTCCCGGTGCATCGCCGGCGGGCCGTGTGCTGCCTTGACGGTACGTCGCGGCCGCCGCGGGGACCTACCGGACGCGCCGACCGCCTCCGCGCACAGCTGGCCCGCGCGCACCCGGATATCCACAGCACCCAAACCCGTCGCCCGCAGCGGCGCCGATCCGACGAGGATACACGTATCCACTTTTTCTACTCTACGGAGGTTCGCATGACCAGCAAGAACACCGCCACCACCACCGCCACGACGACCGCCAGCGACGTCGCAGCCGCAAGTGCGACGGATGAATCGGTGACCGCAGCCATGACTGTCGACATCGATCCGCGCACCGTGAAGATCGGTGCGAACGTTCGCGCGGATGTCAAGCTCTCCAAGGACTTCGTCGCCAGCATCCGAGAGCGCGGCGTCATCGTTCCGGTGGTCGGCTACTTCGATAGAGACGGCCAATATGTCGTGGTCGACGGGCAACTCCGGACTCTGGCCGCGATTGAGGCCAAGACGCCAACGATCCCGGCCTACGCGACACACCGCCGTGAGGACGCGGACCGGATCATCGACCAGATGTCGGCCAACTACCACCGGACGGACATGACCGCCGCTGATCGTGCCAAGGGGTTCGAACAGCTCGCCGGGTTCGGCCTGTCCGCCGCGCAGATCGCCAAGAAGACCGGCTACAAGCGCCCAGAGATTGACGCCGGTCTCAAGGTCGCCGAGTCGGAGCTGGCCACCAAGGCTGCGGCGCGCTGGGACTTCCTCACCTTGGAGCAGGCCGCAGGGCTGGCGGAGTTCGAGCAGGACAAGGAGGCTCTCAAGGCCCTGACCGTTGCCGCCGAGGCAGGTACCGGCTTCGAGCACGAACTGCAGCGCCAGCGCGACAAGCGCACGGAGCGGCAGGCCATCGCCGCCCTGGCCGAGCAGTTGACCGCCGAAGGCGTGACCGTGATCGAGCCCCCGGCATGGGACGACAAGACGATCCAGCGCCTCACTCGGCTCGCTGACGGCCAGGGCAAGCAACTCACCCCCGAGACGCACCGCGAGTGCCCCGGGCACGCCGCCTATGTCGAGTACGGCTGGCAGTGGGGTGCATCGGCCGGGGACACCGCCGACGATGACGAGCGGGGCGCGTACGTGACCAGTGCGACCTACGTCTGCACCGCCGCGAAGGCCAATGGTCATGCCGACCGCTTCGGCAGAGGCGGGAGCGGCAAGAAGAAGCTCGCGGACATGACCGAGAAGGAGCGCGCAGCGGCCCGCGCGGAACGTCGGGACGTCATCGAGTCGAACAAGGCATGGAAGTCGGCGCAGACCGTCCGTGCCGCCTGGGTGCGCAAGTTCCTCACGCGCAAGACGGCGCCGAAGGGCAGCGCCGTGTTCGTCGCGGCCACCCTCGCCGGTCACGCCAGCGCGCTAACCGACTACCGCACTCCTGGCGTGGTGGATGAACTGCTGCACGGTGGCAAGACGCGCATGCGCAGTGACCGCGCCAAGTCAGTGGAGAACGTCACCGACGGTCGCGCGCTGCTGATCGCCGTCGGGCATTGCTGCGCGGCGTACGAGGCGCAGATGAGCGAACACACCTGGCGCAGCGTCCAGTCCGGGCCTGCCCGATACCTGGCGTTCCTCGCGGCGAACGGGTACGAGCTGGCCGACGTCGAGAAGCGCGCGGCCGGCCTTGACAAGCCCGCCGCCAAGAAGCGGGCCCGGCCGGCGACCCGCAAAGCCACCCCGGCTGCGTCCGGTCACCCTGCCGCCTGACGCCCCGCGCAACGACCACGCCGGGGCGGTGCGGACGTATACGCCACACCGCCCCGGCCCTCACGAAGGAGATACCCGTCATGGAGCAACCGATCGTCTTGCCGCCGCGACCACCGCGAAAGCTGACCCCCGTCGAAACAGCCAAGCTGATCCGGCGTGCCCTGCGCGCAGCGCACCCGCACACCCGGTTCCACCTGGTCTGTAGCCGGGGCACTGGCTACGGCTACATGAGCCTGCAATGGGTCGCCGGACCGTCAACCGCCGCCGTCCGGACGACCGTGGAGCCCTTCCTCAGCGAGGTGGCCAGCGACGAACCCGACGACGCGGTGCGACGTCTGCCTGTCCCCTACACGTGCAAAGGCATTGATCTGATCCGACTCGAGAAGGAGCCCACCTCATGACTGCACCCGACCCCACCGCGCACCCCGATGGCATCCTCGTCCTCGGCGAGTCCGTGATGTTCCACGACGGCAACGGCACGCTCATCACCGCCGCAGTGGACCGCGACGCCCCACCAGTGCGCGTCGTCATCCGCATCGAGGGGGACCAGCTGACCGTCACTCCCCGCACCGGACGCGCCCTCAGCGCGGCCCTCACCGGCATCGCTAACACCGCCGAGATCGTCGCCTGCCTGCGCACCTGAGCATCCAGCGCGCACACTCGCATCCAGCAGGGGACCAGCAACTCGCAGGTCCCCTGCTGCGTGCGCCGTCAGCCCAGCGGCAACTGCATCTGCTCGCCATACAACCGGCGCAGCCGGTCAAGCTCGGCCGCGACCTCGCGCGGATCCCGACGCGCCATGTCACGCAACGCCCGCGCCCTTCGCCGCGCGCCACGCGGATCGCCCAACGGCGACCCGGCCACCTCCTTGCGGTGTGCCCACTCGCGCCGGTTCTCCTGGGCCGAAGAGACCACCACATGTCCGGGCGCGACTCGCTGGCACAGCGGGTTGTCACAGCGATGCCCCAGTACCCTGGCGTCCTCGAGCTCCTGGACGCCGCGTTGTAAGCCGAAGGCGAACCGGTGCGCGACGATGCACCGACCATCCGCGAACCAAAATCGCCCGTGACCCCGGCCACTGACCGCGCCCGTCCACCACAGGCAGTCGCTCCCGGGCACCCGCACCACCTTCGTGGCGTACCGCCGCACCACCTCGACATCACCCAACGCCGCCGCGAAGCCCGCCAGCCCTGCCGGGTCAATGCGTCGCCCGGCCATCGCGCCACCTCACCTCATGACCCGTCCTCGGGTGATGCCGGTGCGGCCCCGGCATCACCGCTGCATCGTCATCGGTCGCACCGACACCGGCCGCGTCGGCCGCCAATGCCTTCAGCCGCGACCCCTGACTGACGGTCAACTCCCCTCCGCACCACTGGATCGCCTCCTTCATCGTCAGCTTCTCGTCCTCCACCAGCCGACGCAGCGCACGCGCCGCGTCCAGCTCGCAGGCGTCGCGCTCCTTCAACCCGATCATCACCTTGACCGCCAGGTCACGGCGACGGCGATCCTGCGCTTCGGCCTCCTTCTTGCGTTTCGTCTGCGCCGCCATCGCCGCACGCCGCGCCTGCTGACGCACCGACTGACCACCGCTCATCGCCGACCACCTTCATCTCTCGACTCCGATCACCTTTCAACCGCACACAAGACCCATCAGCGCCCCCCACGCTCACCTCGCACTCGTCAATCCCGCCCCGACCGCCCCCGACCACCGTCACCCGATCACGCAGACCACGCCCGTTCCCCCTCCACCGCCCCCAATCTCAAGTCCCACACACCTCTTGCATTCTCGGTGCTTGATTTTTCAACCATTGAGCGCGGGGTCGACGCCCGCGACTTGCGGCGGACATGGCAAACGTGGTTCTTCGATCCCGACAGGACCCGCGAGGGGTCAATGTCACCTTTTTCGCCGATCCGAGCGTCGGCGTCCTGTCGTCACTGGTCGACCAGTCCGTGCGGTCCCAAGTCCTCGATGCCCACCGTATGGCGGCCAACGATGCACTTGACGCGGTCGGCATACCAGCCTTCGACCGGGCGCCGGGCGGATGCGTGCCCGATTGCTCATCCCGCCAGCTGCACGTCCACGTCCTGATCGCCATTCACCCTGCTCGAGTGCACGGCCGGTGTGACGCGGGACGCCGGGCATTCATCGCCGCGGCCACCGTTCGCGAGGTCTACGCGGCCGCGATTGGCCGGCGACTGCGGGAGCTCGTCACGGCATGACCGCCAGCGTCCACAAGCTGACTGCCGGGTCCGGGTACGACTACCTGACCCGGCAAGTCGCTGCGATGGACAGCACCGAGAAGGGCTATACGGGTCTGGCGAGCTACTACACCGAGCGAGGCGAAACGCCCGGCAAGTGGGTCGGCTCCGGCATGACCGGGATCGATGGGTTGTCCGCCGGCGACACGGTGACCGCCGAACAGATGCAGGCGCTCTTCGGTTCGGGCCATCACCCGCTGGCCGCGCAGCGGAAGGCGAACCTCGCCGGCCCCGACCTGAAAAAGCAGGACTATGAGGCGATCACCCGGCTGGGGTCGCCGTTCAAGGTCTACGACAACGACATCAGCGACTTCCGCAAAGAAGTCGCCGAGCGGATGGGCGACCTCAACGAGCGAGAGGGGCTCAAGCGGGATGCACCGCTCACCCCCGAACAGCGCGCGACCATCCGCACCGAAGTTGCCCGCGAGGTCTTCCAGCGCGAGCATGGCCGCCAGCCCGAAGACGCCCGCGAACTCGCCGCCACCGTCGCCAAACACTCCCGCCCGCAGACCCGCGCCGTCGCCGGGTATGACGTCACTTTCTCCCCGGTGAAATCCGTGTCGACGCTCTGGGCGGTAGCCGATACCCCCGTCGCCGCGATCATCGAACAAGCCCATCACGACGCGGTCGCCGACGCGCTGCGCTTCCTGGAGACGCACGCCTTGTACAGCCGCACCGGCACCAACGGCGTCCGCCAGGTCGACGTGCAAGGGATGGTGGCCACGGCGTTCACGCACCGCGACAGCCGGGCTGGCGACCCAGACCTGCACAGCCACATCGCCATCGCCAACAAGGTGCAGACCGACGACGGTCGCTGGCTCAGCATCGACGGCAGGGTGCTGTTCAAGGCAATGGTCAGCATCTCCGAGACGTACAACACCGCGTTGGAGAAGTACCTGCGGCAACGCCTCGGCGTGCAATTCGAGGAACGAGCGGGCACCGACACACGCAAGCGACCCATCCGCGAGATCGTCGGCGTCGACGCACAGCTCAACAATGCGTGGTCCACCCGCCGTGCCCGCATCGACGTGCGCCGCAACGAGTTGGCCGCCCAGTTCCAACGCACCCACAACCGGCCGCCGTCGCCGGTCGAGGCCTTGCAGCTGGCGCAGCAGGCCACCCTTGAAACACGTGAGGCCAAGCACGAGCCGCGCAGCATCGGCGAGCAGCGACGGACCTGGCGGGCGGACGCCATCGCGGTCCTCGGCGGCGAGAAAAAGCTGACTCAGATGATCCGGACCGCACTGTCGCCTTCAGCCAAGGAAGCCGAGCAGATCACCCCGGCATGGGTGGCGAGCACTGCCGATCGGATCGTCGACAACCTGCAGAATCGTCGGGCTCACTGGCAGACATGGCATGTGCGCGCCGAGGCGCAGCGCCAGGTGCGCGCCGCCAACCTGCCCGGTGAACTGATCGAGCCGACCGTCGACGCACTGGTCGCGACGGTCCTCACAGAGCGGTCGATCAACCTTGCCCGCCCGGTCGACGACCTCACCGAACCCGCCAAGTTGTGTCGGCGGGACGGCACCAGCGTGTACGACGTCGCGGGTGCGACGATGTTCACCTCGCGCGACGTACTGGACGCCGAAGAGCGCCTCGTCAGTGCGGCCGGCCGCGTCGACGGCATGCGGGTCGCGGCCAACGACGTCGACCTTGCCCTGCTCGAGCAGTCCGCCAACGGCCCGGACCTGAACGCCGGGCAGGTCACCCTCGTACGAGAAATGGCGATGTCCGGCCGCCGAGTGCAGCTGGCGATCGCCCCCGCCGGCAGCGGCAAGACCACCGCGATGAAGGCCCTCACCACCGCCTGGGCCAATGGTGGAGGCACCGTCGTCGGACTGGCCCCGCGGGCCGGTGCCGCGAAGATCCTGCACGGCGAGATCGGTGTGCAGACCGACACGCTGGCGAAACTGACCGACTCCCTGCAGAAGGGGATCCTGCCCGACTGGGTCAAGCACATCGACAACACCACGCTCGTGGTCATCGACGAAGCAGGCACCGCCGACACCCTCTCCCTCGACCGCGCCGTCAGCTACATCCTCAGCAAAGGCGGCAGCGTCCGGCTCATCGGCGATGACCAACAGCTGTCCGCGATCGGCGCCGGCGGCGTACTGCGGGACATCCAAGCCACCCACGGCGCGCTCCAGCTCAGCGAACTGCACCGGTTCGTCAACGCCGACGGCACCGTCAACGTCGCCGAAGGGGCGGCAAGCCTCGCCCTGCGCGCTGGCAAACCCGAGGGCCTGGGGTACTACCTGGACCACGGCCGGGTCCACGTCGGTGACATGGCCACCATGACCGAGGCCGTATTCACCGCCTGGGCCACCGACCGCACGGCCGGCCTGGACGCGATCATGCTCGCCCCCACCCGCGACCTGGTCAGCCAACTCAACCAACGAGCCCGCGCCCACCGGCTGGCCGACGAGGGCGGCACGAATCCTCGAGCCCGGGCGCGCACCGTCCACCTGGCCGACGGCAACGACGCCAGCATCGGCGACGTGCTGATCACACGGGCCAACCGCCGCGACTTGCGGGTCAGCTCCAGCGACTGGGTCAAGAACGGCGACCGGTGGACCCTGGAGAAGATCACCCGCACCGGCAGCCTGAGGCTGCGCCGGCTCGACGCCAACCTGCACGTAACAGTGCCGGCCGACTACGTCGCCGCATCCGTCGAGCTGGGCTACGCCACCACCACCAACGCCGCCCAGGGCGCCACCTCTGACACCTGCCACGGGCTGTTCTCCGGGGAGGAGACCCGCCAGGAGCTGTACACCGCCCTATCGCGCGCCCGCCGCGCCAACCACCTGTACCTGCAGGTCGCATCCGACGGCGACCCGCACTCGGTGGTGCACCCCGACCTGGTGGTGCCGCCCACGGCCACCGACGAACTGGAGGCGATGGTCGCCAACGACGGGTCCGCACGCTCGGCGACCACGCTGCTGCGCGACGCCGCGGACCCGGCCGAGCTGCTGGGTGCCGCCGCCTCCCGATACCAGGACGCGCTCTACTTCGCGGCCGAGGACCTGCTCGGCGAGCCCGCCGTCTCCGCGCTGGAGGCAGGCGCCGAACGGGCCGTTCCCGGAGTGACCAATGAACCGGCCTGGCCAGCGCTGCGCGCACACCTGATCCTGATCGGCGCATCGGGTAAGGATCCGATCGACACTCTTCAGGCTGCCGCCGCCCGCCGCGAGCTCACGACCGCCGACGATGTGGCCGCCGTGCTGGACTGGCGCCTGGACCCATCCGGGCTGCGCGATGCCGGGCAAGGCCCGCTGCCGTGGATTCCGGCGGTCCCGAAGGCCCTGGTCACGCACAAAGAGTGGGGTCCCTATCTGACCGCCCGTGACCAACTGGTCCGCGATCGCGCATCCGTCGTCGGCGATGCGGCCGCGCACGATCCCACGGCACCCAACTGGGTGCCCGCCGGCGCCGCCCGCCCGACCGACGCGGTCGTGGCAGAGGTCGCGGTATGGCGCGCCGCCATGCACGTCGACCCGGACGACCGTCGCCCGACCGGTCCGCAGCAACTCCAAAAGGCCGTCGCCCGCTGGCAATCCGGATTGCACCACCGTGCACTCGGTGGCCGCTCCCCCGCCACCGATGAGTGGGCGCCATTGTTGCGCCAGATCGCACCGCAGGTGCTGCGCGACAGCTACGCACCCGTCCTGGCCGAACACCTGGCCTCCATGTCCCGCGCGGGCGTCCCCGCCCGGGCGGTGCTGCACCGCGCCGCCGAGGAAGGCGTGCTGCCCGACGACCACGCGGCCGCGGCCCTGTGGTGGCGCATCTCAGCACATCTCGGGGCTGCCACCACCACTGGCGCCGACGAGTCGCTGACGACGGACTGGTCGGACAAACTGCCCGATCTGCTCGGCCCCGATCGCGCAGCGCAGGTGCGCGCGAGCACCTCCTGGCCGGCCCTCGTCGCCGCGGTCGACCACGCCATCCAACGCGGTTGGACGGTCCAGGCGCTGCTGTCCGGAGTACCCGACCAGCTGCACGACATCGACGTCGACTGGTGCCAGGCGCTGCTGTGGCGGGTGCAGGTGGCCATGGACCCCATCCCCGACGAGGACCGCTACGACGAGCGCGACTACGAGCAGCCCCCCGAGGATGCCTGGGCGGCCGAGCAGCCCGTCACCGATGGACAGATCACCGAAAGCGCCGACCCGGTACCGGAATATGTCGTCGACGCGCCGCCGCCCAGCGACGACGACATGCCGTGGGATCTCGACCTGGGCGACACCGAACCGATCGAACTCGACCGGGGTGGCCCCACCCCAGAGGCGGAACCCGCACAGGGTTTGGCGTTCGCCGCGCTCCGTCGCGACGCCATGGGTCCCCTCGAACCGTCCGAGCGTCAACTCGAGCAGGCATCCGAGCGGGCCAACCGCATCCTGGAAAGCCAGGTCACTCCCGATCGCATCGCGCAGATCAACGAGCTCACCCTGCAGTTCTACGAGAAGTCGTTGCCCGACTCATGGGCTGCACAGCACCTGCGGGACCGGTTCGGCGTCAACCTGGTCGGCGACCTCGAGCTCCGGCCCGGTTTCGCACCGCCCGGTTGGGACACCCTCATCACGCACCTGCGCGCCCAGGGCGTGACCGACCAGGAGATGATCGCCGCGAACGTCGCCATCTACAACCAGCAGGGTCGACTGCGTGACCGGTTCGTCAACCGCTTGGTCATGCCGATCATCCACCGACGCGACGGGTGGAGGGACTTCCAGCCCGTCCCGTTCGGGGGACCCGACGTCGTCCTCGGCTTCGTCGGCCGCCGGCACCCAGATCTGACCGACGAGGACAAGGCTGGACCGAAGTACCTCAACACGGCCGAAACGGCGCTCTTCGTCAAGGGCGAGCAGTTGTACGTCGCCGGCACGTACCGACTCGCCGCGGGCGCCACGCCTGTCCTGGTTGAAGGGCCCATGGACGCGATCGCCGTCACCGTCTCGACGGACGACTGCGTGGGCGTCGCGCCGTTGGGCACTTCGCTGACCGAAGAACAAGCCGACCAGCTGGCACGCCTCGGCCGCAACCCGGTCGTGGCCACGGACGCCGACGCCGGCGGCCAGGTGGCCGCCGAGCGTGACTTCTGGCTGCTCGCCCAGCACGGGATGGATTCCGAACAAGCCCTGTTCCCAGCCGGTTTCGACCCCGCCGAACTCGCCGGAGCTTTCGGCCCCGAGCGACTGCACGGAATGCTCTTCGACCGCGTCCCGTTGGCCGAAACACTGCTGCAGGAGCGCCTGACCAACCTGCCTGCGGCCCAGGCACTTTCCACCGCCGCGAAGATCATCGCCGCCCGGCCGGCTCGGTTCTGGGAGTCGGGCATCGCGCAGGTGAGCAACCGGCTCAAGGTCAGCACCCGCCGCGCACAGCAAGAGGTCCTCTCTGCCGCTCGAGCATTCACCGACGACCCGCGCAAGGCTGCCCAGGACGGCAGGGACCAGGCACAAGACACCAAGAAACGCATCCAGGCCAAATCCAAAGACGCGCAGATCCGGTGGGCAGAGTTCGCCGACAGCGTGGATCCCCGGCTGGTCGAACAAAGCGATTGGAAGGCGTTGGCGATGATGCTCGACGAGGCCACCGCCCAGGGCCACGATGTCGCGGCCGCGGTACGCGAACTCGTTGGTGCGCAGCCGCTCGGTCAGTTGCCTGCCCAGGACCTGCGCTACCGCCTCGTCGCCAAGCTCGACCTGTTGCAGCCGCCGGGGGCACCGGTCGCCGCTAGCACCGCGACACTCTCCGGCGCCGAGCAGCAGCGACGCCGGCCCGCAACACCCCTCGACCGCGGCCGCGACGGCCCCCGCCGATGAGCTGATGCGAGGGGCTGTGAATGACCCGGACGGGATCGCCCATCGGTGGGTAGCGTCGAACTCGTGCCCCTCGCCAGCGCCACCGTCACCGCCTACACCATCGCCGCGGTGTTGCTCGGCGTGCTGACCCGTCGCAACCTGGCCTCCCTGCGCTACCGCCGACCCTCAGAGGCGGATCGGCCGCTGCCCTCGAGTACGCGGTGGGTGCCGCCGGTCAGCGCACTGGCGGCGGCCCTGGTGTCGTGGTGCGCGATGCCCAACCAGTGGCGGTCCCTGCTTGTGGCGACTCCACTGTTGGCGGCGGGGCCGTGGCTGGCGGCGGTCGACATCGATGTTCGGAGGCTTCCCGATCGGGTGCTGCTGCCGGTGGCCGGGTTCACCCTGGTTGCGATAGTCGCTCTGGCCGCCATCGATCCACCGGTCCTCCTGCGGGCGTTAGGGTGCGGGTTCGCCGGATTCGCAATCTATTTCGCACTGCACCTGGTCAGCGGCGGGTCGATCGGGTTCGGCGATGTCAAGCTCGCCGGTGTTGTCGGCCTCGTCGCCGGGTTCCATGGCCTGGCCACGGTGTGGTGGTCGTTCCTGGCCGGCCCGCTCCTGTGCGTAGCGTGGGCGGTGCTAACCCGACGCGGACTGCGTGACCGGGTCGCGTTCGGGCCGTGGCTGGTCGCCGGGCTACTCGTCGCGCTGGTCCTGACCTGACAAATTTGGGGCGTCAGGTCTCGGCGCAGGCAACCTCGACGAGCCGGCCGGCGACGCCTGCCTCACTCAACGCTCGACCGACGAGCCCTCGCGCCAGATTGGCCGCGCCGTATTCCGGCCATCGCGCGAAACGCACTGTGAACCGCACCGTATCGCCGATGATCCTCACGTCCTCATACAGCGGTCCGCTGTCGAAGATGCCCCTGATCGCTGCCGCAACCGCGACCAGGTGCTCCACGTCGACCCCGGCCGCGGGTGCATAGGTCAGGGTGACGACACTCGGGCTCACACGAGTGACTATCCCCGTTCGCACCGACAACCGGCCGGTGGCCTCGGGTCACTCGTCGTCGAGGACCTCACCCGTGTCGAGATTCACCGACGCCAGATGGGGTGGCGGCATGGTTGGCATAGGCCGGCGCCGGCCGGCGCCGGTTGTTGCCGCGTGCTCGATGTCGGCGGCGTATGTCTCGCGCCGCCCGTCCCCCGCCGCGTCGCTGAGGTAGCGGGTATACGCGCCTCGGGCCGGCCATTGACGGTGGCCCTCCCCGCAGTGGTCCTTGCACCGGATCTTCATTCGGTCGACGAACGCCGGCAGACAGTACCGGTGCCAGTCCTCCAACGCATCGGAAGTAAGGGCGATGCCCGCCCGACGCCGCTGATCGGCCACGACGGCGATCTCGTGCACCAGGTGCGGGTGCCGCGGCCAGCACTGCGGGATGAATCCGTGCTCGTCCCAGACGTATTCGTGGTTCAACCAGTCGACGACTTCCTCCAGCCACACCCACAGCTCCTCCCGCAGGTCCGGGCGCAAGCAGCTCGCTGGGTCCCACGGTCGGGGCAGCGCCGAGATGTCGCCGAGGGCCTCGACTTGTGCTTCGTCACCCTTGTCGGCGATCGCCAGCTCCCGGTAGGCCAACTGCAGCTGCGGACCCACCATGGGGAACCGTCGGGTCATCGGCAATGGTTCACTTCGTGCCTTGTCTGTGCCGGTCATCACGCACTCCGTTTGTCTTCATCGTCGATGGTCAACCCGCGTCGACGGGCTTCCACCAGGGCGCGCGTCGCCTGCGCCTCGGGCGTCACCACCATCTCCCGTTGCTGATCCATCACTAGCCGCAGCTTGTCCTTGCGGGCCAGCAGCTGCGCGCCGGCCTTGCCATCGATGCATCGGTGCAGTTTGGCGATCATCGGTTTGCCGTTCTCGGCGATCACCAGCGCTCGACGCTCCTTCAGTTGCCGGATCTCCTCCCCCCGCAGAATCGGGATGTCCTCACCGGAGACGGTGCGTCCGCCCATCTGACCGCTCTGATAGCTGGTGCGGGCGACGCGGGTGACCCCGAGCAGGTCGGAAATCTCCTGGTTGAATGCGGCGTCCTTGGACCCCCCGAACACCATCAGATTGTTCGTCAGCCCCAGCAGGGCGCGTGCTTCCTGTTCCCCGAAGATCGCCGCCAACTGTCGCCACGTCTGAGTGGCGTAGATGATGCTGATGCCCAGAGCCCGCTCGTTCGCCATACGAGTCCGCAGTGTCGGCAGCGGAGCCGTCGACGGCAGTTCGTCCAGGCAGGCGAGGAACGGCGGGCACAGCCTGCCCCAGCGGGACCGGTTGGCAGCCGCCAGGGCGGTGTCCAGGACGTGCTCAGCAACGGCCGTCATCAGTGGTGACGCGGATGCGTACGGGTCCTCGCGACCCAGCAGGTAGATGGTGCCGCCCTGGCGGACCACCTCTGCGATATCGGTGGCTGGGCGTCCCTTGCTCGGCACGCAGCGCCGGCGAATATCCGCCTGGAAGAACAGCGACATCGTCTGCTGCACGGTGGTGATGGTGTTTCCGGCCGTCCGGTCGTCGCCATGCAAGGCGCCATACAGCAGCCCGTACCAGAACGGGGCCGCCTGCGGGTGCTCCCTCAAGATCTCGGTGGGCTCGTTGGTCCGCAACGGCTGCGCCACCCACTCCAGAACGTGCTCGAGGGACCGGCCGGTCAACGCAGCCGCGTGATAGTAGGCCTGCAACACCTTCGCGGCCTCCGCGGCGTAGAACCGTGCCGCGTCGTCGCCGTGGCCCTGCGTCATCGACCCCTTCACAGACCCGGCGGTGAACGCCTTGGCGCGACGTTCGGCAACCATGGGGTCGACGCATCCGTCGATGATGTCGACCACCAGCTCGGGCAGGCCGGGCGCGAGCCCGAACGGGTCGAGCACCAAACATGGCTTGCCGCCGGCCTGGCGGTCGCTGAAGCTCAGGAGCAGGTCGTCGACTTTCGTCAGCGTCACCAGCGCCGCACCGGGCGCCCCCAGCAGCGCTGGGATGAGCAGGTCGAGCGTCTTACCGCTGCCCTGTGGGCCGATCACCCCGGCTGTGCGGTCCCACGGGATCCACAACTCCCCGCCTCTTGGCTCGACCGCCTTGCCCAGGCGCCAGCCAACGTCGTGCGGGTCCATGACCAGCTTCCTCATCCGCGGATCCTTCCCTTCTTGCCGTACAGGTCCGGCCGTACGACACCGGACACTTTCCGCAGCCGCGTGCGACCGAGGAGAGCTTCGGCCTCATTCCGGCTCGCCATACCTTGCACGCGGTTCGGCCCCCAGCGGTCGAACGCCATCTTGAGCGCGAACGACAAGCCACCCACCATCAGCAGTTCGACCAGCACGATGCATGACCACAACAGCAGACGGCCGGCGGCGTGATGCAAGCCGCTGATGCCGGCCGCGGCGTTGCCGTGCAGCACTCCGGGGATGCTGGTGAACAGGTTCGCGTCCGGGGTGAAGGACCATCCCGCCCCGGCGATGCAGTTCGCCAGTGCCCGGCCCGTGTGGAACCCGTACAAGATCCCCAGGAAGTAGGCCACCATTACCCCAACCGGCCGCTCCCAGGTCCACGGGTAGGGGTCCGTCCGTCTGCTTCGCTGCATTCCACGTCTCCTTCTTTGCTCCTCTTCCCCTGAAGGGACTGGAGAGTGGGTTGGCGCTCAGTCATCAGCCGGCTGTCGAGTCCTCAGCCCGAGCAAGGCGAGTGTCACCGTCGCGGTGTCGACCCAGCTTTTGGTGCATTCTGGTCATGCGTGCGGCGCTCTCGTTGGAATGTGCAGCCGCGTGCCTCGGCTAGATCCCATTCCAACGCGTCATCCACAGCACGGCCGGTGACAATGCGTCGGCCGCGGACGTCCTCGAAGAGCTCATACGGTGAGGTCCGCTCGGCGGTGACGGCGGCCGCCCGCGGCTGCCCAACGGTAAAACCGCTCGGGTCAAGCCATGCCACGCTGGCGACGTCCCAACGGGAAAATTGGGTCTGGTTGCTCGGCTTTTCCCGATTCTGAGTCCACCAGAGGTTTTTCTCATCTCCGGCCAGGCGGTCGGCGAGTGCCTCACCTTCAACCCAGATCCCGTGGACACCGTCTTGTGCCATGTGCCCGTATGACACGGCGCCGGTGGTGTCTCCCCAACGAGCCACGCATGCTCGGACATCGTCGGCAGTGCGGACGATGGCGATCCGCGCCTCGGGGCTGGCGTGCACCGGCCACATGCGTTCAGCTGGTTCGCGCCATCTCCACCACCATCGCGACCGGTCGTCTTCTCCGAAGCCACCCGGCTGGTAGTGCCCGGTCCACTGCAGCATCGTTGACCAGTCGGTGCGCACGCTTCCCGCGGGGTCGCCGGCCCGGATCGTCCTCGGGGCTGACCATAGGGCGCGCAGCGGTTTCCCAGTGAGTTCATCGGTCGCAATGACCGGCGTGTCGAGGCGCGGCGACACCCGGCCGTAGTGCCAGGTTTCCTCCATCACAGACCCGCGAATGACCCGTGGATTTCCCACTGCCACGTCGTCTCCTTCGTCGATCTCACGGCGTGGCTGGCGTGAGCGTTCGCCGTAATCGTCATCAGTCAGTCAGTCAGTCAGTCAGTCAGTTGGTGGTGGTTGTTTGGCCGGTTTTGCTGGGGTGATCCGAAACCTGTCCTACGCGCCAGATTTCGAAGAGGTGCTTGTGAGTGATGTCGTATCCGTAGTCGCTCAAGGTGACCCCGTCTTTCGGGTTCCGCGCACCGATTGCCTGGTGGCCGGCCGGGTTGAAGACCATCTCGACGTGGCCGATCTTGTTCGGGCCGAGGTAGCTGTCGAAGAAAATGAGGTCGCCGGGCTTGGCCTTGTCTGCCGGCACTTTGAACCCGTTGCCGGCGGCGAGCCAGTCGCGTTGCGCACTGGCTGTTCGTGGCATGGTGATGCCCACCTGTGCGTATGCCGCCATCGCGAACGAGGAGCAATCCCACGTGTTCGGGCCGTTGGCTCCCATGACGTAGCCGTCGCCGAGGTGATCCTTGGCCCAGCCAAGGACCTTCTTGATCCGCTTGTCGCTGATCGGCGGAAGGTCGGGGTTTCCGTCGCCGCCGCTTCCGCAGTCGGTGGGGTCGCCGAGCACGGTGCCACCGCCGTACGCATGGGCGTAGTAGAGGACGTCGTTGACGTACCAGTCCGCGTGGTTGTATCCGAAGATCGCCTTCTTGACGCCCGCCGGGCCGCTGGTCACGCCGAGCTTGGTCAGGTAGTTCGCGGCCGTCATGATGCTGTCGGCGTTGTCGTTGATGTCGGCGATGCCGTCGCCGTCGCCGTCGACTCCGTATACCGACCACGTCGCAGGCATGAACTGCATCACCCCTCGGGCGCCGGCGCTGCTGACACCGAGGTCCATGCCGTGGGCGGTCTCCTCCATGCCGATGCCGGCCAGCAGGGTCCAGGGCAGTTTGTAGCGGTTCGCTGCTTTGACGTAGAAGCCTTTGATGGCACTGGGTATGACGATCGGCGGGGTGTTCAGTGACTGCCGCCGGTCCTTGCCCGGCAGCGGTAGCGGGAACCCTATGCCGCCTTCGCCACCCGGAGGTGTCGGCGGCGCAGGCGGTCCCGTGTGACGGGGCGGGCTGGGTGCGACCGCCTGCCCGTTGAGCGGTGCCTTGTGCTGTTGCATGAAGGGGATCGGGTTGATGTATTTGTTATTGATCGCCACACCGAAGTGCAGATGATTGCCGGTGCTGTTCCCGGTCGAACCTTCCAGGCCCAGATGTTGACCGATCGTCACCGTGGCCCCCACGTGCATCGCCGGGTCGAGCTTGGCCATGTGCCCGTAGGTGGTGCTGATGCCGCCTCCGTTGTCGAGCACCACCGCGTTCCCGAGGCCGCCATAGGGCCCGGCGACCTTGACCTTTCCGGCGGCCGCGGCCAGTACCGAGCCGGGGTCGGGCAGCATCGCGATGTCGACGCCTTCGTGGTAGGTGGATCCGATGCCGCCTGGTGAGGGCCGCGGGCCGAAGCCGGAGGTGATCACATACCGTTGCGAGGTCGGGACGCGCCAGGCGCCGGTGGGTTGTACTTGTGCGCCTCCCTGGTCGCATTGGGTGATCGCCAGCTCTTCACCGGCGGCCGGCGAAGTGACCGGCGCCACGACGAGTGCCGCCATCAGCGGGACGGCCGCGATGAGCGCGACCGGTACGGCACCTGTGAGGTACTTGTTCATCGCTCAGGCCGCCGCGGCGATCGCGTCGTTGGTGTAGGTGAGGTCCTTTTCGATGGGGTGCAAGACGGTTTGCACCTTGTACATCTGCTCGCCGACGCACCACACCGCGCGGCCTTTTCCCTGCATGCCCCAGCCGGTGACCAGCTTGCGTGCGATCGGTCCGAGCTCGAGGAGACGTTCCAATTCGTCTGCGACGCCGGCGTCCTGGCCGAGCAGGATCTTGATGTCGGCCAAGTGCAGCAGGTCCTTGGCGATCGCCACCGCCTGCGAGCCAGCGTCACCGGCAGACAGCAGGTCGGACGGCTTGTGACCGACCGCGAACTGGATGTCGCCGTGGGTGCGACTCAGTCGCAGGTCCGCGTCGAACGACTTCACGGCTTCGGTTCCGAGGCGCAGCTGCTTCCACGACTCGTCGCGGACCACGATCCGTAAGTCGCCAGGACTGGACATTTCGCGCATCCCACGTGCCCAGCTGTTCAGGCAGGTGAGTGCGATACCGACCGCTTCGTCTCCGAGGGGCTCCAGCCGGGACAGGCTCAATGACTGGATCGGCGCTTTCCAGTCGACCTGGATGGTGGTGTGGTCGTCGAAGAGACCCGCGAGGGCGCCGGACACCAGTTGACCCAATGCGTCACGCAGCAAACGGGTTTCGTCCCAAAAGTGCCGTTCGGAGGAGTACCGGCAATCCTCGATCAGTTGGGCTGTGGGGTTGTTGAGCAGCTCCCACAGCTCGGGGATGGTGACCTCGACGAGCTGGCTCTGTCCCGAGCTGTACCCAGTGAGGATCTGCAGTGCCGCCTTGACGACGGTCTCATCGGTGGGTCCGAACGGCACGTGCTTGTCGCCGATCTTCTGCGAGCCGACCAGCCCACGGACCAGTGTCAGCCACCGGCCGAACACGATCGAGGCGCGTCGCTGCGCCTCCTGCGGTGTGAGATCGGCCCATCCTTCGCCCAACGGACCGAATGAGATCGGGTTGATCCGGGCCGGCATACCGTGACCGACGGCGAAGGGTTCGACGTTCAGGGCACGGCACAGCGGCTCGTACTCGTCCTTCGGGTCACCGCTAACCAGTGTTCGGTAGTTGAAGTCCATCATTCTCAGGCAGAACGCCTTGGTGGTGCCGCTCTTGCCGCGGCCGGGTTTGCCAAACTCAAAGATGTTGCCGTTGGTGACCGGAATGCTGTCGTCGAGGGTCCAACCCAATGGGTCGGCGAAGAAGCTGCCGCCGGACAGCTGGTCGATGCCCATCTGGGCACCTGTCGGAGGCAGTCCGGGGGCGGCGATGAACGGCCAGAAGACCGGCGCCTGCTCGCTGGTCATCCGCCAGGAGGCCACCGGGGCGGTGACTGGACCGTGGCCACGGCCGGCGCGCAGTGCACCGCCTCGAGGCGCGTGCCGGAACAGTCGCGGCTCCTTGGGGGCGGGAGCCTCCTGCGGCAGTCGGGGGACCTCGTGCCCGAAGTCAGACAGCAAAGTCGCCACGTCACGGCCGGCGCCAGCCTTCACTCGTCGTCGCATCCGCGGTCTCCTGGTCTGTGGTTGTGATTGCTGCCAGGGAGCTGACACGAAAGCGGCTCCCACCCACAGAGGGCAGGAGCCGCTGCTTCACGCTCACCGGCGGGGCCTCACCCGCCCGCCGCGGCGGGTGAGGCTGATACCCATCGGCACGGTGGCCGCGATGAACGCGGTGTCCTGCGCCAGGTCCAGTCGCAGCGGGGCGAACCCGGCGCGCCGGATCGATGCGTCCAACCTGCGGCCGTACTCCGCCACCCGTTGTGTCTTCGCCACGGTGACCGTGGCAATCGCGTATGGGTGGATGAGCGCGTTGCCCTGCGCCAACTTGCCGTCCAGACCGCGCACCTTCCCGGTCTCCGCCTGCTGCTTGGCCCGCACCTTGACGCCCAGCTTCTGCTTCAAAGACCCGCCGACGTCGGCGGCCCACTCGGCGTTGTTGCTTTGCCGTTCGGCCCTGCCCTGCTTGGCGATCGGGTACACCACCACAAAGGAGCGCCGCTCCCCCGGTTCGCCCGGGGTGAGCACCGGCGCCAGGGAGCCCATGACCGCGCCTTTCGCCGGCAGCTTGATCGTTGAACTGATCGAGTTCCAAGCGTCATGCGAGTAGTGGCGAAACGCTGGATCTGCACCGGACGGGCCGGCCATCGCCCACGGGATGTCGGCGTTCACCTTCGGGTCTTGTTCCCGTTCGCCCAGTGCGTCGATGATGGCGGCGCGGTCCCCGGGCGCGAAGCCTGTGCGACAGGCCAAAGCGAGCTCTGGCGAGGTGAGCCAGTTGACCGTCGTCATACCCATCGCACCGCGCAGCTGCGCCTCCATCTCACCCATCAGCCCGTAGAGCGCTCGGGCGCGCCCTTCGACCCCGCCACCGGATTCCTTGGCAATCTTGGCGATCCGAGACTCTGGTACCACGAGCGTGCAGTACGCCTCGGTGCGCACCGACGCCATCCCCAGCCCTTGCTTCAAGCCGTCGTTGACGGTCCGCGCCAGCTGCGGGCCGTCCAGGTTCCGGTGCCGTTCGACCCACTGGTCGCGCTCAGCGCCGTCCTCGGGCACCGACCGGACCATGAATATGACTTCGTCGACGAGCTCGGTGCGTTCGGCCGCTTCGAGCATCTCGCTCAGGCCGCGCCCGGTCTGGTTGCGTGCCAGCGCCTCCATCATTCCTATGCCGGGGTGGACGACGGTAGCGGTGACGGCCCAGGTGCGGGTGGCGTGATTCTGGATCACGGCGACGCGTGCCATTGCGGCGCCGTGCGGGGGGCCGTCGTGGATCTGGGTCGGTTGCAGCACCCCGGGTAGATCCGGGTCGGCAAGGTCCTCGATCTTGCCTTCAGCGCCCTTGCTCGTGAAGAGGCTGAATTTGAGCACGGCGCCGATCGAGAACCCGGTGACCCGCAGCGCCCACCCGGTCGCGGAGCGGCCAAGGACCGGTGTGACGGTGATGACCGCCAACACCGCCCAGATGAGCAGGAATAGCGCCGCGGACAGCCACGCAGCGTTCCCGAGGGACCAGAAGAACGGGAGTATCCCGACGGCCAGCACCGTCACCTGCCAGCCGTGCAGGCCGAAGAACCAGCCGATCTTCGCTCTGGTGTAGTCGTTGTAGATCTGCGACGTCATCGGCGTCTCCTTTCAGTTGCCGTGTCGTTGTGTGTCAGGCCACCGGGACCGCCGCGGCACCACCACCGCTGCCGCCGGCGGCCGCTCCGCCCTCGCCTGCACCGGCATCACCGCCTGGACCGTTGCTCCCAGGACTGTTGCCGCCGGATGAGCCGTCCGCTGGGGCACCGTCCTTGGTGATCGGTGTGCTGCCGGTGGGTGGCAGGGTGTTCTGTCCGCTGATCCCTTCGCTGATCGGGTCGGTGCTGTTGCTGTCCTGGTCGCCAGGTCCAGCCGGTGGCTGCGGCGTGCTGTCATCGCCGCCGTTGCCCTGCGAGCCGGTGCTGGGTGGTGGTGTCGGCCCGGCCGGCGGCTGGGTGTTGTCGTCTTGTCCGCCCTCGCTGCCGGGTCCGGTCTTGGACGAGGTCTTGGATGAGTCTGAGTCGTTGTTCGACTTTCCGCTGCCGCCCTTGTTCTTCTTCGCGGTGGAGAAGTCGGGCTGGTAGGTGTTGTGCCCGACACCCATCTGGTTGGTCAGGTCGGTGCCGATGGACGCGCCCTTGGTTCCCAAGTTCTGCATCCCGCCCAGTGCTTTCGAGGCCGCCTGGCCGAGTCCGGGTCCGAGCCCGCTGAGCATCTTCTGGAATCGGCCTGACGCTTCTTCCTCGCTCGAGCTCTCGCCTTGCGATTTGCCGTCCTCGTCGCTGGTCGATGCCGCGGACCCGGCGTTTGCTCCGCCGCTGCTGGACCCGCTTGCTTTTCCGCCGAAGAGGCCGGAGACCCCGCCCATCGCGCTGAGGCCGGCTCGCATTCCGGCGCCAGAAGACGTGCCCGGGTCTACGAACGCCAATAGTTTGAACAACGCCAGCGGGCTGAACACCCCGATGCAGATCAGCACCACGCTCGGTAGGGCCGTGCCGATCGATTTTTGGGTCGAGTCGGTCAGTCCGGTGGCTACCCCGCCGGCCATTTTCACGCCGATACCGAGCACGAGGATCATCAGCACCGGGCTGAGTGCGGCGGCGTGGAACCAGCGCAGCGATTTCCAGAACCAGGCTTTGCCGGCGTCTGCCACTAGGCCGGCAGCAGAGATCGGCGTGGTCGCGGCGAGCACGATGAGCGCGCCGGCGCGGGCCAGCATGACCATGAAGTGCCCGAAGGCCGCGAGGATTACGAACAAGCCCATCACCCCGAGCACGGTGGCGACGGTGCCGTCGGTGATGTTCTTGGTCGAGATCTCCTTCCAGGGGTGCCACAGCGACCAGGAGTTGACGTGCAGTAGGCCGCTCATCAGGGCCCGGGTGAGACCGCCGCATGCCGCGACGACGGCAACGCCGTAGGTGATCCCGGCGACCCAGACACCGATGAACTGGGCGGTGCCGATAGCGACGGTCGCCAGGCTGCGGCCGTCGCGGCGGATCGCGGCGGTGCCGAGTTGGACCAGCGTCATGAGTCCCACCAGGGCACCGGCGATCCAGAAGGTGGTTTGGTACACCTGCGAGCCGGGTCCGTTTTCGCTCAGGTCTGGCACCAGGAACGCGTCCATGAAGTTCAACACGAGCTGCAGCAGCCATAACCCGGCGTTCCACAGGCCGAGCATGGCGGCGGTCCAGCCGCCGGCGACTACCTTGCCGGCCTCGCCGGCCAGGTAGCTGAAGGGGTTCAGTTTGGAGACCCAGCCCCAGACGTCGGTGTGGATGACGATGCCCGTGTGCAGCATCAGTTGTCAGCTCCCGCGCCGGACCAGGTGAGCCACCCGGCCTTCTTGCTCACCTCGGTGCCGGGCCAGGTCGACGGCGCGTGCGCTGCCGGGGCCCCCGGCGCGATCATCCAGCGTCCGTTTGACCACTGCATGCGTTCGCAGTAGCCGTAGCCGATCTGCGCGTCCTTGGAGATTGACGCGCGCACCTGCATCAGGACGCAGGCCACCGTCCAATCCGGGCCGTCGGTTCCTTTGATCTGGGCTCCTTGCGGCGTGGCGACGACGGTGTTGGTGGGGTCGATCTGTGAGCCCATCTGGGCACTGCCGAGGAATGCCTGCACGTTCTGCATCAGCGGCCACTTGGCGACTCCCACTCCGCCCGGCAACGCCCACGCGTCGTAGATCTGATTGGTGGTGGCGATGTTCATGTTCTGCAGCACCGCGGCCTCGATCGCCGCCAGCTGTCCGACGGCGCCTTGCGGGGTGTGGGGGAATCCGGTGTTGATCCCGGCCGGCCCGGTCCGTGGGCCGGCCGGGATGGTGATGGCCGGGGCTGGCACGGCGGCCGGTGTGCCCGGGTCCGCGGCGCTCTGGTCGACCGCGAGCATGGGAGCCGCGGCGACTTCGTTGCGGTGGGTCGACCCGAGGGCGTTCGTCGGATGCGGCGACGGGACAGGCTTCGGCCGGTCGTCCGCAGAGTGTGCCGACGATGAGGATGAGAGCGCGTAGTACACGGCGAAGCCGAGCCCGACCACCAGGGCGACGCAGACCGCGGCGACGCCGGCGACGACCGTCAGCAGCCGCGTGCGTCCCCATGCCTCGCCGCTGATGTCGCTGGACATCAGATGCACCCGCTCCCCATGATGCCGTTCAACATGGCGGGCAGCACCTTGTAGCCGATGGCGGCGAGGAAGACCACGGCAAGCCCGACGAGGGCGACCTTGGATGCGTGCGGCATGGAGAACACCCGGCCGGCGACGACGCCGCCGATGCCGACGACAATGCCGAGGAAGAACAGGACGATCACGCCCCACATGACGTAGCCCTTGATGTCGTTCACCGGCCCGGATGCCCCCTTCGGCGCCTTGGGGCAGACGGCGGTGGTGAGCGTGCTGGCCTTCGCGGCGATGTGGTTCATCATGAGAGTTCCCTTTCGAGGTTGTGGCTGGTGACCAGCTGCAGGAGTGAGGCCGCGGCCGCCGTCAGCGACGTGGGCAGTGGCCGCGAACACGGGCCGTGGATGGCCAGGTCCGAGTCGGTGGGCAGGTCCAGGAGCCGGCCGCTGGCGTCGAGGGCGCGAGTGAGGGGTCCCTGGCTGTGTGCGACGGCCTTGTCCCACTTGCGCCGTCGCGGTCCCAGGACCGCCGCGATCGGTTGGCTGGCGTCCAGCAGGTCGAGTGCCGTTTCCAGACGGCGCAGACCGGGCACGGTTGCGGTCGTGGCCAGCACGACGTGCTCGGCGCCGCGGATCGCTTCACCGAGCCATCCGGGTGAGGCGGTGGCGTGGCCGAATTCCCATCCGGTGGCCAGCACGGTCAGCTGCAGCACCCGGTCGGGGTCTGCGGGCACGGGCACGTCTGCGGCCGTCCCGAGCATGGTGCTGACCCGGTCGATGAGGACGGTGCCGCGCGTGCCTCGGATCCACGGACCGTGCCGGCCGAGTTCTGCTGTGCTCGCCCCCGCCAGGTCGGACCCGGTGGACGACCCGCACTCGACCACCCTTGCCGGCGTGTCCGAGGCGGTGGCGATCGCCAGCGCGACGACTGCCGCGGTGAGGGAGTCGGTGCACGGCAGCACCGGCAGGATCGTTTCCTCGGGGGGCGCCTCCCACGTCGAGCAGGGCTCGTCGAGGGTGCTTGCGGTCGCCGGCATGGGTTGAGTGTTAGGCGTGTTAGGCGCCTGAGGTTCGCTTCGGATCAGATGGCTGCGGCGGAACTCGCCGGCCTCGACGGCCTGCCACGCCCGTTTCAACTCATCGACCGATACGGCGCTTCGGCGTCGTTGCGTGACGGTGGTCATGCGCCCTCACCGCCGAGTACGGCCCGCCGGGAAGCCAGCGCCGCCCGCAGCTCGTCGGCCGTCAAATCCCTCAAGGCGACCTTGGCGGCTTGGACCTCGTGCAGCCGCGCCACGCAACCATCGAGTTCGCGGATGGCGGCGGCTTCGCTTCCCGCGAGGTCGAACAGCCGGGCAATGTCAGCTGGTGTGCGAGCGGCCCTTCCTTGGCCCCGGTCGTGCTGCGGCATCGTGATCACCTCCGACCGGCACAAGCGGTCGGATCGGACCTGGCGCTCACCGTTCATGCCGGGATCTGCCCTTGGGAGCAGGCCGCGCTCAAGGCGTCAATGCTGTTGCGGACGCGCCGGCGGACGGTCTGTTCGGAGGTCCCGAAAGTGCGCGCTATCTCTCGGCTGGCGCGGTTGCTCAGCAGGCCGCCGCTGCGGCCGGTTCGGGTGGGCGGTTCGCGGTCTGCTGCTTCGACCAGGCTCAGCATCAGATCGCGGTCGTATGTCGAAAGCGTTCCGTTCTTACACGCCCAGGAAAGAATTCTGGCTACTTCTTCTGCGGGGTCTTCATCGGCGGGGAGTTCCCCCCGCATTTTTTCGGTGATGTCTGTTGGCGTGGTCCGCGCCCACGTGATGTCGTCCCGCTCGACGTGCGAGCGGACCCCGAGTTCAGTCAGGACGTGGTGCCTGACGTTCATGTAAATGTTCCCGGAGACCTTTTCGAGCCGGCGCCAGGGGAACGAGCGGATTTCCAGCCACAGCTGCGATGCGATGACCTGGTCGACGTATTGGGACCCGATGCCTCGCTGCAGTTGCTGCGCGAGTGTGATCATTCCCGGGATCAGTTGCAGTGCGAGAGCGGCAGCGGCTGCGGTGTCGTTGCCCCCGTCGACCGCGCCGAGGGTTGCCAGGGCGTGCAGGCCGGCTTGGGTGTCGGGCGCATCCAGCTGCGACCCGACGCGGAGATCGAAGAATGATTCGGCGTCGGTCGCCTCGGCGAGCACTGGGTACTGCTCGGCCCAGGTCGACCAGCCTCGCGCCGCATCTCGCAGCAGCTCGCTGCTTTCGCCGATGCCCAGTAGGTTGGCGATCCCGCTGTGGGGGAAGTCCGCATGGGTCATAGCCCGCTCCTTCAGTCGTGTGTCGAACACGGCAGAAGGTGGCCTGCGGACGTTTCCTGTTTCGTTCCCCCTGGCCGGGGGAACGGACTCGCGATGCAGGGGGAACGGTGCGTTGACCTGCAGTGATGCCCGTTCCCCAAGTCATTTGTGGGAAGGGGTTGCGGCGAGGGCGAACGAAGCGTTCAGCGGGGTGCTTGGTCGGGCTCCGGGAGGAACCGGACAGTGGCTCGGTTGCCGCGCGGACAAGGCCTTGACCTCGCTGCGTCTACGCCGAGACTGGTGCCAGCCGCCTGGGTGGGTGCCGCGGCCGCCATCTGAGCGGGCGGAGGCCGGTGCGGTGCGCAGCTCAGGGCAGATGCTGCCGAGTGTTGCTGCCCACAGGCGGCGGCGTCCCGTAGGCGGCGGGCCTGAGTGGCTTTGAAGAGCTCCGAGGTTACGGTCGGGTGGACTCGCGCAGCTGCTCGATCTCCCAGGTCTGGTACTTACCGTTGCACGTCGGCCGGGTGACGCACCCGTAGAATTCGCCGTGTGTCCCGAATTTCAGCACCACCGGGTTGACCCTGCAATCCCGACACGGGATCGGGTTGTCGGTTTCTCCCGCCCGATTGTGGATCGTCACCTTTTTATCGTTGAACAGTTCCGTCAGAAACGTAGATTCTCGGGACTTTGTGGTCAGCAGCAATACGGCTTTACGCGCTCGTGTCAGCGCAACGTAGAAGAGGCGTCGTTCTTCGGCGTCGGGAAAACTGTCCGCGCCGGGTTGGGCGAGGCTGAGTAGCGGGTCTTCGTTGATGCTGCTGGGGAAGGAGTATGCGGCACCGGAAATGAGGTCGAGGATGACGACGTAGTCGGCTTCTTTGCCTTTTGACTTATGAATGGTGTCGGCGGTTACGGTCAGGTGTGGCCAGCTACGGTCACACAAGTCGGCAACGGGTTTGAGCGTGTGTCTATAGCGCCCGAGCACGAAGACGCTGGCAGGTTTGGCGTCGCCTGCGTGGTGCTGACTGAGCCCGGTCAGGTAGTCCTCCAGGGCTGCGGGATACTCCTCGCCCGTGCCGACCGCGGTCGCTTGCAGCGTGGGCGGGTTTTCCCGTTGGACCGAGGAGACTTGTTTCTCCAGCTGTGCCGGGTTCTTGGCGACGAACTCCCCGGCCACATCGCATAGCCGATTGGGGCGAGCGGAACGTCCGGCTCAGGTGGACTGTTGGGCCTTGCCCGAACCACGTGGCGAAGTCGGTCATCACGGACAGGTCGGCGCCGGCGAATCTGTTGATCGCTTGCCAGTCGTCGCCGACGCCCAGAAGGTATCGACCCGGCCCGGTGGTCAGAGAACGGACCAGACGCGCCCTCGCGCAGCTGCTGTCTTGCATCTCGTCGACCAGGACCATGGTGTAGGGGTTGGCCCATCGGCCGGATTCGATGATCTCGGATGCCTGGTTGAGCATGTCATCGAAATCGACCTGATTAGCTGTCGCGAGCTGGCGCTGCCATTCCTGGTGGATCGCCTGGTAGAGCTGCAGGAACAGTTCGGTGCGGATCGGGATGCGCCCGGCGGCCGGCGTCGCCCGCTGGCGTAGATCCACGCTGGACAGCTGGTTGCTCTTGGCGTGTGCGAGCACGGTCCGGAACAACCGGATGATGCTCGCGTCCTCCACGGGTTCGCGCCCGGGGATGTGCTGAATCTCGTGGTAGCTGTCGTCGATCACGAGACCGTGTGCTCGTAGCTGGGTGGCGAGGTAGTCGAATCCGCTGCCGTCGCGCACGGACGCGGAGGTGGTCTCCAGCAGAGTGGTCCCGTGCGCTTGGTGCATCTGCCGTTTCCAGCGCATCCCCTCGCGGTAACCCTTGAAGGTCGGCGGCGGGTTGCCGTCGCGGCCGATCGCCCAGTGTTCGTGATAGGCGTCGATGTTCGGGTAGTAGAAGTCCGGGTGGTACTGGCCGTGCCGGGCTGTCGCAGTGTCCACTTCGTACGGGCGTTCATACTCGTACCGGACACCGTGATAGAAGAGCCAGTTCGCGATGAGGCGTTCTTCTTGGCTTTTGACGACTTCGTCGTTCAGTGCGCGGTACCCGCGTATGCCGGTGATCTTGTCGTGATCCTCCGGGCGGCTGGGTGCACCGAAATCACTCAGCGGTTGGCCGAACACGAGCCGGAACAGATCCCACGTCCGCCGAAACGTCTCGTCGCGGTCCCTCAGCCGGTCGATGACACGTTCCATCCGCTTGGCCCCGTTCAGATCCACCAGGTCGCCGGGGACCCTCGGTTTGCTGCCGGTGGCCTGGCCGATGACTTCGAGCCCGAACGAGTGGAAGGTGGTGGCTTTGACCTGTTCGCCATCGAGCCCGTGGATCCGCAGGCGCTCCACCACGCGCTGGTGCAGCTCGTCAGCGGCCGCTCTGTTGAAGGCCAACATCAGGATTTGTCCGGGTTCGGCGATGCCCCGTGCGAGTGCGTATCCGGCGCGAGCAACCATTGTCGAGGTCTTGCCGGACCCGGCCGCCGCGATCACTCGCACGCTGTTGTCGCACATCGCGACGGACGCGACCTGCTCCTCGGTCAGTGGCGACTTCTCGATCGCGTCGAAGAAGTCCTTCATGTGCACCCGCTCAGCGGTCAGGAACCTCTGGTTGCGCTCGGCCACCCAGGTCGGGATGTCGGTGTGCTCCCAGGTGTGGATCGCTTGCAGGAGCGCTGCCGGTTGCGTGGCCAGGAAAGCAGCCAGTTCGGGCTCGTCGCGGACCTTTTCGAATACCGGGCTGGCCAAGTCCGGCCGGTCCGCCTGCCAGCGCGCGGCGATCTCGCGGGGGATCCAGCGGTTGCGCAGGGTGTCCAGGTCGCGTAACACGCCCGCTCGCCATTGCTGCACCTGGTGTCCGTCCGCGATGAATGTTGCGCTGAGCCGCTCAAGTCGATCGGCCTCGGCGATTACCTGGCCGATCGCATCGTCGAGTGCATGCCGTGTCTCCCGGTTCAAGCCACCCAACGCGGCATACGCCTCTCCTGGGATCGCCAAGACCGACCATGGCCATGTCCGGTCGATGGTGCGCTCCCGCAGCGCGGCGCCGGAGAGGGTGTGCCACCCCGTGGTCCGCCAGCTGACTCGCAGTCGCGGGCCGTCGGGTGTAGCGACCCAGTCGTGCCCGAACATGCGCGCCCAGAACGACGGCTGCACCTGCATGGTGGTCCTCCCCGATTCACCTCGACGATGCACCATCGTGCACAGCTGCCCTGACATCCGGGGCCTGTAGGGGGGCGGTCAGAGGCGATCAACCGCGTCGGCGTGTTCGACGACAAGGACGTCGATCGGGTGTCCGTGGGTGTAGTGGCCGAGTGCTTCTTCGATGCAGTGCAGGGAGGAAGCACGGTCCAGGCCGCCAGACCCGGATCCGATCAGCGGCATCGCGATGTGGCGCATCCGGTGGTCGACCGCTGCCCGTATCACGCCGTGCACCGACGCATGAACCGTTGCTTCGGTGGCTCTCCAGGCGAGATTCAGTCCGGCGACGTGGATGAGTTTGATCTGTCCGCTCAGCTGGCCCGCATCGGTGACCACGCACCCGCCGACGGGCAGAACCCCGGCGCCGGCGAGCTGTTTCCACGGCCCGGGTCCGGTGCGGCGTTTCAGTGCCCTGCTCACCCCGCCGGGGAACAGCAGCCACCGCGGCATGTAGTTGCGGTTCCAGGGGTTGACCAGGGCGTCGACGTCGTCCACCTGCGCCAGGTCACCAGAGATCTTGGACAGCTTCACCGCCCCCGGAACTCGTTCCGGGGGCGGGGCGCATCGTCGGGCCGGCATCAGCCGGCGGCTTTGTCAGGGTTCAGCCAGTTGCGGTTGCGGATGATCGTTTCCGTGCGCTCTGACAGCTCGGTGGGCGCCAGTCCGTCGTCCGAACGGTTGACCACGTCGGCCCGCAGAATGCGTTCCGCTTCCCCGTTGTGTCCCTCTGCGGCGGCGACGGCCGCGAGGTCAAGGCGTGGGATCTCCTCATGCGGTGCCGCCAGGGCGGCGGTCTCGGCGGCCGCACGCGCGGTGGTGACATCGCCGTTGCGCAGCGCCTCGGTGGTGACCATGTGTGCGACGTCGACGATGCCGCACACCATGTGATGGTCGAGCCGGTCGCCTTCGGTCAGCCAGGCTCCACCCCCAGTGCGCAGCTGGTCGAACGGGATGCCGGAGACGAGTGTCAGGGCACGACGCAGGTCTTGCATGCCGTCAGTGCCCCTGGCTTCGCCGCGCGCCCGCAACCGGCGGAACAGGTCGCCGTCTAAGAGAACACCGCTGACCTGATAGACGCCCATCCCGCGTTCCCGGGCCGCCGCGGACTCCTTGGCTCCGGGAAGGTACTTCTGTCCGGTGACGGGGTCGGTGCCCAGCCATTCCCGCAGCGTATTGACGTCACGCCTGACGGTGCCGTCGGCGATGTTGAAGTCCTCCCCCAGCTGGGCCGGGGTCACGCCAGCAGGTCGTGTCACGAGGTAGGCCAGGAGTTCGGTGTAGTACGCCTTGCGTTTGGCCACCGCGACGGCGTCGCCGCGGGTGCGGGCCGTGACCGGGCCGAGCACGCTGAGCCGTGGCCGCGCACAGTCGTCGCTGAACCATGCCTCGACGTCGGCGTCCAGGTCCGGGTCGGACTCGTGCAGCTGGTCTCGGACGGTGTCCGGGATCTTGGGCGCCAAGGCAGCCAGATCCTCCGGTGTTGTTGCGGCCGCCGTGACGTACTCCTGATCATCCCCGGCGAGCACGCTGTGGGCGTCGTCGGCATCCGCGGTCCGGTCAAGGGTGTATTCGCCGCGCAACGCTCCGGCTTCGTTCACGAACGCGTGCCAGCCGGCCGCGTCTTCGGCGACCGGGATGTCGGTGTCGGGCTTGTCGGCTTGCCCGAACACCTGCGCACATCCTTGCGCCTCCTCCTGTGTGAGGGTGACCGCGGCGAGCTCCAGTCCGGCCGCGGGCATGGAGACCCTGCCGTCGGCGTCGATGTGCAGTTCAACCTCGGCGAGGCGATCATCACTGGCTCCGCTGCGGTTGAGTAGAACGGCGGTGCCGGTCAGCCCCGGGTGGCTTTCGATCAGTTCGAGGACCTGGCGTAGTTCTTCGCTGGGTTGCTGGCCGGCGAGGTCGACGATCATCACGCGCGCCTGCCAGGCGTCATCGCCGTGCTGGTGCGCGCGCGCCGTGGTGACGTTGACGCCTTCGGCCTGTTCGAGAGTGCCGATGGCGTCGGCGAGCAGTTCGGCGGCGGTGTCTGCCTGTTCGGTGTCTGGGTGCAGCCGGATCCTGGCGGGGTCAAGCTGATCGAGACCATCGGCGATGCCGACGCAATCGACACGTACACCTTCGGACCAGTCATTCACCGCGAGTTCGGCCACCAAGTAGCGCACGAATTCACGGGCGCGTTCGACATCGCCACTGACGTTCAGTGCACCGAAGTCCTCCAGGTTGATCAGCCAGAGGTCGCCCTCTTCGCCGCTGCCGATGGCGACCAGCATGGGCAATGGGGCGGCCCGGTCGTCGTACTCGTCGTCGCTGCCCGTGGCCAGGCCGTCGGCCGCTTCGGCGGTCATCGTCCAGTGCAACCTGTCGTCGGCCCCTATCCACGGGTCGGGCAGGGTGGCCGCGTCGCTCAGGTGCAGCACGGTCTGCTCCGGGGTCCACTGCAGGGCAGCAATGGACGGCATCGTGTCATCCCGGGTCTGTACAGCCAGGTGACGCAAGATGGCGTCGATCTGGAACACCATCGGTGCGGCCTGCGCGCCCACCGTGACGATCGTCTTCTCCACCGCGTCCAGCTCCGGCGGCGGGACGGCAATCGTCTTGCCGGGGCGTCGAGCACGGAACTGCGCGGCGCGGCGCCGGCGCAGGGCCATCCACAGTCCCCCCGCCAGGACCATGCCCGCGCCGGTGAGGCCGGTCAGCATCCAGGGCGCCGTGGATCCCTGGTGGGCTCCCCCTGCGGTCGCGGACTGCGGTACGTCGTTCCCTCGTGGTGTGCTGTCGCCTGACGGCACGTGCGCCGGTGGCGTCCGTGTCACGGCACGCGGCTGCACCGGCCTGGTGGCCGGCGGCTGTGTTCCCGGTGGTGTGGGAGCTGTGGAAGCGGGCGGCGTATGTGGCGCCTTGCGCGGTCCGGTAGTGCTGGCCGGGTCCGGTGACGTGGGGTGATTGGCTGCACTGGTCTTATCGGGTATGACGATCTTCCACCCCGGCTCGATGAGGTTCGGGTTGGTCAGGTGTACCCCGCCTGGCTGCACTGTGTGAGTCGTGGCTGCGACGATCTCAGGCACCTGGTCGGCATCGCCGAGCTCGTGCTCGGCGATTGCACTCAGCGTGTCGCCCGGCTTGACGGTCACGACATGGTCGTGGGCTGGCGGGCCGCTCTCGTCCGGGACCTGCAGCACCCACCCGGGTTTCAGGAATCCGGGGTGGTCGCCGAGTGTCTGATGGTTGAGCGCTGCGATTTCGGTATATCTCTGCCCTGACCCCAGGTACTCCCGGGCGATCGACCACAGGCTGTCACCGCGTTGCACGGTGTATTTCACGGTCGGCCCACTCGGTGCAGCCTCATTGGAGGCCGGTGCGCGATCCGGATGCCCATGGCTTGCCTTGTCGGCGTGCGTGTCGGTGGCGGCGTGGGCCGATGCATTCACGGCCTGATGCGCCGGCAACGGCGCCGCGTTCGCGGCCTGCGCGACAACCGGGGACGCCGCGAAGAGCATGATCGCGGCGCCGACCAGGCCACGCGCGGCGGACTGTGGCATGCGCAAGCCTGGCAGGCTGGGTGCGCTGATGCCGCGGATCCGCGACACGACTTCCAGCAGAATCGACAGGCTGAGGAATGCCCAGCTTGCCCAGGCGATGATCTTGATGACGCTGAGCGCCAGCGTGCCGTCGTCCGGGCTGGTCAGTGCGGTGCGGATCGTGTCCCACGACGGGACGGTGCGCGGCAGCGGGTCGGCGCCGACGGCCAGCAGAACCAGCGGAAGCACGATGACGATCCCGATGATCGCCAAGAGCGCCATGAGTCCCGCGGCGCGTTGGCGGATTTTGTTCATCGTTCGTTGCTTCCTCTCCCGGCGAGTCCGTTCATACGCCACATGTCGGCTGTTACCGCTTGGCGCCCATTGCGTGCGCCGGCTAACCCGGGGCGCCGTTCCGCACCCGTTCTAGGTGCGCGGTGCTGTGCCCCGTCACCGGGAAGCTGTTCAGGCCGATGATCGACAGGAACTTCGTGGCGTACCGGTCGCGGGTGGTCACGGTCAGCGTGGTGCCGTGCACGGTGACGCCGCCGTGCACCCCCGCCGCCGCGAGGTACTGGTGGGCGGCGGCGGCCGCCTGGGTGGTGTTGACGCTGAGGGCGTCCCCGCGGATCGCGGAGCTGGCCGCGACCTGTTCGCCGGCGGCGCGGGCAGCCTGGGCGGCGACGTCGCGAGCGTGCTGCTCGGCGTGCACTTGCCCGGCGAGGTCCACGGCGAGGCCCACCAGGATCACCATCATCACGCTGGCGGTCATGATCAGTACGCTGATTGAGCCGCGCTCTCGGTCGGTACGTAGCAGCCGTCGCATCACCGTGTTTTCCCCCTGAACGTGTCTATGGGGCTGGTCGCCGATTCGGTGACTGTCAGGGATCCTGGTACGCCAGGCACGGACAGGTCGGATAGGTTGACCCGGCACGTGACCGTTGCCATCACTCGGGCCGGGGTGCCAACGGGCGCGCTGAAGCCTGCCGTGTCGACCGTCACGCTCTGCGTAATGCACTGCACTTGTTGGTTTTTCAGACTTGCGGCCCCGGCCGCCGTCGCTGTTCCGCTCGCATCGCTCGCGCTACGGGCGATGGATGCCGTGCGGGCCGCGTCTCCGGCCGCGGACTCTACGGCCTGGTGGGCCATGATGGTTCGGCCGCCGAAGATGATAAGCCCGACGAACAGCATGAACGCCGGTACGCCGACGACGGCCTCGATGACTGCCGAGCCGTCCTCGTCGTGCCGCCGCGTCACGGTGGCCAGCAATCGTTGTAGGGGTCTCATCCGGTGATCCGTTCCACGGGCACGGTCGCGCTCTGGTGCACGGTGATCGTCCAGCCGGGTATGACGCTCATGCTGCTGCCCGAGACGGTCACCGTCGCGGTGGTGGCGCTGCGCGAGCTGTGTACGGAGGTGCCGGAGATGACGCCTGGTCCCGCGTCGGCCAGGAACCCGGCAGCTTCCGCAGAGCCCGCCCCAGCAGTTCCGTACTGTGCTCCGGCCGCACGTGCGCCCTCCTGCGCGGCGGCGATGGCGACCGCCCGGGCGTGATACCAGAGTGCGGCCTGCATGCCCGCGAACAGGACGGCGAGCACGGCGGGAAGCAAGAGCACCATCTGGATGGTGGCCATGCCGCGGTCACCCGACCCGTGGTCGAGTGGGATCCTGCGGCGCAGCCACCCGCTGATGCCGATTCCTTTCACCCTTCGTCGCCTTTGACTACTTCAGGCTGTTGGACTTCGACCTGACGTAGGCCGTGATCGCACCGACGGCGATCCCGACGATGACGATGATGGCGACGGCCCACAGGACGTTCTCCATCGTCAGGGAGCCCGCTTCGTTGTCGCGCTCCCGCAGGGTCTTCTTCGCCCGGTCCGACAACTCGAGGCTCTTGTGGGTCAGGCGGATTCCCAAGGTGTGAAGTGTTGCGATCAGGTAGGTCATGGCGTGAGCCCTTTCTGGTGGTTCGGTGACGGTTGGTCAAAGTGTCGGTTGGGGATGGCTGCGGGTTCGGTGTGCGATGTCAGTTGCCACCTCCCATGACTCGCAGCAGGGCCGGCGCCACAAGCAGCGCCATGAAGATGACCCCGAGGAGTGACATCGGGATGCTCATCCGTTCACCGATCTCGTTCGCGTTGGCGAGTTCGGTGTTGAGCATGGCGGCTCGCAGTGATGCAGAGCGTGCCCGCAGCTGGTTGTAGATCTGGGCGTCTTCCTCGCCGGAAAGCCGCAAGATGCTGGCGAGGTCCTCCAGTTCGGGCAGGCCGAGTTCGTCGGCCAGCGCCTTGAGGGCATCCCAGGGTGCGACGCCGTTCCACCGGGACAACGCGAGTTCTTCGCTGAGGCGCTTGAACACCCAGCTGTCGCCCACTGCTGCGGCTACCTCCATTGCCTGACGTGACCCGCTGCTGCTGTTGCGCTCGAGCGCAACCAGATCGATGTAGGCGCCCAAGGCACGGGAGAACTCAGCTCGCGACTTCTTAGCATCGTCGCGGGCGTTCAGATCCGGGATGAAGAACATCACGGCGGCAAGGGCGAGCGTGGCGATGACCGGGAGAACGATGGGCAGGTGGAGGCCGAACACCCCCAGCAGGAAGGTGAAGAACGGCGGGATGATCAAGCCGACCGCGGCGAACATCAGCTTCTCGCCGTAGAACCTGGCCACCGGGATCCGCAGGATCGCCAGTTCCTTGGTGGGAGTGCGCACCCATGCCGCGGGCGGGAAGGTCTTCATGGCCCACCTGCCAAGACGCTCCGTGCGGTCCGCGGGTTCGGCCAGTGGCGGGTTTGCGGTTCGGCGTCCGTGCACGGGCGAGAGCCTGTTCAGGGCATCGGCAAGGTCGGGCTCTGCCGGGATGAACCGCCAGATGAGGCATACGACGCCGAGGGCGATCAATGCCCCTCCGAGTAGAGCCAGCTGCAGTCCGGTGGTGATCACGCCGCGTTCTCTTTCACTTCGGCACCGATGAACCGGGGAATCTCTTCGCCCTCGGCCATTCGGCGCATCCAGATCAGCGTCGCAACATAGGCGCACAGGAGCAGCCCGGCGATCGCTTCGCCGACCGGTGTTCTGTATGGGGCGACGTACTGCCCCGTCATCGCAAGGAAGATCAGGACGCCTGCGGTGATGATCGTCACCCATCGCGCCGTAGAGCGCGGCTTAGCACGGTCAGCCTCGATCTGTCTGCGGGCACGGACATCGTCGGCGACGGATGCGGCGAGGGCCTCCAGCACGCTGGCCAAGCCGCGACCGCGGCGTCGTGCGCCGAGGATCAGGTTGGCGGCGACCAGGTCGCCGGTCGGGTCGTCGAGGTCTTCGGCGAATGCCCGCAGCGCGTCCTCGGTCTTCCATCGGGCCTGCAGTCGCCGCACGAGAAGGTTCACTTCGTGTGCGATCGGTTCGGGCACGGACCGGATCGTGGCAATCAGCCCTTGCTCGAGGCCGACTCCCACGGTGAGAACGCCGGCCAAGGATCGGATCCAGTCCTCGAGCGCTTCGAGCCGATCGATCTTCATGGCGGCCCCCTTCGACGACAGCAGCGCGGGAAGCCCGACGACGGCCGCTGGGACGGCGGCGATCGCGATGATCCACCCGGTCAGTAGGGCGATGATGAGGCCTGCGCCGGCCCCGCCGAGCAGCAAGGCTCGCGTCTGGGGAGACGTTTGTGCGAGCCGGGCCACGATCGGCAATCGGGTCCGGGCCGGCGCAGGCGGCTTCTCGGGGCTGCGGCGGAACCCGAGGACGGTGCCAAGGACACCGGCCACGATCAGCGCGCCTGCCAGTGCCGGAATGAACGGCGTCATGACGCTCGCCCCCGGCTCTCAATTTCGAAGGCTCGGGCGTCGAAACCGAAGGCCTCCAGGTCACGCAGGTGATCCGGCAGCACCGCCGCGGTCCCGGGGCCGCCGGGGCTCGGCCGGAACACGTGTGTGATGGCGTAACCGACTTCCTTCTCGCCGGGCTCGACCGCGACGATTTCGGAGACCCACCGCTTGCGCTTCGCCTGGCCGTCTTGTGCGTTGCCCGTTTCCAGATTCACGTAGACGACCAGGTCGATGTGTTCGGCGATGGCGCGGGTTGCGTATTCCGGCGTCACGTGTGCGCCGGCTTCCATCGCGCAGGTGATCAGCTTGCGGATCGCGCCCGAAGCGCTGCCGGCGTGCGTGGTGCTGATCGACCCGGTACCGGACTGCATCGCCTTGATCATGGCGATGACTTCCTTGCCGCGAACCTCACCGACGATCTGTCGTGACAGGTTGAACCGGAACGAGTCGTACAGCAGTTGGTCGATGGTGACCTCGCCGGCGGGGCGGCCGTCGGGACCGATCTCCCCCGAGCCCGGGCGCGCCTCGAACGGCACGATTCGCCGGTGCTTGTCGCCGAGTTTGTGCAGGTGCAGCTCATACTCGGTCTCAAAGGTTCCGATCCGTTCGTAGGGATCGAACTCGGCACACAGGGCGCGCACCAGTGTGGTTTTGCCGGCTCCTTGGTCGCCGGCGACCACGATGGACTTTTTCGCCTTTACCGCTGCACGCAGGAAGGTGACCTGTAGGTCGCTGAGGGTGCCGGTGTCGCGCAGTTGGCTCAGGTCGATTTGCTGCAGTCTGTGTCGCCGGATCACCACCGCCGGGCGTGTGGTGTTCCAGGCGACCGCGGCGAGGCGCGCTCCGCCGTCCAGCCTCATGTGCAGTCTCGGCTGCGCCTCGGAGAAGGGTCGTGCGTTTCCTTCGCTACGGGATGCCAGGAAGGTCAGGAACTCCAGCAGTTCCTCGTCGGAGTCGGCGACGGGCGGCCCGTCGCGCAGACTGCCGTCGGCGTATTCCAAGGTGACGTCGTCGCAGCCGTAGATTTCGACGTTCTCGATTTCGTCGTCATCGACGATCGGTTGCAGTCGGCCCAGCCCGAACAGGGCGTTGTAGATGGCCTCGGCCAGGCGCTGTTGTTCGTCGAGGGTCCAGGCGTTGTCGCCGTCGGCGACGGCGTTCTGCGCGGAGTCTTCCAGGAGTTCGAGGATGATCGTGCGGCCCAGTTCTCGCCGCGACTGCTCGTCCAGGCCGACCCGTTCGTCGCCCAGGGCAGTCAGGAGCTTGTCGGAGGCCTGCTTACGGAACGCCGCCACCAGCGCCCAATCGATGTCGGCGTGCGCAGTCGCACCACGTCGCCGCGGGGAGACGAATGGGTTTTCACCCGAACGGATCCGGTCCGGGTGAGAGCTGAGCCGTGAGCGCGCGCGGTCGATCGACTCCACCTGCCCGCGGTCGTCGGGTGCAGCGAACAGCGGAAGCGCGGCCGGGTCCGGGATCGCGGCCGGGTCGGTCGGGTCGCTCGACCCTTCGGGGCGCTGCCTGGTCATGCGCGTTCTCCCGTCTGCGCTGTGCCCAGCTCGGCGCGGTTGGCTGCGATGGCTCCTTGCGCGGCCGCGCAGACCGACCGGAGGCCGCGAACCAGTGAGCCGTTGTCGAATTTGCGTGGCTTATGTGCGCCCGCAGAGAAGACTTCAGCCATCTCCGGTTCCCACGGGACTGCGGCGGCCACGGGGATCTGCAGCACTTTCGCGGCCTCCGCCGGGCCATATGGGCGGCCTTTGCCGATCAGCAGCGTCCGCAATTGTTGGAGCGCTCCGCGCCGTTCGAATGCGTCCTGCAGCGTGTTCGCCCAGGACCGCGCCCCGGCCAGCGACGGCAGGTTCGTCCTCGTTGTGAGCAAGGTCAGATCGGCTCCGTAGATGAGTGCGTCCGGCGAGTTGGTCAGACCCAGCCGGCCCGCGTCGACGATCACGTCCTGGCCTGTGCGTTCGAGCCCGCGCAGCACCGCCAGCAGGGGCTCCCACACGTCGACCAGACTGCGGGATTGCGCATGGCTGCGCACGCCGGCCAGGAGCATCGCCGTCGTTCCCTGGATGGGGATCACGTTCGTCGCGACAGCGTCGGCGAGGGCGCCGCTGCGGTGTGCCAGGGCCAAGTCGATGAGTCCCCGGGAGCTGGCAACTTCGCCGCGGAAGAATCCCGCCAGCACACTGCTTCCACCAGTGGGGTCGGCTTCGACCAGGACCACCGGCCGCGGCCAGCACACCGCCATACCGAGGGCTGTGCTGGTGACTCCGGGTGAACCGGAAGCCGACATCAATGTCACGACCGCCATCAGTGCTCCCGAGAGTCCAAGACGATCGCGACCTTGCCCGTTGAGGCCTGCGCGGCCAGTTCGGCGGCCTGCGAGTCCGGCACGGCTACGTCGACGACCTGCTGCCCGTTGCTGCCCTCGGCTTGCACATCGACGACCGTCGCAGTCGTCGATGCCGACGAGGTCGCAGCTACAGAGCCGCCTTGGTCGCCTGGCGTCGCGATCACACGAATGTTGTCCCCCGCCTGCAGGGCGATGCCCGGGAGCTGTCCCGGTGCGACGCCGATACCGACAACGGACTGCCCAGCCGCCGGCACAAGGGCATTCGTCACCGCACTCGAGGTGAGCAACCCGCCGGCAGCCATGTCGTACGCCGCGCGTTTGCCGACGACCTGGCTCATGTCGCTTCCGGACACCGGCCTCACACCCCTGTCCGCGCTCACCCGAACCGTCATGAGGTCGTTTCGCTGAATGACGTCACCACGGTGGACGGTCGTCCGAAGCGCGATGACCTCCTTCGCCGAACTGGCCAAGCTGTACGCCATCATCCCGAGCAATGCACCCAGGCATACCGCTGCCACCGAGGCGGCCAGGAGAACAGGCCTCCTGCGCAGTTTGGGCGGTGCCACGACCACCTGCTCCAGGCCGCTCGATTCCTCAGCGGCGCCCTTCACCTTCTTGCGCCTCGAATGCTGCTGCTCCTCGGTCGCGATGACCATGATGTCTCCCCAGTTGGTTCTTCATTGAGTGAGGACTTGCGCCTCACCGATCTTGATGACGGTCGAGTTGGCCACTGTGACCGGGATCGTCCCGGACTGGCCGATGCCCGACCAGTTGATGACCCAGTAGCTCGTCGCGGTCACCCTGTAGCTGCCCTGCTTCGTGTACATGTCGTGCCCGCACGTCGGAGACTTCGTCTTGCCCGCAGCGTCGTAGTACGGCGTGCCCTTGCTCGCGCAGGTGATCTGCTGCCCATCGCCCATGTCCCACACGATGCGATCGACCTTTCCGGTCGCCGTCACCGTGTAGCCCGCCGCCGAAGCACTCTTAGTGATTGGGCCCCAGGTATTCGCAGTCGGGTTCTTCACCCACATCCACTGCGGCATACCAACCAGACCGACCGACCCCGGCGCATCGCGCGGCACGATCCCGATCGTGATACCTCGCAGTTCCATCGCCGCGACCGCCTCGCGAGCCAGCACCACCGGGTCGGGTGGCGCCTTCGGCCCGCCCGGCTGCGTCTGTGACCAGAAGAAGAACCGCGACGTGATCAAGTCGCACTGATAGACCGTGCCGTCCGTGTGACCACCCCAGACCGGGTCCGACTTCGGCGGCTGCGGCTTCGCCACGCTGACGTAGCACTGCTTGTCCGGCGACCACCAGGCTCCGCCGTAGGTGCACGGGATCGTCTTGCCCGTGGCGTTGCTGACGCACTTCTCTTTGCCCTTCCCTGGCGGCTTCTTCCCGGGCGGCCCTGGCGTCGGCGGCGGGGTCGGCTGCGGCGACGGGCCCGGTGGGCTCGGCGGGGCAACCACCTTGATGACGCAGATCGACTTGTACGGGTCCCAAACGGTTCCGGGCGGGCAGTTGACGCCTCCGGCCGCGCGCGCGGCCGGAGGCGTCGCAATCCCAATGAAGGCCAGCGCCGCCCCAGCCGCAAGAGCACCCGCCGCGGCGCGAGACCGGATCAACATGTCCCGGTCGCCTTCTCGGTCGTGACGTACCACTTGAGCGTCTTCGCGTCCTGCGTCACACCGTAGGTGTAAGCCACTCGGCGCGGCGCCCCCGAGGGGATCGGGACCGGCTTGCCGCTCTTTTCGAGTAGCTGGAACTTGCTGACGTCGAGGCAAGCTCTCACGTCGTACGTCAGCGGGTCTCGCGTAGCCGACGCCACAGGGCCGACGATCTGCGAATGACCGCGCCCCGAGTAGCCCTTGTAGTGGTTGCTAGTGATGTTTGCTTGCCACTGCGCGAGTTCCTGACCGCGCGCCACCACGTCAAGGGAGGTGATGTCAGATCGAGGGTTGCTTTGCAGCTGGTCGATCATCTTGAACAAGGCAACGACGGCCGCACTGGCGGCAGCCTTCTTCTTGGCGAGTGGGTCGGTGCTCGTCGACGCGGATGAGCTCGAGGACGTCGACATGCTCGAGCTCGACGACAAGACCGCGGGCGTCGATGTGCTCGACGACTGCGCGCTACCGCCACTGCTTGAGCAACCGGCCGTCGCTGCAATGGCCACTGCAGCGGCGACACCAACCAGCGACCGCCCGCTGCGAATGTTCAAGTTGGTCCCTGTCATGTCCTTGTCCTCATTCATGGCCCCAGTCTCTTGAAGCGCCGGTCTCCCCTGTCATGCGCGACAACGTCAATTTCTGATGTTTTTACACTAGTGGTTTTTCATCACCGGTCAACCACCTAGCCTCAAGGCACCGGGCCATCCGCTGGAACGATCTGCTGCAGGTCGGCCCGGCGTTTAACGACTCCTGGGAGAGCCGCTCAGCCAGCTGCTCGGCGTGTTCCGTAAACGGAGTCAGGTCATGCCGTTCGACAAGTTCCGGTCCCGATGCCGGTCCGATGCCTATTTCGACTTCGCTGGCTCGATGGCGCCCCGCCGGGGCATGCTGCACGAGCCTTTCAGCAAGAGCAGGCTCGAAAGACCCGGTTATGTGAGGCTGGTCATCCGTGTGGAACACGGTGACTACGCGGCCATAGAGGGCATGCGCTAGAACCGTCCGGACGACGTCGGGGTAGCAACCGGTCGATCGCTGGGCGCGGCGGATCTGGACTGATGCTGCACTCTCCCCCCGGAGCACGCCCTGACTGATCGACGTCATAGCGAAGTCCCTCTGGCGTGTCCCGTAGGGCAACGCCGTGCTATGCAATGCCTGTGAAGCATCGCTTGCTTAGCTCAGGACTCCGGCCGATACGTCAGGCGCAGAGCCGATCTCACCTACGTGAGCGGCAGCGGGATAGTACCTCAAACACCTTCGATCGCAACCGCCCTGAAACGGCACGTAGCGCCCTCATCACCGGCGCCGCCGGAGGCATCGGCAGTGCCTTGGCCTGGCAAGTCGCCGGGACTTATGACGAGCTGGTTTTGGTTGATACAGATAAGGATTCGCTCAATACCCTGGCTGAGAAGCTGCCGTGTCGCACGACGGTCGCAGCCTTGGATATCACCGCCACGGACTACCGATCCGACCTCGTAAAACTAATCGAAAAATCACCGCCTCTTGACTGTGTATTTACCTTCGCGGGTGTTATGCACACTGGAACGATCCGTCGGAGCACCTTCGAGGACCTGGTCCGCGTCATCGACATCAACTTGATCGGGACCATCGCAACCGTGCATGCCTGCTTGCCGTACCTCTCCCCCGGGTCCAGCATCGTGACCGCATCCAGCGCAATCGAGAGCATCGCGGTTCCCCGCCACGCCTCGTATGTCGCCAGCAAGGCCGGCGTCTACGGTTTCACCCGCACCCTCGCCAACGAACTGGCCCACGAGGGCGCCGGGATCCGCGTGAGTGCTGCACTCATCGGCGGCGTGCACACTGACATCCTGCGTAACGGCAGCTTCGCCGAGGACGAGGACCGAGCGGGCAGAGCGGACAGCTTCGACAGACGCGTTGCTCACTCCTCGGCCGAGGACATTGCTCGCGCCATCGTGCACGGCCAGAAACGTGGGTCGCGCGTCATCTACGCCGGGGCCGATTCCCGGGTCGCGGCACTGCTCTCGCGCACTCTGGGTCGGTACACTCAACTTCCGTGCATCTGACCTTTGGGGGTGCAGCTATGGCCGGGCATGAGTGGTGCTTAGTCGAGACTTTCGGTCTCAAGCCACCGACGCTGATCGGCCTCGGCTCCCGGCCGCGCAGCATGGTCCCACTGGACAAATTTTTCGCCCGCAACCGCGCCTCCTTGACCATGGCCCAGGCAGCCCTTGACCACGTCACCGCGATCGCCGAGCCGTACGACGTGACCACGCGGAACGGTCGCCGCTGCCTCGCCCAACCTCTCCGCGCGTACGACAGCCGCGTAAACGGCGCCTGGCTGTGGCTGGGCGGCCTTGAGGAGCCCGAGCCCGCCGTACCGCATGACCTTGCCGGCGCCTGGTACTTCAACCTCACAAGCTTCGAGGTGGCCGGATCCGACGAGCTGCTCGACCTGTACCACCAGCCCAAGGACGAGCGACGCACGAAACGGGCCATGGCCGAAGCCTTCACTCGTCTGACCGCCGGTCCGGACGCCTCCGAGGCCCTGGCCAAGGTTGTGCAATCCAAACCCGGCAGCGAACACCAGGCCATCTGGACTGTCGTTTGCGATGACGGCGACCGGCGAGCTGCCCACTTCTCTTGCAGGGCCTTGCAGCACCAAACCGAGGACGGCCCTCAGATCGTGATGCATGGCATCACTCATGACATAGGCCCCGCGGACGATGTGCCGCAGGCCCCCCGCCTCGCGGTCCTCGAGCGCCGGGTCCTCGACGCAGTCGCGAAGCCGGGCACTCACCGTGCCATCGTCGACGTCCGCACCGGCCACATCATTCAGTGGGTCGACCCGCCACCCGCGTCAATTGACTGGGCCGTACCCGGCATCGACATCTTCCATCCCGACGACGCCGCGGTAGTCCACCATCTGAACCGCCTTGGCGAGGACGCGGTAACCGCGTCTCTGCGCCTACGCGGCACCGATGTGATGTGGGCATCCGTGACTGTGACGAGCCAACCGATGCTGCTCAACAACTCGACGACGGCCGCGCTCTGGACCATCGACGTGAACAGCACCTCACGTAGATAGACAGCTGCTCTCGCCGACGACGCGGCTCGCATACCTCCAGATGCCCGTCATCAAGGGGGTTTGAGCTTTAACTCCGCATGGCGCGACCGCGGCTGTGCGGCCTGAGCTGCCTTTTCGTCACAGAGGCAACCGACCGCTCCTGCTCACAGACCTTCGAGTGTCACTGACGGCGGGCCGGCCTGGGTCGACGCCCCTGCGGCACACGATGAAGATCCCCACACGCTCGTGCGTGCCAGGCTCCGCGACCCCCAGGGGACGGAACACCAGGTTGGCCACTCGCAGCGCGCAATCTTGTGAATCACACATTTCTTGCGTTCTTGACCGCGACTTCGAAGGCACGCTGCACTGTGAGCTGATCGACACCGAGCTTCGCAGCCATTCCTTTCAGAGAGTCAGCGGCTGGCATCTGGCTACCGACACCTCGCTCCCAGCGCTCATACGTCGATGTCGAGACAAAGGCACTCTGAGCGACTTCCGCCGTGCTGAGCGCGACCCGTCGACGCAGCGCACGTAAGTCAGGTGTCTCGGAAGCGATGCCAAGCAGTTCCTCAACCGAAACATTCAAAACGGTCGCCAGCGCACGGACTGTCCCTGCCCTCGGAGCCATCTCCCCACGTTCCCACAGTGATACGCGTTCACCGCCCGAAACTCCGACAAGCCGCGCCACCTCGTGCTGCGTCAGACCGGCACGTGCACGGGCGGCTCGCAACGCGGATGGGCTGAAGTCGGGCACGCAGCAACCATAGGGTGTGCGCGCTGACGCCAGACTCGCGCATGCCCGCCACCCGCTCAGCGGCCTCAGGATGCGGCGGCGCGGCGAGCCGTTCCTTGCTGCGCTCGAACCCGCCGCAATCCGGGCCGGCTGAGCGGGACCGTACCCAGTCGCTTCCACCCCTGTGCATTTTGGTCAGGATAAGGCAGATACCCGCACAAATCGCCGAGAGCGGCTTTCGCGAAACGCGTTGCGTTTCTGGTGTTTGCGCGTATTCTGGATGCATGACCAAGGACTGGCTGACCACGGGCGAGACGGCGAAGATGCTCGGCGTCTCGCGTCAGCATGTCGTCGACCTGTGCACTCGGGGCGAACTGACTTTCAGCCAGCCCGGCACGCATCGCCGCATCCGCAGTTCTGAGGTGCAGCGCTTGGCGACATCAGAGTTCACGCGGGAGCAGGAGAAGAGCCTGTGGCTGCATCGTGCGCTGCTGGGTCCGTTGATGCTCGACCCTGCACGTGTGCTGCAGATCGCTACTGAGAACATCGCCCGCTGGAAGCCCCTGCAACGCGGTGACGGCATGGCCACGCGCTACCTCGAGCAGTGGGACGAGGTCATCGAGTCCGGTGTGGATGCGGTCGCGGATGTGTTCACCAGCAAGGACGAGCGTTCCAGCGAGCTGCGGCAGAACACACCGTTCGCGGGTGTCCTTGACGATGATGAACGCCGCCAGGTTCTGCAGTCTTTCCGCGAGCACCGCCAGCGTGAGCACGCTGCGGTGTGAAACGCGAAGAACTCGCACACATCCTGCGTTCGGCCTGCCATATCGCGGGCGACAAGGACGTCCTCGTCGTGGGATCCCAGTCCATCCTGGGGGCTTATGACGAGGACGACCTGCCCGCGCCGGCGACGGCGTCCATGGAAGCCGACATTGCGTTCCTCGACGATCCCGATCGTGCCAAGGCCAATCAGGTCGAAGGTGCCATCGGTGAGATGTCCTCGTTCCACGAGTCCTACGGCGTGTATGCCGAGGGTGTCCACGTCGAGACCGCGGTCTATCTCCCGCCCGGCTGGCGTGACCGTCTGATCACCTGGCCACTTCAGTCGTCGGAACCGGCGGACCCTCACTTCCTGGAACCACATGACCTCGCGATCTCCAAGCTAGGAGCGGGCCGGGAGAAGGACCGCGAGTTTGTCGACGCTCTCATCCGGGACGGCATGCTCAACGTCGAGACATTGCTGGAGCGGGCTGCGCTGCTGGACGACGCACATGCTCTGGTGCGAGGCCGCATCGAGAGTCACGTGCGCAGCTATCTCCGTGATTCCGAGTGAAACTGCGGCTCGAACTGGTCTGACGGACTGGCTCAGCTCTACTGTCGTGACGCTGTCGAACCCTTTGCCATGTTGCAGGCGGCACAGGTGGGCCGCAGGTCGTCCAGCGTGTGCGCTCCCCCGGCGCTCAGCGGGATGTAGTGATCCAGGTGCTCGCAGGGTGTCTGCCCGCAGTAATAGCAGCCCTGGCCATACTGCTGCCGTAGGTCGTCGCTGGTGTGGCTGTGTAGGTGAGAACCGTTCGACCGCCGGCATCGGCTCATCGCCATGGGCCTTGGCCCTCCGCGTGCGGTGATTCTCAGCCCACAGCGCGCCTCGCCCTGATACGAGTGTCCGTGCCAGGTGCGCATGTGCAGTACCGCACCGCTGATGCAGAGACCGGCGGTTCATCGCAGCCGCCCGAACGGCACAAGTGCCGATCAGCCGACCTCATCGGTGTTGTCATCATCCTTAGCCAGCAGCCCTTCAGGAATAACGTCGCCGTGGTTGCGGCGAAGGTAGTCCCTTGCGTCATCGAGGGAAGGGTCGTGCTGAAGGCTCTTTTGGAAATAGTCGAGCCTGCGCTTGGCGTCCTCGATGATCTGTCCCCAATCGCGCACCCATACCCGGACTCTCGCCCCAGGAGCGTCCGGCATTTTGGGTTCGAAGACGAGGCCACGGGGCCTGCCTTCCTGGTTTGCTTCTTGCCGGACATCGTCGTCGACTTCGCTGGTGACGAGCCAGAAGTCCCAATCGGTCGTGCTGCTTGCGAACCGGGGGTCCTTGGCCGCAGCCTTGGCGTAGGCCTTGATCTGAGCCAACTCCTTGGGTCCCCCGACGACTTTCGGGGCCTTGAGCTCGACGACCAGGTGCCGGTTGCGATCATGTTCAGTTGCCGCTACTGAGAGCAAGAGGTCGAGCCGTCCCGACCTGCCATCGAGCAGCTTCACCGGGCCGTCGTGGGCCTGGGTGTCTCCGAGTAACTGTCGATGCCGAGCCAGAGCAGCGGTCAGGCCCCGCTCACTGACCATGAGGTTGTACTGCTCCCCGAAGACCCACAGTTCGCTCTCCAAAATGCGGTGGAGGTGGGCCCGCTCCCCCACCATCTTGCTGGCATCCGGGTCGAAGACCATCAGTTCGAGGGCTCGCAGGAACTCCAGCCGATTCGTGACGCTGCTCGATGCCTGGATCACTCGCGACAGGCTGGTCCGCTTCAGCAGTCTTTCCAGCTGATCACGCTCCTCGGCTGCTAGACCGACATACTCGTCGAGCAACGCGGACACGTCACTAGGCCGCTGCTGAATGGATTCGCGCAAGAGCCCCAGCGTGAGCTTCTTCTGTTGTTTGGTGCTTGGGATGTGCCTGCGAATGGAGGTCGCCACCACATCGAATGTGGCGCGTTCCACCTTCTCCTCTTCAGTCGAGGGCTCCCCGTCATAAGGGTAGACATTGCCGACCTTCCACTCTTCGACCAACTGACGACGACGCTGCGCACGGCGTGATTCGAAGTGCAGGTCGAGCATTCTGTCGACCTCGGACAAGAGCGCACCGAGAACCGAGGGCGTGCTCTCCAGTCGCGCCAGCAGCCACTCATTGTGATGTTGGGGCATCTCGTCCCAGAGCACGTAGGCCGAGTACTGAAAGTCCGGAGCCGGAGCGGTGTCGAGGGTATCCACAGGGACGCCCTCGCCGTCGCAGAGGTGTACGGCTCTCTCGTCGGCGTTCCTCCACTCGATGATCCGCAGCGCAGCATGTCGAGTGACGCCTTCGTGGATCCATTCCACAGGACGGGTTTGGTCATGCTCGATGTTGTCTTTGGGCTGAAGACGCGTCGTGTCGTAGACGATCTCGATGTCCGGGCGGGCGATGAGATACGGGGCGAATGTCGCCGTGAGCCGGTCGCGGGTCTTGTCATCATCGAGACGATTGAGCGAGTCCCTGCCCGAAGCGACGACCCTGGTGCCGGCGTCGTCATCCGTGGCTATTGGATCAGAGACATCGAAGTCGTTGCGCGTCGCTGCGTTCGCCCGGATGACAGATCGCAGACGCCTGCCCTCGAGACTGTCTGCGACAGATTCCCAGACAACCTGTGTTCCCAGGGCGAACGCCCGTAGGCGGCCTTGGCCGAAGCGGCCATGCAACGGTCGCTTCTCTCCCTTGCTGCCCTCGGCTGACCGCTTCCATGAGTTGCCGATCCACTTGAAGGCTGAAGACAGCTCCTCGGGAGCCATACCGTGCCCGTCATCGATGACGGCGGCACCAACCACACCATCGGCCTCGTTTCGGTCCAGCGTCACCACGACGTGGTGAGCATCGGCGTCAAGACCGTTCCATATGAGTTCGATGATTGCCTTGACAGGATCATTCTCATGAGCGAGCCGCTGGACGAGGTCGTCGCCTGCTTCGAGTTGTATACGGGCCACGCGAGAATCCTGCCAGTGTGCACTGACTACAGCACCCGATTGTCGGCATCGACTGGTCCGAGATGAAGGCGGACTACGGTTGACTCTGACGTCGGTCCGCCGCCCAGCCAGCCTGCAAACCACGTTGTGAGTATCAAACGCGTCGGACACCATGGTGCGATGCCGCATGGTTTCGACATCGCCGACGATTTGCACGATCAGCTGCGTGGTCCCGTCCCACCGCAAGCGGTCGCGTGGGTCGAGCAGCAGACCGCATCCCGAGTCACCGCCTCGCAACCGTTGGAAGGCGGGCAGTCCGCCGCCGTCCACCGGCTCACACTCGACGGCCATGACGACGTGATCCTGCAACGATTCGTCCTCGACTGGATCATGGAAGAACCGTGGACACCGGACAACGAAGCACTCGTCCTGCGGCTCCTGAGGAACACCGCGGTCCCGGCACCCGAAGTCATCGCCGCCGACCCGAACGGCCAGGAAACAGGCGTCCCAGCCGTCCTCATGACCGCGTTACCCGGTGGTGTGGTGTGGGATCCCCCGGAACTGGACCCGTGGATCGACGCGCTCATCGACACCATGACGGCAATCCACTCGATCCCGGTGGCACCCGGCGTGCGGGAGTGGGAGGCGTACGCCCCGCAAGATGCCCCGCCGGCATGGACGCGACATCGCAGCGCGTGGGAAGCAGCCATCAGTGCCTACGAGGACGAGCGACCTCGCGGCCACCGCGTGTTCCTGCACCGCGACTTCCATCCAGGCAACATCCTGTGGCATGCAGGTTCCGTGTCCGGCGTCGTCGACTGGGTCTCCTCCTGCGCCGGGCCCGCGGAAGAAGACGTCGCTCACTGTCGGGTCAATCTGGCACGGCACCATGGTCAAGCGGTTGCGGACCGCTTCCTGCAACGATGGCTTAACGTCACCGACCGCTCGGAGTACCACCCGTACTGGGACCTGCTCACCGCCGTCTCGATGAGTGGCGAGGATCCTGATCCCCGTCTGGACGAATTCGTCGCCGCCTCAGCCGCCCGGCTCTAGCCACGGTGCCGGGTGGTCACGGCGAGGAGTTCGCGAAAACTCGGATGCGTGATCGGGTGCCGGTCGACGATGGTGGCCTGATGACACCAGACGTCATGCCCGACCAGTGGTACGAGGATTACGAACGTGGACGGCCGGAGTACCCGGCAGCGGTCTGTGACCTTGCAGGCCTCGCGCCGACCGCGACGGTGCTCGACCTCGCCGCAGGCACAGGTAAGTTCACGCGTCAGCTGGTGTCGCGGTTCGAGCGGGTTGTTGCCGTCGAGCCGGATGACGGCATGCGACGCATGCTTGCGGCGGGGTGTCCCGAAGCCGAAGTGCTCGACGGAAGCGCCGACCGCCTTCCGGTCGCAGACGAATCCGTAGACGCGATCTTCGTGGCGCAGGCATTTCACTGGTTCGACAACGCGGCGACCCTTGCCGAGTTCGCGCGCGTGCTGCGGCCCGGCGGGACAGTGGTCGTGACCTGGAACGTTGCAGACGGGCAGGTGACGCCGGAGATCCCTGCCATCGAAGAGCTACTCGCGCCGATCTGGCCTGAGGACTTCGGGCTCCCGCTGGACATGATGAGTGGTGACTGGAGCCCAACCTGTTGGCAGCTTCCCTTCGCCCGAGCGACATTCAGCCCGATCCGCACAGCGCAACTGCCGAACCCTCAGAGCCTCGACCGCGAGGGCCTGGCCGCGTTCTTCGGCTCCATGGGCTGGATCGCGAACCTGCCCGAGATGGAACGCGATCGGCTGCTCGCGGCGATCCGTTCAAAGCTGGCCTTCGACCACTATTTGCTGCCGTGGCAAACACGTCTGCAGTGGACCCGCTTGGCCAGGCGAGTCTGACCGCGCGTGCAGCTGGGGCTGTCGCACCCGCGATCTACTGTGCGGGTGATCGGCCGGCAGATCAGAGGGGGTGCGCATGACGCCCTGGGAGCGCGCGTTACTGGTATTCGCGACACGAGTACCGCCCAGCGTGCGGTGGATGCTGGTGGGAAGTGCCGCCACAGCGATTCGCCCGGTGCCGCTGCGCCCCGCTGACGTCGACATCCTGTTGCATCCTGAATCGACAGCTACGGACCTGACTGCTGTGGCTGAAGTTCTCGTCACGGTCGCATCGCCGAGTGCTGGCCACACGTCGCTCGCTGATTTCACCAGTTCTATCGATGTCCCTTGGGCGGAAGCCGGCGACTGGACCTTCGGCAGGTGGCGCGTCGACGGCGTGGCACTGGAGTTGGCTCGGATCCGCAGTGAAGTGTCACCGTTACGCCTGGTCGAGACGATCGGCCACGCTGTCTGGACCACGACGGAAATCGTTCGCTGGCATGAAATGAACGTGCCCGTCGTGCCGCTTGAGGTACAGCTCGCCACGAATCGCTCTCGTGGTCTCAGCGATCGCGCGAACGCCATCGAAAGGCACTTCGCACGCTCGCGTGCGCCCGAAGCAGCTCTCCTGAAGCGCGCGTTCCTAGGAGCCGATTCGTAGAGGACGGTCGTGCCACAAAACGATCCCGAACCGACTACCACCCCTTGAGATTCACGCCATCGGCCACCGGCAGTAATGAGGTTGCCCGACCGGCAGCCTTCTGGGAGGTTTGCGACCATGGCAGCCTTGCGTGACTACGTGCAGTGGCTTGATCGCTACGACGATCCTGACTCCCCGCTCTCGTGGAGGCTCCGGAAGGTTCAGCAGTGGCTACATGACGAGCTGGACGCTCGGCCGGGGCCGGTCGACGTTGTGAGCGTCTGCGCGGGCGACGGACGAGACATCATCGACGTGCTGCGAGCCCGTGATGACGCCGACCGCGTCAACGTGGTCCTGCTCGAGGCACACCCGGACGTAGCCGACCTGGCGCGACAGCGGGCCCGAGTTGCCGGGCTGGACCGGGTCGAGGTTCGCACCTGCGATGCGGCCTTGACCAGCTCCTACGCGGGAGCCGTTCCTGCCGACATCGTGCTGCTGGTCGGACTGTTGGGAAACATGTCCCACGAGGATGTCTCGACAACGATCGCCGCCACCCCTCAGCTGTGCCGCCCAGGTGCACGCCTGATCTGGTCACGGGGACGCGACCTTGATGACATCAACGACCGGGTCCGCCGTGAGTTCACCGCCGCCGGTTTCACCGAGCAGCAGTACGCCGCATCCGACCAACGCACCAGACCAGCCATCGGCCTGATGCAGTACGACGGAACGACCGTCCCGCTCGACCAGAACCGTCGCCTCTTCACGTTCTTCCGCTGAGCAACAACAGCACCGGACCTGACTCGCCCCTTGCGGCGAGCCTCACTCCTCCATTGGCAGCAGGTCCCCGGCGTGGGCCTTCGCCGGTCTCGACGGGGCGTCGGATACCGAGGTTTAGAAGGGTTGCTGGCCCGGCTCAAGGCTGGGCGGGTCGCCGGTGACTGGGTGCCATTGGTCGATGTCGTGTGGCCATGGCGCGGGGACACCGTTGTCGTCGTAGAACCCGGTCCCGGTGCCTCGTTGGTGGAAGTCGTTGTTGAGCCGGCCTCGCTCGTCGGGATCGGGAATCGTGAGGTCACGCATGGTGCTCATCACGAATGCGCCCCTTCCTCTTGAGGTAGTCGCCTGAGGGCTTCATTTCTGTGACTGCTGGTGCCGGGAGTGGGCGAGGCGGTAGGAGTCGGTGCCGGTTTCGATGATGGTGCCGCCGAAGGTGAGCCGGTCGACGATCGCGGCGCACAGGCGCGGGTCGGTGAAGGTCTTGGTCCAGCCGGCGAAGGACTCGTTGGATGCGATCGCGACGGATGCTTTCTCTTCGCGTTCGGTGAGCACTTGGAAGAGGAGTTCTGCGCCGCGGCGGTCCAGTTGCATGTAGCCGAGTTCGTCGATACAGATCAGGTCGACGCGGCCGTAGCGGGCGATGGTCTTGGACAGGACCATTTCGTCGGCGGCCTCGACCAGCTCGTTGGCGAGCTTGGTGGCCAGGGTGTATTTGACCCGGTGGCCGGCCATTGCGGCCTCGGTGCCGAGCGCGATGAGCAGGTGGGATTTGCCGGTGCCGGAGTCACCGATCAGGCATAGGGGTTCGCCCTTCTTGACCCAGGCGCTGGTGGCGAGGGTGTTGATGGTGGCGGGGTCGATGTTCGGGTTGGCCTCGAAGTCGAAGTCGCGCAGGCTCTTGGTCCGTGGGAACTGGGCTGCCTTGATGCGGCGTTCGGAGCGGCGGCGGGCGCGGTCGTCGCACTCGGCCAGGAGCAGTTCGGCCAGGAATGCTCGGTAGGAGCGTTGCTCGCGTCCGGCGGTCTCGGCGTGCTCGTCGAAGTGTGCCCGGATGGTCGGCAACCGCAGCATCCGGCAGGCCTGGTCGATCGCCGCGTCGGCGGCTTCTTCGGTCATTCCTCGGCGTCGTCCAGGCATCACGCATCACGGCCTTCCTCATTCGGTTCTACACGGTGGGCGGTCTACGTGCCCGACGGTGGCTGGGCAACAGGTCGTCGTACTTGGCGACGTTCGGCAACGGACGGTCATCGGCGGGAAGTGCGGTGCGCATCCGGCGTTCGGTCAGTGACGTAATGGCGGGCGTGGGGATGGCGGTGGTGTGAGGATCTGGCCTGTTCCGGTCGGCTGCTTCGGGGGACCGCTGGCCGGGCACCTGCTCGGCGTCGGCGATGATGCGGGCTTCCAGTGCGACGGCGTCTGCGGTCAATGCGCCGACGCGGAGCGCGGCGGCCAGTCCGGCGACGATGTGTTCGTGCTGCATGTGCCGGTGCAACAGCAACACGGCGATCAGGGCACGGGTGCCTTCGGCGTCGCCGTGGGCCTTGCACACTGCCGCCCACCAGGCGTCGTGGACGGGAGTGAACTTCCCGGCGGCACGTGCCTGTTCCAGTGCGGTCGCACCGGGTAATGCTCCGGGTTTGCGTACGAACGCCTCCAAGTAGTGGTCGAGTTCGAGGCGTGCCTGTGCCTTACCGGCGAGCCGCTCATGGGTCGCGATCAGGGACTGCTCGTCGAAGACGCTCAGTTCGGAGGCGCGTAGCAGGATCCGGACGCGTCGCCCGATGAATCGTGTCGGGACGGAGTACTTGTTGGTGCGCACGGTGACTTGGGAGTACCGGTCGACGCGTTGGGTGAACCAGCGGCCGGTCTCGAAAACCTCGACCGGCAACGGTCGCAGCAACGGTCTCTCTGCCGCGAAGAGTTCACCGACCGTCCGCACCCGTCCGGTGATCCGGCGATCGTCATCCGCTTGGTCGGCCTCGTCGACCAGCCGGTTCAGCTCGGCCAGGGTGGCAACCTCCGGTACCGGGACCAGGTGGTTGCGGCGGAACCGGCCGATGTCGCCTTCCACCCCGCCCTTCTCGTGGGCTCCGGTGATGCCGGGCTGGCAGTAGAAGGCCTCCAGGGTGTAGTGGGATCGGAAGGCGACCCATCGGTCGGTCTCGTTTCGTTGGCGGGAGAACCCGAGCACCTGGGCCACTGCCGCCTTCAGGTTGTCATAGCGCACATGCACCGTCGGGACCCCACCGAGGACGGTCAGCGCGTGCACATGCCCTTCCAGGAACGCTTCCTGCCCGGCGGTCGCGAAGATCCGGTGCACGGCCTTGCCCGAATACGACATTCGGAACGAGAACAACGTGAGCACCGTCAGCTGCCCGGCCAGCTTCACCGTGACGTCGCCGAAGTCGACCTCGGCTTCCGCGCCCGGCTGATGGGTCTGCGGGATGAATACCTCCGCGGCGGCGCGGCCTTCCTCGACCCCGATCTGCGGTCGCCGGGTCGTGACATATGCGCGCACCATCGAATACGTCACCCGGGCGTCGGCGGCGTCGTGCTCGTTGCACAACCGGTCGAAGACACGCTTGGCCGTGTGGCGCTGCTTACGCGGGGCGTCCAAGTCATCGCGCAGCCACTGATCGATGTGAATCGCCCCGGCATGTCCGGAGACTCCAGTTGTTGGGAAGGTTGGAGTTATGCCAGGGAACACGACGAAGCGGTATCCGGCGGAGTTGAAGGCGCGGGCGGTGCGGATGGTCGCCGAGCGGCCTGCTGAGGAGACCGAGTGGGCGGCGATGCGACGGATCGCGCCGTTGCTGGGGATCGGAACACCGGAGACGCTGCGTAAGTGGGTGCGGCACGCCGAGGTCGATGCCGGTGCCCGCGCCGGGGTCACGAGTGCTGAGTCGGAGGAGGTGCGTCGGCTCAAGCGTGAGGTTGCGGACCTGCGTCGGGCGAACTCGATCCTGAAGGCTGCGTCGGCTTTCTTCGCGGCCGAGCTCGACCGGCCACACGGCTGATTGTGGACTTCATCCGGGCTCACGCCGAACGGCGTGAGCCCGGATCTGGTTTGCGGTGGGGTGTCGAGCCGATCTGTGCCGTGCTGACCCAGCACGGGATCAAGGTCGCCCCATCGACGTACTACGAACTAGTGAACCGGCCCGTCACAGCTGCTGAGTGGCGCGAAGCGTTGCTGATCCACAAGATTCGCGAGGTGTATGAGGATAACTATCGGGTGTACGGGGCGCGGAAGGTCTGGCTGCAACTGAACCGTGAAGGCTGGCGGGTGGCCCGGTGCACCGTCGAGCGATTGATGAGCGGTGAGGGCTTGAAAGGCGCGGTGCGCGGAAAGGTCAAGCGCACCACCATCGCCGACCCGGCCGATCAGCGCCCCAATGACCTGGTGCAACGACAGTTCGCGCCGTGTGCTCCGGACAAGCTGTGGGTCGCCGACATCTAATGCCGACGTCGGCATTAGAAATCCTATGCCGACCTTCGAACTATGCCGCTTCTTCAGCAATGGCGCAGGTCATCGATGGGCGGATAGCTGAAAAATCGGCATAGTCGCGTGGCGGGGTCACGCTTCAGGCACGAGTTGTCTGGAGGTGAGGTTCGTGACGAAGAGATCGCCCACGGCCCGGCCGCACGCGGATCGTATTCCGTTGGTTCCGGCGGGTCCCTTGGCGCCGACGGTGCTTGGTGAGTGCACGGATTGGTTGGCTGCGCAAGGGTATTCGCCGGGGTCAGCGGCCGGGATCGTGAATCTGCTCAAGCGCATGAGCTTGTGGATGCAACAGGTCGACGCCGCGGTTGATGACCTCGGCGAGGATCTGCTGTCCCGATTCGTGGCGGCCGAGTGCTCACGCGAGTTCGTGTGCGGCACGGTGACCAGCTGTATGGGCGCGATGCGCAGGTTCTTGACGGCTGCCGGTTATCTGAGCATGGCCGAAGCCGAGGCGGGTCCGGTCACGCCCGCACAGGTCGCGGTGGCGCGGTGGTGTGCGTGGATGCGGGATCAGCGGGGTTTGACCGATAAGACCATTGCGGCCCGATGCCTTTACGCTGCAGGGCTTTTGGACACCATTACCGCGCCCGACCACGGTGCCGTGCGGTGGAACCGGCTGGACGCGCCGACCGTCAACGCGTACGTCGCCGAGCGTGGTCGTGGCTACGGCGTGGTGTCGCGTGCTCATATCGTCGATGCGGTCCGGTGCCTGTTGCGGTGGGCGCTCAGCACTGGCCGTCTGGATCGGGACCTGACCGCGGGGATCCTGAAAGCCCCCGGCACCCGGCGCGGGCTGCCACGCGGTGTCAGCCCGGGACAGGTCGAAGCGTTGCTGGGCGTGTGCGATCCGACCACCGCGATCGGAGCGCGGGATCGGGCAGTCGTCCTGGTTTTGGTGCGACTGGGCTTGCGCGCCGGTGAGGTCGCTCGCCTCGGTCTTGATGACATCGACTGGGCCAACGGCCACCTGAAAGTCACCGGCAAGGGCCGCGAGCACACACTGCCGATCCCGGTCGATGTCGGGCAAGCATTGGAAGCGTGGCTACGGGTCCGACCGGCCGCGTTGGACCGGGCAGTATTCGTGCGCACCAGAGCGCCACGCCGGATGATGACGGTTTCGGCGATCTCCGGCCTCACCGCACGCCTGTCCGACATGGCGGGGATCGACCCGATCAGTGCGCACCGGTTGCGGCACACCGCCGCGATGGACGTGCTGGCTACGGGCGGCACGTTGACCGAAGCCAAAGAGTTGCTGGGTCACGCGTACACCGTCACCACGATGATCTACGCGAAAGTCGACCTCACCTCGCTGCGCGAGCTGGTCGTCCCGTTCGGGCAGGTACCGCGATGACGACACTGCACGAACGCCTGCAGGAGTACCTGGTCCTACGCCGCGCACTCGGGTTCCAACTCAACGACATGGAACGGCAGGTCGGCCTGTTCTGTACCTGGCTGGAAGACCGCGGTCAGGACCAGACTTTCACCATCGACGACGCAGTGACCTGGGCGCGGTTGAACCCGAACGCGCACCCGTCGTGGTGGGCGACGCGCCTGAGCTTGGTGCGCCGTTTCGCGGCCTACCTGGCCGCGGGCGGTGTCGATGTCCCGGTCATCCCGAGCGGCCTGTTACCGGCCAAGAAGCCCCGAGCGGTGCCGTTCATCTACAGCCAGGACGACATCGACGCGCTGCTGGCCGCTTGCGACGCGGAGTTCACCGATGAGCGGATCGCCGCGACCGTCCGCACCGTCATCGGACTGCTCGCCGCCACGGGCTTACGGATCAGCGAAGCGCTGAACCTGAGAGTCGATGACATCGACTTCGAGGCCGGCGTGCTGATGATCAAGGCCGCGAAATCCGACCAGCGGCTGGTACCCGTGCACCCGACGACCACTGCGGCGCTACAGGACTACATCACTCTTCCGGCCAGGACCGCCACACGCCCCGACCCGCACGGCCCAGTCTTTGTCAGTGCCAAGGGAACTGGGTATGTCTACGTCTCTTTCCAAGCCCTGTTCAAACAAGCGCGGGAAGCCGCAAGACTCAGTCCGCGTGGCAGGGCCAGGCCACGACTGCACGACCTGAGGCACACCTTCGCCACCGCGCACATGACCGCGGCCTACGCCCACGACGGTGATCCCGAGCGGATCTTGTCCCTGCTGGCGACCTGGCTCGGGCACTCCGACCCGGCCCACACCTACTGGTACCTGACCGCGACCGGGGAACTGATGACCCTCGCCGCGGGCATGCTCGAACCCGACCCCGAAGGACAACCGTCATGAACGCCCTGGCCACCAGCCTGCAGACCTACTTCACGACCTTCGCCCATGCCCAACGTGACCTGTCCGCCAACACGATCGCGTCCTACCGCGACACCTGGCGGATGCTGCTGAAGTACCTGACCGCAACACTCGAGACTCCCACCGACGGGCTCGATTTCGACGCCGTCACCGCGGCCAACGTCACCGGTTTCCTTGACCATCTGGAGCACGAGCGGGGCAACAACGCCAAGACCCGCAACACCCGATTGACCGCGATCCGTTCCGTGCTCGGCCGAGCGCTGCCCGACCACCCCGAGCATGCCGGCACCATCACGCAGGTCCTGGCGATCCCGCCCCGGCGCACGGTCCGGCCAGCCATCGAGTTCCTCACCCCCGCCGAGGTCGATGCCCTACTGGCCGCACCCGATCGGCACGCCTGGACAGGTCGACGCGACCACGCCCTACTGGTCATGGCCGTGCAAACCGGTCTGCGGATCAGCGAGATCTGTTCACTGACCTACGACGACATCCACCTCGGTACCGGGCCGAACATCGCCTGCACCGGCAAAGGACGACGACAACGCATCACCCCACTGACCAAGACCACCGTGACCGCGATGAACGTCTACCTGCCCGAACGCCGCACACGCCCCGGTGTCGCGCTGTTCTGCGGCCCACACGGGCAACCGCTGTCTCGCGACGCTATCGAACACCGCCTGACAAAACACCTGTCCACCGCCGCGATCACCTGCCCCGGCATCGCCGGCAAGCACGTCACCATGCACACATTGCGGCACACCGCAGCGATGAATCTGCTGACCGCGGGGGTCGACGTCTCGGTGATCGCACTCTGGCTCGGGCACTCCGACACCCACAGCACCGACGCCTACCTCCACGCAGACATGGCCATCAAGCAGGCAGCGATCGACCGTACCCGCCCGCCCGGCGTCAGTCCGGGCACTTACCAGCCAGAACCGACCATTCTGGCCTGGCTCACATCCTTGTGACTATGCCGACTGCCCAGGGAGTATCGCAAATTTGGTGTTTCTGGTCCGTGACACGCCCCTCGGTTGGGGCGGGATCGGAGTAGTCCCAGATGACACTTCAGGACGTGAACAACAGCGAACAGGACCAGGCCGGGGCTCATGATTCCCGGCGGCGTGAGCCGTCGGATCGTCGGCCGAAGAAGACCGAGGAGCAGGCTCGCCGGTTGGCGGCGATCGCCGAGATGGTGCAGGAAGCGCGCGCCAACGGTGACTCGCTGACCGGCCCGTCGGGGTTGCTGAAGGACCTGACGAAGATGGTGCTGGAAGTCTCGCTGGAAGAGGAGATGACCGAGCACCTCGGCCACGGCAAGCACGAGTCGTCGGCACCAGCTGCCGACACTGACGATGACGACAACGCGAGTAGCAACGCGGATGAGCGGATTCGTAATGTTCGCAACGGGACTCGGACCAAGACGGTGTTGACCGACAATGTCGGCAAGGTCGAGGTTCAGGTGCCGCGGGACCGGGCGGGCACGTTCGAGCCGGTGATCGTGCCCAAACACCACCGCAAGCTCGGCAGCGTGGAGCAGGTCGTGCTGTCGTTGACGGCGAAGGGCCTGACGACCGGTGAGATCAGCGCGCACTTGGAAGAGATCTACGGCGCGTCGGTGTCCAAGGACACCATCAGCCGGATCACCGACCGGATCAGCGAGGAGATGAACGAGTGGCTCTCGCGCCCCCTGGACCCGATCTACGCGGCGATCTTCATCGACGCGATCGTGATCAAGGTCCGCGACGGCCAGGTCGCCAACCGGCCGTTCTACGCCGCGATCGGCGTCACTGTCGACGGTTGCAAGGACGTGCTGGGATTGTGGGCCGGCACCCCCGGCGCCGGCGAGGGCGCGAAGTACTGGCTGGCGGTGCTGACCGAGCTGAAGAACCGCGGGGTCATGGACACGATGTTCGTGGTCTGTGACGGCCTGAAGGGCCTGCCGGACGTGGTGGAGACCACCTGGCCGGACGCGACCGTGCAAACGTGCGTGATCCACCTGCTACGAAACAGCTTTCGGCTCACCAGCCGTAAGTACTGGGACCAGATCGCGCGTGAGCTGAAGCTGGTCTACACCGCCGGGTCGGCGACGGCGGCCCGGTCGCAGTTCGAGGTGTTCACCGACGCCTGGGGTGAGCGCTACCCGGCGCTGATCCGGTTGTGGGACAACGCGTGGGAGGAGTTCACTCCGTTCCTGGCCTACGACGTCGAGATAAGGCGAATCCTGTTCAGTACGAATGCGATTGAGTCGCTGAATGCTCGCTACCGGAGGGCAGTGCGGGCTCGTGGACACTTCCCGAACGAGCAAGCAGCTCTCAAGTGCTTGTACTTAGTGACCCGGTCGCTGGACCCCACCGGGCGCGGGCAGGCACGATGGACCATGCGATGGAAGCCAGCACTGAACGTGTTCGCGACCGTCTTCGAGGGCCGCTGGCCCACCGCAGAGAAGTATTAATCAACAGGACCAGAAACACCGAAATTCTGACACTCCCACTGCCCAACCCGAACGTCATACACACCAACGTATTTCAGGGAATGATCGGCATAGTTCGAAGGTCGGCATAGGACTTCACCTACGTGTCGACCTGGTCGGGATGGGTGTACGTGGCATTCGTGATCGACGCGTACGCCCGTCGGATCCTCGGGTGGAGCGTGTCGTCGTCGATGACCACGGACTTCGTGCTGCATGCGTTCGATCAGGCAGTGTGGACCCGGAACCGTTACGGCACAGCGGATTTCACCGATCTGGTCCACCACAACGACAGGGGCAGCCAATACACCTCGATCCGGTTCGGCGAAGCCCTGGCGGAGGCTGGTGTCGCGGGATCCGTTGGGACCACGGGTGATTCGTACGACAACGCCCTCGCCGAGACGATCAACGGGTTGTACAAGACTGAGCTGATCAAGCCGCGCAAGCCGTGGAAAGGCGTCGACGACGTCGAGTACGCGACCGCGGAATGGGTCGACTGGTTCAACCACCGCCGGCTGTACGAGTACTGCGGCGACGTTCCTCCTGCCGAGCTCGAAGCCGCGTACTACGCTCGACTCACGGCCCCACAGTCAGTGGAGTTGACCGTTTGAGACAGTCTCCCGACACACCGGGGCGATTCATGGCACTTCTGATCGCGGGCTTGGACGCGTTCTTTGGCGCACTGTCCACCCTGCGGCGATGATGGCCACCGACGATGGGGCCAATCTGTCCCGCGCCACGCACGGGAGCGACGGAATGGGAGACATACCGACGATGCCGCAGCATGGCGGGGGTATGCCGGCTCATTCCATGACCGGGATGGCGCCTGTTTGGGTGCTTGTGCCTGTGATGCTGTTGGTCACTGTCAGCTACGGGTTCGCGGTCATGCGACTGCTGCGCCGCGGTGATGATTGGCCGGTGGCCCGCATGGTCGCGTTTGCCGCCGGTGTGCTCACTTTGTCCCTCGCGTTGCTGCCGCCGCTGGGGGACGCGATGGGCTTCACCGATCGGATCCTGCAGCACTTGCTGATGGCCATGCTGGCACCGTTGGCGTTTGCGATGAGCGCTCCGATCACCTTGGCGCTCCGTGCCCTTCCGCGTGCAGGCCGCCGCCGCATATTGCACGTACTACACAGCCGGGTGGCGCACGTGTGGCCGTGTAGGTGAGTTCCGACAGCGTTTGCCGATGAGTTTCGACAGCAGGTCGAGAGCGGCGTATTGGGTGTAGACGAGTTTCGACAGCACGCGCCCGCAAGCTCCGCTCAAGGTTCCTTTAACCAAGTCACTCTGATGGTCCGGCCCCAGCGGCGGCGTTCGGCCAGATCGCATGCGTGCCGATGTCAACGTGCTCGAGAGCCCGCGTCGAGACAGAAACTCCCGTTCGGCGAGCTGCCTAATTACGGGGTCAGTACTTCCCAAAAGGCTGCGGCATAAATTGGTCTCCCCATGGTTTCCTCAATTGAAGGAATGCTAATTGAGAGTGAGTCGTGAGCCGTGAAATGCTCAGGAAGCTGGAATCTCCACTCGGCTTCCCATGGCGCTTTTGTTCCACTAATGCGGGCAAAGTTGTCGCGCACGGGCTTCAGTTGCTCGCCACGCAGTTCAACAACAGGTCGGAAGGGAAGAAGGACACGATCACCGGGATGTGCGGATCGCGCAATCTCGGCATCTTCCTCTGCGGATGAAGCCGCGGACGGCTCCCACGTTTTTCCTTCAGCGCGCACTCTTGTGCCATCGGCACGTATGATGACACTCAAGATGTTGTCATGGGTGGCCACAGTTGCGAGGTAGAGGCTGATGCCGTCAGCCGCGTTACCGATCAGGATCACGTGTGCCTACGTTACGCGTGGCCGCCGCAGTAGCTGCTACCGCTGATCAGCGGTGTTCCATAGCTGTCGTAGACAGTGCCGTGGATGGTAACGCTGTCCCCGTAGAGGTAGCCATAGAAGGTGTTGGAGGACCAGTTGCCCCAGCTGCTCGCAGTGAGCCACTCGTTTTCGTGTGATCCAGTGTAGACGCCATTGCGATACACCTTTGTCACAAGCTCGAACCTGTCGTTGGACCCAAGTCCACCACCCCAGGCGCTGTATGCATACCCTGAATTTGGGATTCCCCCAACTTCCACGGGAGCCCCGCAGTAAACCGTCAGCGTGTAGTCTCCTCCGCCAGGCGGAGGGGGGATGCTGTTCGGGGAGTCAGCTGCGAAAGCGGATGGTGCGAGCAGTGCAAGAGACGCGAACAAAGACGCGATAAAACACAAGAACTTGACCTTCATGACTGCCCCTTAGTTCCCCTGCTGTACAACCGTCATGTAGCCGGTAAATCGATGTAAGCACTCAGTGGTAGCGGCGTCAATGGGTCTCTCGAAATTACAGCGAATTCCCAGGAACGTTCAAAATCGCGCATGGCGTGGTGGTGTGCCGTCGGTCGCTCGACACCGTCGGTGTGCCGGGTCCATGCTGGGTGGGCATCATCGTGGACGTGAGGTGGGTGGTGCCGCCGCAGCCGAGAGTGGAGTTGTTTGCCGCGATCAGGGCGGATCCCCGTTCGGGGATGCCTGGTTCGGCCCGGGTGCTGTCGAAACTCATCGGCAAACGCTGTCGGAACTCACCTACACAGCCACACGTGCTGTCACTGGGGATAGTGGTGGTTCTGCTTGAGGTTGGCGGAATGTATCTGTACTACCTCACACCGTTGTTCGGGTATACCGAGCGCCACATGTGGGCTCACGTTGTCGTGCACCTTCATATGTTTGCGGCGGGTTGCCTGTTCAGCTGGTACGTCGTGGGGCGGGACCCGATGCCTACCCGCCCCAGTATTTTGCGTCGTGGACTGGTGTTGTTCGTGGCAGCCGGCGCGCACGACGTTCTGGCCAAACTCATGTACGCCCATACCCTGCCGGCTGATGCCGGAACGATCGCGCAGCTCCGTGACGGGGCGCAACTAATGTTCTACGGCGGCGACATGATCGACCTGCTCCTCGCGGCAGCGCTGATGACGCAGTGGTATGCCCGCGGCGGCCGCGAACTCGACCGCTCCCACCGACGAGCAATCACCTTGTCCGCTCACTGACTGCGAAACACCGCGACTCCCAGGCTCAGCCGCTCAGGTGGGTGATCAAGTACGTGGAGCCGAGAGGCGGGTTTCGGGTTATGCCCGGCCGCGGAGCATCAGTTTCCAGTACATGAAGGGCAGCCCGAATCTCTTCAGGTACCACATGTCGCGCCGTTCCCTGCGGGTGTTGATCACGGGAAACGTGGGCGCGGGTTCCATGGTGTAGTCGAATTCGGCCAGCAGCATCTTGTGCCGCGAGGTCGTCAGCGGGCACGACGCGTAGCCGTCGTACTTTGCATTGAGCGGCGCTGACTTTCCAGCAGCAACAAAGTTTTCCGCGACGACGGGTGCTTGTTTGCGGATGGCGGCACCGGTTTTGGAGTTGGGTGAGGATCCGGCGTCGCCGAGCGCAAAGACGTTTGGGTAGCGAACATGCTGCATGGTGTGCTTGTCGATGTCGACGTACCCGGTGGGGCTATCGGGGACTGCCAGTTGGGTGGTTTTGAGCCAGTCCGGGGCAGACTGCGGCGGCACGACGTGCATCATGTCGTAGCCGATGGTTTCTTTAGTATCGGCACTGTTGTCAGCGATCACGGCTTGCTTGTTGTGGGGGTCGACCTCGACGAGTTCGCTGTTTTTGCGGACCTCGATGCCGTAGTGGCGGACGACCTTCTCCAGTTCGTCGGCGAACACCTTGACACCAAACATTCCAGGGGTCGGAAGGACCAGTACCACCCGGATGTCTTTGAGGACGTTGTGCTGGCGCCAGTAGTCGGCGGCGAGGTAGGCAATTTTCTGCGGCGCGCCGGCGCACTTGATCGGTCCTGCGGGCATGGTGAAGATCGCAGTGCCTGAGCGGGTGGCCTGGATGAGGTCCCAGGTTTTGGGTGCTAAGGCTTGCGTGTAATTGCTGGACACGTACGGGGTGTCTAGGCTCTCGGTCATCCCGGGCACTTTGTCCCAGTCGAGTTGGATTCCGGGGCATACGACGAGTTGGTCGTAGCCGTGCACGCCGTTGTCTGTGGTGACGGTTTGTGCGTCGGGGTCGATGTCCTGCGCACGTTCGCGGATCCACTGCACAGCTTTGGGCATGACGGAGGCCTCTGGCCGGCCGGTCTCCGCGATCGAGGCGCGGCCTCCTCCGACCAGTGTCCACAACGGTTGGTAGTAGTGGGTGGTGGCTGGGTCGATGACCCCAATGTCGGTGATGCCTGCGCGCTGGAGGCGGGCGGCGACGCTGATACCCGCGCTACCGCCACCGATGATGAGCGCACTGTGATGAGTCTGAACCATGGGTTCCTCCGTGAGCGTTATATGGCGTGTAGTGGGTGCGGTACTGCGTGTGGCCCGGCGAGGTAGGTCGATCAGGTGGTATCAAGGCCTGCCGTGGTGGCGTTGGCGTAGTCATCGTCGATGTACATGACTTCGTGACCGGCACGGTCGAGCAAGCTCGCGCCGATGCTTGCGCGAAATCCTGAGGCGCAGTGCACCCACAAGCGCCCCTGCGGGACATCGCCTAGGCGGGTGACTAGCTCGTTGAGTGGGATGTGCGCGGAGTTGGCAATATGGCCCTGGGCGCGTTCGTCGTCTCGTCGTACGTCCAGGATCACGTCTTCGTCTGCGGTTGCCTCGCGGGCGGTCTGCGCGAAGTCGACACGGGGGTAGCGGCGGCGTTCCTGGCCAGCGGCGACCGCCTCGAATTCACCGGAGGCGGCGCCGGCGAGCTGGTCGACGCCGATCCGTACGAGTTGGCGTTGTGCGTCGGCGACTTGCTGGGAAGTCTCGGCAATGATGGTCAGCGGGGCACCCCAGGGAGTGAGCCAGCCCAGGTAGGTGGCGAACTGGGCGCCGAGCGCGATACTGACGGTCCCGGCCAGATGGTCGGAGGCATACGCCACGCGATCGCGTAGATCGATCACCCACTCGCCGGCCGCGATACGAGCGGCCAGTTCGACGGGGTCGACTTTTTCGGGTGCGGACATGTCCGGGGCCAGTGGGCCTTGCCGGTTGAGCACGTCCATATGCGCGTAGTAGGCCGGGTATGCGGTCAAATTCGCGATGAGGTTGTCGACGAAAGTCTGCTCATCGGCCGTTGTGAGGGCGTCGTTACGGCGCTTTTCGACCCCGATCGTGCTGTCCTCGCCACCGGTCGCCGAACCGGAAGAGCAGAAACTGCCGAACCCGTGGGTGGGAAAAACTGGCGCCTGATCGGGTAGCGAGTCGGCCAACCGGTGCGCGGAATGGAACTGTGCGTGGGTCAACTCGATGGTGCGCGCGGGATCGACCAAGTCAGTTCGGCCAACACTGCCGTAGAGCAACGACCCGCCGGTGAACACCGCTGGTGGCGCCTCAGGGGCACTGATGTCGGTGATCACAAAGGCCAGATGGGTATCGGTGTGGCCGGGCGTGGCAACCACCGCGACCCGAAGATCGCCGGCAACCAGTTCCTCGCCATCACGCACGCCCACACGTTCGAAGGCGACGTGGTCCGCGGCGTTGACCGCGTAGCGGGCCCCGGCTCGCCGCGCGAGCTCATACCCTCCGGTCACATAGTCGTTGTGTATGTGCGTTTCGAGGACCAACTCAACCCGCACGCCCAACCGTTCGACAAGCGCCTCCACCCGATCGATGTCGCGTTGAGGATCAATAACGACCGCTACCCCACCGTCATGGACGACGTAGCTGCGGTCTCCGAGCTCGTCGGTGGTGATGATCTCGACCTGCATGTGGTAGCTCCCGCGTTCCCTCTAGCTCCGAAATGTCCGGACATCTGTTAATGTCTGGACATTACGCTGAACGCGGCAACACCACAAGGCCCCTGCACGCCAGGGGTGGAATCGGAAAGGAGGGGCACTCGTGGGCGCTGAAGTCGGTTCCGCATCTGCGGTGCAGCCCGATCGTGATGCTGCGCGTCCGCTGTGGGAACAGGTGCGCGATGATCTGATGCGGCGGCTGGCCTTAAACGAGTTCCGCGAGAGTTTTCCCGGTGAGCATGCGTTGAGCCAGCAGTACGGGGTGAGTCGCTACACGGTCCGTCAGGCGCTGCGCGGGCTTCGGGACGACGGCATGGTGACCGCGGACCGCGGCCGGGCGCCACGTGTCGCCGCCGATGTCGAGATTGAGCAACCCCTGGGCGCCTTGTACAGCTTGTTTTCCTCGGTCGAAGCGGCCGGGCTCGAGCAGCTCAGCGTGGTACGGATCCTCGACGTGCGCGCCGACCAGGTAGCTGCTGGGCATCTGGGCGTGGACGCGTGCGAGCCCTTGCTGCATCTTGAGCGGCTCCGCCTGGCCGGGGGCGAGCCGCTGGCCGTGGATCGAGTCTGGCTGCCGGCGCGCGTCGCACGGCCGTTGCTGCGCGCGGACTTCACCCGGACCGCGCTGTACGACGAACTCGCTCGGCGCTGCGGGCTCAAACTCACCGGCGGACAGGAAACGCTACGCGCCGTCATCCCCACCGAGACCGAACGCGGCCTGCTGGGCATCGGCGCTGACACCGCGGCCTTTCGCATCGATCGCCTCGGCTGCGCCGAGGCAGAGGCCGTGGAATGGCGCCACACCATCGTGCGCGGCGATCGGTTCAGCGTCACCGCCCAGTTCTCCGGCCGCAGCGGGTATCGCGTCGATCTCGCCGGCCGGCATCACCCGGCACCACCCTCGCACCAAGGCACCACCTTCTAAGGAGCAGATCATGACCGAACCAACAACCAGCCGCGGCGCGGACCTGAGCCCCACCGAAGCCCTGCTGGCCCACACCGACCAAAGCGCGGTGCTGCTGGACGTCCGTGAGCCTGAAGAGTGGGATGGCGGACACGCTCCGGGTGCGATGCACATGCCGTTGGGCGACCTGGACCCCACCGCCCTGGACCAGGACACACCGGTCATCACGATCTGCCGCTCAGGAAAAAGATCAGCCAAAGCCGCGGACGCCTTGGCACACGCGGGAGTGCCGGTACGAAACATGGCCGGCGGCATGAACGCCTGGCAGGAGGCCGGGTTGCCGACCATCCGTGACGACGGATCGCCGGGCCACATCGAATGACCATCGCCCTCGCGCTCATCTTCGGGGTCATCATCGGCGTCAGCCTCGGAGCACTCGGCGGCGGTGGATCGATCCTCACCGTCCCGGTCCTCGTCTACGTCATCGGCGAATCCGCGCGGGGAGCCACCACAGCCAGCCTGGTCATCGTGGGTATCACCGCACTGGTCGGCGCCCTGGGCCACGCCCGTTCGGGCAATGTCCGCTGGGGGGCAGGACTCACCTTCGGGATCATCGGCGTCGCCGCCTCCTACCTCGGAACCGCTCTCAACCGCCAGGTCAGCCCCAACGCGCTCCTACTCGCATTCGCCGTACTGATGCTCATCGCCGCCGCCGCGATGCTACGCAGAACACGCCAATCAGACACCCCCACCGATGAATCGCCCACCGCCGACCGGAGCTGTGAGAAAAGCGGGGATGAGGCCGGAAGCGTGGCGACCGCCGTGACTGCACGGCTGGCGCACTCACCGACCACAAAAATCACCACCCAAGTAGCGGTCAAGGTGCTCCTGGCCAGCCTCATCGTCGGGTTCCTGACCGGCTTCCTCGGCGTCGGGGGCGGATTCATCATCGTCCCTGCCCTCGTCATCGCCCTCGACTTCACCATGCCCGTAGCGGTCGGCACATCACTACTAGTCATCGCGTTAAACTCGATCGCAGCCTTAGGCGCACGCTCGGGCAACGAAAGCTTCCACTGGGCCGTCATCGTGCCCTTCACCGCCGCCGCCATCATCGGCTCGCTGGTCGGCAAGCGAGTAGCGGACAAGGTCAGCGGCACCACCTTGAGCCGCGCCTTCGCCGGACTGCTCATCGCCGTCGCCATCTACGTCGCCATCCGCAGCGGAATCGGACTGTCGTGAGCAACCGCCACACCACGCAAGAACACATAACCGCACCCCTGACACCGATCCGCACTGCAATACCGGTCAGCGCGCCCGCCGGGCCGGGCAGACCCTGCAAGGAGCCGGCCTCACCACACTCAGCGTCCTGGAAGGCGGGCTCGAGGCCTACGCCGTCTCAGCGCCGTCCACCGCAGAGTCCCCGTCCACCGCAGAGTCCTCAGAGTTGCCCGCTGCCCTGCGTGTTGGATGGGAGCCTCGAGCGCGACAGGTGCGTCTGCTCGCGGGTGCCCTGGTCGCCTCCAGCATCGTCGTCAGCGTCTGGGGCCCACAAGGCCACATTCCTCGCCGGCGCAGTCGGCGCCGGCTTGCCCGTGGCCGCGCTCACCGACACCTGCGCCGGTTCGAGCCCGACAGCACGCTACAGCGAGGAGATCCGTCCGTGGGCCGAGACAGCGCTGCACAGATAGACGACCGCGTTTTGACGCCTGAGCCGCAACGGTTCGAAGGCGCGCGCGATGCATTCGGTGCCTTGGCGCGAGTTCTCGGCAGCGCGAGCGTCCTGGTTCGGGCCTATCGCGGCGGCGTGCCGCCTGCCCGGCGAGAAGCGGTGATGGTAGCTGTGAGCCGGTCCAATGCCTGCCGGGGCTGCAGTAACGTCCACCACCGCTGGGCTTTGCGAGCCGGTGTCAGCGCCGAGGATCTGCGCTCCATCGGACTTGGTGATCTCGCCGCTCTCGACGTCGCGACCCGGTCCGCGGTGGTCTACGCCACCGATAGGGCGGCACGGCGATTTCGGTCCGCAGCAGATCCCCAGCTGACCGCGAATGCGCGGTCGCGGCTCGGCGAGGCACAACTTGAGCAAGTTGATGCGGTGGCCGGTCTTATAGCGTTCGCCAACCTCACGATGAATACCGTCACCGGGGCGCTCAGGACGTCGCGCCCTCAGCCGCGGCCGACTTCGGCGCACCCGTCGTTCGCAAAGGTCTGGCGGATACTCTCCTCGAAAGCCATGTCCCATGAGGCTCGACGCGAGCTCCTCGCTGGGCTGGAGGGCACCGTGGTCGAACTCGGCGCGGGGGACGGACTCAACTTTCGCCACTACCCCAGCACCGTGAACCGGGTCGTGGCGATCGAACCGGAACCGCAATTACGCTCCCTCGCCCAGCAGGCCGCACGAGGTCTGCCTGTGCCGACGACGGTCGTCGACGGCGCCGCGGAGGCGATTCCCGGCGCCGACGACTCCTACGACGCCGCGGTCATCTGCCTTGTCCTTTGCACGGTTCCGGACCAGGCGCAGGCGCTGGCGGAGATCAAGCGCGTCCTCCGGCCCGGCGGTGAGTTGCGATTCTATGAACATGTGGCCGCCGGAGATCGGCGACGCCCGATACAGCGGTGGCTTGATACCAGCGGCATCTGGCCCCGGCTGGGCGCAGGATGCCACCTTTCGCGTGACACGCTGCGCGCGATACGCGGCGCCGGCTTCATCATCGAGGAGTACTGCGAGCTCGAATCGGGGCTCGGCCGGCTGTCCCTGCCGCACATCGCCGGAGTAGCCCGGTTGCCCCTGTCTACGCCGTGAACCGTCTCGTCCACCAAATGAGGGCGGTCGAGCGACCGCGTGCCGGCGCGGATCACCCTCTGACGTGGGGGTTCACTGTTTGTGAAGTCAACGGCACAGTTTCGGTTACTCGTTCTGTCGCAGGTGTGCCGACTCGAGGTCTCGTGAGCGGGCGCAGGGTTCGTCACCCGGCCCCTCTCGTCCGGGAGGGGCTGGTTGCTTTAGGCAGTTCGGGCCGGGCGATCAGTTGCTCACGTTGTCGGCTTCACTTCGTTCTGGAGGACCCTTTGTGGTTCTTCACGGTCTTGCCGGGTGCGGTGTAGTCCCGACGTGGACCAGTGGGGTCGTCGAGTTCGCGGACGCGGTACGCAATGCGCGCGGCGGCGGGGCCCTGCGCAAAGTGCGCAGCTACGCCAAGGCCGAGCAATGCCTATGAGAGCGTGAGGAAGAGCCTTTCCATCGTCGCCTGATCGTCGGCATTGATGCCACCGGGCGAGGCGAGGCATTCGCGCATGCCGGAGGAGACGATGGCGAAACCCGCCCGGTCCAGTGCGCGGTTGACGGCCGCGAGCTGGGTGACGACGTCCTTGCAGTCGCGGCCTTCCTCGATGAGACGGATGACGCCGCCGAGCTGACCCTGAGCCCGGCGCAACCGGTTCAGCACAGGGGTCATGTCATCGGTGTTGAGCGTGACCATGAGCGGGCCCTTCGCGTTCGGCCGAGGCGGATGTCTCGGCGGTGATCAGGATTGGGGTGTGAGCGCGGCAAGCGCACTGGTGAGTCTGTCGCGCGCGTCGGTGGCGACGTCGGCGAGCTGTTCGTTCCCGGTGAGCGTCACCATCACTGTGGGATCCATCGCCTCCACGACCGTGTGGCCGTCATCGACGGCGCGGACGACCACGTTGCAGGGCAGGAGCAGTCCGATGGACGGCTCGGCTTCGAGCGCGGCGTGCGCCAGCGGGGGGCGGCAGGCGCCCAGGATGATCTGCGGTGCGACGTCGGCGCCGAGTTTTGCCTTCAGGGTGGCGGCAATGTCGATTTCGGTCAGCACGCCAAATCCTTGCTCCGCGAGAGCATCTCGGGTGGCCCGAACCGTCTGGGCATACGGCTTGTCGATGGTGGTAGTGATGGCGTAGCTCATCGTGAACCTTCCTTTGCGTCAGTCAGTGACGTGACAAGTGGGGCGCTCGGATACCCGCTGGGGTATGTAACGCGCAAGGCACCCGACGTATTTCGACTCGGTTGGGATCGGGCCTGGCGGTCGACGTCCGGGAGGCTGCACGATTGGACAGGAATACCCCTGGGGGTATTAATGTTGGAGTAGTCACGATACCCCACAGGGTATCGCGCCGATAGTACAGAACCGGCCTCCGACCTCCCTACCGAGGAAATGATCGCAGTGACTGACTTCGCACCGAACGCTCCGACCGTGTTGACCCTGGACACCCCGACGCTGGGCGACCGGTCCTACCTGGCCCATGACGGGCAGGTGGCGCTGGTCATCGACCCGCAACGCGACATCGACCGGGTGCTGGACCTGGCCCGGCAGACCGGCGTCGCGATCACGCACGTTTTCGAAACGCACCTGCACAACGACTATCTGACCGGCGGCCTGGCGCTGGCGGAGGTGACCGGCGCGGCATACCACGTCAACGCCGAAGATCAGGTCGCCTACGACCGTGACCCGGTGCGCGACGGTGAGGTCATCGAGGTCTCACCGGTGATGCGGGTGCGGGTCATCGCCACCCCTGGGCACACCTTCACTCACCTGTCCTACGCCCTGGAGACAGGTACCGCCGAAGAGGTCGAAGTGGTCGGTGTCTTCACCGGCGGATCCCTGCTGTATGGCGCGACGGGCCGACCGGACCTGCTGGGCACCGAGCACACCCACGAGCTGCTGCACCAGCAGTTCGATTCCGTGCACCGGCTGGCACAGCAACTGCCCGACGACGCTGCCGTGTTGCCCACCCACGGTTTCGGGTCGTTCTGCTCGGCCGGATCGACCGGTGACGCAACGTCTTCGACGATCGGTGCGGAGAAGAACGTCAACCCGGCCCTGACCGAGGACGAGCGGGAATGGGCCGAGGCGACTCTGGCCGGGCTGGATGAATACCCGGCCTACTACGTGCACATGACACCGGGGAACGCCGGTGGGCCGGATGCTGCCGATCTGTCGACTCCCCGGGAGGTGGACGCCCAGGAGATCGCCGCCCGGATCGCGGACCGCGAGTGGGTCGTCGACCTGCGCACCCGGACCGCTTTCGCGGCAGGTCACGTGACCGGCACGCTCAACTTCGGACTCGATGGGCAGTTCGCCACCTACCTCGGGTGGTTGATTCCATGGGGCACGCCCCTGACCCTGCTCGGCGACTCCCCCGAGCAGGTCGCTGAGGCACAACGCGAACTGACCCGCATCGGCCTCGACCGCCTCGAAGGCGCGGCCACCGGGGGTCCGACCGACTGGACCGACGGCCCGCTCGGATCCTTCCCACGGGCAGTGTTTGCCGATCTGGCACAGGTACGCCACCACCGCCACGTCGCCGTCCTCGACGTTCGCCAGAAGAACGAATACGCCGCCGCCCACATCGCAGGATCGGTGAACATCCCGCTGCACGAGTTGCTCGGTCGGCTGGGCGAGGTTCCCGAGGGCGAGGTCTGGGTGCACTGTGCCAGCGGGTATCGCGCCTCGATCGCCGCTTCCGTGCTGGCGGCGCACCACAACCCCGTCATCGCTGTCGACGACGGATTCGACGAGCAAGCCGCTGCCAGCGGCTTACCGATCGCCTGACCTGCGCACACAACACCACCACCCGCATCACGAAGGAGCACTCATCATGTGTCGTCCAGTCACCTGCAAGACTTGTGGCAAGACCACCTGGGCCGGTTGCGGTCGCCACGTCGACCAAGTCATGGACCGCGTCCCCCGCGCGGACCGGTGCCCCGGTCACGCCGACCAGCCGCCGGGTCCGCAGGCGTCGTTCCTACGCCGGCTGCTCGGCCGCAGCTGACCACACACCTCGATGCTGACACTGATCGCCGCACTGGCGCTGGGCCTGCTGATCGGCGCCGGTCTCGGAGCCCTCGGCGGCGGGGGTTCCATTCTGACCGTGCCGGCACTGGTCTACCTACTGGGTGAACCCGCGCAGGCAGCCACCACCGGCAGCCTGGTCATCGTCGGGATCACCTCCCTCATCGGTGCAGTCGGACACGCGCGCTCCGGCAACGTCCGCTGGGCAACCGGCGCCGTGTTCGGACTGACCGGCGTCGCCGCGTCCTGGCCCGGAAGCGCACTCAACCGGCAGGTCGACCCGAATGTCCTGCTACTGGCCTTCGCCGGCCTCATGCTGCTGGCCGCCGTGGGCATGCTGCGACACGCAGCAGGCAGGGACCGGTCACCGAACGAAACCGCCCTCACCGAGCGCAATGGCCTGCGAGCTGCCAAATTCGTGGCAGCGGGACTACTCGTCGGTTTCCTCACCGGGTTTCTCGGGGTGGGCGGAGGGTTCATCATCGTGCCCGCCCTGGTGATGGCGCTGGGCTTCCCGATGACCACCGCCGTCGGAACATCACTGCTGGTCATCGCGCTCAACTCCGCCGGCGCACTCGCCGCACGCGCCGGTCACACCACGTTCCACTGGTCGCTCATCGTTCCGTTCACCATCGCCGCGATCATCGGGTCACTGCTCGGTGCCAGAGCCGCGCAGCACACCCCCCCCCAGGTCACCCTCCGCCGGGCCTTCGCCGGGCTGCTCCTGCTCGTCGCGGCATACGTCACGATCCGCAGCACCGCGAGCCTCGCCTGACCCGACCCCCGTCTGCACATCGCACCACCCGAATCCCTCACCCCTGCCGTCTTCTGGAGATCCACTGTGACCACTGAACGCACCACCTCCACCGACCCGCACGCCCGTCCGGCAACTGCTGACGGCGCATCCGGGCCCCCACGGCACACGGGACTAGCCCGACTGGGCGCCTGGTCGGCGTCCCACCTCGGCATCGTCCTGGCTCTCTGGTTGGTCGTGCTTGCCGGCTTCGGTGCCTTCGCGCCCAAGGTCGAGACGGCGCTGTCCGGTGCCGGCTGGCAAGACAGCGGCAGTCAGTCCGTGCAGGCCAGGGACGTCATCCAACACGACTTCGCGGGCATGGGCTCCACAGCGCTACAGGTCGTGGTCCACGACGGAACCGGCCCGATCGCCAAGGACCCCGCCGCCCGTCGGGTCATCGCGCAGGTCGAATCCACCCTCAAAGCAGATCCGCGGGTGAGCACCGTGGTCGCGCCCAGACCAGGTGTCAGTCTGTCCCGCGACGGGACGACTGCGATAGTGCAGGCCGGTGCAGCCCAGGACGCGAACACCATGGTCCGTGCCGCCGACGACCTGACAGCACCGTTGAGCCGACTGGCGACGTCGACGATCTCGGTGAATCTGACGGGATCCAGTGCTCTGTGGTCTGATTTCAACAAGGTCAACCACAGCGCGATGATCAAGTCCGAGGTGCTGTCGTGGCCGGTGACCCTGATAGTGCTCGTGCTGGCCTTCGGCAGCCTCGTCGCCGCCGGGCTCCCGCTGATGCTCACCATGGTCGGTCTGCTCACCGCAGCCGGTGCCCTGGTGATCGCCACGCACCTGGCTCCGGTCAGTGTCTGGGCACTCAACTTCGCCATGATGTTCGCGCTGGCCCTGGGCATCGACTACGCCCTGTTCCTCGTCGTCCGATACCGGTCAGCGCTACACCATCGAGGAGCCCAGCCGGGCGACCGGCGCACCGCGGTCGAAGCCGTCGCCGAAACCATGGGCACTGCCGGAAAAGCGATCGCGTTCTCCGGAGTCACCGTCCTGGTGTCGCTCTCCACCGTCCTGCTGGTGCCGAGTCCCGCCTTCCGCTCCATGGCCCTGGGCATCATGCTCTCCGTCGTCGCCGTTCTCGCTGCGACACTCACCCTGCTCCCCGCCGTCCTGGGCAAGCTCGGGACGAAGATCGACGCCGGTCGCCTGCGCCGGCCCGGCTCCGACCGGCGGCCCGGCCGGCATACGACCACGCAGGGGACGACCCACCGTCGTGGCGTCGAGCAGTTGATGCATCGCTGGGGCGCGCTGCTGCACCGCCGGCCGTGGGCCGCCGGTGCACTGGCCCTCGCAGTTCTCGCGCTGCTCGCGGCACCTGTCCTGGGACTGCGCACCGGTATGCCGTCCATCTCGATCATCCCCGCCAACCAATCGGCCCGCGCCGGATACCAGCAGGTCACAGCAGCATTCGGGCAAGGCGCTCCTGGCACCTTGCAGGTCATCACCCCGACCCCCGACGCCGGAGCCGCACGAGCGGCGCTCGCACACGACCGGGGCATCGCCGCCACCGTGCCCGCCGGCGCGAACGACGGACGGACCATGCTGCTGGCCATACCCACCACCGACGCCTCCGCCCCCGCCACCGGCGCCACCATCGACCGGATCCGCACCGAACTGCCACACGGCAGCCTGGTCGGAGGCGCCGCGGCCGAGAACCACGACCTGGAGAAGGCGCTGTCCGCGAAGACTCCCGTCGTTTTCGCGCTGCTGATCGGGCTCGGCTTCCTGCTGCTGCTCATCGCCCTCGGCAGCCCGCTGATCGCGTTCGTCGGCACCATCACCAACCTCGCCTCCATCGGGGCAGCGTTCGGCGTCGCGAAACTCATCTTCGGCGACGGCCACCTCTCGGGCTTGCTGGGCTTCCAGTCACAGGGTTTCGTCGACGCCTGGGCACCGCTGTTCTTCGGCGCGATGCTCACCGGAGTCGCAATGGACTACACCCTCTTCCTACTGTCCGCTGCGCGCGAGCAATACGACGCGACCGGCGACCCGCAGCACGCCATGCGAGAGGCGCTGCGAACCTCGGGACGTGTCGTCGTCGCAGCCGCCGGCGTCATGGTCGCCGTGTTCCTGACCTTCGCGCTATCCGGACCGCTCGCTCCCAAGGAAATGGGCATCATCCTGGCCGTCGCCGTCTTCCTGGACGCGTTGTGTATCCGACTCATCCTGCTCCCCGTCGTCCTGCGGCTCACCGGCCATCGAGCGTGGCGTGCTCCCACCTGGCTGGCGAAGGTCCTGCCCGCCGTGCGGTTCACCCACTGACGTTCGGCCTAGCGGCAGGCTTCTTCGGCATCCTCTGCCAGCAACCTCGTCACCATCAGCCTGCGCCTGCGCCGCCGCACCGAGCATGACATTGTTCCGGATGCCGATCGGCTATCGGTCCGTCGATGGGCCTATCTCGCCGGTAAGCGTGCTTACCGGCGAGGGGGGTCGTCGCGGCTCGCGAACACCGGCCCGGCGAAGCGGGACCAGCGAACGAGGAGCGGATCCCAACGCCAGCGACTTGATCCGACAGGTGGCTCCTGCCCGGTGACCCAGTAATCGTGGTGGTTCATCCGGGTCCGGTTGCGCGAGTTTGAGGCCGGCGACGTAGGTCACCCGGGCCGCGTCGCCGACATGCAGACCGACGACATCGGGAACCTCAACGATGTCGGCGTAACGCGAAAAATCACGGGACATGGACCGCAAGCCTCCTTGCAGCCGATCAAGGCAACCGCCAAGGCTGAACTGCCTGGCAGGCCCTGCCAGAAGGCGATCCCTTGCGGAGTCGCTGCTCCTGTCAGATCGGCGCCGGCGAGCGCGAGGCCTGCTGCGCATCCAGCCGGTGTACGGTCCTGACATCGACCCTGGATGATCGCGTCGATCTGTGGCGAATTCGGTCGCGGGCATCATGGCGAAACTGCACCGGGCCGGGCACCAACTAGCCGCCATTCCACTGGTAGCCACCCGGTTGCGGGGCGCTCGTGGGTAGTTACCCTGTGCATCCGGCCCCATCAGGGTTGCCGAGGTCGACCGGGACTTCTGCGCGACCGACACGGCCTGGAAGTTCATCCCGAAGACTGCTGGCGTGCCGACCTTCGTCGCTCCCGAGTGGTCACGACCGTTGATCTCGTTGAGGATGGCCTGGACTTTGTAGCCGTCGTACTGCTTGGTGGCGGCCTCGATGTGCGCCCAGCCATCATCCTGCGGAAAGGGGGACACCCTTCGGCTCGACGGCCCTGTGCGTCGATCTCGGGACCGAAGAAGTCGTCGATGCTCTCCGTTCGAGCCCGGACCGGACCGTATGTGGAACGTCTACTAGGTGGCTGGTGTCGAACGGCACGAAAAGCACCAGCCACCTAGGCCCCTTCCAGAGGGCGGCTAGGTGGTTGCGCTGTTACGGGCTTCGCTGTGATGGCGTGCGCGGTGGCTCGGGCGGACGGGCCGACTCCGGCGAGTGTTGCGGATGCTGGTCCGGTCCAGTCGCCGTACCCGACGAGATAGAGCCGTGGTTCGCTGATGGCTCGGGTGCCGGATGCCCCGCCGACGGCGGGGTGACCGTTGTCGGTGCGGAGGTCGAGGTGCCGTAGGTGTCTGAGGGCGGGCCGGAAGCCGGTGCACCAGATCACCGCGTCGACGTTCTGGTGGGCGCCGTCGGCCCAGGCGACACCATCGCGGGTGAGCCGGTCGAACATGGGTTGGGCCTTGAGGACGCCGCGGTCGCGGGCCGCCCGGACGGCTTCGACCATGACGATGTCGCCCAGCCCGGCGACACCGGCATGGTCGCGGCCTTCTTGCAGGGCTTGGATGCGTGCCCGCGCGGCGGCGAACAATGCCCGGCCGTCGACGTCGTCGGGCAGAAACCGCGGTGGGCGGGTGGTCACCCAGGTCGTGTCTGCGACGGTGGAGATCTCGGCGAGGATCTGCGCGGCGGAGTTGCCGCCACCGACGATGACCACTCGTTGCCCGGCGAAGCGGCCGGGTTCGCGGTAGTTCGCGGCGTGCAGCTGGTGCCCGGTGAAGTGCCGCATCCCGGGGTAGCTGGGTACGAAGGGCCGGTCCCAGGTCCCGGTCGCGGACACGACCGCTCGAGCGGCGAAGTCGCCCAGATCGGTGGCCACGATCAGCCGCCCGCCGGGGTCGTCGTCGGCTGGGGTGACGGTGTGGGCTGTGCATGACCGGGTCACGTTCAGGTCGTACCGTTGCTCGTAGCGGGTCAGGTAGTCCACGACGTGGTCACGTGGTGGGTATCCGAGTTCGGCGTCGTTCCACGGCGGCATCATCCATCCGGGGCGGTTGGCGGCGTCGAGGATGACGAAGTCCTGCCCGGGGGTGAGGCCGGCGCGGCGCAGGTAGAACCCGGTTGCCAGGCCGGCCTGGCCGCCACCGATGATGACCACCTGGACGTTGCGCCTGGTCCTCGCGCCGCTGGCGGGTTCGTGGGCGGGGTTCATCCGGCGGTGGGCGTCAGCGCCCCGGCGAGTGAGCCGAGCACCTGCGGGGCGAGTGAGAAGTACGCCCACTTGCCGCGTTGCTCGCGGGTAATCAGCCCGGCGTCGGCGAGGACCTTCATGTGGTGGGAGATGGTGGGCTGGCTCAGCCCGGCCGGATCGGTCAGATCGCACACGCACGCCTCACCGCCGGCGGATGCGGCGATGAGGGACAGTAGTTTCACGCGGGTCGGGTCGCCCAACGCTTTGAACATCCGGGCCAGGGTGGTGGCGGCCTCGTCACTGACGATTCCTGCGGTGACCGGTGAGCAGCACGCGGCCAGGGCAGCATCCGGCTGAGTGAGCGGCAGTGCGGCGGGCATGTAACTCATTGTGCATAACGCATTGACATTTGTCGATGCGTTGATCACGATGCTCCCATCGATGTTTGTCAATGTGAGGACTGAGTTGATGAGTGAGCTTCCTGTTGTCGTGATCGGTGCCGGCCCGCAGGGTTTGGCGTCAGCGGCGCATCTGTTGGAGCGCGGCCTGGAGCCGCTGGTGCTGGAGTCGGGACGGGGCCCGGCGGCTGCGGTGGCCGAGTGGGGTCACGTCCGGCTGTTCTCCCAGTGGCCGGAGTTGATCGACCAGGCTGCTGCTCGGCTGCTGGAGCCGAGCGGATGGCAGGCTCCGGCCGCGGGGTATCCGACCGGCGCGGAGTGGGTCGAGCAGTACCTGGCTCCGCTGGCCGGAGCCTTGGGCGAGCGAGTCCTGTTCGACGCACGGGTCACCGGCGTCTCCCGCGCAGGCCGTGACCGGTTGGTGGACGCTGGCCGGGGCGAGCAACCGTTCACCGTGCACGTCATCGACGGGGACGGCGTCGAGCACCGATTCGACGCGCGGGCCGTCATCGATGCGTCCGGCACCTGGCGCCAACCTGCCCCGGCCGGCGCGAACGGGCTTCCCGCGCTGGGTGAACACGCCAACGCTGACGTGATTTCGTACGGCATTCCCGACGGCGCCGACCCTGTCCGATTCGTCGGTCAACACACGGTGTTGGTCGGCGCGGGAGCGTCCTCGCTGAACGCGATCATCGAGCTGGACCGCATCGCCCGGGAACACCCGGGGACGCGGATCACCTGGGCGCTGCGACGTGGCGGCACCGGAACCACCTTCGGCGGCGGCGCCGACGACCAGTTGCCGCAGCGCGGGGCCCTGGGGATCCGGGCCCGCGAGGCCGTCGAAGCGGGCCGGGTCGAGGTGGTCACCGGGTTCCGCACCGCGCGAGTCGACCGCGCCGGCGCTCAAGTGGTGCTGACTGGCGAGGACGGGCGCACCCTGGAGCCGGCCGACACCCTGGTGGTGCTGGCCGGGTTCCGCCCCGACCTGTCCTTCCTGTCCGAGCTGCGACTGGACCTGGACCCCACGTTGCAGGCGCCGCGTGCGATCGCAGCGGAAGTCGACCCGAACATCCACTCGTGCGGCTCGGTGCAAGCGACCGGAGCCCGCGAGCTGACACACGCCGGAGAGCCGAACCTGTACATCGTGGGGATGAAGTCCTACGGGCGCGCACCCACCTTCTTGGCGATGACCGGCTACGAACAGGTACGCAGCGTGGTCGCCATGCTGGCCGGCGACGTGGCGGCCGCCGAACGCGTCGAGCTCGACCTGCCCGACACCGGCGTCTGCGGAGGATCGGGCCTGTACGACGACCCCGACAGCACCAGCGGCGGCTGCTGCACTCCCCCACCCACCCTGCTCACCATCGGCGGCACCTCCTCCGGCGGTCAATGCTGAGAACCCGATACGTGCCGGGACGCCATGGGCAACACCGACGGAGTCCCGGCACGTCGTTCTGCGCACTGCTTTTCAGTGACGTACTGCGTCGAGCACGGTGAGGGCGCCGGCGACCGGCCGGTAATACACCCAGGTCCCGCGTCGCTCGGAATCGATCAACCCAGCCTCTCGCAGCTTGCGTAGGTGATGGGACACCGTCGGCTGCGAGACCCCGACGTCCTGGATGTCACAGACGCACGTTTCCCCGTCGCACGCAGCGATCCGGGTGTACAACCGCAACCGCACCGGATCCGACAGGGCCTTGAATACCTCGGCCGCACGCGCCGCGGTGGCGACGTCCAAACCGCTGCCCGGAGCACACGAGTCATCACACTCGCCGGCAGCATGCACGGCGGAACTCGTCTTCACGGTCACTGTCACCCCTCTATATTGACAACCATCAATTCAATGCGCAAGGCTGACTGCATCGACAGTTGTCTAATCAGAAGGTGGTCGGTCGTTGATGGTGTCCGTTGCCCGTGAACAGGTGCTCACTGGTCAGCCGCGTGTGGGGCTGGTCCGATGAGCGACACCGCAACGCGTCCCGCGCACGCCCCGGTGGTGGCGAAACTGTCCACCCTGGACCGGTTCCTGCCAATCTGGATCGGCGCCGCCATGGTCGTCGGACTGCTCCTTGGTCGGATCATCCCCGGACTGGACACGGCACTGAGTGCCGTGGAAATTGAAGGGGTTTCGCTCCCGATCGCGCTCGGGCTGCTGATCATGATGTACCCGGTGCTGGCCAAAGTCCGCTACGACAAATTGGACTCCGTCACCGGCGACAAGCGGCTGCTGGTCACCTCCCTGGTGCTGAACTGGGTGCTCGGGCCGCTGCTGATGTTCACCCTCGCCTGGATCTTCCTGCCCGACCTGCCCACCTACCGCACCGGCCTCATCATCGTCGGCCTGGCCCGGTGTATCGCCATGGTGATCATCTGGAACGACCTGGCCTGCGGCGACCGCGAAGCCGCCGCCGTGCTGGTCGCGATCAACTCCTTCTTCCAAGTCATCATGTTTGCCGTCTTGGGCTGGTTCTACCTGTCGGTGCTGCCCGGCTGGCTCGGCCTGCACCAAGAACACCTGGACGTGTCGGCGTGGAAGATCGCCGGGTCCGTCCTGGTGTTCCTCGGCATCCCGCTACTGGCCGGGTACCTGTCCCGGCGGCTGGGCGAACGCGCCAAGGGGCGTACTTGGTATGAGGAGAAGTTCCTACCCCGGATCGGCCCCTGGGCCCTGTACGGGCTGCTGTTCACCATCGTCATCCTGTTCGCGTTGCAGGGCCACCAGATCACCGGTCACCCGCTGGACGTGGTGCGTATCGCGCTCCCGCTGCTGGTCTACTTCGCCCTCATGTGGGGCGGCGGTTACGCCCTTGGCCGCGCCGTCGGCCTGGGGTACGAGCGCACCACCACGCTGGCGTTCACGGCCGCCGGCAACAACTTCGAACTAGCCATTGCCGTCGCGATCGCCACCTTCGGCGTCACCTCCGGGCAGGCCCTGGCTGGCGTCGTCGGCCCCCTCATCGAAGTGCCCGTGCTCGTCGGCCTTGTGTACGTCTCCCTGGCCCTGCGCAACCGGTTCACCACCACCCGGGAGTCCGCCCATGCCAGCACCTGACAGTCCCGCCCTAACCGCCCCAGCCTCTCCTGCGGACCAGACCGCACCGGTGCGCCCGGTCGACACGGCGGCGATCATCGAAGACCTGGCCTACCAGTTCGACGGCATCTTCAGTCGCGACCAAGTCACCGCTGCGGTGACCGGGGCCCGTGATCTGCTGGAACCACGGTCGAAGATCGCCACGTTCCTGCCGATCCTGATCACCCGGCACGCCAAAGAACAACTGACCGCCACCGCACAAGCCGGCGGCCAACTGGGCAGGACGGTCCCGGAAATCCTGTTCGTCTGCGTCCACAACGCCGGACGCTCCCAAATGGCCGCCGCGATCGCCGCACACCTCGCACCGGGGAAGGTGCACGTGCGCTCGGCCGGATCCCACCCCACCGGGCAAGTGAACCCGGTCGCCGTCGAAGCCCTGCATGAGCGTGGCATTGACCTGACCGAGGCGTACCCGAAACCGTTGTCCGACAGCGTTGTCCACGCCGCCGACGTCATCATCACCATGGGCTGCGGCGACGCCTGCCCGGTCTACGCCGGGAAACGCTACGAGGACTGGGACATCCCCGACCCCGACGGGCAACCCCTGCCCGTGCTGCGCGACATCCGCGACAACCTGACCACCCGCGTGAGCGCCCTGCTGCGCGAACTCAACATCTAACCCGCCCTCGCACCGCTGCTGTTCTGCTCGCTCACCCCTTGTGACCTTCCTGCTCTTGAAAGGCCAACGTCCATGCACCTGGTTGCCATCGGTGGCTCCGACGCCGGTATCTCCGCCGCGCTGCGCGCCCGCGAACTCGACCCCACCACCGACGTGACCGTCGTCGTTGCCGACGCCTACCCGAACTTCTCCATCTGCGGGATCCCGTACTACATCTCCGGCGAAGTCACCCACTGGACCAACCTGGCCCACCGCACCCACGCCGACCTGGAAGCCACCGGGATGCGGCTGCGACTGGACACCCTGGTCACCGACATCGACGTCCCCGGCCAACAGTTGCTCGTCCGCACCCCCGACGGCGGCACCGACATCATCGGCTACGACGAACTGGTCGTCGGCACCGGCGCCGTTCCCGCCCGGCCACCCATCGACGGCCTGGACCAGCTCGGCACGGGCGACGGGGTGCACCTGCTGCACTCCATGGGCGACACCTTCGCCCTGACCGACTCCCTGGACCGGATCAACCCCACGAACGCGCTGATCGTCGGTGCCGGGTACGTCGGCCTGGAAATGGCCGAAGGCCTCACCGGCCGCGGCATCCACGTCACCCAGGTCGAAACACTCCCCGAAGTCCTGCCCACCGTCGACCCCGACCTCGGCGCCCTCGTGCACACCGAACTGGACCGGCACGGCGTCGACGTGCACACCAGCACCACCGTCACCCGCATCGCCAAAACCGACACCGGGCTGCACGTCACCGGCACCGGACCCGACCAGCAACCCCTGGAATGGGACGTCGACCTGGTCCTGGTCGTCGTCGGCGTCACCCCCGACACCGACCTGTTCGTACGTGCCGGAGCCACCACCGGGCCACGCGGCGCCGTCGTCGTGGACGAGACCATGGCCACCGGGCTGCCGCACGTGTGGGCCGCCGGTGACTGCGTCATCACCCACCACCGCCTACTCGGCACCACCTACCTCCCGCTCGGCACGACCGCGCACAAGCAAGGACGAGTCGCCGGAGAGAACGCCCTCGGCGGCTCCACGAAGTTTGCCGGAAGCCTCGGCACCCAAGTCGTCAAGGTCTTCGACCTGGTCGCCGCGCGCACCGGCCTACGCGAACACGAAGCCATCGCAGCCGGATTCACCCCCGTATCGGCGACCGCGACACCGGACGACCACAAGGCGTACTACCCCGGGGCGCAGCCCATCACCATCCGCATCACCGGCGACCAACACACCGGCAGGCTGCTGGGCGCCCAGTTAATCGGGGCCCGCGGCACCGAAACCGCCAAACGCGTCGACACCTACGCCACAGCCCTCTTCCACGGCATGACCGTCGACGACGTGTCCCAGCTCGACCTGTCCTACACCCCACCCCTCGGCTCACCCTGGGACGCAGTCCAGATCGCGGCGCAAACTTGGGCCCGGCAACACGCCATCACACCGTCGGCCGCCGCGCGGACAGCGATGACGTGAGTCGATGCCCTTGCTCCTCTGCGTCAAAGGCCCCGGCCCGCACCAAATAAGACGCGTCTTCGTCAGCCCGGCCACATCCTGGAAATCGGTGTGCTACCAGCCAGTCCCCGGTTCGGTTGCATCCGGTACCGAGGACCTGGGTTTACCGTCGATCGATGAGCACACCAAGGCCGACACCAGTGGATGAGGCGTGGATACCGGCGGATACGTGCACCCTGCCGACCACGCAGCGACCAGTGCGGGTCGCCGGATTCGATGACTTGTTCGCAACCGCTGCCAGGGAAATAGACCACGCGAGCCCGACCCGAGCTCGGCTCGCGCTGGTCGGCGAATTAGACCCGAATTAGACCTGGTCGCGCGAGTGGAGGAGCTGACGGCCCGAGAGACAGCCTGCTGCTCGTTCTTCACGTTCACCGTCACCTCGAGCGCCAGTGCCGATCCGAATGAAGTCCGTGTCGTGCTCGACGTTCAGGTCCGGGAGGCCCGGGCCGACGTCCTCGCGGCCCTGGTCACTCGGGTCCGTGTCAGCCCGCGGGCCTGGCCTGAACAATGGCTGAACCCGGCGAGGGGCCTGCGGCCCGGGCAGGTTGCCGACCAAACCGGAGCCAATCGGGAAGCACATCGCTAGTGCGAACGATGCGGCCGAATCACCGTGCCCAGCCATTAGTCGAGTCTCGACATCGTCTGTCGGTGAGTTTCGACAACAACCGATCCGTCCATTGGATGTCAGTGAGCATCCTGGTGGCCGCTCGGTTGTCACATCCTTGGTCGTCAGCCGTGATTCGCGGCAGCGGCACGCTTCAACGCGTGCCGTAGCTCGCGCCCGTCCGGCACACCCTGCCCGCCCGGGTACATCCGGCACGCAAGAGCCGGCACGGCATCCGTTACCGCGAACGGGTCAACACCATCGATCAGGATCGTCGGCGAGCCCACAAACCGGTGCCGCTCGGCGGCCGACTGACTGTCGATCACCACCACGTTGACACTGACCTTGCCCAGGCCGACCTCATCCAAGGACGACCGGAGCAAGCGCAACGCACCGTCCTCGTTGACGCAATCAGGCACGACCAGAAGTTCAACACGCATGCCCACATCATCCCCCGGGTCGGCGCGGGCGTGGTGTCCCTCGGCGTGCACGGATTCGTCGCCACTTTGCAACCCGGCGCCGCGTTCGGACGCATCCTCGCCGATTACGGCGGCGTTTTGTCGCTGGATCCCTGATCTGGGAATGGTCGCCGATGGCTAGCGACGCGATCGGTGGGACGTCGCCGGAGCCCTCGTCTGCCTCCTCGGCGTCGCTTTGATCATGTACGCCCCGCGCGGAAACCGATCGCGGATGGTCAAGCGCGTAGCGGACAGCCAGGTCTGATCCCCAGGAGTGCCCGAGAACGATCCACAAACGGCTACTCCCGGCACATCAATTCCCGCCCCTGCCAGTTTTTGCCGGGCGACGGAAGAGCTTGAGCGAGCATGGCCCCGTCGCCCGTGTGCAAACCTCGCACTATGTTCTGGAGGTTCTTGCTTACTGCCGTCCGATCCCGATATAGTGTTTCGCCGCTTGGGCGGCCAGGATCACACCGGCAAGACGTGCATCCGTAGCCATCATGAAGTTACGTCCATAGGTTTGTGTACGACCGATCCGGTGATCGTGTCGCTGCGACGTGAGCGCGATCGCCGCCGCTCGCGCTAAACCCGCACGGCGCGGCTGCACCATCGTTCACTCGACCCGGCGCTCGGTTCGGTTCAGTCAGCCCTAGGGAAACGCTGATCTATTGACGGTCTGGCGCGCCGGTTGCTGGGAGAATCGGGGCATGCCTGGTTCTGATGCGCAGCAGCCGAGTTTCGCCGATGTGGAGTATGGGAACCGCCGTCGGCGCACGCGCCGGGATCAGTTCCTGGCGATGATGACCGAAGTGATCCCGTGGGATGAGTGGACGGGGCTGATCGTGCCGTTCTATCCCACGACCGGTCGCCGAGGTCGCCAGCCGGTGCCGGTGGAGACGATGTTGCGGATGTACCTGCTGCAGGTGTGGTTCTCGTTGTCGGATGAGGGTACCGAGGATGCGATCTACGACTCGTACGCGTTCCGCACGTTCCTGGGCTTGGACTTCACCCCCGCCCAGGTGCCGGACGCGACCACCCTGTTGCATTTCCGGCACTTGATCGAACAGCACGACCTGGGCAAGGCGTTCCTGGATGCGCAGACCCGGTTCTTCGAGGCCAACGGGTGGATCATGCGGGGCGGGTCGGTGATCGACGCGACGATCATCGCCGCCCCGAGCTCGACGAAAAACGCTGCCGGAGCGCGGGATCCGGAAATGCATCAGACCCAGAAGGGCAATCAGTGGCATTTCGGGATGAAGGCCCACACCGGCGTGGACGCAGGGACCGGGTACGTGCATACCGTCACGGTGACGGCGGCGAATGCCGGTGACATCACCGAGGCGGCCAAGCTGATGCGACCCGACGACGAGGTCGGGTACGCCGACGCCGGATACCAAGGCGTACAGAAGCGGCCGGAGATCATCGGCGATCAGCAGCTCGCAAAGATCGAGTGGCGGGTCGCGGCGCGCAAGTCCAAGCTGAAGTTGATGCCGGTGCACGATCAGCAGGTGGAGTCACGCAAGGCGTCGGTGCGGGCGAAGGTCGAGCACCCGTACTTGATCGTGAAACGTGACTTCAAGTTCACCAAGGCCCGATACCGCGGGTTGGCTAAGAACCACAACCTGCTGCAGGTGTTGTTCACCAGTGCGAACCTGCTGATGCGTACCCGAGCGGTCCAGATAGCCGGGGTGCCCGGGCGGTAGCCTGCCCACAAACCGGCAGCAGGCCCCGGAAATCCCGGGGAACCGGCCAAATCGCAGTGGTGTCAACCCTATTCGCAGTGCCCCACGCGACCTGCCGCACCAGGGTCGCCCCAAAATGGCACTTAGATCAGCGATTCCCTAGCCGTCTTGCCCTGTTCCCGAGATGTGCTCGGTCCATGCTCTCTCTGCTTCTTCGAGGCTCATCGCCTCGACCCGGGAGGCCGGCAGGCGCACCACGTACAGCAGTGCATCAGTCAACCACTTCGGGACAGGCTCGGGCCGTTCCGGTTCAGGCGCCGCGGTCAGGCCGCGTGCCTGCGTGGCAAACAGCTTGAGGACCTCGGTCAGTGCTTGGGTCTTGGTTGAGGATCCGGTGTCAGCGACACGTTGTTGAATCTCTGCGTAGACCTCGCTGTCCTTGCGGTAGCCGACTGCCCAGACCTCCGCGATCTCGATCCGGAAGTCGCCCACGTCGTCCTGACCGACCCGCCAGACCACACGCCAGTATCGATCTCCGACGATGATCTTGCGGTAACCGATGAGACCGCCGAGCAGCGGATCTCCTGCATAAGGGTCCCGTTCGAGCTGTAGCATCTTCTTCAACGCCCACCGCACGATCTGCGGGTCCGCTTTGAACAGGGTGCGCAGGTCATCGACGGCGTCGTCGGTCAGCCGCACGACGCACCCAGGGACATCCGGGTGCTTCTTCTTTTCAGGCACGCCCTATTCCAGACCCGTCGGCGCGGGGATCACGCGCGGCCCGCGGCGATGTCGGCGTCGAGCTCGGCCTCAAGTTCCGCCCGATCGAACCCGAACGACGCGATAACGTCATCCAACTCCGTGCGGTTGCCGCTGTCGGACAGCTCGCGCGCCAAAACCAGAGAGGCAGCGATCAGGTCAGCGCGGACACGATGCAGCTCGTCGAAGTGCTCCACCGAGATGACCGCAGCGACCGCGCGACCGTGGCGCTCGACGATGAGGTCCTCGCCATGTTCAGCGTCCTTGACCAATCCCGCGACACCGCGCCCCGTCGCCGCGGTCACGGATAGGGTCCGCTCGGGGTGCACGTCAACGAAGCTGTCCATGGATAAAACTGTACAGGAAACTGTATAGATCGCAAGCGACTCTCACGCGCCTGGGCGAGAGTTCACCGCCCGGACGCGGACCACGACGATCACTTCGCACCATCCAACCCGACTCGGCCAGGTGCTATCAGCCGAGCTTGAATCTCCCGGACATCCTCGACCTGACCCGGGCTGCGGGAGCTGCGCTGCACCAGGTGCTCCCAGATAGTTTCCGATACAACTGCACTTTTATCGGGTTCTATCGTGGTGGCGATGTCGTTCTCGCGCAGCTCGAGCTCAGCAGCTGGTACGAGGCGCCGCACCCCGAAACCAACGGCCGGTGGCACCGACCTGCCTGCGCGGACCGGCCACATCGATCCGGAAGGCACGCGCCGCGACGTACGAGACGGCCCACAGGTTCAATCATGAACACCTCCGCCCACTTGCGCGCCCAGCCCGACGTCGGTGGCTCGCTGGCCGTGGCGGTCGATCACCTCAACGCCACGATCGAGAAAGGGCTAGCTACCCAGCGAGCCTAAAGCTACCGGAAATCCGCGGAATCCCGGCCTTCGAGGTGGTCGGGATAACGGACAACTCCCCCTCCGGACACCGACGTCGAATGGCCTTGTGGATCCGAATCTCTGCGATCCACAAGGCCATTCACGTTCTATCCGCCTGTGTTGCTGCGGTGTGGTTGACTGCCGGTCACTTCACAAGGCTGCCAAAGCCGCCCTGAGGGACCCCCAGACTCCGACCAAGCGAAATGTGTCATCCCCAGTGGCCCCGCCCCAGGAAGGTCAGTCCGCGCCATGGGCAGATCGTCGGCGACCGCTGGGGAATCGCCTAGGAGCGTCTAACTGCGAGGAGCCCGTCGTGCAGCGCCGCGAGCGACGCTCAGCCTAAGCGAGATGCAACTGCCTCCGGACACGTTCTGGTGCGGCCCAGCTCTGCCCCGCTCTGCGGATCGAACATCTGTGGCAATGCCGCGATTCGATTACTCGGAGGATCGCCCTGTGGATGACTCGCCCGGCAGATCCGGATGGATCAGAGTGAGGCCACTGGGCGCTGCCAGCACGCGAAAGTCGCGAAGGTTGCCCATCACCACTGGAAGTGGCGGTTCGACAGCCAGCGCGCAGGCCGCGATCCACGTGTCCTTCTGTCGCCGTTCTCGGTCGTCGGCGGTATCTGTTGCGATGGTCGCGGCGCGCCGCTTGGCTCACTCGGTCACGATGTCCTCGACACGGGCCGGCAACAGCGCATAGTCAGCAAGACCTAGCCGAAGCGCGTCTGCCCGTTCATCATCCAGGACATTCATGCTCAAGAAGGTCCGGACTTCCGCGGAGGTAATAAACGAAGTGAACGGGCGGTGACCGACCAAGAGCGCAGCGAACTCCTCGCCGCGTCCTTCACCGAGGGCAATCCATGACAGCACATCGGTGTCGACCAGGAGTGGGCCAGCCAGCACCTCGCCAGGTGTCACTGGGTCAGGAACTCGTCGAGTGCCGCACGCTCCCCCCGCCGTCAGCGGCGTGCGTGCCACAGACGACCAGCGTCGTGGCCCTGGCACATCGAGCAGTCCACCACGGTGGATAGAACCCGCGCGGCGTTAGTTGTCGCCGGTCCACGTGTCGCCCAAGCAACCGGTGGGAAGGTCTCGTCGCTTCGCCCAGGGAGCATTGAGGGTGGCGAGGCTGCTGGCGGCGTGGATGCCTGCCATGAGCAGAATCGTCGGGCGTAGCCCGAGTTGGCTACCGAGCCAGCCAGCAGCGAGGCCTGCCAGCGGCATCGTGCCGAAGTTGATCATCGATGCGGCACCGGTGGTGCGCCCGAGCAGGTGTGGCGGGGTCCATCGTTGCCGGAATGCTCCGCGTATGACGTTGGCCCCGACCACTCCCGCACCGACGAGCCCGGCTCCTAGCGGAATGAGCCATACCATTGCACCAGGTCCGGCGCTCCCGATCAGGAGCGCGGTCGGTCCGCCCAGAATTTGCAGCACCAGCATGCCGCGCGCGTTTCCAAGTCGCCGGGAGATCCGTCCGGCGGCTGCAGCGCCGACGAGTCCTCCGACACTGCCGGTCGCCAGGAGAAGACCAACGTGCTCGGGCGTGGTCCCGAGATCGCGGACCATCCACAGCACCAGCAGCGCCTGGTATCCGGTGAGGGCGAAGTTCGTCACGCCGCCCTGAACGGCGAACCAACGCAGGTACCGGTCGCCCACCGTGACTCGCAGGCCCTCCCGGATCAATGTCCGCAGCGGCTCTTGGCACCTGGGGTCGTCCTCGTCGGGCCCGTCGGCAGCTGGTCGGATCCGGCATAGGCACACGATCGAGACAGCGAAGCTGGTGACATCCATGAGGAGCGCCTGGGCCGCTGGAACGAGCGCGATCAATACGCCGCCGACACCCGGCCCGGCGACCTGCATCGCCGACTCGGTGCCGTACACGCGCCCGTTCGCCCGCTCCAGATCGTTGGGATGAACGACCTGGGTCAGGAGCCCGGGGTAGGCAGTCCGAAAGATGACCTCCTTCACCCCGCCACCGAGTGCCGCGAGCAGCAGATGAATCAGGGTCAGTCGGCCGAACACCGCGGCGATCGGCACCGACACCAGCACGGCGGCACCGACGAAGTCTGCGGCGATCATAATCCGACGGTTGTCGCCGCGATCGATGTAGGCGCCGGCCGGCAGCGCGAGCAGCAGCCAGGGCAGCCAAGCGCCTGCGGTCAGTAAGCCCATCCATTGCGCGGACGCATGGAGTGCAGTCACCGCCAGCACCGGCAGTACCACCGTAGTGGTCATTGACCCCAAGACGCTGACGGCCTCACCGAACCAGAGCAGGCGGAATTCGCGGTTGCTGCCCAACGGGGGCGCAACCGCAGCGGGTGCGAAGGTCATGGCTGGCTCGGGAACCCCTGCGAGAACACGAACACCGGCTCACGTTCGGCACCGTCATCCGGTGGCGTGCGCTCGCTCCATCGCTGCAATAGCGCGACCACCTCGGCGGCGACTTCACGCAGTTCGTCCGGCGTCAGACGCAACCACATCTGCGTTGCGTAGGCCGCCCCATCCCACTCCGGGGCCGACTCGGCGTTGCACAGCCAGGCCCGAGCTCGATCGACCTGTCGCTGCAAGTCGAGCGCCGCAGCCTCCTGGGCGACCACGCTGCCACGGAAATCACGGGCGTTCCACCGGGTGCTCGACGACACCAGACGCCACCACCGCTCCCGCCGGTCCCGCGCCAGTTCCGGCGCCTCCTCGACCAGACCTGCCTCGCTCAGCACCTTCAGATGGTGACTCGCGTTCGCAACCGCCTGGCCCGTCCGGGAGGCGAGCATCGACGCGGTCGACGGGCCATCCACCTTCAACGCGTCCATCATCCGTGCCCGGAACGGATGAGCCAGCGCGGCCAGCGTCGCCGCATCGGTGATCGTGCGGACATCAGATCTCGTCATGCCACCAAGGTATATGCACAAGAGCTATTGCGCAATGGCTCTTGTGCATATCTCACCTGTAGGCGCGGTAGCAGGTCACCATGACCGAGGTCAGGACCGCCGGCTCCTCCCCTCAGATAAGGGACACTGATCCGGCTCCGTTCAGCCGGAGAGCGCGTGGGTGAGGAGAGTGATCGAGTCATTGACTGCTACGAGCTGCTCAGGGGCCAGTCGCGCGTCGAGTGCTTGGGCCAGCCAAAGGTGTCGAAGTTCGCGGCCCTCGCGGACCTGATCGCGCCCCGCATCGCTGAGCGTCACGATCGCGCGGCGTCCGTCGGCAGGGTCGGGGCGGCGCTCGATCAGGCCTTTCGCTTCCAGCCCGTTGAGAGTCACTGTCATGGATTGCGAGCGCACGCCCTCGGCGGCGGCCAGCAAGGTCGTCGATGAGGGGCCGTCCTTGTCCAGCCGCAGCAATACCGCGCCTTGTGCCGAGGTGAGACCCCCTTCGGGAATCTCCCGCATGCGCTGCCGCAGTTGACGGAACAGCAGCACCACGTCCCGTGCCGCCGCTGATGCTGCCTCGGATGCGGTCGATCCCTCGTCTGTGGTCGTCATACCGCCATTCTCTCTCGCGACTCTACGTAGAGTTATTTACGTAACGTAGCCTACGTATGCAGCACTACTTAATTTCCGGCGTGCACTTCGAGAGAAGAAGGAAACATGAGTCAGTCAACCCCATCCATCGATCCGCACCGCACCGCGCTCCTAGTCATGGACTACCAGCCCTCCGTCCTCGCCTCCCTGGACGAGACGGAACACCTCCTAGACCACGTCCAGGACGCGATCGCAACGCTGCGCCGGCACGGCGGCCACATCGCCTACGTCCGTGTCGCCTTCGACACCGCGGACGTGGACGCGATCCCCGAGCACAGCCGCATGTATCGCATCGCGCAGCTGGCCCGGGACCATCTCCACAAGGATGCTCCGGCCACGGCAGTCCACGCCCGCCTCGCTCCGGAAGCCGGGGATATCGTGGTCCGCAAGACGCGCGTCGGCGCCTTCTCCACCACCGATCTGGACGAGCAGCTGCGCGCCCGTGGCATCACCACCCTGCTATTGGCCGGCGTGTCCACCAGCGGGGTCGTGCTGTCTACCGTGCGAGACGCCCACGACCGCGACTACACCGTCTACGTCCTGGCCGACGCGACCGCGGACCCCAAGCCGCACGTGCACGAGTTCCTCACCGAGCACGTCTTTCCCACCCAGGCCGACGTCATCACCGTCTCCGGACTCAAGCGTCTCTTCGACGACACGATGAAGCGGGAGGGTGAGGGCAACTGATGACGCCGTCTCGGACTCCCTCTTCGCAGACACCGTTTCCACCGACATCGCCCCCTCCGGGCAGCGGCGATGGGGTCAACCCGTTCGGGTGGCGCTTCGTCACCCCCCTGTATGTCGGGTCGGCGCTGAACCCGATCAACAGCTCGCTGATCGCGACCGCCCTGGTGCCGATCGCAGCCGGGATCCACGTGTCGGTCGGCCAGACGGCGATCCTGGTTTCCTGCCTTTACCTGGCCAGCGCGATCGCCCAGCCCACCGGCGGCAAGCTCGGCGAGGTCTTCGGACCCCGACGGGTGTTCCTGGCCGGCATCCTGTTGGTCCTCGCCGGTGGCATCCTCGGCGGCCTCTCCCACACGCTCGGCGAACTCACCGTCGCCCGAATTCTCATCGGTATTGGCACCTCCGGCGGGTACCCCTCCGCCATGTTGATCGTGCGACGACGAGCGCAAGATGCCGGACTCAGTGCCCCGCCGGGAGGTGTGCTCGGCGGCCTGCAGATTGCCGGCACCGCCACCGCAGCGCTGGGCCTGCCGATCGGCGGAGTCATCGTCGACGCGTTCGGCTGGCGCTCGACCTTCCTGATCAACGTGCCCGTCACGATCATCGCCTTCCTGGTCACGCTGCTCTGGCTGCCACGAGATCCCCTCGCCGAACGGCTGGGCACCCGGACCGTTCTCAGCCGCATCGATCTGACCGGGATCCTGCTGTTCGCAGCCGCACTGTCCGGGCTGATGATCTTCCTGGACGCATTGCCGACCCCACGCTGGGCATACTTGGCCGCGGCGGTCGTCCTCGCTGTCGCACTCGTGCTCTGGGAACGTACGGTGACGACGCCGTTCCTCGACGTGCGTCTGCTGACCCGCAACCTCGCGCTCACCCGTACCTACCTGCGCTTCGGGCTCACCTCGTTGTGCGTCTACACCGTGCTCTATGGGCTCAGCGACTGGCTGGAAGTGACCCGCCACTATGACTCCCGGACGGTCGGGCTGCTCATCCTGCCCATGTCGGGCCTTTCCGCGATCCTGATGCGCCCGGTCGCCAGCCGCAACCTGATCCGATCCGCGCTCTACGCCGCCGCCCTCGCATCCCTGGCCGGGTCGATCGGAATCATGCTGTTGGGCACCGGTACCCCGATCATCCTGGTGATCGCACTCACCCTCGTCTTCGGCGTCGCCCTCGGTACGTTCGCTCCCGCCAATCAAACGGCCCTCTACCAGCAGGCCGATCCCGACCAGATCGGCACCGCAGCGGGCCTGTTGCGCACCTTCGGCTACATCGGCTCCGTCGCATCCTCCGCCCTGATCAGCATCTTCTTCCGCACCAGCGTCACCGACGCCGGGCTGCACACCATCGGCGCCGTCATGACCGGCGCCAGCATCCTCGGCGTGCTGCTCCTCGTCGCCGACCGGCAGCTACGACACCGCCATGCCGCGTCATGACGCGCGAAACCAGCTGATCGGTCCTCTGCTCGATGCGCAGGCGCACGGAGCCAGCGAAGACGAGCCGCGTTCCTACCGACCGGGATTCTCGCTCGCCTGCACCATGGCCTCCACGATGCGGCCGAAATCGGCGATCGTCGCAGGCTCGAGATGATCCACCACGAGCCTGCGGCTGCTCGCCAGATGGACGGGCCATGCTCTCGCCAGCAGTTCGCTCCCCCGATCGGTCAGCTCCACCAATCGGCTGCGGCGGTCGACCTTGGACTGAGTCCGGGTCAGCAGACCGTCCCGGGCCATGGTGTCGATCAGGCGTGAGGTCTGAGCTTGCGAAACGGCGACCTTGTCGGCCAGATCGCTGACCCGTAGTCGTTGGTCGGGGGCTTCGGACAGAAACATCAGCACTGTGTATTGAGTCAGGCTCAAGCCGACCTTGCCCTGCAGATCCGAACTCAATGCGCGCGGCAGAGTGACGACCAGTCGAGCCAGCGCGCGCCAGGCACGCTCCTGTTGCGTGCTCAGGGGCTCGGTCATGTCTGTTTACCGATCTCGTTCCCGGGCAAGCCGCCGGGCAGGACACGAAGTATGTGTTTCACGCCATCGTTGCAGACATATCACCGAGACTGTCATCACGACTGCTCCAACAGATCTTCGACGGTCGCCACGGCATCTGCTTCGGCGTAGGCAGCACTGAGTCGTTACGCGGTCTTCCGGTAACGCTCGCTGTCCAGAACCTCCAGGACCGCTCCTGTCACCCGCTCCTTCGTGGGCCGCTGCGTATGAAGGTCGATGCCTGCCTCGTGGTACGTCAGGTGGGCGGCAACGATCTGTTTGTCCTCGGTTGCTCCAGCGATGATCACGGGTACGCCGCAGGCGAGGGCCTGTTGCGTCGCACCGAAAACGCCGTTGGTGACCAGTAGGTCGGCTCGCGGAAGGAGGAGATCGAAGGGTAGGTAGTTCGCAATGCGCGCATTGGCCGGCGGCTCAATGCGGAGCGACGACGGGTCCCGCCCGAGCGCCGCGATCACGATGACATCCTGCCCGGCCAAACCTTCGAGAGCGGGAACGACGAGTTCGGTGAGATCTTCAGTGGCCACCGTCCCCTGCGTGACCACGACAACGGGCTTGCCGGAGTCGAGATCCGCTCCACCAGGACGGGGTCCGGATATCCGCAGCGGGCCGTGACCGCAGAATCCCTGCGTAGTGCAACGACTCCGGTGGCGCCGCACGCGGAAAATCGAACTCACGCACGGTGAGCGCCGCGACCGCGTCCGGCAAGGTGTAGAAAGCCGCCGGGACGCCCGGAACGTCACCGGTCGCACCCAGCCGGGCAACCGAGTGCTGCACTGCTTCTCGAGTGGGTTGAAACATCGCTTCGAACTGCTCGTTTGCGGCAGTACTGGCCTGTCTCACCTCGCCATCGGCAAGCCCCGGCACCGGGCCCATGGGCGTGGTGTCGCTGTCGCCGATCAGCAGCGGACCGGCTGCAACCGCGACCCATCGCTGTGGGCTCCGGCCGGTCGCACCCAGCGCAACCGGCCATGCACCCATGAACAACGTGTTGGACAGCAGGACCTGGTCGGGGTTCGCCGTCAGAAGTCGTTGCAACGCCTCGTGCTGGTCCGTGATGCCGGCCGCAAACCCATGGATGAGGTCCCAGTTGATCTGATCCGGTCCGGGTGCCAGCGCCACACGATCCGGGCACGTCGCAAGCTCGCGAACATCGATGTCAGCAGCTCCGGACAACGTCGCGACCCGTGCGCCAGTCCGTTCGGCAGCTTCCGCGAAAGCACTACCGACCAGAGCGGTCACCGTATGGTGCCGCCGGACCAGCTCCCCGGCCAGCTGCAGCAGCGGCGCGGTTTCGCCGTGCACGGGAGGCGCGGCCACCATCACTGCCGTCATCGCGGGATCCCTCCCCCGCCCTGACCGTGTCTCGATCCATCAGGTGCGACGTAGGCGACTGTCTCCTGCTGCTCCGATGTATATACATACACATGTAGTTACCTACTTTTCGACTCATCCGCTGTCAAGGGCGCCGCAGGAACCCCGGGCCGCGGAGGTCCCGGAATATCGCGGCCGTTGAGCGCGCTTGTCGCGGCAGGCCACGACAATTGACCGAGACCGAGCGCCAGAACTTTCTCGCCGACACCGGCGCGGCAACTCGCAAGGCACGGCTCATCCGGGAAGCAGGGCGCGTGACACTCACCGTGCAGCGCGAAGAGCCGCCATGTCAGTACGTCATCGTGGAGGGCAGCATCGTCGATGCCGTGACCCCTACCCCGCGGCAGGTTCGCGAGAAGATCGCGATCCGCTATCTGGGTCCGGAGGCCGGGCGCAGTTTCACCGACGCGATGAACGGCGCCGACTCCGTCCTGTTCACCATCCGCCCCGGCCGCTGGATCACGCAGGACTTCTCGGAGTAGCAGTGGCATCGCCGGTGTCGCGGCGCGAGCCGACCCGACACCGGGATGGGTGCCGGGACCGGCCCACCGGGTCAGGCCGGCCGTTCGCGACGGGTCAGCGTGCCTGAACCACCCGGCCCCCGGTGGGCCGCCCGGCAGCCGGCGGCCGTTGTGCTCACCCGAGCAGACCGGGAGTCTTCGGGTCAGCGACGTCCTGGTCGAAGTTGGTGCCGATGTTCTGGGCCTGCGAGTACTGATAGACGTCGTACTTTCCGCCGGCGCACGAGAAGTGGTCGGCGCGACTCAGTGATGGCGCACCCTTGGGCCCGACAGTGGCTCCGGAGGGTTCCGGTTCGTAGCTGTCGATGATCGCCGACGAGAATCCGGCCGTCTTCTGAGCGCCACAGAACGCCTTGGTGACGTCCGCGTGGGTGGGATTCAGGTAGAACCCCGGGAGGTAGCCGGCCTTCTTGACCGCCGTGTACCAGGCGCTGAGGAACGCGGAGGTGGTGGTGCCCTCGATGTCCTTGACGATGAGCGTGCCGGCGGGTGCCTTCGTGTTCGCCTTGGCGTCCTTGACTGCTCGCTGGCCGTCGGCCGTTCCCACGCTCGCGGTGGTGTCCGACTCGAGGTCGGCAGAGATCAGGGAGACGCGAATCCCGTTGCTCTTGGCGACGGACAGTCCGCCGGACGTCATGTTCCCGCCGCAGTAGGCGGGTAGGCAATCACTGACGTACCGGCCCCAGACCGTCGGCGTCGCGCCCGCTCTCGACTTGATCGCGTTGACATGCGCTTGGGTGATCGTCTCGGTCGTGTCGACTCCCCACGAACTGGTGGACGGTGCGACGTACGGCGAGAGCTTGATCGAGTTGGTGGGGGCCAGGTTGACGTCGCCATACCAACCCGGCTTGTGCGCCGTCCCGCACCCGCCACCGTTGTACGCGGTACACAGCTGAAGGGTGGCGCCGCCTGTTTGGTTGTTGAACACCCGATGGGTCCCGAGCTGGTTGCTCAGGTTGTGCGCACCGTACGTGTAGTACTTGAAGGACGGCTTGTCACCGTTCCACGAGCCCGAGGGGTAGATGCACACATCCCCCGACGGACATCCGTGGCTGGTGGCAGCGGACGCGGCCGGCGCACTAGTCACGCCGAATGATGCGACCGTCAACGTGGCCAGGCCTGCAGCGGTCAAACCGAAACGTCTCATGACTCTCCTCTCTGCGGTGCCGTGTATGGCGGAACGCCACACACGTTCTGTGAGCTGGGCCGAAACCTCGCGCTCCTGACGACGGAAGAACCTACGCACGCCGCGGAGGCACGGGAACCGATTTCGGCCACGGCCGAAATCGCTGACGTCGGTGCGCGGCCCCACTATTCGGCGGGTGCGGCCGCGAGATAACCCGCGAGCAAGGCATCCGCGACGAGTCCGACAACGTCGTCACCGGGCAGATAGCGGGCGTCGTGCAAGCCGTGGTCACCCCCGGTGCCGACGAACATCATCAACGCCGGAGCATGGTGCCCGTAGAAGGAGAAATCGTCGGCCCCGAAGGACCGGAAGTCGTCGGTCGTCGCATGTCCCAGCTCGCTGAGCCATCCGGTCGTCGCGGCCGCGAGGCCCGGATCGTTCACCAGGACCGGCTCCCCCAGCACGACGCTGAGCTGCCCAACGCACCCGTGCGCAGCCGCGGTGTGTTCGACGATCCTGCGCATGCGCTCCAGCGTCGGCTCGCGATCCTCCAGGCGCATCAGCCGCAGTGACCCGGACGCCGACGCCTGCTCGGGTATGACGTTGTTGGTCGTGCCGGACTCGACCCGCCCGACCATGCACACGCCACCATGGATCGGGTCCACGCCGGCCGGGGTGAGCGACTGCAGGTTCAGCACCGTCTGACACAGCGCGGTGATCGGGCTGTGCACCGTGTGCGGGTAGCCGACGTGGCCACCGGATCCGCTGACCGTCACCTCGAATTCGTCCGCCGAGGCATTCACCACGCCAGGGGTGACCGCGACGAGACCGGCCGGCAAACGGGGCTGCACGTGCGCGGCCACGACTGCGCACGTTTCCATGCGGGACAGGACACGCTCCTCGACGACGTCCCGGGCGCCCGAGGGCGCTCGCTCCTCCCGCGGTTGCAGCAGCATCGCGAGCGACGCCTGCCGGCCGCGCACCCGGTGGATGGCCCGGGCCACCGCGGTGAGCGCGGCCAGATGCACGTCGTGGCCGCACGCGTGCATGACACCGTCGCCGGCCGACCAGCTCACACCGGTCTGCTCGACGACAGGCAACGCATCGAGCTCGGCACGCAGCACCACGCAGGGCCCGTCACCCACCCGGATGAGTCTCCCCGTGCCGGCCACGATGACGCCGTCGCCCGCGCCGACGGCGTCCGCCACAAACGCAGCGGTCGGACCTTCCTCGCCGGACACGTACGGGTCCGCGTGGATTGTATGGCGCAGCGCGACCGCACCGGGCAGCTCCTCGGTGAGTGCCGCCCGCAACTGCCGCACCACGGGGTCCGCAGGCTCGAAACTCATGAAGCATCAAGGCGATAGGCACGCCGGGCATTCGCTGCACAGATGCCGGTCGCAAACCGCATGGCATCCTCCGACGTCCATGCGCCGTCGGCGATCCCGGCCTCCAGATAACCGGTCAGACTGCGCCGGAAGACCATGGTGCCGACGACATACAGCTCGGGCAGGCCGAAGGCGTCCGACGAAAACAGCACCGAACCGAACGGCGCCAGCTCCAGCAGTTCGCTCAGCACCCGCGGCGCTCCCGGACCCACGTTGTGCAAGGTCAATCCCACGTCGACGAATACATGGTCGAAGACCTGTGCCAGATAGCCCGCGTGCCGGTGGAACGGGTAGTTGTGCAGCAGCATCACCGGCACGTCCAACTTCCCGAGCGCACGCAGCAGCGGTGTCAGCAGCAGCGGATCGCAGTCGGCGAGGTTAACATCCGCATCGCCATACCCGACGTGGAACTGGATCGGCATCCCCAGGTCCGCGCCGGACCAGATGAGGAACCGCGTCAGCACCGGGTCCGCCACCCGGGCGGGCTCTCCGGACTCGAAGGCCCGCAGCAGCCGGCCGGCTGCCGCGGCGACCTCCGCGTCCGTGGGTCGTGCCGCGTCAAGCCGCAGCCCGACCCGGTATGCCGCAACGGATTTCACGCCCACCGCACCAGCACAACGCCGGCTCAGCTCGGTCCGGAAGTCGTCCGCAAAGCGCGCCGCATCGCTGGTCCGCACCACCTGCTCGGCGACCTGCTCCAGCCGGACGATCTCCTCGCCGACCGCACCAGTGACCGCGGACAGCTCCGCGGGTGAGGTGAGGGCCTCGGGCTGAAAACCCGTGTCCACCAGGAACTTCCGAGTTGCCAAGGATCCGATGAGGCGCCGATTGACCTCGTCCACTCCCAGCTGGCGACGCCTGGCGAGGTAGTCGTCCGCAGGCGCGAGAGAAGGCAGCCCCAGCAGGGGCGCGCACCAGCGGCGAACTCCCAGACCCGCGTGTGTGTCGAAGAGTGACCCGTGCCATCGGCCGGGCCCATCCGCCTCGCAGAGCATCGACTCGAAGCCGTCCCGGTCGAGGTCGGTACGGACGATCCCGTGGCAGTGGTGATCGATCAGCTCGACCCCGTCCAGCAGGCCCGTGCCTTCGTCGGCGCTCACTTGGCAGCCACTTCGTCGAGGTCGCCGGCGATACCGTCCTCCGTGGCAAGCCGCTCACCGAGCCGGGCCGCCGTGCCGGGCGCGGCGATCACGGCCACGGCACAGACGACCAGCCAGCCGCCGGCGACGATCGGGAACCAGAAGGCGGGCGTGTTCGACGCCGGGTAGGGCAGCACGTTGCGGTAGAGGGTGTAGCCCAGCACGACCAGGGCGAGGATCGGCACGACGATCTCGTACATCGGCACCGGCAGCTTGCGCTGCACGAAGAGCAGCCGGATCGCGCCGATCGTGGTCAGCACGTAGACGACCAGGATGATCAGGGTGCCGATGGTGCCCGACCAGGCGAAGGCGTCCTCGGTCTTCGCGCCGAAGGCAAGTGCGTCGATGAGGATGATCAGCCCCATCAGGCAGGCGACCGTCGTAGCGGCCACTCCGGGCGTGCCTTCGCGCGTGACGCTGGCCAGGCCCCGCTCGCCGCCGGCGTCGCGGGCGATCGCGTACATCAGCCGTGACGCGCCGACCATGCACGCCAGGCAGCAGCCGAACGCGCTGATCGCGGCGCCGAGGGTGATCACGTCGCCGACCCAGCTGGCGACGAAGGAGCGACCGAGGTCGCCCACGAGCGAGGACGAACTCGCATAGGCCTTGACGCCGGACGGCCCGGCGCCGAAGCCCATCACCTCGATCGCAGTGACCACGGTGAAGAACACCGTGCCGAAGATCGCGGTGCCGAGGATGGCGCGCGGGATGTTCTTGCGAGGCTCAGCGGTTTCCTCACCGAGCGTCGAGGACGCCTCGAATCCGGCGAACGACAAGAAGGCGAAGACGATCCCGAGGAACAGGGTGGACACCCCGGTTCCCGGCTCGATCGCGAACACCTTCATGGTGAAGGTGTGTCCGCTGCCTGCAGGTGTGTTTCCGGCGAGGAGCCGGACCAGGACGACCGCGCACACCAGCAGGATCAGCACGATGGTCGCGCCCTCGATGGACAACAGCATGGTCGTGCCTCGTTTGGCCGGGATGATGGTGAGCACCAGGCAACCGGCCAGCGAGATCGCGGCCAGCAGGTATGGCGCCCAGCTCGGCGGATTCGACCAGATGCCAATGGTGTTCAGGAAGTCCGAGCCCAGGATCCCGAAGGCGCAGGAGGTCACGACACCGAAGAAGGTGTACGTCGCGAACAGCGCCGCTCCCGATATTGCGCCGACCCGTGGGCCCAAGGTCGAACCGACGAAGGCGTAGACCGATCCGGCGTGCTGGTAGTACTGACACATCCGGACGAAGCCGTAGCCGACGAGCAGCACGCCGATGCCGGCGAGCAGGAAGGTGAGCGGCACCGCGCGCCCCACCGTGCTGGCCGTGACCTGCGGGTTGATGTTGGCCGCCATGCTCGGCGCCATCAAGGCGACCGACAGGCCGATCGCCTGCCAGATGGACAGGTTTCGACGCAGCTGTGGGGGCCTCGAGTCGGCCATCGCACACTCCTTCGCGACGTTCGGGTCCCCCTTTAGAAATGAACAGTACAACTGTTTCTTTCTCTGTAACAGATCATTCAATGGCGGTTATGATGAGCCTCTTCGGGATACACCGCGAGGAGGTCGTCAGGTGGACACGGAAGAACGCTCCAGGCGGCAGGCGGAGGCGCATCGCGCTGCCGCAGTGCTGCGCAGTCGCGAGGTGGCGACGGTCGCCCTCACGTTCGTGGACACGGCCGGCATCACGCGGGTCAAGGCGGTGCCCGTCGCCCGGCTGGTGCACGCCGCGACCTGGGGCGTCGGCATGTCACCCGTCTTCGATGCGTTCCTGTCCGACGACTCCATCGTTGCCGGCCGCTTCGCCGGCGGGCCGGTGGGCGACTTGCGTCTCTTTCCCGATCTGTCACGGCTGACTGTGCTTGCGGCGCAACCAGGTTGGGCCTGGGCGCCGGTCGACCGGCTGGCGCAGGACGGATCCGCGCACCCCCTCGACCAGCGGAGTCTGGCCCGGCGTCAGGTCGCGCAGCTGGCGGACGGCGGCTACACCGCGCGCATGGCGTTCGAGATCGAGTGGGCGGTCGGCGTCGACCGGCCCGACAGCGACGACTTCATCGCTGCCGTGCGCGGCCCAGCATACGGCTTCACCAGGGTCGTCGAGGCGTCCGACTACTTGCACGACCTTGCGAATGCCCTTGCCGCACAAGGGATCGAGGCCGAGCAGATCCATCCGGAGTATGCCGAGGGGCAGTTCGAGGTGTCCGTCGTCGCCGAGGATCCCGTGGCCGCGGCCGACACCTTCGTGCTCACCCGGGAGACGATCCGCGCCGTCAGCCGGCGGCAGGGGCTCCGAGCGTCGTTCTCCCCCAAGACCGTTGCCGGTGGCGTCGGGAACGGCGGTCACGTCCACCTGTCCCTGTGGGCAGAGGGACGCAACGCGTTCGCGGACGGCCGAGCCCGCTACGGGATGACCGAGGTCGCCGACCGCTTCAGTGCCGGGATCCTGGATCATCTGCCGGCACTGCTCGCCGTCGGCACCGCCTCCGCCGCCAGCTACCTGAGGCTGATCCCGCAGCACTGGGCTGGTGCGTTCCAGGCGTGGGGACTCGAAAACCGCGAGACCGCACTACGTTTCGTCACCGGATCGCCAGGTGACAGCTACCGCGCCGCCAACCTCGAGGTGAAGTCCTTCGACGAATCGGCCAATCCCTACCTGGTCGTGGCGGGCCTGATCGGTGCCGGGCTGGACGGTATTGCAGCCGATCGCCCGCTGCCGGAACCGCTCGAAGTCGACCCGGCGGGTCTCGGCGAAACCGAACGGAGCACCCGCGGCATACGTCCGCTGCCAGCATCGCTCGACGACGTGGCGACGGCGTTCGAGGCCGACGACGCGCTGACCGCAGCCTTCGGCGCAGAGCTGGCGACGACCATCGTCGAGGTACGACGCGCCGAGCACGCCCGATTCGCCAGCGCCTCCGAGGAAGAGATCGCCGTCGCTGTTCGCTGGAAGTACTGACAGCCCGCATGTCGACGAAGACCGTCGCAGAGCTGATGCGTGCTCATCGCCGCGAACTCACCGCGGCCGAGCTGCAGATCATGCAAGCTCTGCTGGCGGACTACCCGGCCGCCGGGCTGCAATCGGTCGCCGGGCTGGCGCAGCTCGCCGGGGTGAGCGCGCCGACGGTCGTCCGGCTCACCGCGAAGCTCGGCTTCAGCGGGCACGCGGACTTGCAGGCCCGGCTGCGCGCCGAGCTGTCGGCCCGGGCAGCCGCACCCGCAGATCTCTACCCGGCGACCGCCGACCCAGGGTCGCCGTCGGCTGCTCTGCAGCGCTGCGAACAGCACATCGGGCGCGCCGTCATCGAGGCACTGCACGGCGCCGACGAACGCGATTGCGACCTGGTGGTCGCGATGCTGGCGGAGTCCCCCGGTCCGATCCTGGTGACCGGCGGGAGCATCTCGGCCGGCCTGGCGATGTATCTGTCCACCTGCCTGCAGCTGCTGCGGCCCGGCGTTCGGTATGTCGAGCCGCAGCACGGGCCGCGGGCAACCGCGCTGCTGGATGTCTCCGACAAGCACACGGTGATTGCGTTCGACTACCGCCGTTATGAGCGTGACACGATCCGCTTCGGCAGCGACGCCGCGGCGCGGGGTGCGCAGCTGATCGTCTTCACCGACACCTACCTCACCCCACTCGCACGCGAGGCGACCGCATTGGTCACCTCGTCGATCGACGGCCCGGGGCCGCTCGCCTGCCTCACTCCGGCCTTCGCGATGATCGACGCGCTGCTCGTCGCGATTGCCGAGCGCGACCCGGAGGCCAGACGTCGCCGGCTGACGCAACTGGACCAGCTCGGGCGAGACACCGCCGGGTAGCGCTGTCACTGCTCATGATCGGCCGACGCGAGTCGCTTCCTGAGGTGCGCGAGCACGGTAGCGGCGAACCGCATCCCGGTTGGCGCAGGCATGAGTGCAATACCGCTGCCGGCCCGGCCGGCTGAAGTCGACGAAAGCGTGCCGGCAGTCGGCGCCGGCGCAGCGGCCCACCCGGTGCATGCCACGGTCGCAGAGGTATTGGGCGGCGGCCGCGGTCGTGGCACCGGCCAGCGTCGGCCCGAAACCGACCTCGGGATCGCGGAAGTGCAGATGCCAGCCACTGCCGTCGTGGTCGGTGATCGACGGGGGCGCCGTGTAGCAGGCCAGCATCCGGTTGAGCGACTCCACGCGCGACGTCGGGTCCGCGGCGGACACCACGCGGTCCCAGTCATGCAGCTAGGCCCGCACGAACTCCAGGTCGGCCGGGGCCGGACGACCAGGCAACGGCATGCCTCCGGCAGACCACCGCACCTCCAGGTCCTCGGGGCTGCTCGGCGGCCGATTGAGCAGGTCGGTGACGTTGCGCAGCAACGGCTCAATGTAAGGATTTACACGCACAAGACCATGACAGCACAGTGGCCGGCATGACGTATTCGCCGGCTCCGGCCACCCACCCGTTCCGTGACCCGCACACCGGTAACCGGCACCGCTTCGGCTACTGGGCGACGGCGGCGATCTACCTCTCGCTGCAGGCATTCACGACCGTCCCGAGCCCGCTCTACGCCCGCTATGCCGAGCGCGATCACCTCTCCCCGCTGGTCATCACGCTGGTCTACGCGGCATACGCGGTCGGAGTCACCGTCAGTCTGATCTGTGCGGGCCACCTGTCCGACACGTTCGGGCGTCGCCCGGTGCTGGCCGCAGCACTGGCCGTCGATGCCCTCAGCGCCGTGACCTTCATCGCCCGCCCCGGCCTGCCCGGCCTGTTCGCCGCTCGCGTCCTGTGCGGGCTCTCGGTAGGCGTCACGGCATCCACGGCCACGGCCTATCTCGGTGAATTGTTCGCAGGTCATCGCCTGGCCGGGCAAGCGCGCAATCTGGCGTTGCTGTCGACCGCCGTGGCCATCGGAGGGCTGGGAGCCGGGCCATTGCTCACCGGCCTCGTGGCCGAGGTCGCCGGGCATTCGCTGGTCTCGCCATACCTGGTGATGCTGGTCATCTTCGTCGCCGGCTTCGCGGCGCTGCTGTTCGCACCGGAGACCCGCGACCGGATGGTTCCGCGGCCGGCATACCACGTGCAGCGCGTCAGCGTTCCGCACCAGCACCGACGCCGGTATGGCGCAGCATTAGCAGGCGTCGCAACGGTTTTCGCACTCTTCGGACTCTTCGTCGGCCTGGCCGGCACGATCCTCGGCCAGCGTCTCGGGCACATCTCGATCCTGCTCACCGGCGTGCTGCTCTTCATCGTCTACGCCACCGGTGTGGCCAGTGTGGCCATCACGATCCGGCTCGCGCAGCGTCGGCAGACCACGGCGGCCGGTGTCCTGATGATCGCCGGTCTGGCACTGCTTGCCCTGTCGGTGTGGCTCACCTCGGCGCCGACCGCGGCTTTCGTGGTGATGTTCCTGTGCGCCGGATCGCTGATCGGCGCGGGTGGCTCGACACTGTTCACCGTCAGCCTCGCGGTCGTCACCGGGCTGTCGCCGAAGGAGCGAACTGCGGAGACGCTCGCCGGGTTCTTCCTCGCCGGCTACGTGGCTCTGTCCGCCCCGGTCATCGGCGTCGGCGTCGCGCTGCAGCACTTCAGCCTGCGCAGCACGCTCAGCTGTTTCGCCGTCCTGGTGGGCATCACGGCGTGCTACGCGCTGGCTGGACTGGGACGGGAATCCTGACCCCGATCCTGGTGAGCAAGCCGAGCACGCGAGTCCAGTAATGAACGGTCCGACCGCTGCCACTAACCAGGTGCCGGAGCAAACTCCGGGCAACTCCACCCGAGCACTCAAGGAGCGTCATGCAGACCATCTCGAAGATCGCATCCGCTGCTGCGCTGGCCGCCGCCGCAGGCACCGTCTTCGCCGCGCCGGCCCACGCCGCGACTCAGCACCACGGCCACACACGCGCCGGGGCCGTATTCGTCCAGAACAACTCCACCTCCGGGAACAGCGTCATCGCCTACGACCGCTCCGCGAACGGCAGCCTCACTGAGGCCGGCAGCTACCCGACGGGCGGCAAGGGCGGGCAACTGTCGGGTTCGGTCGCCGACCATCTGTCCAGCGAAGGTTCCGTCGCCTACAACGCGCGGGCGCACCTCCTCTACACCGTCAACGCGGGCAGCGACACGGTCACCGTGTTCTCGGTGTGGGGCGACCGGCTCACCCGCTTGCAGGTGGTGCCGACGGGCGGCGACTTCCCGGTCAGCATCGCCGTCCACGGCAGCCAGGTCTTCGTGTTGAACGCGCGCGACGGCGGCACCGTGTCCGGTTTCGTCCAGTTCGGCGGAGTGCTGATCCGGATCCCCTTCTGGCAGCGCCACCTCAACCTGAACACCTCGGCGCCCGGACAGCCGAACGAGTTCGTCAGCACTCCGGGCCAGATCGGCTTCACTCCGGACGGGCGCCAGCTGCTGATCTCCACCAAGAACGGCGGCAACAGCGTTCTGTCCTTCGCGGTCGGACCGTTCGGACCAGCCGCCACTCCCACGACCACCTCGCTGCCGGGCACGGTGCCCTTCGGTTTCGACTTCGACGCACACGGACACCTCGTGATCACCGAGGCCGCAACCAACAAGGTCGCGACCTTCACGGTGAACCGCAACGGATCGCTGACTGCGCTGGACAGCGCGGCCACCGGGCAGACGGCGACCTGCTGGCTGGTCACCTCCCACAACACGGCGTACGCCTCCAACGCCGGCAGCGGCACCGTCTCGATCTACCGGACCGACCGCGCCGGAATGCTTACCAGCAAGGGCACGGCGGCGACCAACCCTGGCACCGTGGACGCGGCGACCTCTCACGGCTTCCTGTATGTCGAGACGGGTGTCGGCGGGGTCGTCGACTCCTACCGGATCAAGCCCGGCGGCGGGCTGGCCATGACCGGTTCGGTCACCATCCCCAACGGGATCGGCGCCGAAGGCATTGTCGCGAGCTGATGTGCAACTCCGAGTCCACGCTCGGCATAGGATCACGGGCGTGGACTCGGAGAGTGCTCACTGGATTGCTGCGCTGCAGGACAGCGGCATCGGCCACGACGACGCCGTCGGCAGGCTGCACGAGATGCTGCTGCGCATCGCCCGGTCCGAACTCAACCGGCGCCGCGGCAGCCACGGCCTGGCCGGTCCGGAGCTCGATGACCTGGCCTACCAGGCTGCCGCAGATGCCGTCGTGTCGATCACGGCGAAGCTGGAAGATTTCCGCGGTGAGTCCCGATTCACCACGTGGGCATACAAGTTCGCCATCCTGGAGGTCTCCAGCAAGCTCGGCCGGCACTACTGGACGCGACACCCGACGACCTCGCTGGATGCCGAGGACTGGGAACGACTGCCGGATCGGTTCGGCCTCCGGCCCGAGGAGTATGCCGGCCAACGCGATCTCGTGTGCGCGATCCGGGACGCGGTCGACGGCAGTCTGACCGTCAAGCAGCGGGCCATCTTCGTCGCGCTGGTGGTGCGCGGCATACCTCTCGACACTCTCGTGGCGCAGACCGGGTCGACCCGGAACGCGATCTACAAGATGATGTTCGACGCACGACGCAAGCTGCGCGCCGCACTGGTGGCGGGCGGGTATCTGGAGGAGGACGGATGACGAAACCGATCCCGCAGCAGCTGCGGCACTTCCTGCAGACCGACCCGGACGACGTCGCGTGCGACGAGGCGATCAGGCTGCTGCATGTGTATGCCGAACTGGTGGCGTCGGACCCTGGCGAAGCCGCGACCCGCTATCCCGGTGTCGCCGCTCATCTCGCCGCCTGTGGACCGTGCGGCGAGGACTTCGATGGTCTGCTCGCCGCAATCACCGCGTCCGAGCACGACGACTCGTGACCTGACACCGACGATTTCGGGTCAACTCCTCCGGTAAGACCGGCGGCGCTGCACGCACTAACCAGGGTGACAGCGTTTCGCCAGCCGATTGAGGAGAGCCCATGAGCCTGCTGAGCCCCGGTGACCAGTTCCCGGACCTGACCCTGAACATCCCGGGAGGCGAAAGCCTCACGCTTCCGGACGAATTCGCCGGCAACTTCGCCGTCGTGCTGTTCATCCGCGGTGCGTGGTGCCCCTACTGCAATGCGCAGTTGCGTGCGTTCCAGCGTGCCACGGACACCTTCGCGGCGGGAGGCATCAAGGTCGCGGCCCTCACCGTCGACGATGAAGAGACCACTGCCGGCCTGATCACCAAGCACCGCCTGAGCTTCCCGGTCGGTCACAGCGCGGACGCGGCAGCCGTATCAGCGGCGACCGGCGCCTTCGTCAACCCCGACCCGGTCTACCTGCAGTCGACCGGTTTCGTGCTCGACCCGGCCGGAAAGGTCCTGGTCAGCGTCTATTCCAGCGGCGCCATCGGCCGGCTGGTCCCCGAGGATGTGCTCGGCATGATCCGGTACGTGCGCGAGCACACCGAGTCCTGAAACCTCCGCAACCACCGCGATCGCTGATTGCGGCACCGTCATACCTCAACCACGAAGGACATACCGGCCATGACCACCTTGCTCTACGTTTCGTCCAGCCCGCGCGGCACGGACAGCGACAGCGGCGCGATCGCGCAGGAATTCCTCGACAACCACCGCGCCACTCGACCTGACGTGACCGTCGAGCACCTCGATCTGTTCGACGGATCACTCCCCCAGTTCGGCCGCCTCGCAGCCGGCGCCAAGATGGCCGCCTTCGCCGGTGGTGAGCCCAGCCCGGAACAGAGCGGCGAATGGCATTCCGCTCGCGAGGTTTTCGACCGCTTCGCGGCCGCCGACACCTACCTGTTCTCCGTCCCGATGTGGAACGGCGGCGTGCCCTATGTGCTCAAGCAGTGGATCGACATCATCACCCAGCCCGGATGGGCCTTCGGTTTCGACCCGGTCACCGGCTATAGCGGCTTGCTGAGCGGTAAGAAGGCCGCCGTCGTCTACACCAGCGGGGTGTATGCCGTCGGGGCGCCGCCGGCTTTCGGACGCGACTTCCACTCCACGTTCTTCACCGACTGGCTGCACTTCGTCGGCATCGAGGACGTCGCCGAGGTGAGGTGGCAGCCCACCGTCCGGACGGCTACTCGCGACGAGGACCGAGCCGTCGCGCTGGAGCAGGCGGCCGCCGCCGGCCGCGCCTTCTGACTGTCTCGTCATACCCGAAATCCGAAGGGAGACAAGCAATGTCCGCAATCCGTCACCGCACCATCTCCGTCGACGGCCTGGAGATTTTCGTCCGCGAGGCGGGCGACACGGACCGGCCCACGCTCGTGCTGCTGCCCGGCTATCCGTCCAGCACCCGCGCCTACGTCCGGCTGATAGACCGCGTTGCCCCTGATTGGCACGCGGTCGCGATCGACTACCCCGGGTTCGGCAGCTCCGACCCGTTGTCCGAGGCGCCCACCTTCGACCGGCTGGCCGAGGTCACCGCCAAGACCATCGACGCGCTGGGCATCGGTGACTACGCGGTCTACATGTTCGACTTCGGCGCTCCGGTGGGTTTCCGCATCGCCCTCGAGCACGATCAGCGGGTGCGCGGCCTCGTCGTGCAGAACGGCAATGCGTATGCCGAAGGTCTCGGGTCCGGGCTGAGTGCCATCTCCGACTGGTGGAAGGATCGCGCAGCCGGACAGGCCACCATCGATGCATTCGTCGGCCTCGCCGGCACGCAGTCCCAATGGCAGGCGGGAGCGCGCGATCCCGAGCTCATCGACCCGGAACAGGCGGTGGCCGACCAGCTGGTGCTGGACCGGCCCGGGCGCGCGGACTACATGCAGGCGTTGCTGTGGGACTACCAGACCAACCCGCCGCAGTATGCGCAGTGGCAGGCCTGGCTGCGCAGCCGTCAGCCGAAAGTCGTTGTCGCCTGGGGCAAGAACGACCCGTTCTTCATCGCGCCGGGTGCCGATGCGTACCGGACCGACGTGCCGGATGCGCGGGTGGAACTGCTGGACACGGGCCACTTCGCGCTGGAGGAAGAGGCGGATACGATCGCCACCCTCACCGACGGGCTGATGCGTTCAGCATTCGACGGGTGAGCGATGCCGGCCGACAAGTCGCGCGACACCGATCGGCTCTCGACATACTCCGACGGCGTCTTCGCCGTGATCGTCACGATCATGGTGCTGCAACTGCACGCGCCCAAGTCGCCACACCTGTCCGCCTTGATCACCATGTGGCAACCTGCGGTGGCCTATCTGGTCAGCTACGTGTTCATCGCCATCGTCTGGATCAACCACCACTACATCTCGCGGCTGGTTCACGAGAGTTCGCTGCCGATCATCTGGATCAACTTCGTCCATCTGTTCTTTGTGTCGCTGGTGCCATTCACCACCGCGTGGATCGCACAAACCAGGCTCGCGGCGGCACCTGTGGCTGTCTACACCGCATTGTTCGTCTGCGCGGACGCGACCTACAACGTGTTCGAGCGCCGAGTGCTGCGGGACTGCGGTGAACTCTCCGAGCAGCAGCGCAGGATCGCGCGCTATCGGTCGACAATGGCATTCGCACTCTTCACCAGCGCCGCGGTGCTCGCAGCGTTCGTGCCATGGGCCGGCTTCGGACTCACCTGTCTCGCGCTCGTGCTGCACCTGAAGCCCGATGTGGGCGTCCGAGGCACCGCCGACCGGACCTACCCGGCACCCATCGAAAGAGAGGCATGATGACCACCTACCGCACCGTCGATGTCGACGGGCTCGACATCTTCTACCGCGAGGCCGGCCCGGCCGATGCCCCAACGATCCTGCTGTTGCACGGCTTTCCGTCGTCGTCGCGGATGTGGGAGCCGCTGCTCACCCGGTTGAGCGACGCGTTCCATCTGGTGGCGCCCGACTATCCCGGGTTCGGGCACAGCGCTACTCCCGACCCTACGGACTTCTCCTACACCTTCGACAATCTCGCAGCGGTCGTCAGCGCATTCGTCGACACTCTGGGGCTGACACGCTACGCGCTGTTCCTGCAGGATTATGGCGGTCCGGTCGGCTTCCGGCTGGCCGTGCAGCGGCCGGAGCGGGTGCAGGCGCTGGTCGTCCAGAACACCGTCGCGCACGAGGACGGGCTCGGCCCGTTGTGGGAGGTGCGCCGGCAGTTCTGGGTGAACCGTGCGGAGCATGAAGCTGACTTCCGGGACAACTTCTTCTCACCCGCTGCCACCCGCGGGCGGCACATCGGCACCAGCCCCCATCCGGAGCGCTACGACCCCGACCTGTGGACCGACGAGCTCGCCTTCCTGTCGCGGCCGGGACAGGCCGACATCCAGACGGACCTGTTCTTCGACTACCAGACCAACGTCGCCAGCTATCCGCAGTGGCAGCAATGGCTCCGGACCCACCAGCCACCGACACTGGTCACCTGGGGGCGGTTCGATCCGTCTTTCGAATCCGCTGAGGCAGAAGCGTTTTCACGTGATGTCCCTAACGCCGAGATTCACCTGCTGGACGCCGGCCACTTCGCCCTCGACGAGCGGCCCGACCAGATCGCGCAGCTGACTCACCGGTTCCTGCAGACCATCGACTCCCACACGTGAGTCGGTGGGTGTCGCGCCGGCTCAGGAGTCGACGGCCGGCCTGGTGCCTGCCCAGTCCTTGGACCACGCCTCGAACAACCTCGCGTACGCGCCGTCGACTGCGAGCAGCTGCTCGTGCGTGCCGCGTTCGAGGATCCGCCCGCCGTCCATGACGATGATCTGGTCGGCATCCGCCGCCTGACTGAGCCGGTGCGCGATCACCACGGCTGACCGCCCGCGCAGCACGGCGGCCGCCGCACCGTCGAGGCTGCGCGCGGCGTCGCTGCCCGCCTCCGCGGTCGCCTCGTCCAGCACCACGACCGGCGGGTCCAGCAGCACGAGCCGGGCGAGCGCGAGGTGCTGGGCTTGGCTGGCGGACAGCGGCGTGCCACCGCTGCCCACGACCGTCCGCACGCCGTCGGGCAGCGCAGCCACCCAGTTCGCACCCACCGTCTCGAGTGCCCGCGCGAGGTCGCCGTCCGCGGCGTCCGGGCGCACGAGTCGTAGGTTGTCCGTGATCGTGCCGGCGAAGACGTGCGTCTCCTGCGTCACCAGCGCCACCTCATGACGCAACCAAGAGGATCCTTGAGCGGCGCCGGAACCGTTCCACGAGAGCGTGATCCGCCCGGAGCGCGGCGAACGCAGACCGGCGAGCAGCGTTGCGAGAGTGGACTTCCCGGACCCGGTCGTGCCGACGACCGCTACGTGCTCGCCGGGGGCGACATACACGCTCACCTCGTGCAGCACATCGGGGCCGTCCAGGTAGCCGAAACTGAGCCCGTCTGCCTCCAGCGCGGGCGGTTTCACCAGCGCTGCCGGGACCGCCGCGATGGGCTGCCCCGCGCGATCGGGTCCGGCGAGGGTAAGACCGACCAGTCGCTCCAGACCGGCCCCGGCCTGCTGGATGGAGTCGAAGACACCGAGAACGGTGTTGATCGGGTCGAACAGCCCGGCGAAGAACAGCGCAGCCGTCGTGGCTGCTCCGATGCTGGCACGACCGTCTCGCACCAGCACGAACGCGACGACCAGGATCGCGCCCAGTCCGACGAATTCGGCACTGTTCAGCCGCCCGAAGAATCTGGTGGCGACCCGGGTCGCACGGAATTCGTAGTCCATCGCCGCCTCAGATGACGCCTCGATACGATCGCGTTGCCGGTCGCCCATGCGCAGCGCCCGGAGCGTGGGCAGCGCCGCGAAGCCGGCCAGCAACGCCGACGCACGTCGTCCGTCGGCGATCCGGCCCCCCGCGTAGATCGGCCGGGAAGCGCGCAGATACCACCGCAGGGTGATGGCCTGGATCGGCACGGCGAGCAGGCCGGCGAGCGCGAATCGCCAATCGAGACTTGCCAGCCCGGCCAGGGTCGCGAGAATGGCGAGCCCGGCGCCCAGGAAGCTGCCCAGCGACCCCTCGGCCGCGTCGCTGATCCGGTCCACGTCGCCGGAGACTCGCGAGACGAGGTCCCCTGTTCCGCCCGCCTCGACCTCATCGATCGGCAGCTCCACGGCCGCGCTCAGAGCCTGCTCGCGCAACCGCCCGACGGCCGGCAGCACGACCCGCGCCAGCAGCACGGTCGAGCCCCAGCTGCTGACGGCGCCCGCTACTGCGGCACCCGCCAGCAGGACGACCGGCGCGATCAGGGCAGCCACCTGCCGGTGGTCGGCGATCGCCTGGGTGATCCAGCCGATTGCGATGGGACTGGCAAGCCCCAGCACGCTGTCGGCGAGTAAGACCAAGACAGCCGCGAGCAGCGCTCGCGAGCGGCCCCGCATCAGGATCCGGACCTGCCGCCGGGTGTCGGCACCGGTCGCGACCGGGAGCAGGGCACGCCCGGACTTCTCACGAGCCGCTCCGTCATACACTGCCGTCGACATCCCGGTGGTCATCGCCGCACCGCCAGTCGGTATGCCGGGTCATGATCAAGCAGTTCGGCGTGGCTACCGGTCACACAACTGTTCCCGGAAAGGTGCACCACCCGGTCGCAGCGAGCCAGCCACGCCGGACTGGTGGTCACGACGATCGTAGTCCGGCCGGCCCGCAATCCGGCCGTGCGCCGGGCGATCAGATCCTCGGTCGCCGCGTCGACTGCCGTCGTGGGGTCGTGCAGCACCAGCACCGGCGGCTCGGCCGCTAACGCACGAGCCAACGAGACCCGCTGACGTTGGCCGCCCGAGAGCGTCTCACCACGATCGCCGACGAGGCCATCCGCGCCCGCCGGCACCGTCTCGAGCACCTGGTCGGCCTGCGCGGCCCGCGTCGCATCGGTCACCGCGCGCTCGTCGGCGGTCAGTGCACGCAGGTTGTCGGCGATGCTGCCCGGCAGGAGCACGGCGTCATGCGGTGAGACGAGCGCGGTCCTGCGCAGTGCGTCCAGGGCAAGGTCGGCGATGCCGATGTCGCGACCGTCCGCAAGCCTGAACAGCAGCCGCCCGGCTGGCGGATCCGATTCGCGCGCAAGCAAATCGGGCAGCCGAGCCGCATCTGCGTGCTCGTCACACACGATACCGGTCAGCGCTCCTGCGCGGGCGGTTGCATCGAGCACAGGACCGCCCGGCAACACCTCGACGCGGTCGAACCGCACCGCCACCGACGGCCTCTCCGGCCAGAGGGGCAGCCCGGTCGGCCGGCGTGCCGCGACAAGGCGGGCTCGGCGATCAGCACCTCATGGATCCGGCCCGCGGATGCCAGTGCACGGGCGTACGCCGCGCTCGTTCCGGAGACCACCTGCATCGGTGAGATCACGAACCGGGCCAGTCCGAGCGCGGAGACGAGCTCACCCAGCCCGAGATGTCCTCGTAAGGCGAGCCACCCGCCGACACCCGCGACGAGGGTGAGATAGACGCCGCCGAGCAGCGACCCGACGGCGGAGATGATCGCCGCCGACGAGGTCGCGTGCAGTGCGGCGCTGACCGCCCCATCGCTGACCTGCCGGTACTCGTCCGCCGCCGCATGCTCGGCGCCGACTCCCGGCGCCGTCCTGTACGGCCCCGAATACACCCGGCTCGGCTGCATACTCGGCACGGCGGAGCGCAACCTCACCGGCGTCGACGGAACGCAGTTCTCTTCGGAGCGGCTGGACGCGCTTGCGGACGCCGACGTCATCGTGCTGTGGGATAACGGCGCGAAGCCGACGGCGGAGGCAACGACGCTGGTCGCCCAACCACTCTGGCGTCGGCTCAAGGCGGTGAGAAAGGGCCACGTCTACCGAACCAGCAACCCCAGCAGCTACGGGCGAGGCCGAGGCGTTCCTCGGCCTCGTCACCGGGATCTGCACGAAGCTGCAGGAGAACCACTGATGCCCACCGAGGCCGGCACCGCCAAGCTCGCTGATCGCGTTCCCCACCCTGTGCAGTCGCGGTGTCCGACCAGTTCCATTGTGACGAGGTGAAGGGTGTCATGTCCGTGGAGTGAGTCATCGTGCTGTCGTTACCGGGAGCCTTGCGACAGGAGCAGGTTTGCTCCTTGCTCGTTGCGGGAGTTCGTCGTCGTGCGGCAAGAAGAGCAGCGTGGCGGGCTCGATGACGGGAGCGTCGGCGGCGTCATCAGCGTTCCCGGTCTCGGTGGCTCACGCGTTCGATCCTGCGGTATTCCTCGGCCGAGGTCCCCCATCCGGCCGTCACGGCGTCCCGCAACGCGTGGACCCGGCTATCCTCGATGCATGCCGCTCCTTGATCGCATCGCCATCGACCCGGAGGTCGCCCACGGGCGTCCGACGGTGCGTGGAACCCGTATGCGTGTCGGCGACGTGCTCGCCCTGCTGGCCGCAGGTGCCAACGAGGCTGAAATCCTTGGGGACTACCCATATCTCACGGCGGACGACATCAAGGCCTGCCTCGAGTACGCCGCGGCGCAGGCCGACCACGCGATCCTGACCGCCTCGTAGGCCGTGCGGTTCCTCGTCGACGCCCAGTTGCCACCGGCGCTGGCCCGACTTCTGCGCGAGCACGGACACGAGGCCGACCACGTCATCGACATCGGGCCGGGTGACGCATCCGACCGGGAACTGTGGCGCTTCGCGCTCGACCATCAGGCTGTCATCGTGGCCAAGGACCAAGACTTCTCGAACATGATTGCCCACGGCGGTGAAGCACCATCGGTGGTCTGGGTGCGGATTGGCAATACCCGCCGCACCGTTCTGCTGGCGTGGTTTGAGCCGCTGATCGACGAGATTGTGCGCCTGATCGAAGATGGTCAGCGCCTCATCGAACTACGCTGACACTCAAACCCGGCCGTCCGGCCGTGTCAGTTCGTCGCTTCGTGCGGGGCTGTGCGCGGTTACCTCCTTGGCGGAGATGTTCACCAAGGCGGCTGCGCTCAACCCGCACGCTTGGGCGTAGGAGCGGGCCCATCGATAACCGACCGTGTAGCCCAGCCACAGGGGCATGTCACCGGCGTGGAAGCACCACCGACCGTCATCGGCGGGGTCCTCGTCCAACGATTCGATCATTCGCCCGACCTGATCGTCCGTGATGGTCTGATGTGCGAACTCCGACGCCGCGCCCAGGATCTCTTCCTCGAACAACATGGCCAGGCCCTCGGACACAACGCGATCTCGAAGGCTTGTACCGCACCCAGGTCCCCGCTCGCGCGCAACGTGGTGAAACTCGTGGACCAGAGTCGTGCGCACCGCAGACATCGTCGCCGGGTGTGACGAATCGACCGCAAGGACCACGGATCGCGCACTGTAGGTACATCCACCGCAACCCCAACTCGGGATCACCATGTCGGGTGCGTCGACAGCGAAGACATCGAGACGGTCCAGCTGCAAGACATCCCGGACCAGCCGGACAGCCGCCTGATGTCCGTCCTTCAGCACCGTCAACTGCTCCCCGGAATACGCACCAGATCCGGTGGGTAGGTGGAGTTCGATCTCGCCGGTCACAGCACCACCGTAGAAGGCACCAGAGCCACCAGGCACCGATCACCGCGCCGAGGGTCAGTTTTCGGTCGGCACCATCGCCGTAGCCAGGCAGCTCAGCTGGAACGTAGCTCGGCATAACGCAATTCGGGATGCAGCTCCTCGATCCGAGTGAGCCGGTTGTACTTCGCCACCCGTTCCCCGCGTGCCAGTGCGCCTGCCTTCAGTTGACCCACACCGGCACCGACGGCGAGGTCGGCGATGAATGTATCGAGTGTTTCCCCGGACCGGTGCGAGATCATCGCCGCAAGCCCGACCTCGCGGGCCGTGCGCAATGCCTCGAACGTCTGGGTGACCGTGCCGATCTGGTTGGGTTTGATCAGCGCCGCCGTCGCGATGCCGTCCTGCGCACCCTGCCGGATGCGGCGCGCGTCCGTGACGAAGATGTCGTCGCCCAGCACCTGCACGCGACCGCCGAGCTGATCGACGCACGCACGCCACGCCGGCCGGTCCGACTCGTCGAACGGGTCCTCCAGGCTCCAGATCGGGAAATCGCGGACCAGCTCGTCATACCGGTCCAGCAACTGATCTGCGGTGCGCCAGCGGCCGTGCAGCCGGTAGGCGCGACCGTCATAGAAGCCGTTCGCAGCCGAGTCCAGGGCGATCTGCACCTCGTGTCCCGGGGTGAACCCGGCATCCTCGATGCTGCGCACGAGCACACCGAGGATCTGCCGCTCGTCGTCGGTGTCCGGGGCGAATCCGCCCTCGTCGCCGACGCCGACGGTGCCGAACCGGCTCCGCAATTGACCGGCCAGCGCGGCGTAGATCTCCGCACCCATCCGCACCGCCTCGGCCATCGTCGACGCGCCGGTCGGAGCCACCAGGAACTCCTGGAAGGCCAGCCCGTTGGCGGCGTGTATGCCACCGTTGACGACGTTGAAGTGCGGCACCGGAAGCGTCGGCGTCGTCCCGAGGCGCGCGGCGATCCACGCGTGGAGCGGAAGCTCGTCGCGTGCGGCGAACGCCCGCGCGCACGCGGTGGAGACGGCGACGGCGGTATTGGATCCGATCCGGGCGAAGTGCCCGGTCCCGTCCGTGCGTTGCAGCGCGTCGTCGATGTCGTCCAGGCAGGTCCACTGCCCGTGGCGCAGCAACGGCTCGATCTTGCCGGCCACGACAGCGATCGCGTTGGTCACTCCCAGACCGCCGTATTCCGGCCCGCCGTCGCGCAGTTCGCGCGCCTCGTGTTCGCCGGTGGAGGCCCCGGACGGCGCGAAACCGTGGTGGACCGCACCGTCACCGGCCGTGAGTTCCACGTGCAGGGTGGGGTGACCGCGGGAGTCGAGAATCTGCTCGGCGTCGATGCCGGTGATCCGGAGTGGTTCCTTTGAGGGCATGGCGGTCCTTTCAGTCGGTCTGGTACGAAGCGGATTCCGGTGCCGATCGGACGACTCGCCGACGACCGGGCGGATCGCTCGACGCACCCTGCGCCGGCAGCCCGTGGTCATCGAGCGCGACCCCGAACACGGCGCGGTAGATGTCGCCGCCGAAGCTCGTCCGCAACGGTGGCGCGGGCTCCAGCTGGTAGGGACGCCTGCCGTCCGCGCCTCGCTCGGCGCGCAGGAAGCGCGACGGGCGCGAGTCGTCATACAGCTGCTGCGCCAGGGTGAACAGGTGTGTGACCAGGACGACGGTCACCCCGCTGTCGACCAGCGCGGTGAGGACGTCGAAGCCCACGTCCGACGCCTCCTGCTCGTTCGTGGACGCGAAGGACTCGTTCGCGAGCAGCAGACACCCCGGGCTGATCGCCTCGACGATGCGGGCCATCCGATCGAGTTCCTCGTCGAACTTTCCGTGCTCCATCGACGCGTCTTCCTCGCGCTTGAAGTGCGTGAAAACTCCTGCGCACACTGCGAACTCGAACGCGTCGGCGGCGACGAACATCCCGGCCTGCGCCATCAGCTGTGCGACGCCGAGCGCGCGCAGAGCCGTCGACTTGCCGCCGCGGTTGGCACCCGTCACCACGATGAGCGGCGCGTCGGCGGCCTTCACCGTCACCGGGACAGGGGCACTGCTGGTCCGCAGCGCGAGCGGCACGTCGCGCAGTTCGGTGGCGTTGAGCGCCCGGACGCCGGTGTCGATGACGGCCGGAACGCACACCGGCACACCGAGGTCGTCGAGGGATGCGTGCAGTCGCGCACACCCGAGGTAGAACGCCACCTCGCGCCGCAGGCAGCTCAGGAACGTCAGGATGTGCGTCGCCGATGTGTCCGCGGCGTGCGCGACCTGAGTCAGGCTCCTGTCCCGGAAGCTGCTGAACGCCTCCATGCCGGCCTGGTCCCGGTCGGCGATCGTGTAGGAGAAATTCGGTTTGCTCAGCCGTGGACGTCGCCCGATCAGCCGGTTGCCGGACAGGTTCGCCAGCTTCGGGCGCATGCCGGAGACGGCATCACCCTGGTCCAGCGACGCCGACACGAGCAGCCCGTGCGTGAGTTCCAGCTCATCGATGCGCTGGCGCGCCTCCTGCAGATAGGCATCGCCCAACTCCGTGCTGAGCGTTCGGCACATCTCACGCAGTGCCGCCGAATGCGCTTGGCCCTGCAGGGAATCAGTGACTTCACGCAGCTGCGCCACCGCCCCGAGCAGTCGGCGCAGGACGCGGACCGCACGCCGCAGGGTCGCCTCGGAACGCCACTCGAACGTCGTGCGGTAGATCTTGCGCTCGTCGGCCATCGCCTGGCCGGCGATGGTGTAGAGCTCTCGCAGCTCGGCGGTGTGCGCCAGCGCGTCGGCCAGCATCTCCTGCCGGTAGCGGACGGTCTCCGGTGTGGTGTCGGTCGCCGTCACCACCTGAGCGCACACGTCGTACACCAGGGGGTCGTCCCCGGCCATTGCGGTCAGCAGCGTCTCGAGCTCCAGATCGGTGACCAGGTCCGCGACCAGCGGTGCCACGCTCTCGGGCGGCTCACCGAGGTCCTTGTCGGCGAAGAGCAGGTGCGGTCTCACGAAGCCACCTGCTGCCGAATGTCCTGGTACGTCAGGTGATACCGCCGGGCGATCGCGGCTGCGTGCACCTTCCCGTCGGCCCGCTTGCGGACCACCTTGAACGTCCGCACGGAGTCGTCGCTGGTGTCCGTGGTGCTCATCATGCTGACCACGTGCTCGTCCAGCCGGGTCAGCTCGTCGACGAAGGTGACGTAGACACCGATCGCGCCGACATCGATGACGCGTCGCAGGACGCTCGCACCGAGCGCGTAGGCATCGGCGAGCGAGGTCGAGCCGAACGTCTCGTTGAAGATCACCACGCTGTCCTTGGTGGCCCGCTCCAACAGGCTTCTGGCGCGGCGCAACTCGTCCTCCAGCTTGCCGGCGAGCGTTTCGATGCTCTCAGCGCGTTCGAAGTGCGTGTAGACGGCATCAGGGAGGAAGAGGCGCGCCTCGACGGCTGGCACCGGCAGACCGAGTGAGGCGAGGTAGTGCAACTGGCCGAACATCCTTGCCGTGGTGGTCTTTCCGCCCTGGTTGGGACCGGAGACCGCGAGGATCTGCTCCGGCGGCGTCAGCTGCCAGTCATTGGCGACGCACCGCCGGTGGTCCTTGGCCAGCTGGCGGGCCAGGGCGACGTCGCACCCGGCGACGACGCGCTCGGTGCGGTCCGTGCGCGACAGCGTGGGCAGCACCCAGTGGGTGCCTGCCGCGTCCAGAGACTGCATGAAGTCGACGTACTGCAGGAAGAAGGCTGCTTCACGTTCATCGTCCTGCAGCCATTGCGGGACGAATCCGGCGTTGTTGCGGTGGAATTCGGCCGCATCGGTGAACAGCTTCGGATAGAGCTGGCTCAGCAGATGCAGCACGGCGGACTCGACCCGGTCCAGCTGGTGGGTCCCGCGGTGTTCCTCCCTGCGTTCTCCGGACCCGACACTCGCGAATCGCTCGAAGGTCGCGAGCACGGACCCGGCGAAGTCGGGTTCGTCGCCGGGCGCGGCGACGGTGATCTTGCCGGCGTGGGTGAACACGACGAACCGCAGCTCCTCGAACGCCTTGTCGAGGCGTGTGGCCTGGTCGAACAGCTCCGTGAACTCCGTGCTCTGCCGGTATGCCGCCAGCCGCCCGCGCAATGCACACAAACCCGCCGACGACACGGGAGCGCCCGCGAGGCCGTCCCCCGCCGCGGCCACCGCCCGACAATGCGCGAGCACTGTGCCCAGGAACCACCGGTGCGCCTGCAGGTCGTCATACAGTTTCTGGGCGAGCCGCGTGCGGACCGCTGCCGCGTCGACGACGAAATCCCGCAGCACGTGGAGTGTTTCGTCGTTCTCGAGATCACGGAACACCTCGTGCCGGTGCTCGACCACCTCGAGATCGTCGGCCGGACATTCGAAGATCTCTGCGAACTGGTATTCGTCGGCGCCGGCACTGATCGAGGCGAAGACCTGGTCGAGATTCAGGTCGTGCAGGGTGTCGGCCGGGGGCCGTCGAGCGAGCCGGCGCTCGTCGGGAGGCCGCGGGTACAACGGCGTGGGGCGATTGCGGAGTATGGGCATGGCTCACCTTCGTATCGATCGAAGGTGCCATCAGCCACGGGTGGCGGTTCGCGAAATTCGCGGGCGGGCTCCATCACCAGCTGTCACTGTAGCCGATGGCGCGGGCCGCGATGTTTCGGCGCTCGTCACGGCGTGTGGCTATGTTCGGGCTCGGTGATGGAGCCCGCCCGAGGCACGCCGTGCCCGAACCGCTGACCGCTGATGGCCCCTGTGATCCCTTCGTAGAAGGTGATTACAGGTGAAGACGAATGTCATCAGATGCTCCGCGGTCGTCCTGCGCGGATCGCGCGTGCTCCTCCTCGAACGCCGTGGGGACTGGGTGCTGCCGGGCGGCGAGCCCAACCCCGGTGAAAGCCTCCAATCGTGGCGACGGGGTCGACCTCGGCCTGGTCGGGGCTGGTGAAAGTTGGCCTGTGTGCGCGTCTTAGATTGTCGGCAGCCTCACGCGTCGCCGGGAACACCCGACCATCCAGGACAAGAGAAGAGCCCAGCCATGACCAGAGCCGCGATCGTCGCCCCAGCCCGCACGGGTGTCGGAGTCTTCGGGAAGTCCCTCCAGCCGGTGTCCGTCGAGCAACTCGGCGCGACGGTCGTCACGGCCGTGCTCGAACGTTCGGGCATCGACCCGGAAGCCATCGAGGACGTGGTCTTCGCGCAGTCCTACGCGAACAGCGAGACGCCATGCGTCGGCCGCTGGATCGCGCTGCAGGCCGGGCTGCCCATCCACACCGCCGGGATGCAGCTGGACCGGCGCTGCGGCGGCGGGCTGCAGTCAATCGCGACGGCGGCGATGATGGTGCAGACTGGCGCGGCCGACGTCGTGATCGCCGGCGGGGTCGAGAGCATGAGCAACATCGAGTACTACTCGACCAACCTGCGCTGGGGGAAGCGCGCCGGAAACGCCGCCTTCTACGACCGGCTCGACCGGGGCCGGGAGCGCTCGCAGCCCGAGGAGCGTTTCGGCTACATCTCCGGGATGATCGAGACCGCCGAGAACGTCGCGAAGCGCTACAGCATCACCCGCGAGGAAGCCGACGCCTTCGCGGCCCGCAGCCAGCAGAACGCCGCCGCCGCCTGGGAGCGTGGCACGTTCGACGACGAGGTCGTCCCGGTCTCGGTGCCGCAGCGCAAGGGTGACCCGGTGATCTTCGCCCGCGACGAAGGAGTGCGGCCCGGCACCACCGTCGAATCGCTAGCGGCACTACGCCCGCTGATGAAGGACGGCGTGACCACCGCCGGAAACGCCAGCCAGCAGAACGACGCTGCAGCCGCGTGCCTGATCGTCGCCGAGGACAAGCTCGACCAGTACGGCCTGGAGCCGATCGCCTTCCTGGAGGGCTGGACGGCCGTGGGCTGTGAACCGGCCGAGATGGGTCTCGGCCCGGTGCCGGCCGTCGAGAAGCTCTTCCGCCGCACCGGCCGCTCCTGGTCCGACATCGACCTCATCGAACTCAACGAGGCGTTCGCGGCACAGGCGCTCGGCGTGATCTGCGGCTGGGGGCTGGACGACATCGACCGCCTGAACGTGAACGGCTCCGGCATCTCGCTCGGCCACCCGGTGGGCGCGACCGGCGTCCGGATCATGACGACGCTCGTGCACGAACTCCACCGGCGCGGCGGCGGTCGCGGGCTGGAGACGATGTGCATCGGCGGCGGCCAGGGCGTGGCCGCGATCTTCGAGGTGATCTGAACAAAGGCAGTGGGGTGTCGCGGACCCGCGAGACCCAGCCGAGCACCTCACCGACCTGCGTGCACGCGGCGTGCTCGCCTCCTGAAATACCCACGACCACAACCAAGGAGAGACCCATGGCACTTCTCGACCAGCGCACCGCCGTCATCACCGGCTCCGCCCAGGGCATCGGCTACGCGATCGCCGAGGCGCTCGCCGCCGAGGGCGCGAACATCGTGATCGTCGACCTGGACGCGGATGCGGCCGGCGCCGCTGCGGCACGCCTGAACATCGGTGACCGCGCCGCTGGCGTGGCGTGCAACGTCGCCGACGGCGCAGACGTCGAGGGGGTCGTGCGGGCCGCGGTGGACCGCTTCGGGTCACTCGACGTGTTCGTCAACAACGCCGGCATCACCCGCGACGCGACTATGCGCAAGATGACCGAGCAGATGTTCGACGAGGTCATCGCCGTGCACTTGCGCGGCACCTGGCTCGGCACCCGTGCCGCGTCCGCCGTGATGCGGGAGCAGGAGCAGGGCGGGTCGATCGTGAACATCTCGTCGATCTCCGGCAAGGTCGGCCTGCTCGGCCAGACCAACTACAGCGCGGCCAAGGCCGGCATCCTCGGCCTCACCAAGGCCGCGGCCAAGGAGGTCGGCTTCGCGGGCGTGCGGGTCAACTCGGTCATGCCGGGCCTGATCCGGACGCCGATGACCGAGGGCATGCGGGAGGACATCCTGCAGACCCGGCTCAAGGAGATCGCGCTGGGGCGCATGGGCGAGGCGGCCGAGATCGCCCAGGCCGTCCTGTTCATGGCCAGCGACATGTCCAGCTACATCACCGGCGCAGTGCTGGAAGTCACCGGCGGCCGGCACATGTGAGCTACTTCGTCGAACGCTGCCGCTTGGCGAAATACTCCGAGAGCTTCTCCCCGGCGTCGCGGACGTGCTGCGCCATGAGTTCGCGCGCCTTGTCCGCGTCGTGGTTCTCCAGCGCGGCGAAGATCTCCCCGTGGTCGGCGGCGGTAGCCTCCGGCCACCCGTCGATCTGGGAGTAGAAGGTGCTGGGCACGTATTTCGCGAACGAGCTCAGCGCCCAGCGCAGCCGCTTGGATCCGGCGATGAGATAGACCTGCCGGTGGAAGTCGTGGTTCAGCTGCTCCAGTCGCTCATTCTCGCCGTTCTTCGCCGATTCGAGGAGTTGCTCGTGCACGGCGCGCAACTCCTGCAGCTGCGCGGGATCGACCCGGGCGGCTGCACGCGCGGTCAGCTCCCCTGCGATCAGCGCGTACGCTTCGAAAATGTCGCGGATGTCCTCGCCGGTGAGCGGCGCGACCGTGAACCCCTTGCGCGGCACCAGGTCGAGAAACCCCTCCACCCGCAGGGCTTGCAGCGCCTCGCGCACCGGAGTCGCAGATACGTCGAGATCCCTCCCGACGGCCTCCGTGCGGACTGCCTGACCGGGCACAAATCCACCCGCCAGAATCTGCTCACGGAGGTAGGTAGCGACGTCGTCACTGAGCTGACTCCTGTGCACGCACTTCCTCCGAACGACGTCGAACCGACGATCGGCGTGTCATCTACGCCGCCCATCAGCAATTCTCAGTATTCTATATAGTACCACGCCACCGTGATCGCCCTCGGGCCGCCAAGTCCGCCGCAGTGGGAAAGTCTTGGTATGAAGGGCAACTCCGATTGCATCGTTCGACGGCCCCAAGGTGAGTCACTGGCGCGTGATCGACGGCGCTCACGGCCTCTCGGCAACGGTCGCTTCCGGCACGCACGACCTTCAGCCACCAGGACGGAAACCGGCGACCGCTCGGTGCGCGTGGCCACGATCGTGACACTCTTCACCGCATAAGTCAGAACGAGGAGAAACACCATGGACGACGACGACTTCACGGACATCCTGGCCAGCGTGCGCGAGTTTGTGCGCACCCGGGTCGTTCCGCTCGAGGAGCAGATCGAGGCCGCGGACCGCATCCCGGACGAGCTGATCGCCGAGTCCAAGCAGATGGGCTTGTTCGGCTTGGCCATCCCCGAGGAGTATGGCGGCATCGGCCTGGACGCGCTGCAGGATGTCCGCCTGGCGATGGAGCTCGGCTACACCACGCCGGCCTACCGCTCGCTGTTCGGCACGAACAATGGCATCGCCGGCCAGGTGCTGGTCAACTACGGCACGGAGGAGCAGAAGCAGCAGTGGCTGCCCCGGCTCGCTTCCGGCGAAGTGATCGCCTCGTTCGCGCTCACCGAGGACGGCGCCGGGTCCGACCCGAGCGGCATGCGCACCGCGGCGGTCAAGGATGGCGACACCTACCTGATCACCGGCTCGAAGCGTTTCATCACCAACGCCCAGCTGGCTCAAGTGCTGGTTGTCTTCGCCCGCACCAACCCGAACGCCAGTGGCACCAAAGGCATTTCGGCATTCCTGGTCGACACCGACTCCCCCGGTCTGACGATCGGCCCGCACGACAAGAAGATGGGCCAGGAGGGCGCCTGGACCAGCGAGCTGTTCTTCGACGACGTCGTCGTCGGCACCGACCGGCTGATCGGCGGCAAGGAGGAGGTCGGCTTCCACGCCGCGATGGCCTCGCTCGCCAAGGGTCGGCTGCACATCTCGGCCATCTGCGTCGGGCAGGCGCAGCGGATCCTGGACGAGTCGGTGCGGCATGCCGCGACCGCGACGCAGGGCGGCAAGCCGATCGGCACCTTCCAGCTCATCCAGGGCATGATCGGCGAGTCGTATGCCGAGCTGCGCGCCGCACGAGCGCTGGCGCTGGAAGCAGCGCACGAGTTCCGCGACGGCACGGACCGCAAGCTCGGACCGTCGGCGTCCAAACTCTTCGCCAGCGAGATGCTCGGCCGGGTCGCCGACCGAGGGGTGCAGATCCACGGCGGCATGGGCTACATGCGCACCGTGCCCGTCGAGCGCTTCTACCGCGCGGCTCGCCTCTTTCGCATCTACGAGGGCACCAGCGAGGTGCAGAAGCTGGTGCTGGCACGGCAGCTGCTCAAGGCCGAAGGGCTGTGACGGAGCTTCAGAACCGGCAGATGCGCCTGGCGAGCCCGGAGCATCAGTCGCCGCTGCTCTGTGAGATCAGTTGCAGTTCGTCGTCCTGGACCACCGACCAGTACACCGAAGTGACGCCCGGCTTCAGACTGAGCCGAGCCACCGGGCGGTCGGCCGCGCACCGCTACGACCAGCAGAGCAGCGATCACCGCCGGGACCGGATACCCCGCACCGCACAGAGTCCCCCCGGCCGCAGGCAGGCCACGCGCACCACGGCACACGGCGACCGGGCTGCTCCAGCCGAAGGCACGGTCAGGTCTGACACGATCGAGGTGCCGCACCCAGCTACCCAAGGAGACCACGATGCCCAGCCACCTGGATCCCGAGATCATGAAGCGCTTCCCCGTCGTGGATGTCGCAGACCTGCCGCAGGACCTGCAGGACCGCATCATGGCGGTCGACGAGAAGTCCGGCTTCATTCCCAACGTGTTCATCGGCATCGCGCAACGGCCCGACGAGATGCGGGCGTTCTTCGATTTCCACGACTCGCTGATGGACCGGGAGACGCCGGGGCTCAGCAAGGCCGACCGGGAGATGATCGTGGTGGCGACGAGCGCCGCGAATTCCTGCCTCTACTGCGTCGTCGCGCACGGCGCCATCGCCCGCATCCGGGCCCGAAACCCTTACATCGCAGACCAATTGGCGACCGACTGGCGCAAGGCCGACCTCGACGCCCGGCAGTACGCCATCATCGCGGCCGCGATGAAGCTGGCGACCCGGCCGGCCGAGATCATCGACGCCGACCTCGACTCGCTACGCGAGCACGGGCTCTCCGAGGAGGACGTGTATGACGTCGGCACCATCACCGCCTTCTTCGCCATGAGCAACCGGCTGGTGCATTGGAGCGGCCTGATGCCGAACGCGGAGTTCTACCTGATGGGACGCGTCCCGAAGGGCAGTTGAGCGCGCGAACAGCCGCGTTCCACGGCCGGACCGCGCCGCAGCTAAATCGAGTCCAATTAGTTCTCGCACTCACCGTCCTGGCACGTCGGACTCCACTAATGTCGTTCGTGCATCAGCGCACGCGCCCCATTGTGATGGGAGGCGGGCTGCCTAACTACGCAGGAGGCGTCGTGGCCAGTCGATCCCGTACCCGTGTCTACAACAGCTGGTGGAGCTACCGCGCCGACTGCTGGTCGCGCCTCGAAGAGGCCGTGAACCGCGTTGTCGTCGCGCAGCGCCGAGATTCCCCGATCGACGGACTCGTCGAGCCGATCATGGAGCAGTGCACCGCACTGGTGCCCATCGAGCAGTTCTGGGCCTTCCCGGGTCCGGAGCTGTTCGCCCGGGTGCAGGAGCTGGCCGCCTCGGCCGACTACCCGCGGCTGCTGCACCTGGTCGCATCGATCAACCGGGCACTGGTGACCGAGTCCTACCGGCACGGGTCGATGGCCCTGCGCGATAATCAAGAGGCATCCGAGGACGACCTGCCGGAGCTCGAGCACAGCGACAGCGACCGGCCCTACTTCGAGGTGCTCGTCGTGGACACGCTCACCCCCGAGCAGGAACACGACCTGCGGGAGGAGATGCGTTCCTGGCGCCGGGCGGACGACAAGTTCGTCTACGAACTCGTCGTGGTCGGCTCCGGGCCGGAGGCGCTGGTCGCCATGCGGCTCAACGCCAACATCCAGGCGTGCGTCATCCGGCGCAGGTTCTCGCACGGCTCGCTGCACGACCTCACCGACCTGGACGAGTTCATCGATCCGGACCTGAGCGCCGAGCTCGCCGACCACACCCCCGATGAGCGCGCGCAGATCCTGGCCCGGCGGATGGCTCGCGAACGTCCCGAGGTCGACCTTTACTTGATGACCGAGGTCGGCGTGGAGGAGATGGCCGGTCGCCTGAGCCACCACTTCCGCCGCGTCTTCCACGCCCGTGAGGGATCGCTCGATCTGCACCAGAGCATTCTCGCCGGGGTGATGCACCGCTACCGGACCCCGTTCTTCGACGCCTTGCGCGCCTACGCCCACCGGCCGACCGGGGCGTTCCACGCGCTGCCGATCTCGCAGGGCAAGTCGATCGTCGGCACGCACTGGATCCGCGACATGGTCGGGTTCTACGGCCTGGACATCTTCCTGGCCGAGACGTCCGCGACCGGCGGCGGCCTCGACTCCCTGCTGGAGCCGACCGGCCCGCTGCGCGACGCGCAGGACTGCGCGGCGGAGACCTTCGGGTCCCGGCAGACCTTCTTCGTGACCAACGGGACGTCGACCGCGAACAAGATCGTCGCCCAGGCGCTGGTCGGGCCGGGCGACATCGTGCTCGTCGATCGCAACTGCCACCAGTCCCATCACTACGGCCTGATGCTGGCCGGCGCGCAGGTGTCCTACCTGGACGCCTACCCGCTCAACGAATTCGCCATGTATGGCGCGGTGCCGATCCGGGAGATCAAGCAGCGCCTGCTCGATCTGCGGGCAGCCGGCAAACTCGACCGGGTCCGCCTGCTCATGCTGACCAACTGCACCTTCGACGGCGTCGTGTATGACGTGGGCCGCGTCATGGAGGAATGCCTCGCGATCAAGCCCGACCTGGTCTTCCTCTGGGACGAGGCGTGGTGGGCGTTCGCGCGGTTCCACCCGATCTACCGGCCGCGCACCGGCATGCGCGCCGCGCGCACCCTGGTGGAGAAGCTGCGCACCCCGGAATACCGGGCGGCATACGAGGAATGGGACCAGACCGAGCGCAGCGACCGGGAGCTCGTCGAGGATCGGCTGATGCCCGACCCGGACACCACCCGGGTGCGGGTCTACTCCACCCAGTCGACGCACAAGACGCTGACCTCGTTGCGGCAGGGTTCGATGATCCACGTGCACGACCAGGACTTCGCGCAGAAGTCTCGCGAGGCGTTCCACGAGGCCTACATGGCGCACACGTCCACGTCACCGAACTACCAGATCCTGGCCTCGCTCGACTTGGGCCGCCGGCAGGCTGCGCTGGAAGGGTTCGAGCTGGTCCAGCGGCAGCTGGAATCGGCGATGCGGCTGCGCGACGCGATCGACAACCATCCGCTGCTCAGCAAGTACATGCACTGTCTGAGCACCGCCGAGATGATCCCTGACGAATACCGGGAGTCGCACCTGGCGCACCCGTTGCGCAGCGGGCTGCACAACATGATCCGGGCGTGGAGCACCGACGAGTTCGTGATGGACCCGACCCGGATCAGTCTCTACATCGGGCTGACCGGCATCGACGGCGCGACCTTCAAGCAGGCCGAGCTGATGGACCGCTTCAACATCCAGATCAACAAGACCTCCCGCAACACCGTGCTGTTCATGACGAACATCGGCACGTCGCGCAGTTCGGTGGCCTACCTGATCGAGGTGCTGGTGAGCATCGTGCGGGAGATCGACGAACGCAAGTCGGAGGCCAGCCGGGCCGAGACGATCGTCTTCGAGCGAGCTGTCGCGCGACTGACCAACGCGGCCGCCCCGTTGCCGGACTTCAGCGGATTCCACGAAGCGTTCCGCGATCCGTCCGAGCATCCCACTCCGGAAGGCGACGTGCGGCGGGCGTTCTTCCTGTCGTATGACGACACGAATTGCGAATACCTGCTGCAGGCCGAGGCAGAGGCGAAGCTGGCAGCGGGTGGCACCATCGTCTCGGCGACCTACGTCACGCCATACCCGCCGGGATTCCCGGTGCTGGTGCCCGGCCAGGTCTTCAGCACCGCGATCCTGGAATACATGGGCGCCCTGGATACCCCGGAGGTGCACGGCTACAACCCGGTCGTGGGCTACCGGGTCTACACCGATGCCGCCGTGGAGATCGCCATGGCGGACCGAGCCCGTCTCTACGCCGGGAGTGAGCAATGACCGAACGCAAGAATCCGGCGGCGAAGACCCCTCGCAAGCGGGCCCGTCCGGCGGCCAAGAAGGCAGCCACCCCCACCCCGGCCGCACCGCCGACGCGCGTGCCCAGCGGACCGGAGCCGCTGCCCACGATGGCCGGGGACGCGGCGTTCGCCCCGGCCGCCGCCGCCCACCGGCCGCTGCGCAACATCTCCGAGGTGCGGCACTTCTTCCGCACCAACGACGTGCCGGTCTACTTCTTCGGCGCGACGCCGTTCAACCTGCTCGGGCTGGATCGCTGGGTGCGCAACTTCACCTACGTCACCTACTACGACGCCTGGGACGGCGCCCACCCGAGGGTCTTCACCCCGCGCTACAAGCCCTACATCGAGTTCGAGAGCGGCGAGGAGATCAACAACTGGCTGCTGGAGAACGCCGAGGTGCGGGCGCTGATGAGTGCGCGGCTCGCGCCGGGCCAGCGGCCGAAGGTCGCGATGGTCTTCTTCGACGAGGAGACCGAACGCATCTGCGAGGAGCTCGGATACGATCTGATCCTGCCCTCGGCGCAGCTGCGCAATCACCTGGACTCCAAACTGGTGACGACCCGGCTGGGCGAGGAAGTCGGCGTCCCGAGCGTGCCGAACACCCTTGCGACAGTAAAGGATTGGGACGGTTTGTGCGCTGCGGCCGAAGCTGCCGGGCTCGGCACCGACCTCGTCGTGCAGACCGCGTACGGCGACTCAGGCAAGACCACGTTCTTCATCGCCACGGAGAGCGACTGGCGCAAGCATCGCAAGGAGATCGTCGGCAACGAGGTCAAGGTGATGAAGCGCATCAACAACCGCCCGGTAGCGGTTGAGGCTGTCCTCACCCAGTGCGGCACGGTGGTCGGCCCGTTCATGTCCGAACTCACCGGACACGCGAAGCTCACGCCATACCGGGGCGGCTGGTGCGGCAACGAGATGTACCCCGAGGTCCTCACCGGCGACGTGCGCGCGCGGGCGACCGCGATGGTGCGCCGGCTTGGCGACCGGCTGGGTGCGGAGGGCTACCGCGGCTTCTTCGAAGTCGACGTGCTGGTGGACATCGACACCGACGAGGCCTACCTCGGCGAGCTCAACCCGCGCATCAGCGGCGCCTCGTCGATCACCAACGTGACCTCGGGTGCGTATGCCGACGTGCCGCTGTTCATCTTCCACCTGCTCGAATACCTCGACGTCGACTTCGACCTGGACGTCGACGAGATCAACGAGCGGTGGCAGGAGCTGGCCGCGGTCGACCTGTGGTCGCAGATGATCATCAAGGAGGTCTCCCCCGCGGTCGAGCGCATCCTCACCGCGGCGCCCACCGGGCAGTACTACCTGGACCCGAGCGGCACCCTGGTCTTCCGCCGGGCGGCACTGGACTGGCATCAGTTGCAGGACGAGCACGAAGCGTTCTTCCTGCGCATCTACGGTCCCGGAGACTACCGCTGGAAGGGCGCCGACCTCGGCGTGCTGGTGACCAAGGGGCGGTTGCAGACCGAGCAGGGCGCAGGTCCGTCGAAACTGACCATCCGGGCCAAGCATCTGATTGATTCGATCCGCGCGCAGTACACCGGTGTCGCGCTGATGCCGGCGCCGGTAGCGCCGCCCACGGACGTGGTCAAGGGCAGTGCGCCCGCCGCCGTGGCGGACGTGGCCGGCAGTGCGCCGGACGCTGCCGGTTCCACCGGCTGATCGACGTCCCGCCCGGTCACGGGCGGGACGTCCGCCGTACCATCGACAGGCCGCGCGCCGTGGAGGCGCCGGCGCTGCGTGCAGTTGTCGCGAGAGTGGAGTTGGCAAGTGGTCCTGGGCGAGTTCGACATGCATCCGCACTCGCAGGTGACGCTGGACAACTGGCAGATCGCACCGCAGCTGCACTGGTCGATGCAGCACATCGAAGACCTCTTCCCGACGGCGGCGATCTCCCGCGGGACGGGACCCGTGGCGGCGCTCGACTACCGGCCCGACGCGCTCGGCGCGGTCCAGGTGGCCCACCCCGACGGCACCACCTCCAGCGTTGCCGACGTCATGGCATTCAGCAACACGGACGCGTGGATCGTGACCCAGGGCTCGCGGATCATTGCCGAGGAGTACCCCTCGGAGATGCTTCCGGACACGCGCCATCTGCTGATGTCGGTCAGCAAGTCGCTCGTCGGGACTGTCGCCGGGGCACTCATCGCGTCCGGCGAGCTGGACCCGGCGCAGCTCGTCAGCACCTACGTGCCGGACCTGGCGGACAGCGGGTATGCCGGGGCGACCCTCCGCAACCTGCTTGACATGCGGTCCGGCATCCACTTCTCCGAGGAATACCTGGACCCGACCGCGGAGGTCCGGGTGCTGGAGCAGGCCATCGGCTGGGCGACCCGCACCCACCCCGGTGTGCCCCGCACGATGTACGACTTCCTGCTGACCCTGCGGCAGAAGTCCCCGCACGGGGGCCCGTTCGAATACCGCAGCGGCGAGACCGATGTGCTGGGCTGGGTCTGCGAGGCCGCCGCCGGGACACGCATGCCACAGCTGATGTCCACGTTGCTCTGGTCGCGCCTCGGCACCGAAGAGGACGCGGTCATCGCGATTGACTCGGCCGGCGCGGGAATGTTCGACGGCGGCATCTGCGCCATCCTGCGTGACCTGGCCAGGTTCGGAGCGATGCTCGTGCGGGACGGGATCTCGCTGACCGGCGAGCAGGTGGTGCCGGCCTGGTGGATCGACGACGCCTGCACCGGCGACCCGGACAGCCGCGCCGCGTTCGCGCAGAGTCCGACCATCACCCTGATGCCGGGCGGGATGTACCGCAACCAGTTCTGGCTGCCCTACCCGGACCGGAATGTGTTGCTGTGCCTGGGCATTCACGGTCAGATGATCTACGCCGATCGTGACACCGGCGTGGTCGCGGTGAAGCTGTCCAGCTGGCCCGACCCGCAGGATGCGGTCAAGCTCTTCTCCACCCTGCGCGCCTTCGAGACCATCTCCCGCCTCTACGCGTAGCAGCGGTCGGCGCATCAGGCCTTCGTCATACCCATGCAGGGTTCGCAACCGGCAGGCGGCACATCGCCACCGACGTGGCGGACGCCGCGAGCGTGGCTGCCCGTCGCGTTCGCCGCTGCCATGGTCGCCGCTGCGCAACTGAGCGGGCAGCGAGCGGTTGTCTTCCCCGAAGGTGCCGCGCTGGCCTTCGGTGCCTGGGTGATGTGGCACCCGCAGTGGATCGTCCCCCGGTGGCGCCTGGTCGCGACGCCGACGTGCTGCGCGGTGGCAGGGGTGGGGATGGCGCGATTGCTGCCCGCTCGGCTGGCGGCCGAGGTCGCCGCGCTGGCCTGCGCGACCGTGGTCCTGCTGGTCCTGCGGTCGCAGATCGCGCCCGCCCTGTCAGCGGCCACGCTGCCGACGGTCTTCGGCATACGGTCCTGGGTCTATCCGGTGGCAGTGCTGGCGATCGCGACGGTGATGGTGGTCGGCGTCACCCTCCAGGCACGTGCGACTCCCGGGCACCCGGCCCGGGCCGAGCCATCCGCACCCGGCGGGCGATGGCCAGTGAGCGGGTTCCTGTGCTACGCCGCCCTGGCCGCCGCGTGGTTCGGGGCAGCGGCGGCATTGCACCTGCCGAGCGTCGCAGTGGCTCCGCCGCTGGCGGTGTCGGGCCTCGAATGGTTCTTCGAACATCCGAGATCGGTGCGGGTGGGTGCCGGGCGTGCTCTGCTGCTCGGACTGGCCTGGGCGATCGGCTCGGCTGCAGTGTGGCACCTGCCAGCGGTCCTCGCCGCCGTCCTGGCCACCAGCTGCGCCCTGGTGCTCATGCTCACTCTGTCGCTCCGCTGCGCACCCGTTCTCGCGATGGCACTGGTCGCCCAGATCGCCGGGCCGGTCCGCAGCTGGACCGGCACCGCCCGCGACGCCGGCCTGATCGTCGCCAGCGTCGTCGTGCTTTATCTGGCCGCGGCCGTCGCGGCGCGGCTGTGGCGACGCAGGCCGGGCTCTTCGCCGGGCGGGTGATGAATTGCGTCGCGCCGGCGACTGACCTTGGCTGCACATCTACACAACAGCTGTCATTCCTCCGTCGACGTACAGCGTCTGTCCGTTCACGAAATCCGAGGCTCGCGAGGCGAGAAAAACCACGGCGCCAACCAACTCCTCCACTCGGCCCCACCGGCCAGCTGGAGTGCGACTCTGGATCCACGACGAGAACTCCCGATCCTGAACGAGCGACGCCGTCAGATCTGTCGCGAAATAGCCTGGCGCAAGCGCGTTCGCTTGGATTCCGTGCGGTGCGAGCTCCGCGCAAAGGCCCTTGGTGAGCATCACTACGCCACCCTTGGTAACGCCATACGCTGTTGTACCTGGTCGCGCGAGGCTGCTCTGGATCGAGGCGATATTGATGATCTTGCCGCTGCCTCGGGCAATCATCCCGGGCGTGAACTGTTGCGTCAGGAAGATGCCAGGAGTCAGGTTAGTCGCAACCAGCGCCTGCCAGTCCGAGGGGGTGAAGTCGGTGATCGCGCCGCGCCGCTGGATCCCGGCGTTGTTCACGAGTATGTCGGGGGTGCCAAAATCTGACACAATCGCGCTCGTAGCGGCGGCGATCGCCTCAGGGTCGGTCAGATCGAACGCAGAAGCATGAGCACGCTGTCCAGAGCTCTGCGTGACTTCAGCTGCCGCTGCGCGAACTGCCGAGATGTCCCTGCCGTGCAGGATGACCTCTGCGCCTGCGGCAGAAGGTCCATGAGCGAGCGTCAAACCGATGCCACGCGTCGACCCGGTGACCAGAGCCGTTCGCCCGGAGAGATCGAACAAGCCCACCGCCGAGCTCCCTTCACAGGCGTAGTGACCCCGGTGGGCAGCGCGTCTGTGCGCTGCCCACCGGGACCAATTGTCGTTATGCGGCGCGAGCGCCGGTCATGATCGCGACAGCATCCTCCATCGTGTGTGTCTGCGGCGACAGCACGGCCGCGCGGCGACCGAGCCGCTGGACGTGTATGCGGTCAGCCAGCTCGAAGACACTCGGCATGTCGTGACTGATGAGCACGATCGGCAGGCCGTGGTCCCGCAACTGCTTGATGATCGCGGCAACTTGCGCTGACTCTCGCACGCCCAGTGCCGCGGTCGGTTCATCGAGGATGACGACCTTGCTGCCAAAGGCCGCTGCTCGGGCGACGGCTACTGCCTGGCGCTGACCACCGGAGAGCGTTTCCACGGGTTGAGTAATATCCTGCAACGTCTGGATTCCCAACCGATTCACATGTTCTCGCGCTTCCCGTCGCATCCTGGCAATGTCCATATGTCGCAGGACACTGCCCAGTAGACCTGACTTGCGGATCTCTCTGCCCAGGTAGAGGTTGCTCGCGATATCCAGCGCCGGAGCAACCGCAAGTGTCTGATAGACCGTTTCGATACCCGCATCCTTTGCGTCTTGCGGTGACCGGAAGGTCACCTTTTTGCCATCGAGGTAGATCTCGCCGCTGTCCGGACTCGAAGCACCCGACAGACACTTGATCAAGGAGGACTTCCCGGCCCCGTTGTCGCCGATGACCGCCAGGATCTCGCCCGGAAACAGCTCGAAGTCGGCTCCGCGCAGCGCCTCGACGCGTCCGTATGCCTTCCGGAGCGCTGTGGCTGACAGGACCGGCTCCTTGCGGGCGTTTGCCGGACTTCCGTCGTTCATGTCCGCACCTTCCGGATCCACTGGTCCACGGCGACCGCTGCAATGACGAGAAGCCCCTCTGCCAGCTGCTGGTAAAGGTCTTGCACTCCAGCCAGCGCGAGACCGTTCTGGAAGACCTGAACGATGAGCGCCCCGAAGAGGGTGCCGAGAACGATTCCACGGCCGCCGAACAAGCTCACCCCACCAATGACCGCCGCAGTGATGCTATCCAGGTTCAAGGTGGAGGAGATGTTGGTGCTCGCGTCGCCGACCCGGCCGATCTGGACCCACGCGGCGATGCCGTAGATAAGACCCGCCAGGACGTACACGCTCAACAGCAAGCGAGCGGTGTTGATGCCCACCAGTCGAGCGGCCTCCGGGTCGTCTCCGACGGCATACACATGCTTGCCCCACGCTGTCCGGCCGAGCGCGTAGCCCACGATCAGATAGAGCACGAGCATCACGATGACGCCGGTCATCAGGGAGAACGAGCCGATCTTGATGAGGTTTCCGGGCCACAGCAAGAAATTCCCAGCTGAAGGAGTGAGCGTCTGCCCGTTGGCGTAGAGCAACCCGAGGGCCGTGAAAACGCCAAGAGTGCCAAGGGTGCCGATGAATGGCGGCACCTTGAACCGGGTGACCAACAGGCCGTCGACCAACCCGGTGACCAGGGCAACGACGAGGCCACCGGCGATCGCCAGCCACACCGGCCACCCTGAGGTCAACGCCAATCCGGCCATCACCATCTGGGCAAGGATCATCGCCGCGCCAACGGCCAAGTCGATGCCCGCTGTCAGGATGATGACCGTCTGGCCAAGCGCAAGTAGCCCGATCACTGCCACCTCTTGCAACATGATCGACAAGTTCGCGGCGCTGAAGAACCGGCCGTTGATCAGATCGAAGATGATCGCCGAGATCACCAGTACGACCAGCGGGCCGAGCGAGGGGTGAGCGTGCAACACATGCTGCACTCGATTGCCGATCGTCGGCGCCTTCGCCCCTTCGGGGGGCGGACCGGACCCTGTGTCGGTCGCCTCTACAGTCATCCCTGATCAGCCCCAGCACATATTCGCGGCGGCCTTGGTGGTGATGCTCGGGATCCCTGGCTGCGGGCTATCGGTGTAGAGCTTGGTGCCCGTGTTGTAGAAGTCCTTCCCGCTCTGATTGGTGGGCTTCTTACCAGTCTTGACGTATTGCGCGATCGCGTCGACGCCGTCCGCTGCCATCTTGCCGGGGAACTGACCAGCTGTGGCACCGACCTCGCCACTGGCGACGAACGGCAGGTTGCTACAACCACCGTCGATGGCGACCACGGTGACGCCCTTCTTCCCGGCTGCCTTCAACGCATGTGCGGCGCCTTGGGACGCGGGTTCGTTGATGGCATAGACCAGATTGATGTTCGGATCCTTGGAAAGGCAGGTCTCCATCGCCGTCTGCCCGCCGGTGACGGATCCGTTCGTCGGCAGCTGACAGGCGATCTTGTAGGTTCCGCCCTTGCCGCCGGTGTACTTGCCGGACTTGGGCTCCTTGCCATTGACGTTGTTGTCCCCAACCGGGATGCCCATCCCCTGCAAGAATCCGTGATCGCGATCGACGTCAACGGTGATCACCTGGTTGGCGAGATCATCGAGCATCGCGATGTCAGCGGACTTGCCGTCCAGCTTCGCTGCTGCCCACTTGCCGTCGAGGACGCCTGCGGCAGTGTTGTCCGTCGCGTACGTCACGTTCGCCACACTCGCCGGGATCGGTGGGGTGTCGACCGCAACAACGATCAGCCCCGCCTTGCGTGCCTTGAGCAACGCATTGTTGACCGCGTCGCCATTGAGGCTGATGATGATGCCCTTGTCACCCGCGGCGATCGCCTGCTCGATCTGGTTGATCTGCGACGTCGTGTCGTCGTCAGCCTTGCCGGCCGTCACCTGCAGCTGGATACCGTCCTTCGCAGCCTCCTGTTTGGCCGTCTTCTCCATCGAGATCCAGTAGGGGTTCGTGAACTCCTTCAGGATCAACGCGACCTTCACCTTGCCGCCTTTGCCGCCAGATGTACCGCCCTGGGACGAGGCGGTCCCACCGCTACTGCACGCGGCCAGGGCGAGCGCACCCGCACCGATGCATAGCAGTCCTGCTACAACGCGACGCTGCGGCTTCCTGTGTCTGCGACTGATCATTCGTAACCTCCGGAACAAGCACTTGAGAGTGTGATGGCGAACACACTAGAGCTCGCGCAAGCGTTTACGCAAGCGTTTGCGCGACATCGCTCAAACGGCTTCGCGGAGGCCGAGAGGGTTGTTAAATGGTCATAGTCAGCTCTTCGCGCAGAATGTCGAAGGGTCCGGCTACTACCATCAAGGAGGGACCACCATGGTGAAAATGGCCGACGTCGCAGCGACCGCGGGGGTGTCGATCACGACCGTCTCCCACGCACTCAACAACACCCGCCCCGTGAGCGACGAACTGCGCGCGCGTGTGCTCGCAGCCGTCCGCGACACCGGCTATACGCCCAACAGTGTTGCCCGCGCGCTGGTGACCCAGAGCACCATGCTGATCGGGGTCGTCATGTCCTTCCTGTCCAACCCGTTCTTCGCCCCGCTCGTCACCCACATCGACCGCACGGCCCGTCGCCGCGGATACACGCTGCTACTCACCGAGAACCACGAGAACGCAACGGATGAGGCGATGCAGGTCAAGGTCATGCTCGACCGGCGTGTCGATGGCATCATCATCGCTCCCGCAGCACGCAACCTCCACGAAGTCATCAGCCGGCTCACCGCGAGCGGCACCCCGACCGTGCTGATCGACCGGCTCTCCGAGGGTGAATTCGACGAGGTGGGCGCGGACAATATCGAGCCCACGGCGCAAATGATCGAACACCTAGCAGCCCACGGCCACACCCGAATCGGGTGCATCAGCGGGCAACCTGGTCTGTCCACGACATCGGAGAGGCTCACTGGCTACAGAGTCGGGCTGCAGCGGGCCGGACTGCTTTTTGACCGCAAACTCGTTCGGGCGGGGGCTTCACAGATCGAGCCCGCACGCAAGTCGGTCAAGGCACTCATGACCGGGCCGAACCCGCCCACGGCACTCTTCAGCGCCAACAATGCGATGACGGTCGGCATGTTGCGCGGGTTGCGCGACCTCGGTCTGCGTGTTCCGGACGACGTGGCGGTCGGGGCCTTCGACGACTTCGAGTGGGCCGATCTGATGTCGCCGCAGCTGACGACGGTGGCCCAGCCGATACCGCAGATCGGTAGTCTCGCAACGAAGCTGCTGCTGCGACGTATCGACGGATACGACGGCCCGACGGAGCGGCACGCCATACCCCCGCTACTGCAGGTGCGCGATTCGTGCGGTTGCAACCAGGTGGAGCTCGGCCGGTGATCGGTCGAGAGCAACCCCAGTTGCACCACGATCTCGACCTCGCATTCCTCACCCAACGCGCGGAGCGTTTGATCGCCCAGGACGGCCGACGATTGCTGGCCATCGCGGGAGCGCCCGGCGCTGGAAAGAGCACTCTTGCTGCCGCCCTTCTCGCAGCCCTGCCGCAAGGCTCCGCCGCACTGGTGCCGCAAGACGGCTTTCACCTCGCCGACAACGTACTGACCGACCTCAGCCTCCGCGATCGCAAGGGAGCACCGGAAACCTTTGACGCCAGCGGATTCCACGCTCTGCTGCAGCGGCTCTCACACAACACCGAACCCGTCGTGTATGCCCCGCAGTTTCACCGTGAGCTGGAGGCAGCCGTTGCCGGAGCGATCGGAGTGCCGGCCGAGACCCCGCTCGTCGTCGTCGAAGGCAACTACCTGCTGCTCGACGACGAACCGTGGGCAGCGAATCACAATCTGTTCGACGAGGCCTGGTTTCTCACTGTGGACGACGTGACCCGACGCGAACGGCTCATCCGGCGACACCAGAATTTTGGGAAGTCATCTCAGGATGCGGTCAGTTGGACAATGGGAAGCGACGAGCGCAACGCCGCACTGGTGCGGAGTTCGGCAAGCTTCGCCGATCTGATCATCACCGCCGACGCCCCACGGTTGCATTGAGACGACGACGTCACGCTGAATCGGTGGAGAGGACAGGACCCTCGACTCGATGACCCAGCCGATGCGGGCGTGTGCCGGCTCAGCTGCCGAGTCGGCGCAGCGCCGACTCGAAGCGCCCAACCGTCCCGTTCACGTCGGTCAGTTTATCCAGCCCGAAAAGGCCGAGCCGGAAACTGGAGAAGTCGCCCGGCTCGCCGCAGTGCAGCGGCACGCCGGCGGCGACCTGCAGGCCGACCCTCTTGAACGCGGCGCCACTCTTCAGCTCGGGGTCGTCGGTGTGAACGACAACCACACTGGGAGAAGCGAATCCGTCCGCGGCGACCGAACGGAAACCCGCACCTGCGAGCACGTCGCGAACCTTCGAGCCCAGCTCGACCTGCGCGTCGCGCAGCTTCTCCAGGCCGATGTCGCGCGCCTCGAGCATCAGTGCCGCGTTGTGCGCGAGACCGTCGGTCGGCAACGTCGCGTGGTATGGCGTGGCGCCCTCGACATACGACTCGCTGATGGACAGCCACGTGGCCAGATCCATCGCGAAGCTGGTCGACGTGCTCGCGCTCACCGCCGCCCGCCCGGCGTCCCCAAGCATCACGTAGCCGGCACACGGCGTGCCGCTCCAGCCCTTCTGCGGTGCCGTGATTAGCACGTCGACGCCGAGCTCGGTCATGTCCACCCAGAGCGCCCCGGACGCCACACAGTCGAGGACGAAGAGCCCGCCTGCCTCGTGGACCGCCGCCGAGACGGCGCGCAGGTAGTCGTCCGGCAGCACGATGCCGGAGGCGGTCTCGACGTGCGGGGCGAAGACGATCTCCGGACGGTGCTCGCGGATCGCCTGCACCACCTCATCGACCGGCGCCGGCTGCCAGGCCGCCTGGTGCGCGTCGCTGACCGAGCGCGCCGCGCAGATCGTCACCTCGTCGGTCACCCGACCGGCTGCCAGGATCTGCGACCAGCGGTAGGAGAAGAGACCATTACGGATCACGAGCGCGCGCTTGCCCGTGGCCAGTTGCCGCGCCACGGCCTCCATCGCGTAGGACCCGCCGCCGGGGACCACCGCGACGGTCTCGGCGTGATAGGTCGTGCGCAGCACACTGAGCAGGTCTTGCATCGCGTGCAGGAATCGCTGCGACATGTGGTTGAGCGAGCGGTCGGTGAAGACCACCGAATACTCGAGCAGGCCGTCCGGGTCGATGTCGTCGTGTGGCAGGTTCACGTTCGCACGGTGCCACACTCCCGGTGAGTTCGGAAGTCAGGCCCAACGCTCGGGCACGTCATACGCTCGATCCGTGACGACACGCACCTGGCTCAGCTGGAGCAGCGGCAAGGACAGCGCGACCGCCCTGCGGGCGTTGCGCGCGGATCCGCAGATCGACCTCGTCGGCCTGCTGGTGACGGTGAACGAAGCTGCCAACCGGATCGCGATGCATGCGGTACGACGCTCACTGCTCCACGCGCAGGCAGAGCGGCTGGGGCTGCCGGTCCACGTGGTGCAGATCCCGCAGCACTGCTCCAACGAGGCTTACGAAGAACGAATGACGCTGGCACTGAACGACGCTCGCGCATCCGGCATCGAGGCTGTGGCCTTCGGCGACCTGTTCCTGGCGGACGTGCGCGCCTACCGGGAGACCGCGCTTGCCGGCACCGGGCTGCAGCCGCTGTTCCCGCTCTGGGGGCGACCGACCGACCTCCTCGCGCACGACCTCGTCGCCGGCGGGCTGCGCGCCGTGCTGACCTGCGTCGACCCGGCCCAGCTGGACGCTTCGTTCGTGGGCCGCCCGTATGACGAGGAGTTGCTCGCCGATCTACCGGCCGGCGTCGACCCATGCGGCGAGAACGGCGAATTCCACACGTTCGTCTGGGATTGCGCGGACTTCGCGAGTCCCGTCGAGATCCGCACCGGTGAGGTCGTGTCACGTGACGGGTTCGTCTTCTGCGACGTGATCGAGACCGGCGGGGCGTGAGCATCGCCCCACCATCCCGCCTCCGGAGTATGCAGAGCGAGCGCTCCGGCGCGCGCTGGGCATGCTCCCGACATCTGGCCGCGCCTGGAGTATGCCGAGCGAGCGGTCCGGCGCGCGCTGGGCATACTCCAAATAGCGCGGCGCGAGGTGATTGCCGGACGCGCAGGGCTCCGACGGTCAGCCGAGCTCCTGCACCATCGCGATGATCTCGTCGAGCATCGCCTCGGTGAGGCGGCCGGTGAAGGTGTTCTGCTGGCTGACGTGATAGCAGCCCACAAGCTCGACCGGGCCACCTGGACTGCCCAGCGTGGCGCGGGCGCCATGGCCGAACTTCGGCTTCGGGCGCGGCACCTCCCAGCCGATCGAGCGAACGGTGGAAATCGTTGTGTCCCAGCCGATCCCGCCCAGCGTAAGGATGACGCGCAGCCGGTCTTGCGATAGCTCCAGCTCGCGCGCCAGCCACGGTGCGCACGTGGATTTCTCCGAGGTGGACGGCTTGTTCGCCGGCGGCGCGCAGCGCACCGGTGCCGTCAGCCGGATCCCCGTCAGCTCCAGCCCGTCCCCCGCACTCACCGAGTCAGGCTGGCTGGCGAACCCGCCGCGGTGCAGTGCCGCGAAGAGCCAGTCGCCCGACTTGTCACCCGTGAACATCCGGCCGGTCCGGTTGGCGCCGTTGGCGGCCGGCGCGAGACCGATGACGAGCCGGGTCGCGTCGGGATCACCGAAAGGTGGCACCGGCCGGCCCCAGTAGGGCTCATCCGCGAACGACCGGCGCCGCCCGGTCGTGGCCACTTCCTCGCGCCAGGCCACCAGCCGGGGACAGGCCCGGCATGCCGACTCCACAGCGGCCAGCTCGTCGAGGCTGTCGGCGCTGCGCGCCAGCCGGAGCACCGAAGCCGGGTTTCGGGCGATCGGCGTATCTGCTGTCGCAGGGTCGCCCGGCCATCCTGTCCCCGGCGGCACGGGTGATGCGAAGGGCTCGCCCGTGACCGGGTGCTCGCTGCGCTCGCTCATGACCTCTTGATAGCCGGTGTCGCACCGTCCTGCCAAAATGCTCCGGTGTCCACGATCGTGTTCTTCCACGCCCACCCCGACGACGAGAGCTCGCAGACGGCCGGTTCCATGGCACGCGCGTCCGACGAGGGACACCGCGTGGTCGTCGTCTACGCCACCGGCGGCGAGCACGGCGAGGTGCCGGACGATCTCGCTCCCGGCGAAACCGTTGCCGACCGGCGGCGCGCCGAGGCCGAGGCCTCCGCGCGGGTCACCGGCACCGCCCGAGTGGCCTGGCTCGGCTACCACGACTCCGGGATGACAGGTTGGGAGCAGAACGCCGACCCACTCTCCTTCCACCAGGCACCCGTGGAGCAGGCGGCCGCGCGGCTCGCGGCGATCCTGGACGAGGAGGACGCCGACGTCCTGGTCGGATACGACTGGCACGGCGGCTACGGACACCCCGACCACGTCAAGGTCCACACCGTCACCTATGCCGCGGCGGCACTCGCCGCCCGCGCGCCACGTGTGCTCGAGGAGACGATGAATCGCGACGCGATGCGCACCCAGCTCCAAGCGGCCAGGGCTGCGGGCATCGAGGTCGAACTCGACCCCGACGGCCCGATGGACGACGGCAACCCGATGGGCCTTCCCGAGGCCGAACTGCACTGGGCCGTCGACGTTTCCAGTTATCTGGACCGGATCCGGGCGGCAATGCAGTCGCACCGCAGCCAGGTCTCCGACATCGGCATGTTCATGGCGATGCCGCGCGGGGTCTTCGCCGCCTCGTTCGGCACGGAGTATTTCCGGGAACGTGGCCGCCCGGACGGTATGACGCATGCCTGGTTCCTCGGCGGTGAGCAGTGACGCTGCGGCCTGCCGAAGACATCCCCGTCGGGCAGGAAATCGACTGCGGCAGTTACCAACTGACCGAGCCGGAGATCATCGGCTTCGCCACTGCGTGGGACCCGCAGTATTTCCACATCGACCCTCAGCGGGCCGCGCGTAGCGAGTTCGGGGGCTTGATCGCCAGCGGCGTGCACACGCTTGCCATCTATCAGCGCCTCGCCGCCGACGGCTTCTACCAGGACTATGACGTCATTGCCGGTCGCACCCTGGAGCAGGTGCGCTTCCTGCGGCCCGTCCGCGCCGGCGATGTGCTCACCTGTTCGATCACAGTGCGCTCGGTGGAGCCGGACCGGCCAGGAAGGTCCCGGGTGCTCATCGACGGACGGCTGCGCAACCAAGCGGGCAAGGAGGTTTTCGAGCTTGAGGTCGATTGCCTGATGCGGTCGCGTGACGACCGCAGGTCGGTCTGACGCATCACCCGGGTTGGGACGCACGCACCAGCAACCGGGTGGAATGCGCGACGAACGGGCCGGACTCGCGGATCCGAGCGTCCAGGTCGAGCAGCCTCTCGGCATACCTCGGGGCGGTGAAGTCAGGCACCCACCACACGCACTTGCGCAGGATGTAGACGACCGCGCCGACGTCGCGAAACTCCATGCGACACCGGGCGGTTCGCAGGTCGTCGACGACCAGCCCGGCGCTCGCGGCCCCGTCCCGGTCATGCCGGGGATGGCGGCCGTCACGCACGTGCGCCGGCAGTGGACCGGTGAGCCACTCAATGAGCTCGAACGCCGACTCCGGGCCGACGTGCTGCGCCAGGTAGTGCCCACCGGGACTCAGCACACGCGCAATCTCCGGCCACGGGGTCCGGACCGGGTGACGGGAAGTCACCAGGTCGAAGCTGCCGTCCGCGAACGGCAGCGGATCGTCGACACCGATCTCAACTACTTGGACTCCCCTGGGCCCCAAACGTTTTCGCGCTTCAACCGCATTCGGGGGCCAGCCTTCGGTGACCGTCATGCGCGCGGGCAAGGTGGGTGCCGAGTCCACCACCTCTACCCCGCCGGTCTGCAGATCCAGCGCGCTGCGGGCATCCGCGAGGGCCGCGGCGAGCAGCCCGGCATACCCCCACGGCGGCCGCTCCTCGGTGGCGCGCCCGTCGAGCCAGGAGAAGTCCCAGCCCGAGACATCGACCGCTACCGCTTCTTCCACGAGTTCCCGAAAACTCCGCATGGGAGCTATCTTCCAAGTACCGTCAACCGGATTCACCAGCGCGGCGGCCCCGCCTTGCTCAGCTGGGCGTCGCGGGCACGGAAGGTCCGCACCGGACCCGGCACCGTGGTCGGGCCCTCGAAGCGCACGGTCACCCGGCCCAGACCACTGCCCCAGACCCACCCCGCACCGTGCACCTCGTGCTCGACGTCCTGGCCCGGCCACCACTGGGGCGGCCCCGTCGAGTATGCCGCGGGGCCGGGCGTGCGCCGGACGTCGCCAGCGGGTGTCGCCGGCACGTCCACCTCGGCAGCGTCCACCGGGATCGGCAACTCCTGCTCCGCGTCCTCGTCGAACCGCAGCTGCTCCTGTGCGTGTGTGCTCAGGCCGGACACGCCGACGCCGAGCAACCGCAACCCGCCGGAGACGTCCACGCCGGCGAGCAGCCGCCGCGCCACGTCGAGGATCGCGCCCGCGTCACCGGTCGGGTGCAGCAGGGTCTCCGACCGGGTCGAGGTTGCGAAATCGTGCTGTCTAACCTTGATCGTGACGGTGCGCGCGAACATGGCCGACTTTCCCAGCCGGGCCGCGGTGCGACGAGCGAGGCTCACGAGTTCTGCGTCCAGCACGGCGTGGTCGACGACATCCTGCTCGAACGTCTCCTCCGCGGACACGCTCTTCGCCTCGCGCTCGACCACGACCGGCCGATCATCCTGCGCACGCGCCAGCCGGTGCAGGCTCTCTCCGTGCGCCGACCCGAAGATGCTCACCAGGTCGGGCAGCTCCATCCGCTGCAGGTCGGCGACCGTCTCCACCCCGAACGACCGCAGCCGCGCCTCGGTCGCCGGACCGACCCCGCTGATCACCCGCACGGACATCGGCGCCAGCAACTCCAGCTCCCGCCCCGGAGGCACGACCACCAGGCCGGCCGGCTTCTCCAGGTCCGAGCAGATCTTGGCGAGCATCTTCGAGCTCCCGATGCCCGCGGATGCGGTCAAACCGCCTGTGGCGCGGGCGATTTCGGTTAGCAGCTCACGCGCGGCAGCACGCACGCCCTCCGGGGTCAGTTCGATGCCGTCGCTCGCGGCGAGGTCGACATACGCTTCGTCGACGCTGACCTGCTCCACCAGCGGCGAGGCCTCGTGCAGCAGGCCCATGACGATGCGGCTCGACGCGCGGTAGGCGTCACCGCGTGGGTAGAGGAAGGCGGTGCCGGGCGGGCAGCGCCGGCGCGCCTCGGCCGTCGGCATCGCCGACCGCGCGCCGAACTTGCGAGCCTCGTATGACGCGGTGGCGACCACCCCGCGCGCGCCGATTCCCCCGACGCACACGGGTTTGCCGCGCAGCGACGGCTTGTCGCGCTGCTCGACGGCGGCGAAGAATGCGTCGAGGTCCAGATGCATGATGCTGGCCGTGGAACGCACGGCGCCATTCTTCCGGACCGCTCTGACAGCCGCTCACTCGACGGTGAGTACGACCTTCACGTCGTCCGGCTGTGCCGCGAACGCGTCGGCATACCGCTCCATGGGCACCCGCCGGGTGATCATCCGCTGCAACCAGCCGAGATCTGCCGCGGCAAGCACCGCAGCACCGGTCTCGTAGTGCCGCAGGTTCGCATTGACCGATCCGACGGCAACGGCGTTGCCGAGCACCATCGCCCGATTGACGGGACCGAGATCGATCGTGACGTGCTCGCCCGGGTTGGACAGACCGGTGAGCACGGTGATCGCGTAGGGCTTCGGGTTCGACAGGACCGCCCGCACGACGGGCACCGCGCCGGTACCCTCGATGACCACGTCCGGGGCCAGCCGCTCCACCAGCTCGGCTGCGTCGCCGGCGTGGTAGGTCGCGCCCAGCATCCGGACCAGCTCGGGTTTCACGCCGCCGGCCATCCGGTCCAGCACGTGGACATCCAGGCCGCGCTGGGCGCCGATCAGCGCGGCCAGCAGCCCGACCGGCCCGGCGCCGGTGATCAGCACCGACTGCGGATCCGACCACGCTCGCGCACCGATGCGGTCGACCTGCTCCCACGCCTTCGCCACGATGGTCGTCGGCTCCAGCAGCATGCCGACCGGCTCCAGTCGCGGGTCGAGCCGAACCGCGTGATCGGACCGCACGCGCCACCGTTCGGCGGCGAAGCCGTGCAGTGACTTGATCCCGTGCTCGGTGTATTCGCCGTTGCGGCACATGTCCCACTCTCCGTGCGCGCATGCGCCGCACGGTCGCGGATCGGGCATCCGGACCACGCCGACGATCAGGTCGCCCGGTGCGAATCCACTGCCGTCGGGCGCGGTGCGCACCCGGCCGAGCGATTCGTGGCCGATCACCAGGCGTTCCGACCCGGCCGGTGCCCAGCCGTAGAGGCCCTCGGCCAGCTCACGGTCCGTGGCACATACGCCGACCGCCATACCGTCGACCAGAACGTCGCCCAGCGCATCGTCCGGTTCCGGAACGTCTTGCACAGCAAGGCTTCCGGCCTTGCCGGGTATGACGGTGAGAGCTCGCATGGCCGCGAAGCTACCCGACCTGGCCATCCGTTCGATGAACGTCCGGTGGCCGGCAAGCGCCGCGTCAGCCGCCGATGTTGCGGTGCAGCAGGAGCGGCAGCACGGCCTGCGCACCGGCATTCCGCAGTGCAGCGGCCGCGAGCGTCGTCACCCAGCCGGACGACGACTGGTCGACGACCAGCAGCACCACAGCTCCGGCGACCTCCGGTGGCGCAGCCGCGGCGAACGCATCACGCCAGCAGGCGGCCTCGGTCGCGGACGTTGCATCCTCGGGCGTGCTCACCCCCACCTGCCAGATCGCGGTGGGCAGCCGACCTGCGCTGCCCAGCGCATCGACGACGCCGCCGACCAGTTGCGGGTGCCCAGTCGCACTGAGCCCGACGATCAGCGACGGGCGCTCGGCCCAGCCCCACCGGGCGAGAGTGCGCACGCACGCCTCGACCAGGTCGGGCGGCGGTGGCCCGTCCTGCCGCAACGCGCCGGTGAGCAGGTCGGCCCACTCGACGGCGTTCGCATGCACGATCACCCGCCCCTCGTCCGCCGCCTCGGCGGGCGGGATCCGGCCGCGCCGCCCGAACCTGCCGCCGGGCCACATCTTGCGTGGATCGAGCACGTGCTGCTCGGTGCGCAGCACCCGCCTGACACCGGCGATCGTCTCCGGCTGCGCTCCTGCACCCAGTGGCTCGGGCAGGGCGCCCAAGCAGACCGAGCACCGCCCGCACGGAGCGGCCTGCGGGTCGTCCAGCGACTCCTGCAACAGCTGCATCAGGCACTGCTCGCCACCGGTATAGCGCCGCATGATGTCCGCCTCGCGACGTCGCACGGCGAGCACTCCGTCGTAGTGATCCTGGTCGAACTTCCAGGTCCGGCCGGTGGCGCGCCAGCCGTCCGGCGAACGCTCGGTCACTCCGTCGACCGCGAGCTGCTTGAGCAGCAGCTCCACTTTGGTGCGCCGCAGCCCGGTCTCGGCCTCGAGCTGTGGCACCGACATGGTGTCTTCGGCAGTGCCGAGCGTGTCCAGCAGCCGGCGCACCTCCCGCTCCTTCGGGATCGTCGCTGTCGCGAAGTAGTCCCACACGCCGTCGTCGCCCGCCGACGGCAGCAACGCGACCAGCGCGTGGTCGATGGCCCGTCCGGCACGGCCGACCTGCTGGTAGCAGGACACCGGCGACGGCGGCGCCCCCACGTGTATGACGAATCCCAGGTCCGGCTTGTCGTAGCCCATGCCGAGTGCCGACGTCGCGACCAGCGCCTTCACCCGGTTGGCGCGCAAGTCCTCCTCGAGTGCCTCGCGACGATCGGAGTCGAGCTGACCGGTGTATGCCGCGACGGGCAGCTCGTCGCCATACCGGCTGCGGAGCGCCTCCGCGAGACGTTCAGCGTCGGCGACAGTGAGGGTGTAGACGATCCCGGACCCGGGCAGCCGCGGCAGGTGGTCGACAACCCATGCGAAGCGCTGCAACGGGTCGAGCTGCGGGAGCACCGCGAGTTGCAGGCTCGCCCGGGCCAGCGGGCCGCGCAGCACCAGCGTGCTGTCGCCGAACTGCGCGGCGATGTCGTCGACCACGCGGGCGTTGGCGGTCGCGGTGGTCGCGAGCACCGGGGTTTCGGGGTTGAGCCGGCGCAGCACGTCGGTGACCCTGCGGTAGTCGGGCCGGAAGTCATGGCCCCAGTCGGACACCGAGTGCGCTTCATCGACCACGACCAGTCCGAGTGCGCCGGTCAGCTGCTCCATGACGCGCGCACCGAATGTCGGATTGGCCAGCCGCTCCGGCGAGACGAGCAACACATCGATCTCCCCGGCCGCCAGTGCGGCCTCGATCTGCTGCCAGTCACCGATGTTCGAACTGTTCAGTGTGGCTGCGCGCAGCCCGGCCCGGGCGGCGGCGGCCACCTGATCGCGCATCAGCGACAGCAGCGGCGAGATCACCAGCGTCGGCCCGCGACCTTGCGCACGCAGCCAGGAGGTCGCAATCCAGTAGACCGCCGACTTGCCCCATCCGGTCGCCTGCACGACCAGCACCCGTGCACCGGGCTGCGTCAGTGCCTGCAGCGCCTCCAGCTGGCCGTCGCGCAGCCGGGCTCCTGGACCGGCCAGGACGCACAGGACCTCGTCGGCGGTGGTCTCGATGGTCGGTGCAGTCACGCTCGTCATGGTGTCAGTCTGTGGCTGGTCACTGACAACCCTCCGCACGCAGGGGCCTCTCAGGGCACGGCATACCGCGACTGACGCCGGTGCCACCGAGTGACGCAGTTGCACGTGCGTCACTCGGTGCGGATTGCGTCAGCCGGCATCCTCCGGCAGCGGCGCCGTGCCACCGAGCCGGGCCGGCAGATACTTCAGGTCGTCGCCGGTCAGCGGCTCGTAGGACTCCTGCACGGCGTGCAACATCGTCGCCATGCGCTCCCGCAGCGCTGCTGTCTCGGCCTCCACGTCCGCATCGGACGCAATAGCGAAGGGCGCGCCGACATCGATCCGGATCGGCACCTTGGGCCGCCACAGCTGCCGCGGCAGACCCTTGGTCCAGACACGCTGCGAACCCCACAACACCATCGGGATCACCGGCACGCCGGCTGCCTGCGCCATACGCACCGCACCGGACTTGAACGGCCGCAACTCGAACGACTGCGAGATGGTCGTCTCCGGGAACACGCCGATGAGTTCACCGGCGCGCAGCGCGTCGACCGCGGCATGATACGCGTCCGCTCCGGCGGAGCGATCGACCGGGATGTGTTTCATGCCACGCATCAACGGCCCGGAGAGCCGGTGCTCGAAGACGTCCTTCTTGGCCATGAACCGCACCAGCCGGCTGACGTCGAGCGCGGAATAGCCGGCGTAGGCGAAGTCGAAGTAGCCGATGTGGTTCATCGCGATTACCGCGCCGCCGGTGCGCGGAATGTGCTCCGAACCGGTCCGCTCGAACTTCAGCCCCTGCACGGCAAAGACACCTCGAGCGAAGGTGATGACGCCGGTGTAGATCGGTTCCATGGGCGAACCTTACCGATGGGTAGGTCTCGCGCCCGCCGGAATGCCGTGACCGGTTCCCGATGTTGCACGAGTCGTGACCGACACCGCCATACCCCTGTCCGTGCTCGACCTGTCCCCGATCTCCGCCGGGCGCACCGCGTCCGACGCGCTGCGCGAAACGATTGCGCTCGCGCAGGAGACTGAATCACTTGGCTACGAACGGTTCTGGGTCGCCGAGCACCACAATTTGCCCAGTGTGGCGAGCTCCTCGCCGGTCGTCATGATAACTGCAGTCGCCGCCGCGACCGAGCGCATCCGCGTGGGGGCGGGCGGGATCATGCTGCCCAACCATGCGCCGCTGCAGGTTGCGGAGACATTCCGGGTGCTGGAAGCCCTGTACCCAGGGCGCATCGACCTCGGCCTGGGTCGCGCGCCGGGCACCGACCAGCTGACCGCGTTCGCGCTGCGGCGCAGCAAGGAGGCGCTGATCGCCGACGACTTCCCGCAGCAGTTCGCCGAGTTGCGTGCGTATGTCGATGGCTTCCCCGACGACCACCCGTTCGCGCCGATCAGCGCCCAGCCGACCGACGTCCCGCTGCCGCCGGTCTGGATCCTCGGCTCCAGCATGTATGGCGCGCAGGCGGCCGGTCTCCTCGGCACCAACTTCGCCTTCGCCGGGCATTTCGGCAGCGTGGACCCCCGGGAGGCGTTCGACGCCTACCGCGCCTCGTTCCAGCCGAACGGCCGACCGGACTGCCCCAGCGAGCCGCACAGCATGCTCGCGGTGTCGGCCATCGCAGCCGAAACTCCTGAGCGCGCAACCGAACTCGACCTGGCGGCGTCCCTGTCCACTGTGCGGCTCCGGCAGAACCGGCCGGGACCGCTTCCTTCCCCGGAGGAAGCGCTGGCTCACGAATGGACTCCCGAGGAGCACGGTCTGGTCGAACGCCTCGGAAGGTTCGTCACGTCCGGCACCGGCCCCGAGGTGTATGCCGGCATTACCGCGCGAGCCACAGCGAGTGGCGCCGACGAACTGATGATCACCACGATGGTCCACGACGCGGCAGAGCGACGGGCGTCATACCGGCTGATCATGGCGGCGGCCCGCGCGTGACGCGAGTAGCGTGGCGTCATGGATCTGGAACGCCCCGAAGCACCTGACCCCTATTCGCTGTTGCCGCGGACTGCGGCCCTGACTGTCACCAGTGAGTCGTTCGCCGACGGCGACCCGTTGCCGGACGAACAGGTCTTCGACGACTGGGGATTCAGCGGCGGCAACACATCACCGCAACTGTCCTGGAGCGGTGCCCCGGAGGGCACGACCGGGTATGTCGTGACGTGTTTCGACCCGGACGCACCCACGCCGTCCGGTTTCTGGCACTGGCTGCTGCTCGGCATACCGGCTGACGTGACGTCCCTTCCCGCAGGGGCGGGCTCGGGCACTGACCTGCCGTCGGGCGCCTTCCATGTGCGCAACGACTTCGGCAACAAGGCGTATGGCGGTGCCGCGCCGCCCGCCGGCGACCGTCCCCATCGCTACATGTTCGCGGTGCACGCGGTGGGCGCTGACCTCGGTCTCGACGACTCAGCGAGCCCAGCTGTCGCCGCGTTCACCACGGGCGGCAATTTGCTCGCCCGCGGGGTGATCACCGCGATGTACCAGGCGAAATAGCCTGATATTCGCGAGGATTCACTCCTTCGCGTGCGGCGGCAGGTCGCGCACGGCCCGGTTGTCGGGCTCCGCGTCAGATGCGGCCGACGTGGGCGAATCCGCCTGCGTCGACTCGGTTTCGGGCGCCGGTGAGTCCTGCTCCGGCTCGGGCACCGGAGAGCCTCCATCCGGGCCCGTGCGTTCGACGTGCGGGTCTTCCTGCCGCGCAGCTTCCTCCACCGGGCGGTCGGTCGCGGGGTCGATCGGGCTGTCCCCCTCGCTGCCGGACGCGGTCCCTTCGATCCGGTTGCCGCGCCGGTCGGTGGGGGTATCCGGGTCGAGCCGGTCCGCCTTCCGCAGCAGTTCGGCCTGCTCGTGCTCGATCGCGGCGGCGGCGCTCTGCTCGAAGCGCGCCTCGTGTTCGAGTTCCTTCGCTCTCTTCGCCTGCTCCTCGGCGGCCGCGCGAGCTTCCTCCGCCTCGGCCGTCGCTCGTGCCGCGCGCTCTTTCGCCTCGGTCACGGTGGTCGCGTTGCCCTTGGCCTGACCGCGCAACTCCAGCGCCTCGGTGCGCCGCGCTGCGGTCCGGCGCCGCCCTTGCCAGACCGCGATGAGCGCGAGGATCGCGACCACCACCACGATCGCGAGGATGATCCACCAGGTGGTGCTGTCCATGATTCCTCCGGTCGGTCGTGAGCTGACCGTTACGAACCTACAGGGAGTCGACCGACGGCGGAACGTACTCGTGTTGCAGGTCGCTCACCGTCGCGATGTGGTCGAAGTCGTGGTCAGCCGCCAATACCTTCGCATGGTTCACGATCGCGTAGCCGGCAATGAGGATGTCCACCGCACCTGCAGCACGCACCAATCCGGAGTCCCACAGTGCGCCCTGCATATCGAGCACCAGCGATTCGTCCGGAGCTCGTTCCAGGGGAAACCCGAGCGACATCTGCGCTCGGTGGCGATCGTGTTCCTCAGGGGACCGGGCGCTGTGGCAGAACTCGAGAACCTGTGCCGGGCAAGTGACGAAAAGGTCGGACGGTGCACGCTCTATACGCCGCAGCCGAGCCACGATGCCCGCGTCGCCGGCGATTGCCCTTGCCCAGACAGAGTTGTCGACCAGGTAATCCGTCACGAAGCCGGCGGCGGGTAGGAGACGACGGGAGTCCCAAGCTCTTCGGGAAGATGGGTCAGGCCCAGAACGCCGTCGATCATCGCGCCCTTCTGCCGGGATGCAATCAAGCGACGTAGTGCCAGGTCGAGCACGGCACGATTCGACCTTTCGCCAGTCAACTCTCGCGCCCGCTCCAACAACGTCGGATCCAGGTCCACGCTGGTGACTACCATGACGATCTCCCTTCGCTATATATCTCATTATATAGCGAAGGGAGATGTTGTCGGCCCGCTCAGCCGTCCCCGCGGCGCCACCGTCGCGACTTCGGGACACCCCCACCCCGGATCCCCGTCCCGAAAGCCCGACCGTCGCGACTTCGGGACACCCCCACCCCGGATTCGCGTCCCGAAAGCGCGACCGTCGCGACTTCGGGACACCATCCACGCCGGCTTGTCACCGCGTTGCATAGAACGCGACCGCCGACGACGCGGCGATGTTCAGCGAGTCCACGCCGCCCGCCATCGGGATCGTGACCCGAGCATCGAGCAGCCGGTCGGCGGCCGCGGTCAGCCCGTGGCCCTCGGTGCCGAAGGCGAGCGCCAGCCGGGGATGGTCCTGCGCGACCAGGTCGTCCAGACTGATCGCGTCATCGGCCAGCGTCATACCGGCCACGACATACCCGGCCTCCTGCAGCACCGGGATGGCGCTCGGCCACGGCTCGATCCGGGTCCACGGCACCTGGAAGACCGTGCCCATCGACACGCGAATTGCCCTGCGATACATGGGATCCGCGCACCTCGGCGTGACCAGCACCGCGTCCACCCCGAGCGCCGCAGCCGACCGGAAGCACGCGCCGACGTTGGTGTGCTCGACCAGGTCCTCCAGCACTGCGATCCGGGAGCGCGGCCCATCACCGAACAGGTCGGCGTATGACGGCAGCACCGGCCGCTGCATCGACGCGAGCGCGCCCCGGTGCAAGTGAAATCCAGTCATTGCCTCGATGACGTCGTCGCTGCCGACATACACCGGGGTGCCGTCGGCGTCCGCCTGCGCGACCAGGTCCGCGAGGTCGGTCAGCCAGCGGCGGCCCATCAGGTAGGACCGCGGCACATGCCCGGCGCCGAGCGCCCGCCGGATGACCTTCTCGCTCTCGGCGAGATAGAGCCCCCGCTCCGGCTCCAGCCGCCGGCGCAGTGCGACATCGGTGAGCTTGAAGTAGTCGCGCACCCGTTCGTCGGCAGGATCGGTGATCTCGATGACTGGCACGAGCGAAGCCTAGACGGCGCTTCAACGTCGCCCGCGAAAGCTACGCTGCCGCAATGAACAAGCCCACCATCACCTGGCCGGCGTTGCAGGACCTGATGATCACGCCCCAGCCCGACCTGGTCGTGGAAGGTGTTGTCAGCACCGACGAGCGCGAACTCAGCTACGGAACGCTTTACGGCGAGGGTATGGCGCCACCGCTCACTCCGGTGGTCCTTGCCGACGATGACGGGCCGGCCACCCTGCACGTGCGCATCAAGGGGGCGCGCCGGCGACTCGACCGTCCGGACGGCCGGGTCCTCTTCATTCAGGACCGCGACCGGGCGCTGCAGTTCCACGACGACGAACCGAACCGGCCGGACCAGGGCGGGCCGTAGGTGAGCTTCGTCGGAACCGTCGACGACGTGTTCACGCGGACCGGCGACGTCGTGACCGAGGAGGAGCGGGCCGCCGCACAGTGGGCAGAGCACGAGGCCGACATGCGGTCACGCTCGGAGTGGTTCGAAGCGAACGCCGCGCCGCAGCCACTGACCGTGGAGCTCACCGTCACCGACGCCGTCCACGTGCACTGTTGGGAGGACGACGGCTCCTTCGACGGCAGCTTCTCCGCGCCGGCCATCTCGTTCAGCCGGCGCCCGCTGCATCGCCAGGACTTCGACGGTGCGGACGGAACCGCCTACGGATGGACCAGCGGCACATGGCGCTGGCGCATCACCACGTATGGCGCCACGCTCTCCCCCGCCGCACTCGCCTCGCTGCAGGAGCAGGTGCGCGCCATACCGGACCGCAGCTGACCGCCCTCAGATCATCGTCACGATGGCAACGACACCCACCACGACGATGAACGCACGCAGCAGCCACGGGGGCAGCTTGCGCCCCACCTTCGCGCCGACCAGGCCGCCGATCAGCGAGCCGATCGCGATGAGCAGCGCCACCCACCAGCGCACGTTGTGAAACGACACGATGATGAAAACCATTGCCGCGACGCCGTTCACGATGGTGCCGAGCACGTTCTTGATGCCATTGAGCCGCTGTAGGGAGTCCGGCAGCAGCGCGCTCAGCAGGCCCATCAGCAGCACGCCCTGCGCGGCACCGAAATAGCCGCCGTACACCCCGGCGAAAAAGACCCCGCCCGCCAGCGCGACCTTCCGGCCGGCCGATTCCGGTTGCGTGCCATCCGGGTGATGCGCGGCCATCCGTCGCTGCAGGCGCGGGCCGAACACGACCAGCAGGAGCCCGACCAGGATCAGCACCGGCACGATCGCCTTGAACGCGGACGGCGGCAGCCAGATCAGCAGCAGCGCCCCGACTACCGCGCCGAGTAACGACATCGGCGCGAGTTGCCGCAGCCGCTGCCGCCCGGCCGTGATCTCTCGACGGTAGCCCCACGACCCGGAGACGCCGCCGGCAACCAGACCGACCGTGTTGGAGATGTTTGCGGTCACTGCCGGATAGCCGAAGGCGAGCAGCGTGGGAAAGGTGATCAGAGTGCCCGACCCGACCACGGTGTTGATCGTGCCGGCGGCCACGCCGGCCAGCATGATCAAGAGGATGTGGGCCAGGGACATGACTGAGTCACCGTGCGGTCCGCAGACTGCTCAGCTCGCGGAGTGCCGACCACGCGGCTGCTGCACCGCGCGTGCCGCCCACCGGTCACCCACGCGTTCGAGAGTGAGCTCGAGTCCGAAGGTGGCGGAAAGGTTTCCGGCGGTGAGGGTCGCTTCGATGGGTCCGGCGGCGACCACCTTGCCGGCGCGCAGCAACAGCACATCGGTGAAACCCGGCGGGATCTCCTCGACGTGGTGGGTCACCAGCACCAGCGCCGGCGATTCGATGTCCTCGGCGATGTCACCGAGGCGCACCACCAGGTCCTCCCGGCCGCCCAGGTCCAGCCCTGCCGCCGGTTCGTCGAGCAGCATTAGCTCCGGGTCGGTCATCAGTGCACGGGCGATCTGCACCCGTTTGCGCTCGCCCTCGCTGAGCGTGCCGAACCGCCGGTCGGCCAGGTGACCGGCGCCGAGGGCACTCAGCAGCTCCCGAGCGCGTCCGTGGTCGAGGTCGTCATACCGCTCCCGCCACCGGCCGACCATGCCGTATGCCGCCGTCACGACCACGTCGGCCACTATCTCGCCATTCGGGATGCGCTCGGCGATCGAGGCCGACGCCAGTCCGATCCGTGGACGCAATTCGAAGACGTCGACCGTGCCGAGCACCTCGCTCAGCACACCGACCACACCGCTGGTGGGGTGCATCCGCGCGGCGGCGAGCTGCAGCAGCGTGGTCTTTCCGGCGCCGTTCGGCCCGAGGACAACCCAGCGTTCGCCCTCCTCGACATCCCAGGTGACGTCGTCCAGCAGTCGCTTGCCACCGCGGACAACGCTCACGCCCGCGAGGGCCAGCACGTCACTCATACGACAGACCTTACGGCGTGGCAGCAACGCCGTGGGCGACCGGTCAGCGGTCGGCCACGACGCCCGGCATACCCTGCCTGCATGTCCGAGCTGCCTGCCGCCGTGCGCCTGAGCCTGTGGGTGACCGCTGCGTGGGCCGGTCACCTTGATCTGACCGAGGCTGTGCGCCGCGCACTTCCCGATGCCGACGAACTCACCGGAGACACCGAGCAGCTGGCGATGTGGCAAGACCTCGGCGAACGCGTGCTGGCCTGCGCCCTCCCCCGCGCCGGAGACCTCACCGGTATGCCGCGGGGAAACCCCGAACTCACCGCTGCTGCAAGCGATTCCGGTGAGTGCGTCTTCGTCCCGGCCATCGGCGGCGCGCTGGTCCCGACCGTCGAGCTCTTCGGCCCGGCCGGCGATCAGGGTATGACGGTGCGCCTCACGGCATACGACTGCGAACCCACTCCCGCGCACCGCCTCGAGGAGTTGCACGAGTCGCAGATCGAGCGGGAGCTGCGGGCCCGATTGGCACAGGCAGCGACCACGCTCGAGGGTCTGGACATCCGGCCGTTCGCCGGGTCCGGCCTGCGCGCCCAGGCCGACGAGGTGGCGACGCTGCGCGAGTGGGGGCTGCCCTCCGGGCTCCCCGGTCGCGCGATCCGGGTGCTGCAGACTGCCGGAACTGTTGGCGCCGCAGTCGATTTCGCGCTCGGTCACTCACACGCGGTCAATGCGGCAGCCGACGCCGGGCGGCAGCGGGCGCTGCGCGAGTTGCAGGCCGCCACCGACCAGGCGCTCGCCCGCGCGACCACCGCCGCGGCGTTGCATCTCGCGGGGATGCGCGCCGACGGCTGAGGCGGCTCGGGTCTCGTGCCTCGATACGCCTCGCCTAGGGAAACGCTGACTTATTGACCGCGTGGGGCGCTGCTGGCTGGGAGAATCGGGGCATGCCTGGTCGTGTTGTGCAGCAGCCGAGTTTCGCGGATGTGGAGTATGGGAACCGTCGTCGTCGGACCCGGCGGGATGAGTTCTTGGCGATGATGGATGAGGTGATCCCGTGGGATGAGTGGACGGGGTTGATCGTGCCGTTCTATCCCACGACCGGGCGGCGTGGCCGGCAACCAGTCCCGGCCGAGACGATGTTGCGGATGTACTTGCTGCAAGCATGGTTCTCGTTGTCGGATGAGGGCACCGAGGACGCGATCTACGACTCGTACGCGTTCCGCACGTTCCTGGGGTTGGACTTCACGACCGCCCAGGTGCCGGATGCGACCACGTTGTTGCATTTCCGGCACCTGATCGAGAAGCACGACCTGGGAGCGGCGTTCCTGGACGCCCAAACGAGGTTCTTCGAGGCGAATGGGTGGATCATGCGCGGTGGGTCGGTGATCGACGCGACGATCATCAACGCCCCCAGTTCGACGAAAAATGCTGCCGGTGCGCGGGATCCGGAAATGCACCAGACTGCCAAGGGGAACCAGTGGTTCTTCGGGATGAAGGCGCATACCGGGGTGGATGCGGGTACCGGGTACGTGCACACCGTGACGGTGACCGCAGCCAATGACGGGGATGTGACGCAGGCAGCGCACCTGGTGCGCGGCGATGACGAGGTGGTGTACGCCGACTCGGGGTACACCGGTGTGCACAAACGCCCGGAGGTGGTCGGCGACGAGCACTTGGCCAGGGTCCAGTGGCGGGTCGGCGCACGGAAGTCCACGGTGAAGCAGATGCACCCGCACGACCAGCACCTGGAATCGCGGAAGGCGTCGGTGCGAGCGAAGGTCGAGCACCCGTACCTGATCGTCAAACGCGACTTCGGGTTCACCAAGACCCGGTACCGCGGGCTGGCCAAGAACCACAACCTGCTCAACGTGCTCTTCACCTCAGCGAACCTGCTGATGCGTGCCCGAGCGGTCCGGATAGCCGGGGTGCCTGGGCGGTAGCCTGCCCAAAACCGGGCCGAACGGCCCGCGAAACCCGGGTCACCGGCCAAAACCACGCAGTATCAGCACGATTCAACGCCGACCGATCGAGTGGCACCCCACCCCTGCACCGACGTTGCCGTTAGATCAGCGCTTCCCTAGCGGCTCGGCTACTCGACCAGCGCCCGGTAGAGGTCCTGGATGCGGCGGGCGATGGTCTCCCAACCGAACTCCCGCACGGCACGCTCCCGCCCCGCAGCACCACGCCGCCGCGCCTCCTGCGCGTCACTCGTCGCCGCGGTCAGCGTCGTCGCCAGGTCGGCGACGAAGCGATCCGGGTCTTTCGGTGTGCCGGTGCCGTCGGTGACCTGGTCGATCGGCACGAGCCAGCCGGTCACGCCGTCATCGACCACCTCGGGGATGCCACCGGTCGCGGTGCCCACGACCGGACACCCGCAGGCCATGGCCTCCAGGTTGACGATGCCGAGCGGCTCGTAGACCGACGGGCAGACGAAAACCGTTGCCGCAGAAAGCAATGCAATGACCTCGGCGCGCGGCAGCATGTCGGGGAGCCAGGTTACGCCGGAGCGCGTCTCGCGCAGCCCGGCGACCAGGCCCTCGACCTCCTGCAGGATCTCGGGCGTGTCCGGGGCACCGGCACACAGCACCAGCTGCACCTCCGGCGGCAGCTCGGCCGCCGCGCGCAGCAGGTAGGGCAGGCCCTTTTGCCGGGTGATCCGCCCGACGAAGATGACGCTCGGCCGGTCGGGCTCGACGCAATGCCGGCGCACGATGGCTGTCGCGTCGTCACCGGTGTCCCGGTGCCACAGCTGCGAATCGATGCCGTTGTGCACCACGTGCACCTTCCCCGGGTCGAGGTCCGGGTAGCTGGCCAGCACGTCCTTGCGCATCCCGTGACTCACCGCAATCACGGCGGCGGCACCGTCATACGCCGTCCGTTCGATGTATGACGACAACCGGTATCCGCCGCCCAGCTGTTCGGCCTTCCACGGCCGCATCGGCTCCAGGCTGTGCGCGGTGACCACGTGCGGCACACCGTGCAGCAACGACGCGACGTGCCCGGCGAAGTTCGCATACCACGTGTGCGAGTGCACGATGTCGGCTCCCGCGCAGTCGGCGGCGATGCGCAGGTCCACTCCCATCGTCTGCAGCGCGGCGTTCGCGTCTCGCAATTCGGGCAGATCCGGATACCCGGTCGTGCCCGCTTCCTCCACGGGGCGGCCGAAGGCACGCACCTGCACATCGTCGCCGAGGCCTCGCAAGGCGCGCACCAGCTCGGCAACGTGCACTCCGGCGCCGCCGTAGATGTTCGGCGGATATTCCTTGGTCAGCAGATCGACTCTCACACCGACTGACGCTAGCGCCTTTCCGACCTCTAAGGTCTGTGTATGGCGCGACGCAACGGTCCTTCTGTCCTGGCAATCGTTCTCGCTGGCGGCGAGGGCAAGCGACTCATGCCGCTCACGGCCGACCGCGCGAAACCGGCGGTGCCGTTCGGCGGCATCTACCGGCTGATCGATTTCGCCCTGTCCAACATCGCGAACAGCGGCTACCTGAAAATGGTCGTGCTGACGCAGTACAAGTCGCACAGTCTCGACCGGCACATCACTAAGACGTGGCGGATGTCGACGCTGCTCGGCAACTACGTCGCGCCGGTGCCCGCCCAGCAGCGGGTGGGCAAGCAATGGTTCGCCGGGTCCGCCGACGCGATCTATCAGAGCCTCAACCTGATCCACGACGAGAAGCCGGACATCGTGGTCGTCGCCGGTGCCGACCACGTCTACCGCATGGACTTCGCCCAGATGGTGGACCAGCACATCGAGTCCGGCGCCCGGGCGAGCGTCGCCGCGATCCGCCAGCCGATCGAGCTGGCCGACCAGTTCGGCGTCATCGAGCTCGCCGACGGTGCCGGCCAGAAGATCAGCGCGTTCCGTGAAAAGCCTTCGGACCCGGTCGGTCTCGCCGACTCCCCAGGCGAGGTCCTCGCGTCCATGGGCAACTACGTCTTCGACACCGACGCGCTCGTCGAGGCCGTGGTGGCCGACGCTGAGGACGACGACAGCAAGCACGACATGGGCGGCAACATCATCCCGGCGTTCGTCGAGCGCGGCGAGGCACATGCCTACGACTTCCGCGACAACGTCATTCCCGGCGCGACCGAGCGGGACTTCGGCTACTGGCGAGACGTGGGGACCATCGACTCCTTCTACGACTCACACATGGACCTGGTCTCGATCCACCCGATCTTCAATCTCTACAACTACGCCTGGCCGATCCGCACCAGCGACGCCGGGCTGCCCCCGGCCAAGTTCGTGCACGGCGCCTCCGACCGCAGCGGCATGGCGACCGGATCGATGATCTCCCCGGGGTGCATCGTCAGTGGGGCGCTGATCGGCAACTCGGTGCTCTCGCCGAACGTGCGCACCCACTCCTTCGCCCAGGTCGACGACTCGATCCTGATGGACAATGTCGACGTCGGGCGCTACTGCCGGATTCGCCGCGCGATCATCGACAAGGACGTACGGGTGCCGGAGGGTGCCAGCATCGGCCTCAACGCCGACGACGATCGGGCGCGTGGCTTCACCGTGACCGACTCGGGCATCACCGTGGTCGGCAAGGGTGCGGTCATCACCGCGTGAATTCGCCTGGCACGCAGCATGACTCGCCATACCCGACCGTCCTGATCACCCTCGTCGGCACGGATCGGCCGGGCGTCAGCGCAGATCTGCTCGCGGTTGCCGCGCAGTCGGGCTCGCACGTGCTCGACCTCGAGCAGGCGGTCGTGCGCGGCCGCCTGCTGCTGACCGCGCTGCTGCAGCCGACCGGCCCGGCGGACGAGCTCTCCGGCGCGATCGACCAACTGGCTGACCGGCACGGGCTGAACGCGAGTGTCGAGCCCGGTCACGGTGACAACCCGTCCCGCCGCACCGGCCGCGCGTCGGTCGTCGTGCTCGGCAGTCCGCTGGGTGCGGACGACCTCGCCGAGGTCACCGCCGCCATCGGGCGCCAGGGCGCGAACATCGACCGCATCCGCCGGTTGTCGCGCGACCCGGTCACGACCATCGAGTTCGATCTGTCGGGCGCCGACGTGCCGTCGCTGCGCCGCACACTGGCGCTCATCGCGGCCGAACGCAGCCTCGACCTGGCCGTCGCCCCGGGCGGTCTCGCCCGGCGCGGCAAGCGGCTGCTCGTGATGGACGTCGACAGCACGCTGATCCAGGACGAGGTGATCGAACTGCTCGCCGCCCACGCCGGACGCGAGCGGGAAGTCGCGGAAGTGACCGAGCGCGCCATGCGCGGCGAACTCGACTTCGCGGCCAGCCTGCGCGAGCGGGTGGGCTGTCTGGCCGGCCTGGACGTGTCCGTCTTCGGCGAGGTGCGGCGTGCCGTGCGCCTCACCCCGGGCGCCCGCACCCTGGTGCGCACCGTGCAGCGGCTCGGGTATGCGGTCGCGGTCGTCTCCGGTGGTTTCCTGGAGATCGTCGGCCCGCTCGCCACCGATCTCGGCATCGACCACGCGCACGCCAACCGGCTCGAAGTGCGCGACGGGCGCCTGACCGGGCGAGTTGACGGCGAGATCGTGGACCGGGCCGGAAAAGCCTTGGCACTACGGCGTTTTGCCGACGCAGAAAACCTGCCGCTGTCGCGCACCGTTGCCATCGGCGACGGCGCGAACGACCTGGACATGCTGGCCGCAGCAGGCCTTGGCATCGCGTTCAACGCCAAGCCGGTCGTGCGCGACCAGGCGGACGCGAGTGTCAGCGTCCCCTATCTGGACACGGTGCTGTTCATGCTCGGCATCTCCCGCGACGAGGTCGACGAAGCCGACCGGGTTGCGGCCGGCGGTGACGCGACGGGCCATGAGACGTCCCGCGCAGCCGGCGCAGCTTCCCTAGACTCACCCCATGCCTGAACCTGCGACCCGATCCCTCCTGATCATCGGCGGCGCGGAGGACAAGGTCGGCCGGGTCACGATCCTGCGGCGCTTCGTGCGCCTCGCCGGCGGTCGAAAATCGCGGATCGTCGTCATACCGACCGCATCCTCGGTGCCCGACGAGGTCGTCGAGGTCTACTCGACCGTCTTCTCCCGCCTCGGGGCACCGCAGATCGACGCCGTCAATCCGCCCGACCGCGCGCACAGCAGCGACGCCGGCCTGGTGGCGCTGATCGACCAGGCGACGGGCGTGTTCCTCTCCGGCGGCAACCAGTTGCGGCTCAGCCAGCTCATCGTCGGCACGCCGCTGGGAGCCGCGATCCTGCGGGCATATGAACGTGGCGCGGTCATCGCCGGCACGTCCGCCGGTGCGTCCATCATGAGCCAGTTCATGATCTCCATGGGCGACGAGGGCGTCACCCCACGGCAGCGGTCCAGCCAGCTGACCGCAGGCCTCGGGCTGTTGCCGGGCGTCATCGTCGACCAGCACTTCGACCAGCGGGCGCGCTATGGGCGGCTGCTGTCCCTCGTCGCCTCTTCCCCGAGCCTGCTCGGCATGGGCATCGACGAGGACACTGCCGCGGAGATCACCGACGGCACCGAGCTGACCGTGGTCGGCTCAGGCGCGGTCTTCGTGGTCGACGCACGCACCGCGGTCACCGACGCGCACGAGGCCGAGCGCGACGCCCCGCTGCTGGTCACGGGCGCGATCGTGCACACGCTGCCGTTCGGCGCGACCTTCGACCTGGAGACGGCGACGCTGACCGACTTCGACGAGAAGTATGCCGACCTGGCGGTCTCCACCAGCAGAGACCGGCACGACACGGCGACCGCCGCTGCGGCGCTGCGCCGCTGACCGGCATACGAGCACCACGAGAGGAGCACGGCGATGGAGCAGTCCCCGACGACCGGCCAGCTGAAAGTCCTGCGCTCACGCGTCTACCGCGGGCCGAACATCTGGCACTACGGCCCGGCCGTGCACCTGCTTGTCGGCCTCGGTGAGTTGGAGGACTTCCCCACCGATACGCTGCCCGGCTTCACCGATGCGCTGCTGGAGTGGCTGCCCGGCCTGGCCGAGCACACCTGCTCGCGAGGACACCGCGGCGGCTTTGTCGAACGACTGCGCGAAGGCACCTGGCTCGGACACGTCACCGAGCACGTCGCGCTGCAGCTGCAGCAGGAGGCGGGCCACGATCAGCGCCGTGGCAAGACCCGTGGTGAGAAGGACCGGCCGGGCATCTACAACGTGATCTTCGGTTTCTACGACGAGCGCGTCGGCGTCGCAGCCGGTGATCTCGCCGTGCGCGTCGTCAACGAATTGATCATTCCCACAGCCGATTTCGACTTCGGCACGGAGCTGGACCGCTTCCTGCGACTGGCCGGGCGCACCGCCTTCGGCCCGTCGACGGCAGCGATCATCGAGGAAGCCGTCAGCCGGGACATCCCCTGGACGCGGCTCAACCAGCACTCGCTGGTGCAGCTCGGGCAGGGCGTCCACGCGCAGCGGATCCGCGCGACCATGACCTCGCGCACGTCGGCGCTGGCGGTCGACATCGCGGGCGACAAGAACCTGACCGCGATTCTCCTCGGCTCCGCCGGGCTGCCCGTGCCCAAGGCGATCACCGTGCGCACCGCGGAGGGTGCGGCGGAGGCGGCCCGCTCCATCGGTTTCCCGGTCGTCATCAAGCCGCTGGACGGCAACCACGGCCGCGGCGTGATCCTTGACTTGCAGTCTGAGGAGGCGGTTCGGACGGCGTTTCCGCTCGCTGTCGAGCAGAGCCGTCGTGGCGTGGTGCAGGTCGAGTCGTTCATCACCGGCAAGGACTACCGGTGCCTGATCATCGGTGGCCGGATGGCGGCGATCGCCGAGCGCGTGCCGGCACACGTCGTCGGCGACGGCACGCACACCGTGGGCGAACTCGTCGAGATCACCAACTCCGATCCGCGCCGCGGCGTCGGGCACGAGAAGGTGCTCACCCGCATCGCGGTCGACGACGCCGCGGTGGCCCTGGTTCGTGAGCAGGGCTACGAGCTCACTGACGTCCCGCCCGCCGACGAAATGGTCAAACTGGCGCTGACCGGCAACATGTCGACGGGTGGCATCTCGATCGACCGCACCTTCGACGCACACCCCGACAACGTCGAAATCGCCGAGGAGGCAGCGCAACTCATCGGCCTGGACGTCGCCGGCATCGACTTCATCTGCCCGGACATCACGGCGCCGGTGCGGGAGACGGGCGGCGCGATCTGCGAGGTCAACGCGGCACCCGGCTTCCGGATGCACACGCACCCGACGGTGGGCGAACCACAGTTCATCGCGAAACCCGTTGTCGATCTTCTGTTTCCGCCGGGTGCGCCGTCCCGGGTGCCGATCGTCGCGGTGACCGGCACCAACGGCAAGACGACCACGTCGCGCATGCTGGCGCACATCATGAAGGGCCTGGGCCGCAAGGTCGGCATGACGTCCACCGACGGCATCGTGATCGACGAGCGGCTGGTCATTAAGGCCGACGCTTCGGGTCCGCGCTCGGCACGCATGGTGTTGCAGAACCCGCGCGTCGACTTTGCGGTCCTGGAGGTCGCCCGAGGCGGCATCCTCCGGGAGGGGCTGGGCTACGACCGCAACGACATCGCGATCGTCACCAACATCGCGCCGGACCACCTCGGCATGCACGGCATCGACACCCTCGAACAGCTTGCCCGCGTGAAATCCGTTGTGGTGGAAGCCGTTCCGCGCGACGGATATGCCGTGCTGAATGCCGACGACCCGCTGGTGCGCGCGATGCGCCGCCGGTGCTCGGGCACGGTCGTGTGGTTCTCGATGGAGCCGCCCGGCAGCCGAGTGCGCGACTTCATCGACGAGCGGTGCCGCCGCGGCGCTCGCGCTGTCGTGCTCGAACCGTCCGACCGCGGCGAGATGATCGTGCTGAAGCAGGGCCGGCGTGCGATGCCGCTGGCGTGGACGCACCTGCTGCCCTCCACCTTCGGCGGCACCGCCCGGATGAACGTCGCCAACGCACTGGCGGCGGCCGGCGCGGCGTTCGCGGCAGGGGCGCCGCTGCACGACATCCGGCAGGGTCTGCGAACGTTCACGACGACCTACTACCTGTCCCCCGGCCGGCTCAACCGGGTTGAGGTCAACCACGCCGAGGTCTTCGTCGACTACTGCCACAATCCGCCCGGCATGCACCGCCTCGGCGAGTTCGTGCAGGGGTACGTCGAGCAGCGCCAGGGCGCGGCCGATCACCGCATCTCCCGGATCGGCATGGTCGGTGCGGCCGGTGACCGCCGGGACGAGGACATTCGCGAGCTCGGCCGGGCGGCTGCGCAGTATTTCGACATCCTCATCGTGCGGGAGGACGACAACCTGCGCCGGCGCGCGCCCGGCGTCGCGGCCGGGCTGGTCGAGGAGGGCGTGCGGGAAGCGATGACCGCCGGAGCCCGCTGCCGCCAGGTGTTCATCGTCCTGAACGAACTCGAGGCCACCCGGCACGCGGTGCACCTGGCGAACCCCGGCGATCTGGTGATGCTCTGCGTCGACCAGCACGCAGCGGTCCTCGCCGAACTGGAAACCTTTACCCACCAGGCAAATGCCGGTGCGCACACCGACGACGAGCGACCCGGTGACCCCGACCTCGACCCGCAGCAACTGACGACGGAAGCCGGCACGGCCGACGGCGAACGGCTCGAGACTAGTGACGAGCCAGGCACTCCGTAGGGCTTGGTGATGGCACCCACTTCGTGGTCTCCGACCGAGGAGCAGTTCACGGCGGTCTACGGGCCGTGGCGCAGCCGCACACCCGGCGACGCCCGCGCGCTCGTCGACGGATATCCCGGCACCTGGTTCGTCGCGGGCGGCTGGGCGATCGAGGCGTTCACCGGCGTGCCGCGGTCCCACGAGGATTGCGACATCTCGATCCTGCGCGCCGAGGTCGAGACGTTCCGCGACTTCGTGCGAGGACGGTATGACGTCTGGGCCGCCGGGTCAGGTGCGCTGAAACCGGTGTTCGCCGACGACCCTGCACTGTTCGACGAGCGCGCCCACGACGGCGCCGAACAGATCTGGCTGCGCCCCGGCTGGGACCAGCCGTGGGAGTATGACGTGCTGCTCGCCCCAGGAAACGCGAAAACGTGGGTCTACAAACGTGATTCGTCGATCACCCGGCCAATGGACGAAGCCCTGTGGCACCGGGACGGCCTTCCCTACCTGCGCCCCGAGATCCAGCTGCTCTACAAGGCCCGCGGTCTCCGGCCCAAGGACCAGGTAGATTTCGACGCCACGTGGCCGCTGCTGGACGCGGCGCAACGTCACTGGCTCCAGGAGATGCTCGACCGCACCCTTCCCGGTCACCCGTGGCTGACCGCGGCGCCTCCGGTCCCTCGTTACCCCCACGAGTAGACACATCGCGCGCCATACCGCGCGATCGGCATACCCGACGGAAGCGCTGCTCTCAGGAGTATGCCCAGCGCGCGCCATACCGCGCGATCGGCATACCCGACGGCTGGGTAACGCGAACCTTCGTCATCTCCAGCCGGCTGCTACTCCCAGACCGCGGAGTCGGGCGCTCTACGTGGGGACAATGGTGAAGGCGGGCAGGTGGCGGGGTCGTACGTTGTCGAAGTCTCTGCGGTTTACGGTGGCGATGGTGGTGACGCCAAGCCGTTCGGCGACCGCGACCAGCGAGGCGTCGGTGCCGCCGATCCGCCGATCGGCATACTGCCGGACGAGTTCGGACATTCGGCGCAGATCGCCGTCAGTGAGGTCCAGTACACGGAAGCGGCGGTGAGGCTCACTGCCCATCGAATCGAGGAACCGCGCCTCTGCGGTCGGGCCGCCGAACCGGTCGATGAGGTAGCACGCCTCAGCCAGAACGGTGACCGGCAGGGCCAGCACGTCAGTCTGTTCTTCCAGCCAGCGAAGGCAGCGTTCGTGATCGGTATCGGACCTATCCGCCAGCGCCACGATGACGTTGGTGTCGACCAGAATCACGACGAACGGTCAGCGACCAAAGCCGTCGGCAAGCAGCTCGTCCACCCGCTGGGACAGGTCGCGGCGTCCGCTGTCGAAGCTCCCTACGAAATCAGGCAGGGGCTGCCGCCCAGGTTCAGCGTCGGTAGAGCGGGGATGCACAATCGGACCAACTACCCGCAGAGCGCGCTCGACCTGCTCGTCGTCCATATCGTCGACGAGCAGATGCAGCCGCTCACGGGTGGTCACAGGTCTATTGTGCCAGCTCAGCGCGAATGCGGCTGGAACGGGGCTGCGTGCTGATGGATGTCCTGACAGCCCTTCCGCTGGTCATGTGTCAGCGCCTGCATAAGGTGATCAGGTGGTGGAGCACACTCATCGCGAGTTGAGTTCGTCCTTCGGAGCAGCGGCGGTCGCATATGCCGAACAGCGGGATCTGTGCCGATGCCAAGCGTGCGGCCATCCGAACGCCGCACTCCCGCGTAGGCCGCGTCATCTCGGATCAGCTCACCGTCGATCGAATCTGGGTCAAAGGTGAGCCCGTCATCCACCTCCTGTGCCACATACCTGCTGGATTCGTCGTTCGACGTCTGGCACGTCATTGGTGAAGCCAGTGGCTGCGAGATCGATGTCCCGGGTCGGCCGCCTCGCCGTGAATGCCGCGAGGAGCACACCCCCTTTGAGGACGACGTCATCGGCATACGCCGACGCAGCGAGCCGCACCAGAAACCCTTCCAGCGCATAGAGCGTGAAGTATTCGGCGGGGTCCCTGCCACGGCGCCGTGCCAGACTTCGCAGTGCGTTGTAAGCGCGTCCTTCGGGAGTGTTCCCGGCCGGCGCGGGCGGAGTCACAGCAGCACCTCCAGAGCCGAACGCAGCCGGGGCAACGCCTTCGGGAACGATGATGCCGTCTTCAGCAAGGCCGACGGAGAGTTGCCACGGCGGGAAAGCCAACGCCGCAGGGCGAGGTGGGCGACATCGTTGCCCTCCTGGTGCATCAGGCGGAAGCAGTCGACGATCGTCCGCTCCGCTGAATACAGAGCGACCTCCATCCCCTCGCCAGCATCGGCGAACTCACGACCGATGTCGAAGGTCGCCACGTCGAAGCTGTGCCAGGAAGCGTGCTCCAGTCCCACAGGGTGCCTGGTTCCACGCGGGAGGGCGATGTCCGTGCTCAGCGGGATGGCATCACTCAGCTCGTGGCGGACGAGTGCACTCGTGAGGCACAGCGTCGCCGCGGGTCGCGCGGCGGTCGCTGCGGCAAGAGTGAGATACGTCGGGTCAATGGACTCCGGTCGCACGAACAACCCCCGGCCGAGCCGCTCGATCTGGCCGTGGGCCAGTAGCTCGTACACCTGGTCCTTCCGCAGGCCGGCGACACGAGCATCCGAGAGGGTGAACGCCGGAGGCAGAGCAATCGTCGACATGCCACTCCTTCAGCGCCCTCATCCGAAACGATGACACACTGAGGGTATCTGTATGCGTTTCGGAAAGCCACTGAGCCGATGCCAGCCGTCCCGGGAATGCCATTGCCATCCGTTCGAGTAGACACATCGCGCGGCATACCGCGCGATCGGCATACCCGACGGAAGCAGACGCCGCCGAGTGCTATTCGATCGCGGCGGTGAAGCGGGTGAGCGAGTTGAGGTATCGCTGCACGTCCGGCTCGGCACTGGATGCGACCAATTGGCCTGCGGTTGCTTGCAATGCCTCGGCATCGCGGCCGAGGTCGTGCAGCGTCAGCGCCCGGAAGAGGATGACAGCACTGTTGTCGGGGTAGTCCTCCGCCAGCTGGTCGAGGATCGCCAGCGACTCGCCCAAGCGGCCGAGGTGTCGCAGCGTGGACGCCTGCTGGATCATCGCCCGGTGCCGGTAGGGCTCGTCGAGCCGCCGCTTGCGGGCGCGTTCGTACCATTCGAGCGCCTGCTCCTCCTCCCCCGCGGAGTCGTAGCTGCCCGCCAGTTCGTAGAGCACGCGCCCGTCCTTCGGGAAACGCCGGTGCAGCGCCCGCGCGGCGTCGATCCGCGCCGCACTATCGGCCAGTTCCCACAGCTCGGCAATCTCGCGCTCCGCTTCATGCTCGCCCCGGGCAGCCACGACCTTGCGCCGGATCGTCGCAGCGTCGTCTGCAGTCGCACCGTGCGCCATCAGCCACTGGTGCAGCTTCGCCCGGTCCGAGTGGGTCATCATCGCCAAAACATCGCCATCGTGGGCCGCCGCGAGCAACCCGGTCAGCCCGCTGAACTCGTCCGGCCAGGACGCCGTCGGTATGCCGCCAACATGCGAAAGCCCTTGGCGTAGAAAACTTTCCAGCTCCTCCATGGACCGGCCGCGCAGATAGCGCTCCTTGTGCTGGATCTGCACCCGGTCTGCACCGACACCCGCCATCTCGCCCATCCGGACCAGGATCTCGTCCGTGCGGTCGCCGCCGGTGCCGAGTCCCAGCTGCAACTGCGACCCGGGCCGGACGAGGCCCCGCCCGACCCGCAGCAGCGCTTCCAGGCCGGCCTCGTTGTGCGCCATGTCGAGGATCACCGTGGCCGTGCCGGCCTGCGGCAGCGTCACCGTGTAGATGTTCATCCGCCCCGGATTGAGCCGGTAGTCCGGGGTGAAGGTGCGCAGACCCTCGACGACGGCATCCCGGGGCAGACCTGCGCCGAGCCCGGCGGCAGCACCGGCCAGCGCGTTGGCGACATTGTGCTCGGAGAGCCCGGACAAGGTCATGGGCACATCCACCAGGCTGATCAGCCGGTCCGGTGACGCGCCCGGACGCAGCACCGCGATGTCGCCATCGAGCACCGTGATGCCGCGCCCGTGCGCCTCCAGCGACTCGCGGAGCGAGGGCGATTCGGGATCCAGGCTGAAGCACCACGGCTGGCCGCTCGCCGACGTACGCATCGCCCAGACCCGTGGGTCGTCGCCGTTCAGCACGACCCAGCCCTTCGGCTTGGTCACCTTGGTGATGATCGCCTTCACCTCGGCCAACTGGTCAAGGGTCTCGATGCCATCCATGCCCAGGTGGTCCGGGCTGACGTTGGTCACGACGCTGACGTCGTTGTATGCCGTCCCGAGCCCGCGCCAGAGCATCCCGCCCCGCGCGGTCTCCAGCACCCCGAACTGCACGCCCGGTGCGCCGAGCACGGCCCGCGCGCCACCTGGGCCCGAGTAATCCCCGGAGTCGACCAGCTCGCCCTGGACCAGCACCCCGTCCGTGGAACTCCATCCGGTGCGCAGCCCGGCCGCCATACCCAGGTGGGCGATCAACCGGGTCGTGGTCGTCTTGCCATTGGTGCCCGTGACCGCCACCACCGGGATCGTGGGGCGCAGTGCCCGCACCCGCTCGCCGAGCGGTGCCGAGCGCACCCGATCTCCTGCTACGGCAAAGGCTTCCGTGACATTGGCCCCGTCGAGCAGGTCCTGCAGCAGCGGGCCGAGCACCTCGGAGACGACCTCGGCGCGCCCGGCATTGGCGAGTGCGCACACCACGACGATCTCGTCAATCTCCTCCCCCGCGCGTACCCGCACGCCGATGCGGACCACCCCCGCCTCACGCAGCACCAACCGGATGGTGCGCTCGACCAGCCGCAGCACGAAGCCGCGCCGTGCCTCGCTGCCGGGCTGGCCGGCCTCCCGCGCACGCACCCCCAAGGTTGCCCCCAGTGCGCGCAGCCGGTCGCCCTCGCCCTCGAGATAGCCCGGCACACGCAAGGTCAGCTTGACTGCTGGCCGGGTGAAATACAGGTTGGGGCCGCGCAGGATTCGCGCCCCGACGACGCGGACGCTGGCCGAGGTCTCCATGTCGGAGCAGCCTAGTGAATCGGTCTGGGACTCACTGCCCCATCGCGTGCACGCCGCCGTCGACGTGCACGATCTCACCTGTCGTGGCCGGGAACCAGTCCGACATGAGCGCCAGGCACGCCTGCGCGGCAGGACCGGGGTCGGTGACGTCCCAGCCCAGCGGCGCGCGCTCACTCCACCCTTGTTCCATCTCCTCGAAGCCGGGGATCGACTTGGCGGCCGTCGTCCGGATCGGCCCGGCCGACACCAGATTCGCACGGATGCCCTTCGGGCCGAGGTCGCGCGCGAGGTAGCGGTTGGTCGACTCGAACGCCGCCTTCGCGACCCCCATCCAGTCGTAGACCGGCCACGCGAACTTCGCGTCGAACGTCAGCCCGACCAGCGAGGACCCCTGTGTCATCAGCGGAAGTGCAGCAACCGCAAGTGCTTTCAGCGAGTATGCCGAGGCGTGCAACGCGGTCGCCGCGTCCTCCCAGGTGCCCGCCATGAAGTCGAACGCTCCGGGCGGCGCGAAGCCGATCGAGTGCAGCACTCCGTCGAGGGAGTCGATGCCCGCCGCCTGCAGCCGATCGGCCAGGCTGTCGAGGTCTTCGGCGCTGGTGACGTCGAGTTCGAAGAGCTCCGGCGTCGTCGGCAGCCGCTTGCTGATGGTTTGGGTGATCCGCATGATCCGGCCGAACGAGGTCAGGATCACCTCGGCGCCCTGCTTCTGCGCCAGCTTGGCCACGCGGAACGCGATGGAGGACTCCATCGTGATGCCGGTGATCAACAGCCGTTTGCCTTCGACGATGCCTGCCACGTCGACTCCCTTGTGTCCGTGTCGTTTTCGGTCTGGTTGTGGTTTCGGTGGGTGCGCGGTCAGTGACCCATGCCGAGACCGCCGTCGACGGGGATCACGGCGCCGTTGATGTAGGAAGCAGCGTCACTGGCGAGGAACCGCACCACCTGGGCGACCTCGTCGGGCTCGGCCAGCCGGGCGGCCGGGATCGAGTCGACATACGCCTTGCGCTGGGCCTCGGGCAGAGCACGCGTCATGTCGGTGTCGATGAAGCCCGGCGCGACGACGTTGGCGGTGATGGCTTTCTTGCCGAGTTCGCGTGCGATCGAACGCGCCATACCGACCAGGCCGGCCTTGGACGCGGCGTAGTTGACCTGACCCGGGCCGCCGAGCAGCCCGACAACACTGGAAACAAAGATAATTCGCCCGCCCTTGTTGCGAATCATGCCTTTGGTCGCGCGGCGTGCGCAGCGGAACGCTCCAGCGAGATTCGTGTCGATCACCGAGTCGAACTGCTCGTCCGTCATCCGCATCAAGAGGGTGTCCTCGGTGATACCGGCGTTGGCGACGACGACTTCCACCGGACCGCCGAAGTGTTCCTCGGCCGCAGCGAACGCGGCGTCGACCGAGGCGGTGTCGGTCACATCGCACGCCACCGTCGTGGCGCCGCCGGGACCGTCGGTGCCGCTGCGGGAGGTCACCACCACGTCGTCGCCGGTCGCAACGAACGCTTCGGCGATCGCCCGGCCGATTCCTCGGTTTCCTCCGGTGATCAGCACGTGCTGCGGCATCTGATGTCTCCTCGGCGATCGCTGCTCGCCGCTCCGGGTCCGGCGCGGGAACGACAGGCTATTGGACTACCCGACGGTAGCGCGCATGGCGTGCCAGAGTACGGCGACACCTACAATGGATGGCGTGCCCCGCCCGAAAGACCGTCCTGACGTGCCATCGGCGACCGATCTGCCGATGCCGGGCAAACACGACCTCGACAAGCGAATGCGCAACTACGCGATCGCGATGGGATTGCGGACGGCGGCATTCGTACTGGCCTACCTCCTCACCGGCCCGGCTCGCTGGGTATGCGTCGTTCTCGCCTGTGTGCTTCCCGAGATCGCGGTGATCGGCGCCAACGCGGCCAACCAGAAACGCAAGCGGGTGCGTGGCCGGCAGCGGCCGTTGTCGCCGCGGCAGCAGTTGCACGGCCCGCACCCGTGAGCCTTCCCGAGCCGATGGCGGCAGCGCGACCCACGCAGTGCAGCGCGAAAGGCTGCCGCCGGGATGCGTCATACGCCATCGTATGGCGCAACCCGCGGATCCATGCCGAGGACCGGCACAAGACCTGGCTCGCCTGCGACGAACACCGCACGACGTTGTCGGATTTCCTGTCGCTGCGCGGTTTTCCGATGCACGTCGTGCCGATCGATGAGCTCGACCCGGCCGACCGACCGAGCGCTCCTTAGCCGCCGATCGACGACATCGGCCGATCGGGCTGCTGGAAGGTCGGCTCCCCGATGCCGTGCCCGCGGTGCTTTCGCAGCAGGTTGGCGCGGATGACGTCCGCCAGTTCTTCATCGCTGGCGCCCGCACGCAACGGACCGCGCAGATCGTTCTCGTCACGCGCGAACAGGCAGTTGCGAACCTGACCGTCGGCCGTCAACCGCACCCGGTCACACGCCGCGCAGAACGGCGCCGTCACACTCGCGATGACGCCGACCGTCTCCGGGCCGCCGTCGACCAGGAAGAGCTCCGCGGGCGCGCTGCCACGCGTCTCGTCGGGCAGCGCCGTGAGCGTGAAGTGCTCCTCGAGCACCGTCCGCAGCTCGGCGGCGGTGAACATCCGGTCGCGCGCCCAGGTGTGCCCTGCGTCGAGCGGCATCTGCTCGATGAATCGCAACTGCAGGCCGCGGTGAAGGCACCACCGCAAGAGATCGGCCGGGTTGTCGCGTCCGCTGGCATCGTGCATCGCGACGGCGTTGATCTTCACCGGCGCGAGGCCTGCATCCTGGGCAGCCTTGATGCCGCGCTCCACGTCGGCGAAACGATCGCGCCGGGTGAGCTCCTTGAACCGCTCCGGCTCGACCGTGTCGAGGGAGATGTTGATGCGCTCCAGGCCCGCCTCCGCAAGCGGTCCCGCCAGGCGATCGAGGCCGATCCCGTTGGTGGTCATCGCGATTCGTGGCGCGTGGGGCAGCTCCGAGATGCGACGCACGAGACCCGGCAACCCGCGGCGCAGCAGCGGCTCGCCCCCGGTCAGGCGGATCGTCCGGATGCCGAGCCGGGTGAAGATGCCGATCACCCGCACGAGTTCGTCGTTGTCCAGCAGCTCCGGCCGCGGCAGCCAATCGAGCCCTTCTGCCGGCATACAGTAAGCGCACCGCAGATTGCATCGATCGGTCACCGAGACACGCAGGTCGGTCGCGATGCGGCCGAAGGTGTCCGGCAGGCCGGCGCGGGTTTCGTCGAGGGTGCTCATATGCCTCCAGGATATGCCGGTTACCGTCTTCATGTGCTCCGCAGGTTCTTCACCCGACGATGGTTGACGTGGCTCCTGGTGGCGATCGTGTGGGCCGTGGCGTGTGTCTTCCTCGGCAGGTGGCAATGGCACCGCTTCGAGGGCAAGAAGCTGTCCCAGCACCAGCTCAACGACAACTACAACGCCGATCCGGTGGGCATCACGTCGATCCTGCCGACCCAGGACGCCGTGCTGTCCCCCAACGACACGTGGAAACAGGTGGCGCTGCACGGCAGCTATCTCGCCGCGAAGCGCATCCTGGTGCGCAACCGGCCGAACGACGGCTACTACGGCTACGAGGTCGTCATACCCTTCCGGCAGACCAACGGCACCACCGTGCTGGTCGACCGGGGCTGGATCAACAACGGCCCGACCGCCGAAGCACCGTCCGCAGTGCCGGAAACGCCGCCCGGCGAAATCACCGTCGTCGGCTGGCTGCGCCCCGGAGAACCGATGAAGGACAAGAGGTCCGTGCCCGGTCAGGTGAATTCGATCGATCTGCACCAGATTTCGGGCCTTACCGGGCAGCAACTGCTCGGCGGCGCGTACGTCCTGATGCGCACGGAGAAGCCGGCCGCGGCGGTGACGCGGCACGGCCTGGCACCGCTGCCCAAGCCGACGCCCGGGGATTACGCGGGGGTCAATCTCAGCTATGCACTGCAGTGGTGGTTCGGTGCAGCCGCCGGCCTCGTGTTCTACGTCGTCCGGCTGCGCCGCGAGGAGCTGGAGTCCGACGAGACGCATCCGGTGAAGCCGAAGAAGGTGCGCATCTGGGACGAAGAGGACGAATAGCGCACGTCGGACTCGCTCAGCCCGCGGCCGGCTGCTCGCTGCGGTCCGGTTCGCGGAACTGCGTGTGGTAGAGGTCGGCATACGTGCCACCGGCTGCGAGCAGCTCCTCGTGCGTGCCACTCTGCACAATGCGCCCGTCCTCCATCACCAGGATCAGGTCGGCGTCCCGGATCGTGGACAGCCGGTGGGCGATCACGATCGAGGTGCGCCCGGCCAGCGCCGAGTCGAGCGCGCGGGAGACGGCGGCCTCCGACTCGGAGTCCAGATGGGCGGTCGCCTCGTCCAGCACCACCACAGACGGAGCCTTCAGCAACAAGCGCGCGATGGCGAGGCGCTGCTTCTCGCCGCCGGACAGCCGGTGCCCGCGGTCGCCGACCATCGTGTCCAAACCGTAGGGAAGTCGCTGCACCAGGTTCCAGACCTGTGCCTCGCGCAGCACCGTCTCCAGTTCGGCGTCGGTGGCGTCCGGCTTCGCATAGAGCAGGTTGGCGCGGATGGTGTCATGGAACATGTGCGCTTCCTGCGTGACCACCCCGACGCGGTCCCGCACGGTCTCGAAGCTTGCATCCCGCAGATTGACATCGCCGATGCGCACAGCGCCCGAGGTCGGGTCGTAGAGGCGCGAGACCAGCCCGATGGCCGTGGTCTTGCCCGCGCCGGACGGTCCGACGAGCGCCACCATCTGACCCGGCCGGGCGCTGAACGAAACTCCGTGCAGGACAGTCGATCCGTCGCCCTTGTCCCGGGTGAGCACGGTCTGCAGCGACTCGATGGAGACCTGCTCGGCAGTCGGATAGCGGAAGCTGACGTCATGGAACTCGACGCTCAGCGGACCTGCGGGAAGGTCTCTCGCGCCGGGCTTTTCGGCCACCAGCGGCTTGAGGTCGAGCACCTCGAAGACTCGCTCGAAGGAGATCAGCGCGGTCATCACGTCGACACGGACGCTGGACAACTGGGTCAGCGGTGCGTAGAGCCGGCCGAGCAGTGCCGCGAGTGCGAGCAGGGTGCCGATGGTCAGCGCACCGTGCACCGCCATAACGCCGCCGATGCCGTAGACGACAGCGGTCGCGAGTGACGCGAGTAGGGTCAGGCCGACCAGGAAGATCGCCCGCTGCACCGCGATGCTGATGCCGAAATCGCGCACCTTCGCGGCGCGTTCGGCATACTCCTGGTCTTCCTGCGCCGGGCGGCCGAAGAGCTTGACGAGCAACGCTCCGGCGACGTTGAAGCGCTCCGTCATACGGGCACCGAGGTCGGCGTTCTCGATCATCTGACCGCGGGTCAGGCCGGCCAGCCGGCGGCCCAGCATGCGCGTCGGGATGAGGAAGAACGGCACCAGCACCAGCGCCGCGAGAGTGATCTGCCACGACAGCGCCGCCATTGCGATCACGATGACGACAACGCTGACCAGGTTGGAAACCACGTTCGACATCACCGAGGTGAACGCCTGCTGAGCGCCGATCACGTCCGAATTCAGCCGGGTGACAAGGGCCCCCGTCTGCGCCCGGGTGAAGAACGCGATCGGCTGGCGCAACACGTGCCCGAAGACCTCGCGCCGCAGGTCGTAGATGAGTCCCTCGCCGAGGTTCGCCGACAGCCACCGCTCCACGACGCCGAGGGCCGCGTCGACGACCGCGACGACCGCCGCCGCGACAGCCAGCCAGACGACCAGCCGGGTGTCCTTGTCGCCGACGCCCTTGTCGACGATTTCCTTCAGAATCAACGGGGTTGCGATCACCAGCAGGGCGTCGAGCACGACGAGCACGAGAAACGCGCTGATGGTGCGCCGATAGGGGCGGGCATAGCCGAGGACCCGCTTTGCCGTTCCCGGCTTCAGCTTTGCCGCCTCGGTCGAGTCGCGCGTGAGCGAGTGCATCACCTGCCAGTTGCTCATCTGTCTCCCATCTCCGCGAACGACGGCTTCCTCACCGAGCGACGGCGCGATTGCACCGTCTCTCGGCGAATTCGCCGTCAGTCGGCAACAACGACCGCCCCGGATGTATGCCGCAGGCGTGTCTCAACGCCCGGCGCGGCGCAGGCCGGACGGGCCCGTCAGGCCAGCTCCACCAGGTCCGCGTAGTCCGGGCCCCACAGATCCTCGACCCCGTCAGGCAGCAGCAGCACGCGCTCGGGTTCGAGCGCCTCGACGGCACCCGGGTCGTGCGTGACGAGCACGACCGCACCCTCGAAGGCGTGCAGGGCCCCGAGGATCTCTTCGCGGGATGCCGGGTCCAGATTGTTCGTCGGCTCGTCGAGGAGCAGCACGTTCGCAGCCGAAACCACAAGCAGGGCAAGGGAAAGCCGCGTCTTCTCGCCACCGGACAGCACCCGTGCGGGCTTCTGCACGTCGTCGCCGCTGAACAGGAAGGACCCCAGTACCTTGCGTGTCTCGGTTTCGTCCAGGTCGGGCGCGGCCGACTTCATGTTCTCCAGGACGGTGCGATCGACGTCGAGATTCTCGTGCTCCTGCGCGTAGTAGCCGAGCTTGAGCCCGTGCCCGGCGATGACCTCGCCGGTGTCCGGCTGGTCCACCCCGGCGAGAATGCGCAGCAAGGTCGTCTTGCCGGCTCCGTTCAGGCCGAGGACGACGACCTTCGAGCCGCGGTCGATCGCCAGATCGACATCGGTGAAGATCTCCAGGGATCCGTAGGACCGGGACAGTCCCTCCGCCATCAACGGTGTCTTCCCGGACGCTGCAGGCGTCGGGAACCGCAGCTTGGCCACCTTGTCCTGCGCTCGCGTACCCTCAGCGCCGGCCAGCATCTTCTCGGCCCGGCGGATCATGTTCTGCGCCGCCGTGGCCTTGGTCGCCTTGTAGCGCATCTTCTCGGCCTGTGCGAGCAGCGCGGAGGCCTTCTTCTCGGCGTTCTGCCGCTCCCGGTGCCGGCGACGCTCGTCGGTCTCCCGCTGCTTCAGATAGGTCTTCCAGCCGACGTTGTACTGGTCGATCGCGGCCCGGTTCGCGTCCAGGTGGAAGACCCGGTTGACCACCTCGTCCAGCATCTCGACGTCGTGGCTGATGATGATCAGGCCGCCGGAGTAGGTCTTCAGGTAGTCGCGCAACCAGTGGATGGAGTCCGCGTCCAGGTGGTTGGTGGGCTCGTCGAGCAGCAAGGACTCAGCGCCGGAGAAGAGGATCCGGGCGAGCTCGACGCGGCGCCGCTGACCACCGGAAAGGGTCTGCAGCGGCTGGTCCAGGATGCGGGCGGGCAGACCGAGAGACGACGCCAGCGACGCGGCCTCCGACTCGGCGGCATACCCGCCCTTGCCGACGAATTCGTTGTCCAGCCGGGTATACCGGCGCATCGCGCGCTCGCGCTTGTCATCGTTCTCGTCGGCCATCGCCTTCTCGGCGGCACGCAGGTCACGAATCACCACATCCAGGCCACGCGCCGACAGGATGCGGTCACGCGCCACCATCGTCAGATCGCCGGTGCGAGGGTCCTGTGGCAGGTAGCCGATCTCCCCGGACGAGGTGACCGAGCCGGCCGCGGGCTGTCCCTCGCCGGCCAGCACCTTGGTCAAGGTCGTCTTCCCGGCGCCGTTGCGTCCGACGAGGCCGACGCGGTCACCGGCGGCGACCCGGAAGGTCGCTTCCTCCAAGAGGATTCGGGATCCCGCACGTAACTCGATCCCCTGGGCGGTGATCACGATCGTCCTTCCGTTCTGGCACATGACTGAGCGCATGAGGCGAAGATTCGTTCCACATCTTCGCCTCATGCGCCCGAAGCTCTTCAGTCGCTAGTCTACGCACGAGAGTCAGCGACGCCTCAATCGATTTCCGGTGTCGCTGGGAGGAAGGGGCACCCTGGTCGTGACGTTCAACGACAACGCCAACATCGGCACAAGTGACGTGTCCAGCGGGGGAAACGGTGGTGGCGGCGGGATGATGCCCGGCGGGGTCGCCGTCGGCGGGGTCGGCGGCGTGATCCTGGTGCTCCTCCTGGTGTTCTTCGGCGGCGATCTCACTGGTGGCTCCGGCGACAGCGCCTATCCCGGGCAGATCACCCAGGACCAGTCAAATCCCTACGGCCAGAAGCAGATCGGCTCAGGAAGCGACGCCATCCAGCAGCAACTCGACCAATGCCGGACCGGTGCCGACGCCAACAGGAACGATCTGTGCCTGATCAAGGGCACCGTCGCCAGCATCGAGGGATTCTGGCGGGTGTTCCTGCCTGAGCAGACCGGCCACAGCTACACCCCCGCGATGACCAAGGTCTTCGCCGGTCGGATGCAGACGGGCTGTGGCACGGCGAGCACACAGATGGGTCCGTTCTACTGTCCGCTCGACAAGCGGGTCTACCTCGACTCCGGCTTCTTCCAGGAGTTGCAGAGCGACTACGGCTCAGACGGCGGCCCGCTGGCCAAGGAATACGTGCTCGCGCACGAGTACGGCCATCACGTCCAGGACGTCCTCGGCCTGCTCGGCAAGGCACAGCAGGACCCGCAAGGCGCTGAATCCGGTTCAGTCCGAACGGAACTGCAGGCCGACTGCTTCGCCGGCATCTGGGCCGGGTATGCCGATGGCTCGCGCAACGGGCAGCACGGCGTGACCATCGAGCCACTGCTGAAGAAGATCACCAGTTCGGACATCGATTCGGCCCTGTCCGCGGCCGCAGCCGTCGGCGACGACCGGATTCAGGCCAAGGCTCAGGGCCGCGTGACTCCCGAGACGTGGACGCACGGCTCGTCCGCCGCACGGCAGAAGTGGTTCACCATCGGGTACGAGCAGGGCACCCTCCACGCGTGCAACACCTTCGGCGCAGCCGACGTGGAGTGAGCCGCACATTCCCACAGTTCGCCGCCTGGACGGCACCGCGCGGGCGCTGAGCCCGAAACCTCGACCGTCGAAGGTTACGTACGACGAGAACGGCCGCCGCTCGGTCAGATGTTGAACCCGAGGGCGCGCAGCTGCTCCCGGCCGTCCTCGGTGATCTTGTCCGGACCCCACGGCGGCATCCACACCCAGTTGATCCGGTGCGTCTCCACCAGACCCTCCAGGGCAGCTGAGGTCTGGTCCTCGATCACGTCCGTGAGCGGGCACGCGGCGGACGTCAGGGTCATGTCGATGACCGCGCTGTTGGCGCCGTCGACGGTGATGCCGTAGACGAGCCCGAGGTCGACGACGTTGATGCCGAGCTCGGGGTCGACGACGTCGCGCAGCGCTTCTTCGACGTCGGCGACGTTCGGTGGTGTGACTGTTTCGGCCATATCGATCAGACTCCCGATGTGCTGGTGACAGAACTGATGTCGACGCCCGCCTGCGCGAGTGCGTCGGTGTATGCCGCCCAGGGCAGCAGCGCGCACTTGACGCGCGCGGGATATTTCGAGACACCGGAGAACGCGACGCCGTCGCCGATGATCTCCTCATCGCCGGGGTCCTGACCCTTGGAGGTGAGCATCGTGTGCATGGCGTCATACGTCTGCAGCGAGTCGGCGACCGAGTGGCCGATTACCTGCTCGGCGAGCACCGATGCGGACGCCACAGAGATGGAACAGCCGAGGGAGTCGTAGGAGACGTCCTGCACGGTGTCACCTGCCACCCGGACGCGCAGCGTCACCTCGTCACCGCAGGTGGTGTTCACGTGATGCGTCTGCGCGTCGAACGGCTCACGCAGCCCGGCATGTTCGGGATGCTTGGCGTGGTCGAGGATCAGCTCCTGGTAGAGGTCCATCAGACGGCCACCCCGAAGATCGCGGGCACCCGGTCGAGCGCCGTCAGGAAGGCGTCGACCTCCCCGAGTGTGGTGTAGGGACCGAAACTGGCTCTCGTCGTCGCGGTGATCCGCGATGCCCGATGCAGCGGCCAGGCACAGTGGTGTCCCGTGCGCACGGCGACGCCCGAGTCGTCCAGCACCTGCCCCACGTCATGCGGGTGGACGCCATCGATGACGAATGCGACTGCGCCCGTGCGCTTTTCAACGGACCGCGGACCGAGCACACGCACCCACGGGCGCTCCGCGAGCCCGTCGAGCACCGCCTGGGTGATAGACCGGTCATGCGCGGCGACGGCGTGCATGCCGAGAGCCGACAGGTAGTCGCACGCGGCGGCCAGGCCGACGGCCTGCGACTCGTTCGGCACGCCGGCCTCGAAACGCTGCGGCGGCGCCGCGTAGGTCGAACCCTCCATCCGGACCAGCTCGATCATCGAGCCGCCGTAGAGGAAAGGCGGCATCGCGTCCAGCAGTTCGCGCCGCCCGGCGAGCACGCCCACGCCATACGGCCCGAGCATCTTGTGTCCGCTGAACGCCATGAAATCGACACCGAGCGAGCCGAAGTCCACCGGCAGGTGCGGCACCGACTGACAGGCGTCCAGCACTGTGAGCGCACCGACCGCCCGAGCCTTGGCCACCAGCTCCCGCACCGGATTGATGGTGCCCAGGACGTTCGAAACATGAGCGAAGGCAACGACTTTCGTGCGCTCGGTGAGCAACTCGTCGATGCCGGTTAGGTCGAGTTCGCCGTCGCCGGTCACTTCGATCCAGCGCAGCGTGGCGCCGGTGCGGCGCGCGAGTTCCTGCCACGGCACGAGGTTGGCGTGGTGCTCCATGACCGTGGTGAGGATCTCGTCGCCCGGCCCGATGCGGAAGCGTGCGGTGACCGCCGGGTCCGCACCGGGTATGCCGAGAGCGTCCGGCGCGTCTGCGTCTGCCGCCACGACCGCCACGTTGCTGAACGCGTAGGCGACCAGGTTGAGCGCTTCGGTCGCACTCTTGGTGAAGACCACCTCACCCGGCTGCGCGCCGATGAAACCCGCCACGGTCGCCCGGGCGCCCTCGAATGCCTCGGTCGCTTCCTCGGCCAGCTGATGCGCGCCACGATGTGCGGCGGCGTTGTGCTGCTCGTAGAAGTCGCGTTCGGCGTCAAGCACCGCACGCGGCTTCTGCGAGGTCGCACCCGAGTCGAGGTAGACCAGCGGCCGTCCGTCGCGCACGGTGCGCGACAGGATCGGGAAATCCTGCCGGACTGTCTCGACGTCAAAGCCATTCATTACTGAACTTCCCTGTGCCCCAGGTGACTTCGCCGCTCAGACCCTCGCCGCGAGGAAGCGGTCGTAGCCCTCTTCCTCCAAGCGCTCGGCCAGCTCCGGGCCACCTTCCTCGGCGACCTTGCCGTCGACGAAGACGTGCACGAAGTCCGGCTTGATGTAGCGCAGGATCCGCGTGTAGTGCGTGATCAGCAGCACGCCGGTGTTGTCCTTGCCCTGGGCGCGGTTGACACCCTCGGACACGATGCGCAGCGCGTCGACGTCCAGGCCGGAGTCGGTCTCGTCGAGGATCGCGATCTTCGGCTCCAGGAGCTCGAGCTGCAGGATTTCGTGGCGCTTCTTCTCACCACCGGAGAAGCCCTCGTTGACACCGCGCTCGGCGAAGTCGTTGTCCATCCGCAGCTCCGCCATGGCGGCCTTGACGTCCTTGGTCCAGGTGCGCAGCTTGGGCGCCTCGCCGGAGACGGCGGTCTTCGCCGTGCGCAGGAAGTTGGTGACCGTGACGCCGGGCACCTCAACGGGATACTGCATCGCCAGGAACAGCCCGGCGCGGGCGCGCTCGTCCACGCTCATCGCCAGCACATCCTCGCCGTCGAGCGTCACGGTGCCGCTCGTCACGGCATACTTCGGGTGTCCCGCGATGCTGTAGGCGAGGGTGGACTTGCCCGAACCGTTCGGGCCCATGATCGCGTGGGTCTCCCCCGACCGCACCGTCAGGTTGACGCCCTTGAGGATCTCCTTGGTGTCGTTCTCGGTGTCGACCGAAACGTGCAGGTCTCGAATCTCCAGCGTTGCCATTGTATTTCAGCTCTCAATCTGTGAGTTTCACGAAGTCGGTAGGCGGCTACGGGCAGCCCTAGGACGTGGGGACGGAGACGAAGACGTCGCCGTCCTGAACGCGGACGGGGTAGACCGCGATGGGCACCGTGGCCGGCGGTCCGGTCGGTTTGCCAGTGCGCAGGTCGAAGCGGGAGCCGTGCAGCCAGCACTCGATCGTGCAGCCGTCGACCTCACCCTCGGAGAGCGAGACATTGGCATGGCTGCACGTGTCGTTGACCGCGTGGACGACGCCCTCGTCGTCCAGCACCATGGCTACCCGCACGCCGTTGATCTCGGCAAGCGCGGCTTCTCCCGCGGGCAACTCGGTCAGCGCGCACACGCGGACGAAATCGGCGGTGAGCTGGTCGGTTTCGCTCATGCGGTGTCACCCACGGCGAGTTCCTCGTCGATCGCGGCCATCAGCGGGTCCACGACGTCCGGCACGCCGATCTTGTTGATGACGTCGGCGAAGAAGCCACGCACGACGAGCCGCCGCGCTTCGTGCTCGGGTATGCCGCGGGCCTGCAGGTAGAAGAGCTGCTCGTCGTCGAACCGGCCGGTGGAGCTGGCGTGTCCGGCGCCCGCGATGTCCCCGGTCTCGATCTCCAGGTTGGGCACCGAGTCGGCGCGCGCACCGTCGGTGAGCACCAGGTTGCGGTTGAGCTCGTAGGTGTCCGTGCCCTCCGCCTCTGCGCCGATCAGCACGTCACCGACCCAGACGCTGTGCGCACCGTCGCCCTGCAGGGCTCCCTTGTAGGTCACCAGGGACTTGCAGCGCGGAGCGTTGTGGTCGATGTAGGTCCGGTGCTCCAGATGCTGGTGCGCGTCGGCGAAGTAGACACCGAGCAGGGTGGCGTCGGCGCCCGGACCGGCATACTTCACGTTCGCGTTGATCCGGACGATCGCACCACCCAGCGTGACGGCGATGTGCCGGTAGGTCGCATCCCTACCGACGAGCGCCTCGTGCTGAGCGAGATGGATCGCGTCGTCCGCCCACTGCTGGACGGAGACGACGGTGAGGTGCGCTCCGTCACCGACGACGACCTCGACGTTGGCCGTGTGCTCACCGGAGCCGGTGTGCTCGAGGATGACGAGGGCATGCGCGTTCGCGCCGGCCTCGATGACGACGTGACCGTTGGAGCGCTTGCCCTGGGCGCCGCGCACCTGCACGCGCACCGGCTCGGCATACTCGGTGTCCGCGGCGAGCAGCAGGTGCAACGCCTTGCGGCTGTGCGCATGTGCGAGCGCTGAGGCACGGTCGCCGGGGATCAGCGCAGTGCCGCGCACACCCTCGCCGGCAGCGAGCGGTGGTGCGATCACCGACGAGTCGGAGACCTCGACGGTCATCGCGCCCTCGTCGGTCGGCTCGTCAGCAAGGAGACCGGTCAGCCGGTCGACCGGCGTGAAGCGCCAGTCCTCCTCGCGGCCGTGCGGCATCGGGAAGTCGGCGACATCGAACGACGCGGTGCGCTCGGCGCGCGACTTCTCGGGGACTGCGGCGAGCTGGGCGGCCGGGTCAATGTGCGTCTTCGGCGAAGACGTCAACAGGGAGTTCAACATGGTCCTTTCAGGTGGTGGGGGCGACCGGCTGGGTGGGCGGCGAGTCAGCCGACCGCGCCCTCCATCTGGAGTTCGATCAGGCGGTTGAGTTCGAGGGCGTACTCCATCGGCAGCTCCCGCGCGATCGGCTCGACGAAGCCACGCACGATCATCGCCATCGCCTCGTCCTCGGTCATGCCGCGTGACATGAGGTAGAAGAGCTGGTCCTCGCTCACCTTGGAAACCGTTGCCTCGTGGCCCATTTCGACGTCGTCTTCGCGCACGTCGACATAGGGGTAGGTGTCGGAGCGGCTGATCTGGTCGACCAGCAGCGCGTCGCACACCACGGAGCTCTTGGAGTGCTCGGCACCCTCCAGCACCTGCACCAGGCCGCGGTATGACGTGCGGCCGCCGCCCCGCGCCACGGACTTCGAGACGATGTGCGAGCTCGTGTGCGGCGCCGCGTGCACCATCTTGGAGCCGGTGTCCTGGTGCTGGTCCTCGCCGGCGAAGGCAATCGACAGGGTCTCACCGCGGGCGTGCTCACCGAGCAGGAACACCGCGGGGTACTTCATCGTGACCTTGGAGCCGATGTTGCCGTCGATCCATTCCATGGTGGCGCCGGCCTCGCAGGTGGCCCGCTTGGTGACCAGGTTGTAGACGTTGTTCGACCAGTTCTGGATCGTCGTGTAGCGGACGCGCGCGTTCTTCTTCACCACAATCTCGACGACGGCCGAGTGGAGCGAGTCCGACTTGTAGATCGGGGCGGTGCAGCCTTCGACGTAGTGGACGTAGGAGTCCTCGTCCGCAATGATCAGCGTCCGCTCGAACTGCCCCATGTTCTCGGTATTGATCCGGAAGTAGGCCTGCAGCGGGATGTCGACGTGCACACCCTTGGGCACGTAGATGAACGAACCACCCGACCAGACAGCGGTGTTCAGTGACGCGAACTTGTTGTCGCCGGCCGGGATGACCGAGCCGAAGTATTCCTTGAAGATGTCCTCGTGCTCGCGCAGGCCGGTGTCGGTGTCGACGAAGATGACACCCTTCTCCTCCAGGTCCTCACGGATCTGGTGGTAGACGACCTCGGACTCATACTGCGCCGCGACGCCCGCGACCAAGCGCTGCTTCTCGGCCTCCGGAATGCCGAGCTTGTCGTAGGTCGCCTTGATGTCCTCGGGCAGTTCGTCCCAGGTGGCCGCCTGCTTCTCGGTGGACTTCACGAAGTACTTGATGTTCTGGAAGTCGATGCCGGTGAGGTCCGCGCCCCACCACGGCATGGGCTTCTTGTCGAAGAGCTTCAGCGCCTTCAGGCGACGCTGCAGCATCCAGTCGGGCTCGCTCTTGCGACCCGAGATGTCGGCGACGACCTCCGGCGAGAGACCTCGGCGCGCACTGGCACCAGCGACATCACTGTCCGCCCAGCCGTACTCGTAGTTGCCGATGCCCTTCAGTCCCGGGTTGAGCTCTTCAATGGTGGTCATCTCACGAATCCCTTTCCGTCGCATGGGGTGTGGCCGTTGGTACGAAGGTGGTGCACACGTGGTCGCCGTGTGCGAGCGAGGCGAGGCGCTGCACGTGGACGCCGAGTGTCCGGGAGAACGCCTTGGCCTCCTCCTCGCAGAACTGGGGGAACTCGGCCGCGACATGCTGCACCGGGCAGTGCCCCTGACAGAGTTGAACCCCGGCCAGGTGGGTGTCATTCCCGACGGGCCGGGTGGACGCGGCGAAACCCTGGTCGGTGAGCGCAGCCGCAAGTGCCTCGGTGCGGCTGCCGACGTCCGGGCCGGCAGCCTCGACGACGGGCGTCGCCTGACGCGCCATGGATTCCGCACGCTGCCGGGCGAATTCGGTCACCGCGGCGTCACCGGCGGTCTCTCGCAGGAAGTGCAGCACCGACCCGGCGAGCGAGTCGTAGTCACCGCGCAAACGCGCGTGGCCGAGAGACGACACGACATACGCTCGCGCGGGACGCCCGCGCTTGCGCTCGGCGGCGCCGGTCGGCTCGTGCTCCTCGACCAGCTCGTCGTGCGCGAGGCAGTCAAGGTGGCGGCGGACCGCCGCGGGGGTGAGGCCGAGCGACTCCGCCAGCTCGGCCGCCGTGATGGGGCCGCGCTCGGAGATCGTGCGCAGCACGCGTTCGCGCGTGCTGACCTCGCCACCGATAAACACAACATCAGTGTGACGTAATTCGGCGCGAGGGATCCAGCCAGGCTTACCTAAGTTCCCTATGGGTCGCCGGCATCGAGCAGAGGGCATGACAGGTTGCTCCCAGGTGACGACCTACACTTGTCGGTCGTGAGTGCTCCCGTTCCGCCGGTCATCGTCGACGGTGTGACGCACCACTACGGCAGCAAACTCGCGCTCCACGACATGAGCTGGCAGGCGCCGCAGGGAGCGATCACCTGCATCCTCGGCCCCAACGGCGCGGGCAAGACCTCGATCATGGAGATGGCCGAAGGTCTGCGCCGGCCGGAGTCGGGCACCGTTCGCGTGCTTGGCAATGACCCGTGGCACGCCGATGCCGATCACCGCCGCCGGGTCGGCGTGATGCTGCAGGACGGCGGGCTGCCCGGCTCGGTCAAGCCGCTACGGCTGCTGCACCACCTTGCCAGCCTGTATGACGAAACCGGCGAACTGTCTTCTCTCGTAGACGAACTCGGCATCGAGGAGTTCCGCCATACGTCCTTGCGACGGCTCTCCGGTGGCCAGCGTCAACGCGTCGCCCTGGCTGCCGCACTCGTCGGCCAGCCCGACGTCGTCTTCCTCGACGAACCCAGCGCCGGCCTCGACCCGCACGCGCGCCTGGATGTCTGGGACCTCGTGCGGCGCACTCGCGACCGCGGCTGCTGTGTCGTCGTCACTACGCATTCCTTCGAGGAAGCCGAGCGCCTCGCCGACCGGGTGATCATCGTCGCTGCCGGCACCGTTGCCACCGCGGGCAGTGTGACCGAGGTCAGCGGCACGGCCAGCCTCGAGGACACCTACTTCTCCCTCACCCGCATCCCTGGAAAGACCATGCGATGACCAGTCCGGCGATCCGCGCGCGCAGCCAGGCCGGCTTCGAGATCCGCACGCTGCTGTCCAACGGTGAGCAACTGCTCGTCTCCCTGCTGCTGCCCGCGCTCGCGCTGGTCGGCCTGGCCGTCACCAGTACGCCCCACCTCGGCCCGGGCCGGCGCATCGACATCGTGGTGCCGAGCGTGCTCGCGCTCGCTGTGGTGTCGACGGCGTTCACCGGGCAGGCAATCGCGACCGGTTTCGATCGCCGGTATGGCGTGCTCCGCCTCCTCGGCATCACGCCGCTCGGCCGCGGCGGGCTGCTCGCGGGCAAGGCCATTGCCGTCGTGGTGATCGTCGCCCTGCAGACCCTCGTGCTCGGCATCCTCGGCGCCTGCTTCGGCTGGCATCCGGACGGTCCCGGCCTGTTCGTCGGCCTGCTGCTCATGCTGGTCGGCACGTGGACCTGGGTCGCGTTGGCGCTCTTCATTTCCGGCATCCTGCGCGCGGAGGCGGTGCTGGCCGTCGCCAACCTGCTGTGGATCCTCTTCGCCGGGGCCGGCGGGTTGCTGCTGCCCACCCACCGGTTCCCCGAAGCGGCCGGTGCGGTCGTGCGGCTGCTTCCCTCCGGCGCACTGGGCGACGGCCTGCGCGACGCGATGACCGGGCACTTCGACTCCCTCGTCGAGCCGGTGCTGGTGCTGCTGGTGTGGGGCGCAGTCCTGACCGTGGCGACGGCCAAGACCTTCCGATGGGACGACCGATGATCACCGCACCCGAGGCAGCCGTCGAGCGACCGGAGCCCGTCACCAGCTGGTCACCACTGCCACCGGTCGAGCCACCCACCGGGTGGACCCGCTGGCTGCGCCGGCTGTTCTGGCTGAACCTCTTCGTCGAGGTCCTGATCGTGGCCAGTGGTGGCCTCGTCCGGCTGACGGCCAGCGGGCTGGGGTGTCCGGACTGGCCGCAGTGCGTGCCCGGTTCACTCACCCCGGTGAAGCACCAGGCGCAGTCGTGGCACAAGTACGTCGAATTCGGTAATCGCACGCTGACCAGCGTGGTGAGCGTGGTCGCCGTCGCGCTGCTCGTCGGACTCATCCTCGACCAGCGCCGGGGCTCCCGGCGGCGCGGACTGTGGCCGCCGGTCGCGTTCATCCTCTTCGGCATTGCGGTCCAGGCGGTCGTCGGCGGCATCGCCGTACGCACCGAGCTCAATCCGGCCATCGTCGCCACCCACATGCTCGCGTCGATGGTGCTGGTCTGTGCCTCCGCGTGGCTGGTCTACCGCTCGCGCGAAACGGACCGGCCGGCAACGGCTCTGGTGCCTCGGGAAGTGCGCTGGCTGGCCTACGTGACCTCCGGTGTGCTGGCGGTGGTGCTCTTCCTCGGCACCATGGTCACCGGCTCCGGTCCGCACTCCGGTGACAGCGCCGAGCACCCGGCGCGGCTGCACTTCGACCTGCGCACGGTCGCCTGGCTGCACGCCGACACGGTCATGCTGCTCACCGGTCTGGTCGTGGCGATGCTCGTGGCGACCCTGCTGGTGGCTCGCCATACCCGCGCGCCGCGCGCATGGGTCTGGGTGATCTGCGTGATCATCGTGCAGGCGATCGTCGGCTACACGCAGTACTTCCTGCAGGTGCCCGCAGGGCTGGTCGAGGTGCACATGATCCTCGCGAGCCTGCTCGTGGTCGTGACCACCTGGGCCGTGCTCAGCCTGCGCACGCGCTGACGTTCAGAGGCTCAGATCCGGCAGCCGCACGCCTCGATCACCACGTGGATCGGCGCGCTGGCCGTCCGGGCGACGGGGCCTACGGGCGAGGCACCCCGATCGCCTACGCTGTGCTGGACGTGCCCGCGAACAGAAGGACTGTGTATGTCGATTCGTTCAGTGGTCGGAACAGGCTTGCGCACGACAATCGGGCGAGCCGAGACCGAGCAGTTGCGCCGACGAGAGGTGGCTGCGCGACGGCGGCTAGCCCGGCTGATCGCCCCGCCCGCTCCGGAATCGAACCACGCACCGAAACCCCCGACTGCGAAGCCGAAGCCGAAGCTGACCCGCGAGGAGATGATCGATGCCCTGGGCCGGGCCGGAGTGGAAGGCCTGGGCGCCGGCTCACAACTGCCCGCCGGGCTGAGCTGGGCGTCCCCGGATCCCTTCGAGCACGTGAGCAGTGGATTCCACAAGCACGAGTTCCTCGGAGCCCTGCACGAACTGCTGCAACCGCGCCGCTACTTCGAGATCGGCGTCGACCAGGGTCAGAGCCTCACTCTCTCCCGAGCACGCACTATCGGCGTCGACCCGGCATACCGGATCACTCGGTCCATCCACTGTGACGTCCAGACGTTCCTGCAAACCAGCGACGACTTCTTCGCAACAGACGGCAATTTCGATCACTTCGAGGGTCAGCCGGTCGATCTGGCATTCATCGACGGCATGCACCTGGCGGAGTTTGCGCTGCGCGACTTCATGAACACCGAGAAGCACATGTCACCGGGCGGAGCGATCGTCCTCGACGACATGCTTCCGCGAAACTCCCTGGAGGCGCAGCGCATTCGCCGCACGTCAGCATGGGCCGGCGACGTCTACAAGGTGCACGAAGTGCTGCGCCGGCACCGGCCCGACCTGACCATCGTGCCGGTCAACACCGAACCGACCGGCAGCTATCTGGTCGTCGGGCTCGACCCCTCGTCCACCGTGCTGAGCGAGGTGTACGACGACGTCCTGGCCGAGTTGAGTTCGCCAGACCCGCAGACCGTCGATGCGGACTGGTTGCGTCGCTCTACTGCCCACGCTCCCGGCCCAGTGCTCGAATCGTCGGTGTGGGCGCAGGTCCGGGAGCTGCGGGACGACAACGCACCGGCCGAGGAGTTCCGCGGTCGGTGGAGCGCGTTGCACGACCTCGGCTGATTCTCGACCGTGCCGCTTGGCCCACCCGGCCTCCCGAGTATGCCCAGCGCGCGGTAGGGCGCGCGCTCGGCATCCTCGAAGGGACTCTGCAGACCCTCGGACTCGACCGGCGCGCTCAGAAGTGCAGGTGCACCAGCGGGTCGACGGCGACGCCCACGAAGACGAGCGTGAGGTAGCTGATCGAATAGTGGAACAACCGCATCGGCTTGAGCACCTTGTATGACGCCCCGGCGGCAGCGCGCCGCAGCAGCAGGTGCGCCTCGCGCAGGAAGACCGCACCCGCGACCACCGCGATGACGGTGTAGATGATGCCCATGTCGGCGATCGGCACCAGCACGAGCGTGGTCAGCACGGTCACCCAGGCATAGAGCACGATCTGCCGGGCGACGGCGATGTCCTCGGCAACCACCGGGAGCATCGGCACACCGGCGTTGGCGTAGTCGTCGCGGAAGCGCATCGACAGCGGCCAGTAGTGCGGCGGGGTCCAGAAGAAGACGACCAGGAAGAGCACGACCGCGGACCAGCTCAGCGAATTGGTCACGGCGGACCAGCCGATCAGCGTCGGCATACAGCCGGCAATGCCGCCCCACACGATGTTCTGAGAGGTGCGGCGCTTCAGCAGCAGCGTGTAGAAGCCGACATACAGCACGATCGCACCGAGCGACAGCGCCGCCGACAACCAGTTGACCAGCAGCCCGAGCCACAACACGGACACCAGCCCCAGCACCAGCCCGAAGATCAGGCCGTTGCGAGGTGAGATCGCGCCGGTGACCAGCGGCCGGCCCTCGGTGCGGTGCATCAGCCGGTCGATGTCGCGGTCGAGGTAGCAGTTGAGGGCGTTCGCCGAGCCCGCCGAGAACGAGCCGCCGACGAGCGTCGCGAGGATCAGCCACACCGACGGAACGCCCCTGGCAGCTAGGAACATCACCGGGAACGTCGTGACGAGCAGCAGCTCGATGATGCGGGGTTTGGTCAGCGCCACGTAGTCGCGCACAACCTGACCGCGCGAGCGGCGGGACGGCGGGGATGCGGGGCGGTCGGCTGGTGCGCGGCCGTCGGCCGAACGTGGCTCGATCGCAGTCACTCGCGTCACTTCCATGCTTGAAGGGGAACCGTCTGCGGGCGGCTGGATCAGGCCCGTAAACACCCCGAGTCTATCCCTCCGAGACACTTTGCTTTCGCGGCGGGTCGCGGGTCTAGGCTCAACTTCGAAAGATCCCGATTTCCGACAAACTTCGTGGGAGCCATCTGCCGTGACCCAGGACACCTCAGCCACCACCGGACGCCGGGACCCGGCGCTCGCGGAGCCCATCGCCACCAACGCCGGCTGGACCGGCGTCGACGTTCGCGCGGTCGACACCGTCCGGGTCCTCGCCGCCGATGCCGTGCAGAAGACCGGCAACGGTCACCCGGGCACCGCGATGAGCCTCGCTCCGCTGGCGTACTTGCTCTACCAGAACGTCATGCGCATCGACCCGGCTGACCCGCACTGGATCGGACGCGACCGCTTCGTGCTCTCCTGCGGTCACTCCAGCCTGACTCAATACATCCAGCTCTACTTCTCCGGCTACGGCCTGCAGCTGTCCGACCTGCAGGCCCTGCGCACCTGGGACTCGCTGACCCCCGGCCACCCCGAGGTCGGCCACACCGCCGGCGTCGACATCACCACCGGGCCGCTCGGCTCCGGCATCGCCTCCGCGGTCGGTATGGCGATGGCGGAGCGTCGTCAGCGCGGCCTGCTCGACCCCGACGCGGCCCCGGGCACCAGCCCCTTCGACCACCACGTGTGGGTCATCGCCTCCGACGGTGACCTGATGGAAGGCGTTTCCGCAGAAGGCGCATCGCTGGCCGGACACCAGGAGCTGGGCAACCTGATCGCGTTCTACGACCAGAACCAGATCTCCATCGAGGACGACACCAACGTCTCCTTCACCGAGGACGTCGCAGGCCGTTACGCGGCATACGGCTGGCACGTGCAGACCGTCGACTGGCGGGCGGGCGCCAAGCCGGACAGCGACCGCGACACCTACACCGAGAACGTCGACGAGCTTCTCGCCGCGATCGAGCAGGCCAAGCAGGTCACCGACAAGCCGTCGCTGATCTGCCTGCGCACGATCCTCGCGTGGCCGGCGCCGACCAAGCAGGGCACCGGCAAGGCACACGGCAGCGCGCTCGGGGACGAGGAGGTCGCGGGCATCAAGAAGCTGCTCGGCTTCGACCCCGAACGCACCTTCCAGGTGGACGACGAGGTCATCGAGCACGTCCGCAAGGTCAAGGACCGCGGCGCCGCGGCGCACGCCGAGTGGGACAAGGCCTACCAGGCCTGGCGTGCAGCCAACGCCGACGGCGCCAAACTGCTCGACCGGCTGGTCAAGCGCGAGCTGCCGTCCGACTACGCGTCAGCCTTCCCGGTCTTCGACGCCGACCCCAAGGGCATCGCCACCCGGGCCGCGTCCGGCAAGATCCTCACCGCGCTCGCGCCGGTCTTCCCCGAGCTGTGGGGCGGTTCCGCCGACCTGGCCGAGTCCAACAACACCACCATGGTCGGCGAGCCGAGCTTCGTCCCGGAGAACTGGCAGACCGACGAGTGGCAGGGCGGGCCTTACGGCCGCACGCTGCACTTCGGCATCCGCGAGAACGGCATGGGTATGGCGCTGAACGGCATTGCGCTCGAAGGCCTTACCCGTCCGTATGGCGGCACGTTCCTCGTCTTCTCCGACTACATGCGGCCTGCAGTGCGTCTCGCGGCGATCCAGAAGCAGCCGGTGACGTTCGTGTGGACCCATGACTCGATCGGCCTCGGCGAGGACGGCCCGACCCACCAACCCATCGAGCACCTCGCCGCACTGCGCGCGATCCCCGGCCTGGACGTGGTGCGTCCCGCCGACGCCAACGAGACCTCCATCGCGTGGCGCACCATCCTGGAGCACACCGACCGCCCGGCCGGGCTGATCCTGTCCCGCCAGGCGCTGCCGACGGTCGACCGCTCCGAGTTCGGCTCGGCCGAGGGTGTCGCGCGCGGCGCCTACGTCCTGGCCGACACCGAGGGCACGCCCGACGTCATCCTCATCGCAACCGGCTCCGAGGTCTCGCTGGCACTCGACGCCCGGAATGCATTGTCCGACAAGGGCGTTGCTGCCCGCGTGGTGTCCATGCCGTGTCGCGAATGGTTCGAGGCGCAGGACGACGACTACCGCAGCAGCGTGCTGCCCGCGACTGTCAGAGCGCGGGTCAGCGTCGAGGCCGCCACGCCGTTCGGCTGGCGCGACCTCGTCGGAGACGCGGGACGAACGGTCGGCATCGACCACTTCGGCGCCAGCGCGGCCGGGCCGGTGCTGATGGAGAAGTTCGGTTTCACGGTGGACGCCGTCGTGTCCGCCGCCCAGGATTCGATCGCAGCCGCAGGAGGCAAGTGAGATGGCAAACGACAATACGCAGGCACTGAGTGACGTAGGTGTCTCGATCTGGCTGGACGACCTGAGCCGGATGCTGATCAGCAGCGGCGACCTGCAGAAGCTGGTCGACGACAAGAACGTCGTCGGCGTCACCACCAACCCGACGATCTTCGCGGGAGCCCTGTCGGACGGCTCGGCATACAACGAGCAGGTCGCCGAGCTCGCCGCAGCGGGCACCGGCGTCGACGACGCGGTCTTCGAGATCACCACGCGCGACGTGCACAACGCATGCGACGTTCTGCGTCCGGTGTATGACGCCACGGCCGGTCAGGACGGCCGCGTGTCGATCGAGGTCGACCCGCGCCTGGCACGCGACACCGACGGCACGATCGCGATGGCCAAGCAGCTGTGGGCCAAGGTCGGACAGCCCAACGCGATGATCAAGATCCCGGCGACCGTCGAGGGCCTGCCCGCGATCACCGCGGCACTGGCCGAGGGCATCAGCGTCAACGTGACGCTGATTTTCTCGCTCGACCGCTACCGCGGCGTGATGAACGCCTTCCTCACCGGCCTGGAGCAGGCGAAGGAAGCCGGCAAGGACCTGTCGACGATCCGCTCGGTCGCATCGTTCTTCGTCTCGCGCGTCGACACCGAGATCGACAAGCGACTGGACGCGATCGGCACCGACGAGGCGAAGGCACTCAAGGGGAAGGCCGGCGTTGCCAACGCTCGGCTGGCCTACCAGGCGTTCGAGGAGGTCTTCTCGACCCCGCGCTGGCAGACCCTCGCCGATGACGGCGCGCACGTGCAGCGTCCGCTGTGGGCGTCGACCGGGGTCAAGGACCCGGCATACTCCGACACGATGTACGTCGTGGACCTCGCGGTCAAGGAGACCGTCGACACGATGCCGCCGAAGACCCTCGACGCGCTGGCCGACCACGGCCAGGTCGAGGGCGACCAGGTGACCGGCAACTACGCCGATGCCGCCGGCGTCCTGGACGCACTGGAGAAGCTCGGTGTCTCCTACGGTGACGTCGTCGAGGTCCTGGAGACCGAAGGCGTGCAGAAGTTCGACGCCTCGTGGGACGAGCTGCTCGGGTCGGTCAAGAGCGAGCTGGACAAGGCGAGCCGGTGAGCAGCGACATCGCCGTGACGGCGACCGGCGCAGCCGCAGACGCGATCTCGTCGCACGTCCCAGAGCTGGTGGCCGGCAAGTTCGCCAGCAAGCTCTTCGCCCAGGACCCCACCTTGTGGGGCCCGGCGGCAGAGTCGGAGTCGTCGAAGCGGCTCTCCTGGGTCGGCCTGGGCACCTCATCACGCCCGCTGGTTGCCGAAATCGCTTCGCTGCGTAGCAAGTTCAGCGCAGCTGGCCTCGACCACATCGTGCTGTGCGGCATGGGCGGCTCGTCGCTCGCGCCGGAGGTCATCTGCGCGACCGACGGCGTGCCGCTGACGGTGCTCGACTCCTCCCAGCCGGACATGGTGCGCGCCGCGCTCACCGACCGGCTGGAGCAGACGGTCGTGGTCGTGTCCTCCAAGTCCGGCTCGACGGTCGAGACCGACTCGCAGCGCCGGGTTTACGAGCAGGCGTTCACGGACGCCGGCATCGACCCGACCGAGCGCATCGTCGTGGTCACCGACCCGGGCAGCCCGCTCGACAAGGATGCCCGTGCCACGGGTTACACCGTCATCAACGCCGACCCCGACGTCGGTGGCCGCTACTCCGCGCTCACCGCATTCGGTCTGGTGCCAAGTGGTCTGGCCGGTGCCGACATCGGCCGCCTGCTCGATGAGGCCGAGGCCGTCTCCGGCACTCTCGCCGCCGACGACGAGGCGAACCCGGCGCTGCGGCTCGGCGCCGCCCTGGGCGGCACGCAACCGCTGCGGGACAAGACGGTGCTGATCAATGCCGGCACCGCGGCCGTCGGCTTCGGTGACTGGGCAGAGCAGCTCATCGCCGAGAGCACCGGCAAGGACGGCAAGGGCCTGCTGCCGGTCGTCGTGGGCGACTCCCCCACCGGCGAGCAGCTCGCGGACGAGCTGTGGGTGCGGCTGGTCGCGAACGACGACGAGTCACAGCCCTCGGGTGACGCGGTCATCAATGTCGGCGGGTCGCTCGGCGGCGCCATGCTGCTCTGGGAGGCCGCGGTCGCGACTGCGGGTCGCCTGATCGGCATCAACCCCTTCGACCAGCCGGACGTCGAGAGTGCCAAGGCTGCGGCGCGTGAACTCCTCGGCAAGGGCACCGGCGATGCGGCGCCTGCGGCATACACCGACGGAGCGGTCGAGGTGCGCACGGCCGGACCCGACTTCCTGGGTGATGCCACGACCGTCGCGGACGCGCTGCGCGCACTCTTCGCGCAGTTGCCGCCGAGCGGCTACCTGGCGGTCATGGCGTATGTCGACCGGATCGCCGACCAGTCCCTGGCCGACGTGCGAATCCCGTTGGCGCACAAGCTGAACCGTCCGGTGACGTTCGGGTTCGGGCCGCGTTTCCTGCACTCGACCGGGCAGTATCACAAGGGTGGCCCCGCCGACGGCATCTTCCTGCAGATCACCACAGCACCGACGCAGGATCTGTCCATCCCAGGTCGTGAGTTCACCTTCGGTGACTTCATCGCCTCGCAGGCCGGTGGCGACGCCAAGGTCCTCGCCGACCACGGACGCCCCGTGCTACGACTCAACCTGACCGACCACGAGGCCGGGCTGGCACAGCTGCAGGCGGCGATCACCGAGGTCACCGCGTCCTAAACCATCGATGTCCCGTTCCTCGCGCCCCGCGAGGGGCGGGACGTCGGTGTTTCTCCGAATCCCCAACGTTCTGAGGCGCATTCGATGAGTCCAGCCCGCATTTCCCGCGGCACCAATCCACTGCGGGATCCCGACGACCTACGCCTGCCGAAGATCGCCGGTCCATGCGCGGTCGTGATGTTCGGCGTTACCGGCGACTTGGCCCGCAAGAAGCTACTCCCCGCGATCTACGACCTTGCCGGACGCGGGCTGCTCCCGCCGGGGTTCTCGCTCGTCGGCTTCGGTCGCCGCGACTGGGACGACGCGCAGTTCGCGCAGACCGTCCGCGAGGCGGTCGAGGCGGGTGCCCGCACCACCTTCCGCGAGGACGTATGGCGCAACCTGTCCGACGGGTTGCGTTTCGTGCAAGGCGAATTCGACGATGACGCGGCATTCGACAAGCTTGCGGCGACGCTGCGCGCGCTCGACGAGGAGCGCGGCACCGGGGGCAACGCGGCGTTCTATCTGTCGATCCCGCCGGATGCGTTCGAGCCGGTCTGCGCGCAACTGGACCGCTCCGGCCTTGCCACCCAGGAGCAGGATTCGTGGCGCCGGGTCATCATCGAGAAGCCGTTCGGCCACGACCTGGCCAGTGCGCGCGAACTCAACCAGACCGTCGAGCACGTCTTCGGCGCTGACTCGATCTTCCGCATCGACCACTACCTAGGCAAGGAGACCGTCCAGAACCTGCTGGCGCTGCGGTTCGCCAACCAGCTCTTCGAGCCGGTGTGGAACTCGCACTACGTCGACCACGTGCAGATCACGATGGCCGAGGACATCGGCATTGCGGGCCGGGCCGGATACTACGACGGCATCGGCGCGGCGCGCGACGTCATCCAGAACCACTTGCTGCAGTTGCTCGCGCTCACCGCGATGGAGCAGCCCAACTCCTTCGGCGCCGACGAGTTGCGCGCCGAGAAAGAGAAGGTCCTGGCGGCCGTCCGGCTGCCGGAAGACCTGGCAAAGGCCACCGCGCGAGGGCAGTACACCGCTGGCTGGCAGGGCAGCGAGAAGGTGACCGGCTTCCTGCAGGAGGACGGCATCGACCCCGGCTCGACGACCGAGACGTATGCCGCCGTGAAGCTCGAGGTCTATACGCGGCGCTGGGCCGGAGTGCCCTTCTATCTGCGCACCGGCAAACGGCTCGGCAAGCGCGTCACCGAGATCGCGGTGATCTTCCGGCGCGCGCCGCATCTGCCGTTCACCGACACCGCGACCGAAGAGCTCGGGCAGAACGCGATCGTCATCCGCGTGCAGCCCGACGAAGGCACCACGCTCCGTTTCGGGTCCAAGGTGCCGGGAGCGGGGACGATGCAGGTCCGCGACGTGACGATGGACTTCAGCTATGGCAGTGCCTTCACCGAGTCCAGCCCGGAAGCCTACGAACGACTCATTCTCGACGTACTGCTCGGCGATCCCCCGCTCTTCCCGCGGCATCGGGAGGTCGAGCTGTCCTGGCGCATCCTGGATCGCGTCGAGCGTTTCTGGGCGCGCAAGGGACGACCCGAGGGGTACGAAGCGGGCACCTGGGGACCGCGCAGCGCGGCCGAACTGCTGGCCCGCGACAGGCGGGAGTGGAGACTGCCATGATCACCGAATTGCCTGACACGACAACGAAAGACATCAGCAAGCTGCTGGTCCGGTTGCGGAGCGAGACCGGCGCCATGGCTCTCGGCCGGGTGATGACCCTCATCATCGTCGTCGATGAGGGCGGTGCCGACGACGCCGTCGAGGCGGCCATCCACGCCAGCCGGCAGCATCCCAGCCGGATCATCGCGCTGGTCGCCGGCAGCGGCCGCGGCGCGAGCCGGCTGGACGCGCAGGTGCGACTGGGCACCGAGGCCGGCGGCAGCGAGGTGGTCGTGCTGCGCCTGTATGGCGAGCTGACCAAGCATGGTGCGAGCGTGGTGACACCACTGCTCGCGGCCGACTCCCCGATCGTCGCCTGGTGGCCCGGCCCTGCCGACGACGTCGCGACGTCACCGATCGGGCAGCTCGCCAGCCGGCGCATCACCGATGCCTCCCAGGGAGGCAACCCACGAAAAGCGTTGCACCGCAGGCGTGCCGAGTATGCCGCGGGCGACACCGACATGGCCTGGGCGCGTGCCACCCGATGGCGGGGACTGCTCGCGACCGCGCTCGACCTGCCGCCATACGAACCGGTCACCTCGGTCACCGTCACGGGTGCGACCGACTCCGCCAGCACCGACCTGCTTGCGGGATGGCTCGCGGTGCGGCTCCGGTGCCCGGTGCGGCGGGCACGCTCGGCTCCCGGCACCGGTCTGGTCCACGTGCGCATGGAGCGCAAGTCCGGGCCGATCGAACTCGACCGGCCCGATCGGCGCACTGGCACCCTGACCCAGCCCGGGCAGCCGGACCGCCGGCTCGACCTGGTCCGCCCCGGCACTGCGCAATCGCTCGCCGAAGAACTCAGCCGGCTCGGCGCGGACGAGGTCTACCGCGAAGCCCTGGTCAAGGGACTCCCCCTGGTGACCAACGCCCGCAACTAGCTGGCCACCCGCGTAGCGCAGGAAGGGCGCGAAACCTGGCTGGTCGAGTAGCCGCAGGAGCGGAGCGGAGGAGGCGTATCGAGACCCAGTACCCTGCAAGAAACGGCAGAAGAGGTTGAGCATGACAATCGAGCAGCGGGCGACGAAGGACGAGCTCGGCACGGCGATCTCCGAGAAGCTGGTCGCGGAAATCGTTGCCGCACAACATGATCGGGGTGTCGCGCACATCGTCCTGACCGGTGGCTCGATGGGCGGGCTGTCCCTGCAGGCTCTACCCGGTGCGACCGGCATCGACTGGTCCGCGGTGCACTTCTGGTGGGGCGACGAGCGTTTCGTGCCGGCCGGTTCACCCGACCGCAACGACGTGGAAGCCGACCGCGCGGCGCTGGATGCGCTGCCGGTGCCGGCGCAGCATGTGCATCGCGTCGCCGGCCCGGACACGGTGCCTGATGCGGAGAGCGCGGCCGCGGCATACAGCGACGCGATCCGCAGCACCGAAGGCGACGGGCTCTTCGACGTGACGATGTTCGGCGTCGGACCGGACGCTCACCTCGCGTCCCTCTTCCCGCATCACCCCGCGCAACGCACCGAAGGCGCGATCGCGATCGCGGTGCACGACTCCCCCAAACCGCCGCCGGACCGGGTGTCCCTCACCTTCGAGTGCCTCGGCCGCAGCCGCACTGTGTGGCTGATGGTTGCGGGCGCGGAGAAGGCCGACGCGGTGGCTGCCGCGCTGGCCCCGGGCGCCGATCGCTGGGACGTGCCGGCCAGCGGCGTGCACGGCACCGAATCGACCGTGTGGTGGCTCGACGACGCCGCCGCCTCCAAGCTCTAGCGTCCCTCGCCGAGCGGGCTCAGCACTTGTCGCTACCGGGGGGGCGGACCCTGCACGACGACCGTGCTCATCACCTTGTCGGAAAAGGTCTGGCGCCTGGCATCCCACAGCGGCCACAGGTAGCCGAGGTAGCAGATGATGCTGTCGAGGAAGTGCGCGATGTCGCGGACGAACGCCAGACCCGTGCCGATCGGCTGCCCAGTGTTCGCGCTGATCAGCGAGATCCCGAGCACCTTCTTGCCGATCGACTGACCTTGCCCGCCCTTGATCCAGCGGTTCCAGATCTGCAGTCCGAGCGCCACGAGGCCGCCCAGGAAGATCAGGATGAAGGCGGCCGGCGACGGCGATCCGTGGCTCACGGTCTGGCAGTTGCCGTAGGCGTCGCAGTTGGTGTCCGTGTGGATGGACGACAGGATCATCACGTATCCCGGAATCATCAGGATATATGCCGGGATCGTCACCAGCAGGTCGATGATGAACGCGCCAACCCGCTGACCCCAGTTCGCATACGGCTGCGGCGGCGGTCCGCCGTAGGGCGACCCGCCATACGGAGAACCGCCGTACGGCTGCTGGCCGTATGCCGGCTGCCCGTACCGCCGGCTGCCCGTACCCCTCGCCGTACTGCGGCTGCCCGCCCTGTGGTGCGCCGTACTGCGGCTGGCCGCCCGCTGGGGATGTGTAAGGATCGTTGGTGCTCATCGTCTGAGACCCCTCGGTGTCGCGTGGTGTGGATTGCACAAGGTCGACGCCTCGGGGTGACCATCTGGTTCCACCTCAGCGGCTGGCCATTTCCACCACGTCGCCACGGTGGATGGCCAGATATACCGCGTCCCGTAGGTCGTTTGCTTCCGCCGAAGTGAGCGTCCGCTCGATCGGCCGCAAGGTGACACGCACCAGCGCATTTGCTTGGCCGAGTCGAATGCCAAGCCGGCGTCGAGCACCCGCCGGAAGGTCGTCATACGACGTCTTCGACAGCAGGTGCACGGACTCCAGATCGGCGACCCTTTCCCCGAGAGCGCTTCGCACCTGATCACCGAGCAGCTCCTCGTCCGTGTCCCACGGCACGACCACCGACAGGTCGCGGCGAATTTCCGGGAGCAGTGAAACTTGTTGGTATGGCGAGAGGTTCATCATCTGCCGGGCGACCCGCGCGTCACCGGAGCGCAGCAGCCGGATGTCCGGGATGCCCTTGCGGAGCATCAGCGCGCGGTCCAGCCCGACTCCGGCCGCGATGCCGGACCAGTGGGCGGATGGCAGACCCGCAGCGTCCAGCAGCCAGGGCGCGATCACGCCGCCTTCGGCGAGCTCCAGCCAGCCGCCACCGGCCGGGTCCAGCACGTCGAGCTGCAGACCGCCGGCCGTATAACTGTGCGGCGACGGCGTCACCCGCCAGCGGCAATCCGGCAGCACCGCCTGCGCGAGGACACCGAGCCGCTCGGCGAGTTCGCCGTCGACCGGCTCGCTACTGCGCGTGAGCCACCACAGATCGAGCTGGTGCGGCTCGCCGGTGTGCGTCCGATCGATCGAGTCCCGCCGGTAGGCAAGTCCGGCCGCGGCATACAGCACGTTGTCGGCTCCGTCGTGCGTGGCGAGGAGCGGTGGCAGCATCGCGCTGGTGTGACTGCGAAGCATGACGGTCGGGCTGACATAGCGCGAATATCGTTCATTCCGAGTGATATCCGCGATGCCGTAGCCCAGCGCGTCGTAGTTGGCGGAGACGGCGACGAGTGGACTGTGCCGCACCTGCCGCACCTGGCTGTCGCGCAGTTGTGCGCTCGCCTGCACGATGCCGTCGGTCAACGACTGCATCGCGTGCGGGCCGGCGGCCGGGTCGGTCAGGTCGCGGAGGTCGAGGGCGATGCGCAACGCGTCAGGGGTCAGATAACTGGTCATCAGAGGTCCTTGCTGGTCGGTCGGATCGGGACTGTTCTCCCTCGACCGGGGCGGCGGACCTCAGCTGCAACTGCGAGCGAGCCCACGACCGCTGACCGGTCGAGGGCACCCAAATCGCCGAACATGCTGCATGCGGGCACCTTACGGGCACCGCGAACGGGCCGCCACCCATTAACTGCGCAACCACCTGGTTGACAACGTCGGCACCCAGCGGTCACACTCTCCGTATTCAACCACTAGGTTTACAAGGAGAACCTCCCGATGGATCAGCTGTCCCGCGTCTTCGGTGCGCTGGCCGACCCGACCCGGCGCGACATCGTCGCCCGGCTCACCCGGGCCGACGCGACGGTGAGCGAGCTGGCCGCGCCATACGACGTGAGCCTGCAGGCCGTGTCCAAACACCTCAAGGTGCTCGAGGAGGCGGGCCTGGTCACCCGCACCAAGGACGCACAACGACGTCCGGTGCACCTGGAAGCGGAGGTCTTTGACCTGGTGAACAAGTGGATCGAGCGCTACCAGCGCCAGGCGGAACAGCGCTACCAGCGGCTGGATGCCCTGCTCGACGAACTCAACGAACGCGACACGCGCAACTCCACGGAAGGCACCGCATCATGAATCCCACGACCTACCCGGCCGCCGTCATCGAGGCCGACGAACGCGTGCCGATCATCCGGATCACTCGCGATTTCACCGCAACTCCGGCACAACTGATGAAAGCCCACCTCGACCCCGACCTCTACGCACGGTGGGTCGGACCGGACGATGTGACGACCCGGATCGACTACTGGGACGCGCGCACCGGCGGCAGCTGGCGCTTCGTGAACGTTCGCGGAAACGAGGAATACGCCTTCCATGGCAGCTTCCACGACGTCGGCGACGACCGCGTCGTCCAGACCTTCACCTGGGAAGGTATGCCGGACGGTGTCGCCCTCGACACGCTGACCGTCGAAGACCTGGGCGAAGGCCGCACCCGGTTGCATGTCCAGTCACTCGTCGACTCCTTCGCCGCCCGCGACGGCTGGCTGGCCAGCGGCATGGAGGTCGGAATCAACGACGGCTACGCGAAACTCGACCTGCTGCTGACCGAAGGAGCCATCCGATGACCGTGCTGACCACGTCGCTGCGACCCTGCCTGTGGTTCCACGACAACGCCGAGGAGGCGATGCGCTACTACGTCGGCCTCTTCCCGGGCTCGCGCATCGAAGGCATCGAGCGCTACCCCGACGCATCGCTGGACCGGCACTTCGAAGGTATGGCGGGCAAGGTCCTCAGCGGCCGGTTCACCCTCGACGGGATGCCGTTCACCTGCCTGGACGGCGGACCGGCGTTCACCTTCACCGAGTCCATCTCGATCACGGTCGCCTGCGCCGACCAAGCCGAGATCGACCGTTACTGGGCGGCGCTGTCCGCGGTGCCGGAGTCCGAGCAGTGCGGCTGGTGCAAGGACCGGTTCGGCCTCAGCTGGCAGATCCTGCCGGCACATCTGGACGAGCTGATGACCGGACCGGCCGCCATACAGGCACTGATGGGGATGGGCAAGATCGTCATCTCCGAGTTCCCTGCCGCCGACGGCGAGCCGCGCGGTCAGTGACGGCTGGCGGCGGCCTTACGTGATGAGGCCGCGCTGCCGGAGGGTGTCGAGCGCCTCGTCGAGTATGACGGCACCCTCCTCCTCGCTGCGGCGCTCCTTCACATAGGCCAGGTGCGTCTTGTAGGGCTCGGCCTTCGGGGCGGCCGGCGGGTTCTGCTCGTCCTGGCCGGCCGGGAGACCACAGCGCGGGCAGTCCCAGGTCTCCGGGATCGCCAGGCCGGGCTCCTGGGCGAAGCTGGGACGGGTCTCGTGGCGGTTGGCGCACCAGTAGGAGATGACCACCCGCGGTGCGGACTCGCCCCGCTCGGCCTCGCCCATGGGGCCAGCGCCGACACGACTGCCTCGAATTGCATTGCCACCGGCCACGATTGCTCCTTGACGGCGAAGAGTTCTAGGGAAGAGGGAGTTACTGGAACCGGGCGACGAGCCCGAGACCGATGATCGCCAGCACCCAGACGATGCTGACGATAATCGTCATCCGGTTGAGGTTGCGCTCCGCGATCGACGAACCACCGAGGCTGCTGCTCACACCGCCGCCGAACATGTCGGACAGGCCCCCGCCCTTGCCCTTGTGCATCAGGATCAGCAACACCAGGAACAGGCTGCTGATGACCACGACCGCCTGGAGAGCGATGCGCATGACGTCCACGCTGGAGACACCTTCATGTCGAGAACTTCGGATCGGCACCCGGCACGGACACCGCAGACCAGGGTACCCCGGGAATGATACGCGGTCGGGCTGCGGGACCCGGTCAGCCGACGAGACCCTGGTGCGCCTTGTAGCGACAGATCGCGGCGAATTCCCCCGCGTCCAGGGACGCACCGCCGACGAGCGCGCCGTCGACGTCGTCGCGGGCCATGATCGACGCGACGTTGCCGGACTTGACCGACCCGCCATACAGGAAACGCACCTGATCGGCAACGTCACCGGAGTAGAGCTCGGCGACGGTGTTGCGCAGCGCCCCGCACGCCTCCTGCGCATCGTCGGGGGTGGCGACCTCGCCGGTGCCGATCGCCCAGATCGGCTCGTAGGCGACCACCAGCTTCGCGACGTCCTCGGCTCGCACTCCGGCGAGGTCCGCGGTCAGCTGCGCGACGATGTGCTCGACCTGCCGGCCTTCCGTGCGCACCTCGAGCGGCTCGCCGACGCACAGGATCGGGGTGAGTCCGTTCCGGATCGCGGCCTGCACCTTGGAGTTCACGATCTCGTCGGTCTCGCCATGTACTTCGCGCCGCTCACTGTGCCCAACAAGCACGTACGCGCAGCCCAGCTTCGCCAGGAAGACGCCCGAGACGTCACCGGTGTAGGCGCCCGCGTCGTGCGGCGACAGGTCCTGCGCACCGAGCTTGAGCGGCAGCTTGTCGCCGTCGATCAGGGTCTGCACCGAGCGCAGGTCGGTGTATGGCGGCAGGACCGCGACCTCGGTCTCGCCGTGGTCGTGCTTCTTGTCCTTCAGCGTCCAGTCGAGCTTCTGGACCAGCACCGTCGCCTGCTGATGGTCCAGGTTCATCTTCCAGTTGCCGGCGATCAACGGGGTCCGCCCGGCCGGCTTGGCCTCCACCACGGCTCAGGCCTCCAGCACACTGAGGCCGGGCAGCGTCTTGCCCTCGAGGAATTCGAGGCTGGCACCGCCGCCGGTCGAGATGTGGCCGAAGTCGGAGTCGGCGAAACCGAGTTGGCGCACCGCGGCAGCCGAGTCGCCGCCGCCGACGACGGTGAGCGCGCCGGACGTGGTCGCATCGACCAGCGCCTGAGCGACCACCTGGGTGCCGGCTGCGAAGGCCGGCATCTCGAAGGCGCCCATCGGGCCGTTCCAGAAGACCGTTCGCGCACCACGGATCGCCTCGGCGAACCGGGTCGCCGACTCGGGCCCGATGTCCAGGCCCATCCGGTCCGCGGGTATGGCGTCCGCCGGCACGACCTCGTGCTCCGCATCCGCGGCGAAGGCGGTCGCGGCGACGATGTCGGTCGGCAGCACGATCTGCACGCCGCGGTTCTCGGCATCCGCGAGGTAGCCGCGCACTCGCGCCACCTGCTCGGACTCCAGCAGGCTGGTGCCCACCTCGTAGCCCTGTGCGGCCAGGAAGGTGAAGACCATGCCGCCGCCGATCAGCAGCAGATCGGCCTTCTCGAGCAGGTTCTCGATAACACCGAGCTTATCGCTGACCTTGGCGCCGCCGAGCACCACGGCATATGGGCGCTGCGGCTTGCTGGTCAGCTGCCGCAGCACGCCGACCTCGGTCTGGACGAGCTGCCCGGCAGCCTGCGGCAGGCGTTCGGCGATGTCATAGACGCTGGCCTGCTTGCGGTGCACCACGCCGAAACCGTCCGAGACGAATGCGTCGGCGAGGTGGCTCAGCTGATCGGCGAACGCGCCGCGCTCGGCGTCGTCCTTGCTGGTCTCACCTTCGTTGAATCGGAGGTTCTCCAGCAGCGCCACCTGGCCCTTGTGCAGCTTGTCCACGGTCTCGTTCGCCGACTCCCCCACCGTATCGGTGGCGAAAAGCACTGGGAAACCGAGTAGTTCGGACAAACGGTCAGCGGCCGGACGCAGTGAGTACTTCTGCTCCGGCGTGCCTTTCGGCCGGCCCAGGTGCGCGCAGACGACGACCCGGGCGCCCGCGTCGGTGAGCTGCCGAAGTGTCGGCACCGACGCGCGGACCCGCCCGTCGTCGGTGATGTTTCCCTCGGAGTCGAGCGGCACGTTCAGGTCGCTGCGGACCAGCACGGTCCTGCCGCTCAGCGCACCCAGGTCGTCGATCGTTCGCATCGTCATCGGTGGCGACGCCTCAGAGGCTCGTGCCGACCAGCAGCGCGAGGTCGATCAGCCGGTTGGAGTAGCCCCACTCGTTGTCGTACCAGCCGACGACCTTGACCTGGTTGCCGATGACCTTCGTCAGGCCGGAGTCGAAGATGCACGAGGCCGGGTCGGTGACGATGTCGCTGGAGACGATCGGGTCCTCGGTGTAGCGCAGGATCTTGCCGTCCGCAGCCTTCTGCACCGCCGCGTTGACCTCTTCGACGGTGGTCTCGCGGCCGGCCTCGAAGGTGAGGTCGGTCGCCGAGCCGGTCGGGGTCGGCACCCGCAGGGCGTAGCCGTCGAGCTTGCCCTTCAGCTCGGGCAGCACCAGGCCGATGGCCTTCGCGGCACCGGTCGAGGTGGGCACGATGTTCAGGGCGGCGGCGCGCGCACGACGCGGGTCCTTGTGCGGGCCGTCCTGCAGGTTCTGGTCCTGGGTGTAGGCGTGGATCGTGGTCATCAGGCCCGTGACGATGCCGAATTCGTCGTTCAGGGCCTTAGCCATCGGGCCGAGGCAGTTGGTGGTGCACGAGGCGTTGGAGATGATGGTGTGCTTGGCCGGGTCGTAGTCGCCGTCGTTGACGCCCATCACGATCGTGATGTCCTCGTTCTTGGCCGGCGCGGAGATGATGACCTTCTGGGCACCGCCGGCAAGGTGCACCTTCGCCTTCTCGGCGTCGGTGAAGATGCCGGTCGACTCGATCACGATGTCGGCGCCAAGGTCACCCCAGGGCAGGTTGGCGGGGTCGCGCTCGGCGAACGCCTTGAAGGTCGCGCCACCCGCGGTGATGTCGGAGTCGGTCGCCGACACGTCGCCCGGGAAGCGGCCGAGGATCGAGTCGTATTTCAGCAACTGCGCCAGCGAGGCGTTGTCGGTCAGGTCGTTGACGCCGACGACCTGGATGTCGGCACCGGACGCGACGACCGCCCGGAAGAAGTTGCGGCCGATGCGGCCGAAGCCATTGATTCCCACACGGACGGTCACGGGCGACTCATCCCTTTCTGTCGGTCGGAGTGATCGGGTCAACCGGAAGTTGATTCGCGGACACGCAGTTCGCGGCGCGGGCGCGACACTGCGCCCACAGCCACGACCCTATGGGATGACCGGCGAGTAGCAGGCACCACCCGGCCGGACCGTCCGCCCGTCGGACGCATCGCCGGTACGCGGGGCTCAGCCGTCGAGCAGATCACCGGACAGTGCGGCGTCGGTGCCCGGTATGCCGAGTTCGGCCGCCCGTTTGTCCGCCATCGCGAGCAGACGGCGGATCCGCCCTGCGACGGCGTCCTTGGTCATCGGCGGATCGGCCTTCTGGCCGAGCTCCTCCAGGCTGGACTCCTTGTGAGTCAGGCGCAGCCGGCCGGCCTGGGCCAGATGGTCGGGCACCTCGTCGCCGAGGATCTCCAGCGCGCGCTCGACCCGGCTGCCCGCCTGCACCGCCGCCTCGACGGACCGACGCAGGTTGGCGTCGTCAAAGTTGGCCAGGCGGTTGGCGGTGGCGCGCACCTCGCGGCGCATGCGGCGCTCCTCCCACGCCATGAACGCGTCCGTCGCGCCGAGCCGGGTGAGCATGACCCCGATCGCGTCCCCGTCGCGTATGACGACCCTGTCGACGCCCCGCACGTCGCGCGCCTTGGACTGCACACCGAGCCGGCGGGCCGCGCCGACGAGTGCGAGAGCTGCCTCCTGACCGGGGCAGGTGATCTCGAGCGAGGAGGACCGGCCCGGCTCGGTCAGCGAGCCGTGCGCGAGGAAGGCACCGCGCCAGGCAGCCTCGGAGTCGCACACGGAACCGTTGACGACCCGGGGCGGCAGACCGCGCACCGGCCGCCCGCGATGGTCGATCAGGCCGGTCTGGCGGGCGAGCGCCTCACCGTCCTGGGCAACGCGCACGATGTAGCGGCTGCCGCGGCGCAGCCCACCGCCGCTCATGACGAGCACCTGAGGAGTCTGACCGTAGAGGTCGGCAATCGCCTGACGCAGCCGGCGGGCCGCCGACGCGGTGTCGAGTTCGGCCTCGATGACGATGCGGCCGCCGATGATGTGCAAGCCCCCGGCGAAGCGCAGCATCGCGGAGATCTCGGCCTTGCGGCAGCAGGTCTTGGTGACCACATGCCTGCTGAGTTCGTCCTTGACGGCTGCAGTCATCGACATACGAGTTCAATCCCTAGGGTGGCGGGCGGTAGGCACATGTTACGGCTCGGTAAGCACGTCGGATCAGTCCACCACGTCACGGTATGCCGCCGCGAGGCGGAGGGTGTCGTGCGCACCGGGTCGGTCCGAGTCGGCGACATCGGCGAAAACCACTTCGGCACCGAGAGATTCAGCGGTGCTCCGCAACTGTTCGCCACCGTCGACGACCACAGAAGGATCCGCCAGGACGACGTCCAGGTGCAACTCCGGCGCGTGCGCGGCGAGCACTTCGAGATGGTCGGAGGCGCTGAAACCGGACGTCTCCCCGGTGTTCATCACCATATTGAGCGTCAGCATCCGTTTGGCGGTGGTGTGCACGAGCGCCTCGCGCAGGTCGGGCACCAGCAGGTGCGGCATGACCGAGGTGAACCACGAGCCCGGGCCCAGGATGACCCAGTCGGCGTCGTAGACCGCGTCCACCGCCTCCTGGCAGACCAGCGGCGGGTCCGGGTGCAGCCGCACGCTGAGCACGCGCCCCGGCGTGGTCGCGACCTCGACCTGGCCGACGATGTCGGTCACCGCGTCGGGCTCCGCCGGGTCGGCACCCAGCACACTCGCCTCGATGCGCAGCGGTTCGGCGGCCATCGGCAGCACCCGCCCACGCGCGCCGAGCAGCCGCCCGACGAGGTCCAGTCCGGCGATGGGGTCACCGAGCAGATCCCAGAGCGAAGCAATGATCAGGTTGCCGAGCGCGTGACCGCCGAGCGGTCCGTCGCCGGCGAAGCGATGCTGCAGGGCGTCGGCCCACTGCAGCCCCCACTCCGAGTTGTCGCAGAGCGCCGCCAGCGCCATCCGCAGGTCGCCCGGCGGCAGGATGTCGAACTCCTTGCGTAACTGACCGCTGGAGCCGCCGTCATCGGCGACCGTGACGATCGCGGTGATCTTGTCGGTCACCAGTTGCAGCGCCTGCAGCGACGCGAACAGACCGTGGCCGCCGCCGAGGGCGGCGATGGCGGGACGCCGCGGCATACCTATTCACGCCCCAGATCGCGGTGTACGACGAGCGACTTCACCTGGTCGGAGTTGATCCGGTCGGCGAGCGCCTCGGCCATCGCGACCGAGCGGTGCTTGCCACCGGTGCAGCCCACCGCGAGAGTGACATAGCTGCGCCCCTCACGCAGATAGCCGGCCGTCATCGGCTCCAGCAGGCTGAGCGTGCGATCGAGGAATTCGCGGGCGCCCGGCTGCGCGAGCACATAGTCGGCGACGATCGCCTCCTGGCCGGTGTGCGGACGCAACTGAGGATTCCAGAACGGGTTGGGCAGGAAGCGCATGTCGAAGACCAGGTCGGCGTCCAGCGGGATGCCGTACTTGAAACCGAAGGACATCACCGCGATGCGCAGGGCCGGGCCTTCGTCGCCGCCGACGAATTCGCGCACCTTGCTGCTGAGCTGATGCACGTTCAGGCCGCTGGTGTCGATCAGGATGTCGGACGTGGCGCGCAGGTCACGCAAGGTCTCACGCTCGGCCTGGATCCCGTCCAGCAACCGCCCCTCCCCCTGCAGGGGGTGCGGGCGGCGCACCGACTCGAAGCGGCGCACCAGAGCCTCGTCGGTCGCGTCCATGAAGATGACGGTCGGCCGCCACCCCTCGTCGCGCAGGTGGTCCATGCCCTGCCGGAAGTCGGTGAAGAACTCGCGCGAGCGGACGTCGACGACCGCCGCGAGCCTCGGCATACCGTCGCGATGTTCGGCGTCCTCCCTGGCCAGCAGGTCGGCCATGGCGACCAGCAACTGCGGCGGCAGATTGTCGATGACGTACCACCCGCGGTCCTCCAGAACGTTGGCCGCGGTGGTGCGGCCCGCACCGCTCATGCCGGTGACGACGATGAGTTCGGGCGCTGCCGCGGACTCCTGGGTGGTCATCGGGTGGTCTCCTTGTCATCGAGCACTTCGCCGGTGGTCAGGTTGACCGCGGGTGCGGTGCCGTCATCTTCTCGCAGCTGTGCATGCACCGTATCGGCGAGGCCGGGGCCGATGCCCTTGACTGCGGCAATCTGCTCGACGGTGGCGGCGCGCAGCTTCTTGACCGACCCGAACTGCGTGAGCAGGGCCTTGCGGCGTACGGCGCCCAGCCCTGGTATGTCGTCCAGCGCCGACCGGGTCATGGCCTTCGAGCGGCGCTGCCGGTGAAAGGTGATCGCGAAACGGTGCGCCTCGTCGCGCACCCGCTGCAAGAGGTAGAGGCCCTCACTCGTGCGCGGCAGGATCACCGGGAAATCGTCACCGGGCAGCCACACCTCCTCGAGGCGCTTGGCGAGCCCGACCACCGCGACGTCGTCGATGCCCAGCGCGTCCAGCGCGCGCGACGCCGCGTCGACCTGCGGCTTGCCGCCGTCGACCACGACGAGCTGCGGCGGATAGGCGAAACGCTTGGGTTTGCCGGTCTTTTCGTCGATCGGCCCGCTGCCGGAGGAGTCGTCGGCGTCGTCCAGCTCGATGTCGCCGGCGTTGTCGCGGTCGTCGAGGTAGTGGCGGAAGCGACGGGTGAGGATCTCGTCCATCGCGGCGGTGTCGTCGACGCGGACGGTGCCGTCGGGCTGCGGGGTGCCCCGCACGATGAACCGGCGGTATTCGCCCTTGCGCGGCAGGCCGTCCTCGAAGACGACCATCGAGGCGACCACGTTGGTGCCTTGCACATGGCTGACGTCGAAGCATTCGATGCGCAGCGGAGCCTGCTGCAGCTCGAGCGCGTCCTGCAGGTCCTGCAGCGCCTGGCTGCGCGCCGTCAGGTCACCGGCGCGGGCGACCTTGTGCCGGGCGAGCGCCTGCGTGGCGTTGCGGCTCACGGTTTCCATCAGGGTGCGCTTGTCGCCTCGCTGCGGGACCCGCAGTTCGACGCGCGCGCCGCGAACCTCGCTGAGCAGGTCGGCCATCGCCTCGGGCTCGGGTGGCAGCGCCGGCACCAGCACCTCGCGCGGCACACCTTCGGCAGACTCTCCGCCATACACCTGGCCGAGCAGGCGTTCGACCACCTCGGCCAGCCCGAGATCGCCCTCGCTCTGCTTGTCGACGACCCAGCCGCGCTGGCCGCGGACTCGTCCGCCGCGCACATGGAACACCTGCACGGCCGCTTCGAGTTCGTCGTCCTCGATGCCGAAGACGTCGGCGTCGGTCGCGTCGGGCAGCACGACGGCGGATCGTTCCAGGGCCTTCTCCAGCGCGATCAGGTCGTCGCGACGCCGGGCAGCCGCCTCGAAGTCGAGTTCCTCGCTGGCGGAACGCATTTCGCGTTCGAGTCGCTTGACGAACCGGCCGGTGTTGCCGGCCATGAAGTCGCAGAACTCCTCCGCGATCTCCCGGTGCTCGTCCGGGGTCACCCGGCCGACACAGGGCGCGGAGCACTTGTCGATGTAGCCCAGCAGGCAGGGCCGCCCGACCTGGCCGGCCCGTTTGAAGACCCCGCCGCTGCAGGTGCGCATCGGGAAGACGCGCAACAACTGGTCCAGCGTCTCGCGGATCGCCCACGCGTGGGCGTAGGGCCCGAAGTAGCGGGTGCCCTTGCGTTTGCTGCCGCGCATCACCTGTGCGCGAGGGAACTCCTCGCCCATCGTGACCGCGAGGTAGGGGTAGGACTTGTCGTCGCGGTATTTGACGTTGAAGCGCGGGTCGAACTCCTTGATCCAGGAGTATTCGAGCTGCAGCGCCTCGACCTCGTTGCGCACCACCGTCCATTCGACGCTGGCGCCGGTGGTGACCATGGTGCGGGTGCGCGGGTGCAGTGCCCCGATGTCCTGGAAGTATGACGACAGCCGGCTGCGCAGCGACTTGGCCTTGCCGACATAGATGACGCGGCCGTGCTTGTCGCGGAACTTGTAGACGCCCGGGTCGACCGGGATCTCCCCCTGTTTCGGACGGTAGGTCGACGGATCAGCCACGACTCCACTCTATGGAGTGGTCCCGACACGCCCGCGAGCCCGTCGCGCCTTCGGGACGGAAACTGCGGGCTGCCGCGCCCCTAACCCTCGACCGTCGCGCCTTCGGGACGAGATCGGCGGGATTTCGGTCCCTAACCCTCGACCGTCGAGATTTCGGGACGAGATCGGCGGGATTTCGGTCCCTAACCCTCGACCGTCGCGCCTTCGGGACGGGAATGCCTGGGAATCCCGGGAACCCGGCAACAGCCGCCGTATGCCGGGGCCGATCTCAGGAGACGACGATCTCCGCGCCCTTGACGGTGGCGGTCTTCGGGGCAAGCGGTTTCGTCGCCGGGCCCTGGACCGCGTCGCCGTTCTTGATGCTGAATTCGCTGCCGTGGCAAGGGCAGATGATCGTGTCGCCGCTGATGTCGGTGACCAGGCAACCCTGGTGGGTGCACACATTGCTGAACGCCTTGAACTCTCCGGTGGTCGGCTGCGTGATCACGGCGCCAAGATCGGCGTCGATGAAGCCGCTACCGACCGGAACCTTCGCCTTTGCGACGCTGCCGCCGGCGCCCCCACCCGAGGCACTCGACCCGCTCCCCGCACCGCTCGACGAACCCCCTGAGGACCCGCATCCCGCAACGGCCGTCGCGGCGGCGATGCCGCCCACGATACCGGCGGAACGAAGCACGACACGGCGGGAGGTGCCGTCATTCGCGGGGGCTGCGGAATTTTCGTCTGGTGTGCTCATCGTCCCAGCGTGTGATAGTTGAATGATCAACAGGTAACTTTCGCCTGTATTTTGCCTGTGCGATCGGACGACCGGCAATCAGCCGCTCTTCCGGGCGCCCGCCGAGCGCGTCGCCTTCGTCGTCGCCGCGGGTTTCGCCGAGCGCTCGCTCGCCGCCGCGGTGCGCGCTCGGGCTGCTGACTTGGTGGCGCCGCTACCCTGGCGGCCGGTCGCCTTCGCCGCCGCCTTGGTGGCGGCCGACTTCCGGACGCCGGGCTTCTTCGCCACCGCCCTGCCAGCGCCCGTCGTAGTTGCCCGCTGCTGCGACGGACGAGCCGCGCGGCTGGACTTGGCCAGCAGCGGCGCGAGGAACTGACCGGTGTAGCTCTCGGCGACCTCGGCGACCTCTTCCGGCGTGCCGGTCGCGACGACGGTGCCGCCCCGATGGCCGCCCTCTGGTCCCATGTCGATGATCCAGTCGGCCGACTTGATCACGTCGAGGTTGTGCTCGATGACGATCACCGAGTTGCCCTTGTCGACCAAGCCCTGCAGCACACCGAGCAGTTTGCGAATGTCCTCGAAGTGCAGGCCGGTGGTCGGCTCGTCGAGCACGTAGATCGTCCGCCCGGTCGACCGCTTCTGCAGCTCCGACGCCAGTTTCACGCGCTGCGCCTCGCCGCCGGACAGGGTGGGCGCCGGCTGCCCGAGCCGCACGTAGCCGAGACCGACATCGACGAGCGTGTTCATGTGCCGCGCAATGGCCGGCACCGCTGCGAAGAAGTCCTTCGCCTCCTCGATCGGCATGTCGAGCACGTCGGCGATCGACTTGCCCTTGAAATGCACTTCGAGCGTCTCGCGGTTGTAGCGCGCACCGTGACAGACCTCGCACGGGACATAGACGTCCGGCAGGAAGTTCATCTCGATCTTCAGCGTGCCGTCGCCGCTGCACGCCTCGCAGCGGCCGCCCTTGACGTTGAACGAGAAACGCCCGGGCTGGTAGCCGCGCACCTTCGCTTCGGTGGTCTCCGCGAACAGCTTGCGGATGTTGTCGAACACCCCGGTGTAGGTGGCCGGGTTGCTGCGCGGAGTGCGGCCGATCGGGCTCTGGTCGACGTGCACGACCTTGTCGAGTTGCTCGAGTCCTTCGACCGTGCGGTGCCGGCCCGGGACGTGCCGGGCGCCGTTGAGCTGGTTGGCGAGCACGTTGTAGAGGATGTGATTGACCAGGGTCGACTTGCCCGAACCCGAAACACCAGAGACCGCAACCAGATTGCCGAGCGGTATGGCGACATCGATGTCTTGCAGGTTGTGCTCGCGCGCACCGCGCACGACGATCCGGCGACCGTCCTGCGGGCGCCGGACCGCTGGTGTGACGATCTCGCGGCGTCCGGACAGGTAGGCCCCGGTGATCGAGTCGGGGTGGTCGAGCAGCTCCTTGACCGGCCCGGAGTGCACGACCTTGCCGCCGTGCTCCCCCGCGCCCGGACCGATGTCGACGACCCAGTCGGCCGTCGCGATGGTGTCCTCGTCGTGTTCCACGACGATCAGCGTGTTGCCGAGGTCACGCAGCCGGGTCAGTGTCTCGATCAGCCGGTGGTTGTCCCGCTGATGCAGCCCGATCGACGGCTCGTCCAGCACGTAGAGGACGCCGACCAGTCCTGAGCCGATCTGTGTGGCCAGCCGGATGCGCTGCGCCTCTCCGCCCGACAAGGTCGCCGCGGGACGGTCGAGCGACAGGTAGTCGAGGCCGACGTCGAGCAGGAACCCCAGCCGTGCGTCGACCTCGCGGATCACCCGCTCGGCGATCTGCCGCTCGCGCGGGGTGAAGTCGACGTTGTCCAGGAACCCGGCGGACTCCGAGATGGGCAGCGCGCACACCTCCGCGATCGACCGGCCGCCGATGGTCACCGCCAGCGACTCCGGCTTGAGGCGGGCGCCCCGGCATACGGGGCACGGCACCTCACGCATGTAACCCTCGTAGCGGTCGCGACTCCAGTCGGATTCGGTCTCCTCGTGCCGCCGCTTCACGAACGGTATGACGCCCTCGAACCCTGTCGAGTAGCTGCGCTCGCGGCCGTAGCGGTTGCGGTATTTGACGTGCACCTGGTGGTTCTTGCCGTGCAGCAGAGACTCCTTGGCGCGCTCCGGCAGCGCCCGCCAGGGCATGTCCAGGCTGAACCGTTGCTCCTCGGCGAGCGCGCCGATCACCCGCAGGAAGTAGTCGGACGACTGCGCGCCCTGCGCCCACGGCAGGATGGCGCCTTCACGGATCGACTTGTCCTGGTCGGGGATCACCAGGTCGATGTCGACCTCGAGCTCGGTGCCGATGCCGGTGCAGGCCGGGCACGCGCCGAACGGGCTGTTGAACGAGAACGACCGCGGCTCGATCTCGTCCATGGCGAGCGGGTGCCCGCCCGGGCAGGCCATCTTCTCGGAGAAGCGCCGCTCCCGCGCCGGGTCGCCGGCGTCGAGATCGACCAGGTCGGCGATCATCACCCCGGCGGCCAGCCCCAGCGCGGTCTCGACCGAGTCGGTGATGCGCTGTTTGGCGGAGGTGTCGCCCTCCTTGGCGACGAGCCGGTCGACCACGACCTCGATCGTGTGCTTCTTCTGCTTGGTCAGCTTCGGCGGGTCGGTCAGCGACACGACGTCACCGTCGACGCGCGCCCGGGAGAAACCCTTGGCCTGCAACTCCGCGAACAGCTCGACGTATTCGCCCTTGCGCGCGCGCACCACCGGCGCAAGCACCTGGTAGCGAGTGCGGTCGGGCAGCGCGAGCAGCTGGTCGACGATCTGCTGCGGCGTCTGCCGGCCGACCGGTTCGCCGCACACCGGGCAGTGCGGCCGCCCGGCGCGGGCGAACAGCAGCCGCAGGTAGTCGTAGACCTCGGTGATCGTCCCGACGGTCGACCGCGGGTTGCGGTTGGTCGACTTCTGGTCGATGGAGACCGCAGGCGACAGGCCCTCGATGAAGTCCACGTCGGGTTTGTCCATCTGGCCCAGGAACTGCCGGGCGTATGCCGAGAGCGACTCGACATACCGCCGCTGGCCCTCGGCGAAGATGGTGTCGAACGCCAGCGACGACTTGCCCGAACCCGACAGGCCGGTGAAGACCACCAGCGCGTCGCGCGGGATGTCGATGGAGATGTCCTGGAGGTTGTGCTCGCGAGCACCACGGACCCGGAGGTGGTCGTGGCCGCGACTGGATGGCACGGTGGATGACGTCGGCGAAGGCACGGGCCAATGCTAGGTCGCGCCACCGACAACCCCGAATTCGAAGGACCACAGAGGAGAGACAGATGGGCTACGACGGACGGGTGGCACCCGGCGATGCCCCCGCGACACGCGAGGCCGCCCACGCCCGCATCAGCAAGATCAGCGTTTCGAACATGCACAACAACGTCTACCTGGTGACCGACCTTGCAAGCAACGACGCATTGCTGATCGACGCCGCCGACGACTGGCCGGCGATCCGGGCGATGCTCGACGCCGACGGCGGTCACGTGACCCAGATCGTCACGACGCATCGGCACTGGGACCACACCCGCGCACTGCCCGACGCGGTCGAAGCGACCGGCGCACGGACGCTCGCGGGCGCCGAGGACGCCGCCGAACTGCCCGTGCCGGTGGACCGGCCGCTGCACGACGGCGACACCGTGCAGGTCGGCGAACTCCTCCTGGAGGTGGTCGCGCTACGCGGTCACACACCGGGCTCGATAGCTCTCGCCCTGCATGCAGCCGACGGGCACACACACCTATTCACCGGCGACTCGCTCTTTCCCGGTGGCGTCGGCGCGACCGATCACTATGAGTACCAATCGTTTCCGCAGCTCATCGACGATGTCGAGGAGCGGATCTTCGGCCGGTATGACGACAACACCTACGTCTACCCGGGGCATGGCGACGACACCACCCTCGCTGCGGAGCGCCCGCACCTGGCGGAGTGGCGCGCTCGGGGCTGGTGAGATGACCGCAGCCGCGAAACCGTGTTGGATGGTCCGGTGATCATTGACATGAACTGCTCTCAGCTGGCAATTGTGAACGTCCCGGTGACCGGGCTCTGGACGAACCCGACCTCGCCGCGGCCGATCGACGCGCCGCTGCTCGCCGACGAACCGGACCACGACCGGTGGCTCGCCGGTCTCGATGCCCAGCCCACGCTCGAGCAAGGCCGCCTCGGTCTCTTCGACCGCTTCGACTCCGAACTCGTCGAGGGCGAACCGGTCGTCGTCACCGGCCACGACGCGGACGGCTGGACCCGCGTCGCCGCGCCCTGGCAGCCGTATGACGGCAGCACCGCCGGCTACCCGGGCTATGTCCGGACCGCCCACCTGCGCCCGGCCGCCGACGCGCCGCTCGACCAGCTCCCCGCCGCCGGCCGGACACCGAGCGTCGACGCGTTCCTCGACGCGGCCCGGCGTCACATCGGGCTGGCCTACCTCTGGGGCGGCATCTCGCCGGCCGGTCTGGACTGCTCCGGGCTGGTCCACCACAGCCTGCGTCATCTCGGCGTGATCTTCCCGCGCGACGCCGGTGACCAGTACAGCGCGTGCGAAGACATCCCGATCCCGGACGCGCAGCCCGGCGACCTCTACTTCTTCGCCCACCCCGGCAAGCCGCTGCACCACGTTGGCATCGTCACCGGCCCGGGCCGGATCCTGCACTCCCCGAGCACCGGCGAAGTCGTCGTCGAGGAGCCGATGCCCGCGCCGCGACAGGCGACGCTCACCGCGGTCGGCCGCATCCGGCAGTTGCACAGCCGGTACCTATGATCGCCGCGTGACCCGTCGACCCGGGGCGGTGCCCGCACCCGTGCTGATCCTCGGCAGTGTCGTGTCGGTGCAGTTCGGCGGTGCGCTCGCGGTCACCCTCCTGCCGTTGATCGGCGTCGCCGGATCGGTCGCGCTGCGGCTCGGCATCGCGACCGTGCTGCTGTGCGGGTGGCTGCGGCCCAGTCCGCGCGGCCGGTCACGCGCAGACTGGGGCGCCGCCGCGGCATACGCCGTCGTGCTGGGTTCGATGAACCTCTGCTTCTACGGCTCGCTGCAACGGCTGCCGATCGGGGTTGCCGTCACCATCGAATTCATCGGTCCACTGGTGCTTTCCGCGGTCTTGTCGCGGCACCTGCGGGACCTGCTCGCCGTGCTGCTCGCAGCCGCGGGAGTGCTGCTCGTGTCCGGTGCGATCGGCACGCCCCTGGACCGGCTGGACGGCACCGGCATCATGCTGGGGCTCGGCGCCGGGGCGTGCTGGGCGGCATACATCGTCACCTCACGCGGTGCGGGCAGGCATTTCGCCGGTCTGGACGGCCTGGCGATCGCCATGCTGATGGCAACGGTGGTCGTGCTGCCGCTCGGGCTGGTCGAGGCGGGCGGCTCGCTGTTCAGCCCGACCGCGCTGCTCAAGGGCGCCGGGATCGCCGTGCTCTCCTCGGTGCTGCCCTACTCGCTCGAACTGGTCGCGCTGCGCCGGCTGTCACCCCAGGTCTTCGGCATCCTGCTCTCGCTCGAACCCGTCGTGGCCGCCGGCGCAGGCCTGCTCGTGCTCGGGCAGCGCCTGTCCCTGCTGAAACTGGCGGGGATGCTGTTCGTGGTGGCGGCGAGCGTGCTCATCCTGGGCGCGGCCCGCGGGGCCGGCCAGCCGCCGCGTGACGTATGACGTCTGCCGTATGACGACTCACCGAGGTCGCCGCGAGCCGAATTCTCGTGACACGTCACGGATCCCGGACACGTTGTGAATGCCGGGACGGTCCCGGCCGGCATCGTCCGCAGGTTCGTCCTCACCGGGAGTGCCGCGACCGCGCAACGACTTGCCGGCGGTCTCCGGCACGAAGACGAGCGCAACCATGCCGACGACCATCGCGGCCATCATGTAGAAAGCCGGCATGTAGCGGTTGCCGGTCGAGCTGACGAGGGAGTCGTCGACCGAGGCGACGGTGCCACCGAACGCCGCGGTCGCCACGTTGTAGCCGATCGCCATACCGGCATAGCGCACGTGCGCCGGGAACATCGCCGGGAACGTCGCCGAAATGGTGCCCAGCTGCGGCAGGAAGACCAGCCCCAGCACCGCGAAACCGATGATCGCCCACGCCATACCCTGGCCCATCAGCCAGAAGCACGGCACCGCGAGCACGAAGGTCGCGGTCAGCGAGAACCACCACATCGGTTTGCGGCCGACCCGGTCCGAGGTGGCACCGGCATACCAGATCAGCGCCATCATCAGCAGCTGGCCGATGAGCACCACGACGTCCGACTGCGTGCTGGAGATGCCGAGCGAATCGCTCATGTAGGTCGGCATGTAGGTCAGCAGCGTGTAGTCGGCGATGTTCAGCGCGATGACCAGCCCGAAGAGCTTCAGGATCGGCCGCCAGTGCTCCCGCAGCAGGTTCTTCAGCGCACCGGTGGCGGCCTCCTCGACCTCGTCGTTCTGCTGCAGCTCCTGGAAGACCGGCGTGTCCTCCATCCGGGTCCGCAGGTAGAGACCGATCAGCCCGAGCGGGAGCCCGATGAGGAACGGGATGCGCCAGCCCCAGGTGTCCATCTGATGCTCGGTCAGGGACGCGCGCAGGATCAGCGTGATGATGATGCCGCCGCTGAACCCGGCCAGGGTGCCGAACTCCAGGAACGAGCCCCAGAATCCGCGGCGCTTGTCGGGCGCGTACTCGGCCATGAAGGTGGCGGCACCGCCATACTCGCCGCCGGTCGAGAAGCCCTGGATGACCCGCAGCACGATGAGGACGATCGGCGCCCAGATGCCGATCCTGTCGTAGCTGGGAATGCAGCCGACCAGGAAGGTGCCGACGGCCATCAGGATGATGGTCAGCGCCATCACCGAGTTGCGCCCGATGCGGTCGCCGATGGGTCCCCAGACGATGCCGCCGAGCGGACGCAGGATGAACGACACGGCATACACCAGCAGCGTGGCGAGGTGGCCGTAGTGGCCGGGGAAGAAGTTGGTCGTGAGCTCGTTCACGAGGTAGGCGTAGACGCCATAGTCGTACCACTCGGTGGCGTTGCCGATCATCGACGCACCGACCGCGCGCCGCAAGGTGGCGTTGTCGACCGGCTGGTCGCCGGGGGTTTCGCTGGCGGTCGGTGCTGACACGTGCTTCTCCTCAGGGGCAGCGGACGGTTGTGGGTCGTCGTCAGCTACTACCCACGAATCTCGACTGTTAACAATCACTCATGTGCGAGGCTGATCTGGTGGTCACTCGTCAGCGCCCTCAGCCAGCCGAGATCTTCGAACTCATGCGGTTCAAGAAGCCGCAACTGGACCGCAAGAGACACCGGCTCGACTCGGCGCTGACCATCGCGGACCTGCGCCGGGTCGCCAAGCGGCGGACGCCCGCAGCGGCGTTCGACTACACCGACGGCGCGGCTGAGGAGGAGATCTCGCTGCACCGCGCGCGACGGGCGTTCCGCGACATCCAGTTCAACCCTGGGATCCTGCGCGGGGTCGGCGACGTCGACACCTCGTGCGAGATCTTCGGGGGTCTGTCGGCGCTGCCCTTCGGCATCGCCCCGACCGGGTTCACCCGGCTGATGCAGACCGAGGGCGAGACGGCCGGCGCGACGGCGGCAGCGGCTGCCGGCATACCGTTCTCGCTGTCGACTCTCGGCACCACCTCGATCGAGGACGTACGGCGGGCAAACCCGCACGGCCGCATCTGGTTTCAGCTCTACGTGATGCGCGACCGCGAGATCTCCTACGAGCTGGTACGACGCGCGGCTGCGGCCGGGTTCGACACGTTGTTCTTCACCGTTGACACTCCGGTCGCCGGTGCCCGGCTGCGGGACAAACGCAACGGCTTCTCGATCCCGCCGCAGCTGACCGCCCGGACCGTGCTCAACGCGATGCCGCGGCCCTGGTGGTGGTGGGACTTCCTGACGACGCCGAAACTGGAATTCGCGTCGCTGTCCTCGACGGGAGGGACTGTCGGAGAGTTGCTCGACGCGGCGATGGACCCGACGATCTCGTTCGAGGACCTGCAGGTGATCCGGGGGCTGTGGCCGGGCAAGCTGGTGGTCAAGGGGGTGCAGTCGGTCGCCGACGCACGCAAGCTGACCGACCTCGGCGTCGACGGCATCGTGCTGTCCAATCACGGTGGGCGCCAACTGGATCGGGCGCCGGTGCCGTTCGTGCTGTTGCCTGAAGTGCTGCGCGAAGTGGGCGCCGACACCGAGATCGCGCTCGACACGGGGATCATGTCCGGCGCCGACATCGTCGCCGCGATCGCGCTCGGCGCGAAGTTCACCCTCGTCGGGCGGGCGTACCTCTATGGCCTGATGGCCGGAGGCCGCGAAGGCGTCGACCGGATGATCCAGATCCTCACCGAGGAGATCGTCCGGACGATGAAGCTGCTCGGCGTGGCGTCCCTGGGTGAGCTCACGCCGCGGCACGTGACGCTGCTACCCGCCTCGGGTCGCTGACACGTCGGGTTGGCGCGACGATTGGGGGCGGCGGCGCGTCCCTACGGCGCGACCGTCGCGACTTCGGGACACCCCAGGCGCCATTTCGCGTCCCTACGGCGCGACCGTCGCGACTTCGGGACAGTTTGCCCGTGGGCTCCCGTCCTGAAACCTCGACCGTCGAAGGTTGCGTACGGCCAGCCCAGGATTCTGCCCGCGCGTCGCCGGGCACGCGACTTTGCGGCCCGAGTGAGCAGTACTGGCGAGTACAGCGGGATACTCGCCAGTAACTGCCCATTCGGCACACCTTCCGCCGCCTCACCCCGTTTTCTCGGTCCCGAACCGGCGACCGTTGCCACTTGCGCACGCATCCGACGCCGAAACCTGTCCCCGCCCGGCGACCGTTGCCACTTACGCACCCGGAGCCCAGGTCACGCCTTGATCGTCAGCCCGCGCGGGATGTCGGTGAGCAGGTCAGGCCCGTCCGGCCCGATGAGCAGTGACTCGGACGTCTCGTAACCCCAGCCGTCCATCCACATCCCGAGGATGACGTGAAACGCCATGTTCTCCTCGATTACGGTCTCGTCACCGGGGCGCAGGCTGACCGTGCGCTCGCCCCAGTCGGGCGGGTAGCCGATGCCGATCGAGTAGCCGATGCGGGACTCCTTGGTCAGACCGTATTTGCCTATCGTTTCAGCAAACTCGCGGTGTACGTCACACGTGCGGGTGCCCGGCCGCAGCTTCTCCAGCACCGCGGCCATGCCCTCGCTGGTCGCCTCGGCACAGTCCACCAGCCGGCGCGGCGCCTTGCCGAGGACGACCGTCCTGGCCAGCGGCGCGTGGTAGCGGTGGAAGACTCCGGCCAGCTCGACGGTGGTCGCCTCCCCGCGGCGCAGCGGCAGGTCGCTCCAGGTCAGGTGCGGTGTGCCCGCGGTCTCCCCCGTCGGCAGCATCGGCACGATCGCCGGATAGTCACCGCCCAACTGCTGCGCGCCGAGCGCCTGCGCGTGCTGGATCTCGGCGACGACGTCGCACTGGCGACGACCGGGTTCCAGCTCGCCCAGCGCGATCTCCATCACGCGCTGCGCGATCCGGCCCGCCGAGTGCAACATGGCGCGCTCCAGCGGCGACTTGCGCACCCGCACCCAGTTGACCAACTCGTTGCTGTCCACCAGGGCAGCCGTCTTGAGGGCCGACCGGAGGGAGAGGTAGCTGCGCACCGAGAAGAAGTGCGCGTCGAATTCCGCACCGACATACCCTCCGACATCGTCGGTCAGGACGCCGATCTCCAGCGCACGCGCGGCGATCCAGTCGAACGGATGCGCGTCCGGGCGGTTCACCAGCTGGTCCGGGTAGCCGTGAATCCGGTCGGTCGGGAGGAACGCCGTGTAGTGCGCACCCGCGGCGTCCATCGCACGCGTGAAGAGGTGACAGTCGCCGTCGACCGGCACGATGAGGCACTGCGGCATGTAGAACGACCACGCGTTGTAGCCGGTCAGGTAGTAGAGGTTCGCCGGGTCGGCGACGATCAGTGAGCTCAGGCTGCGTTCCGTCATACGCGCCTGCACCGCCCCCAGCCGATCGAGGTATTCCTGCTCCGGGAAAGGCCGCGCGCATAGGTCACCATCGGCGGCTTCGGGCGATATCGGGGTCACCCGCACATCGTGCATGCCCCGTCCGTTGTTGACAATCGACGACAGCACGCCTGTAGTGACCTGGTGACCTCCCACCGCCCCGTGATCACCGTGCTCGTCGCCGACTCAGCTAACCACCCGGACGGCCTCGACGTGCTGGCCGACCGCGCCATCATCCGCATCACGGACTCGGCGGGGCTGGCGACCGCGCTCGACGACGCCGAGGCGCTGTTCCTCTGGGACTTCTTCTCCACCTCGGTCCGGGACGTATGGCGGCACTGCGCCGACCTGCGCTGGATCCACGTCGCGGCCGCCGGCGTCGACACGCTGCTCTTCCCGAAGCTATGCGAGTCCGACGTCGTCGTCACCAACGCCCGCGGCATCTTCGACCGGCCGATCGCCGAATTCGTCCTTGCCGCGGTGCTCGCACATGCGAAGCTGCTGCGCGAGGGCGACAAGTTGCAGCGAGAGCATGTATGGCGCCACCGTCAGACGATGCCGCTGCGCGGGCAGCGCGCGCTGGTCGTCGGGACCGGCAGCATCGGGTGCGAGATCGCCCGGCTGCTGCGCGCGGTCGACGTCGAGGTGACCGGCGCCGGCCGCACCGCACGCGATGGCGATCCCGACTTCGGCACGGTCGTCGCCAGCACGGCGCTGGCCGATCACGTGGGTGACTTCGACGTGGTCGTCAATGTCACCCCGTTGACCGACAAAACACGGAACCTCTTCAACCGCAAGGTGTTTGCGGCGATGCGTCCCTCGGCATACTTCGTCAACGTCGGGCGTGGCCGGAGCGTCGTCGAGTCCGACCTGGTCGCAGCCCTGGAGGCCGGGCAGCTGGCCGGAGCCGCCCTGGACGTCTTCGAGACCGAGCCGTTGCCGTCGGAGTCGCCGTTGTGGGACCTCCCAACGGTGACGGTCTCGCCACACCTGTCGGGCGATGCGCAGGGCTCGCTGCAGGCGCTGTCCAGACAGTTCGTCGACCTCGCCACCCACCGGCTCGCGGGCCAGCCACTGCCGCATCCGGTTGACAAGCGACTCGGGTTCGTCCCGGGCGGGCGCTGATCTCCGCGGATAACCGTCCCCAACGCGCGACCGTCGCGACTTCGGGACACCGCCACCGCCGAAACCCGTCCCTAACGCGCGACCGTCGCGACGTCGGGACACTGTTCGGGTGATACGACGCACCAGCGCGACATAGACCGCACCAACGCCCACCCGGGAGCTACTTGGTGGCGGCCTGCATCTGCCGCAGCTCCTTCTTGAGGTCGCCAAGCTCGTCGCGCAGCCGGGCCGCCAGCTCGAAATGCAGGTCGGCTGCGGCCTGGTGCATCTGCTCCGTGAGCTCCTGGATGAGACTCGCCAGGTCGGACGCCGGAAGTCCGGAAACCCTTGCGGCTCCTGCGACTTCGGCGTCTGCGCCACGGCCACCCCGCTTGCCGCGTCCGTCGGCCTTGCCGCGCGACTGCGCCCGTCCGCTGCCCATTAGCGCATCGGTGTCGGCGTCCTCACGCTGCAACATGTCGGTGATGTCGGCGATCTTCTTGCGCAGCGGCTGCGGATCGACGCCCGCTTCCTTGTTGTAGGCCAGCTGCTTCTCCCGCCGCCGGTGGGTCTCGTCGATCGCCTCCTGCATCGAGGGAGTCACCTTGTCGGCATACATGTGCACCTGGCCCGACACGTTGCGGGCGGCACGACCGATCGTCTGGATCAGCGATCGCGCGGAGCGCAGGAAGCCCTCCTTGTCGGCATCGAGAATGCTCACCAGCGACACTTCGGGCAGGTCGAGACCCTCCCGCAACAGGTTGATGCCGACCAGCACGTCGAACTCGCCGAGCCGCAGCTCGCGCAACAGCTCGACCCGGCGCAGCGTGTCGACCTCGGAGTGCAGATAACGGACCCGGACACCCTTCTCCAGCAGGTAGTCGGTCAGGTCCTCGGCCATCTTCTTGGTCAGGGTCGTCACCAGCACCCGCTCGTCACGCGCGGTGCGTTCGTGGATCTCGTGCAACAGGTCGTCGATCTGGCCCTTGGTCGGCTTGAGCACGATCTCGGGGTCGACCAGGCCGGTCGGCCGGATGACCTGCTCGACCACGCCGTCGGCCTTGGCCAGCTCGTAGTCGCCCGGCGTCGCCGACAGGTAAATGGTCTGGCCGATGCGCTCCAGGAACTCCTCCCAGCGCAACGGGCGGTTGTCCATCGCACTCGGCAGCCGGAACCCGTGGTCGACGAGCATCCGCTTGCGGGACATGTCGCCCTCGTACATCGCGCCGATCTGCGGCACCGTCTGGTGCGACTCGTCGATGACGAGCAGGAAGTCCTCGGGGAAGTAGTCGAGCAGGCAGTTGGGTGCGCTGCCCGGCCCCCGGCCATCGATATGCCGCGAGTAGTTCTCGATGCCGGAGCACGAGCCGACCTGGCGCATCATCTCGATGTCGTAGGTCGTCCGCATGCGTAGCCGCTGCGCCTCCAGCAGCTTTCCCTGCTTCTCCAGCGTTTTCAGCCGGTCTTCGAGCTCGGCCTCGATGGACGAGATCGCGCGCTCCATCCGCTCCGGCCCGGCAACGTAGTGCGACGCCGGGAAGACGTACATCTCCTGCTCCTCGCGCACGACCTCACCGGTCAGCGGGTGCAGCGTGTAGAGACGCTCGATCTCGTCGCCGAAGAACTCGATGCGGATCGCCAGCTCCTCGTAGACCGGGATGATCTCGACGGTGTCGCCGCGCACCCGGAACGTGCCGCGCGTGAAGGCGAGGTCGTTGCGGGTGTATTGCATCTGCACGAACCTGCGCAGCAGGTCGTCGCGGTCCAGCTGGTCGCCGACCCGCAACGGCTGCATGCGGTCGACATACTCCTGCGGAGTGCCCAGGCCGTAGATGCACGACACGGACGCGACCACGATCACGTCCCGTCGGGTCAGCAGCGAGTTGGTGGCGCTGTGCCGCAGCCGCTCGACCTCGTCGTTGATCGAGGAGTCCTTCTCGATGTAGGTGTCGGTCTGCGGGATGTAGGCCTCGGGCTGGTAGTAGTCGTAGTAGGAGACGAAGTATTCGACGGCGTTGTGCGGCAACAGCTCCCGGAACTCGTTGGCCAGCTGCGCGGCGAGCGTCTTGTTGGGCGCCATCACCAGCGTCGGCCGCTGCACCTGCTCGATCAGCCATGCGGTGGTCGCGGACTTGCCGGTGCCGGTCGCGCCGAGCAGCACGGTGTCCTGCTCCCCCGCCTTCACCCGGCGCGCCAGATCGGCGATCGCGGTCGGCTGGTCGCCGCTCGGGGTGTATTCGGAGATCACCTCGAACGGCGCGACACGACGCTGCAAGTCAGTGGTGGGGCGCATACCGACACGGTAAACGCCACCACTGACAGGCTGTGTTCCCGCACCGGCATCATGGTCGGTATGACGACCGGCCCGACTCGTGAAGTGCTGCTCCGGATGGGCAGCGCCCTGCTCGCGGGAGGCACGCCGGTGCCCGATGTGGAACGGCAGGTCACGGTCCTCGGCCGCAGCCTCGGAGCGCCCGGCGCGCGTGCCGCCGCAACCCCGACCGGGCTGTTCGTCGGACTGAGCGCGAGCGATGGCATCGGCTTCGAGCCGGTGAGCGGGACCCTGCGCTTCGAGCAGGTCACCCGGGTGCAGGACGTCTACGAACGGCTGATGCGCGGCGCGACCACCGTCCCTGTGGCCATCGGCGAACTCGACGCGATCGAGGCGATGCCGTCGTCCCGGCCGGCGTGGGCGAGCGACCTGGCGATGGTGGCGATCGGCACTGGCATCTGCGCGATCTTGCAGCCCACCTGGCGTGACCTGGTGACGGCTGCCGCAAGCTCACTGCTCGTGGCCGCGCTGGTCGTCCTCAGTCGCCGGATCACCGTGATCCGCACCCTGCTCCCCCTGCTCGCCTCATTCGCCGTGGCCGTCCTCGTCCTCCTCGTCGCGCAGCACTGGCCTCTGGAGGGCACTCTGCGGACGATGATCGCGTCGTTCGCGGTGCTGCTGCCCGGCTCGATGATCGTCACCGGCATGTCCGAGATTGCCTCGGGAGCCGCCGTCGCCGGCTCGTCGCGGCTGGTCTCGGGCGTGATGCAACTCGTGCTCTTCGCGGTCGGGCTCTTCGCGGCGGTGTCCGTAACCGGCGAGCACCTGTCCGCGCTGACCAACGTGCGTGCGCAGGACCTCGGACCGCTCGCGCCATACATCGGTGTCGCGGTGATCGGCTGCGGCATCGTCGTCAACGTCGCGGCGTCCCGCGCGGCGATCCCGTGGATCTTCGTCGTGCTGGCGCTGACGTTCGCGACGCAGTCGATCGTGCAGGCCGCCGCCGGGCTCATCCTCGGCGCGCTCGCCGGAGCGGCCGTGGCCGGTTTCGCCGCAAACCTCGTCCCACGCTTCTCCGGGCGACCGCTGCGGCTGGTGGTCTTCCTGCCCGCCTTCTGGCTGCTCGTGCCGGGTAGCCTCGGACTGCTCAGCACCGCCGAATTGGCGACAGGGCAAGCGGGTTTCGACGCCGCGACGCTCGCGATCGGCTCGGTCGTCGCCGTCGCGGCGGGCACTCTCATCGGCAGCTCGGCCGGGCGGGCGCTCGACCGGCTGCTGGATCCGGCACAGCGCCGGGTCGCCGAACTCGGCGACGTCGCCGACGTCGAGCGGCTGTAACCCGCGCGGTCCAGTTCGGCACAGCCTCGCAGCGGTCAGGCGAGCGCGAGGAACAGCTTCTCCAGCCGTGCCCGGTCGACAGTGTCCGTGTCGTCATCGCGCAGGCACTGCTCCAGCCCGGTAGCGACGATCGCAAAGGCGCTGCGGGCCAGCGCCTTGTTGACTGCGGCCAACTGGGTCAGCACGTCCTCGCATTCCGCGCCTTCCTCGATCATCCGGATCACGCTGCCCAGGTGACCATGAGCACGCTTCATCCGGACGACGATCCTTTTCATCTCTTCTGGTGCGAGCTCCATCCCAGCACTCCGCCTTCCCGTCATGCCGACCACGAGTTGGTCAGGCACGTCATTTTACATCCCCCAGGGGGGTTAGATAGAGTCGTCCACATAACCCCCCGGGGGGATATGCTCATCGCTGCCCACCCCGGACCGGATACTTCGAGAGGGACCCCAGGACATGGCGGACACCACCCGGGCGGTCGCCCCACCGGCCACAGACCGGACCCAAGGCTTCCAGGCCGGACCACTAGGGCGCCTCGGCGTCTGGGTGGCCACCCACGCCCGCGTCGTCATCGTCGCCTGGATCCTCGTGGTCGTCGGACTGGGCTTCTTCGCGCCCCGCGTCGAAGCGAGTCTGTCCGGCGCAGGCTGGCAGGCAGAGGGCTCGCAGTCGGTCGCCGCGCGGCAGGTGGCGGGCAAGCACTTCGGCGGCGACGACAGCGCGGCCATCCAAGTGGTCGTCCGCTCCGACGGTGACGTGCTGCAGGGCAAGGGCGCCGCCGCTCTGCGCGAGGCCACCGCCATACTGCAGCGCGATCACCGGATCGCCCGGGTCGTCCAGCCGCAGCCGGGTATGACGATCAGCCGTGACCGGCACACCGCGATCCTGATCGCCGGAGCCGGCGCGGACACCAACGAGATGGTCAAGGCGGCGACCGACCTGAAGGGACCGCTGGAACGGCTCGACAGCAACGGAGTGCAGGTCACCCCGACCGGAGCCTCGATGCTCTGGTCCGATTTCAACGCCGCGAACCTGTCGGCGATGATGAAGTCGGAGATGCTGTCCTGGCCGATCACGCTGGCCATCCTGGTGCTGGCGTTCGGAGCCCTCGTGGCGGCGGGGCTGCCACTGGTGCTCACTCTGTCCGGACTGCTCGCGTCTGCCGGCTCGCTCGTGCTGATCAACTCACTGGTGCCGGTGTCCATCTGGGCGATGAACTTCGCGATGATGTTCGCGCTCGCGCTGGGCATCGACTATGCGCTCTTTCTCGTCGTGCGCTACCGGGCGGCACGCATTGGCCACGATGCGCCGCGCGAGACCGCCATCGCACAGACGATGGACACCGCCGGAAAGGCGGTCCTGCTGTCCGGGCTGACCGTGCTGGTGTCGTTGTCCGCGGTCTTGCTCGTGCCGTCACCGGCATTCCGGTCCATGGCCGGAGGCATCATGCTCTCGGTCGTGTTCGTGCTCGCCGCGACGCTCACCCTGCTACCGCTGGTGCTGTTCACCCTGGACCGGCGCATCGACAAACTGTCACTGCCCTGGGTCCACTCCGGAGAGCACCGCTCGCCGCGCTTCGCCCGCTGGGGAGAACGGCTATGGCGCCAGCCACTGCTCTTCGGCGGAGCCGCCCTGGTGATCCTGCTCGCCCTCGCCGCCCCGATCACGGGGCTGCGGACCGCGATGCCCTCGATCAAGGTCCTGCCCGACCACTCCGCGGCGCGGGTCGGCTACGACCGGGTGCAGGCGGCATTCGGCCCCGGAGCGCCCGGCACCCTGCAGATCCTCACCGACTCGACCGACACGGCAATTGCCGTGCACACACTGCGCCACGACCCAGGAATCGCGGGAGTGATGCCACCACAGACTGCCGCCGACGGCTCGAAATGGGTGCTGCTCCAAGCAGTGCCGCGTGTCGACCCGTCCGATCCGGCACTCGCACATACGGTCGGGCGACTGCGCGTCGAACTGCCGTCCGGCACCCTCGTCGGTGGCGCCGCCGTGGAGAATCTGGATCTCAAGTCCCAGCTGGATCGCAGCACGCCGATCGTCATCGCGGTCGTGCTCGGGCTCGGCTTCCTCCTGTTGCTCATCGCGTTGCAGGCACCCTTGATCGCGCTGCTCGGCACCCTCGCCAGCCTCTTGTCAACCGCGGCCGCCTTCGGCGTTGCCCGGCTGATCTTCCAGGACGGCCTCGGCAGCGGCCTGCTGCACTTCGAGCCGCAGGGCTTCCTCGACGCTTGGGCACCAGTGTTCTTCTTCGCGATGATCTTCGCCATCGCGATGGACTACACCGTGTTCCTCCTGGCATCGGCTAAGGAGCACTGGGAAGAGTCCGGGGACGCTAGGGAAGCAATGGTCGGAGCCGTCGCCCACTCCGGCCGAGTGATCTTCGCGGCCGGAGCAGTCATGGTCGCGGTCTTCTTCACCTTCGCGCTCTCCGGGCCGCTGCCGCCCAAGGAGATGGGCGTCATCCTCGGCTTCGCCGTCTTGCTGGATGCGTTCCTGGTCCGCCTCGTGCTGCTGCCCGTGCTGCTGCGGCTCACCGGTCGAGCTGCCTGGTGGAGCCCGCGCCTGCTACAGCGCGTGCTGCCTTCGATCCGTTTCGCACACCACTGAATCCATAGGAGGATCAACACAATGTGCCGTGCAGTGAAATGCAAGACGTGTGGCAAGACGACCTGGGCCGGCTGCGGCCAGCACGTGGATCAGGTGATGTCCCGGGTGCCTGCGGCGGACCGGTGCCCCGGACACCAGCCGGTACCTGAGCAGGCCAGCTCGCTGCGACGACTCTTCCGCCGGCGCAGCTGATCCGGCTGCTGCTCACGGCACGCGGTGCGTCCACTCCGCAGTGCCGAACTTCTCATCGACCAGGGCGCGTGCCTGCTCCAGTTCGTCCGAGGTGTATGACGCAAGCCGGCTCGGATAGCGCGCGAGGAACGACTGCGTGAAGCTCTCCAGGATCTGCTCTCGCGGCAGCCCAGTCTGGGACCGCATCGGATCGACCCGCTTGTTTGCCGACGTGGTGCCCTTGTCGGACATCTTCTCCCGCCCGATGCGCAGCACCTCAAGCATCTTGCCGGCGTCGATGTCGTAGGACATGGTCACGTGGTGCAGCACCGCACCGTCGGCGAACCGCTTCTGCGCCGCTCCGGCGATCTTGCCCTTGTCGGACGCGATGTCGTTGAGCGGCACGTAGTGTGCGCTGACTCCCACCTCGGCGAGCGCACCCATCACCCATTCGTCCAGGAACGCGTAGGACCGCTCGAAGCTGAGTCCTTCGACCATTGAGGACGGCACGACGAGCGAGTAGGTGATGCAGTTGCCCGGCTCCATGAACATCGCGCCACCGCCGGAAACCCTTCGCACGACGTCGATTCCGTACTTCGCCGCGCCATCCGCGTCGATCTCGTTGCGGAAGCTCTGGAACGAACCGATCACCACCAGCGGTGAGTCCCAGTCCCAGAACCGCAGCGTCGGCGGGCGGGTGCCGATGGCCACCTCGTGCGCGATCACCTCGTCGAGCGCGACATGCATCACCGGTGGCAGCACCGTCGCCGGTATGACGTCGAACGTGTGGTCCGCCCAGCCGGTGGCCTTGCCGAGCGCCCGTCGTACCGCCACGCCCACCGCGTCCGCGGTGAACCCGATCAGCCGCACCGAGGGGTCGAGCGCACCATTGATCGCGCCGGCGAGCTGATCCACCGACGCGTCCGCAGGCATCCCGGTGAGTGCCGCTTCGATGTCCTCCAGCGCCTCGTCCGGCTCCAGGAAGAAGTCGCCGGACACCGAAACCCTTGCCAGCCGACCGGATTCGACCTCGACGTCGACCGCGACCAGCTTGCCTCCGGGAACCTTGTATTCACCACGCATGCATCCAGGCTACGAGGGCGGGAACCGGCCACCGCCAGTGGATCGAGTGGACCCCATCCGGATCGAGAGGACCCACAACATGGAGGTGAGAAGGGGTCCTTTCGTGCGCGATCGGGTCCGCTCGATCAGTCGCCGCGAGCGGAGTCGATCCCCAGCAGGTAGCCGCTCCGCGCATCGAACCGAGCCGTCATACTGAACCGGTCCCCGCGCACCAGAGTGTGCCGCCACTCCAGGGGCCGGTCGTGCGAGATCCCGAGCCGGTCGATGGCGAACACAGCGGTGTCCCGGGGCAGCTGCAGCGCTGCACGATCGCTCGCCGTGGGTATGACGGCCCGCAAGTGTTCCTCACCGGATGTCAGTCGCACGCCGCAACGACGTCCCAGCTCCTCGTAGAAGCCCGTGTTGTGCCAATCGACGTCGAGCAGCGGGTGTGCGATGCCGGCCGGAAGCCAGACCTCGTCGAGCGCGAGCGGTTCGTCTCCGGCCAGTCGCAGCCTGGCTAGGTGCAGCAACGGCTCCGTCCTGTCCAGACCGAGCCGGTCCGCGACAGTGGCGTCGGTCGTCACGGCGAGCTCGCGCACGATGCTGTGCTGGCTGATGCCGGTCGCCCGGACCGAGTCGAACAGACTGTAGAGGGCACCCAGTGGCTGCTCGATCTCAGTCGGAGTCGCAAGCCTCGGCGTCCGGCCGCGCTGGGCGGTCACCACACCGTCCTCCCGCAGCTGGCGCAACGCCTGCCGGATCGTCTGCCTGCTGACGCCATACTCCTCCTGCAGTCGTGACTCGGGAGGGAATGCGTCGGCAAACTCGTGGCGCGAGATACGCGTGCCGATGTCGTCGCGGATCTGCCGCCAGAGCGGAATTCGGCTCGACCGATCGATGCGGGCATTCATGACCATCCAGTGTGCGCGATGGTGCCGAGCCGGCAAGGAATGGGGCCTCACCCACGGCATGCTCGCCATACGTTAATATGTACGTACATATGAGTATGGCGGGCGCCGCCCACCAGCTCGCGACGCATATTTCCCAACCTGCTTACGGAACACACTGGGAAGATTGCCCGATCACCGATCCAGTAGAAGGGGCAGTAGATGTCCCGACATTTCACCGAGTCGGCCGCCCGGGAGAAGCCGGCGCCTGGTGCGGTCGGGGCGCCCAACGCCGTGCACCGGATCGCGACCCTCGGGCTCGCCATCGTGGCCGCCGGGTTGCTGTCCGGCATCGCCGGCGTCACACTCACGTTCGTGCTGCGCGCGGTCGAGCACCTGACGTTCGGCTACTCCGGCGGCGGGTTCCTCACCGGAGTCGAGACTGCGCCGGACTGGCGGCGGGTCGTCGGCCCGGCGGTCGGCGGGCTGCTCTCCGGCGCCGGCTGGTGGCTGGTGCGGCGCCACCGCCACGTCCCGTCGTTGAACGACATCGTGCGCGACCCGGCAGCGACACGTCACCTGGGGACCGTCGTCGTCGACGCCTTCTTGCAGGTTCTCGTCGTGGGATCCGGCGCCTCGATAGGGCGCGAAGGCGCACCACGCCAGACTGCCGCCGTCCTTGCTTCGGCCGCAACGCAGCGGCTCCGGCTTGCTGACCCCGCGCGGCAGGCGCTGATCGCCGGCGCCGCGGGTGCAGGGCTGTCCGCGGTCTACAACACCCCGATCGCCGGTGCCCTGTTCGCGGTGGAGGTCATCCTGCGCACTCGCCGGCTCAGCGCCGCCGCCATCTCGCTGAGCGTGTCGTTCCTCGGCACCAGCGTGCTGTGGTTCGTGCACGGCACTGCCCCGACCTATCACCTGCCCGGCGGGACCACCGACTGGGTTCCCGTGGCGCTGTGGAGCATCGTGGCCATCGTCCCGTGTCTGCTGCTCGGGCGGGTTTTCTCCCGGATCACCAGCGCGGCGCAGGACCGGCACACCGGACCCACCGTCCGGCTGGTGGTTTCGATCGGGTCGGCGAGCGCGATTCTGGGGCTGATCGGCTGGTGGGCACCCGAACTGTTCGGCAACGGCAAGGCGGTCATCGACGCGATCGCCGACGGCGATCGGTCGCTCCTCCTCCTTGTCGCACTCGTCGCGCTGAAGCCGCTGGTGACCGCCATGTTCTTGCGCACCGGCGCGACGGGCGGGCTGCTGACACCGTCCATGGCCACCGGCGCCGCATTCGGCGCGTCGGTCGCGGTCGTACTTCGGCATTTCGGCGTCCCGGCCGACGTCCCGAGCTTCGCACTGGTCGCCGCGGCGGGCTGCCTGGCAACCACGCAGGAGGCGCCATTCTTCGCAGTGTTCTTCACCTGGGAACTGGCCCGCCCCGCGCCGTGGGAGCTGATCTGCTTCTTGATCACCGCGATCGGCGCAACGGCGATCTACCGGATGCGGCACCCGCAGGACCCGACGCAGCGACGGATGGCCCTGGGCAGGGTGGGCCGTCGACGACCCACTCGTGCGCGATGAGGCCTGCTCAATCAGAGGGAGGAACCCAGCTCCGCCGCCACGCGCTCGCTCGAGCGCAGCGCCAGACCGCCGGTGAGCCCGAAAGCAAGCACCAGCAACACGATTCCACAGCCGAGCATCACCAGCCAGGCAGGGTGCGTGGCCTGCGCCAGACCGTGCGCCATGCTGGTGTGCAGTTGCCCGAACGCAATCGCCGGGAGCACTGCAACCCCGAGGGATCCACCGACCTGGCGGCTCGTGGACGCGATGGCGGCCGCCACCCCGGCCTGCTCCCGCGGCATACCGGACATCGCCGAGTTGGTGATCGGCGCGTTCAGCATCCCGAAGCCGATCCCGAAGCACAGGTAGGCGAAGCCCAGGTAGACCAGGCTGGTGTGCTCGTCCAGCCGCATCAGCAGCACCGCGCTCAGCCCGATGCCGACGCCCGCGACGACCAGCGGCAGCCGGACACCCCGGTCCCCCACGACCCGGCCGGACACCGGCGCGAACAGCGCAACGGACACCGCCATCGGCAGCGTCATCAGCCCGGCGTGCAGTGCCGACATACCTCGAACGTCCTGCAGATACAGGGTGTTCAGGAAGAGGAAGCCGGCCATCGCGCAGAAACCGACGATCGCGGCAACCACCGCACCGCTGAACGGAATGCTGCGGAAGAAGCGCGGATCCAGCAACGGCTCCTTCCTGCGCAGCTCCCACCACACCAGTGCCACCAGAGAGAGCAGCGCCACCAGGAAGCAGCCGAGGATCACCACCGACGTCCAGCCCCGCGAGCCGCCCTCGATGATGCCGTACGTGACCCCGGTCAGCAGCAGCACGACCAGACACTGCGCCACCGGGTCCAGCCGCCGCACGTGCGCCGCACGGGACTCGGGCACGTACAGGTGCGTGAGTGTGACGGCAGCGAGCACCACCGGCACGTTCAGCCAGAAGATGGCCCGCCAGCCGAAACCGGCGACCAGCGCCCCGCCGATGATCGGCCCGAGCGCCATCGACAGCCCGATGACGCCGCCCCACATGCCGATCGCCTGCGCGCGTTCGCGCGGGTCGCGAAAAGTGTTGGTAATGATGGACATTGCGACCGGATTCAGCATCGATCCACCGATCGCCTGCAGCATCCGCGCACCGATCAGCAGCCCTGGATCCGGCGCCAGCGAGCAGCAGATCGAACCCAGGCCGAAGGCGACCAGCCCGATCTGGAAGACCCGCCGCCGCCCCACCCGGTCGGCGGTGGAGCCGGAGAGCATCAGCAGGCTGGCCAGGACCAGCGTGTAGGCGTCGATGACCCACTGCAGTTGTGAGCCGCTCGCGTGCAACTCCCGCCCGATCGACGGGATGGCCAGGTTGACCCCGGTCGAGTCGATGCCGACGATGAACAGACTGGAACAGCAGATCGCCAGCACCGCCAGCCGGCGACCGCGACTCAGCGGCGTCTCGTCCGCGTTCACTTCTCCGCCGCCGCACGCATCTTGTCGATCAGCCGGGTCAGTTCGCGCCGCTCCGACCCGGTGAGGGTCGACACCGGCGACGGTATGACGTCAGCAGCCGACCGCAGGGATTCCAGCAGTTCCTGCCCGTCCGTCGTGAGGTGCACCAGCTTGCGGCGGCCGTCCTGTGCGTCCGCGACGCGCTCGACATACCCGCGCTCGACGAGGTCACTGACGAGCACCGACGCGGCCGGCGCGTCGATGTCCATCCGCTCGGCGAGCTCCCCCTGGGACATCGGTCCACGTTCGACCCGGCGCAGCACCCGGTAACCGTTCCAGGGCATGCCACCTGTCCGGTCCTGCAACAGGTCGCGCACCAGCCACTTGTTGTCCATGACAAGCGCAGCCAGGCCGAGCCAGACCGCAACGGGTGTGGTTTTAGTTGTTGTCACACAACTATTGTAATCACACAATTAAATTGCGGTGTGGCAGGCCTGCCCAGCGACATGAACCTCAGGTGGCCAGGTCAGAGCCGTTCGCCGGACGACGCGTCGAAGACGTGCACCTCGTCAGCTACCGGCGTCACCCGCACGATGTCACCGACTGCCGGCCGGTGCTTCTTGTCCGTGCGTACGGTGATGCGCTTCGCCTCCTCGTCCATCTCCGGCGAACCGTAGATGAACACCTCCGCGCCGAGTGACTCGACCAGATCGACCTTGAGCGCCACGCCGTTCTTGTCCAGCGCGTCGGCGACCGTCCACGACTCCGGGCGCACGCCGATCGTCACGCTCGCGGCGTCGCCAATCCGGTCGCGCTCCAACGGCGTTGTCGCACCGAAGAACTCGGCGCGTCCGTCGTGCACCTTCGCGTCGATCAGGTTGATCGCCGGAGAGCCGATGAAGCCGGCGACGAAGGTATTGACCGGGTGGTCGTAGAGCACCTCCGGCGTGTCCACCTGCTGCAGGACACCGTCCTTGAGCACGGCGACTCGATGCCCCATCGTCATCGCCTCGGTCTGGTCGTGCGTGACGTAGACCGTGGTGACCCCGAGCCGCCGCTGCAGCGCGGCGATCTGCGCACGCGTCGAGACCCGCAGCTTCGCGTCGAGGTTGGACAGCGGCTCGTCCATGCAGAAGACCTTGGGGTTGCGCACGATCGCGCGGCCCATAGCCACCCGCTGCCGCTGGCCACCCGACATCTGCCCGGGCTTGCGGCCCAGCAGCGGCGACAGCTCGAGGATCTCGGCCGCCTCGTGCACCCGCTGCCGCGCCTCGGCCTTGCTCATCCCGCCGTTGCGCAGCGCGAACGCCATGTTCTCCTCGGCGCTCATGTTCGGGTAGAGCGCGTAGCTCTGGAACACCATCGCGACGTCGCGGTCGCGCGGCCGCACGCCCTTCTGGTCGTGCCCGTCGATCAGGATCCGGCCTGCGTCGACCGGCTCCAGACCGGCGAGCATGCGCAGGGTCGTGGACTTGCCGCAGCCGGACGGCCCGACCAGCACGAGGAATTCGCCGTCCTCGATGTCCAGCGTGACGCTGTCCACCGAGGGCTTGGTGTTGCCCTTGTGCAGCCGGGTCGCCCCGTCGAAGTAAACAGATGCCACGGATCAGGCCTTGAGCTTCGGCTTCACCTGCGAGTTGTACGCCGAGGTGATCGTCGCGTCCAGACCCTTCATCGTCGAGGTCACGTCGGACCCCGAGACGATCTTGTCGAGCGCCTGCCCGATGGACGTACCACCGCCGGGCACGAACACCCGGGCGTAGTCCTGCGGCCGGGTGTACGGCAACTGATCCACCGCGACCTTGAAGTTCGGGTGCGCCTTGAGGTAGGCCACCTCGTCGGGAAGCTTCAGCGCCGACTTGCGCACCGGCATGTACCCGGTCGCCTGGGTGAAGGTGTCCGTGCTCTGCGCGTTGGTCAGGAACTCCACGAACTTCGCGGCGTTCGCCTGGCGATCGGCCGAGATCCCGGACGGTATGGCGACGCCGGCGCCTCCGGTCGGGCAGCACTTCACGCCGCCGGGTGCGGGCACGAATCCAACACCGAGCTCGAACGGCACGCTCTTGAAACTGCCGAGGTCTCCGGTGGACTCCAGGAGCACGGCGCCGAGGCCGGCGCTGAAATCGCTCGCCGAGTTGGCAGAGGTCTTGATATAGCCGTTCATCGCCCAGGACTGCAGCAGTTGGGTTGCCTTGATCGTCTTGGGGTCTGTGAACGTCGGGGTCCAGCCCTTGGAGTAGGCGCCGCCGAACGACCACACGATCGCCTGGAAGGTCCAGTCCAAGTAGTTCGAGCCGTCGTCCAGGATCATCGCGGTCTTCCCGTGGCCGATGGCCGCCTTCAGCTTCGGCGCCCACTCGGTGAACTCGTCCCACGAGGTCGGCGACCGGTCCGGCAGGCCGGCCTTCTTGAAGACGTCCTTGTTGTAGTAGAAGACGACGGTCGAGCGCGCATACGGGATGGCGTAATGCTTGTTGTCGTACTTGTAGTCGGCATACAGGCCGTCGACATAGTCGGTGGTGGACAATCCTTCCTTGGCGAAGAGCGCGCCGATGTCGACGAACCTATTGTTGAGCGCGAAGTTGAACCAGGTCACGTCCGAGGCGACGACCACGTCCGGCAGGCCACCGCCTGCGAGGGCAGCATTGAATTTCTGCGCCACCTCCTCATAGTTCTTACCGGCATTGGTCAGCGTCACCTTCAGGTGCGGGTTCGCCTTCTCGAAGGCGGCGATCAGCTTCTGCTCGGTGGCCTGGGAAGTCCCCGGGTGATTGCTCCAGAAATTGATCGTGTTGCTGCTACCACCGCCGTTGCCGCCACCACCGCTGCCGCCGGTCCCGCCGCCCTTGGGCTTGGAGCCGGTGCCGGCGCACGCGCTGAGCCCCGCTGCGATGGCAGCACCGCCCGTCGCAGTGAGCACTCCGCGCCGTGTGAAGTTTGTCATGTGGAACTCCTTGTTATCCGGTGGTGTTCAGCCCTTGACCGCGCCAGCGGTCAAGCCCTTGATCATGTGTCGTTGCAAGGCCAGGAAGAGAATGAGTACGGGCAGCATCGCGAGCACGGTGCCCGCCATGATCGGCGCCCATTGCGAGGTTCCGTCGTTGTTCTGCAGGAAGGTCAATCCGATCGGCAACGTGCCGGTCCGCTGATCGTCCGACATCAGGAACGGCCACAGATATTCGTTCCACTCGTTGACGACGGTGATGATCGAGAACGCGATCAGCGTTGGCCAGGACATAGGCAGCACCACCCGCCACAGCATCTTGAGCGGCCCGGCGCCGTCCATTCTCGCCGATTCGATAATCTCTCCGGGCAACGACAGGAACTGATTGCGCATCAGGAAGGTGCCGAAGGCGACTCCGGCCAACGGAATGATGATCCCCTGATAAGTGTTGCGCCACCCCATTTGGCTGACCAGGGCGTAATTGGAGATGACGGTGATCTGGTTCGGCACCATCAACGCCGCGATGATCACCACGAACAACAGGCCCCGTCCCGGAAAGCGCAGCATTGCCAGCGCGTAGGCGCTGATCACGCCGAGGACGATCTTGGTCACCGACAAGATAGCCGTGATGATCACCGAGTTGCGAACATAATCCCAGAAGGCGATCTGCGTCGTCGCGGCATGGTAGGGCGTGGTCGTGAAATGCTTCGGCCACCACTCCGCCGGCTGGGTGTAGATGTCCTGCTGTTGCTTGAAGGAGGTGACCAGGATCCAGTAGAGCGGAAGCGCCACCACCAGGAAGACGACAACCATCGCGGCATACCCGGCGATCTTCATCGCCGGTCCCGAGTGGGACATCGCCTCCGCGTTGTGGGCACCGCCACCGGTGACGTCGACGGCCACCTCGGCGCTGGTGTCAGACATTCTTCATCCCCCTGTCCATCACGCGCACTTGAATGACCGTCACCACCAGGAGGATCAGGAACAGGATGGTCGCGATGGTGGCGCCATATCCGGCCCTGCTGTTGACGAATGTCTCCTGATAGACCTGGTAGACCATCGTCGACGTGCTGTAACCCTGCGGCCCACCGCGTGTCATCACGTTGATGATGTCGAAGACCTGCACAGAGTTCAGCAGCACGGTGATCGACAGGAAGAACGTGGTCGGTCGCAGCTGGGGCAGCAGCACCTTGTAGAAACGCCGCCAGGCCGACGCGCCGTCGATCTCGGCCGCCTCGTCGAGGTCCGCACGGCGACCTTGCAGCGCCGCGAGATAGATGACGAAGGTGTAGCCGAGGTTCTTCCACACGTAGGTGGCGGTCACCATGAACAGTGCCCAACCCGGGCGCTGATAGAAATTCGGCACCGTGAGGCCCATGCGATAGCCGAGGTCATGCACCAGGCCGAAGTTGGGGTCGAACACGAACTGGAAGGCGATCCCGATAGCTGCTCCGGAAATCACGAACGGCGCGAAGATCACCGACCGCACCAGGTTTCGCCCGCGCAGCTTCTGATCAAGCAGTAGCGCGAGCGCGAGCCCCAGCACCATCGAGAGCGCCACGGTCGCGATGGTGAAGATCACCGTGTTCTTCAGCACCTGATGGGAGTTCGGGTCGTGCCACCAGGTGACGTAGTTCTTGAAGCCGATGTAGTCGGCGTAGGGCGAGGAGATGTTCCAGTCGGTGAACGACAGCCGGATGTTGTCCAGCAGCGGCCGGTAGGTGAACACCACCAGCAGCACCAGGTTGGGCAGCAACAGGATGGCGGCGATCAGCCACTCGCCATACGGTTTGCCGCTGCGGCGCGGCGGTTCTCCGACCGGGTCGGGCGGACTGGGCCGCCCCGCGAGAGTGGGGGCTGGTTGCGACGCGGTCACGAGCACAGAGTTTGGCTGTCGTTGGATAACACGGCATGAACACTAGTGCTCGGCGAGCTGACACGGGGGTAACCATTGGGTCTGCGCCGCCGAACTGTTATCTGGCCGTTGTTCTGGGGTTTGTGTGCCACGCTCGGGCTCGCTCCAGAGCCGCGGCGATCCACGGTTCTTTCGCCGCCGGGTACGCGCGCCGGTCGGCCTCGGTGCGACCCGGATGGAGCCGCGCGATCCGGCGCTTCTCCGCGGCATACGCCTCGCACTCGGCCGGATTGGCGCGCAACCAGTCGCGGAAGAGCAACGCCGCAGCAGCACCTGGACCATCCGCGGGGCGCACATGCAGATGGTGGACGACCGCCGGGTCCGCACCGTTGAAATACAGCTTCTGCCAGCGCGCGGGGTCGGGCTCCCAGGGGTGGACGGTGTCCGACGTCGGGCGGCCCTCGACGAATCCCGCCGCGCGCAGCGCGGTGCGGAACGGCGCGCCGGACGCCAGCTTCAGGTCGTCGACCCGCACTTGCAGATCGATCACCTCCTTGGCCACCAGGCCGGGCACGCTCGTGGAGCCGATGTGGTCGATGCCTTTCACGTGGTCGCCGAGGCCTCCAGCAGCGAGCTGGCGGCGCAGGCGGTCGATCGACCGCCTGGCGAAGCCGGGCCAGGACGGATCGGGCTCGGCCAGCCGGGTCGGCAACGGTCGCCGTACGCCGCGATCGGCGAGCAGGTTGTCGTTGTATGGCGAAAGGCGTTCTCGCCACAGCGTTTCCACCTGATCGAGCAACTCCTCGCGCGTGCCGTTGTTGTCCAGCAGCGCGTCGGCCACGGCATACCGCTGCTCGTCGGTGGCCTGTGCGGCGATCCGCGCCCTGGCAGCATCCGGGGTCATCCCGCGGTCGCGCACGATGCGCTGCGTCCGGGTCTCCGCCGCCACGTCGACGATCACGGCCAGGTGGTGATCCGGCGCGAGATCGCCCTCGACCAGCAGCGGCATGTCGTGCACGACGATCGCGTCGCGCGGCGCCTCGGCGCGTTGCCGCCGGGTCTGTTCGGCGATGCGCGGATGCGTGATGGCCTCCAGATCGCGGCGCGCCGGCTCATCGGCGAAGACGATCGCGCCGAGCGCCGGCCGGTTGAGCGAACCGTCCGGCAGCAGCACCTCGGATCCGAAACGGGCGGCCACCTCGGCGAGTCCCGGGGTGCCCGGCGCCACCACCTCGCGCGCAATCCGGTCCGCGTCGATCACCACCGCGCCGAGTTGCGTCAGGTGCCCCGACACCGTCGACTTGCCCGAGCCGATGCCGCCGCTGAGTCCCACATAGAGCACCACGCGACTCTATCCGCCGCGTGTTTCGCGGACCGAACCCTCGACCGTCGCGCCATCGGGACACCCCCGGCCCGGATTCCCGTCCCGAACCCTCGACCGTCGCGCCTTCGGGACACCCCCGGCCCGGATTCCCGTCCCCAAAGCCCGACCGTCGCGCCTTCGGGACACCCCCGGCCCGGATTCCCGTCCCCAAAGCTCGACCGTCGCGCCTTCGGGACGCCGAAGGCCCCCGGAACCCATGAGTTCCGGGGGCCTTCGTGGTGGAGCTAGCTACCTCAGTTGCCGGTGAGCTTCTCGCGCAGGGCGGCGAGGGCCTCGTCGGAGGCGAGGGTGCCCTCGGCCGGTGCGGCCGGGAGGCTGCTGCTGCTCGAGGACGAGCCGCTGTCGCTGGACTCCGAGGAGTAGGAGGTCCCGCCGGTGGCGGCGGAGGCCGCAGCCTCGGCGTCGTCCTTGCGAGCCTGCTCAATCTGCGCCTGGTGCGCCTCGTAGCGGGCGTGCGCCTCGGCGTACTGCTTCTCCCACTTCTCGCGCTGGGTCTCGAAGCCTTCGAGCCATTCGCCGGACTCCGCGTCGAAGCCCTCGGGGTACTTGTAGTTGCCCTGCTCGTCATACTCCGCGGCCATGCCGTAGAGGGTCGGGTCGAACTCGGTCGCGGCGGCGGCGTCGTCGTTGGCCTGCTTGAGGCTCAGCGAGATGCGACGACGCTCCAGGTCGATGTCGATGACCTTGACGAAGATCTCCTGGCCGACCTGGACGACCTGCTCCGGCAACTCCACGTGGCGCTCGGCCAGTTCGGAGATGTGGACCAGACCCTCGATGCCGTCCTCGACACGCACGAACGCACCGAACGGCACCAGCTTGGTGACCTTGCCCGGCACGACCTGGCCGATCGCGTGGGTGCGCGCGAAGTGCTGCCACGGGTCCTCCTGAGTCGCCTTCAGCGACAGGGAGACACGCTCGCGGTCCATGTCCACGTCGAGCACCTGGACGGTGACCTCGTCGCCGACCTCGACGACCTCGGACGGGTGGTCGATGTGCTTCCAGGACAGCTCCGAGACGTGCACCAGGCCGTCGACTCCGCCGAGGTCGACGAAGGCGCCGAAGTTGACGATGCTGCTGACCACACCGGACCGGACCTGGCCCTTCTGCAGCTCCTTGAGGAACGTGGTGCGGACCTCGGACTGCGTCTGCTCGAGCCACGCGCGGCGCGACAGGACCACGTTGTTGCGGTTCTTGTCGAGCTCGATGATCTTGGCCTCGATCTGCTTGCCGACATACGGCTGCAGGTCACGGACCCGGCGCATCTCGACCAGCGATGCCGGCAGGAAGCCGCGCAGGCCGATGTCGAGGATCAGGCCGCCCTTGACGACCTCGATGACGGTGCCGGTGACGACGCCGTCCTCTTCCTTGATCTGCTCGATGGTGCCCCACGCGCGCTCGTACTGCGCGCGCTTCTTGGACAGGATGAGGCGGCCTTCCTTGTCCTCCTTCTGGAGAACCAGTGCCTCGACCTCGTCGCCGACCGCCACGACCTCACCCGGGTCGACGTCGTGCTTGATGGACAGCTCGCGCGAGGGAATGACGCCCTCGGTCTTGTAGCCGATGTCGAGCAGGACCTCGTCCCGGTCGACCTTGACGATGACACCGTCAACGATGTCGCCGTCATTGAAGTGCTTGATCGTCGCGTCGATCGCGGCGAGCAACTCCTCCTCGGACCCGATGTCGTTGATAGCGACCGGGGAGGTGGTGGTGGCAGTCATGTAGTAGGAAACCTTTGGTGGACAATAGACATGGACAATTGGTTGGTATGGCGAAAACCCGCCGACCAGGGCCGACGCCACGCCATACACGCACATGTGTGCGCGGGGTAATCCTATCGGGCCGTCCACAGGTGGGTCAAAAGGGGTCGGCGACGGCGAGGAGAAGCGGGTCGATGGACAGTTTCGGGGTCGGGCGACGGGATGCGTCGGCGGACGAGACACGGGCCGCCAACCGGGACTGGTGGGACGCCGAAGCGGTGGCCTACTACGCCGAGCACGGCTCCTTCCTCGGCGACGCCGACCTGGTCTGGGGCCCCGAAGGGCTGACCGAGGCCGACCTGCATGTGCTGGGCGACCTGGCCGGCCGCGACGTGCTCGAGATCGGCTCGGGGGCAGCGCAGGGCGGGCGGTATGTCGCGGGCCTCGGCGCACGCGTCGTTTCCACCGATCTGTCGCTCGGCATGCTGCGCCAGGCGCAGGCAATCGACTCCGGATCGTCCGCGCCACTCCCCCTTGCCCAGTGCGATGCGGCCGCGCTGCCGTTCGCGGACGCATCGTTCGACATGGTGTTCACGGCATACGGCGCCGTGCCGTTCGCAGCGGACAGCGGCGCGATCATGCGCGAGGCCGCACGGGTGCTCCGCCCGGGCGGGCGCTTCGTCTTCTCCACCACCCACCCGGTGCGCTGGGCTTTCCCCGACGCGCCCGGAGCCGAGGGACTGGTCGCCGACCGCTCGTATTTCGACCGCACGCCGTATGTCGAGGAGGGCGACGACGGCGTCGCCACCTATGTCGAGCACCACCGCACGCTCGGCGACCGGGTCCGCGAGATCGTGGCCGCGGGCCTCGCCCTGGTGGACCTGGTCGAGCCCGAGTGGCCGGACCACAACCGTCAGGTATGGGGCGGCTGGTCACCCACACGCGGCCGCGTCATACCCGGCACGGCGATCTTCGTGACCGAACTGCCGCCCTCCGCTCTACAGAGCGCGCGATCTGCATAGCCGGTGGCAGTATGGCGAGCCGCCCGCTACTCCTCGGGCCGGTTCAGCAGGTCCGCGACACCGCCGCCCTGGGTCTCGTCGTCCGAATCGTCGTCCGAATCGTCGGACTCCTCGGTGGCCGCGGGCTCGTCCGCACGACTCTCCGCCGCCTCGGACCGGGCGGCTCCACGGCCCAGCAGGAGGGCCATCACGATTCCGCCGATCAGCAGGAGGATGCCGAGGATGCCCAGGATCCACGGGGCGATCTTGAGCGCCTTCAGCTGGGCGGCTTTGCCCTTGTAGTCGTGCACGTTCTGCGTGACCGTCGCGTTGTTGAAGACCGAGGACGTCTTCAGCACGTTGACCGACTTGCCGGTCTTGACATCGGTCAGCCACTGCTGCTGGTTCTCGCGGACCTTGATGAACGCGCCGGTCTCCGGTTCGACCCAGATCGTGCGGTCATTGGCGTAGCTGTAAGTCGCCTTCACACCCGGGCTGTTCTGTGCCCCGCCGAAGAGGAACCCAGGCACCTCCTTGGCAGGCGAGCTCACGAGCGGCTGGCGCGGGACCGTGCCCTCGAAGCGGTAGACGGTCAGTCCGTCGATCGTGTCGGTGCCGGCGTACTTCATCTGCATCGACCTCTCGATCGACACGTCCCAGTAGGGGTAGGTCGTCTTCTGGGTGCCGAAGGGGAACTTGACCGTGTAGCCCGTGTGCTCGATGGCCTTACCGTTCTCCGAGTCACCGGACCACGGGATGACCTTGCCGGTGTGCCGGTTGACCGCGAACTTCTCGGTGAACGCGGTCTGCGCGGTCTTGGTCTGCGGGATCGAGGAGTACTGCCACTTGCTGAAGATCACCGAGTTGTGGCCGAACTGCTGGCTCTGCTCCTTCTGCCCGACCGCACCGATCGTCGTGGTCAACGTCGTGTGGTAGAACTTCAGGCTTCCCGCGTCGAAGATGTAGGCATTGTTGTCGACAGCGACTTGCTGGGAGTTCTGATCGATCGGGATGACCGCCAGCTTGTCGAAGGCGTAGAACTTCAGCAGCAGCGCCATGGTGATGAAAAACGCGCCGAAGCCGATGACGATCGCGGATTTCCGCACGGTCTGAACCTCCGGGGTGAACTGGAACTTACCGGACAGTAGCATCAACCGTGCGACTTGTGTCACACCAACGGCGCGCGACCCTCGAACAATCGCCTGCGGACCGTTCGCCAGGGCGTTTCGGCGGCGTCGACGAGCACGGATCCGGTCCCCGCCTCCCGCGCGGCGGCCGCGTCAGACGGCATGTCGCCGAGCAGCACGGTGCGCGACCACGCGGCCCAGGAAGCCCTGCGCAACGCCTCCCGGACGAGTCCGCCGCGCGGCTTGCGGCACCTGCAAGTGCCCGCGGCGTGCGGACATACCTGGATGCCGTCCAGGTGGGCGTCATACCGGCCCAGCTCGGCGATCAGCCGGCGATGCACGGCGCGCAGCTGGTCCGCGCGCAGCGCGCCGGTGGCCAGCCCGCGCTGGTTGGTGACCAGCACGACGCAACAGCCGGCCCGGTTGGCGGCGGCGACCGCAGCGCCGGCCCCCGGCAGCAGCACCAGGTCGTCCGGATCGGTGACGTAGCCGTCACGGCGCACGTTGAGCGTGCCGTCGCGATCCACCAGCACCAGGTCGTATGGCGCGCCGGTAGCACCGGCCGGTCGCTCGATCGGTCCGCGCTCCTGGCCGAGCAGCTCGGCGTCCCCGAGGCACGGCCGGCTCGTGCCGATCGCTACTCCTGGCACACGACGTCGACGGCCTCACACCACACGTGGGTCCACAGCAGGTGGACCTCCTGGATGCGCGGGGTCTCACCGGACGGGACGACCAGCACGTGGTCGGCCCGGCCCGCCAGACCGGTGCCCTGGGTGCCGGTGAGCGCGATCGTCAGCAGGCCAATCTCGTGCGCGAGCTCGAGCGCCCGCACGACGTTCTTGCTCGTGCCGCTGGTCGACATTGCCAGCAGCACGTCGCCGGGCCGGCCGAGGGCAGCGACGCCGCGGGCGAACGTCTCGTCATACGCATAGTCGTTGGCGACCGCAGTGATCGAGCTCAGCGACTCCGCCAGGTTGACCGCGGGCAGCGGCGCGCGATCCAGGATGCACTTGCCGATGAACTCGGCCGCGACGTGGCTGGCGATCGCCGCGGAACCGCCATTGCCCGCGACCAGGAGTGTGCCGCCCTCGACCAGCCGGTCCAGCAAGGCGGTGCCGGCCGCGTCGACCTGGGCGGCCAGGGCGGGCTCGGCGAGCGCCTGCGCCAGCTGCGCCCACGCCGTGACGCCGAGCTGCCGGCGTTCGGCGACCGCCGGCCCCCGATGTTCGGGCGGAACCTCGTGCAACGCGTGACCGTGCGGCATCAGTGCTGTCCTCTCCAGGTGGTGACCCCGTGCTCGCTGAAAGTGATCTCCGACAGGGTGAGGCCGAGCGCGAGCAGCTCCCGCGCGACGATGTGCCGGCGCTCGAACTCGCACACGAACACCAGGTGTCCCCCGCCGCCGGCGCCGGTCACCTTGCCGCCGAGCGCCCCGCAGCCGAGTGCCGTGGTGACCGCCTGGTCGATGAGCGGCGTCGAAATGCGTTGGGACATCTTGCGTTTCTGCGACCACGCCTCCCCTAGTAGCCGGCCGAACGCGTCGACCTCGCCGCGGACCAGCGCGACCTTCATCCGCTCGGCGAGTTCTTTCTGGGCGCGCAGGCCTTCCAGCGCCTCGGGGTTGCCTGTCTCGTAACGGGATCGCTGGTCCTCGATGATGTGGTCGCTGACCCGGGTGTTGCCGGTGAACGCCAGCAGCATGTTGTGCTCGAGCTCGTGGACGGTGTCGTCGCGCACTCGCAGCGGGTTGACGATCACCTCGCCGGGTTTGAACTCGAGATAGTTGAAACCGCCGAAGGCGGCGGCGTACTGATCCTGCGAGCCGCCGGGTATGGCGAGGTCCTCGCGCTCCAGCCGGTAGGCGAGTTCGGCCACGTCATACGGGGTGAGGTCGAGGCCGCAGTGCTGCGCGACCAGCCCGATCACCGACACCATCACCGCACTGGACGAGCCGAGCCCGGACCCGGGCGGCGCCTGCGTGTGCAGGAACAGGTCGAACCCGCCGGACGGCCGTGCGCCGTCGATCTCCCGGACCCGGTTGATCGCCGCCTTCGGCAGGTCGAGCTTGCCGTCGTATTCGACCGGGTCGTCGATGCCGAAGCCGATCGAGGTGCCGTAGTCGAGGGACTGCACCGTCACCTGGCCGTCGGTGCGCGGCCGCAGCGTGCCGAACGCGAACGACGAGATCGTTCCGGACAGGACGGCTCCCCCTTCGCGCTCCGGGAACGGCGACACGTCGGTGCCCCCGCCGGCGAACGAGATCCGCAGCGGCGCGCGGGCGCGCAGCACCGGACGGCTCAGGTCGACCGCGCCGTCGGCCGGTGGCAGATGATCGCGTGCTGTCATAGGTGCGGTGCGGGCCCTTCCGAAGGTGCGTGCGGAGAAAATCTACTGCAGAGTAGCTGCCGGGTGACCCGAAGAGCAGAGGAGGTGCGATGGCGCGCTATCGGCTGATCGACGGCCTGCGCGGGCTGGCGGCGCTGCTCGTGCTGCTCTCGCACGTCGGCTTCTGGACCGGCGCCGACAACCTGGATCTGTCCGGCGGGCTGCTCGCACGCGGCGACAGCGGAGTCGCCGTCTTCTTCGCGATCAGCGCGTTCCTGTTGCTGCGCCCGTGGCTCGCCGCGGGGGCGACCGGCGCGCAGCCGCCCGCCATACGCACCTATGCACTGCGCCGGGCCGCCCGGATCCTGCCCGCCTACCTGATCACGTTGGCGGTCGTGCTGCTCGTCGCGGGCACATGGGGCGCGGTCGGCGGGGGCGGCATCGGCGGCCCCGGGAAAGTGCTCGCGCACCTGCTGCTCGTGCAGGGGTATGCCGACACGTCATACCAGTCGTTCAGCCAGACGTGGAGCATCACCACCGAGGCGACGTTCTATCTGCTGGTGCCGGTGATCGGCACGGCGCTCGGCCGGCTGCTGCGGGCATCGGCCCGCCGGGTGTATGCCGTGCTGGCCGGCGTCGTCCTCATCGGACTGGTCAGCCAGGCCGCGACCGCCGCCTGGACCCGGCACGCACCCGCGACGCACGCCGGGGTGCTCGGGACCAGCGTGATCGGGCACGCCGCGTGGTTCGCGGCAGGTGCTGCGCTCGCCGTGGCGGTGCAGACGGGGGCACTGCAGCGGCTGCGCTCCGTGGGCGTGGGCACCTGGCTCGCGGCCGCCGCGGTCGTCTACCTCTTCGCGTCCAGCGGCATCGCCGGGCCGCGCGACCTGCTGGCCCCGACGATCGCCCAGGCCGTGACGAAGGAGGCGCTCTACACGCTGATCGCCGGCCTGCTGCTGCTCGCCGCGGTGCGCGGTCCGTCGGACGAACGCTGGCAGGCCCTCGCCGGCTCCTCGGTGAACCGCTTCGCGGGAGACATCTCCTACGGCGTCTTCCTCTGGCACGTGCTGGTGCTGCAGGTCATCTACCGCGCCTCCGGCTGGCAGCTCTTCACCGGGCCGCTGTCCGCGGTGCTCTTCGCGGTGCTGGTCTTCAGCGTGCTGATCGCGTGGGCGTCGGCGTCCCTGGTCGAGCAGCCGGTGCTGCGCCGCGTGCACCGACGCACTCGGCGAGCGCCCGTGCCAGCGCCGCCAGGGTGACGGTCGCGAGCAACTGACCGGCGATCGCGCCGGCCGACGAGGCATCGACGACACCGAAGAACGCCAGCGCGACGCAGGACGCGACCAGCGCACCGGCCGCGACGTGCCGGAGCAGAGGGCGCGGGACCGCCGCGGCAATCAGGCCTGCGACCGCGCCTGCCGGGCCGGCGACCAGGAAGCCTGCGACGACGGCGGATGCGGCACCGGCGAGGCGGGTGGGGCGGGTGGGTTCGCTTGCGGCACAGGCGGATTTGGAAGAGTCCGCCCCAACTCGGAGGTGGCGCTCACGGCGGCACGCCAGCGCCGCGACCAGGAAGGTCAGCAGCAAGGCCAGTGCCAGCAGCCCGCCGAGGAGCAACCCGAGGCGCTGCGGTGTCGTCGGGGTGAAGCGCATGGTCACCGTTTCGGCAGCGGTCCCGGTGACCCGGAAGCCCTGCCGCCACCCGTCGACCTCGACCGGCTGCAGGGCATGCCCCGCGCTGTTAGTCGCGTGCCACCCCGCGTTGAAGCCTTCGCTCAACGCGACGACTCCCGGCGTGCCGGCGGTGAGGCGCACGACTCGCCGGCCGGAGTCTCCGGACACGGAGCTGACGGCCCGGGTGGTGCCGGCCGGTGCCGGCGCATGCCCCAGCAACGCGAGCTGCGGGGTGAGACCGGATGCGCCGGAGATGGTGATGGTTCGCTCCCCCGACACTCCACCAACGCCCACGGCACAGGTGACTGCTTGGACCAGCGCGCCGGTGCGGACCCCGCCGGTTCCGTTGAGGCGCAACGGCATACGAGTCAGCGCGCCGTCCGCGGAGCGAACCGTGATCTCGCCGGCCGCACCGCACGTCGCCGGGACCGCGGCACCGGTCGCGCGCAACCACACCGTGCCGCCGAGGCTGCCCGCGCTGGTCAGGTGCACCTGCCGGGTGAGGCTCGCGCCGTCCTCGGGGAGCCGGGTCAGCAGCAGCGCCTGCTTCGCTGGGTCGACCTGCTGCGGGACATCGATGACCGAGCCGAGTCTGGTGCCGGGCAACGACATTTCGGCGACGCCCAGCACCGGGTCGATCGCGCCGGCCGGGGCGTACAGGCGGACCTCGACGGAGGTCGCGTCGCTGGCATGCACCGGGATGGTGAGGGTGCTGCGCCCGTCCACCGCGACCGAGACCGTTCGGCCACCGGTGACCACCTGCACAGTGGCGGGCAGAATGGCGTGCTGCGCCGGTCCCGCGAGCCGCAGCCGGACCTCGCTGATCGTGGTGCGCGGCAGCGTGCCGCGCAGCCACGCCGACGGCCGGTGGTCCCCGGTCAGCCACGCCGTGTCGTTGTCGCCGTCGAACGCGGACGCCGCCCCGTCCCGGACCCCCAGGTAGTGCGCGGCGAACGGGTCGGCGGCGGACGAGGAGACCTGCACATCGGTCCAGCCGATCCATTCACGCGCCGGCTGGTCGGCCGGATCTGTCGCGGGCGGCAGGTCCTTCGCGCCGATGCGGGTCGGCTCCGTGTCGTCTCGCGTCAGCACCGGACTGTACGCGAAAGCCGTTGGTACGCCGTTGTTGTAGGCCCGCCACGGCATCGTGTCGGTCACCACGTCCGCGTCACCGGACGGGCTGCCGTCCAGTCGCAGCCACTGGGTCGGTGAGAGCGCGCCGGCGGCATACAGGGCGAAGAGGGCTTCGGGTCCGCCGGCGACCGTGAGCGGCGTCCCGCCATAGACGGACGCGCCCTTGTCCGGCGAGGTGCCCACGTCATACACCGTCAGCGCGGACGTGCCGCGACCGAAGGTCGCGACCGCGCGGAAGCCGGGTGACGACTGCAGCGTCCGCTGCTCGGCCTGCCACGGTCTCGCCTGCACGGAGGCCGCGAGGTCGCGGCGCAGGACGATGCGGGTGATGCCGAGCCGGGCGAGGCCTGCCGCGAGCGCCGGCTGCGGCTGCCCGGTGGCGGCGAGTTGGTCGACCATGTCCAGGATCCGGGTCGAGCCCGGGATGCCCAGCGGCGCTGCTTCGCGCGTCACGATCGGCGACGTCGCGATCGCCGAGAGCGGTTCGTCGGTGGTGCTCCCCCACGTGTAGGTCGGCGTCCGCGAGTTGGGCAGCAGCATCGTGGAACCGCCGGACGTCTTTGCGGCAGAGTCGATTTCGTGAGCGACCTGCGTCCACTGAGGCGGTATGGCGCCATACGCGTCCGCCGCACCGACCCGCCCCTGCCAGATCGGTGTCGCGGCGACCGCGACGGCAAGGGCGATCAGCGCCGGCACGAAGCGATCGCGCGCCCGGGTCGATGAGGCAACGCGCTGCACCACGGCGGCCAGCCCGATGACGAGCGGCAGCCGCAGGATCGGGTCGGCCTTGTGCACATTGCGCAACGGCGCGAGTGAGCCGTCGAGCAGGGCACGCACCGGCTCGGAGAGCGGGCTGCCGACCGTGCCCCCGTGACCGAGGCTCATGAAGAGCACGGCGCCGACCGCGCAGCAGAGCAGCCAGCGCGCCAGGTGCCCCCGCTGCCGCAGCAGCCCCCAGCAGCCGACCGCGGCCACCAGGCCGGTGGCGATGATCGCGGTGACCGATTGCGCGAGCACCCAACCGCCTTGCCAGACAGGGTGATCCGCGCTGTCCAGAATGTAGGCGATCCAGTCGTCCGCGCCGCGGAAGACGTTCGGGACGGACGTGACGGCGGTGGTGATGGACGCTGTCTCGATGTAGTCCAGGAACGGGTAGGCGTAGCGGCCGAGCACCAGCAGCGGCAGCAGCCACCAGCAGGCGCCGAGCAGCACCGCGACCAGCCACAGCGGCAACCGGCGCCACCCGGCCGCGGACGTCAGCAGGAACAGGAACGGCAGCGCCAGCACGATGCCGGAGGCGGTGGCGTTCACCCCGCCGAGCGATGCTGCCAGGACTCCCGCGAGCGCGACGGAGCGGATCAGCTCGCGCCGCCGCAGCTCCCGGCGGACCAGTGGCAGCACGACGATGACCAGCCAGGGCGCGAGCGCCATCGGCCAGGCCTCGATCGAGATGACCGGCAGCACGGTGAGCATCCGCGGTGCCAGCGCGTATGCCGCCCCGCCGGTGATCGCGGCCAGCGGTCCCGCCACGCCCAGCCGGCGGATCAGTTGCTGGGCACCGAGGAAGGACACGGCGAGCAGCAGCGTCCACCAGATCCGCTGGGTCGCCCAGGCGGGGATCGCGAGCGACCGGCAGATCCCGAAGACCGGCCCCATCGGGAAGAGGTAGCCGTAGGCCTGGTTCTGCAGCTCGCCGAGTCCGGCGTGCGTGTTCCACGCGTCCAGTGAACGGCCCAGGTACCGCCACGGCGTGATGGTCAGGTCGATCTTGGTGTCCGGCTCGGTGCGGCCCGGCGACACCAGCCACGGCAGCAGCACCAGCACTGCCAGCATCAGGGCGAGCTGGATGCGCTCCACCGGATTGCGCATCGGCCGCGCGGCCGGTGCGTCATACCGGCCGGTCATCGGCGCCGCAGGATCAGCAACAGGTTCCAGGTGACGACCTCCCGCAGCCCCGGCACGCGCAGCAGGTGCCGCGCCAGGTCGGGCAGGTAGCGCGGCCGGGCGACGAGCACCTCGACGTCGGGCTGCTCGTGCGCCCAGTGCAGGCCTTGCGCGACGCTGACCCGGAAGAGCGTCTCGCCGACGGTGTTTTTCGGCGGGTGACCGTGTGCGCGGGTGTAGCGGCGGACGGCGCGCGCCCCGCCGAGCCAGTGCCAGGGCGACGTCTCGTGGCCGCCCCAGGGCGACAGCCAGTTGGTGTAGGAGAGGAAGACCAGGCCGCCAGGCCGCACGACGCGGACCATCTCGTCCGCCGCGCGCTGCGGGTCGCGCACGTGCTCCCAGAGGTTGCTGCTGAAGACGATGTCGACGCTGCGGTCCGCGAAGGGCAGCGCGGTCGCCGTCGCCACTACCCCGCCGTCGTGCACCGATGGCACCGACAGGTCGTGGTCGATCGGCACGTAGGTCGCGCCGGCCGCCCGGAAGGCGTGCGCGAACTCCGCCGGACCGGCACCGACGTCGAGCACCCGTGCGCCGTCGAGCGTGGTGAACTCGGTAAGCAGCTCGCAGGAATCGCGGGCGAGCGCGCCGTAGAAGACCTCCGGCTCGGTCTGCTCGACGAGGAAAGCACGGAAGAGCCGCACCGAGCGCGCCAGTCCGCGATCCATCAACCGGCCTTCCGGGCGGTCAGGTGCAGCGTCGGCCGCAGCCTGGGATGTATGGCGCGGGCGCCGAGCACCACGGGTGCGCTGGCGAGGCCGGCCAGCAGCACCGGGCGCTGCGCCAGCACCCCGTGCGGGCGGGGCCGCGGCCGACCGAGCCGAGCCAGGCTGGCGACGTCGGTCACCAGGCTGTCCAGGGCCGGCCGAGTCACGCGCACGTCGATCAAGCCTACGGACTCGGCCGCCCGGCGCAGGCTCTCGGCCGTGAAGAACCGCACATGCGTGGGGTCTTCCAGCATCCACCAGGCTGCGCCGTAGAGCCGGAGCCCCGCGCTGTCACCGGCCGGGGTGAGGAACTGCACGCGTCCGCCCGGCCGCAGCAGCGCTGCCGCGCGCTGCAGCGTGCGCAGCGGGTCCAGCACGTGTTCGAGCACGTGGATGCCGTAGACGAGTTCGACCTGCTCGGCCGGCTCGCGCAAGTCCTCGATCGGCGCCGTGTGCAGCGTCCCACGCGACCGCACGACGGGGTCGATGCCGACGGCGAGCTGGTCCGGGTCGGTGCCGGCGATCGTCGCGCCGGTGTCCAGGAAGCGGCGCAGCAGCGACCCGGCGCCGAAACCGATTTCGAAGACCGAGTCGGGCGTGCCGCCTGCGGTGAGGGTGCGGTAGGTGACGGCGAGGCGCCATGCGTCGAGCGTCGGCTCCCCGCCGTAGGCGTGGTCGCGATGGCCGGCCGGCGCGTCCGGGAGCGTGCGGGTCAGGTGTCCGCAGGAGGCGCACTGCCGCAGCGAACCGCCACCGCGCAGCGGCAACGGCCTCGTCATACCCCCGCAGATCTCGCACCGATCTTCGCCCGGAGGAGCAAACACGCTGGGCCTCCAGTTACCAACGAGTAGCAATCGGCGTTACTGTACCGGGTGCCCGGACGATGTGTCCGGCGTCACTCGACCGACTGGGGAACTTCGTGCGCGCTCGCCCTGCCGAGACGGCTTCGCAGCTGCGGGTGCTCTATCTGTCGTGGCGCGACCGCCAGCATCCGGAAGCGGGCGGCGCGGAGACGTTCACCGAGCGCACCGCCGAGGTGCTGACCGATCTCGGGCACCGGGTCACCGTCTTCACCAGCCGCTTCCCGGGCGCCCGCCCGGTCGAGGACCACGGCACCGTGCGGGTGCTGCGGCAGGGCGGCCGGTTCACCTGTTACGTCGCCGGCCTGGTGTATGTCGCCCGGCACCGCCGCGACTACGACGTAATCATCGATGTGCAGAACGGCGTGCCGTTCTGGTCTCCGTTGCTGGCCGGATCGCCGGTCGTCAACGTGATGCATCACGTGCACCGCGATCAGTGGAGCGTGATCTTCGGTCCGCGACTCGCCCGGTTCGGGTGGTTCCTGGAGTCGCGCGTCGCGCCGCGCGTCTATCGGAAGTGCCGCTATGTGACGGTTTCCCAGGCCAGCCGTGTCGACCTGGTGGACCTGGGCATCGACGAGGATCGCATCGACGTCGTCTACTCCGGCAACGATCGGCCGACGGCACTCGAGGACGGCCTGGTGGGTGAGAAGAGCCCGACCCCGGTGCTGACCGTGCTGGGCCGGCTGGTGCCGCACAAGCAGGTCGAGACCGCCATCGACATACTCGCCGACCTGTTGCCGGAACACCCGCAGTTGCGGCTGGACGTCATCGGCACCGGCTATTGGCACGACACCCTGGTGCGGCACGCGACGCAGCGCGGAGTGCGTGACCGGGTGGACTTCCACGGTTTCGTCGACGACGGGACCAAGCACCGGCTGCTGGCGCGGTCGTGGCTGATGATGGTGCCTTCCCACAAGGAAGGCTGGGGGCTGACCATCGTCGAGGCGGGTCTGCACGAGACGCCGTCGCTGGCGTTCGCGCATGCGGGTGGCCCGACGGAGTCGATCCGGCACGGCTCGACCGGGCTGCTCGCCCACGACACAGCGGAGATGCGCGAACAGGTCGCCCTGCTGCTGCGCGACGACGAGCTGCGCACCGCGTTCGGCCGGGCGGCCCGCACCCACGCGCTCGCGTTCGACTGGGCCAGCAGCGGCAAGGCACTGGAACTCACGCTCAAGTCGGTGCTCGGCCTGGCTCCGCGCCCCGTGCAGCCCGTCGCCCGTGCGGTACGCCTGCGGACGATCGGCGAGATCCTGGCCGATCGGGCGGAGCAGACGAATGGCGCCGGCGAGGTCGAGGCTCAGCTCGTTGCCCAGCGCTGAATTGAGCTCTTGAGCCGGCCACCCCTGCGGCATATAAATAGGGCGACGATCATGGCGGGGTCACTCTAGGCTGACCGCGAACCGCTCGATGGTCGAGCGTCGGCAGTAACGACCCGAGAGGCGAGTCGTCGTGTGGATCGGACTGCGTGCCGAGCGTATCGCGGAATCCGAGCGACATTCAGTCGGCATCCACCAGACTGATCCCAAAGAAAAGGACATGTTGGCGGATGTGCCAGTGAAGCAGGTCCACGGTAAAGACGCCGCCCATGGGGACAAATTCATAACAGGCCGGGACTCACAATATGAATATAGTTGGCTGCCGTGACGACCACCGAGGAGGCCAAGAAGACTGATGCGCTGTGGCGAAACGGTGATTACGTCCGCCTTGTGACTGGTGAAACTATCAGCAAGTTGGGTAGTTCGATGGCCGCATTCGTGCTGCCATTGATGACCTTGGCCCTGACCGGGTCAGCCGCCAAAGCCGGCGTAGTTGGTGGCGCATCCACTCTGGCTACCGTATTGTTCAGCCTGCTCGCTGGTGCCTTAGTAGATCGGTGGCACCGCAAACTTGTCATGATCACGAGCAGCGCAGTACGTGCACTATTGTGGTCCTCGATCGTTATTGCTCAGACGCTGCACCGATTATCCCTAGCCCAACTCGTCGTCGTGGGCTTTCTCTCTAGTACGATGGCGTCCTTCTTTGGGCCAGCCGAGGGAGCAGCGATCCGCAAGGTAGTGCGAACCGAACAACTGCCAGCAGCTCTATCGGTCAACCAAGGGCGTCAAGCTGCAGCCAATCTCGCTGGCGGTCCACTCGGTGGAGTCTTGTTCGGTATCAATCAGATGTTCCCGTTCACGGCGAACGCGCTCTCGTTCTTCGCATCCGTTGTAGGCGTTGCCAGCGTTCGCCATCCCCTCGGTAAGCCAGAGCGGAAAGTTCGAGAATCAGTCATTGTCAGCATCCGGACCGGCCTACGCTTCGTGTGGTCCCAGCCCGCCATACGTGACATATGCGCAACCGCGGCCATCATCAATTTCGCGCTCACCGGTTTTGACTTCACGATAATCCTGCACCTGAAACGCAACGGCGTGCCGGCAGCGTTGATCGGGTTTATCGGGACGGCTTCCGGCGCGGGAATCGTACTGGGTGCAATGATTGCCCCTAGGGTGCCCAAACGCATACCAACCGGAACGATTTGCGTTGCGCTCGGATGGGTGTTGCTGGTCGCCTACTCGGTAATGGACGTATTTCGCAATTCGCTCCCGGTGCAAGTAACGCTCGTATTCTTCGGGTTGCTGATGGTGCCGATCCTCAACGCTGGACTTCAAGCGTACAGCTTCGCCATCACGCCCGATGAGCTCCAAGGACGCGTGCGTAGCGCTATCAGCTTCATGGCGGGAATTCTGACACCATTTACTGCATTTCTCGGAGGACTCGGACTCGAGTATTTGGGAGCGTTCACGACCCTTTCCATCCTGGTCGTGATATTAGCGACCAGTCCAGTGCTCCTCACGATGAACAAGCACGTCCGCAGCATCCCACTACTGAGCGAAGTAGAACCCGCTGAATGACAATTCTCGAACGGAAGTCGTCCACGGCGCACCAAGGAACCTGGTCGCGATGGTTGTTGTGTCGTGAACGCCATTCCGCGCGTGCGCGGGGGGCGTTGCTCCTGTTGCAGGCTGTTCGATCAGCATCACTCGTAACAATTTGAGGACGAAGGGGCTCTCTAACCCACTTCGCGTGGACAGGTGTTCCGGCGCCCGCTAGGCATGCTTGGTGAGGTTCGTGCTGGGGAGTTTGCGGGGGCAGTGGGCGCGGGCGCTCGTGCTGGGTGCGGCGGTGCTGATCGCGGTGACCTCGTTCGTGGTGCTGACCGGCAGTGTTCGCGCGAGCCAGTTGGTCACGACGGGGACGGTCCGGGCGAATTTCCGCTCGTCATACGACATCCTGGTGCGGCCACCGAAGAGCACGACCGCCGAGGAACGAACCGCCGGAGAGGTGCGGCCCAACTACTTGTCCGGGATCTATGGCGGGATCACGATGGCCCAGTACGCGTCGATCAAGAAGCTGCCTGGGGTGCAGGTCGCGGCACCTGTCGCGATGCTCGGGCAGGTCTTCGAGCGAGTATCCGTGCCGGCGGACGTGACCCGGTTCCTGCCGAAGGACGGTCGGGGGGCGGTCCGTTACACAGTCACCCAGGTCAGCCAGCGGGGCCTGTCGCGCATCCCCGGACAGCAGGGTTTCGTGTATGTCACGTCGAACTCGTTGTCGCTGCCGCCACCCGAGGGCAGCGGCGCGTTCGGCCCGTATGAGCAGTCCGGGTCCGGGAAAGGGACACTGGTGTGCCCGAGCCCGGGCTTCGGGTCCACCCCGGCGGGGTCGCCATTCATGGTGGCGAATCAGTGGCAGACCTTCTGCTGGTCACGCGATGGCGGCTGGAACGGCAAGGAGTGGTCTGATGCGGGGCAGGGCCGGTATGCGGTCCTGCTGAATTGGTCGTTCCCGGTCACGATCGCCGCGATCGACCCGGCCGCTGAGGCCGCACTTGACGGGGTGAACAAGACGGTTACTGAGGGGCGGTACTTGACGGCCGCGGACCGGCCGCAATCGAAGGGCACCGGTGACGGGTCGGTGTCGGTGCCGGTGCTCGTATCGGACACGCAATTGGTTGATGAGACCGCTCAGGTGTCGATCAGTTCGCTGCCGGGGAGTGTCGCGACCCGGATCGGGCAGGGCGCTTCGGAGACGACGGGCCGCCGACTGGTGCTGTCCGCGCCGTCACATCATCTGGCGACGTTCACGGTCGGCACGGCGGGTGCGTATGAGCAGTTCATCGGGAGTATGGATGACCGTCTGTTGTTCAGCCTGGTGCAGGCCGGCCCGACGACATACACCACCGACGCCCGGGGTGTGTTGCACGCGGTGCCGCACAGCAACCCGGCATCGACCTGGGTGACCCCGTTGACCAGCGGGTATGGCGATGTGCCGCCGGACGCGTCGGGGACCGGGTTCCGGACCATCACCTCCTACCCGGCCTCGAACACCATCGGAGGCGTCCGACTGAGCGATGTGGGCACGTTCGACCCGACCAAGATCCGCGGCTTCTCGCAGTTGTCGAAGGTGCCGATGGAGACCTACCAGACGCCCGCGCTGACCGCAGCCAACGCCCGCACCCGGAAACTGTTGGGCGGGCGGGACTTGCTGCCGAACCTGAACCCGGCCGGGTACCAGCAGGCACCGCCGATGCTGCTGACCACCCTGGCCGCGATACCCACGTTCACGTCCCCGAGCAACTTCTTGGGAATCGGCACCACCAACGCACCGATCAGCGTGATCCGGATCCGCGTCCAGGGCGTGACCGGGACCGATCAGGCCAGCCGGGACCGGGTGCAGCAACTCGCGCTGCGCATCCGTAAGACCACAGGTTTGGACGTCGACATCACCATGGGTGCCTCGCCGGCGCCGCGCACGGTGGACCTGCCCGCCGGCGCGCATGGTGTCCCGGCCTTGCAGGTGCGCGAGGACTGGGTGAAGAAGGGCGCCGCGTATGCGATCGTGTCGGCGATCGACCGCAAGAGCGCGATCTTGTTCGCGCTCATCCTCATCGCGTGCGCACTGACCGTCGGCAACGCCGCCGTGGCATCCGTGCGATCCCGGCGCACCGAGCTCGGGGTGCTTGCCTGCTTGGGCTGGCGGCCCGGGACGATCCGCCGCTCGGTGATCGTCGAGCTGACCGTGATCGGGCTGACCGCCGGGATCCTCGGGGCACTCCTGGCGATCCCGGTCGGGAACGCCCTGGGCACCGCGGTCACCCCCGCCCGAGCAGTTCTCGCGGTCCCGGCCGGGCTGGTCCTGACCGTGGTCGCCGGGGTCGTGCCCGGTGTGCGGGCCAGTAGGGCCGCACCATTGGACGCGGTCTACCCGGCCGTGGTCAGCCCCCGCCGCCCGATCCGGTTACGCGGGGTCACCAGCACCGCCCTGGCCATGTTGTACCGGGCCCGCCTGCGGGCCGTCACCGGCGCATTGACGCTGTCGATCGGGGTCGCCGCGCTGACCACGCTGCTGGCAATCCAGTTCGCGTTCCACGGTGACGTCGTGGGCACCCTGATGGGCAACGCGATCTCGGTGCAGGTGCATGGCAGCGACATCGCCGCTGCCGTGATCATCGCGCTGCTCGGACTGATCAGCGTCGCGGACCTGCTCTACCTGGACGCCACCGAGAACGCCCCGCACTACGCCACCTTGCAAGCCACCGGGTGGCGTGACGCGACCCTGCTGCGGCTGGTCATCACCCAGGCCGCGGTGATCGGGGCCCTCGGTGCCCTCATCGGCGCCAGCGTCGGATACGCCCTGGCAGCGTCACTATCCGCGTTCGATGCGACGGTCGTCATCACCGGCATCGTCATCGGCCTGGCCGCGGTGCTGGCAACTCTGGCCGCGGCCGTCATCCCTGCTGCGCACACCGCCCGGTTGAACACCGCACGCGTGCTGAGCGCCGAATAACGACACGGGCACCACGGAAGGCGGTCATGGTTACTGATCCCAGCACGGCGTTCATCCACCTGGACGACGTCACGAAGAGTTACCGGCTCGGCGAGAGCACCATCCAGGCAGCCGACCACCTCACCCTGTCCATCGACGAGGGCAGCGCCACCGCGATCGTGGGACGCTCCGGTTCCGGGAAATCGACGCTGCTGCACCTGATCGGCGGGATCGACCGGCCCGACAGTGGCACCATCACCGTCGATGGCCAGAACCTGGGGGCGCTCACCCGCAACAAGCTGGCCGACTATCGCTCCAGCATCGGGTTCGTGTTCCAGCAATTCCACCTGCTGCCAGCCCTATCCGCGCTGGACAACGTGCTCGTGCCCCTGGTCGCCCGCCGGGTCGACTTCGACCGGCACGACGCGGCCCGTCAACTGCTGGAAGCGGTCGGCCTGCACGGCCGCGAACACGCCATGCCCTCCCAACTGTCCGGTGGGCAACAACAACGCGTCGCGATCGCCCGGGCCATGATCCACCGGCCCACCCTGCTGATCGCGGACGAACCCACCGGAAACCTCGACACCACCACCGCTACCGGAGTCCTCGACCTCCTGTTCCAACTGCAACAAGACCACGGCACGACGCTGGTCATCGCCACCCACGACACCACCGTCGCCGCGCAAGCCGACGATGTCATACACATCGACTCCGGACACATCGACGAACAGAAAAATGCAGACGCGAGAACGCCATGAACATGCAGAATTTGCGTGCGGCTAGGGTGGTCACACGCAGATGACGAACGTTGGTTTCGCGTTCGGTGGGCGCGCTCACTTCGTTCGTATGGCGCTTCGCAGTGCTGGTAGCGCTGCGAGTAGCGCGAGTCCGCGGATGATGCCGGCGACGGCATACGGGGTGCGGTTGCCTATCCCGTGCGCCACGAATCCGCCAACCAGGGCGCCGAGTGGCATCAGGCCCCAGCCGAGCATGCGGTAGACGCTGTTGACCCGGCCGAACAGCTGGTTCGGGACGCGTTGTTGTCGCAGGGTGACGGTCGCGATGCTCCACAGGGTGGTGGTGAATGCGCTGACCGCCAGCGACAGTGCAAGGACGACGGCATCGGACGAGGCAGAGATCGCTACGAACGCCAACGCGTTGATCGTCAACGACACGACCACTGCACGGAACTCGCCGAGCCGGGTGACGATGCGGGCGTTGGTGAGTCCGCCCAGAATGCCGCCGATCGCGGCCACTGCCAACACAATCCCGTAGCCACGCGGGCTCAGGTGCAGCACCCGCGTGGCCAACAGCACCAGCGTCACCTGCCCCATCTGGAAGCAGAACGTGTTGACGCTCAGCAGGATCGCGAGCGTGCGCAACAGGCGGTCACGCAGCAGGAACGACAGACCTTTCTTTATCGCACCGGTCATCGGCTGATGCGTCACGGACGTGGTCCGCCGCGAGACGGTCAGGCCCGCCAGCATCGCCGCAGACACCGCGAAGGATGCGGCGTTCATCCAGAACGCGAAGACCGCCGACAGCGCGAACAAGAAGCTGCCGATCGGCGGCCCGACGAACGTCTGCCCCACCCGAGCGGTGGTCGACTGATATCCGTTTGCCTTGTGCAGCAACGACTTCGGAACGATCTCGGGCAGCACCGCCTGGGAAGCGTTGCCGAAGACCACCTCCGCGACGCCCAGCACGAACGCGACCGCCGCCAGCGCCGCAATGTCGAAACGATGCAGGCCGATGAGGATCGCGGCGACCGAGACGATCACCACCTGGAAGACCTGCGACGTCCACATGAGTCTGGTGCGGTCACGCCGGTCGACAATCGCCCCGACCGGCAGCGACACCAGCAGCCATGGCAGGAAACTGGCCGCCGACACCACGGCGATCAGTCGCGAATCCCTGGTCAGGCTGACCGCGAGCAACGGCACGGCAACCGCGAACGCACCATCTCCGACCGTGTCGACAGTCGAGGCCCACCACAACCGCCAGAACTTCCCAGGGAGCTTGAGCCGGCTGTCCTCGGCGGTCGTAGTCACGGGACGCCTCTAGCCATCACAACGATCCAGTATGGCGAACAAATGTACGTCATACAAGTGTTTCAATCGGTGCGTTCCATTGGTTAGCCGGAGTTGGCGGTCGCAGGTTCCTCGGCGGTGGTATGGGAGCCGGTGAGGGTTCGGCTCAGGACCAGTCCGAGCGCGAGGAGGCAGAGTGTCGCGATGATCGCGAACAGTGCCACGCGTGCGCCGAGCCATGACCCGAGGGCGCCCCCTATGAGTGCGCCGAGCGGGATGGTGGCCGACATGAGCAGGTCCGAGGTGGCCGAGACCCGGCCCAGGATCGCCGGTGAGCTGGCGAGTTGACGCAGCGTCATGAAGGCGACCGTCGAGATCGTGAGCCCGAAGGTGAGCACGAAGAGTCCGACTGCGAACAGGCTCGCTGCCGGCCCGCGACCGGCGCACGCCATCAGTAGTCCGAGCGGCGCGGTCACGCAGAGCGCCCCGGCCGCCGCAGCGTTGAATCCGAACCGTTCGGTGACGCTGCCCGCGATGAAGGCGCCGACGAGGCCGCCGCTGGAGCCTACCGCGAGAATGACGCCGATGGAGCCGGCGGAGAGGTGAACGTCCCGCACCAGGAAGTAAACCTCGACCGCTCCCGCGGCGGTGAGCAGGAAGTTGATTGCTGCCAGTGACAGGCTCACTGCGCGCAGGAGCCGGGCACGTAGCAGGTAGGTAACGCCATCGGTGATCGCGGGCCACAGGGACGTGTCGCCGCTGGTCCGGGCCGGTGGTGGCTCCTCGATGTCGATGCGGGAGATGCACAGGCACGCGACCAGGAAGCTGGCTGCGTCCGCGGTGACTGCCCGCGCGGCACCGGCGAGTTGCACGAGGGCGCCACCGAGCGCGGGTCCGCAGATGCTGGCGACCGAGCGGCTGCTGCGCAGCTTGGCGTTGGCCCGTGCCAGGTCTTCCCGCGGCACGACGAGGCGCAGGTACGGGCTGTAGGCGGTGCGGAAGAACACCCCGAACAGCCCGCACAATCCGGCCGCGAGGATCAGTACCGGCATCGTCGGCCGGCCCCACTGCGCGACCGCGGGGACGATTGCCATCGAGACAGCCTGGCCGGCGCCGGCCCAGATCATGGTGGCGCGCCGGTGGTGCCGGTCGACCCAGACGCCGACCAGGAGGCCGATCAGCAAGGCCGGGAGCCACTCGGCCGCGGTGATGACCCCGACACCGAACGGTGCGGCGTGCAGTTGCTTGACCGCGACGAGCGGGATCGCGACCGTCGACACCGCGCTTCCTACACCGTTGATGGTCTGGCCGGTCCACAGCAGGTTGAACGACCGGTTCCGCCACAGCGAGGCCACGTCAGGCTCCCGAAGTTCTCCGAGGTGATTTCGGTTTGCCGACGTCGGCGGGGTGGCGTGCGTCGTGCCAGGCGTCGAGGAGTTGGTCGCTGTCCTGGGCCGGTGAGGACCAGCTGGTGATCGGCAGGTTACGCAGTCCCAATCGTTGGGCGATCACCGATGCCGGTATGCCGCCAGCGGTCAGTTCCGCCAGGTGGGCTCGTCGCAGATCGCCCAGGTGCGAGACGACTGCGGCTTCGCGGACGTAGCGGTCCCATCGTTTTGCCATCGCCTGGTAACTCACTGGCTTTTCGGGGTTTTCGCCGGCGAAGAGCGCACCGCTTGTTCGGCCGATTGCTTCGCGCCAGTTGAGCAGGCGCAAGTGGACGTCGAGGTCGTCGACATACACCCTGCGTCGAATGCCGCCCCAGCCCGGTACGTCGAGGTGTCGCGCGGACCTGTCGATGTCCTCCACGCGCAGGTTGAGTGCCTCGGAGGGCCGCAGACCCAGGCGCCGGATCAGCCCGAAGAAGAGGTGGTCGCGGTCCGCTTGCCTGGGAATGCACCGCAGCGCCGCGTCTCCGTCACAGTCCGCGTGCGGGTCGGTCGTCGTGCTGCCGCCGGCCGGTGGGCTGGGGTGCGTCGGTGTGTCGCGGCGCGGCGATGCGCCGTCGAGGAGGCGGAGCAGCCCTGGCCTACCCGGAGTCCGCGCGTCGTACCACCGCAGGAAGCTGCGCAAGGCGGCGGTATGACGAGCCCTCGTCGCCGGCGCAAACTCCGTCAACGAGGCCAGGTGACGGGTCACCCTCTCCGCCGTCAACTCTCGGCCGCCCAGCGACTGCCCGAGCTTGCGCAGGTCTGTCCGGTAGCCGCGCACGGTGGCCGGCCGACGCCCGCGGTCGATGAGGTCCGCCACGTACTGATCGAGCAGCCGGTCGAAGTCCATGGTTGTGACAATAGCCATTGTCACAACCAGCTGTCAGGGAACCAGCGTCAGCGCCCCGATCGAAGGGCGGATCGTCGACTACAAGCCGCCGGGTTGCTCAGCTGGCTTCTCGGTAAATGCCCTCGACCCAGATGAAGTCGATGAGGGTGCGTTCGGTGTATGAGCGGGTGGGTGGCGGTAACCCGGGTGGTGGGGGTGGGTGACTGGTCGCGGTCAGCCCACCTGTGGAGGTGGTGGTTTGTCCGGCATCGCCGGTGACCGAATAGTCGGGGTGTTCTTTGACGTAGTTGCAGCGTTCGCAGAGTCCTTGGCCGTCGCGTTCGGTGGTTTCCCCGCCTGACGCGTGGGGGCGGATGTGGTCGATGTGCCGGATCGTGCCGTTGCAGAACGGTGTGCGGCAGGTCTGATCCCGCAATCGGATGAGGTGGGCGAGGAGCCCGGGGTAGGTGCGTGCCCGGGAATCCATGCCGATCAGGTCGCCGGTGCCGGGGTGGGTGAACAGGCGCCGCACCTGCACCCGGGTGTTCTCGTCGCTGCCGGTGGCGAGTTGGCGGGCGAGGTCGGCGGGGATGGGTCCGTATCCGGCCAGGTGGGCTGGGGTGTCTCCGGTCAGGGTGTCGACGGGCATCAGCAGGTTCACCTGCACGTTGACACCGTCGGCGGGTGTGCGGCCGGTGACGCGTTCGGTCAGGGTGTCGGCCATCACCTGCCCCGGCGACCTGGTGTCGCCCGAGTCGGCGCGGGCGGCGCCGGCTGCGGTGGTGAGGGCGGCGTAGCAGGCGACCCCGTCCTTGACCGGCAGCAAAGCGGTCAGCTGGGTCATGCAGTCGGGTGCGGGCCGTAGCGTGACCCGGCGTTGCGTTTCAGCCCGTGCCCGGCGAGCCACGATCGCGGCGGGGTCGACCCGGTAGGCGTGTTCCCGGGCGGTGGCTTCCAGGCGGCGGTGACTGACCTGCCCGAGTTGGTCGGCGACCCCGGCGTCCACCGTGCCCCGGTCCTTTTTCGTGAGGCATGCGGTTTCCCGGCACAGGGTGGTGGCGTCCCCTTCACTGATCACCCCGGTGGTGAGCGCGGCCAGGGTGTGCGGCATTTCCTCCACGACGGCGTGCGCGAGACCCAGCAGCCGGGACCCCAAGTGGGGTGAGCAGCGGCGGGCGAGTGCGACGTGTGACCCGACCAGCCGCGCGGTGTCGGCCGGGTCGATCCCGCGCGGAACATCCCGGTCACGCTGCCGCTCATGTACGGCGACGGTGATCCGGGCTTGCCGGGCGCTGATCGCGTTCTTCAGTTCCTCCAACGCCCGTAGCTCGGCCAGCAGGTCGGTGTCAGCATCCGCACTGATGGGTGCGGTCAGCTGCTCGCGGAACGCGGACACCACAGCAACACCGAAGACGGCCACGCCGTCTCCCGCACTGGTTTTCGTGGTGTCGTCCATGTGTTCGAGTATACCCGAATGTTGTTCGGATGCAACAGTTTTCGTGACACTGTGTTGTCCACATCCCCCGGGACCCGGCCGGTTTGTGCACAGGTCCCGGAGAGGGGGGCGGCATGGTGCGCTTCCTCGCCGAGCGGGGTACTTCACCGCCGACCGGGGTACTTACGCACGCGGATTCTCGCGCTGGTTCTACCCCGCTCGGTGCGGAACTACCCCGCTCGGCGCGGACTCGTCAGGGGACGGCGTCGCCACCGAGGCCTGTACCCGTCAGTAAGTGCCCACTCGGGCTCCTCGACGCCGTGCAGGAGCCACGCGCGCCGATCCCGGGCCGCCGCCGTCGACACAAGCCGATCACGCCGGCCACCGCTCGACCAAGCCGGCTTACACTTCTTCGTGCGTGTCCGGGTCGCCGCCGAAAGGGCGTCCGCCGGGCCGGCCGAGGGCGGTGATCGCTTCGACCGCGCCCGCCGCGACGCTCACAACGCGACGCTTGATTACCAGCCCGGGCTCGATAAAGATCTAGACGTAACGCCCCGGCGACCATTCGAGCTGCACGGCTCGGACTCCCGGGGCAACTGTCTTTCTGCGGGGTTTTGTGGGCGCAGCGGCAACTTCCGAGGTCGCTGAACGCGCACCTCAGCCAGTCCCGGAATGTGTTGGCGTTGCGGGGAATCTGCGGGCGGGACGAACTACTGGTTGTAGTTGATCGTCGAGGAGAACTTCTGCGGCTGCGTCACCGAGCCCTGTTGCGCGATCAGCCCGAAGATCGCCACGGTCGCGAGGACGGCACCGACGACTGCCCCACCCACGTTGTAGAGGACCTTCTTGTTGGACTCGCCCATCGCGTCCCTCTCGGATTGCTGCTGTCTGCCGGTGCGGCGCTGCGTGAACTCCTATGTTACCCGCGAGTCAGCGCAAATGTGCGGATGTCTCTCAGGCTATCGAGCACCAGCCGCGCCGCAACCCCCAGCAGCGCGAGCGCGGCGAGCAGCCAGCCGGTGTAACGGTCGCCCGGTCCGGGGGCCGGTCCACGCACGTCACCGCCTAGATCGTAGAGACGCAACCCCGGCTCGGCGGCGATCCGGCGCACCGAACTCAGATCGGGCTCCCCTGCGCCGACCGGCTGGTCGGTCTCCACCAGCACGTAGCGCACCCCCTGCTCCCGCAGGGTCGGCAGTATGTCGCGACCCGAGTGCACCGCCGCGGTGATCCGGGCCGCCTGCGGACTCTCCCCGGGGACCACCTGGCCGCCCACGAGTGGCAGGTCGTCGTTGACCAGCACGTTCCTGTCGACCAGCCGTTGCCAGGGGTCGAGCAGCACCACGTCGTCGTCCCAGCCGTACTGCCGGTATTGGCTCCACGGAAAGACCGCGACCGCGCCAGCGGGCAGCGCGTCGATCCGTGCCGCCATCGCGGTGTATGCCGGCGGGTAATCCACTGCCCGGAACGCTCCCCCTGCGCCCCACGCGAATCCGGTGAGTGTCACCACCGGCCAGCTCGCGACCACCAGCGCGACGGCGACGCCGCCCTGCACGCCCGCCGAAACTCCGAAGCGACGCACGCGCTCGACCAGCCGCCCGCCCAGCACCGCGACCAGGATCAGCCACAGTCCGGCGAACTTCTGCGCGTCGCGCAGCAGCCCGCCGCCCGGGAGATCGGTGATCACGGCGGTCATCAGCTCGCGACCCACGGGCAGCGCGCTGGCCGCGGCAAGCACCAGCCCGAGCAGCCCGGCCACCACGAGTCCGCCGAGCGCGGGACCCTCCCGCCATACCCGATCGGCAACCGCGACCGCCACGCACAGCAGCACCGCCAGCAGGGCCAGGCAGGACACCACCACGGAGGAGCGTTCGGCGAACCACACGCCGGAGTTCCAGATGCCGCCGCCGGTCAGCAGCGACCCGACGACACCCCACGGCGTGTCGGCCCTGGACATGAAGGCGTCGACACCGAGCTGCGAGGTCGACTGCGACGGAGCCAGGAAGAGATAGGAAAACCACCAAGTGGCGTTCGCGAGGACGAAAACTCCTGCCGCCCACGCGAGTTCGCCACGTTCGAGCCGGTTGCCCCGGCTCGGCACGAGCAGCACCGCGAGCGTCGCGATCATCCCGAGCACGGCGCCTGTGGACCCCGTTGCGGCGCTCAACAGCAGCCACACACCCAGCCGCGCACCCGCGCGGCGCCGGCCCGCTCGCACGTCGCCGGCCGCGCGGACCAGGAACGGCACGCACGCGTAGCCGAGGAGATAACCCCAGTGGCCGATCGACAGCCGCTCGGCGACATACGGGTTCCAGCACGCGACCAGGGCGGCCGCCGCCGCACCCAGCCTGCTGCGCGACAGGGCACCCACGCCCGCCCCGGCGAGCACGAACACCGCGAGCAACAAACACTTTTCGACGATCCAGCCCGGCGCCAGGTGCGACAGCACCGCGACGACGAAGTCGTTCGGCACGGCCCGCGGCACGGAGCCGTCCACGCCGAGAGTGCGGTCGCTCAGCGCGAGACGCGGCACGAAGACCAGGTCGTAGCGCAGCAGGAACCCCTTGCCCAGAGCCGGGCCGAGGGCGAGCACCCCGCAGAGCAGTCCGACGATCGCCCCGATGCCGCGACGCCCCAGCCGGGTCATCGCGCGCCTTGCGCCTCGATGTCGGCGAAAGCCGCTCCCATCCGGGCACATTGGACCGTCAGGTCGTGCTCCGCGAGCATCCGGGCGCGATTCGCGGCACCGACGCGCACCCGCAGCTCGCGGTCGGCCAGGTAGGTGACCAACGCCTCGGCCAGCGCCTCGACATCGTCGTCGACGAGCGCGTTCGGCGGGTGCACCGCCTCGTCGTTCGTGCCGCACCGGGTGGTGACCACCGGTATGCCGCAGGCCTGCGCCTCGATGTAGGCCAGCCCGAACTGCTCGGTCCATTTCCAGGTGGGCCGCGGGGCGGTGCAGAAGACCGCGGCGTTCGCCAGCAGCGCGGCGACCCCGTGCGCGTCCAGCTGACCGGCCAGGCGCACCCCACCGCGCCGATCGGCCGCCGCACGTTCGACCAGGCCGCGCAACGGCCCGTTGCCTGCGACCACCAGCTGCGCTTCCGGGATCTGCCGGCGGACCAGCCGCATCGCCTCCAGCACCCGGTCGATGCCCTTGTTCGGCGCGAGGGGCGAGCAGAAGACGACCACCGGGTCCTCGGTGGGAGTGTCGGCCGGGGTGAAGACCGACGTGTCCACTCCGGGCTTCACCACCCGAATCCGGTGATCGGGAAAACCGTTGTTGATCAAGTGTTCTCGCGCCGCGTCCACGATGCACAGGAAGAGGTCGGCGTCGCGCGCCGAGTCGAGCGCCTGCTTGTAGGGCGGGATCCGGTAGAGCGGCTGGCGCGGCAGGTTCTCCCAGGTGAGCACCGCCTGCCGCACCCGGCTGCCCCGGCGCCACCGGCTCGCCTGGCCGGTCACCAGGGAGCACAGCTCCAGCGTGGTCACCCAGTCGTATGCCGCGGGCTGCTGCTCGGCCAGGCCGTCGACCCAGGCGAGCGCGCCGGCCTCGACGAAGCGCTTGACCGGCCGCCGGTAGGTGCTGGGAATCCAGGTGAGCTCACCCACCGGCTCCTGCGCGGCGAGCGCGGTGACGTCGGTGTCCGGCATCCGGCTCATCCAGTAGAGCTCACGCCGTGGTCGCTGGTCGGGCAGCGAGACCCACAGCATGCGCCGGGTCACGACGCCGCCTGGTCCCGGCGGCCGCGGCGCGCGCCGGCCGTGTAGCCGACGACCTCGAGGCTGCGCAGCACGACCATGCCACCGGCGTGCAGCGGGTCTCGCGCGAGCAGGCGCCAGTTGACGGCATACGAACGCAGGACGGCCTTGCCCTGGGCGCCGACGGCGCCGTCGTGCTGCCCGGCGAAGGCCGGGATGCTGCGGCCGTAGTAGTAGCGCTTGAGCACGACGTCCTTGACGGTCAGCCGGCCCTCGTCGTGGTCGACGATGACCGGCGCCAGCTTGATGCCGCGGCCTTCGGCGCGCATCCGCAACCGCAGGTCGGCGTCCTCGGGTCCGGACATGTCCAGGCGGAAGCCGCCGTCGCCGAGCAGGTAGTCGCGGCGCACCAGCCGCGGATTGTGCAGCCACGGCTGGTTGAGGTAACACTCCCGCTCCAAGGCGCGGCAGGCGGTCCAGAAGCCATCGCCGATGGTGCGCTCCGGCAGCGCGACGCCGGTCGCGCCCGTGGCGAGTGCGGTGCCGACCGCCTGCTCGATGCTCGTGGGCGGCAGCACCATGTCGCTGTCCAGCCAGAGCACCCACTCGCCGTGCGCCTCGGCGATGCCGAGGTTGCGCTGGGCGGATCGCTCCGGACCGCCGGTAAGCGCGAGATCGGCGAGTTCGGTTGCCACGTCGAGTGTTTCGTCGGTGCTGGAGTTGTCGACGACGACAAGCTCGACGTGCGGATAGGTCTGGTCGCGCACCGATCGCAGGCACGCACGGATGGTGCGTGCGTTGTTGCGGGTCGGCACGACCACCGACACGAGCGGTTGATCAGTCATTGCCGGACATCCTCTCCTCTCCGCGGCGTTCGCGCAGCACCCCGACGAGACCGACGACCAGCCCGGCCCCGGCGAGCCAGTGCGGCCACAGGCTCTGCGCGACGCCGTCGGCGCTCAGCGTGCCGCGTGCGTCGCCCAGGACGAGCAGGTAGACGCCCATCGACACCAGCAGCAGCACCGCGCCCGCGACCTGCAGCCACCAGGCCGGCATCGCCCGCCGCAGGCGCAGCGCCACCACGACGAGGACGCCCGCGGCCAGGCCGCCCCAGCCGACGAAGAAGCCGGCCACAACGACCAGCGCGAGCTCCAGCGCCGGACGCGTCCGGAGCAGCTGCCCGGCCCGGTGAGCGGCCCGGCGCCATACGGCATCGGACCGGGGCTGTGCGCGGCCCCAGGTGTCGCGCAGCCCGAACGCGCTCTGCGCGGCCGTCTCGGGGCCAGCGCCGTTGTCGGGGTCGGGATCGGCGTCGTCGGGCGAGTCACTGGCGTCGTCATACCCGGCCGGACCGTCACCGTCGGCACCGTCGTCCTCACCAGGACGGCGCCTGCTGACGAACGCGAAGACCACCAGCCCGACGGCGAGCAGCAGCACCACGATGCTCACCGCGAGCGCGATGTCGGCGCGCAGCTGCGGCGCGTAGCGGATCTGGACGGTGTAGGTGCCCGCCTTCGGCAGCAGCCAGCCGGTCGCGTAGCCGTCGAGCAGCTGTGCCGCACCGAGGTCCCTGCCGTTGGCGGTCGCGTGCCACCCGGGCGCGATGCTCTGGCCGAGGATCACCGCTGTCGGGCCGGTCGTGGTGACGTGCAGTGTCTTGTGCGTGGCGCCGTTGTCCGTGATGCGCGTGGCCGGCTGCGCGACCTGCGCCGGAGTCGCCCGCAGAGTGTCCAGCAGGTGCAGGTCGTCGAGGATGAATCCCGGGACCGGCTCGATGCGGTGGGTGCCGGCGCCGAGGTGCAGCGTGCCGCACAACGCCCAGGTGCTCCCCTGCGCCGCCGTGCCAGCCAGCTGCTTGGTGGCCGGCCGCATCCGCACCGGATGCCCGTCGACCGTCGCCACCTCCGTGCACCGCGGGTCGCCCACGCCCGCGTCCTGGATCGGACCAAGCCGCAGGCGGCGCATCTGCAGCCCCGAGTCGATCTCGGTGAAGCGCGGCGGCACGCCGGCCTCGGTGCCGTCGATCGAGTCGATGGTCATCCGGATCTGCTTGCCGCGCACCGGTTTTCCGTCGACGGACGGTATGGCGACCTTGGTCGTGCCGACGGCCTTCAGGGTCGCGGACGCGACCGTGCGGCCGTCCACCGTGAAGGTCACCCGCCGCGCGTAGCTGTCCCGCGGGTCGTGTGCGTTGCCGTCGCCCGGCTGCTGGGTGACCGACACCGACCGGATGGTGCGTTCGGGACCGTCCAGCTGCCACCACGCGCCCACCATCTTCCCGCCGGGCTCCCACGCGGTCGACGGGTCGCCATCGGCCGCGAGGGATGCGCGGGTGCTCGACAGCCGGAAGTAGAAGTCCGAGGAGCTGGCACGCACCCGCGGGGAGAATCCGGCGACCTTGTCCAGGATCGGCTCGAACGAGCCGGCCACCCGCACGGCTGCGGTGGCGTCGAAGGTGCGCTCGTCGGGCAGGCTGATCACTCGGCGGAGCTGGGTCTGCGGGTCGTCATACAGGTTCGGGGTGCCCTGTTCCCGGGTAAGCAGCACGTCCAGCGGTGTCGCGTCGAACGCCGCACGCTCCGGCGCGGACAGGCGGTCGTAGAGATCGTCGAAGGTCAGCGGGGTCCGGGCCCACCGGGTGGCCGGCGGCCCGGGCAGCTGGATGTCGGATATGCCGACCAGGTTGTAGCCGGTGCCGCGCGTCGAGTCGATGGTCACCGTGACCCGCCGCGCGGTCGTGTCGCCCATCGGGAAGTCGGCGTAGCCGGTCGTCGGCAGGCTGCGCGTCACCGCCTTCCCGCCGGCCCGCACGGTGACCTTGGCGATCGTGACGGCGCCGACCTGCGCCTGCGCGATGCGGATGGTGCCGAGGCGCTCCGCGGACGGCTCGGTGATGGTCAGCACGTTGCCCGGGGCGCGGCCGAAGTCACCGAACAGCCAGGAGGTGTTCGGGTCGCCGTCGACGGCGTTCTCCGGCACGGCACAGGGCAGGTCGAAGAAGGCACCACCCTCCGACGTCGCGGTCACCCGGGCGCCGGTGCGCTCCAGGACGGTCTGGTCGGCCGGGTTCGTCCCGAGCGTCCGGGTGATGCCGAGCGGCTGATTCGCCGCGAGCAACGGCCCCTGGTTGTTGGCCAGGCGGTTGGTGATCGCGTCGCGCCGGGCGTTGGTGTCGGTCAGCACGAGCGTGTGACCACCGCCCAGGTCACCGGCGAGCTGACCGGTCGTCAGGTCCTGTGCGTAGCGGAAGCTCGGCTGCTGCCGCAGCAGACCGGCGCTGACCAGCTCGGGCACCGCGAACCCGTCGCCGGCGATGACGAGCGAGTTCTTCGTGGACTCCACGCGGACGCTGGACGTCGGGTCCGTCACGGCATACCGCTGCAGGGGTGGGAGTGCGCGCTCGTCCGCAGGACTGTCGCTCGTCGCGACATACTCACCCGGAGCGCCGTAGTTGGCGACGCCGAAGAGTCCCTTGTCCGCGGCGGCGATCGCCGACACGACGTCCGGCCGCACCCCGCCGGTGTCCTCCCAGTCGGTGTCGTGGCGCATCAGCACCGTGTCGGCGCCCAGGTAGCGGGCATAGGTGGAGATGGTGCCGTCCGGCACCACGCCGTTCTCCAGCGTCGAGTCGAGCGAGGCCAGGAAATTGCCTCCCGGCGCCGACGCGTTCGGGCTGGTCTCCGGGATGATCACCTGCCGGTTGAACAGCGAATTGGCAACGTCATCAGGGCGATCCACGGTCCAGCGGTATGCCGGGCGGGTCTGACCGGGCAGGAAGAGCACCGCCGAGTCGGGGTTGCCCCGGTCGATCGCGGCCGCCGCCTGCCTCCAGTAGCCGGGAATGTCCATCGGCGAGGTGTAGAGCCGATTGGTCACGGCCGGCAGGATCCACGCCAGCACCAACAGCGACGCGGCGATGGCGGCGATCGGTGCGAGACCATCCCGGCGCATGATCCGCGGCCCCACCTTGACCACCGCCACGCCGAGCGCGAGCGCGAAACCGAGCGCGAGCAGCGCACCCACCTTGTTGGTGGTGCGGAAGGCCGCCATACCCGGCAGGCCGACGAACCACTCGAAGGCGATGCCGAACGGTGACGCCGGGTGCCCCGCGGCCGGGAAGATCCCCACCATGACCACGGCGGCGATGGCGACCGTCCCGGCCACCATGACCCGGACCGGTCCCCGTAGCCACCGCATCGCCAGCAGCGCCAGCGCCGGCCACAGCATGGTCAGCACCATCACCAGCGGGCTGGTCAGGTAGACCGCGTCCTGCGGGACCCAGGCGCCGTGATTGTCCTGGCCGTAGAGCGACCACAGGCCCATCCCGCGCAACACCTCGGGGAAGGACGACACCTTCGCGATGCCGGTCAGCGTCTCCGACTCGTCGACGATCTGGTTGCCGGTCGACAGCGCACCGAAGGCCGGCACCAGCCAGTAGACCGAGACACCGACCACGAAGACCGCGCACCGGCCGACCGTGGCCAGCACCACCGGCCAGCCGAGCCGCCATACCCGCAGCGCCACGAAGAGCACCGGAAGCAGCGCGAGCAGCTGGAAGATCGGCACGACCGCGACGTTCATGCCGCTCATCGCGAAGAACTCCAGACCGAACACCGCAGGCCAGCGCATGGCGTGGGCGAATCGGCGGAGCCGCCCGGCTCGCGGCGCGGACTCCGCGCTGCGGAGCGCATTGACGAACGCCAGCAGCGACCAGGGCAGCAGCGACATCGGCAGCGCGATCGCGAGCGTGCTGCCCGCCTGGATCGTGTAGGGGTTGGCCAGCACCAGGACGCCGGCCGCGAGGCCGGCCCAGCGTGTGCTGCGCCGGTCGTCACCGCCGGGCCGGTCACCGAGCAGCCGGCGGGTCAGCCGGGAGGTGCCCCACGCGGTTGCCAGCCACAGGGCGAAGTGAAAGACCTTGAACGTCCACTCCGGCGACAGCCCGATGCCGCGCAGCGCGCCGGTCACCAGCAGCACCGGCACCAGGCCGACGTTGAAATTCGGGGAGCCGAGGTACGGCGTGTCGGTCCACGCCGACAGGTACTGCCGGATCATCCGGCCCGGCGCCAGATAGACCTCGGGCTTGATATCGGTGAAGAAGTGGCCTAGTCCGTTGAGCCCGACGATCAACGCCAGCAGGACGGTCAACCCGAGAACGGTCAGCCGATAGCCGGTCATCAATCGGCGCACGTCAGTCGGCTCCCAGGGTTCGAGTTCGGCGTCGTCGCCGTCGGCGCGGCGGTGTTCCGCGATTGCGACGCCCAAATATAACTCGCGAGTAACCTTGGTGGTCGTGTCAGTCCGCAGCGCTTTGCGCACACCCTCGTCCGGGGCCGCACTGGGTGCGTTGCTCGGCGTGTCGATGGGTATGGCGAACGCGCTCGGCTACGTCGTCGTGATGCTGCTCTCGCGACCGCTCGGCCCTGGCGAATTCGGCGGCTACACAGCACTTTCCACGTATGGCGTGCTGCTCTCCATACCGGCAGGTGTCTTCCAGGTGGTGGTGGCGCGGCGACTGTCCGGGGACGATCCGGCGGAGCCGACCAGCGCGCTGCGCCCGGCGCTGTTCGTGGGCTGCGGCTGCTTCGTGGTCACCGCCGCGATCTCGCCCGCACTCGCACAGTGGTTCGAGCTGCCGTCGTTCTGGGCGGCGGTGCTGCTGGGCGGGATGCTCGTGCCGATGATGGTCACCGGCTGCCTGCAGGGCATCCTGCTCGGCCGTGGCCGGCTGCGCGCGCTGTCGGCTCTCTATGTGGTCAACGCAGGCACCCGGGTCGTTGCCGCAGCGTGCTGCGCGGTCATCGGGGCGGACGTGACCGGAGTCTTCGCGGCGATGCTGCTCGCGGGCATCGCGACCGCGGCCGTCGGGGCATGGCTGTGCCGGGCCGAGCTGCGGGCACTGCCGCGCACCGCCCGGCTGGCACGTGAGCTGGTGCGCTCCAACAGCACGCTCGCGGCATACATCGCCCTGATCAACGTCGACATGCTGCTCAGCCGGCACTTCCTCAGCGCTCACGACTCCGGCGGCTACGCGCTCGCCTCGACATTCGGCCGGGCTATGTGCTGGGGCACCCAGTTCGTTGCGCTGATCATCGTGCCGCGCATGCAGGGGACGCGGCCGACCCGCACCCTGCTGCAGGCGAGCGCGGTGGTGACGGCGATCGGAGTCGTCGGGTTCGGCGTCGTGTCGATCTCGCCGCAAGGCTGGATCGAGGCCGCCGGCGGGGCCGACTACCGGCAGTTCGGGGACCTGGCGCTGCTGTGTGTCGTGCTCGGGACCGCCTGGGCGCTCGCGCAGGTGTGGCTCTTCTCCGAGATGGGCAGCAACACCGGCTGGCTGAGTAGGCTGACCTGGCTGGTGATCGCGGGCGAGGTGGTCGCGATCTCGGTCCACTGGCACGCCTCCCCCGCGCAACTGGTCTGGGTCTGTATGGCGGGCGCGCTGATCGTCGCAGCAGCGGGCTTCGTGCAAGTCGTGGTCCGGCACCAGGCGACGGCGTTGCCCGACGAGTCAGTGATCGTCGTTGCCGACGCTCCGCGCGCGTGACACGGTCAGCCGGACCAGGCCCTGCTTGACCGGCTCCGGCAGCCGCGTCCCGAACCGCCAGGCCGCCTGGTTGACCTTGTCCTGTAGCGACGTCTGATAACGCCGCAACAGCTCGTCGACCGGGCTGAGCCGGCGGGACCGGGTGCCGGCGCGGCGGAACACCAGCGCGTGCATGCCGTTGGCCCAGCGCGGATCATCGGACTCCGTGACGTCCCAGGTCCGCACCACCTGCCACCCCGGGTGCCGACGCAGGAAGAGCCGGTGCGCGCGCTGCACGACCTTCCAGCTCGCGTCGTCCACGAGCACCAGCGCCTCGTCGGCCAGCAGCGGTTCCACCACGGCGAGCGCGAGATAGTGGGCGAGCAGGGTGTGATCGCCGTCGTAGAAGTAGACGCCGACCGGCCGGTCGATCGCCCCCGGCCGGGCCATCAGGGTGAAGGCGTCGCCTTCGAGCAGCCGGATGTCGGCGGCACCCGCGAACCGCTCCAGGTTGCCGGTCAGCTCGGCCCGCGCCTCCTGGCCCGCCATACCGAACTCCAGGAAGTTCTCCATCGCGTAGAACGTCTTGCCGGCGTTGTCCTGCACGGCGGCGACCAGGGAACGGCCCTTGAAGGTGCCGACCTCGAGGTATGCCTCGTCGGCGGGCAGCGCGGCCGCGGCGAGGTTGAGCACTGCGAGCTCGTTGACGCCCGTGAACCCGGAGACCTGCGAGGTCAGGTCCTGCCAGCGCGGGTCGATCGGGTCGGTCGACTGCGGATCGCCCGGGAACGCCTCGGCGATGGCGTCGAACACGCGAGATGTCTGCATGAGCGCAGAGACTAGGGCGTGTCCTGCGAATGATGTGAGTCGGTGTTACCGATGATGCTGGCGTGGTTGGACGTGGTGAGTTGACGGACGCGGCGTGGGAGCGGATCGGACCGTTGTTGCCACCCTCGGGTGGGCGTGGCGGGCAGTGGCGTGAT
>NZ_RJJQ01000019.1 GCF_003724155.1 Flexivirga caeni | reverse complement strand
GGCAGATCCCACGGCCATCACCGGGCAATTCTCGTGACCGTCACCGGGCAGGTCTCACGACCGCCCCTGGGCAGAAATCACTGGCCCTTGACAGTTTCGTCCCGGACGAGGATCTCTCCAGGTCTCGGGGCTGGGACAGCAGCGTGCCGCAATTGGAGGACTTCGGGCCCCCGGGCTCGCTGATCGCCACCTGGGTCACCGTGGTCGTCATGTGCGGTCCTTCCTGGTGGTACGGGCACGTTCGTTCAGGTGTGTGCGCAGCCGCGATACGGTCCGGTCGTTCACCTTGCGGATCAGCGCCACCACGATCGGGTGAAGCCCCGCCGTGGCGATCTGTTGGGCGAATTCAGCGCCAAACCCCGAACTCGCACCGGTCACGAGAGCCGTGCTGCCGCGATAGGTAACAGGGTGTGCGTTTCGGAACATGAGGTTTCCCGCGGACCTGTGGAGGGAGATCGGGTGGGTCAAACGCCCGCAAACGCTTGACCCACCCGAGTTATTGGGTCAGCCGGTGAACGGCTCGCCGCCACCGTTGAGCGCGGTGTGCAGGAAGTCGATCGCCAGCTTGCGGGCGACATTGGCGGCCTTGGTGTCGCGCAGGCTGTCCAGCAGCAGGAAGTCGTGGACCATGCCGGCGACGCGCACCGAGGTGACGTCGACGCCTGCTTCGCGCAGCTTGTTGGCGTACTGCTCGCCCTCGTCACGCAGCACGTCGGCCTCGTCGGTGATTACCAGGGTGGTCGGCAGCCCCTTGAGCTCATCGAGGGTCGCCTGCAGCGGGGAGGCGTACTTCTCGGCCCGCTTTGCCGGGTCGGTGGTGTAGGCGTCCCAGAACCACTTCATCCCGTCACGGGTCAGGTAGTAGCCGTCGGCGAACTGGATGTATGACGGGGTGTCGAAGTCGGCGTTGGTCACCGGGTAGAGCAGTGCTTGTGCCTTGAGGTCCAGGCCGCCACGGTCCTTGTTCATCAACGCGAAGACAGCCGACATGCACCCACCGACGGATTCGCCGGTGACCGCCAGACGCGAGGTGTCGATGCCGTGCTCCGCGCCGTGCTCGGCCACCCACTGGCCGACGGCGTAGTTCTGCTCGACCTGGGTCGGGTAACCCTTCTCCGGCGCCCGGTCATAGATGGGGAAGATGCCGGTGGCGCCGGCACCGACGGTCAGTTCGCGGAAGAGCCGGTCGTGGGTCTTGTCGTCACCGAACACCCAGCCGGCGCCGTGGATGTAGAACAGCCCGGGCAGTGCGCCCGTGGCGCCCTTGGGTCGGATGATGCGGGTGCGGACGGTGCCCCATTCGCCGGCATCGATGTCGACCCATTCCTCGTCGACGTCCGGACGCTCGACGCCTTCTCCGCTCTGCAGGTCGGCGAGGATCTTGCGGCCTTCCTCCGGCGGGACCTCGTAGATCCGCGGGTGCGGGGCGGTGGCATCGGCCAACTCGTTGGCTGCCGGCTCCAGGTAGGGCGTGATGGGTGCAGGAATCTCGGACATCGTGTTGCTCCTTCGTGGGATGGGTAAGGTAGCGCTCAGGGATGAGGCGCCAGTCAGTCAGACGCGGCCGGAGCTTGCAGTTCGGTGATGAGTCGCCGCGCGAGTTGCTCTGAGGACTGGGGGTTTTGGCCGGTGTAGAGGTTGCGGTCGACGACCACGTGGGGACGTAGTGGTAGGCCCTTGGAGTAGTCGGCGCCGGCTTCCTTGAGCCGGTCTTCCAGCAGCCATTTGGCCTTCCAGGCGAACTTGTTGAGGCGTTCTTCGCGGTTGGACAGGCCGGTCATGTGGTAGCCCTGGAACGGCCAACTGCCGTCCGGGTTTTTCGCGGCCAGGGAGGCTGCGGGTGCGTGGCACAGCAGCGCCAGCGGACGGCCGGACGCCAGGCGTTTGGTGAGCAGCGCGCCGGAGACCTCGTCGACCGTCAGGTCCTCCATCGGGCCGTGGCCGCCGGAGTAGAAGACCAGGTCGAAGTCGCCGGGATCCATGTCGGACAGGTTCGCCGGATGGTCCAGCACCGGCTGCAACCGTTCCACCTCGGCAGCGACCTTCTTGGTCTTGGACGGCAGGCCGCCCGAGATACCGAGGCTGAGCTTGTCGATCACCGGCTGCTTACCCTCGGGGGTTGCGACCGTGACGTCGAAACCGGCGTCGACGAAGAGCTGGTAGGGGACCGCGAATTCCTCGGCCCACACGCCGGTCGGGTGCAGCGTGCCGTCGTTCAAGGTCCAGTGACGTGCCGCCGAGAGCACCATCAGTACAGATGTCATGACTCAATCTCGTTTCGCCGCAGGCGAGTCTCATCGCGCGGGAAACGACACGGGCACGGGGATGTGGAGGGCGTTCTGGCACTCGGTGAACACGTCCAACCGCAGCGGTCGCTTGGGCTTGAGGGATCGGATGTCGTCGCTCAACCTCCCCGACCCCAGCTCAAGGCCCACGTCCCCCGGCAGCAGGTCGCTGCCGAAGACCAGGTTGTTGGTCTGGCTGAGCGTCTGGTTCCACCCGCCGTTCAGTTCGGTGTATGACGTGAGAGTCGACACGCTCTCCCCGCTGGCGACCTTCTTCTGCTTCGGGGTCGCCACCGACAAGGCAATGTCGGTGCCCCCGTCGTCGTTGGCGACCCGGCCCGTGGCGCGACGTGCGTCGATGTCGATGTCAATGTCGGTGACCCACTTGGGGAACCCGTAACCGTCGTGCCCGCGCACCTGGGCGATCTCGGTGTTCACTGGAAGGGAGAGCACGTAGGTGTACAAGTGGTCGTTCCCCAAGGCGGCCAGCAAGTCGACGGGCGGGAGGTTGCCGTGTCGCACTTCCTTGACCGCGATCCCGACGGTGGCCTCGGTGTAGAAGTCGATGTCGCACACGTCGTAGCGGAAGATGATGACGGAGAACAGCCCGAGTCCGGGCGCGACGGTCAGCGGGTCCAGAGCGTCCGGCAGCCGGCTACGCAGCGCCTTGGTCGGTGCGACGAAGCTGATCTGCGCCTTCGACATGGCGTAGTAGAAGTTCGGTGTGCTCGTGGTTCCGATCGCCGACTCGACCTTCGTCTTCGGCAGCGTGCGGAAGAAGTCGACGGTGCTGACCCGCGGGTCAGCCTCCACGACATCCAGATCGGTGTCCATGCGGTAGCGGGCAAAGAGCCCGTCGCACGGCACGCTCACCTTCCTGCTGCCGAGCTCCACCTCAACAGTTTGTGTATCCGTCATCATCCATGCCCTTCTCGCGATGGCCGGCAGGGTCTCCCACAGGCAATGTAATCAATGCTAACATTAGGGATATCGAAGTACGGCGCGCCGCGGAATGCCGCAGCGACTCAGCCTTTCCCGTGCTCGGCCCGCAGGGCGGCGACGCCTGAGCGGTACGTGGTGGTCTCGAAGCCGGGGAAGGCTTGCTTGAACTTGTCGGACACGAAGATCGTGTCGACGGCATACCGCGGCAGGAGTGCCCGGAACTCGCGAGCACCCTTGTTGACGAGACTGCCCACGAAAAACGCAGGCTTGGACATCACCGCATAGTCGGCATCGCGACCCCACTCCTCCGAACACAGCTGCACGAGCTGCGCGTAGGTCGGGTGGTCGTCGGCACACGGCAGATGCCACGTCTGACCGAATGCCGAGGGGGTGTTGCCGATCAGCGCCATCCCCCGGCTGGCGTCCGGGGTCCAGATCAACGTCCTTCGGGTGTCGTCCCGCAACGGAACCCGTGCCTTCTTGCCCTCGGCCAACCTGTCGAAGACCAGCGTGTTCGTCAGGCTCTGCGTCTTGCCCGGTCCGTAGAACTCCGGCGCGCGGCAGATGGCTGCCTCCACGCGACCGGCATCCATCGCGTCCAACAACATCGTGGCGATGTACGCCCGGGTCTGCGCCTTGCTGCCCACCGGCTCGAACGACGTCCGCTCGGTCTGTGGCTGGCTGGTCATCGGGTACATGTAGGTGTTGTCGAAGAACACCAGCTTGGTCCCGTGCTTGGCGCAGGCGGCGATCGCGTTCTCCATCATCACCGGGAACTGCTCCGCCCAGAGCTTGGCGTCGGGCGGCAGCCCAACGGTGAAGTACGCCACGTCGCTGCCGGCCACGGCGGCCTCGGTCGCCTCGGGGTCCATCAGGTTCGCTGCCATCAGGTCGTCGGAGTCATGCAGGCGCTTCGGACTCCGGCTGACCAGCCGTAGCTCACTCGTGTAGCTGCGGTGCAGCTCGTGGGCCAGCTCCGACCCGATCTGTCCGTTCGCGCCCAGAATCGTCTGCACGGCTTGGTCCTTTCGATTGCACAGTGCTCGCCCTTGGAGCCGAGGTGCACGCACACTGCGCCGATTGCCCCTGACCCGTTCGCACCGAGCCCTCAGGATCGAGCATGTTAACAGTGCTCGCATTACGGTACGAGGCAATGTATGCAGTGTCAACACTGGGTTGGGTAGTGGCAGGTGCCGCTCGCCCGGAGCTGGCCGTGGCCCTTGTTGTCGATGCCCGCATCGGCGCCGTGGAGGACACGGCCGGACGCAGAGTCGCTCGTCTCTCATTCGGGACCCCACCTCTCATTCCGGATGCGTCATCGATCGGTCGTGTCGACCGTAAGGCGAGACGTAGGGTGTTCACCATGGTCACGAGCGACTCGGATGAGGTAGATCACGACACGCGATCGCGCGAGATTGCGATCGTGCAGTACCCGGATTGCCAACTCGCGGCCGTCTACGGCCTGACCGACGTCTTTCGCATAGCGACTGAGCAGCTGGCACTTGCGGGGCGGTCGAACGAGCACATCCGGGTGAGTCACTGGGTCTGGTCCGAGGAGGCCGTCACATGCAGCTATGACTCACACCCTGGGACACCGCACAAGCCGTCGCACGTGCTGTTCCCGCCCAGCTTGATACCTCCCGAGCGGATGAGCACCGTTCGGGCGCTGCGCGATTGGGCACTGGAGCAGCGCCACAACGGTGCCACGCTCTGCGCGCTGTGCGCCGGCGTCTTCGTGCTGGCCGAGACGGGGGTGCTGGAACGCCGGCACGCGACAACGCATTGGGCCTTCGTCGACGAGTTCAAGAAGCGATTCCCGGGCGTGCTTCTCGACGCCGAGCAGATGGTGATCGACGAAGGGGACGTCGTCACCGCGGCCGGGATCATGGCGTGGCTCGACCTGGGGTTGTCAATCGTCGAGTCGATGCTGGGGCCGAGCATCATGCTGCGTACGGCGAAGTTCATGATCGCCGACGCCCCACGGTCCCAACAGCTTCCCTACATCGAATTGCTGCCCTCGACCGAGCATCACGACGAAGTGGTGCGGCTCGCGCAACAAACACTCGATCTGGAGTTGGCCTCGGCGCCGTCCCTCGCCCACCTCGCGAACGTGACAGCCACGCATCCCAGAACATTGCAGCGACGATTCCTGCAGGCGACCGGGCTCTCGATCACCCAGTACGCCCAACGCCTGCGCATCGAACGAGCGACGTACGCCCTTGCCACGACACAAGATTCGTTCGAGAAGATCGCCCACTCCGTGGGGTATGACGACCCCACCACCCTCCGACGGCTCATCCGGCGCGAGACCGGCCTCAGCCCGGCCGAACACCGCCGCAAGTTCAGCACCGCCAGTGCGACCGCCCAGTAGCCAGCTGTAACTCCAATTCGACACAAGACTCACTGCATTTACGCGACTGACGGAGATGTGCCGCGCCGCCCCGGAACGCTTTGCTGAGCGCGAGCCTCGACCTCTCATTCTATCTGGAATTCGAAGCCTGTCTGCTGCAGACGAAGGGCTCCAGAACAGCGCGGCCGAGGGATGCTGAAGTTCAAGCTACAGTCGGTTCGCAATACCGCTACCGAGCCCGGGAAGTGGGACATCGTCCGGCGTGTAGTCCACAGTTGTCGGATATTGCCGGTTTACTTGAATGTGTCGGTGGCAGGCGATCGCACCCGAACGGAGCGATCTATGGATATGGCGCAACTGCCTTCGACCGGGGCAAGCGATGTGATCGCGCGCGTCAACTCACGCGTCACGGTTGCCACAACCTCGTCCTGGCCAGCGAATCTCCACGAGCTCTTTCAACGGTATGAAGACCAGACGGGCGTGGTCGCCGTCGGACAAGCAGCCTGCAAGCTCGGTGCGACTTGTACTGCAGAAGAACCGTTCAAGATCGCTGATCAGCAAGACTCCCTTTTACCGGTGCTGCCCTCGCAGCCCATGTAGTTGGTTCGGCATTCGATGCCGTTCTATCGCAGACAGGGTTCATACCTCGCGGGGAGCGAAAGGCGCTTCGGACGACCGTTCAAAAATGCAATGAGCTACCGGTAGGACGCCTCATTTGCTCGCTGCCCATTGACCGCGAGTGGCTGCGGCCAGGATCGGTCGGCACCGTACGCGCCGCGATCGCGGACAGCGCCCACCTGGTCCCGTTAACCGTCGTGGGCAGCTAGAGGCCACGTTCCACTCGACTAATGCTGACCCGGTCGACACCGGATGCCGAGGCGAGGTCAGCCTGCGACATCCCACGCGCCCTGCGCAGTTCGGCCACGCGCGCGCCGAACGCAGCGAGCACCTCAGATGCCTCAGCCACGGCGCCTCCTCGGACTTGGGTCCACGAACTCCGACATACGAGAACGGTCCGTGACGACCAAGTCGTCACGGACCGTTTGTGCAAGTCACCCCGTTGCCGGAGTTTGTCACCCCACTGCCGTGAAGTTCGGAAACCTGCCTCGCGTGCGCGAGGGGGGATTTGAACCCCCACGCCCTTTCGGACACTGGCACCTGAAGCCAGCGCGTCTGCCGTTCCGCCACTCGCGCGAGTGCCGGACCAGTGTGCCCTGTCAGCCGGGAGAACACCAAATCCTGGCGTCATACCCGCGGGAAACGCACCGAATGACGGCGAGTTCGCCCACAGACGGTGCAATCTCACCGTCGCTCGGCGAGGAAGCCGTCACTCGCGAGAACCGGGAGAGCGGGTCTCGAATTGGCCGGATCCCAGCGCGTATGCCGGAACGTCATACGCCACACAGTTACCATGACGTGCGCGGCGCCGCCGCCAGGATGGACGAACCGTCACGACCCGGAGCAAGGAGGCGACACGTGGGCATCTTCGACAAGCTGGAACGCAGCATCGAGCGCGGCGTCAACGGCGCCTTCGCGAAGGCATTCCGCTCCGAGGTGCAGCCGGTCGAGATCGCGAGCGCGATGCGCCGGGCGATGGATGACCGCGCAGTGAGTGCAGGCAAGGGCCGGCGCTTAATCGTGCCCAACCTGTTCGTGATCGAGCTGTCGACCACCGACTACGAGGTGCTGGTCACCGAGGACGAGGGCGAACTCGCCGACGACTTGATCGCGACGGCATCCGAGCACGCCGAGAGCCAGCGCTACCAGCCCGGCGGACCGGTCAGCGTGCAGTTCACCGAGGACGACAGTCTCGAGACCGGAGTGTTCCGGTTACGCCCCTCCACCGCCCGGCAGGTGGAACCCGGCATGCGGCGTATGCCGGAACGTATGGCGCCGGGTCTCGATACACCTCCTCCGCTGCGCTCCCCCGGCTACTCGACCGGCCAGAGCGAGGCGGGTCCCCCCGGCTACTCGACCGACCACGCCGGAGCACGCTCCGGCGGCTGGCCCCAGGCACCGGCCGCACCCGTGAGTGCCCCCGCCGCACCCGGCCCGGCATACCCCTCTCGCCCCGCCGGCGCGCGCGACGACCACCGCCCCTCACCGGCGGCCCCGAAACGCCTCCGGCAGCGACCGTGGCTCGACGTCGACGGCGACCACTACCCGCTGAACGGCGCGATCACCGTCATCGGCCGTGACGACGACGCCGACATCGTGCTCGACGACCCGGGAGTTTCCAGGCGACACAGCGAGATTCGCATCACCTTCGACGGTCCGCACCAGGTGATCACCATTCGCGACCTCGGCTCGACCAACGGCACCTTCGTCAACGGTGACCCGATCGGCTCCATGCACCTGGCCGACGGAGACCGCCTCACCATCGGCCGCACCCACCTGCTGCTGCACGAAGGCGGACACCGGTGAGCGAACTCACTCTCACGGCGATCCGGCTCGGGTTGCTCGCGCTGCTCTGGGCGTTCATCTTCAGCATCGTCAGCGTGCTCCGGGGCGACCTCTACGGCACGCACTCCGCCGCCCGCGGACGTGGCCGCGGGCAGTCGGCACCCGCTCGCGCCGCCAAGCCCGCACGTCGCGGACCCACCCGGCTGGCGATCATCGAGGGACCGATGCGCGGCGGCAGCGTCCCGCTCACCGAGAACGGCGTGCTGATCGGCCGCAACCCCGAGTGCACCCTCGTTCTCTCCGACGACTTCGCCAGCGGCCGCCACGCCCGGATCTACCCCGGCGGCGACGGCTGGCTGATCGACGACCTCGGCTCGACCAACGGCACCTACGTCGGCAGCGAACGCATCGGCGAAGGCACCCCGCTCCCGGAGGGTGCGCGGGTGCGGATCGGCCAGACGGTGCTCGAGGCCAGGAAGTAGCCCATGTCGATCTCCCTGCGGTATGCCGCGCGCACGGACCTCGGTCTCGGCAGCAAGACCCGCAACGAGGACTCGGGGTATGCCGGACCCGATCTGCTGGTGCTCGCCGACGGCATGGGCGGGCACGCTGCTGGTGACATGGCCAGCTCGACCGTCGTGCAGGAGCTGATCGGCCTCGACGGCGAGTCCTACGGTAGCGACGAGGCCCTGCGCCGCCTGGCGGGTGCGGTTCACAGCGCCAATGACCGCTTGCGTGCGGAGATGGACGACGACCCCGAGCTGGAGGGGATGGGCACCACGCTGGTCGCCTTCCTGCGCAGCGGAAACATGCTGGCGCTGGCCAGCATCGGCGACTCACGCGCCTACCTCGTGCGCGACGGCGTCTTCAGCCAGATCACGAAGGACCACAGCTTCGTCCAGACGCTGCTGGACGAAGGCCGCATCACCCCCGAAGAGGCCGAGCACCACCCGCAACGGTCCCTGGTGACACGCGTGCTCACCGGCCGCGAGAACGACGAGCCGGACCTGTCGCTGCGCGAGGCGAAGCCGGGTGACCGGCTGCTGCTGTGCTGCGATGGCCTGTCCGACTACGTCGCGCACTCCACCATCGAGCAGATCGTCACCGGCGAGGGCAGCCCAGCAGAGATCGCCGACGCACTGATCGCGATCGCGCTGAAAGCGGCGACCCGGGACAACGTTACCGTCATCGTTGCCGACGTCGTGGACGGCAACGACGGATCGAGCACGACCTCCCCGCAACTGGTCGGCGCTGCCGCAGCCCACGGCAACGGTCCCTCCGGCAGCGCCGCCGCGCCGCGCAGCCCGGCGGAGAAGGCCGCCGCGCTCAGCCGCGCGGTCAGCGCGCCGCCCGCAGACGAGGACGACCAGGACGACGCGGGCCCGCTGCTGGCGGAGGAGGGTCCCCGCCGGTTCGTCTGGTTGCGCCGCGGACTGCTTGCCCTGCTGGTTGTCGCGGTCCTCGCGGCGCTCGGGATCTTCGGGTATGCCGCATCGCAGCGGCAGTACTACATCGCCGAGCACGACGGCAAAGTGACCATTTACCAAGGCATTTCACAGAACCTCGGGCCGATCCAGCTGCATTCGGTCAACATCGTCAGCGACATCTGGGTCGCCGACCTGCCGAGTTCCGACCGCAGCCGGGTGTCGTCGCGCAGCATGACCGCAAGCAGCCGCCAAGCCGCGATCGGCATAGTGGAGAACCTCCGCGCCGACATGGTCACCTGCCAGACACAGGTCGCCGACGGGGGGAGTTGCTGACGTGGCATTGTCGCTCGCGCGCCCCCGGACCCGTCGCAACACCGAGCTGGTGCTGCTGATCATCGCGATCGCGATCGTGCTGGTCGCCTACGCCAATGTCGGCCTGGCCATTGAGGATTCACTGCCGGTCGACTTCTACACCGTCGGTGGCGGCTTTGCCGTCGTGGCGTTCGCGTTCCACCTGGTGCTGCGCTGGAAGGCGGCATACGCCGACCCAGTGCTGCTGCCGATCGTGACGCTCCTCAACGGTCTCGGGCTGGTGATGATCCACCGCATCGACCTCGCGCCGGGCGCCCTCGACGATGCCGCGCCCAAGCAGTTGATGTGGACCGTCGTCGGGGTCGCCGCGGCCGTCGCGCTGATCTTCCTGGTCCCGGACCACCGCCGGCTGCGGCGCTACACCTTCAGCTTCGGACTGGCCGGTTTCGTCCTGCTGCTCACGCCGCTGCTGCCGGTGATCGGCCGCAATATCAACGGTTCTCGCGTGTGGATCGGCCTCGGCGGATTCTCCTTCCAGCCCAGCGAGGTCGCCAAGATCCTGATCGCAATCTTCTTCGCCAGCTACCTGGTGCAGACCCGCGACGCGCTCTCCCTGGTCGGCCGCCGCGTGCTCGGGCTGCCGCTGCCGCGCGCCCGCGACATGGGCCCCATCCTCATCGCCTGGATTGCCTCCCTCGGAGTGCTCGTCTTCGAGTCTGACCTCGGCACCTCGCTGCTGTTCTTCGGCCTCTTCGTCGGCATGCTGTATGTCGCAACGGAACGCCGCTCCTGGATCATCATCGGGCTCGGCCTGTTCCTCGTCGGCACGTATGTCGCGTCGATCCTCTTCGCGCACTTCCAGGAGCGGGTGACGCTCTGGCTCAACCCGTTCGCGCCGGGCATGTCCGACCAGATCGCCAAGGGCCTGATGGGCATGGCGGCAGGTGGTCTCTTCGGCACCGGACTCGGCCAGGGACACCCAGAACTCACCTACTACGCCAACAGCGACTTCATCATCCCGTCGTTCGGCGAAGAGCTGGGTCTGGTCGGTCTCTTCGCGATCCTGGCGCTCTACGGACTGATCGTCGAGCGCGGCCTGCGGGCCGCCCTGGCCTCCCGCGACGGCTTCGGCAAGCTGCTGGCGACCGGGCTCGCCTTCTCGATGGCACTGCAGGTCTTCGTGGTCGTCGGCGGCGTCACCCGCGTCATCCCGCTGACCGGGCTGACCACGCCGTTCCTGTCCGCCGGTGGCTCGTCCCTGCTCGCCAACTGGGTGATCATCGCCCTGCTGCTGCGCATCAGCGACCAGGCCCGGCGCCCCGCCACCGACACCCGCGCCGAACGGCTCGCCTCCGAGGACACCCAGGTGGTCACCACACGAGCCCCGCACGCACAGAGGGGACGGGCATGAACGCACCCATTCGCCGCCTCGGGATGGTGATCGCCGCGATGTTCTGCGCGCTGCTGATCTCCACGACGCTGATCCAGTTCGTGCAGGCCCGGTCCCTGGACGACCGTCCCGGCAACCGGCGCACGCTGCTCGCGTCATACAGCAAGGAACGCGGGTCCATCCTGGTCGGCGGCACCGCGGTCGCGGTGTCGAAGCGGACCGACGACCAGTTCAAGTGGCTGCGCACCTACCCGCAGGGGTCGTTGTATGCCGACGTGACCGGCTATTTCTCATTCACCTACGGCAGCACAGGGATCGAGCGCAGCTACGACAACCTGCTCAACGGCAGCTCGGACAAACTGTTCTACCGGCGGCTGACCGAGATCCTGACCGGCCAATCGGCGCAGGGCGCGAGCGTGCAACTGACCATCAACGCCAAGGCCCAGGAGGCTGCGGCAAAGGCCCTGGGCAACCAGCGCGGAGCAGTAGTTGCGCTCGACCCCAAGACCGGTGCGATCCTGGCGATGGTGACCAGCCCGACCTACAACCCGAACCTGCTGGCCAGCCACAACTTGGACAAGGTGCAGTCGTCGTACACCGCGCTCCTGAAGGACCCGGCGCAGCCGCTGCTCAACCGGGCGATCAACGGCAACCTCTCTCCGCCCGGGTCGACGTTCAAGCTCATCGACGCCGCGGCCGCACTTGAGTCCGGCAAGTACACCGAAAATTCAGAGCTGCCCGGCCCGGCCCGGCTGCGACTGCCCGGCACGGACAACTACCTGCCCAACGACTGGCCGGGCAACTGCGGGCCGGGCGGCAAGGTCACCCTCAAACGGGCGCTGACGATCAGTTGCAACACGGCATACGCCTCGCTCGGGATGGAGCTCGGGCAGGATGCCGTGCGGTCGATGGCCACCAAGTTCGGCTTCGGTCAGCCGCTGTCCATCCCGATGTCCGTGACACCGAGCGTCTTCCCGGGCAGCCTCAACAAGCCCGAGCTCGCACAGTCGTCGATCGGCCAGTTCGACGTGCGCGCAAGCCCGCTGCAGATGGCGATGGTGAGTGCCACGATCGCCAACGGCGGCAAGGAGATGACGCCATACCTCGTCCAGTCAGTGCGGGACGGGAACCTCGACGTGATCGAATCGACCGATCCCAAGACGTTCTCCACGCCGATCTCGAAGAGCACCGCAGACTCCCTGACCGACATGATGGAGTCGGTGGTGACTCAGGGCACGGCAACCACTGCGGCCATCCCGGGCATCAAAGTGGCGGGCAAGACGGGCACCGCGCAGCACGGCAAGGGACGCAACGCCGACGTGTGGTTCACCGCGTTCGCGCCCGCAGACAACCCGACGGTGGCAGTGGCGGTGCTGGTCGAGAACGGCGGCACGGTCGGACAAGAGGCGACTGGTGGTCTGGTGGCAGCACCGATCGCCAAACAGGTGATGGAAGCAGTGATCGGCAAGTGAGCGAGCGAAGCGAGCGACCAGCATGAGCCAAGCGGGTGACCTGATGGGCGGCCGCTACCGGCTGACCCACCGCATCGCGGCCGGCGGCATGGGTGAGGTGTGGCAGGCCAGCGACGAGATCCTCGGCCGGAACGTGGCGGTGAAGCTGCTCAAGGAGGGCCTGACCGACGAAAAGGGGTTCACCGAGCGGTTCCGCAACGAGGCCCGTCTGTCGGCGGCACTGGCGCACGGCAACATCGCCCAGGTCTACGACTACGGCGAGGAGGGCAGCCTCGCCTACCTGGTGATGGAGTTCGTGCCCGGCAAGCCGCTGTCGACGATCCTGCACGAGCGCGGGCCGATCTCGGCTGCCGACACCGCCAACCTGATGGGCCAGGCAGCGGCGGCGCTGCAGGCTGCGCACCGCGCCGGGCTGATCCACCGCGACGTGAAGCCGGCCAACATGCTGGTGACCCATGACGGCGTGGTGAAACTGACCGACTTCGGCATCGCGCGCGCTGTCGGCTCGGCGGCGATGACCCGGACGGGAGAGGTCATGGGCACCGCCCAGTACCTCGCGCCGGAGGCTGCGATGGGCCGGGAGACCACCGCCCTCACCGACGTCTACTCGCTGGCCGTTGTCACCTACGAAATGCTCGGCGGCAGAAGGCCGTTCACCGCCGACAGTGCCGTCGCGCTCGCACTCGCGCACGTCAACGAGGAGCCGCCGCCACTGCCCACGGAGGTGCCGGCACCGATGCGCGCGGTCGTGCACGCCGGACTGCGCAAGGACCCGGCGCAGCGCCCCAGCTCGGCGCAGGAGTTCGGGCGTGCCCTGCGCCAGGCCGTCACGGACAGCGAGCAGATGGGGCTCAACGTCTGGGCGACCCCGCCGCGGCCCAGTCCGAACGGTGGTTTCACCGCGCCGTCCGGTCCGCAGCCCGGCTCCCCCTCCGGCCTCCAGCCGGGTCCGGCGGCCGGTCCGCGCTCCGGCGGGCAGGCCCAGACACCCAGCACGCAGCAGCCGAAGTCCCGTGCCCAGCGCAAGGCACATTCGGCTCCGGCACCCGCGGTCGCGACCTCCGGCAGCCAGGCGGTTGCCGCCACAGGCGGAAGCAAGCGCGCCCTGTGGCTGATCCTCGGCGGCGTCGCGGTGCTCGTCGTGATCGCGGTCGTCGTGGGCGTCATACTCGCCAGAGACGGCGGTTCCGGGGCCAAGGTGCCGACGGCGCCCAACACCGGACCGTTCAGCAACAACCTGACCACCTACAGCCCGGAAGGCAACTCGTGACCGACGGCGAAGGCTTGCCCCGCATCCTCGGCGACCGTTACGAGGTCGGTGAGCTGATCGGCCGCGGCGGTATGGCGGAGGTGCATCTCGGGCATGACAACCGGCTCGGCCGCACGGTCGCCATCAAGATGCTGCGCGCCGACCTGGCGCGCGACAGCACCTTCCTGACCCGCTTCCGGCGCGAGGCGCATGCCGCAGCCGGGCTGTCCCACCACGCGATCGTCGCCGTCTACGACTCGGGCGAGGACACCTTCACCGAGACCGGCGGCGCCACCGTCGACATCCCCTACATCGTGATGGAGTATGTCGACGGGCAGACCCTGCGCGAGATCCTCAACGAGGAGGGCAAGCTCTCCCCGGACGAGGCGGCCCGCGTGACGATGGGCATCCTGTCCGCGCTGGAGTATTCGCACGACAAGGGCATCGTGCACCGCGACATCAAGCCGGCGAACGTGATGCTGACCAAGGGCGGCAGCGTCAAGGTGATGGACTTCGGCATCGCGCGCGCCCTGGCCGACACGGGCGCGACGATGACGTCCGCGCAGGCCGTGGTCGGCACCGCGCGCTACCTGTCGCCGGAGCAGGCGCAGGGCGAGACAGTCGACGCCCGCTCCGACCTCTACTCGGCCGGGTGCGTGCTCTTCGAACTGCTCACCGGCCGCACGCCGTTCATCGGCGAGCCGGTCTCGCTGGTCTACCAGCACATCACCGATCCGCCGAAACCGCCGTCGGCATACGAGCCGTCCGTGCCCAAGGCGATGGACGCGGTGACGCTGCACTCCCTCGCCAAGCGGCGGGAAGACCGATACCAGACCGCGGGCGATTTCCGCAGCGACCTGCAGGCAGCGCGCACCGGCGCGCCGCTCAGCGATGGCGCGACGGCCGTGCTCAGCGCCGGCGCCGCTGGTGCGTCGGTCCTCGCGCACGAGCCGCAGGCTCCGCCGCCGCCCACGCGCCGGGACAACACCCGTGAGATCCACGAGAGCCCGCCGCCGCGCAAGCTCACCGGCTTGTGGGTCGCGGCCGGAGTCGTGGCACTGCTGGCCATCCTCGGCATCGGCTACCTCGTGATGAACGGCCGCAACAACGGCCCGACGACCGAGGTGATCCCCAACGTCGTGCAGCGTTCCGAGGCGCAGGCGAAGGCGATCCTCGCCAAGGCCGGCTTCGACGACGTCGTCGTCCACGAGGTCCACAGCAACGACGTCGCCAAAGGGTATGTCGTAGGCACCGACCCGACGCGCGGCACCTCGGTCGATCCGAGCACCCAGATCCAGCTCAACGTCAGCAACGGGCCCGGACTCGTGCAGCTGCCCGACGTCTCGGGCAAGAGCGTCGACGAGGCGAAACAGATCCTGAACAAGGCCGGCTTCACCAAGGTGCAGGTGGCCGGCCAGGAGGTCGCCGACACGCAGTACGCCAAGGGTGAGGTCGTGTCCGCGCAGCCGGCGCTCGGTTCGTCGGCCGACCCGAGCCAACCCGTCGTCCTGACCGTGAGCAACGGCAAGGAGCACGTGCCGACCGGTCTGGTGGGCCAGGACGCCGGATCGGCCCAGCTGGCGATCCTGCAGGCTCACCTGAAAGTCGGTGAGTCCAAGCAGGTGCTGGTCACCGACGCGGATCAGGCCGGCAAGGTGCAGAAGGTCTCACCCTCCGAGGGCAAGCTGGTCGACATCAACTCGACCGTCACGCTCACTGTCGGAGTGCTGTCCACCACCGTCACGGTCTCGCCGCCCAGCTCGCCGACCAGCCACCACAGCTCGCCGAGCAGCAGCCCGTCGAGTCCACCCTCGACCAGCCCCTCGACGAAGCCGTCACCGGGGCCCACCAAGACCGCCGGTGACGCGGGCGACGGCGACGAGTGACCTAATCGAGAGGACCCCACACTGATTAAGGGGACCCCATATCCGGGCCGGGTATGGGGTCCCCTCAATGCGTTGCGGGTCCTCTCGATCCGCAGGGCAGCTCAGGCGTTGTGCACCAGCGGCGCCAGCCCGGCTGACCGCTCGACCGCACCCTGCAGGCCGCACAGCTCGAGCCAGTTGGCCAACATCCGGTGACCGCCCTCGGTGAGCACCGACTCGGGGTGGAACTGCACGCCATACAGCGGCAGGGCGCGGTGCTGCACGCCCATGATGACGCCGCTGTCGGTGCGTGCGGTCACCTCGAGCTCGTCGGACACGGTGCCCGGCATGATCGCCAGTGAGTGGTAGCGCGTCGCCGTGAACGGGCTCGGCAGCCCGGCGAGCACGCCCTCGCCGTCGTGCACGATCCGGGACGTCTTGCCGTGCAGCAACTCCGGCGCGCGGTCGACCGTCGCGCCATACACGACCCCGAGGGCCTGGTGGCCCAGGCAGACGCCGAACATCGGCTGCTCCCGCTGCGCGCACGTGGCGATCATCGCCATCGAGACGCCCGCCTCCTGCGGCGTGCCCGGCCCGGGGGAGATCAGCACCCCGGCATACCCCTCACCGTCGTCGGCGGTGATCGCGTCGTTGCGCACCACCGTCGTCTGCGCACCCAGCTGCTGCAGGTAGCCGACGATCGTGAAGACGAAGCTGTCGTAGTTGTCGATCACCAGAATGTTCGTCATACGGCGTTACTTCCCAACCTTCGCGTATTTCAGGTCCAACGCGCCCTGGTATGCCGGGAACGTCTCCTTGCCCGTGCTCACGTCGTAGCCCAGGCCGACCTGGGTGACGTAGACCTTGTAGTTCTCGACGTCCGGGTCGTCGTCGAGCGCCGCGCGCAGCTTCGCGGGGTCGCCCATCGCCTTGATGACGAACGGCGGTGAGTAGACGCGGCCCTGCAGCAGCAGAGTGTTGCCGACGCAGCGCACGGCCGAGGTCGAGATCACCCGCTGGTCCATCAGCATCATCGCCGTCGCACCGCCCGCCCACAGCGCGTTGACCACTGCCTGGACGTCCTGCTGGTGCACGACCAGCCAGTCCAGGTTGGCGCCCGGGGGAAGGGTGGACGGGTCGCGGTGGGAGTCGTTCAGGGAGACCGACACCACCTCGCCGGTGACGCTGCTGAGGCCGGCCGTTGCCGCGTAGCCGTCGGCCGTGCGCGTCGTCTGCTTGAGGCGGGCCGAGCCGGGCGCGTCCCGGCGGCCCAGCTGCGCGACCTGCGTCTGCAGCCGGGACACCGTCTTGGCCTGCACGGCGACCTTGTGGTTGCCGTCCTGCACGACCTGCACCAGATCGCGGGTGCCCGGCCGCAGGTCGGTGCCGTGCGAGGTGGCTGCGCTGACGCCGAAGAGCAGGCCGGCGGCACCGGCGATCAGGGGCACGCCATACGCCCAGCGACTGCGCGGCAGCCACATGTTTCGCAGCCTTCCTGGTCGCCCGGCACCGGCACGACGGGGCCGATGACTACTCTTGACGTCGATTGTTCCATTCCGCCGTAGGAGGGCGACGCCATGACCAAGTCCGACGAGCCGGCCGACCAGGCCGACATCGACGAGGCCGAGCTGATCGCCGAGCAGGAGGCTACCGCCGCGCCTGGCGACAGGGCGGAGGTACGCGCCGAGGCGATCGACGACCTGGCCGCAAAGCAGGCCGCGAACAAGGCGGCACAGCGCGAGGCCGAGAAGGAAGCCGCGCGCGAAGCCAAGAAGTCCGCCCGGAAGGCCGCGGACATCGAGCGCGACGAGAAGCGGGCGGCCAAGGCGATCGACGCGCCGAGCCCCGGCTGGTGGGTGCCGACGCTGTGCGCATTCATGGTTATCGGACTTTTCTGGCTGGTCGTCTACTACCTGTCCGCGGAGAAGTACCCGATCCCCGGCATCGGGCTGGGCAATATGGCGATCGGCTTCGTGCTGATCCTGGTCGGCTTCGGTATGACGACGCGCTGGCGCTGAGGCCGCGTCGCGCTCCCCGAGTTATCCACTGGGTTATCCACAGCCAGTGGAAAACTACATGGCTGTAATTCTGGGGGTACGGCCCGGCCGCACGGACCACCGGCGACGGCCGAACTGCCCGCTGACGCTCGAAACCGCCGCTGACGGGGCAGCTACACCGTCAGCGGCGGTTTCGAGCGTCAATGGTGGGGGGCGTGGCGCGACCGGCATCACCGCGGAGGCGCTCCCTCGGGCCCACCGTGTCCCGCAGCGCAGTTGTCCACACAGTTATCCACAAGCAGTGGAAAACTACAGCAATGTAACTTCGATCGTCTGATCGAGACTCAGCCGCCGAATCGCCGTGCGCCGCCGAACCAGGACACTCGGGGCGACCGTGCGCCCGGCATCCCGCGACAAATACGAGAGAAATTCACGCGCAGGTGCTGCAAATGGACCCTCTACGGCCTGTCACGAAGCTTTGGCGTCGGCGCGGTTCCGTCATACGGCCGACGGCGGAGGAGATCAGGCCGTTGGCAGGTGCACGGCGTCGAAACGTATGACGGCCAGCACGATCAGCAGCACGGTCACTCCGGCGAGCGCGGCCCACTGCATGGTGGCACGCTGGCGGCCGAGGACGGCAATGGCTCCCGCACACAGCCCGCCGGTGACCGCGCCGCCGACGTGCGACTGCCAGGCGACGTCCGGCACCACGAAACCGAGCACGGCGTTGATCGCGATCAGGCTGATCATCGGACCGATCTGCAGGCCCAGGTGACGGTTGAGCACGACCACGGCTACGAACAAGCCGAAGACGGCGCCGGATGCGCCGACCGTGGGAGTCAGCCAGCCGACGTTGTAGTCGGTCACCGTCTTCGGGGTGGAGGCCAGCAACTCGAAGCCGACCGATCCGCCCACCGCGGAGATGAGATAGAGCGCGAGGAACCGGACTCGGCCGAGCATTGGCTCGAGGTACTGCCCGACGATCCACAGGGCGTACATGTCGAACAGCAGGTGGAACGGGGTGTCCGGTGAGTGGACGAACGCGGCAGTGAGGAACCGCCACGGATCCTCCTTGGACAGAATCGGCACATACCAGAGGTCCGTGGTGACCTTGCTGTTGACTCGCTGGCCGACCCAGACCACCGCGCAGATCGCGATGAGGCTGATCGTGACGACCGGCCGGCCCTGCGTTGCCCGGCCGCCGAAGGCGGTGACAAGGGTGCGCGAGCGCCGCTGCTGGGCCTTGACGCAGTCGACACACTGGACGCCCACTGCGGCCGGCCGCTGGCATTCGGCACAGGTCGGCCGGCCGCAGCGCTGGCAGGAAACCAGCGCCACCCGGTCGGGGTGGCGTGGGCAGGTAGGGCCGAAGCCCCCGTGCTCGGTCACTGCTCGACGGTGACCTTCTCGATCACAACCGGCTCGACCGGGCGGTCCTGCGCACCGGTCGGCACGCCCGCGATCGCGTCGACCACGTCACGGCTCGGCTGGTCGGCGACCTCGCCGAAGATGGTGTGCTTGCCCTGCAGCCAGGTGGTCGGACCGACGGTGATGAAGAACTGCGAGCCGTTGGTGCCGCGACCACCGCGGGTGCCGGCGTTCGCCATCGCCAGGATGTATGGTGCGGTGAAGTTCTTGTCCGGGGAGATCTCGTCGTCGAAGGTGTAGCCCGGACCGCCGACGCCGATCCCCTGCGGGCAGCCACCCTGAATCATGAAACCCGGGATGATGCGGTGGAAGGTGAGTCCGTCGTAGTACGGCGTCGGGCTGGTGCGGCCAGCGTCGTCCTGGTAGTCCTTGGTCCCCTGCGCCAGGCCGACGAAGTTCTCGACCGTCCTGGGTGCGTCGTTCGGGAACAGGTTGACTTTGATGTCGCCGTGATTCGTGTGCAGCGTTGCAATCATGCGGACAGTCTCGCATCCCGGCACACCTGCAGAAGGCTTCGCCCCACGTCCCGCGTTGGCGGCCGGATCCGATCGTTGGCAGGATAAGGCGAAAGCCAACCACCGAGGGAGGACTTCACGTGCCCAGCAAGACCACCCGTCAGGACGCGGCGACGGACAAGGCCGAGGATCTGCTGGCTTCGGCCTCCGCAGCGGCCACCGCGGTCAAGGAGAAGGCGACTCCGGTCGCCGAACGCGTCGTCGATCACCTCGGGGACGCCGCTGCCGCTGTCGCGGACTCCGCAGCACCTCAGGTCGCCAAGGCCAAGGAAGCGGTGAAGAACGCAGCCGACAACGCGGCTCCCCAAGTCGCCAAGGTGAAAGCGGCAGCGCAGGACGCCGCGGACGCCGCGGCACCCCAGGTCGCCAAGCTCAAGGACGCCACCACGGACGCGGCGGGCAGCGTGCAGGATGCGGTGGCGCCTGCCGTCGAACGCGTCCAGGAAGCCGGGCTGACCAAGGACCAGGCGACGCACCTGTTCACCGAGGAATGGCTGCCGCGCATTCAGGCCGCAGTCGACTCCGCGGCGACCAGCACCCAGCAGGCGTATGCCGCCCTGCCGCAGCAGGCACGGGACGCGGTCGAGGCTGCGGTGCCCGCCGTCGCGGCGAAGAAGAGGCGCCGCAAGGGCAAGGTGCTGATCGCGCTCGGGCTGCTGGCCGGCGTGGGAGCGGTCGCGCTCTTCGTCAGTGGCCGGAAGAAGGCCGCGGTGGTCACGGTGGACGACCGGTCACTTCCGGTGGTGGAGCGGGCCGATGCCGCGGGAGCCGAGGCCGCCCAGGGCGACCTCGTCGGCGCTGCGGAGGCGAAGGTCGACGACGCGTTGTCCGACGCCGGAGCCCGGCGCGGCCGGCACGCGGCCGGCAGCTGATCCCGCGGCGACATCCGTTCGGAGCCGACGCACGATCATCGGCGCAAGGGCGCGTCCAGCTGGGGCGCGCTGAAGCCCTCGGCGCGGCCGACCAGCACCCCGCGGGTGATCGCTGACGAGCCGAATTTCTCTCGGACTGCATCCAGCGCGCCGTCGAGCCGGGACGGCTCCCGCGGGTCGAAGGGCAGTTCGAGTTGCTCCGTGTCGGCACCGTCCAGGCCGGTGATGCTGATGCCGATCAGCGTGACCCCGCGATCGACGATCATCGGCATCGCGTCGCCGAGCAGGGCACGACCGGCCGCCAGCCAGGCGTCGGTGCCCGCCGTGCCGCGGCGTATGGTGCACGACCGGGTCACGCGCGTCATGTCGTCGAAGCGCAGGCGCAGCACGAAGGTGCGTCCGATCGCGTCCCCGGAGCGCATCCTGCGGGTCACTTTGTCGACCAGGCTGATCAGCGTGGCGTCGAGTTCCTCGCCGGTATGCCGCCCGCGGCCGATCGCCCGTTGCGCCCCGACCGACCGGCGCCGGTGCCCCGTCTCCACCCGCCGTGGGTCGAGCCCGTGCGACAGCGCGTGCAGGTGCTGCCCACCCGCGCGGCCGACGATCGAGACGAGAGTGTCTCGTTCGAGCGCTGCCAGCGCCCCGATGGTGGCGATGCCCCGGTCGTGCAACCGGGCGGAGGTGACCTTGCCGACACCCCACAGTGCCTCGATCGGCAATGGGTGCAGGAAGCTCAGCTCCTCGCCGACGGGCACGCTGAGCAGGCCGTCCGGCTTGCTCGCCGCGCTCGCCACCTTGGCCAGGAACTTGCTGCTGGCGATGCCGACCGAGATCGGCAGCCCGACTTCGGCCTTCACTCGCCGGCGCAAGGTCGCACCGATGCGACTGGGTGCGCCGCTGAGCCGGGCGAGTCCGCCGACGTCCAGGAACGCCTCGTCGATCGAGATCCCCTCAACGACCGGTGTGATGTCGCGGAACACCTCGAACACTGCGCGCGACGCCTCGACATACGCGGTGAACGCCGGGGGCACCTCGATCAAGCCGGGGCACAGTCTCCGGGCGACGCGCCCGGACATTGCGGTGCGCACCCCGCACGCCTTCGCCTCGTAGCTGGCGGCGAGCACGATGCCGCCACCGACGGCCACGGGCCGCCCACGCAGCGCCGGATCGTCCCGCTGGGCGACGCTGGCGTAGAACGAGTCGAGGTCGGCGTGCAGGAAACTGCCCTCTGTCACGAACGCATGTTCGCAGCGACCACCGACAACGCGCGCCATCTGTGCCCGCCGCCCGATTGTCGTTAGCCTGGCGTGTCATGAACATCGTCTTCGTCGAGCCGAACTTCCCGCGCAACCAGCGGGAGTTCGCGCGCGCCCTGCACGAGGTCGGAGCAACCGTCTTCGCCGTGGGCGAGACGCCCTGGGAGTGGCTGGACGAGCAGCTGCAGTCGTGGATCGGCCACTACTACCAGGTCGGCTCGGTCACCGACGTCGACCAACTGCGGACGGCTGTCGAGCACTTCCAGTCGATCGCGTGGATCGACGGGATGGAGGCGACGATCGAGGCGCACACGCTGCCCGCGGCGATCGTGCGGGAGGCCCTTGGCATACCCGGCACGTCGGTGCGCACGACCTGGCTGTGCCGCGACAAGCCCGCCATGAAGGAGGCGCTGCGCGCGGCGGGCGTTCCGACTGCAGTGTCGGCGGCCGCCCACCAGCTGGACGACCTGCGCGACTTCGTCGACGAGCACGGCTACCCGGTGATTCTGAAGCCGCGCGACGGTGCGGGCGCGGCCGGCACGGTGCGCGTGGACAACTATCGCGAATTGGTCGATGCGGCAGCATCTTTCGGCGGTGCGGAGTCGATCGCCATCGAGGAGTTCGTGGAGGGTCACGAAGGTTTCTATGACACGCTCAGCGTCGACGGCGCGATCGCCATTGACTTCGCGTCGCACTACTACCCGGGCGTGCTGGAGGCGATGCGCACGCGGTGGATCAGCCCGCAGTTCATCGCGACGAACCGGGTCGACTCGGCACCGTTCTACGGCGAGTTGCGCGCGCTCGGCGAGCGGGTCAACGAGGTGCTCGGCATCCAGACCGCACCGACGCACATGGAATACTTTGTCAGCCCGAAAGGCTTGCGGTTCAGCGAGATCGGCGCCCGGCCGCCCGGTGTGGGCTGCTGGGACCTGTACGCCGCGGGCAATGAGATGGACATCTATCGTGCCTGGGCGGACGCGATCGTGCACCACCACGTGTGGCATGTGCCCAGCCGGCGGTATGCCGCCGGAATCATCGCGCTGCGGCCCGACCGGGACGGCACGATCACCTCGATCGACGGCATCGACGAGATCAACCATCGCTACGGCGAGTGGGTGATCGACGCACATCTGCCGATCGGCAGCGCGACCCAGCCGGTTGCGGCGGGCTACATGGCAAACGCTTGGATTCGTATGCGGCACAACGATTTCGACGTTCTGCGCGAGATGCTTGACGACGTCGGGCGGACCGTGCAGGTGCATGCAGAGTGAGCTTGGACCGAGGCGAGGACACGAGCGCAGCGAGGCCCGCAGCTGAGGGCAGAGGCGTGACAGAAGGAGTGAGCTTGGACCAGTCGGGCATCGTGCTGCTCGGCCCGCAGCGCCGTCCCGGCCTCGACAAGGTCGTCGCCGGCCTCCAGCTCGACGGACCGTTCGCGACCATCACGGCCGGCTGGCAGGAGCGCGAGGTCGCCGACAGTGAGTTGCAGGAGCACCTCGGTGGCCGAGCGGTCAATCTGGCCCTGTGGAGCCGCCGACAGGAGATCCTCGACCGCGACCCCGATTTCGCGGCTGCCCACCGAGCGCGGCAGGCCGAACTCTCCGACATGCAGGAGCTCTACCAGATCGGCGTCAGCCACACGTCCAGGGCAATCACCGAGTTGCGTGAACAGACCGAAAGATCTTCGCGCTCCAGGGAATTCGCCCTGCGCGATGCCGAAGAAGTGTTGCGCTCCCTGGACCGGCGTCACCTGGAGCGGGTGCGGGACATCGACGCCGAGTTCTACGACCTGACCCGGCCGCACGAGCACCCGTTGATCGCCGCCCATCGGGCGGAGGTCGCGCAGGTGCTCGCGCAGACGGAAGCGGTGGTGATCGCCGGCGGTCATGTGGCGGAGCTGCTGGACGCACTGCACCTGTTCAATGTGGTGCCGGCGGGGCTCGATCGGTTGCCGATCATCGCCTGGTCGGCGGGCGCCATGGTCCTGACCGAGCGCGTGGTTCTCTTCAACGACAACGCGATTCGCGGCCCCCGCCCACCGGAGGTGTATGACGACGGCCTCGCGCTGCTGCGCGACACGGTGGTCCTGCCGTCGGCGCACAAGCGCCTGCACATGAACAACACCGACCGGATGTCCTTGCTTGCCAGGCGATTTGCTCCCGCACTCTGCGTCCCGCTCGACCCTGGCGCACGCGTGGATGTGCCGGCCGACGGAGCGCTGCCTGCCGGCACCCCGGTGATCGGGACATCTGGTGGCCTGTCCTGCGTGGTGACCGCGCCACCAGCCGAGGAGTCAATCGATGGCTAAGCAACTCGCCATACACCGCCTGCGTGCACGAAAACCGTTGGATGAGCAGTCCATTGACCGTTTTCTACAACTCCACGACGTTCCGGTTGTGGAGGGCGAGCACTGCACCTTTCTCTACCGCGGCCAGGCAGACGAGGTCTGGGTGCGGCACCGGATCGTCGGGCAGCCGCAGCGGGTGCCGATGCGCCGCCTGGGGGAGACCTCGCTGTGGTTCGTGGTGCTGGAGCTTCCTGCGGGATCCCGGGTGGAATACCAGCTCGAGGTGCGACACGGGGAGCATTACGAGCAGGGCAATGACCCGCTCAACCCACATGTCGCCAACAGTCCGGTGGGGTCCTCCTCGGTGTGCCAGGCCACCGGGTATGCCGTGCCCGATTGGGTCCACCCCGACCCGGATGCGCGGCCGGGTGAAATCATCGATCTGACAGTGCAGTCCGGGGCTTTGCGACGTCGCACCGAGGCGCGGGTCTACCTGCCGGCACGGTTTCGCATGACGCACTCCTACCCGTTGCTGGTAGTGCACGACGGCGACGACTACCTGCACTACGCAGCAATGAAGACGGTGCTGGACAACCTGATCCACCGGCTCGACATGGCCGAGACCGTCGTCGTCTTCAGCAATCCCGGAGACCGCAACCGTGAATACGCCAACTCGGTGCAGCACGCCCGGTTCGTCGTCAAGGAGCTCATTCCCACCCTGGAAGATCAGTTTCCCTTGCTGACAACACCTTCCGGGCGTTGCCTGATGGGTGCGTCGTTCGGCGCCGTCGCGAGCCTGTCTACGGCATACCGCTATCCGGACGTGTTCGGGTCGCTGATCCTGCAGTCCGGCTCGTTCGTCTTCACCGACATCGGCACCGACCACGACGGCGGCCCGGTCTTCGACCCGGTGGTCCGCTTCATGAACCGCTACCGCGCGGCGCCGCGCAAGGTCGCGGGCCGGCTGTTCGTTTCATGTGGAACCTACGAGCCGCTGATCGTGCCCAACCGGTCGATGGTGCCCGTCTTCGAGCGGGCCGGCATGCGCGTCCGGTATGTCGAGGCGCGCGACGGCCACTCCTGGGAGGACTGGCGCGACCGGCTCCGCGACGGCCTGTCGTGGATCTTCCCCGGCCCGCAGAAGTACGTCTACGAGTAGGCCGGTCGTCAGCTACCGGCATACACCTCGGGCGCCAGCGAATTGCCTGCCGGGATGGACCCGCACGAGCTGGGTGCGGCCTGGCCGGCGAAGCGGTCGTTGATCCATCCGATGGACGCGGTGGCCCAGGGCACGGCGGTCGCCACGTGCGACAGCAGGTCCTGCTGGGTGTATTTCACCGTCGTACCCGATGCGCAGTACTGCCGGGCCAGACTCCGCACGTCACCGGTGATCATCACACCGTCGCCGGCCCCGATGCCGGGCTTGTTGCCGGGCGTCCCTTCGAAGAAGCCACCCGCGCCCTGCTCGATGAACATCGGCACCGTCGGTGACGGCCGCTGCCCGAGGTTGAGCTTGTTGACGGCGTCGACGAACGGCTTGATCGAGTCGGGGTTCGCATACTGCGGCTTGACCAGTTGCTGCCAGGTGATGAACGGGTTCGCCAGCAGCCCCTGGGCGATGGAGTCGTTCTGCACCCCGGCCAGCACGCTCGCGCCAGACGTGCTGACGTATGGCGCCAGGTTCAGCCCGTACGCCCGCGACGCGCCGGCAAGCGCCATCGGCGCGACACCCGCCCAGACCGGGCTGCCCGACACGTACTTCAGGTTGTGCGCCGGGTCGACGAGCAGGCCGCCTTCGGAGGCGCCCACCAGTCGCTTGTTCACGTCCGGTGCGTATGACGGTGCCATCGCCGCCGCCCAATTGGTCCCGATGGCCCCGCCGGAGTAGCCGAAGAGCGCGAGCTTCGTGCTGGCGTTGATGCCGGTGCCTGCGGCGCTGCTGGCCGCGCGGATCGAGTCGAGGGTCGTCGCGCCATACTCCGGGCCCGCCGCGAAGTCGGCGGTCGGCCCCTCGGTGTCGGGCACGACGATCGGATAGCCCTGCAGCAGCATCGGCGCGATCAGGGCGGTCTCGATGTTAGGGATGACTCCACCGGGGAAACGCTGGTCTCCGGCGAAGACCCGTGACGGGCTGTCCGCAACGCTCAGCGAGTCGTAGAACGACTGGTAGGAGACGGCCTCGCCGGACTTGGCCCTGCCCGGCGGCAGGATGACCGACGTGACGTTGGCGTCCGGTGCCCCCACGGCGTTCTGGGTCCGGTAGAGGATCTGTTCGACTTTCACCGGCAGCGCGATGCCGGCCAGGTGATAGTCGATGGTGCGGGTACCCAGCACGGCACCGGGCGCGTAGGACGCCAGCGGTCTGCTGCCGTGGTAACTGAAGAAGTTGGTGTCGGCATGCGCCGGCGCGGCGGTCAACCCGCCGAGTGCGCCTGCTGCGACGGCACCCGTGACGATTGCTGCGAAGGTCCTGCTGCGTGCCATGTCTTGTCCTATCGAAGGTGTGAGGGAGGTCACCTGCGCAGGATAAGTTACTTACTGGTAGGTCAGTTGCACAAGATTCTGACGCCTCCGAAAACTTCCGGATCGCCGATGTCGAAGCGACGCCGGCTTGTTCGACATACGGGTGACAGCACGCACCAGCAACCTAGAAGGAGTGATCGCAATGCCGCGTTTCATGGGATTCGTGCGGATGGAAGAAGGCATCGGCATGCCGCCGCAGTCGTTGTTCGACGCGATGGACGTCTACATCGGCGAGCAGGCGGCCAAGGGTGTCTTCCTCGACGGCGGCGGGCTCTACGGCACCGAGGATGCCGTCAACTTCGTCGTCCGCGGGGGTGAGGTGAGCCGCGTTGACGGCCCGTATGCCGAGGGCAAGGAAGTGGTCGGCGGGTGGTCCATCATGCAGTTCGACAGTCTCGAGGATGCCGTCGCCGAGCAGGAGAAGTTCGCGCAATTGCACGCCGAACACTGGCCCGAGGTCACCGTCGTCGCGACACTGCGGCAAATCTCGGACGGACCGGAGGCACCCGGCGACTGAGCCGGCCTCACTACGCTGGCCGGATGCCGCCGCCCAGCGAGACGCAGGACCCGCATGAGGCGATCGTGGCCACTTGGCGAGCCGAGTCGGCCCGCCTCGTGGGCGCCCTCACCCGGATGACCCGCGACGTGGCGCTCGCCGAGGACCTCGCGCAGGACGCGCTGGTGGCGGCGCTCGAACAATGGCCGGCGACCGGCATACCGGGCAATCCCGGCGCGTGGCTGATGACGACCGCGAAGCGGCGCGGCATCGACCACTTCCGGCGGGCAGAAGTGCACCGGCGCAAGGTCGCCGAGCTGGAGCACGCACACGGCGGACGGGAGCCGCAGATGCCGGACCTCGATGCCCAGGTCGACCACATCGAGGACGACGTCCTGCGGCTGATCTTCCTGTCCTGCCATCCGTCGCTCACTCCCGACTCTCGGGCCGCGCTGACGTTGCGGCTGGTCGGCGGCCTGACCACGGCGGAGATCGCGCGCAGCTTCCTGGTCACCGAATCGACGATGGGACAGCGCATTTCGCGCGCCAAGAGGACGTTGATTACGACGCGTGCCGAGTTCGAGCTGCCGACCGGCGCCGACCGCACGAAGCGACTCGACGACGTGATGGCGGTCATCTATCTCATCTTCACCGAGGGGTATGCCGCCACGTCCGGCGCCGATTGGATGCGGCCGGCGCTGGCCCAGGAGGGGATCCGGCTCGCCCGGATGCTGACCGCACTCGCGCCGGGTGATCCGGAGGTGCTGGGTTTGCTGGCGCTGCTGGAGATCCAGGGTTCCCGGATGCCGGCCCGGCTCGATGACGACGGTCTGCCGGTGCTGCTGGAGGCACAGGACCGCACCCGCTGGGACCAGTTGCTGATCCGCCGCGGACTCGGCGCCCTGCGCGCCGCGGAACTGCTCGCCGCGCGGCGCCGGCCGGTCGGCCGCTACTTCCTGCAGGCCTCGATCGCCGCGCAGCACGCCCGCGCGACCCGGGCCGGGGACACCGACTGGCGCCGCATCGCCACGCTGTATGACGTGCTGGCCGCCGCTGCACCGGGCCCTGTCGTGGAGGTCAACCGCGCCGTAGCGCACGGCCGCGCCTTCGACCCGGACGCCGGACTTGCTGTGCTGGCAGCGGTTTCCGCGGACGCGCTCGGCGATTCACCCCTCATCCCCGGCGTGTATGGCGACCTGCTCGAGCGGGCGGGGCGGCATACCGAAGCGGCAGAGGCGTTCCGCACCGCAGCCGCCCGCACGCGCAACGAAGGGGAGCGCAGCATCCTGCTGCGCCGGGCCGACGCAGCTAGTCCCTAGTGCGCGGTGGCCTGGTCACGACAGGATCAGGCACGTCGTGGTGGCATGCCCGACCAGCGTGCCTGCGCCATTGCGCACGGTGCCCTCGGCCACCGCGGTTCGGCGGCCGACATGAATCGTCGTGCCTTCGCCGATCAGTCGCTCACCGGTCAGGCCAACGGCGCGCAGGTAGTTCACCTTCAGTTCCAGCGTCGTGTATCCCACGCCAGCTGCGAGTTCCGTGTGCACCGCACACCCCATCACCGAGTCCAGCAGGGTCGCGATCACCCCGCCGTGGACGGTCCCATGCGGGTTGGCGAAGTCGGGTTCCGTGCTCAGCTCCATGACGACGCGGCCCGGTTCGACCTCGGTAAAGCGCATCCCGAGCAAGCGCCGGATCGACGGGATCTGGTCGCTGTCGTGCAGCTGCAGCCAACGCAACTGGTCCAGTCCGTTCGTGGTGGCGAAGTCCGGCCTTCGCTGCGACTGATCGGACACGGGACCTCCGGGCGACAAGGTATGCCGGGTAGCGCTTCGGTCCAGCAAAACATACAGCGAGCGGTCGCCTTCGGTGGGTCAGCCCACCCCCGGTCGGCCGGCGCGGTCACGCGTCACCGAAGGTGGCGGCAGCCCGCATGAAGGTGGCCACGGCGTCGCGGTGATCGCGTTCGGACCGGGCGATCGCGATGCTGCTGGGTTCGGCGTCCTCAACGGGCACCCACACGATGCCGGGGCCGGCTGCACGCCAGCTTCGACACCGTCGATTTCGTCACTGCGATCCGGCTGGTCGACGCGACCGCGCAGGCTGCCGAGGACATGCGTCACCATCCCGATCTTGACTCACCTACGGGCGGCTCGACATCCGGCTGATCAGTCACGACGTCGGGGGAGTGACTTCACGCGACGTGGCGCTCGCCCGCACCGTCAGCGAGCTGGCATCGGCAGCCGGGGTCGCGTCGCACCCGGAACGCACCAGTGTGCTCGAGCTCGGCCTCGACTCGGCTGACGAAGCACAGATGCGACCGTTCTGGGCGGCCCCTGCTCGGCTACGACACGGTCGACGCTGGGGCGAGCTACAGCTCCACGACACCACCGGACGCCGGCCGGCCATCTGGTTCCAGCCCACCGAAGCCCAGGACACCCCGCGGCAGCGGTGGCACCTCGACCTGCGCATCCCGCCCGAGGTGGTCCAGGACCGCATTGCCGCCGCGCTCAACGCCGGCGGCAAGTTGGTCGACGACACTGCTGCCCCCGTGTTCTGGGTGCTGGCTGATCCGCAGGGCAATCGCGCGTGTCTGACGACCTGGCAGGGCCGCGAGTGACCGCAACTGACCGATCCCACTCAGGCTGACGCGGGATTCGGCCGCTCCCAGCCCTCGACCGGACCGGGGACGATATGGAACACCGGATGCGGCACGGGCGCCGCGTCGCGCCAGCGGGTAGCAACCTCCGGGCTGCGGGCGGCCAGCTTGGCCTGGAGATGTGCCCACTCATACCAGAGCTGTCCGTCCGTGACCGCCATCGACGCGTCCCTTGCGCTGGGGCGGTCGATGCGGGTCCGGTCGAAACGGTAGTCCCGTGCGTCTGCCTCATCGGCCAGCCCGACCAGATATGCGCCGATCGCACCGATGGGATCGTCCTGCGCCCGGAATCGGACCAGCTGAGGATGCCGGATGTAGCCGCGCGTTCGTCCGGCCAGCACTGCCTGCGCGAGCAAAGCCTCGCGCCAGCCGGCCACCAGGCCCTTCCCATCCAGGAAGCGGGGATGCACCGACCAGATCCGCACCTGGAACCCCCCTCCGGTCTCTTCGGACTCCATCGTGGAATTCGACGTTGCGCGATGCGTCTGAACCGGCACCGCCAGACCAACGGTAGTTGGAATACCCAGCTCGGCATCTATCCGGGCACCGAGGTGCTGGTCAAAGATTCGGCTCATCGCCGGCGACAAGTCGGACAGATGGAAGCAGTGGTACGACCAGAACATCCCGATCGCTGATGACCGGTTCGATGAGTGGCTGACGAATGAGGAGGAGTGAGATGAGCACCAAGACGAAGACCACCCCATGGAGTGACGTGCGCGCCAAGCGCCCCGTCGACGAGGCTGCCGTCGCCGATCACGTCGCTCGCATGGAGGCCGAAGAGCGCGCCTACCGGCTCCGTGAGATCCGCGAGGAACAGGGAGTGACGCAGAAGGAACTCGCCGACCGCATGGCCATCACCCAGCCCACGATCTCCGCTCTCGAAGCGGGAGACCTCGACCGCTCCTGCCTCGCGACCCTCAAGTCCTACGTCGAAGCACTCGGCGGCACCGTCGAAGTCACCGCAACCTTTGGCAACCGAAGACTCGTACTGTCTCCGCTCAACTAGCTCTTTCATGTGGCGGATCGATCCGCGCTTTCTGCGGCCGGTCGTTGCGAGCGCGCCGTGTGGCTCGGGTTGTGCCCGTAATCCGTGGAAGCGCGAGTCAGGCAGACGGTCGCGTAGCTCCAGCCCGCCGGCTCCCTGCCCGGCAGATCCCGGGACCGGTGCGGGAAGTCCTGCCAGAGCGATGAGCGCACGGAGTCGCGGGTTGCGCATCCACCCGGAGGCTTCGAGACGGGCGAAACTCTCGGTCCCGGAATGTCGACGAGATGGCGGATTCTTGGCTCACGAGCCTTGTTCGATGAGGTTCTTGAGCGTGTCGAGATCCCGCTCGACCGCCGCTGCATCCCGTAGGAAGTCATCATCGGAAAGGGCAAGCTGCCGGATCGTGAAGACAATCTCCGCCCCCTCGGGATGCGCGATGACCCGGACCGGATTGTTCACCACTTCACCCGACGGCAACGCGACATCGTGATCGATGATCCCGAAACCATTGTGCGGAACGAATGTGACCGTGACCCGGCCCATGGGCGAGTCCACGAGGAAGCTGTCGCCTTCCCGGACAACCGCACCCTGCGCCAGCCCCGCCGCCCATCTCGTCAGGTTGTCCGGATCCGCCGCGAACGCATAGACCACCTCGGGCGACGCGGCGATCACCCGACTTACATGCCTGCTCCGCATCCACCGAGTCTGACACCCAGGGAACAGAATCGTGAATTCACGCCGAGAAGGTCACTGGTTCGAACGACGACCTTGAAGTGGAGCGTAGGGGACTCGAACCCCTGACTTCGACCTTGCAAAGGTCGCACTCTACCAACTGAGTTAACGCCCCATTATTGAGTTGTCGAAAGGGCTCGCAGTCCCCGCGCAGCGGACGACCGCAGACCCTCCGGGAATTCAGCTGGCGTTGTCGGCTGGCTTGTCCGCGGCCTGCGCCCATAGGTCCTTGCTGTCGTTTTTCGCGGCGAGCTTCTGCTTGATGATCACAGCCACACCGGCGATGCCGAGCAACAGGGCGATCTTCTTCAACATGTTCTGCTCCGAATCAGTGGCGGACAGGTCGTGGTGGGCCTAACAGGACTTGAACCTGTGACCTCTTCCTTATCAGGGAAGCGCTCTAACCGACTGAGCTATAGGCCCGTACACCGACCGGTGTGTTCCCGTGGCAGCATGCCCCGGGCGCCGGACGAGACTATCTCACGCAGGGGGGCTGCACCAAAACGAGTGCGTATGGCGGGCCGCTCGCAGCCGCCAATCCCCGCCAGATCGCCCCGGGCGCCGCCGAGAGGTCATCAGTTGCTGCGAGCGGCGAGCGCTCACCGCAACAACTGACCACTCAGCGTGCGGCGAAGTGTGCCGCGGACCGGCGAAGTGTGCCGCGGACCGGCGAGGGCTCCCGGCATACCCGCGGCGGTCTCAGTCGTCCGACAGCGTCATCTGCACGCCGCCGACGAGCGAGGCGCAAATGTTGTAGAGGAACGCAACCAGGGTCGCGAACGCCGTCATCAGCAGCACGTCGACGAAGGCGATCACCACCGACAGCGACACCACCCGGCCGAAGCCGACGTAGTCCATGATGTCGAACGACTTGCCGTTGGTCTCCAGGGTGCGGAGCAGGTCGTTGATGTTGTCCCACACGCCCATGCCCTTCAGCACGGTCCACAGCATGGCGATCATCACGACCATGGCAATGCCGATCGCCACCGACAGCAGGAATGCGATCTTCATCACCGACCAGGGGTCGACGCGCGACACCGTCAGCCGCACCCGGCGGGGTGTGCTGCGACCGGGCCGGCGCGGAGCACCGCCCTGACGCGGTGCTGCCCGGCCCGGAGTGCGAGCGGCGGGCTTGGCGCGTGCCCCGCTGGACTGCGGAGGCGTCTCGCGTTTCGTACCCCCGGCGGCTGCCGCAGGGAGCTTCACCGCTCCCCCGTCGGTCGCCGTCGTCCCCGCGCCCGCGGCGTCGGATCCGTCAGTGCTCACTCATCGTCTCCCGGCTCGTCCGGAATCTGCTCGTCGTCCGCCGGGGCCGACCCTTCAGGGGTCGAGACCTCGCCGTCCGCGGCACCCGGCTCGGGCACCTCCGACGACGGTACGCCATCCGGCTGATCGTCTTCGACTTCCTGCTCGGCGTTCCTGGCCACCGCGACGATCGAGTCACCCTTGTCCGGCGTCGCGAACTGCACGCCCTGAGTGGAGCGGCCGGTCCTGCGCACCTCGATGACGGGGGAGCGCACGATCTTGCCCCTCTCCATCACCACCAGCACCTCGTCGGACTCGTCGACGGTCAGCGCACCGACCAGGTCGCCACCGCGATCGGAGATCGACGCCACCTTCACGCCGAGCGTCGCGCGCCCCTTGATCGGGTAGTCCGACGCGGCAGTGCGCTTGGCCAAACCGTTCTCGAAAACCACGAACACGTCGGGGTCGGTGCCGTCGACGACGATGTTCATCGACAGCAGTTCGTCACCGTCGCGGAACTTCATCCCGGTCACACCGGACGTGGACCGGCCCATCGGGCGCAGCACGTCGTCGGTGGCGTGGAAGCGCACCGACTGACCCTTGCGCGACACCAGCAGCACGTCGTCGGCCCCGCTGGCCAGACCCGCGCCGACGAGCTCGTCGCCGTCGCGCAGGTTGACCGCGATGAGACCGCCGGTGCGCGGCGAGTCGTAGTCGGACAGTTTCGTCTTCTTCACCAGGCCGCGCTTGGTGGCCAGCAGCAGGTATGGCGCCTGCTCGTAGTCCCGCAGCGCCATCACCTGGGCAATTTGCTCGCCCGGCTGGAAGGCCAGCAGGTTCGCCACGTGCTGCCCCTTGGCGTCCCGGCTGCCTTCCGGCAGCTCGTACGCCTTGGCGCGATAGACCCGGCCGGCGTTGGTGAAGAACAGCAGCCACTGGTGGGTCGTCGTGGTGAAGAAGTGCTCCACCACGTCGTCCCCGCGCAGGCTCGCACCGCGCACACCCTTGCCACCGCGCCGCTGCGAACGGTATTCGCTGGTCTTGGTGCGCTTGGCGTACCCGCCGCGGGTGATGGTGACGACCACATCCTCCTCGGGGATGAGGTCTTCCATCGACATGTCCCCGTCGAACGGCACGATCTGGGTGCGCCGCTCGTCGCCATACCGGTCGACGATGTCGGCCAGTTCCTCGCTGACGATCTGCCGCTGCCGCTCGGGCTTGGCCAGAATGTCGCGGTAGTCCTCGATCGCGCGCTGCAACTCGTCGTGCTGGTCGATGATCTTCTGCCGCTCCAGTGCGGCGAGCCGGCGCAGCTGCATGTTCAAGATCGCGGTCGCCTGGATCTCGTCGACGTCCAGCAGCGCCATCAGGCCGGTGCGGGCCTCTTCGACATTGGGGCTGCGCCGGATCAGCGCGATGACCTCGTCGAGCGCGTCCAGCGCCTTGAGGTAGCCGCGCAGGATGTGGATCTCTTCCTCGGCCTTGCGCAGCAGGTATTCGGTGCGCCGGCGGATGACCTCGACCTGGTGCTGCACCCAGTAGCGGATGAATGCCGAGATCGGCAGCGTGCGCGGCACGCCGTCGACCAGGGCGAGCATGTTGGCGCCGAAGCTGTGCTGCAACTGCGTGTGCTTGTAGAGGTTGTTCAGCACGACCTTGGCGACGGCGTCCCGCTTCAGCACGATCACCAGACGCTGGCCGGTGCGGCCCGAGGTCTCGTCGCGCAGGTCGGCGATGCCACCGATCCGCCCGTCCCGGACGAGCGTGGCGATCTTTTCGGCCAGTGCGTCGGGGTTGACCTGGTAGGGCAGCTCGGTGACCACCAGGCACTGTCGGCCCTGAATCTCCTCCACGTTGACCACCGCCCGCATCACGATCGAGCCGCGGCCGGTGCGGTAGGCCTCCTCGATGCCCTTCTTGCCCATGATCAGCGCGCCGGTGGGGAAGTCGGGGCCGGGGATGAGCTCCAGCAGCTTCTCCAGCAGTTCCTCCCGGGTCGCCTCCGGGTGGGCCAGCAGCCACTGGGCTCCGGTGGCGACCTCGCGCAGGTTGTGCGGGGGAATCTGGGTCGCCATGCCAACCGCGATGCCGGCAGCGCCGTTGACCAGCAGGTTCGGAAACCGCGCCGGCAGCACCGTCGGCTGCATCGTCTTGCCGTCGTAGTTCGGCTCGAAGTCGACGGTGTCCTTCTCGATGTCGCGCACCAGCTCCATCGCCAGCGGCGCCATCCGGCACTCGGTGTATCGCGGCGCCGCGGCACCGTCGTTGCCCGGCGAGCCGAAGTTGCCCTGACCGTCGATCAGCGGGTAGCGCATCGACCACGGCTGGACCAGGCGCACCAGGGCGTCATAGATCGCGCTGTCACCGTGCGGGTGGTACTGACCCATCACGTCACCGACGACGCGGCTGCACTTGTTGTAGCCGCGGTCGGGCCGGTAGCCGCCATCGAACATCGCGTAGACGATGCGCCGGTGCACGGGCTTCATGCCGTCGCGAACGTCCGGCAGCGCACGACTCACGATGACCGCCATCGCGTAGTCGATGTAGCTGCGCTGCATCTCGATGTTCAGGTCGATCGGGTCGACGTTCGACCGCGGGCCTTCGCCGTCCCCGCCGGTGGGGGGCGTCGTGTCGTCAGTCATGAGTTCCCTTGCTGTTCAGTGTGATTCAGAGTTCGTGTATGGCGGTGTCGTGCTTGACACGCACCGGCGACGGCGCAAGAGAATTCTCGGGCACCCCAGCCGGCCCGTCGTGAGCCGACGACCAGCACGGGCCGGGGTGTCCGCGCGCCTGCGAGCGGACACCCCGGACAGGGCTGCGAGGAGGCGGACAAGACAACTCAGATGTCAATCCTGTGTGAAATCTTCCTCGCACTCCACTACGGCCGGACACTCGCTGCGCTCGCGTCCAACCTCCGCTGCGCGCTTCGTCAGATGTCAAGGAAGCGAACGTCCTTGGCATTGCGCTGGATGAACCCGCGCCGGCTCTCGACGTCCTCGCCCATCAGGATGGCGAAGATCTCGTCGGCCGCGGCGGCATCCTCGAGCGTGACCTGCAGCAGGGTGCGGAAGTCGGGATCCATGGTGGTCTCCCACAGTTCCTGGTAGTTCATCTCCCCGAGACCCTTGTACCGCTGGTAGGGGTTCTCCTTCGGCAACCGGCCACCCGCCGCCTGACCGAGCTTGAGCAGCCCGTCGCGTTCCTTGTCAGAGAAGGCGAACTCGTGCTCGCGATTGGTCCACTTGATGCGATAGAGCGGCGGCTGCGCGAGATAGACGTAGCCCGCCTCGATCAGTGGCCGCATGAAGCGGAAGAGCAGCGTCAGCAACAGCGTCCGGATGTGCATGCCGTCGACGTCGGCATCGGCCATCAGCACGATCTTGTGATAGCGCGCCTTGTCGATGTCGAAGTCTTCGCCGATGCCGGTGCCGAACGCCGAGATCAGCGACTGCACCTCGTTGTTGGCGAGGACCTTGTCGATGCGGGCCTTCTCTACGTTCAGGATCTTGCCGCGGATCGGCAGGATCGCCTGATTGAACGGGTTGCGTCCCTGCACTGCGGAACCACCGGCGGAGTCACCCTCGACGATGAAGACTTCGGAGACGGTCGGGTCGTTGCTCTGGCAGTCCTTCAGCTTGCCGGGCATCGCAGCGGTGTCCAGCAGACCCTTGCGCCGGGTCGCTTCGCGCGCCTTGCGCGCCGCCATCCGGGCCGCCGCCGACTGCACCGACTTGCGCACGATCGCCTCGCCCTCGCGAGGATGCTGCGCCAGCCAGTGCTCGAACTCGTCACGCACCGCCGACTGCACGAAGCCCTTGACCTCGGAGTTGCCGAGCTTGGTCTTGGTCTGGCCTTCGAACTGCGGCTCGCCCAGCTTCACCGACACGACCGCCGTCAGGCCCTCGCGAATGTCCTCGCCGGTGAGGTTGTCATCCTTCTCCTTGAGCAGCTTCTTGGCCCGCGCGAACGTGTTGATCAGGGAGGTCATCGCGGCGCGGAAGCCCTCCTCGTGGGTGCCACCCTCGTGGGTATTGATCGCGTTGGCGTAGGTATGCACCGACTCGCTGTATGCCGTGGTCCACTGCATGGCGACCTCGACCGACAGCAGCCGGCCCTCGTCCTCATGCTCGAAGGCGATGATGTCGTCGTGCACCGGCTCGCTGCGCTTGGAGGCGTTCAGGTGCTTGACGTAGTCGATCAGGCCGTCGTCATACCGGTAGGTGACGGTGCGCGGCTTGCCCGACTCGTCCTCGACCTCGTCGGTCGCGCTGGCACCGGCGGCCGCTTCGTCCTCGGCTCCGGCGTCGACCTGCTGGGCACGTTCATCGGTGAGCGTGATCGCCAGGCCCTTATTGAGGAAGGCGTACTGCTGGAAGCGGGCCCGGATGGTCTCGAAGTCGTAGTCGACGGAGTCAAAAATGTCCGGGTCGGCCCAATAGGTGATCGTGGTGCCGGTGTCGGACGGATCGGTCTCGCCGACGACGCGCAGCGGTGCGACCGGACCGCCATGGTCGAACTCCATGTAGTGGACCTTGCCGTCCTGGCGCACCTCGGCCGTCAGCCTGGTCGACAGGGCGTTGACCACCGACGAACCGACGCCGTGCAGGCCACCGGACACCTTGTAGGCACCGCCGCCGAACTTGCCGCCGGCGTGCAACTGGGTCAGCACCAGCTCGACGGTGGAGACGCCATACGCCTTGTTCACTTCCACCGGTATGCCGCGAGCGTGGTCACGCACACGCACCCCGCCGTCGGCGAGCAGCGTCACCTCGACGTGGTCGCCGTAGCCGGCCATCGCTTCGTCGACCGCGTTGTCGACGATCTCCCACACCAGGTGGTGCAAACCGCGCACACCGGTCGAGCCGATGTACATGCCGGGCCGCTTGCGGACCGCTTCGAGGCCTTCCAGCACCTGGATGTCGTCGGCGCCGTATGTCGAGCCACCGCCGCCCGCTGCTGCCGGGGTCGCGCCCGTGTCGTCGTCGGACGGGTCAAGCTCAGGCGTGTCGGACACAGTGCTCCTTCGAGGTGCTGCAGCGGGTAGCCGAGCCGGGCACACCTGCGGCCCGCCGGCACGGCGAGCCGCAGTAGCTCATTTTCGGATGCAGACCACTAATTGGCGATGCTCAGAGGCTTATCAGAATCAGACTCCCAGCATACCCTGCCCGACCCGTGGAAGGGCATTTGGCGTGCCGTCAACGGCATTGTGCGGGCAGGTCGGATGTCTTCTCAACTCCCCACACGCGGCAGGGGTCGTCAGCGCCCCAACGGCGCGCTGAGCGCCCGATCACTGATGCAGGATGTAGACGACCGCGCCCGTGTCGGTCGTGCAGGTGACGTAGGACTCCTGATGGCAGCTGACGTTGTACTTCTCATGGGTGGTCGGCGACTCCGCGGCGAACGACGCACGGCCGTCACTGTTCTTCTCGGCGTTGTAGAGATTGGTCACCACGGCCGCGAACGCACACGAGGTGGCCGGACCGGTGCCGTAGCTGCTCGATCCCGGACAGGACGACGCCTCGCCCGGAAGCGCCGTGGCATAGCCACTGCTGGTCGGACTCGCACCGCTCGACGCCGATCCCGTGGACTGCGACGACGAGGGACCCGAAGAGGTCGGCGACGCACCACGCGTGGTCGTCTCGGTGACCGTGGCCGTCGGCGTGGCCGGGTTGGCCTTCATCCGGCCGGTCGAGTTGTGCAGGATCACCGCGACAACGACCGCGACGATCGCCAGCGAGGCGACGATGACGAGAATCGGCGCCCACATCGTTCCCCGGCGTCGTGGCGGCTCCTCGTAGTACGGCTCCGGCTGGTAGTAGTCCGGGCCGGCGGGCGCGTACTCGTCGTGCATGGGTTGTGGCGGCCGGACGTATGACGCGTGCTCGACGGCGTGAGTGCGGTCGGCGTCATACGGCTGGCCCGCCCACGCGGTGGAGTCCGGGTCCTCGGCTTCTCGGCGGGCACTGGTGTCACTGAAGAAATGGTCGAATTCGTCCCGGCCCCCGCTCGGGTCGTCTTGACCTGGGTGGTCATGACTCACGTCGAAACTGCTTCCTGCCGGTTGGGGTCATCGTGGTGGGCAAAACTTCGCCCAACTGTACGGTGCCCGGCCGCCTGCTATCGAAAACGCAGCCTGCGAAGTGGATCACCCATAGGTATCTCGAGGCCCGCGACCGTCCCGCACGGCTCGCGGTCCCTTCTTCCAGCTGGGCGCGTTGGGGCCGACGACCCGCAACGACTGCACGACGTCGGCACCGACCTCCGCCGCGATCTTGCCGAGCAGGGTCGAAGACAGCAGCCGCAGCTGGGTCGCCCACGCGGTGGAGTCGGCACGGACCGTCAGCTCACCGCCTTCGAAGGAGACCGCACGCGAGTGCGCCGCGACCGTCTCACCCGCGATCTGCGCCCAGCGATCCAGCACCGAACCTGCTGCGACGTCCACCTGCCAGCCCCGGTCGACGAGCAGCCGGTCCAGTTGATCCCCGATCGGTGCCGGGTCGCGGCCGTCGTCTCGTGCGCGGCCGGTGCCGAGGTCGGCGGCCTTGCGGACACGTCGTGGCACCGGTGAGCCGGGGCGAAATCCCTGCTCCCGCGCTGCGATTCGCGCGCGCTGCAGCGCATCGCGCATCGCGTCGAGCGATTCTGCGGCAGCAGTTTCTTCGTCATCGGGCTGCTGCGTCATATCGGTCGCACCTGCCCGAGCGTCACCGCGAAGTGGTTTCCGGCCAAAGTTTCGGGCACGTCGTCGTCGACCGCCGCGGTGATCAGCACCTGTTCGCAGTCGGCGACCATCAGCGCAAGCCGCCGACGCCGTCCGGCGTCCAGTTCGGCAAAGACGTCGTCCAGCACGAGCACGGGATCAGTGCCGACGTCGTGCCGCAGCAACTGGAAGGCCGCAATGCGCAACCCGAGAGCGAAGGACCACGACTCGCCGTGACTGGCGTAGCCCTTGGCGGGCAGGGTGCCGAGCCGCAGCACCAATTCGTCCCGGTGCGGGCCGACCAGTGTCTGACCACGGTCCACCTCCGCGCGGTGCTGTTGCTCGAAGCTCTTGGCGAAGCCGGCTTCGAGTTCGGCCACTTCGGGCACTTCACCGGCGGCAAGTTGCTCGGCGAGTTCGTCATACAGCGAGCTCTTATAGGTGATGCGGGCCCGCGACTGGCCGGCACTGACCTCGTCATAGGCCAGCTCCAGATAGGGTTGCAGATCGCGCAACAGCCGCAGCCGCGCGTAGACCAGGTTGGCGCCGACCGCGGCGAGGTGGGTGTCCCACACCGGCAGAGTGGCGAGTGCGGCTGCCCGATCCGGCGCGGTGCGTGCGTGTTTGAGGAGCGCATTGCGCTGCCGCAGGATCTTGTCGTAGTCGGCGCGTGCTCCGGCCCAGCGGGGCTGCCGGGCGACCAGCAGGTCGTCGAGGAAGCGGCGCCGCTCGCTCGGATCACCCTTGACCAGCGCCAGATCCTCCGGTGCGAACAGCACGGTGCGCAGGCTCCCGAGAATGTCCCGCGGACGAGTCACCGGCGACTTGCCGAGTCTGGCTCGGTTGGCCCGACCGGGGTTGATCTCGAGCTCGATCTGCTGCTCACGGCCATCCCGCAAGACGGCGCCGCGCACGACCGCCTGACCGGCGCCGGCGCGCACGAGGGGAGCATCCTGGGCGACCCGGTGCGAGGACAGGGACGCGAGGTAGCCGATCGCCTCGATGACATTGGTCTTACCCTGGCCGTTGAGACCCACAAATGTGCTGACTCCTGCGGCGAATTCGAGGTCGGCCGACTCGTAGGACCGGAAGTCCTTCAGAGACAGATGCCGCACGAACACACGCCTGAGTCTAGGAGGGTGCGCTCACCCGGGGGCGCCGGTCACAGGATTCGTCCAGGAAATGTTCGGATAACATCATGCCGGCTTTCATAGCCTGCTGGGCGTGACACTCACCGGGAACACCTTCTGGTACACCCTGATCGTCGCCACTGTCGTGGTGTTCGTCGCGACCCTGGCCTTGTGGACGCACGTCCGCGGTCATTCCCTGTTGCGGCTGGTGCAGCGCATCGTGCTGGTGTTGCTGTGTCAACTCACCGCAGTCGCGGTGGCGGGCGTGTGGGTCAACAATCACTTCGGACTCTACGCGTCCTGGTCGGACCTGCTTGGCACCGACAACACCGGTGCGCTGGTGATGGCCGGTCCGCCCGCACGCACAGCAACGTTCTCGCACGGGCCGGACGGCACGCTCAGCACCTTCTTCCGCGGACCGCAGTCCCGCCTCGCCGGGACCGTCCTGGTCTGGCGGCCGCCGCAGTATTTCGAGAAGGCCTACCGCCACAAGAAGTTTCCGGTCATCGAGTTGCTGCACGGGATCCCGGGGGAACCGGAGAATTGGCTCGAAGCGGGCGAGATCCCGGGGCTGGTGGCGAACATGATGGCGACCCACCGGCTGACTCCAGCCCTTGTCGTCATGCCCGAGATCGATCCCGGCGGTGTCGACACCGACTGCTCCAACACACCGACGGTGCGCGGGGCCACGTGGCTGGCCAAGGATGTGCCGACCCTGCTGCGCCGACACTTCCGGGTGCTCTCATCGCCGCGGGCCTGGGCGCTGGCAGGGCTGTCCACCGGGGGCTTCTGCGCGATCAAACTGCCGATGCAGTACCCCAAGATCTTCGGGATCGGTGCCTCCATGGACGGCGACCCGTTCAGCGGCGACCCGTCGGTGCTGAAGAACACCGCGTTGCGCCTGGCCAATGCGCCGCTGGAACTGGCCAAGAAACACCCACCAGTGGAGTTGTATGCCGCGACCAGTGCGCAGGATAAGTGGAGCACGCCGGCCGACATCGCCGCGCTGGCCAGGGCGATCCAGGCACCGACGAGGTTCGCCCCGCCATACATCGTGCAGCAGGGCGGGCATAACTGGAATACCTGGCGGAGCATGGAGCCGAAGCTGTTCGCCTGGATCAACACTGTGCTCGAAAGCGCCCACTGAGAGCTGCCGCCGTAACTAACCTTCGACCGTCGAGGATTACGTCGGACTCATCCGACAGGCAGATCAACCCAGCCCCGTCGACAACTGGACGCCCGCGTAGCGACGACCACGACGAGCGAAGCGAAAGGACTCCGTGAGACGACGATGACAACAGTCAGGGGCCGTCAACGAGCTTGCTCGTTGACGGCCCCTGACTGTTGTGTGAGGAGTCGAACAGGAAGGTTCAGTGGTCGGTGACGATGCCTTGCTCACCCTTCTTGGTGACGGCATGTCCACCGAATTCGTTGCGCATGGCGGCGACGGCCTTCATCGCGGGTGACGCGGTGCCTTGACGGGAGAAGAACCGCTGGAAGAGCGAGGCGGAGATGACCGGCATGGGGACGCCGTATTCGACACCTTCCTGCACGGTCCAGCGGCCTTCGCCGGAGTCGTTGACGAACCCTTCGATGTTCTCCAGGTTGGGGTCCTTCTCGAGCGCGTCGGCGGTGAGTTCCTGCAGCCAGGAGCGCACGACGGTGCCGCGAGTCCATGCCTTGAAGGCGGCCGGGACGTCCTTGACGATCTCCTTGGCCTCGAGCAGTTCGTAGCCCTCGGCGTACGCCTGCATCATGCCGTATTCGATGCCGTTGTGGACCATCTTGACGTAGTGCCCGGCGCCGACGTCGCCGGCGTGCACGAAGCTCTCCTCGCGGGGGCCCTCGGGTCGCAGCGCGTCGTAGATCGGCATGAGGCGCTCGATGTCCTCGTCGCTGCCACCGGCCATCATGCCGTAGCCGTTGTCCTTGCCCCAGACGCCGCCGGAGACGCCGGTGTCGACGAAGTGGATGCCCTTCTCGGCGAGTTCCTGCTCGTGCTTGGCGTCATCGGTGAACTTGCTGTTGCCGCCGTCGATGACCAGGTCACCTTCGGCGAGCAGGCCTTTGAGTTCGTCGATGACCGCCTGGGTCACCTTGCCGGCCGGCACCATGACCCACACGTTGCGTGGTGCGTCCAGTTTGCTGACGAGTTCTGCCAGGTCCTTGACGTCCGAGATGTCGGGGTTGGTGTCGTACCCGACGACGTCATGTCCGGCCGCCGTGAGGCGGTCACGCATGTTGCCGCCCATCTTGCCCAGGCCGATCAGTCCGAGTTGCATGCCACGCCTTTCGTTGGAGTATGCCGAGTCGGGTCGAAACGCTACTCCGCCGGACACGATTTCACCGACCCGACCGGTTACTGGTCCCCGGCGACTCCCACACGGGAGCGCAGACGTTACGACGCGAAGCGCACCGGCATGAGCACGTAGCGGTAGGTCTCGTCGGCGTCACCGTCGGCCTCGGCCTGGCCTGACAGCACTGCCGGGCTCTTGGGCTGGGTGAACGACATCCGCGCGAAGTGCGTGCCGAGCGCACCGAGCCCGTCGAGGAGGAACTGCGGGTTGAACGCGATCTCGATGTCCGGGCCGGTGAGTGTCGACTCGACTGCTTCGGACGCCTGGGCGTCGTCGCCCTGGCCGGCCTCGATGGCAACCTGGCCCTCCGAAAAGCGAAGTCGCACAGGGGTGTTGCGCTCGGCGACCAGCGACACACGCTTGACGGCCTCGGTGAGCGCGCCGGTTTCGATGACCGCGACCGAGTCGACACTGCTGGGGAAGATCGAGGAGACCTTGGGATATTCGCCGTCGAGCAGCCGGGTGGTGGCCCGGCGCTGCCCGGCCTCGAACCCGACCAGCCCGTCACCGCCGGCGGCGGTGCCGAGCGCGATCTGCACGGATCCGGACGCACCGAGCGCCTTCGCGGTGTCCAGCAGGGTGCGCGCCGGAATGAGTGCCGTCTGCTCGGCGTCGGCGTCGGCGGGGTTCCAGGTCAGCTCGCGCAGGGCGAGCCGGTAACGGTCGGTCGCCAGCAGGCTGAGCTTGTCGCCTTCGATCTGCAGGCGTACGCCGGTCAGGATCGGCAGCGTGTCACTGCGGTCGGCCGCGATCGCCACCTGCGAGACGGCCTGAGTGAACACGTCGCCGGGCACCGAACCGGTGGGGTCCGGCGACGTCGGCAGCGTCGGATATTCGGCGGTCGGCATCTGCTGCAGCGAGAACCGGCTGGAGCCACACGTCAGCTCCACCTTGTGTTCGTCGGCGGTGATCGTGACGGGCTTGTTCGGCAGCGACCGGGAGATCTCGGCGAGCAGCCGGCCGAGCACCAGCACCTGGCCGGGTTCGTCGACCTGCGCGTCCACGGTGACCTTGGCCGACACCTCGTAGTCGAAAGCGCTGAGCGTCAGGCCTTCGTTGCTCGCATCGAGCAGCACTCCGGCGAGCACGGGCACCGGCGGCCGGTTGGACAGGCCGCGCACGGCCCAGGTCACGGCCTCGGCCAGGACATCGCGATCGACGATGAGCTTCACGTACAAACCATCCTTGTTCTCCAGGGCCCCGCCGGGTATGACGGTGCCCTTCGTAGCTGTGCCCGGGCGTCATCTGCCGTATCGCTGCAGATCCCGGGACAGCAGGTGCGCACGACGACCCTAGTCGGCGCATCTCGGGGATCGCTAGTCGCCTGTGCCTGCTGAGGTGATCAGCCCTCGGCTTTCGCCTTGTTCGCCGCGAGCATCGCGTCATACACCTCCACGAGTGCGCGCCGTTGCGCCGCGGTGAGGGACCGGTCGGCCTTGATGGCGACCCGCAGATCGGATCCGGTGTCCTCCTCCTCGGCTGCCCGCAGGTCTTCGGGGGACAGTCCGAGGGACCGCGCGATGCTGTCGAGCACCTGCTCGCTGGGCGCCCGCAAGCCGTTCTCGATCTGGGAGAGATAGGGGTTGGAGATGCCGACCATGGTGGCGAGCTGCCGCATCGGCAATTCCGCCAGCTGCCGTTGTCTGCGGATGAGCTCGCCCAGGCTGGTGGGCAGGTCGTCGATCGAATCGGGGTCGGGCACCCCCCAAATCTAATGCGATTGCGCGACCGGTGCACCAGCCACTATGGGCGAACCTCTTGGCAGACAGGCATTTTCCGCGGAGGATCAATACAGCGCACCGCGACAAGTGGCGGTCCAGAATTGCGCTCGACGGCGCGCACGAACCGAGGGAGTTCTCCCATGACGACCGACCATTCAGCGGTCCGGCCAGGAGCCGCAGACCGTCGCCAGCCCACGCTGGCGACTCGGGTGCAGGCGAAGCTCGACCCGATGGGCTGGGGTGCGGCGACCGCAGAGGTGGTCTCCCATGCACTGCGTAAACCCGCCCCGATGGCGGTTGCCGGCATCCGACTGATGACCGGGCTGGCGGCACTACCGGTCGCGGTCGCCGGCAAGGCACTTGCCGTGCCGGTGACGCCGCCGATCGCGGCCGACCCCCGAGACCGCCGGTTCGCCGACCCGGCGTGGGACGCCAACGCCTACTACTTCGCCGTCCGGCAGTGCTACGACTTGGTCTGCCGGTATGTCGAGGAGGTGTTCGCCGCGGGCCACACGGACGAGCTGACCGATCTCAAGGCCAGGATGACTGCTCACCTGCTGACCGACGCGGCCGCGCCCACCAACTTCCTGCTCACCAACCCGACAGCGCTCCGGGCAGCGCTGGACAGCGGTGGCCGGACCCTGGTCGACGGTGCGAAGCTGGCTCTCGACGACCTGGTGGAACGTGGCGGTATGCCGGAGAAGGTCGACGCCTCGGCGTTCGCGCTCGGCACCGACCTGGCGGCCACCCCGGGGGCGGTGATCTTCCGCAACGACCTGATCGAGCTGATCCAGTATTCGCCGCAGACCGCCGAAGTGCACGAGGTGCCGCTGCTCGCCAGCCCGCCGTGGATCAACAAGTACTACGTGATGGATCTGGCGCCCGGTCGCAGCCTGGTCGAGTGGGCGGTGCAGCACGGTCGCACCGTTTTCATGATCAGCTACCGCAATCCCGACAGCTCGATGTCCGACGTCACGATGGACGACTACCTCGAGCACGGCGTGTTGCAGGCGATGGAGGTGGTGCAGCACGTCACCGGCAGTCCGAAGGTCGACGTCCTGTCGCTGTGCCTCGGCGGCGCGATGGCCAGTATGACGGCAGCACATCTGGCCGCGCGGGGCGACGACCGGCTGGGGTCACTGACCCTGCTCAACACGATCCTGGACTACTCCGAGCCCGGGGAACTGGCGGCGTTCGTCGACCCGGACACGCTCGATCGCATCGACGTGCGCATGGGTGAGACCGGCTTCCTGCCTGAGGACGACATGGCGCTCGCGTTCGACCTGCTGCGCGCACGAGACCTGATCTTCCGCTACGTCCCCGACCGCTGGCTGATGGGCAAGGCGTCGCAGCCCTTCGACATCCTCGCCTGGAACGGTGACTCGACCCGCATGCCGGCTTCCATGCACTCCAGCTACCTGCGGCTGCTGTATGGCGAAAACTGTCTCGCCAGAGACGAACTCGAGCTTGCCGGCGAGGAGCTGCATCTGCGTGACGTTCATGCCGACGTCTACGTCGTCGGTGCGGTCAACGACCACATCGTGCTGTGGACGTCGTCATACGCGGCAACGCAGTTGTTCCCCGGGCACGTGCGCTACGTCCTTACCTCCGGTGGGCACATCGCGGGTGTGGTCAATCCGCCGTCGCCGAAGGCGTGGTTCGAAGCGCTGCCCGATGGCTCCGTCAATCCGACTGCACCATCGGAGTGGCGCGCGGCCACGACCCGGCACGACGGCTCGTGGTGGGAGGACTGGGCGCGGTGGTCCGGGGCCCGGGCCGGCGCGCTGGTTGCCGCGCCGAAGCGGCTCGGCAACCGCAGGTACCGGCCGGTGGAGGACGCACCGGGCAGCTACGTCCGTGGGTGAGACGTCCGCCGGATGACCACCGAACGCTTGCAAAGTTAGCTATAGTTAGCTAACATCAGTGTCAGAAGGCCGGACAACCACCTGAACGGCCGCAACGAGAGGAATCACTGTCATGGCAACTGGCAAGAGCAACCCGGCCGCCGACTCCGCCGCCGCGTTCACCCCCGACTTCGAGTCCGCCGCCGAGCGGGTTCGTGAGCTGAACGAGAAGATGATCGAAGCGACGAAGAAGAGCGGCAACCTGTCCCTGGACGCCTACGAGAAGACCTTGCAGGGCCTGGTCGACTTCGAGGAGAAGGCCGCGGGCGCGTCCCAGCTGGACTTCGTCAGCGCACTGGCCAAGGCGCACGCAGCGTTCGTCACCGATGTCAGCTCCGCATTCACCTCGGCGGCCCGCGACGCCCTGAAGTGACGGCCATTCCTCGGGTTCGCACCCAGCCGGAGCGCTGGGTGCAGGCCCCGGTCGATGCAGCGTTCGCGTGCCTGAACGGGTGGCTGGACTACGCAGGGTCCGCGGTGGCGCACTCCCGGGTGACGCCACTGGACTTTGCCGAGGACGCACTGCGCTGGTGGGAGGTCGCCACCGACCGCAGGGCGCCGTCCTGGTCGACCTCCCACCGCGTTATGCGCTCGTGGCCGGAAGCGGAGCTGCTGGACTTCTCCACGGCGGAGTCCGGCACGCCCACGCTGATCCTCCCGCCGCAGGCAGGGCACGCTTCCACGATCGTCGACTACTCGGCGGGACAGAGTCAGGTCCGCACGGCCCGCACAGCGGGCCTCGAGCGGGCCTTTGTGCTGTCGTGGCAGCCGGCCACGGACCAGACGGCGTCGTCGTCCATCGAGGACTACATCGCGATCCTCGACGAGGCCGTCGAACTCCTCGGCGGACGGATCAATCTGGTCGGTGACTGCCAGGGTGGCTGGCTGGCCACGATCTACGCGGCCCTGCGGCCCGGGTCGGTCGCCGCCTTGGCGGTTGCCGGTGCCCCGATCGATTTCCACGCGGGACACTCGGCGATCCAGGAGTGGGTGCGCAGTCTGAGTCGCAACGGTGAGCTGCGGTTCTACGAGCATCTCGTCGGACTCGGTGACGGCAACCACCTGGGCGCCAATCAGATCCTCGGCTTCAAGATGCTGGAGCCCGCCGAGGAGATCTCCCGGCTGGCCGGCTTGTGGGGACACGTTCACGACACGGCATACGCACAGCGCTACACCGACTTCGAGAACTGGTTCGCCTGGGGCCAGGACCTGCCCGGCGCCTTCTACCTGTGGATCGTCGAGCACCTGTTCATCGGCAATGAGCTGGTGCACGGGGAGTTGCACGTCGACGGACAGCCGGTCGATCTCGGGTCGATCGACTGCCCGGTGTTCATGCTGGCCGGTCGCACCGACCACATCACGCCGGCCGAGCAGATGTTCGCGCTCGCCGACTACGTAGGCACCCCATCGCGCGACCAGCGCCAGCTGCTGGTCGATGCCGGACACCTCGGCCTGTTCATGGGGCACGCGGCTCTGGAGGGCGCCTGGACGGACGTCTTCACGGCACTGGCCGCGATCGACTCCGAGCACTGAGCCGACTGCGCTGCCCCACGCCCGGAGCCCGGTCGTGGGGCAACCTTGCATCATCCCCAGTCGGCAATGGCGAAAACGCCATCTTTCTCTGGTTGATCGTCGTAGTAGCTGCTGTGGAAACGGTGGATATCCCGCGCACGCCGCGCGATGACGCCGATCCGCCGTGTGGACAGGCTGGGTATTACGGCTGTGGACAACTCTTGCCCCCAGTGGATGCGATCCGTTGTCCACACCTCGTCCGCAGTGTGCCGGCTCCGGCCGAGACAGTTTTCCACAGCGTCCGGGCCATCTCCCACCGGCGAATGTGGATGGAGCGTTCGTCATACCTGTCACACGCGTCGCAGAACGTGTGTTTGCCCACAAGTTCATCCACATCTCTGTGGATAACCAGGGTGGGGTCGGAGGCGTCCCGACGCGTTGCGTGGGCTACGCGGCATATCGAAGACAGTTACCCACAGAATCTGTGGATAACCGTGTGGAGGAAGGCTCGGATCGGCTATTCAGGCCGTCGCGCGCCGGATCTGGGTGGTCAGTTCACTGATCTGCTCGTAGAGATAGGCCCGTTCGCCCATCAACTGGCGGATCTTGCGATCGGCATGCATTACCGTCGTGTGATCGCGGCCGCCGAACTGCTGGCCGATCTTCGGCAACGACAAGTCGGTGAGTTCCCGGCACAGGTACATCGCGATCTGGCGGGCATTGACCAGGGTCCGTGACCGCGACGAACCGCACAGCTCCTCCACCGACAGCTCGAAGTACTTGGCCGTCTGCTGCATGATCGTCGTCGCGCTGATCTGGCCGGATCCGGACGATGGCATCAGGTCCTTGAGCACGCGTGCGGCCAGTTCCTCGGTCACTCGCTGGTTGGAGACCGATGCGTAGGCGCTCACTCGGATCAGGGCACCTTCGAGCTCGCGGATGTTGCTCGGGACCTTGCTCGCGATCAGGCTGAGCACCTCGTCGGGCAGCTTCATCGAGTCGGCGACCGCCTTCTTGCGCAGAATGGCGATGCGGGTCTCCAGGTCCGGCGGCTTCACGTCGGTGGTCAGGCCCCACTCGAAGCGCGACCGCATCCGGTCCTCCAGGCCGGACAGCATCTTCGGCGGCTGATCGGAGGTGAGCACGATCTGCTTCTCGCTGTTGTGCAGCGCGTTGAAGGTGTGGAAGAACTCCTCCTGGGTGCCGTCCTTGCCCTGCAGGAACTGCACGTCGTCGATCAGGAGCACGTCGACGTTGTCCCGGTAGCGCTTTTGGAAGCTGGACGCCTTGTCGTCGCGGATCGAGTTGATGAAGTCGTTGGTGAACTCCTCGGAGTTCACGTAGCGCACCCGCATGTGCGGGTAGTAGTTGCGCACGTAGTTGCCGATGGCATGCAGCAGGTGGGTCTTGCCGAGACCGCTGTCGCCATACACGAAGAGGGGGTTGTAGGACCGGGCCGGCGTTTCGGCGACCGCCTGGGCCGCCGCGCAGGCGAAGCGGTTTCCGGCGCCGATCACGAACGTCTCGAACGTGTACTTGGGGTTGAGCCGGGCGTCGGCCACCGGTTCGGCGGTCGTGACCGGCTCCCGCGTGCGCGCCGCGGACGCGGTGAACAGGTCGGGTTCGCCGTCGACCGGCTCGGGTATGACGACCCGGGGCGCCTCGACGACTTCGTCGTCGCTCGGCTGCAGGCTTTCGTCCACGGTGACGGCGAGGCGGATCTCGGTGCCGAGCTGGGCGCCGAGCGCGGCACAGATGGGATCTTTCAGCGTCGTCTCGACGAAGAGTTTGGTTTGTTCGAAGGGGACGGCCAGCAAGGCGGTGTCACCGACCAGGCCCGCGAGCCGGGCCAACCGCAGGTAGGCGCGATCGCGCGCCGGAATGCCGTTGTCCTCGATGCCGAGCATCGCACCGTGCCACAAGTGAGCGAGATCGACGTCCTGTTCGCTCACGACTGCTGCGTCCTCCCTGGGCAGATGGCGATGTTCGCGGTGAAGTGCGCGCCTCGGCTCGCCAAAGAGGACAGCATACGACGTTGTCCACACGGTTATCCACAGGCTGTGCATTCAGTCACCACCAGCAACACGCGCAGGAGGTGACCGACCCGGAAGACGCCGACGCTAACAACTCGGATGCCGTCCCGGCAACCCCGGGTCCGGAAGATTTTTCCACACCCGGCGTGGCGGCTGGATGTCACGACCACGGACTGCTTTGCTGAGGGATTTGCCGTTGCGCCCACGCGTGCGAGGCCAGTTTGACCCTGTCCACCGCTGGCCCGTATCGTGGATTGGAACCATCTTTGCTCGTTCCTGCCTCGACCACAGCGGTTGCTTCCGGCCGGAGGGTGCGATTCGCCCCCAGCAGCAGAGATCCCGATGACCGATGTAGCACCGGGCCGACGCCGGCCCAGACATTCCAACGGAGACGACAGTGAGCAAGCGCACCTTCCAGCCGAACAACCGCCGCCGCGCCAAGACGCACGGTTTCCGCCTGCGCATGCGCACCCGCGCCGGCCGCGCGATCCTGTCCGCCCGCCGCGGCAAGGGCCGCGCCAAGATCTCGGCCTGACGGATCGGAACAGGGCTTCGGCGTTGGTCCGGGCAACAACGTGCTGCCGACCAAGCATCGACTGCGCGACAGTGCGGATTTCTCCGCAGTGTTGCGCAGTCGTCGTTCCGGACGTGCACCCGGCCCGCGACTGATCGTCACGGTGACACCGGCGCACGGCAGCTGTAGCCGGGTGGGTTTCGTGGTCTCGAAGGCAGTGGGCAACTCGGTGGTCCGCAACCGCACCGCACGAGTGCTCCGCCATGAGATGGCCGCCCTGTTGCCGAAACTGGCGGGTGACCACGACATCGTGATTCGTGCCACCCCAGCAGCCGGGACGGCGTCGGCCGAGTCGCTGCGTGCCGATCTGCGGGAGCAACTACCCGCAGCCGTCGCCCGTCGGCGCAGGTGAGGATCGTATGTCGCCCCGACGCATTCTCGCCCTGCCGCTGATCTGGCTGGTACGTGCCTACCAAATTCTGATCTCGCCTTTGCTCCCGCCTAGTTGCCGGTTCACCCCGTGCTGCTCGGCCTATGCGATCACCGCTCTGACCCGCTTCGGCGCGTTCCGGGGCGGCTGGCTGACCATTCGCCGGTTGGCCCGCTGCCATCCGTGGAACCCCGGCGGCGTCGACCACGTTCCGCCTCTTGTCACCGCGGACTCCGCCGGCCCGGCAACGCCGGCACCGCTCAACTAAAAGGACTGTGCCATCTACTCCTTCTTCGACACGATCCTGTACCCACTCGAATGGTTCGTCGCCTTCGTCATGGTGGGCTTCCACAAGATCTTCACCGCAATCGGCATGCCGGCATCGAATGGGTGGACGTGGGCGCTGTCCATCGTCGGCCTGGTGATCCTGCTGCGCATCCTGCTGATCCCGCTGTTCGTCAAGCAGATCAAGTCGTCGCGACGGATGCAGCTGATCCAGCCGGAGATCCAGAAGATCCAGAAGAAGTACAAGGGCAAGAAGGATGCCGAGTCTCGTCAGAAGATGACTGAGGAGACGATGGAGCTCTACAAGAAGACCGGGACCAACCCGTTCTCCTCGTGTATGCCGATCCTGCTGCAGTCACCGTTCTTCTTCGCCCTCTTCCGGGTGCTGGACCGGTTGAAGGACATCGGCAGTGGCAACCATCACCCGATCGGCTGGATGACCAAGTCGCTGGCCAAGCAGGCGGAGAGCTCGCACCTGTTCGACGTTCAGCTGTCGGCGTCGTTCATGCACCCTGGCGATTCGCCGATGGCGGCGACACGTTTCCTCACGGTGCTGCTGATCGTCATCATGTCGGTGACGGTGTTCACCACGCAGCACCAGTTGATGCGCAAGAACATGCCGGCGTCGGCGCTCGACAACCCGCTGGCCAAGCAGCAGAAGTACATCATGTACATCATGCCGGTGTTCTTCGCCGTTTCCGGCGTGAACTTCCCGATCGGCGTGCTGCTCTACTGGGTGACTACCAACCTGTGGACGATGGGCCAGCAGTTCTACACGATCCGGCGGATGCCGGCGCCAGGTTCGGCCGCGGAGAAGGCGCTCGAGGAACGGCGTCGCGCGAAGGGCAAGCCGATCGCGAAACTGAGCATCCCGGGGCTGAGCAGCGGTGACGGCGACGCGTCCGCGGTAGAGCTGGCCAAGGCCAAGACTCCGCCTGGACGGCCTGGGCTGGTGACATCTGACGGGGGCACCGCGGGCAAGAGTGGTGGCCAACGCGTGCAACCCAAACGCAACAACAAGAAGCGCAAACGGTAGCTGCCACACGGCGTGCTCGTACGCCGCGCGAGTTCCGCCCGGCATCGGGACCCGGCTCGGGCTCGTGGCGAGAAGGCCGGCCATCGGCGACGAAGTGTATTCAGAAACAAGCACAGGAAGGTTGCGATCCGGATGCGTGGCAGCGTTACGCCCCATGTCATCGGTGAGCGATTCTCGATGCTGACGAACGGCACTGGAGTGAAGAATGACTGAAGTGACCACCCACGACCCAGCCCTGGTGGACGAAGCACAGGTGGTGGCGTCGCCGGGCAAGTCGGTCGACCTCGATCGGGAGGGCGAGGTCGCGGCCGACTTCCTGGAGACCCTGCTGGACATCGTGGACATGGACGGCGACATCGACGTGGACGTCGACGGCGATCGCGCGTCGGTCTCCATCGTGGACTCCGAGGAAGGCCGGGTGCCACGGCGTCTGGTCGGTCCCAACGGCAAGGTGCTCGACGCGCTGCAAGAGCTCACCCGGCTCGCGGTGCAGGCCGAAACCGGCAACCGGAGCCGGCTGATGCTCGACATCGCGGGTTTCCGGGCCGAGCGCCGCGCACAACTGGTGTCGATCGCCGAAGACGCGACGGCCTCGGTAAAGGCGACGGGCGACGCCGTGTCACTGGATCCGATGTCCGCGTTCGAGCGCAAGGTCGTCCACGACGCCGTTCTCGCGGCGGGGCTGCGGTCGGAGTCCGAAGGTGCCGAGCCGCGGCGGTTCGTGGTGGTTCTGCCTGCCGACGGCTGAGGCGTTTTCCCGTGAATCCCGATGATTCGGATCAGTCCGGTGCACTCGAGCCGTCGGCATTGCCGGGGCCGCCACCGGCCGCGAGGGTGGTGTTCGGTGATCGGCTCTCCGTGGCCGTCCAGTATGCCGAACTGCTCGCGGGCTCCGGCGTGGTGCGCGGACTGATCGGTCCCCGGGAGACACCGCGGCTCTGGGAGCGGCACATCCTCAATTGCGCCGTGATGACGTCGCTGATCGGCGATGATGCTTCGGTGATCGACGTCGGGAGCGGTGCCGGCCTGCCCGGGCTGGTCATCGCCATCCGTCGGCCGGATCTGCAGCTCACCCTCGTGGAGCCGTTGCTGCGGCGGGCTTCCTGGCTGGACGAGGTCGTCGAAGCACTCGGTGTGACGAATGTGCGCGTGGTACGGGGTCGGGCGGAAGCATTGTGGGATGCCCTGGAACCAGCGGACGTGGTGACCTCGCGGGCCGTGTCCGCGCTGGACAACCTCGCGGTCTGGTCGGTGCCTTTGGTTCGGCCTGGTGGTCTGTGGCTCCCGATGAAGGGTGCCTCGGTCGGTGCTGAGATCGACCGTTATCGTGACGTGCTGACCAAGGTCGGAGTGGTATCGATCGATGTGATCGAGTGTGGCGGCGAGATCCTGGACGAGCCGACGACGGTCGCCCGACTGGAGATCGGCAGTCCCCGTCGACTCGCGAAGTCGGCAACGAAGAAGCCTTCGCGCCGCAAGAAGCAGGCAACACAACGCAGCTCACGGAACAGATGAGCGTGGCACCTCGGCCTCCGGGCTGCGACTTGGCCACCAGTGACGAGACGACCTCGGAGAGGCGACCCCTGTGACCACTTCATTCCCCACCGGATGGCACGGAGCAGCGGCCGCGTCCGAATCGCCGGAACCGGTGGGCTGGCAGAACGCAGCCCTGCTGCACCCGGCGGTTGCAGTGGGTCCACTGCAACCTGTGCCCGCTGGTGTGGCCGAGCCTGCCGATGTTTCACGGGAAACACCGGAGTTGGAAACCGCGGTCGTTTCCCGTGAAACGGCTGCACCCGACCCGGGCCGGCGGTCGGCTCCGATCGCTGACGAGCTGGCGGACCAGGTGCGCCGCCGTGAGGTGCTGGCGAGCAGCGCCATACCCAAGCCAGCTGAGCCACGGGTGCTGACGGTCTCGAATCAGAAGGGTGGCGTCGGGAAGACCACGACAACCGTCAATGTCGCCGCTGCGCTGGCCCAGTTCGGGTTGCGGGTCCTGGTCATCGACATCGATCCGCAAGGCAACGCCAGCACAGCCCTCGGCATACCGCATCATGCGGAAGTGCCGAGCGTGTATGACGTCGTCGTGGACGATCAGGAGCTTGCAAGCGTGCTGCAGGAGTGCCCCGACATACCGGGCCTGTGGTGCGCTCCGGCGACGATCGACCTGGCGGGCGCCGAACTGGAACTCGTGTCGCTGGTCGCGCGGGAATCCCGGCTGAAGCGCGCTATCGATCACTATCAGCAGCAGCCCGGCGACGCGGGCATCTTCGACTTCATCCTGATCGACTGCCCGCCGAGCCTCGGCCTGCTCACCGTGAATGCATTCGTTGCGGCTCGTGAGGTGTTCATCCCGATTCAGTGCGAGTATTACGCGCTGGAAGGACTCAGTCAGCTGCTGAAGAACATCGAGTTGATCCGGGCGCACTTGAACCCGGAGTTACACGTGTCGACCATCCTGCTGACGATGTATGACGCCCGCACCCGGCTATCGGCCCAGGTCGCCGACGAAGTGCGGACGCATTTCAGCGAGCAGGTGCTGAAGGCGACGATTCCGCGGTCGGTGCGGATCTCCGAAGCCCCCAGCCACGGGCAGACGGTGCTGACCTACGATCCGTCGAGCAGCGGTGCGCTCTCCTACGCCGAGGCTGCGAAAGAGCTCGGTGCGCGGAGCACTACGATTGCCCGGTGACCGAAAAACGACGCGGACTGGGGCGCGGCCTCGGTGCCCTGATCCCCACTGCACCAGCACCAGCCTCGGGTGCGCCACGACCGTCCGACGTCTTTTTCCCCGGAACCGCAACGAAACTCGCCACCGAAAGGGCTGGCGCGCGCGAACGTTTCACGGGAAACATCACGGCGGCGGACGCGTCCAACACCGGGACGCCGAATGAGGGCGACGCCTCGTCCGCAGTCACCGAGACTTTGCAGGAAGTCCCTGGCGCAACCTTTGCGGAGCTTCCGGTGGATTCGATCCGGCCCAACCCGCGTCAGCCGCGCACGGTCTTCGACGAGGACGAACTCGCCGAGCTGGTGCACAGCGTGCGCGAGATCGGCGTGCTGCAGCCGATCGTCGTCCGCAGTTTGGCCGCGGACGAAGCCGCCGCGTCGGGGGTCTCCTATGAGCTGATCATGGGTGAACGCCGGCTGCGCGCCAGCAAGGCCGCCAGCAAGGACGTCATCCCGGCGATCATCCGCAGCACCGACGACGACGACATGCTGCGGGACGCGCTGCTGGAGAACCTGCACCGCGCCCAGCTGAACGCGCTCGAAGAAGCAGCGGCATACGGCCAGCTGCTCGACGACTTCCAGTGCACCCACGAGGAGCTCGCCACCCGGATCGGCCGGTCCCGGCCGCAGATCAGCAACACGCTGCGCCTACTGAAACTGCCGGCCCTGGTGCAGCGCCGTGTTGCCGCGGGCGTGCTGTCGGCCGGGCACGCTCGGGCACTGCTCGGCCTCCCGGATGCCGCCGCCATGGAGCGGCTGGCACAGCGCATCGTCGCCGAAGGTCTTTCGGTCCGCAGCACCGAGGAGATCGTGGCGCTCGGCGGTGACAAGGAGAAGCCGGCGCGCCGCTCCCCACGCGCTGGCCAGCGTCACCCGCAGCTGGACTCGCTCGCGGAAACCCTGTCGGATCAGCTCGACACGCGCGTCAAGATCGCCCTCGGGAAGACTCACGGCCGGCTGACTGTGGAGTTCGCCAGTGTCGAGGACCTGAATCGCATCATGGATCAGCTCGGCGTGCGTCGCGACTGAATTCCATTGCGGCGTCGCGGGATTGGCGACTCGGTGGCTGGGTTGATCGGCGGCGGCTACGTTGGTGTGCGGCGGCTACGCCGCCGTGCCCGGCTCACTCCGTTGCACTCCGCTAGCGCTCCGTTCCACTCCATAGGCCGGACCCGACGACGCACCCGCCGCTGCCCTAGCTCACCTGAGCGTCTGGTTGACTGGAATCCCTTGGGGCAGCATTGATCTCGCTGCTCGGGTTGATCTGTTGGCATGGCCGCCTGGTGCTGCGCCTGACCCAATCGCTCTCGAAACTTGTCGTCGATCCACCGTGTGCTGAGACGAAAACTGTTGGCAGCCAAAACGATCAGACACCCACAAGTAGCAGCTTGCCGCGGCAGGAAGACCTTGCTGTGCCACACTGCGGCGATGGATTCCGGCAGAGCGACGTCGCTGAGTGAATACACCACGGAGCGACTCCTCCTCCGGCGATTCACCGCGGACGACGCACCGTTTGTGCTGGCCGTACATCAGCATCCCGACCTCGTCAGATTCGTCCCCTCGTGCGCACAACGGACTCTCGGGGAGGCGCAGGAGTGGATCGCCAGCGTCATCGAGACGCAAACCCCCGGACGCGGCTGGTGGTGCGTTGTCACGGCCGATGGGGTCCCCATCGGCGCCGTCGTCCTCAAGCCGATCCCACCGTCAGCTGGCCACGACCAGCAGGACATTGAAATCGGATGGCGACAGCATCCTTCATTCACAGGCCACGGATACATCACCGAGGCCGCTGCGGCCATCCTCACCGAGGCGTTCGGATCGGGCCTCACCCGCGTCGTCGCCGTGACCGACCCGGAGAACGTCCGCTCCCAACGAGTGTGCCAACGCCTCGGGATGACGCATCTCGGGTCTACCCACAGGTATTACGACCAGCAGCTTGAACTGTTCGTGGCGACCGCCGACTGATCGAAACTGCCGTCGTCGGCAGAACTGCTGCGGAGCGTGAACCGCGACGCCTGTCCCGAGTGGTCACTTACCGGCGAGTATCTCTCTCATACTCGGCAGTAACTACCCACTCGGGCGCGCTGTTCCCGCAGGACCAACAGCTTGTGGACGAGAGTCGCAATAGGCTGACCATATGTCCTCGATCTGGTGCGCGAGTGTCCGGCAGGGCCTCGACGAGGTAGTCGAGTTGCTGGCACGTGTGGTGCGGGACTGTCCGGAGGAGCTGTGGCGGGTCCCGATGTGGTGGGTCGATCCGGCCGAGATCATCGGGGAGACCCGCGACGTGGAGGGCAGGCTGGTCTCCGAGCCGGCAGAACGCGAAGCGCTGGTGCAGAAGTGGTCGACGCCGTGGAGCGTGGCATGGCACACGCTTGAGGTCCTCGACTACGACCTCGCGGGCGAGTTGGAGGCGTGGGCTCCGCCGGCCCCTTTCACCGGCAGCCCGCACTGGCGGACATTTGCCGGGCTGCGCGAGCCCTGGTCGAAGATCGAGATTGGCCAGTATGCCGAGTACTGCCGTCGGCGGGTCCAGGACACTCTGGCCGACCTCACCGAGGAGCAGGCAGCAGCCCCACTTCCTCCGGGCCACCGCTATGGCGGCAGACCCTACGCATCGATCGTGACGAGCCTGGTGGGGCACACCACCGCTCACGCCACGCAGATTCGACAGTTTGTGACTGCCTCCACCCCGGCTCACCCGACGAACTGATCGTCAGGCGCGGGTTGTCTGCGCAGCAGATTGTCGGCACGGCCAACATCCGCCAAGCCCATCACGTCGTTGGACAGGAGTGGCACGAAAACTGTTGGTGGCCAACACGATCAGGGTCACAACCAAGGGTGGTGGGTGCGTCGTGGGGCCGGGCCTATGCAGCGAAGCGGAGCGCTAGCGGAGCGAGCGGAGTGAGCCCGGTCACGCGGCGTAGCCACCACCCCAGACCCAGCCACGCGCTGATGTGGAGCCCACACGCGAAGAGCGGCGCCCCGAACCCGGGACGCCGCTCTGCGGAGTTGCTGAAAGAACTCAGCCGATGAAGGGCTCGAGTTCCTTGACCAGCTTCGGCTTCGGCATGACGCCGACGATGCTCTTGACGACCTCGCCGTTCTGGTAAACGTTCAGGGTCGGGATGCCGGTGATGCCGTACTTCGCGGAGGTGGCCGGGTTGTCGTCGGTGTTCAGCTTGACGACGGTGAGCTTGTCGGCGTTGGCCTCGGCGATCTCGTCGATGATCGGGGCGATCATCTTGCACGGACCGCACCAGGGCGCCCAGAAGTCGACGAGCACCGGCTTGTCGCTCTTGAGGACGTCGGCCTCGAAGGTCGCGTCGGACGTGTCCTTGGTGTGTGCACCCATGGTGTGTGTGGGTCCTTTCCCTATCTGGTGTGGCTGAATTTCGCTGGAAATGAACAGGATCGACGGTCAGGCGTCAACGGTTGCGTCGGCCAGTGACGGCGCGACCGACTCGGCGTCGGCAAGGAAGCGCTCCGCGTCGAGGGCGGCGGCGCAGCCAGAGCCGGCTGCGGTGATGGCCTGCCGGTAGGTGTGGTCGACCAGGTCGCCGCAGGCGAAGACTCCCGGCAGGTTGGTGGCGGTCGTGCTCGCGCCGACGAGCACGTAGCCCTCGGCGTCGGTGTCGACCTGGCCGAGGATGAGCTCGTTGCGCGGCAGGTGACCGATGGCCACGAAGACCGCGGACGTGTCGACGTCGCGGGTTGCGCCGGTGACGGTGTCCTGCAGCGTGACCGAGCTGACCTTCGGGTCCCCGTGGATGCCGACGATCGCGCTGTTCCAGGCGAACTCGATCTTGTCGTTGGCGACGGCCCGGTCAGCCATGATCTTGGAAGCACGCAGCTCGTCCCGACGGTGCACCAAGGTCACCTTCCTGGCGAAGCGGGTGAGGAAGGTGGCTTCCTCGATCGCCGAGTCGCCGCCGCCCACGACCATGATGTCCTGATCGCGGAAGAACGCTCCGTCGCATGTCGCGCACCAGGAGACGCCGTGACCGGACAGGCGCTTCTCGTCGGTCAGACCCAGCTCCCGGTATGCCGATCCCATCGCGAGGATGACCGCACTGGCTTCGTGGACGTTGCCCTCGCCGTCGGTGACGCGCTTCACCGGGCCGGTCAGGTCGACCGCAGTGGCGTCGTCGCGGACCAGGTCGGCGCCGAATCGCTCGGCCTGCTCACGCATCTGCATCATGAGTTCCGGACCCGTGATGCCGTCCGCGAAACCCGGGTAGTTCTCGACCTCGGTGGTGTTCATCAACGCACCGCCCGCGGTCACCGAGCCCTCGAAGACCAGCGGGTGCAGGTTGGCGCGCGCGGCATACACAGCGGCCGTGTAACCGGCCGGGCCGGAGCCGATGATGATGAGGTTGCGAGGCTCGCTCACGGAGGTTCCTTCGGGTCGTATGGCGGGGCCCGCCACGAGAGTGCGCCAGGCCACCGCAGAATCTGCCTGCTTGCACAACAGATCCTAGGTGGCGATTGTTCCGTGCCGTCTGCGCGGAGTCTCGTTCATACGACGCGCGGGGCTGCGTAGGGCTGCTCGTTGCGGCTGCAGGTCCTCGACACGGCGAATGCAGTGCGCTTGCCGGCATTGGTGACCACGATCACGACCGCGGGCTTGCCCTCGAACGTGGCCAGGTCGACCTTGATGCTGGACGGGTCGTCCAGCAGCGCGCCGGCGATGGATCGCGCACATCCGAGCAGCGCGGCACGCTTGGTGATCGACCCGAAGTCGGTGATCAGCGACGGATCCGGCTTCGTCGCGGAGGTGTCGGTCGCCATACTGGCGGCCTGCGCGTTGAAGTTCGCCGGCGTGTAGTTGGTGCCGCTGCTCTGGACGTGCACCCGCTCGGCCAGTTGGTCGCCGCTCACCGAGGTCGGCGACGGAACGGCCGACGTCGGCGCGTTGTCGTGGTGCAGCGAGTTCACGCCCACGACGGCGACCGCCGCCACCGCGGCTGCGGCCACGAGTCCGCCGACGACTTGCAGCCACTTGCGCGACGCCGGCCGTGCCGTGCCGGCCGGTCGGTCGGGGCGGGTCAGCGGAGTCACGTTGCTGTGATCGGAACTCGCGCGTTGTTGCTGTTCCAGGACGAGGGCAGCAGTGATGCGGTCCGCCACCTCGGGTGGCATCGGACCCGGGTCCGGCAGCGAACGCAGCAGATCGCGCATGCCTGTCGGGTCGTTCTCGAAGTCTTCGGGAGGTGTCGTCACGGCCTTCCTCCAATCGGTTCAGCAGCTGAGACGACAAATGCACGGTTGGGGTTCCGTCCGGTCGCGAGGACCGCACGGTTGGGGGACACCAACATCAGTCGCGGGTCGGACGCGTGGGAGGGGGTGCAGGTTCCATCGGTCACGAAGTGCCACCGACATACCCGTCGCCGTGTTTGTCACGGAGCAATTCGGCCAGTGCGGTGCGGCCGCGAGCGCACCGGGATTTGATCGTGCCTTCGGCGACGCCGAGCACCGCGGCGGCCTCGACGACGGGCAGACCCTGCATGTCCACCAGGGTGAGCGCGAGGCGCTGCCCCTCGGGAATCTTCGCCAGCGCCTCCTGCACGTCCAGCCTGATGACGGTGCTGGAGTGGGCGTCGTGCCGGTCGGCGAGGTCGTATTCGGGCAGTTCGCTGGTCGGCTTGATCCGGCGCAGCCGATCGAGGCACGCATTGACGATGATGCGGTGCAGCCAGGTGGTGACCTGCGCGTCGCCACGGAATGAGTCGGCCCGCCGGAACGCCGAGATGAAACCGTCCTGCACCGCGTCGGCGGCGAGTTCGGGGTCGCGGGTGGTGCGTAGGGCCACAGCCCACATGCGGTCCCTGTGGCGGCGGAACAACTCACCGAACGCGTCCGGGTCGCCGGCACAGTGCGCGGCCAGGAGTTCGCGGTCGTCGAGTTCGCTCGGTGGTCGCTCGGTCACGAGTAGACCTTGACGTCGTTGATCCGCTCCTGGAACGACCCGTCCGCTTGCTTGCTCAGCGAGGTGACCCAGATGGTGAGGTACTTACCCTTGGCTCCACCCAGATCGACCGTCTGGGTTCCCGACCCGGTGGCAGTCGCCGCCGGGGTGCGCGTGCTGACCGCCTCGATCTGGTCGCTGAGGAAGAACTTGATGGTCGAGTCACCGCCGGTCGTGGTGATCTTCAGGCTCTTGACCGCCTGCGTGCTCCCGAGGTTGAGCAGCAGCCCGGTGCCGTTGGTCAGGCCGCCGAAGTTGGCGGTGCGGTAGATGAAGGTGCGCCAGTAGGTGTCGGGGCTGGAGTCGGTCGCCAGCGAGGCGTAGCCGGTGTATTGCCCGCCGCCGACGCCGTATGCCGAGATCGCCGCGATCGGGATGAGCTTGGGGGCGGGCGCGGGCTTCGCCGACGAACTCCGAGCGTGCGCGCCCGACGAACTCGGCGCCGGCGCGTGCGTGCTCGGGTGCGACGAGGCGGAGGAACGGCCGATGCCGCGCAGCCCGACGGCGGCGAAGACCATCGCGACCAGCACGAGAAGCACGATCAGTACCAGCGCCAGGCGGCTGGATTTGCGGTCCGGCTCGAAGTCGCCGCCGAGACCCGGGACGGGCGGTTCGAGCTCGGTGAACGACGGGTCGTAGTCGTCGACCGGGTCAACGGGAGGAGTCGCCGTGCGTTCCCGCGCCTTCTTCAGATCGACCGCGGACAACTGAGTGGTTTCGTCTCCGTCGGCAGCCACCGCGGCCCGGATCGCACCGACCGGCACTTCCGCGGTCGCATCCTGCGCGCTGTCCGCGACCCGCCGGTCATCGCGCGGAGCTTTACCCGGGCGACGGTTGCCACCAGGGAGAGACTGCAATGCCGCACCGGAACGCTCATCGGCGCCGGTCGGACGGCGGCCGGACGCGGTGACGCGTTCGGAGGACCAGGGCGCAAGCTGCCGGGCGAGTTCGCTCGGGGTCCGTGGCCCTTCGTCGGCATTCAGCGTGGTGCGGCACAGCGCGTCGAGGTCACCGGGCACACCCGGGACCAGCTCGCTGGGTGCGGGCAGTTCGCCGTCCGCGCGGCGGGTCACGTCGCGCAGCCCGGGGACCGGCCGGTCCCCGGGCCAGAGGCCGGTCAGGCCGGCATAGAGCGTGCGGACAAGATCGAGGGTGTCGATGCGGGACGCCTCGTCGGCGGGCAGGTCGTCGGCACCGGCCAGCGCCGCATCGGTCGGCAGCCCGAGCACCGAGACCGCGCCGGTGGGCGAACAGACGATGTCGTGCGGCGTGAGCTGTAGGTGGTGCAGTCCGCGGACGGCCGCGGAGCCGAGGCCACTGGCGGACTCCCCGATCAGCCGCCGCACCTCCTCGGCCGGCAGCGAGTCGAACTGCAACATCGCGGCGATGGACTCCGAGCCGTGCAAGGCCTCGGAGATGACGTATGCCGTGCCATTCTCGGTGCCGACGTCGAGCACGCGTGGCAGATGATGGTCCTCGACACCGGCAGCACGGCGGGCGCTATCGAGAGCGGCCTCGGCATACTCGAAATCGGCGGGGAAGACAGTCGCGGTGACTTCGCGATCCAGGGTCGAGTCGGTGGCGATCCAGACTTCACGAGGTGACGAGCCAGGTTCGGCGTCCGTCTCGTCGCCCGATCGGCTCGCGAGCTTGCGGGTCAGCGCGTAGCGCTGTGCCAGCACGGTGTTCTCGCCGATGGCTTGCACTGACTCCGGGCTCCCTGTTCGCGGTGACGGGTCGTGGTGCACGTCCCGATGGTGCCGGGCGGCGCCGACACACCGCCTCATACTAGGAGGCTCCGCGCCGCAGGGCGGACGCGGACACGCAGCAGACCATCGATCGAGCCGCGGCGGAACCTGGTCGGTCAGCGGGCCAAGAGACGCCGGACACCGCCGAGCCGGCTGCTCACCGCGCCGACGAGTTCCTCGATCTCCTTGACATGCAGGCGCCGGGCGACCGCGACATAGACGGCACCGAAGACGAACACAGTCGGCAACAGGATGACCAGATTGGCGGAGCGTGAAGACGTGCCGACCGCCTCGCTGAGGAGGAAACGCACCACGAAGGCAGCGATCAGGGCTAGGACCGAGGCGACAGCGAGCCGGGCCCACGTGTGGGCGACGCCGACCATGCGAAGCTGCGGCAAGCGCTTTGCCTTCAACGCGCGGTAGCCGATGGTGGCCTCGACGAAGTACGCGATGGATCCAGCGAGGCTGACTCCGAAGCCGATCCAGGACTGGGGGAGCAACAGGCACGGCAGAGCGAGCACGGTCGTGATGACCGTGCACCACACCTGCATGAAGAAGGGGGTGCGGGCGTCCTCGTAAGCGAAGAAGGCCCGCTGGACGACGACACAGACCGTGAACGGCACCAGTCCGATCAGCAGCGCGATGCTCTGACGCTCGACCGCACTTGCGATGGGCAGGTAGAACACGCCGCACAGTGGTGCTGCGAGCACCAGCATGCCCACCGTCGACGGAATGGTCGCAACTGAGGACAGTCGCAGTGACAGCTCGGAGTCCTGGGTGACTGCCTTTGTGCGGCCCTCGTGCGCTGCGCGAGACATCCGGGTGAACAGCACGGTGATCAGACTCAGTGTCACCAGCGAGTGCGGCAGCATGAAAAAGAGGAACGCGTCACTCTGGGCGATATTGGCGGACGGCACGCCGTTGAGGATGTTGCTGGTGACCAGATAGAGGCCGATCTGCTGGGTGATCACCGAAGCGAACGCCCAGCCGGCGACGGTGGAGGTGCTGCGCAGGCCGACACCACGGAACGAGAAGTTCGGGTGCCAGGTGTAGCCCGAGCGGCGCAACGGGATGACCAGCACGATCGCTTGTGCGGCGATGCCGAGGGTCGTGGACCCGGCGAGCACCAGAACCATCGGTGTCGTCCAGGCACCCGGGTCGGTGATCGGGTGGCTCGGATACTGCACCAGCAGCCAGATGAGTCCGGCGATGGCGAAGATGTTCGCCAGCACCGGCGACCACATGAGTGGGCCAAAGCTGCTGCGCGCGTTGAGCACCTCGCCGAGCAGCGTGTAGAGGCCGTAGAAGAACAGCTGCGGCATACACAACAGGGTGAAGATGATGCCGAGCTTCCATGCCTCGCCGCCTGCGCTGAGGTAGCCGAGCTTGAAGATCACCGGTGCGGCGGCCATGAACACGACCGTCGCACCGAGCAGGATCGACATGGCGAGGGTGAGCAGACGGTCGGTGTAGGCCTGACCGCCGTCCGGATCCTTCAGCGCGCGGGTGATCTGCGGCACCAGGACCGCGTTGATTACACCACCGGCGAGCAGGATGTAGATCTGGTTGGGCAGCGTGTTGGCGGTGTTCCAGACGTTGCCGGCAACCCCGAGGATGAGTGCCGTGATCAGGATGCTGCGCAGGAACCCGAGAGCCCGGGACACCAGGGTTCCCGCGGCCATGATCGCGCTGGCCCGGCCGATGCCGCCTTCCGGCGGCGGCGCCTGCACCGGCATGGCCGCGGTGCCGGTCGCCGAGTCGGGGTCCTCGCCGCGTGCGATGGCGTCCTTGCGTGCCTGCACGACATCGGGGTCGGGCAGCGGCAGGTAGCCCGAGTCCTCGCCGATCCACGCGGAGTAGAGCGAACCGAGGCTCGCACCGCTTTCCGGCGAACTCGGCACCACGGGGTGCGGTTCGGACTCGGCATACAGCTGGCCCAGGGTGGGCCGGCTCTCGTCAGTCATCGGTCTCCGTGTCCTTCGTCGGTGGTTCCACCGGCCCGGCGTCAACGATGGCGTTCTGTGACAGCGGTTTCTCGGTCGACCTCGTCCCTGCCGCGGTCCGGGGACCACGGCGTACGGCGCGCCAGAGGCCGATCGCCAGGATCAGCGCCGCGAGCGCACCCAAGACCCACATGATCCACCCCGAGGTTGGATGCACGTTGATCTTCAGTTGCGCCGGCGGGCCGGGCGCACCCAGCGGCGAGCCGTCCGGTGCGAGCAGGACGGCGTCGACCGGGACGGTGCCACCGCCGACGGCCTTGAGGTGGAACCGGGCCGTGGCGTGTGCGCCCGCGTCGATATCGGCAGCCTTCTGCGGTTCGGTCACCTGCACGAGGTAGTTGCGAGGGACCAGCAGAAGTTGCACATCGTGCACCGGCCGGGCCAGCTGGTTGGAGACGGTCACGCTGATGTCACCGGAGTCGGCGAAGAAGTTGATCGTCGAGGAACGCACCGACAGTTTCGAGAGCATGCTGGACACGGCGGCGTTGTCCCGGTCGGCGACCACGGCGAGCTGAGCGCGGGCACCCCTCCAGCGGGTCGAGCCGATGACGTCGAGTGCCTGGCGCCGCTCCGGCAGCACCTCGTTGCCGCCGACCAGCACGCTCTGCAGCGCCGCCAGCCGGTGGCGGGACCGGTCGAGGTCGCGCAGTTCGGAGGCGGTGATGGCCACCGCGGGTGCGCTGGGGTATGGCGTGCCCTTCGTCGGCTCAGCCAGCAGGGCGGTGGCCGGCGCCGTGCGGAACGCCTGCTCGGTGGCGGTGCCGGTGCGCAGCTGCACCCAGTGTGCGGCCTGCAATGCCTGCACCTGTGTTGCCAGCTGGATGGGGTTGGCACCGCCGGTTCGGGGCGCGACCAGCGCCACCGAACGCGGCGTGCCCGGCGACTGCTGGTAGAGCGCGAGCAGATCGGTCAGCAGCCGGCTGCTCTGCACACCGGGAGAGGTCGTGGAGGAGCTGAACAGGCTGGACAGGCGCTCGTCATACGTCAGCACACCGGAGGTTCCGGCGACCCGGTAGGTGGCCTCGGTCTGGGCGCTGCCGACGGCGCGGGTCGGGAGGACGGCGAGCACGGACGACGTGTCGCTCTTCAGCTGACGGGCGGCGGATGTCACTGTGGACGCGGAGACATCCCCGGTCGGCCAGAGCACGCGGGTGGTGCTGACCCGGCGCGCGGCGGCCGGCAGTGCCCGGGTCAGGTCGCGTTGCAGGAGGCGGGCACCCGGGGCGCCGGCGGCCTGGAGCCCGGCCAGGTCCGGGTCGTCGAAGGGCAGCCACCACACGGTCTGGCCGGTATCGAGTGTGTCCAGCCGGCTGATCAGTCCGTTGACGGCGGTGGTGATGCGCTCGGCAGGTGTCGGGGGTGTGGTGCTGGTGCTGGTGGGCGAGGGTGACCCCGTGCCCGGGCTTTCCGCGCCGGTCGGTGCCGCGGTGCTGCTCCGGTCCGTGGCGTCGGTGCTGGAGGTCGGGGCGTCCGTGCTGGTCGGGTTCGGTGTCGTGCCCGAGCCGGACGACTCGGCAGTCCCCTGCGATGACGACGGTGTCGACGAGTGTGTCGAGGTCGGTCTCGTCGGGGTCGGAGTCGGCGACGGCACGTTGTCATCCGCCGCGGCGGGAGGTTCGAGCAGCGCAGGGTCGACAGCAAACGTCACCGGCATACCGGAGAACGCATCGAGAGTCTGCTGGACCTGCCCGTCCGGGCCGAGGGCCTGCTCCCAGGCTTGGGCGCGGGTCGTGTTGTCCGGTCCGAACAGATCGGGGTCGGCGGGCAGCGTCAGGGGTACGACGATGGTGACTTGCAGGGGCGAGTGCACGGCCGTGTTCTGTTGCTGCACCGCAGTGCGCACCGTGCCGCGGATGGCGGACGCCGCAGTCGAGTTCCCGTCGGTGACGGTGACCAGCAGCGGCAGCGACGCCAGGCCGTAGCCGAACTTCAGCTTGGCCGAAGGGATGGTGACCGCGAACGAGGTCACTCCACCGGGGCTGACGGCGTCGGCAGATCCGGTCGCGACCTGGGTCAGCGGCTGGATGTCGAGCGAGCCCGACATCCAGCCATCCGCGGTCGTCTGCCTGTCGAGCAACTGCTTGCTCACCGACAGGTGGACGACCGGGTGCGCGATGCGGGTGGAACCGGTGTTGGTGATGGTGCCGGACACCACGATCGGCTGACTGCCGGACGACACCGCCGGGACGTTGGTGTCCACGGAGATGCTGACCGAACTCGACGCAGCGTTCGCCCGGGGTATGCCGAGCGGGACCAGACACACCAGCAGCGCGAGCAGCGCGCAGGCGGCGGCGAAGTGGTTATGCCGAAGGAGCCAGGTGGTGCCAGGCGGTCTGGACGATGCGTCGCTCATTGGGGAAGGTCAGCTTCCGTTGCACCCGGTCGAGCCGGAACCAGCGCGCGTCGATGGCCTCGTGATCGGGGTCACCGTCGATGCTGATCTCGCCACCGAGTGCCTCCAACATGTAGTGATGGACCCGCTTGTGGATGCGTAACTGCGGGGTGCTGAACCAATAGTCGATCGTTCCCAGAGTGACCAACGCACGTCCGATGATGCCGGTTTCCTCATGCACTTCGCGAACTGCGGTCTCGACGAGTGTCTCGCCGGGCTCGACGTGACCCTTCGGCAGACACCATTCCACGCGGCCGGCGCGATTGAGCCGGGCGATCAGCGCAATCCATGCGTAGCCGCCCGCGACGTCGATGATGACCCCGCCGGCGGACGTCTCCTCCACCGAGGGCAGCCTCCGCAGCGGGCGGTCGGCACGCGGCGGATAGGTGGTCATCCCAACACTGTAAACCGCGTCCTGGCGCCTACCCGGTGGATCCGGCGATTCATCTGGCGATGCACCACCACACTGATCGGGCCGGGTGCTGCGCTCGCCTACCCTGTGGTGGTGCCTTCGTCCCTTCCCCCCGAGTCGCGCCCGTCCGACGGCGAATTTCAGCGCCGCGCCGCCCGCAACCTCGCGCCCGTGCTGCCGCTGCTGCAGGAGCTGGGCGGGATGTTCGCCGCCGCCGGTCACGAGCTGGCGCTGGTCGGCGGGCCGGTGCGTGACCTGTTCCTGGGCCGCAGTTCCCACGATCTCGACCTGACGACGTCGGCCCGGCCGGACCAGATCGAGGCACTGCTGAAGCCGTGGGCCGACGCGACCTGGGACATCGGCCGCGACTTCGGCACCATCGGCGCCCGGAAGGGCGACGCGATCGTGGAGGTCACGACATACCGCGCCGACGCCTACGACCGGCAGACCCGCAAGCCGGTCGTCAGTTTCGGCGACTCGCTCACCGAAGACCTGGTCCGCCGCGACTTCACCGTCAACGCGATGGCGCTGCGCCTGCCCGGCGTGGAGTTCGTCGACCCGTATGACGGCCTGGCCGCGCTCGCCGCCCGCATGCTGGTCACCCCGTCCGCACCGGAGGTATCGTTCGGCGATGACCCGCTGCGGATGATGCGGGCAGCCCGGTTCGCGGCCCAGCTGGGATTCACCGTGGACCCGCAGGCCCAGGCCGCGATGACCGAACTGGCCGGCTCGATCGAGATGATCTCGGCGGAGCGGGTGCACGACGAACTCGTCAAGCTCCTGCTGGCGCCCGACCCACGTGCCGGGCTCACGCTGCTGGTCGACACCGGCATCGCCGACCATGTGCTGCCCGAGCTGCCCGCGCTGCGGCTCGAGGTGGACGAGCACCACCGGCACAAGGACGTCTACCAGCACTCGCTGACCGTGCTGGAGCAGGCGATGGCGCTGGAGGGTGATCGGGTGGTGCCGGGCCTCGCCGAGCCCGAGCTCGTGCCCGGGCCGGACCTGGTGCTGCGGCTGGCGGCGCTGCTGCACGACATCGGCAAACCGGCGACGCGGCGCTTCGAGAGCGGCGGCGGTGTCTCCTTCCATCACCACGAGATGGTCGGCGCGAAGCTGGTGCGCAAGAGGTTGCGTGCGCTGCGCTTCGACAAGGAGACGATCAAGCAGGTCTCCCGGCTGACCGAACTGCACCTGCGTTTCCACGGGTATGGCGGCCCGGGTGTCCCGTCACGGGATGCGTCCGGCGAGGTCGACTCGCAGTGGACCGACTCGGCGGTGCGTCGCTACATCACCGACGCCGGCCCGTTGCTGTCCCGGCTGCACCTGCTGACCAGGTCGGACTGCACCACCCGCAACCGCCGGAAGGCGGCGGCGCTCGCGGCGGCATACGACAGCCTGGAGGTGCGGATCGCGGCACTGCGGGAGCAGGAGGAGTTCGACGCCATCCGGCCCGAGCTGAACGGCAACCAGATCGCCGAAACCCTCGGCATCCCGCCGGGACCCGTGCTCGGCCGTGCCTACAAACATCTGCTCGCGTTCCGGCTGGACCAGGGGCCGGTCGGCGAGGCGGCAGCACGCGAGGAACTGTTGCGCTGGTGGGCCGGGCAACCGGAGGCCGACGCGTCGTCGTCGTGACGCAACTCGCCGACCGGGGTACATAGCCATCGACCGGGGTACATCCGCGGTGGTCCCGGGGCCGCATTTCTACCCCGCTCGGCGAAGAACTACCCCGCTCGGTGTCGGGCGCCGGCGCTCAGATGCTGGCGAGCGAGACCGAGCGGTGCTTGCTGCCGCGCCGCCAGCGCGTCGCGAGGACGGTGTCGACGACGTGCTCGGCGTCCAGGCCGTATGACGCGAGCAGCTCGTCGCGCTCACCGACCGGCACGAACGCGACCGGCACGCCCAGCGGGATGACGCGGGTCGCCAGCCCGGCACGGTGCGCTGCGACCGACACGGCAGCACCGAGCCCGCCGTCGACTGTGTTGTCCTCCAGGGTGATCACGACCTGGTGGGCGGACACGAGGGTCATCAGTTCGGGCGCGAGCGGGTGGATCCAGCGGGGGTCGGCGACCGTCACGGAGACGCCCATCGACGCGAGCCGGCGGGCAGCAGCGACCGCCACCGTCGCCATCGGCCCGCTGGGCACGAGCAGCACCTTGGTGCTCAGATTGTGCGGGGTCAGCAGGTCGACCGACCCGATGCGAGAGTGCACGCACACCGGCGCCGGAGCGGTTCCCTTCGGATAACGCAGCACCGTGGGGCCGCTCTCATCGGCGAGCGCTTCACGCAGAAGCTCCCGCAAGCGCACCGCATCCCGGGGAGCGGCTATCCGCACTCCCGGGATCCCGCGCAGCATCGCCACGTCCCACACCCCGTGGTGCGACGGTCCGTCCGGACCGGTGATGCCTGCCCGATCGAGCACGAAAGTAACTGGCAACCGGTGCAATCCGACGTCCATTAGCACCTGGTCGAAGGCCCGGCCGAGGAATGTCGAATAGATCGCGACGACGGGATGCAGGCCGGACGTGGCCAGTCCGGCGGCACAGGTCACCGCATGTTGTTCGGCGATGCCGACGTCGACCAGCCGGTGCGGGAAGCGTTCCCCGAACGCGCCCAGCCCGGTCGGCAGCCGCATCGCGGCAGTGAGTGCCACGATGTCGGCACGTTCTTCTCCGATGGCCGCCAGTTCGGACCCGAAAACCGTTGTCCACGCTTCGGATCGAGACTGCGATGGTGTGTTCGCGGACACCGCGGACACTGCGGACGGGACGGGCGCCGGGCTGATCGTGTGCATCCGGTCGGCCTCGTCCTGCTCGGCCGCCGGATAGCCGCGTCCCTTGCGGGTGAGGACGTGCACGGCGACGGGGCCGGTGCTCGCGTGTGCCTTGCGCAGTGCGCGTTCCAGGGCCGTGAAGTCGTGACCGTCGACCGGTCCGATGTAACCGAAACCCATTGTTTCCAGCAGATTCGACTCGGCCGAGCCCGACCGCAATTGCGCCAGGTGGCCCGCCAGCGCGCCGACGGTGGGGTCGTAGGACCGGCCGTTGTCGTTGAGGATGACGATCACCGGGCGGTGGCCGGCGCCGATGTTGTTGAGCGCTTCCCACGCCATACCACCGGTCAGTGAGCCGTCGCCGACCACGGCGACGACCCTCCGGTTGCGGCCGGTCAGCTCGAACCCACGAGACAGTCCGTCGGCATACGACAAAGCCGTTGAGGCGTGGGAGTTTTCGACGAGGTCGCAGTCGCTCTCGGAGCGCGCGGGGTAGCCGCTGATCCCACCGGCGGTGCGCAGGAGTTCCAAGCGGTCGTCCCGGCCGGTCAGCATCTTGTGCACGTAACTCTGATGCCCGGTATCCCAGACGATCGCATCGTGCGGGGCATCGAACTCCCGGTGCAGCGCGATCGTAAGCTCGACCACCCCGAGATTGGGTCCGAGGTGTCCGCCGGTGCGGGTCACCACCTCGACCAGGCGGCGCCGGATGTGGGCGGCCAGCACCGGAAGTTCCTCTGCCGGCAGCACTTTCAGGTCGCCAGGGGAAGCGACGTGACGCAGCAGGTCCGGCGCGGACATTACGCCACCGCCGCCCGGATGGTCTGCTTGAGCGAACCCATCGTGGCGATCACAGCGGTCGGTTCGTAGCCGCAGTGCGCCATACAGTTCGCGCAGCGCTCGTCCTTCCCGCGTCCGAACGCCTCCCAGTCCGTGTCCTCGATGAGCTCCTGGTAGGTCGAGACGTAGCCGTCGTCCAGCAGGTAGCAGGGTCGCTGCCAGCCCTTGAGGCTGTACGACGGGATCGCCCACGGCGTGCACTCGTAGTCGACCTTGCCCTCGAGGAAGTCCAGGAAGAGCGGCGAGTGGTTCAGGCGCCACTTGCGCCGGCGACCGTTTCCGAACGCCTTCGCGAACAGCGCACGGGTCTCTTCGACGCCGAGGAACCCCTCCTGGTCGGGTGCCTTCCAATAGGCATAACCCGGCGCGATCTGCATGTTGTCGACCTTGATCTCGTCGTTCAGGTAGTCGAGCACGTCGATCACGTCTTGTGGCGAATCACTGTTGAACACAGTGGTGTTCGTCATGACCCGGAAGCCGCGGGACTGCACGAGCTTGATCGCGTCGATGGCGGCGTCGAACCCGCCTTCCTTGCTGACCGACGCATCGTGGCGCTCCCGCATGCCGTCGACGTGCACCATCCAGGAGAAGTTGCGGTGCGGGGTGAACTTGTCGATGTGGCGGGCCATCAGGAGCGCGTTCGTGCACAGGAAGACGATCTTCTTGCGGTCGAGCAACTCCTGGACGATCTCGTGGATCTGCGGGTGCATGAGTGGCTCGCCACCGGCGATCGAGACCATCGGCGCACCGCACTCCTCGATGGCTGCGACGGCCTGTTCGACGGGCATGCGCTGCTTGAGCAGTGCGGCCGGCTCCTGGATCTTGCCGCAGCCGGTGCACTTGAGGTTGCAGGCGAAAAGCGGCTCCAGTTCGACCAATAGCGGGAACTTGTCGCGGCGCAGCAGCTTCTGCTTGGCGAGGTACTGCCCGAGACGTAGGGATTGGTGCAGCGGCATGTGTGGCATCAGACGACCTCTCGGGGAAGGGTGAATTGCATGGTCTCGGTGACTCCGCCGGCCTGGGTGACCTGGAGGTCGCCCAGTGCTGCGAGGGCGTTGATGAGTTCGGTGACGAGCGAAGGAGGGGCCGACGCCCCGGCGCTGATGCCGATCCGGCGCGCGCCGCGCAGCCAGCGCAGTTCCAGCGCGGACGCATCCTCGATGAGATGCGCTCGGGTGCCCGCCGCGCGAGCGACCTCGGCCAGCCGCAACGAGTTGGACGAGTTCGGCGAGCCGACGACGAGGATCAGGTCGGTCACGGCCGCCACTTCCCGGATCGCCTGCTGCCGGTTGCTGGTGGCGTAGCAGATGTCGTCGCGGCGGGGCGCCTGCAGAGCCGGGAACCGCTCCCGCAGGATTGCAGCGATCTCCTCGGCTTCCTCGACGGACAGCGTGGTTTGCATCACGTAGGAAACGCGCTCCGGGTCGGGCACCTCGACCCGGCGGGCGTCGGCGGTCGACTCCACGAGCACGACGTGGTCAGGCGCCTCGCCGGTGGTGCCGACAACTTCCTCGTGCCCGGCGTGGCCGATCAGGAACACGGTGCGTCCGGCGCCGGTGAAGCGGCGCACTTCCTGGTGCACCTTCGCCACGAGAGGGCAGGTCGCGTCGATCACCTGCAGGTGTCGCTCGGCCGCTTGCACCCGCACCGACGGTGCGACACCGTGCGCGGCGAGCACGGCGACTGCGCCCTCGGGCACCTCGTCGAGTTCGTGCACGAACACTGCTCCGCGCCGTTCGAGGTCGGCGACGACGTGCGTGTTGTGCACGATCTGACGCCGCACGTAGACGGGTGCGCCGTGGATCGCGATGGCGCGTTCGACGACTTCGATGGCGCGTTCGACGCCCGCGCAGAAGGACTGTGGCTCGGCGCGGACGACTGTGCGGTCGCCGCAGACGTCGAGCCAGTCCTGCATGACGGGAGCCGCAGCGCGCAGTGAGCGCAGTGCCGCGACACCGCGTTTCAAGGTGCCGGGGTGGACCAGCGGGTCGTCGTCCGTGTCAACCACCGCCCGGACGACGGCGAGTCGCGTGGGGTCGAGTTGCATTGCCAGATAGCCGGATTCGGTGTCGACCGCCAGTGCCCCGGACGTTGCCAGCCGGCGCCGCTCGGCACCGGTCACCACGTGGTCGGCGGTCTCGACCGTGCCGACATGCACGGTCAGCCCGGCACGGCGCAGCGCGCCGGCGAGCAACGGCGCCGACGGCAGCGCCACCTCGGTGCGACCCGTCCGCAGCCGGTCAGCGACGACGAGGTCGGCGGGTCGGACGTGCGGTGCCAAGGAACCTGCCACACCGGCCACGACCGTGGGCAGGTCGGTGCGCGGCGCCCGGCCCTGCGGCCCACGCCCGGAAACGTATGGCGCAGCGCGCATTCCGTGCTCGAGCGCCATCCGTTCGAGGCGCAGTGGCGTCAGCACCTGGGCCCTGCACGCGGTCTGCGTCATGAGCTCTCCTTCGCTGTCAGCCCGAGGCTCGGTCGATCACCCTGCTCGCCGCCCCGCAGCGCGCGCAGTGCCCGGCCGAGTGCCCAGACCGGGAAGATCAACCGGTAGAGGTGGTAGGAGATGTAGAAGTCGCCGGGGAAGCCGGTGCCGGTGAAGCGGTTCTCGTCCCAGTTTCCGTCCGGGAGCTGGGTTTTCACGAGGTAGTCGATACCGCGCTGCAGCGGCTCGCCCAGCTCGCCTGCAGCCACGAGCGCCATGAGGGCCCAGGCGGTCTGCGACGGGGTCGAGTCCCCGCGCCCGATCCAGGCCGGGTCGTCATACGACCGCAGATCCTCACCCCACCCGCCGTCGGCGTTCTGGTGGTCGCGGAGCCAGCGCACGCCCGCCCGGATGGCGGCGGAGTCGGGCGACACGCCGGCAGCGACGAGTGCAGGCACCACCGCACCGGTGCCATAGACGTAGTTCGCCCCCCACCGCCCGAACCAGGAGCCGTCGGACTCCTGGTGATCGAGCAGCCACTGAACCCCGCGCTGGCACCGTGCACCGCGGGAACGTCCTGCAGCGGCAAGCATTTCGACGACGTGGGCAGTCACGTCGGCGGACGGCGGGTCGGTGACCGCGCCGAAGTCGCAGAACGGCAGCCGGGCCGGCCAGCCGCTGGTGTTGTCGGCGTCGAACGCGCCCCAGCCGCCGTCCTTCGACTGCATGCCGGCGGTCCAGGCGATGCCGCGCGAGACCGCCTGCTGTTGCAGCGGCGCCCGGGTCGTCAGCACCCGGCTCAGGCCCATGACGATGATGGCGCTGTCGTCGGTGTCGGGGTAGTTGTCATTGGCGTATTCGAAGGCCCACCCGCCGGACGGGAGCTTCGGTCGCCGCACCGTCCAGTCTCCCGGCGCGGTGATCTGCTCGTCGATCAGCCAATCTGCCGCCTTCCGCAGCGCCGGATCGCGAGCATCCACACCGGCGTCGAGCATGGCGTTCAACGCCAGTCCGGTGTCCCACACCGGTGACTGACACGCCTCCAGGCGGCGCACCGGGCCGTCGGGAGTGTCCTGCGTGATCACGAAACCATCCAGGCCGGTGATGGCCGCGCTGAGCACGGGGTGGTCCAGCGGATAGCCGAGCGCGTGCAGCGCAAGGATCGAGTAGACCCACGGCGGCTGGATGCCGCCCCACCCGCCGTCGGCTTCCTGGCGCGCGACGATCCACTCCGCAGCGCGGCGCAGCGCGCCCCGCCGGATCGGCCGGAGAGCGTGCCGGTGGTAGACGTGCAGCGCCTTGTCGAGCTGCTGGAACGCCACGTCCGATGCCTTGTCTGCTGTGGACCGCGCGGACCGGGGCGCCCGGCTCGCGCCGGAGTGGGTCCGCAACTCGTCGATGTTCCACGTCATCCGGCGCTTGGGCCGCAGCGTGCCGACGACGGTCAGCGGGACGATCGTCTGACGAGCCCAGCACCCCCAGTCGTAGATGTTGAACGGCAGGTGCTTGCCGAGATACAGGAGTTCCGGTGGCAAGTTGGGCAGGTCCTTCCAGTCCCACCACCCGAACAGCGCGCACCACACGCGCGTGAAAACTCGTGTCTGCTCCAGACCGCCTGCGGTGACGATGAATTCGCGCGCCCGGACAAGGTGCTCCGCGGTGGGTTTGTCGCCGGCCATCCGTAGCGCGATCCATGCCTCGACCGTCGTGGACAGGTCGGCCGGGCCACCGGCGAACGTCGCCCAGGTACCGTCGGAGCGTTGCTGGCTGCGGATCCACCGGGCCGTCTGGTCCCGGGTGTCAGGGGTGTCGATGCCGAGGAAGACGCGCAGCATCATGTCTTCCGCGTCCATCGTCACGTTGGTCTCGAGCTCGCCCTTCCAGGCGCCGCTCGGCAGTTGGAGGTCACGCAGGCACTGCACTGCGCGGTCGAGCGTTGCGCGTGCGGAGACTGCGAAACCGTCGCTGGTCTCGGTGGATCCGGTCAGCAGGTCGGTCATGAGAGGGTCACGCGTCCCTTCCGGTGACGTAGTGGGCCGCGGCGGTCAGACCGGCGACGGCGTTCGGGTCGAGGTCGGCTCGGTGAAGGGCCGCGATGGCGTCCGTGACGGCTGCGTCGGCGCTCTCCCGGCACCAGTCGCGTGCGCCGATGTCGTCGAGTTCTGCTGCGATTCGGGCGAGTTCGGTGTCCGATGGCACGCCGTTGGCATACCACTGAGCGAGTGAGTCGGAGTCGGGCTGCTCCAGCGCCCAGCTGACCGGCAGCGAGTGCTTCTTGGCGAGCAGGTCGGAGTGGTTGGACTTCCCGGTGACTTCCGGTTCGCCCCAGATGCCGAGCAGGTCGTCCACGAGCTGGAACGCGAGCCCGACCCCACGGCCGTATGACGCCAGAGCGGCCCGCTGTTCCCGGTCGGCTCCGGCCAGAACGGCCGGCAGTTCGGTGCTGCAGGCCAGCAGCGCGCCGGTCTTGGCTGCTGCCATTGCCCGGCATTCGGACAGCGGCACCTGTGTCCGGGTCTCGAACTGCATGTCCAGCATCTGGCCGTGAATGAGTTCGCGGGTGGTCGTCGCCAGGAGGTAGGCAGCCGATGCGGCACGGGCGGTGCCGTCGGCCAGCACAGTCTCGAAGGCGAGTGTTTGCAGTGCATCTCCGGCCAGGATCGCCGTCGCTTCGTCCCAGACCGACCAGACCGTCTCGCGGTGCCGCCGGGTGCGGTCGCGGTCCATGATGTCGTCGTGCACGAGGGAGAAGTTGTGCACCAGCTCGACGGCCACCGCAGCCGGAACGACCTGTGCGGGGTCGACGCCCGCGGCCGCGCCCGCCAGCAGTGCAAGCGTCGGCCGGAGCTTCTTGCCGCCGTCGTCCGTGACCGGGTTTCCTTGTGCGTCAACAAATCCCAGGTGGTAGGCGACCACCAGCCGTTCCTGGCCGTCGAGGGTGTCCACTGCTTTGTGCAGTGCGGGAGTGATGAGCGTGCGGGTCAGCTCTTGGGCCTTGGCGAAGTCGTTCATGGGCGTTGCCTCCGTCATACCGTGCGGATTACGGTCAGCTCGGGGAGCTTGGGTGGCCGTCCGGGGCACCGTGTCGAGCACCACCTGAGCGGCTGAATGCCCGCTGCGCACAGCGCCCTCCATCGTTGCGGGCCAGCCGGTGTCGGTCCAGGCGCCGGCCAGCGCGACGCGCTCGTGGGTGGTGTGTGCTGTCGGACGCAACCGGGCACTGCCGGGTGCCGCCCGGAAGGTGGCTTCCGGCTCACGAGTGACGAAGAAGTCGAGCACCATCGCATCGGCTGCGCGCGGCAGCAGGCTGTGCACGTGCGGCATCGCCCACTCGCGCAGCCATGCACCGGACCGGCCGATCAGCTCGTCCGCGGCCGACAGCGACATGACCAGGTATTGGCCGCGGCGCAGCCCGGAGGATGCCGTGCGATCGAACACCCATTGCAACGGGCTATCCACTGCCGCAACGAAATCAGTGTCCAGAACCGGGCGGTCGAGCACGAGGTGCAGGTTGATGATCGGGGTCAGCCCGAGCCGGGACGCGACATCGTGACGCAGTCCGAGCTCCGCCGGATCCACAACGCGCTCCAGCGCCTGCGGCGGGATCGCGAGCACCGCGGCGTCATACGACGCAGACCCGCTGGGCGTCATCACCCGCACACTGGTGCTGTCGGTGCGGACGTCGACGACCTTGGTGCGCAGGTGCACCACACAGCCCGCATCGGCGAGCGCCCGTGTCGCCGCATCCCCGTGCAATTGCTGCAACGGCACCTGCGACCACCCGAGGTCGGCAGCAGCCGCGCTCGACAACAGCCCTACCTGAAAGACGGTCGCTGCCAAGGACAGGGAACAGTCATCTGCGGCCGCATTGACCGTTGCCTTGCCGATGAGCTCCCAGAGCACCTCGATCGACCGGTCGTCGGCGCCCTTGTGGCGCAGCCACTGCCCGAACGACTGGGCGTCGACAGCCGGGTCGGCCGGGTCGAGCCGGCCGAGCGCCAGTGCGATGCGTCCGACACGCGCCCGCTGCCCCAGAGACATCCAGGTATGCCGCAGCAGCGTGTCGCCGAGGTGCAGCGGCGCCGGCATTGCGTTGCGGCGCAGGCGTGTCCGCCGCTCGCTGGTCTCGCTCGCGACGGGCACGTCAAGTCGGTCCTGGAGGTGGGTCAGGTGCCGCACGCCGAGTCGGTCGAGCAGGCCGAGGTATGCCGTGCAGCACCGCATGAAGACGTGCTGACCACCGTCGACCCACAATTCGCCGCGCTGGAAGGAGTGGGTGAGGCCGCCGAGCCGCGCGCGGGTCTCCAGCAGGGTGACGTCGACACCGTGATCCGTCAGGTCGAGCGCAGCCGTGATGCCCGCGAGACCGCCGCCGATCACGCAGACTGAAGGCCGGGTCCGCGCCGTCATCCGGGCAACACCGCCCGGGTCAGTGCGACGAGTGCGACACGACCTTTCTCGTGTGCTGGCAACGACATTCGGCGTTCGTAGACCACGGTCGGGTTCTGCTGGATCCGCACCAGCAGGTGATGGTAGATGCCGGACATCGCAGCGCAGCATGCCGCGCTGCGGTGGTCCAGCTCGGGCAGCAGACGCAACCCGAGCTCGTACCAGTGCTGTGCGCGCTGGGCGGCGAACTCGATGTATGACGCGAGTCGCGCGTCCGGGTCGTGCAGCGTGCCCGCGTCGTCCAATTGCAGCCGAACTCCGAAGTCGGCCAGTTCTTCGCGCGGCAGGTAGATGCGCCCGAGCAGTAGATCCTCGCGGATGTCGCGCAGAATGTTCGTCTGTTGCAACGCAATCCCGAGCTGGTCGGCAAAGAGCGGTGCTCTCGGGTCGGTGCCGTTGCCGAAGATGGACAGACACAGCCGGCCGATCGACCCGGCGACGCACCGGCAGTAGACGCGCAGGTCGTCGAATGTCTCGTAGGAGGTGTCCGCCAAGTCCATCTCCACGCCATCGATCAACTCGTCGAAGGCTTCCAGCGGCACCGGGAAGCGTCGCGCGGTCTCAGCGACGGCGACCAGCACGGGATCGGTTGCAGAGTCGATGTCGGACAACTGTTTCCGGACCTTGGCCAGCGCAGCGCGCTTGTGCTCCAAGGGCGCGTTGCCATCGCCGATGTCGTCGATACGCCGGGCGAGCGCATAGAGCGCGCAGAGGCCGTGCCGCTTGCGGACCGGCAGCAACCGGATGCCGTAGTAGAAGTTGCGCGCCTCGGTCCGGGTGACGGTCTCGGCTGCGGCGTAAGCCTGTTCGATGGTCACTTCACGGCCTCCTGGACGGCGTCCGGGCAGTGGCGCGCGCTGTCACCAGCAGTCGTATCGCGTGACGTGCCATGCGTGTCCGGCTCGGCCGCACTGGTGCGCCAGTGACGACGTCACCGCCCGCGCGGTCGATCGCATCGGCCGTCGCCAGTCCGCCGGCGACATATCCGGCGACCGCGACACGCCCCCAGCCGCGCAGGCCGGCAACGAGCGGCGTTCCTGCGCCGAGCATTTCGCGCGCGGTGCGTACTTGGTCCAGGACGACTCGCCGCAGCGCGAGAGCGTTGGCGGGCCGGAGCATCGTGGTGTCGGTCAGGCCGGCAGCGGCAAGTTGGTTCTGCGGCAGATAGATTCGATCTGCGGCGTGATCCTCCACGACGTCCTGGCAGTGCTCCAGCACCTGCAGCGCGGCGCACACGGAGTCGCTCCAGGCAACGCGCGCCGGGGTCGTCTGTTCGAAAACGGCGAGCACGAGCCTGCCGATCGGGTGGGCCGAGAGCGCGCAGTAGCCGAGCAGCGCGTCGAAGTCGGCGTAGCGGGTGACCGTCTGGTCGACCAGGTTTGCCTCGATCAAGTCGTCGAAACACTGCAACGGCAACGCAAATCGCTTGGCATGTGGTGCCAGGTCGCGCAGCACCCGTTCGGCGGGAGTGTCTCCGTCGCCCAGCCGGTGCAGGTCGCTGCGGAACGCAGCCAGTGCAGCAGTCCGGTCGCCGGGTGCGGCGTCCCCCAACTGATCGATCGCCCGGGCAACCGCGTAGATCGCCAGCAATGCGTGCCGGCGGGCGGCAGGCAGGATCCGCAACGCAACCGGGAAGTTCTCGGTGCTTGCATTCGGGGCGCTGTCCGTGGTTTCGACGCCGCGGGACGGAGTTACGTCGATCATCTCAATACCAGGATGGTCCCTACCAATACCCATGCGCTGCACCGGATTGTGTGACGTTGCGCGGGTTCATTTGTCACTGAGTGATAGACATGTTTGTTATGGGGCAGACTCTGAAGGCGGTCGAGACCCCGGAACCGCCGGCGCAACTGCAGGCTTTGCAGGCACGGCTGCGCGCCCGTTTTCCCGAAGTCATGGCGGAGGTTGCCGACGAGCTCGCGGTGCTGTGGCCCGCCTGTCTGGCGTTCGTCGCAGCGCGTGGAACATCCCTCGAAGAAGCGGCCGACCAGGTCGTGCCGCGGTTGATGGCAGGTCTCAGCGGCGATCCGCTCGAGCACGCCGTGGTGTCTCCCGACCTGGATCCGCTGCTGGTCGAGATGTTCGATCAGCTGGGGCGCGCGCAGTTCCAGCAGGGCCGGGACCTCAACGGGATCCTCACGGCATACCAGGCGGGTGCGCGCATCGCGTGGGCACACATCTCCCGGGAGGCGATGGAGGTCGGCCTGGACGCATACCGGCTGTCGCGGCTGGCCGAGACGCTCTTCACCCTGACGCATGACATCTCTGCCCGCACTACCGAGGGCTACGTCCGCGAGCAGTCCGAACGCGGACTCGTGTCGCACCGGGCCCGCGGGGAACTGTCCGGCCTGCTGATGTCGACGGTGCCCGACAGCAACGCCATCCTGCTGGCTGCCGATCAGGCCGGGTGGGCGGTGCCGGATCAGCTGGCGTTCGTGCTGTTGCGTGATCAGGACGAGCCACCGCTGACCTACCGGCCGCGGCTGGACCCGGAGTGGCTCGTCGTGCACGTGGGCGACGTGGTGGGCTGGCTGGTGCCATGGGTTGCCGGCATCGAGCCCCGGCTGCAGCGAGCGCTCGGACGGATCCCTGCCGTCGTGGGAGCCCCCGTTCCCGTGACGGAAGCCCGGCGCAGCATGCGCGCGGCGCGTGGTGCGCGACGCCTGCAGGATGCCGGTGTGTTGCCGGCGCGACTGATCTTCGTCCCGGAGCACATCGACACGGTCCTGGTGCATCGCAACCCGGAACTGTTGGTGGCGTTGCGATCTCGCGTGCTCGAACCGCTCACTCAGCTACCTGCCGGCACTCGGGAGCGCCTCACCGAGACGCTTACCAGCTGGTTGCGGCACTTCGGTTCCCGCTCGGCCGTCGCCGCGGAACTGCATATTCACCCGCAGACGGTTCGCTACCGCCTGGACCAGTTGCGCGGCCTGTTCGGCGACGCGCTGGATGACCCCGAGCAGCGAGCACAACTCTTCCTCGCACTGGTCTGGGGCGCGCCGCCGGAGTGATCCGGGCCCGCGACGGCGCTTCACCCGAGCACGGGCTCCGCGTCGTCCGGCACGCCGCGCAGCTGCTGCACCTTGTCCTGCAGGACGTCCAGGAACGTGCGCGCGTCGAGGGTGTTCGCGTCGGTGACGACCGTGAACCCCAGGACGCCGTTCCAGCTGAGCGCGCCGATGGTCAGTGGTATGCCGGGTGCCGGCGGCAGGATCGGGTAGACCTCGTCAAGCGGATATCCCGCCATCGTGAACGGCCGGTCCGGGCCCGGCATGTTGGAGAGGATGGCCTGAAAATACTTGCGGCCGTAAACGGTTCGGCCGAACCAGCGCCGCCCGGCGTGCGGCACGGCACGCAGCGCAGTCGCCATCACCCAGCGAGAGGCAAGAGCGCGCGTCGGCGTGCGCAGCGCCGCGGTGGCTCGGCGCACCTCGTCGCGCACTTCGTCGATCGGCGCATCGAGTGCCGGTGCGTCCACGATCACCGCGCCCGTCAGGTTGCCGTCCTCATCGGCTCCGGGTGATCGCCGCTTCCTCATCGGGGTCCCCGCGAAGTATTCGGAGGAGCGAAGCGGGGGAGAAACTTCGTGGGGTGATCGAAGCATGACGGGGACCGAGACGCGAAGCCGGTTGCCGCAGGCATCGGCGAGCGCGGGGTCGACCTCCGCGAGCGCGGTGCCCGCAGCCGCCAGTAGGAGCTCGGTCACGCGCATCCGGTGACTGCGGGCCGCCTGCTGCACCGCAGCGAGTGGCACCTGCGCGGTCGCGAACCCGCGTTCCGGACCACCTGCAGGCAGCAGGGCCGCCGGTCTGCCGTCGGTCGCCAGCTGCGCCAGGCCCTGTATGACGCCGCCGGCGCGCCGCAGCGGCCCAGGACCCGCGCGGTCGGGGATCGGCAGCTCGTAGGACGGCTGCAGCAGGTGCAGCAGTTTCGCCACCGCCCCGACTCCGTCCGCGATGCAGTGATGCATCACGATGCAGAACGCGACGCGATCTCCGAGCCCGCGGATCAGCCACACCCGCCAGAGCGGGCGATCCCGCGGCAGTCGCTGCGCGGTCAGCGCACCGACCACGGACTCCAGGTCACCGCCGTCCGGCACGGTGAGTTCGACGAGGTGATGCGACCAGTCGATGGGGCCCGCGGGCAGCCAGCGAGGCGTCTCCTCCGAAACCAGCCGGTCGGTGAAATGCGGCAGCACGTCGAGTTGTTCGTCGAGATTGGCGCGGATCTCCTCGTAGCTCGCGTCGCCGGCCAGCAAGGCCAGCCCGCCGACGTTCTGCGTGCTGTCGTCGGTCTCCACGTCCAGGAAGAACGCGTCGGAGGTGGGCATCCGCTCTCCCGGATGATGCGCGTCCCATCGTTCGGTCGCCACGACCGCCGCGGCGACCACGACCGCAGCGCCCAGGACGTCCAGCACATAGTGATTGGCGGTGGCGAGCACGACATACAGTGTGACAAGTACGTGCACCGCGCTGAGCACCTGGAGCCAGCGCCGGCGCGACGTCCGGGCGAGCATCACGCTGACCCAGAGCGCCCACGCCATGTGCAGGGACGGCATGGCGGCCAGCTGGTTGGCGTCCGCGACCATCGGCGAACCCCACGACCCCACGGTTCGCCCGGTCGCGACGGTGTCGATGAAACCTGGCAGCATCCGCGGCGGGGTCATCGGCAGCAGCGCGAAACACGCGAAGGCGAGCAGGTTGAGCACGATGAACGAGTTGCGCGCCTGCCGGTAGAGCCGCGGACTCCACAGGTAGGTGCCGACCAGCAGGAGGATCGCGGAGATCACGTAGGTCGTCGCGTATTCGTAGTTCGCCGCGGTCATCAGGCCCGGGTGCGTGGCGAGCCAGGCGTTCAGGCCGTGTTCGATGTCGATGTGCAGCCACTGCTCCAGCCGGAGCACGTGCTCGCCGTGCGATCTGGCGGCCGCCGCGCGCCCCGCGCCGCGGATCGTGTCGACACCTAGGTATGCCGCCAGCAGCAACGCCGCCAGGCCGAGTTCGCCCAGCAACCCGGGCCGCCGGGTCCTGGGCAGGCCCGGCCAGCGCAGCTGCGGTCGACGCACCTGCGGCAGGTGCACGTGCAGGTGGTGCTGGGAGTGCGCGGTCACGACGTCATACCGCCCTAGGTCGGCCGATCGGAAGCCCGGCCGCCGTGGCTCAGGCGAAGGCGATGGTGAAGTTCGGCATCCGTCGCAACCTGCTCCAGCCCCAGGCGATGCAGACGGCGACGGTGAGCACCGTCAAGGTGGTGCTGAACACCCCCCGGGACAGCAGCGCGTCGCGCGCACCCAGGTGCAGGAAACCCAGGTTCATCCCGACATCCAGCAGCCGGGACATGCCCCACAGGACGCACACCTGGGTGAACATCCGGTGTGCGCGTTTGTCGTGAAACAGCATCTGCGGCAGCGCGATGAAGTCGCGGCACAGGTGCTTGGTGATCGGTTTGCCGATCGCCGCGCTGCCCAGGAAGATCACGGCCATCAGCAGCGAACCGGCGATCGGCTGCAGGAGGTAGACGTAGATGCTGGAGAGGGCCAGCGACAGCGAAGTGCGCCCCACCAGCATGAGCACCGCGAGCAGCAGCGTTCGCGGCACGGTCGACTGGGACCGCAGCCGGACGGCGACGATCAGGCCGGACCACACGAGCACCGACACGAGCCCCCACACCTGGCCGACGGTGGCGAGCGCGGCATACAGCAGCAGCGCGGGTATGACGGCGGCTTCGAGTGCCAGGCGCACCGCTCGGATCGCGCAGGTGCGCACGAACTTCTTGTCGATGATCAGTCGACACGCCGGCGAGGTCGCCGCGGGTGGCATTGGCATGATTCACGATGACACCGCCACCTGTGAACGGTCCAGTGTCTTGCTGCGGGTCAGCGGCGAATGCGCCAGCCCGCTGATGCCGACGCCGACCAGCACGGCGGTCACCGAAACCGCCGCGAGTGCACCTGGCGTGTGCGGTGCGGTCACGTGGAAGCCGAAGATGCCGGCGAGGTAGCTGATCACCGGGTTGGTGATGCTCATGGCGGCGACGGCCCACGGCAGTGAGCCGTGCGCGAAGGCGGCCTGCTCGATCAGCAGGCCCGACGCTGTGACCACGGCAAGGCTGTACCCCGGCCAGTCGAGCGCAGTGTGCAGAACGCCGTGCCCGAAGAGGTCCTCGGTGGTCAGTTTGGTCAGCACCGCGTTGCCCGCGAAACACATGCCAGCCGCGATCGCCAGCAACAGACTCGCGATGCGTGCGTCGGATTGTCCCCGCGCGCTGCCCACCAGGAGCACCACGGCCGCGGCCATCGCGAGCAGCACCCAGATCACCTGACCGCGGTCCGCGGAACCGTGCAGGGGCGCTGCGCCACTGACCGACAGCAGCACGATCAGCCCGGCGCAGATGCACAGCACGTAGAGCCAGTCCCTGGCGGACGGCTGCAGCCGGCCGCCGAGGCCGGTGAGCAGCAGGGTGAAGAGCACCTGGCTGACCATCACCGGCTGGACGAGCGCGACGCTGCCGAAGTGCAGCGCGGCCGCCTGGAGTAGGAAGCCGACGTTGTTGATGACGAAGCCGGTCAGCCAGAGCTTGCGGCGCACCAGCGCGCGGATGAACGCGGCGAAGCCGTGCGCCGTGCCGAGGGGATGCGCCGCGGACGACTGCGCCGCCGCACGCTGCTCGAGCATCGCCGAGAGCGCGAACGCGAAGGCCGCGGCACAGGCGAGCGCCAGCACCAGCCAGAGCATCGGTCAGCCTCCTCCCGGCATGCGTGTCTTCTCCCCCCAACGTCTCGCCATTCGATGGTATGCCGCGGGCGAAACCGCGCGCACCGCCGGTGCGATGCGCAGCAGGGGGTCGCTCCAGCGTTCGGTCTTGCCCGACTCGATCAGCGAAACCACTTGCCGGGCAACATGATCGGGGTTGCGCGGCTTCGGCGATCGTCGAGCGTAGGGCGTCCCGCGGCGCGCGAAGAATTCCGTGTCGATGACCGCCGGCACGAACGTGCTGACCTCGACACCGGTGCCTTCGGCTTCCAGCCGGAGCGAATCCGCGAACGCGTCGAGTCCGGCCTTCGTTGCGGCATACACCGCCTCGCCGGCGACTCCGGTGCGTCCGGCGATGCTGGTGACGAAGCACAGATGACCGCGGCCCTGGCGCAGCAGGAGCGGCAGGACGGCACGGGAGAGCAGCATCGGCCCGGTGAGGTCGGTCGCGACCAGTTCGCCGATGCATTCGGGTGTCATCGTGTCGAAGCTGCCCTGCCAGCCGCGGCCGGCGTTGTGCACCACCAGGTCGAGCCGGCCGTGCGATTGCGTCGCCTCGTCGACGATGCGCTGCGGCTGTTCCGGGTCGGCCAGGTCGCCCAGGACGTATGACGCGCCCAACTCGGCGGCCACCGCAGTGGCGCGCTCCGCGTCCCGGCCGTGTGTGACGACACTCGCCCCGCGCCGGGCGAGTTCGCGGGCGATCGCGGTGCCGAGGCCACTACTGCTGCCGGTGACGAGCGCTACGGTGCCGGGCAACCTCATTCGCACCGCCGGCCGGTCAGCCGGTCACGCCGAGGAGGCGTCGGCGGTCACCCCGACGATGCGGCTCCAAGCAGCCAGGGTGGGCTCGGCCGCAAGATCGGCGAAGCGCACGACGTGGCCGGTGAGCTTCGACCAGCGCTCGGCCAGCTGGATCACCCGGAACGAGTCGATCCCGTGCTCAATGAGATTCTCCTGGTCGGAGATGCGGTCGATCGGGACATCGATCAGCGCAGCGATCGTGGCGCGCACGTCGGCAGCCTTCAGGGACACCATCGCAGCAACCTCCTCGGGAACGGCACGAATTCATTCTGACATCCGCTTCCTGAGGATACCCTTAGTTCGGCCCATTAGCCGACCTCGAGCGCGATCTCCTCGGTGTCGCGCAGTTGCTCCACCGGATCGGCGGCTCGTCTCTGCTGCGCGCCACCCGGGCTGCGACGCATCACCAGCAGCACCATGGCGAACGCCACGAGCAGCAGGAGTGCGCCGACCTGGAATCCGCGGTCTGCTCCGGTCACGAAGACGTCCACGGAGTGGGCGCCGGCCCCGTGTGCGGCAGCGGGGTGCTTTCCAGCGGTTGCGAACACGGTGACCAGTACTGCCAGACCGAGCGCGCCGCCGAGCTGCTGTGTCACATTGACGAGGCCGGAGGCTACCGACGTGTCGGCTTTGTCGACTCGCGCGAGGCCTGCTGTGGTCAGCGGGACGAACGCGATGCCGTTGCCCAGTGCGAAGACCAGGAAGGCCGGCAGGATCTGCAAGTAGGTCGTGTGTGCGGTCAGTGTCGTCAGCAGCAGCATGCCGACCGTGGACAGGCCGGTGCCGACCACAGCGATCGTCCGGGTCGAGAAATGCCGGGAGACCACTCGTGCGACCACCTGCGAGCTGATGAAGATGGTCACCGGGAACGGCAGGAAGGCGAGTCCGGACTGCCAGGGAGTCCAGCCGAGCACGATCTGCATGTACTGGCTCATGAAGAAGAACGAGCCGAGCGAGCCGGCGACGAGCAGCAGCCGGGCGACGTATGCCGTGGCTCGGTCGCGGTCGGCGAAGAGGCGCAGCGGCATGACCGGCGAGGTCGCGCGCAATTCGACCACGAGGAATGCGACGAGCAGGCTGAGGCCGACGCCGAAGGCGGCGAGCGTGCCCGACTCCAGCCATCCGTCGGAGGCGGCCCGGATGAATCCGTAGACGACAGAGGACATTCCGACTGTCACGAGCAGTGCACCCGCCACGTCGACGGAGCCATGTACCCCCTTGTCCCGTGACAGGGCTCGGTAGCCGGCGACCAGCACCGCGAGTCCAATGGGGACGTTGACGAAGAAGACCCACCGCCAGGAGGCGACGGAGGTGAGTATGCCGCCCGCGAGCAGGCCGGTGGCAGCTCCCGACGCGGAGACGACCGTGTACCAGCCGACGGCGCGGGTCTGCTCGGCGCCGGGCTTGTAGAGCGACATCAGGATCGCCAGGGCGGACGGCGCTGCGAACGCGGCGCCAGCACCCTGCAGGGCCCGCGAGGCGAGCAGCAGTCCCTCTCCCTGCGACAGCCCGCCGGCCATCGAAGCAGCGACGAAGACCGCCATACCGGCGAGGAACGTGGTGCGCCGCCCCAGCAGGTCGCCGGCCCGCGCACCGAGCAGCAGCAGGCCGCCGAAGGTGAGGGTGTAGGCGTTCACGACCCAGGACAGCGAGGTGGAGTTCATGTGCAGCTGTGTCCCGATGTCGGGCAGTGCGATGTTCACGATCGCGGCGTCCAGCACGAGCATCAGCTGCGTCACCAGCACGGCCGGGAGGACCAGCCTGGTCCGGATGGGGGACGGGGCTGGTGACGTCGATGCGCCGGAAGCGGACGCGGTGAGGCGAAGCTTGGTAGGAATGGTCACGAGATAGGTCCTTCGCGAGAGCGAGGCGTACCATGGACAGGTAAGCGGAGCGTAACTCCGCTTAGAACTATACGGAGGCATCCTCCGGTTTTGCAACCGGTGATGCCGTGAGGTGTGTGGACGATGGCCCGGAGCAGCGCGGCGACGAAGCCGGAGGTGTCTGCGGAGACTGCTGTCGCCAAGACGAAAACCGCTGCGAATGATGCGGATTCGGCTGTGTGCGGCAAGCCGCTGCGGGCCGATGCCGCACGGAATCGCCAGAAGCTGATCGACGTCGCCACCACCGCGTTCACGGATGACGTCGACACCCCGCTGGACGAAATCGCCAAACGAGCAGGTGTCGGCATTGGCACGCTCTACCGGCACTTCCCGACCCGCTGCGACCTGGTGCTCGCCGTGTATGGCGACCAGGTCGCGGGCCTGGAGCAACGCTCCTACGACCTGCCCCAGGAGCTGGAGCCCGGCGAGGCGCTGCACGAGTGGATGCGCGGGTTCGTCGAGTACTACGCCGTCAAGATGGGATTGATCAACTTGCTGCGGTCGATGACCCAGGGCGACCCGGAGACCTTCGAATCCGCGCGACGCGTCATGCGCGAATCTGCGGCCCGAGTGTTGCAGCCCGCCATCGATGCCGGAGTTGTCCGCGCCGACGCCAATCCGGCCGAGCTGGTGCGCGGCCTCGGCGGGGTGTGCCTGGCCTCGGGCACCCCCGAAGGGCAGGAGACCTCCCTGGCCGTGGTCGACCTCATCTACGACGGCCTGCGCTTCGGCGCCCCCGGGCACCCGTGAGCCGGCGCGGGGGTCAGTCATGACATTCGGCACAGGTGCGAGCGCGTTGGTCTCCTTACGGTGGGAGTAATCACGCGAACTGTCGAGAAGGAGCGCTCGCAATGGCACCGGTACGGATGCATCGCCCGCAGCTGTGGCTGCTCATCCCGCTGGGCTGGGTCATGGTCGGCGTCGTCGGACACTGGCTCGTCATACCGATGGTGCTGGTGACGATCTTCATCGGCGGCGGCCTCGGATTCGGTGGGTGCCGCAGCAAGAGCGACCGGCGCGAGCAGCTTGCGCAGCGCCGGCAGGAGCAGTGGGAGCGTCGCCAAGAGCATGCTCGGCGTCATCAGGAACACTGGGAACGTCACCAGGAACACTTCGAGCGGCATCGTGCCCGCTGGGAGCAGTCGCACGGCTCACGTTCGCAGCACGCTGACGGGGTCGACCTGGCCAAGCACGATGCGGCACCCACGTTGGCCGGGCTCGCCGCAACTGCCCGCATCCCGGCCGACATCCGTGAACGCGCGCAACGGCTCGATCGCGAGTGCACCAGCACGCTGATCTACCTGCGTGAGCACGGCGCACCGGCCGATCAGGTCTTCGAGGTCGAGCAAATCCAGAGCGACTTCGGCCCGCAGGCGCTGCGCTCCTACCTGGCCCTCGCGCCCGGCACCGAGGACACCACCGAGGTCCTCGACGGCAAGACCGGTCACCAGCTCGTCGTCGAGCAGCTGGATCTGCTGCTCGCGCAGGTCGATGCGCAGTTGCACCGCGCCTCGCGGCTCGGCAGCGACGAGTTGCTGGCCAACCACCGCTTCCTGACCGAGAAGTTCGGTCGCGGGGATTCGGAGCTCACCATCTGAGCGACGCGGAAGACGTATGGCGCGACAGCTTCGGGGGTGTCGCGCCATACGTATGCTGCCGCCCGTTTCGCCCGCTCCAGCCCACCGAGTGTGCAGTAGTTGTCTTGAGAGCTGCGCGCTCGCAGCGTCTACTGCCCACTCGCGGACCCGGCCGGCGCGTCCGATCCGGCTACCGCAGCCGTACGGCCAACTGCCCGTTGTCGAGCAGCTTGGTCTCCACGATGTCGTCGTGGCTCTCCACGAACGCCCGGAACGAGGAGAACCCGAGCGACTTCTCCTTGAACGTCGAATCCAGCCGCTGCATCTGGCTCTTCAGGCTGGAGGAGTGCTGCCAGCCGTCGTCGCTCTTCTCGGCGCCGATCCGGGCGGCGCGCAGTAGCAACGCGGTCGCCTGGGCCTGCCTGCTGTTCTTGGCTGACTTGCGACCGGGCGCGGATTTCGTTGTCGGCATGGCCTTTTCGGCAGCTGGCGGCGCCTCGGCCGGAGGCGTGGCGTCCGCGACACCGGGCAGGTCGCCATACGAACTGAAGTCGTCGCATGCCGCGACGAGGGCCCGGCTGGTCGAGCCGGTCACGCCGATGCCGACCACGAACCGGCCCAGTTGCTTGCACCGCTGGGCGAGCGCGATGTAGTCGGAGTCGCCGGCGACGATCACGACGTGCGTGAGGTCGGCGTGCTGGAAGAGATCGTCGACCGCGTCGATCGACAGCCGTATGTCGGCACCGTTCTTGGTGCCCGACGTCGCGAAGAGCTGCACGAGGTCGACGGCCCGGTCGATCAACTGCTGTTTGTATGCCGCGTTCGCCGGCACCGACCAGTCGGCATACGCCCGCGTCAACGCGACGGTGCCGAAGGACGACGCGTAGTCGACGATGGCGCCGAGGTCGACCTCGGCCTCAGCGAGGCGGCGCGACACGTCGCTGTCGGGCTCGCCCGGTGCGTGCTGCCGCGCGTCGTCCTTGCGCCAGCGCCCGGACCCGTGCACGGCGTCATACCGGGAGATCACCACGTTGTCGAAATCGATGTAGACCGCGACCCGTTCGCCACTCATGGGCCGACCCTAGTGCGCCGCCTGCCGGATGTGCCGCCGGTCAGTCCGTCACGGCCGCGACGGCTTCGATCTCCACCAACTGGCCGGGATAGCCGAGCACGGTGACGCCCACGAGAGTGCTGGGTACAGCGTGCACTCCGAACCGCGCCGCGACAATGTCCCAGGCGGAAACCAGATCGGCCCGATCCCGACTCGCCACCAGCACTCGTGTGCTGAGCACATCGGTGAGGGTGGCTCCGGCGGCCGACAACGCGATCGTGAGGTTTTCCAGGCTAGGGCCTGTTACGAAAGTGGTTGGTGTGGTGTCGGCGTGTCTTCACGCATGAGGTGAGGCCTCCCGAGTAACGCGGTTGGTGTCAAAGCAAATCCGCCACTGCGGGAGGCCTCGTGTCCACCATAAACGCAACAGCACGTCATGACCTGACCAATGCGCAGTGGCAGGTGCTGCAGCCGCTGTTACCGGCAGCGCCCCGTCGGGGTCGCCCACGCGCGTACCCGCTGCGAGCACTGGTAAACGGCGTTCGGTACCGGACTCGGGTCGGCTGCCCCTGGCGGGACGTGCCCGATTCGTACGGGCCGTGGTGGCGGGTCTACGCGCTGTTCGCGTGCTGGCAACTGCTGGGCGTGTGGGAGCGCATCGAGACCGCGCTGTTGCAGCAAGCCGAGCAGGCCAACAAGCTGTCCTGGCAGGTCAGTGTGGACTCCACCACTGCTCGGGCGCACGTGCATGCCGCCGGCGCCCGCCGGGACAGCCCGAAACGTGTTGCGGGAGAACCGGATCACCACTGTTTGGGCACGTCCCGGGGAGGCTGGTCGACCAAGACGCACGTGGCGATCGATCGGCATCGTGGCGTGATGGCGTTCGTGCTGACTCCCGGCCAACACGGGGACAGTCCGCAGATGATCACCGTGCTGAACCAGATCCGGGTGCCCCGGCCCGGGTGCGGGCGTCCGCGGACGCGCCCCGACTGGGTACTGGCCGACAAGGCGTACTCCTCCCGTGCCAACCGGTCCTGGCTGGCCGGCCATCACATCCGAGCCACCATCCCGGTGCCTGATGATCAAGCCGGCCACCGGCGCCGCAAAGGAGCCCGCGGCGGCAGACCACCGGCATTCGACAAGGCCAAGTACAAAGACCGCCACGCCGTCGAGTGCGGCATCAACATCCTCAAGCACCATCGGGCATTCGCCACCCGATACGACAAACTCGCCGTCCGCTACGCCGCCACCGTCCGCGTCACCGTCATCGATCACTGGCTCCGACGACTTTCATAACAGGCCCTAATCCGCGTCTGGCCGGCAACATCTCCGACCGCAGCGGTCGAGCCATCGGCACGCAGCGGACAGGCTCCGGCCAAGTGGATCAGGCGTGCACCGGGCGGCGCGCTCGCGGCATAGGCGTACGGCGCGGGAGCGAGCTGCGCGCATCGGATCAGCTGCACCGTCGACGACATGAGTGGAGCGTAGGTGCCACCTCGTCCGGACACCACCGGATATTCGGCCGCCCGGGCATCGGGCAGCCAGCCGCCAGGTGCCGAATCTGCCCCATCCGTAAGGGATTCGCCTTGGAACGGTCACACCTGCGCAAACTCTCCGGCAAGATTCGGTCAAGTGCGGAACCTGGGAGTCCGATACCCACCGGCGCCGGGCCGCCGAGCGCTTCAATGCGAGATGGCCCACCCCTCGCCATACCCCCAAAGGAGTCCACACATGTCTCGTGGTTCGCTCGCCCTCAAAGCCGGCGTCGGAGCAACCGCACTGGCGCTCAGCCTCGTCCCTGCCCTCAGCGCGCACGCGTCGGCGGTCAACTATGTCGCGCTCGGCGACTCCTACTCCTCGGGCGTCGGCGCGGGCGACTACATCCGCAGCAGCGGGTCGTGCGATCGCAGCCCGAACGCCTACTCCGCGTTGTGGGCGGCGCAGCACGACCCCGCGTCATACACCTCAGTCGCCTGCTCGGGCGCCAAGACGACCGACGTCATCGCCAACCAGCTGTCCGCCCTGTCCAGCAGCACCACGCTGGTGAGCATCACCGTCGGAGGCAACGACGAGAACTTCAGCGGCATCATGCAGGACTGCATCCTGGACGGGACCAGCACTTGCGTCAGCGAGATCGACGCCGCCGAGGCCGATGCCCGGGCGAACCTGCCCGGCAAGCTCGCGGCCGTGTATGGCGACATCAGCGCCGACGCCCCGAACGCGCAGGTCGTGGTGATGGGATATCCCGACTTCTACGACCTGGGCAATGACTGCGTCGGCCTCAGCCAGAAGTCCCGCACAGCCATCGACGGTGGCATTGACCTGCTCGACTCGATTATCCAGACCGCCGCGAACCAGGCCGGTTTCACGTATGCCGACGTGCGCTCCGCCTTCAGCGGTCACGAGATCTGCGACAGCGATCGCTGGCTGCATTCGGTGAACGTGCTCGACATCGACGAGTCCTACCACCCGACCGCCGAGGGCCACGCCGACGGCTACCTCCCGGTCTTCGCCGCCAACGCCTGACCGCCCGGCCCCGATCGAGGGGACCCGAGACCGAACGAGCGGACCCACAATCCGGCGTGGATTGCGGGTCCGCTCGATGCGGAAGGGGTCCGCTCGATCAGATCAGCGCGGTGAGCTCATCGCTCGACGTCGCCGGCGATGAACGCCTCGACCTTGGCACGACCCTCGGTGTCCTCGCGCTGTTCCGGCGGGGACTTCATCAGGTAGGCGGCCGGGGAGAGCAGGGGGCCGCCGATGCCGCGGTCCTTGCCGATCTTCGCGGCGCGGATGGCGTCGATGATGATGCCGGCGGAGTTGGGGGAGTCCCAGACCTCGAGCTTGTACTCCAGGTTCAGCGGGACGTCACCGAACGCGCGGCCCTCGAGGCGCACGTAGGCCCACTTGCGGTCGTCCAGCCAGGCGACGTAGTCCGACGGGCCGATGTGCACGTTGCGGTCGTGCACCTTGCCGGAGAGCGGGCCGGTGAGGTTGGAGGTGACGGCCTGGGTCTTGGAGACCTTCTTGGACTCCAGGCGCTCGCGCTCGAGCATGTTCTTGAAGTCCATGTTGCCGCCGACGTTCAGCTGGTAGGTGCGGTCCAGCGTGACGCCGCGGTCCTCGAACAGCTTGGACATGACGCGGTGGGTGATGGTGGCGCCGACCTGGCTCTTGATGTCGTCGCCGATGATCGGCACGCCCGCGTCCTCGAACTTCTTGGCCCACTCGGGGTCGGAGGCGATGAAGACCGGCAGGGCGTTGACGAAAGCGACGCCCGCGTCGATGGCGCACTGGGCGTAGAACTTGTCGGCCTGCTCGGAGCCGACCGGCAGGTAGGAGACGAGTACGTCGACCTGGGCGTTCTTGAGCGCCTGCACGACGTCGACCGGGTCGCTGTCGGACTCGGTGATTGTCTCGGCGTAGTACTTGCCGATGCCGTCGAGGGTGGTGCCGCGCTGCACGATCACGCCGGTCGGCGGGACGTCGGCAATCTTGATGGTGCAGTTCTCCGAGGCGTTGATCGCCTCCGCGAGGTCGAAGCCGACCTTCTTGGCGTCCACGTCGAACGCGGCGACGAACTCGACGTCGCGGACGTGGTACTCGCCGAACGTGACGTGCATCAGGCCGGGCACGGTGCTGTCGGCCGGAGCATCCTTGTAGTACTCAACGCCTTGCACGAGCGAGCTCGCGCAGTTGCCGACGCCGACGATGGCGACGCGAATGGAACCCATTTCCTACTCCTTGTCGGATCTTTCGCTGGGGTCGGAGGGTTGCTCCGGAACATCCCCATCGACCGGCTGAGCGGCGGGTGCCGTCGTGCCGGGGTTGGTGGTGCGGTATGCCGAACGTTCGGTCTCGATCAGCTCGCTGAGCCACCGAACTTCACGCTCGGTCGACTCGAGGCCGTGGCGATGCAGCTCGGCGGTGTACTTGTCGGTGCGCTCGCGGCGCTGGCGGGACTGCTCCCGCGAGGCGTCCAGGCGCTCTTCCAGCCGACTGCGACGGCCTTCCAGGATGCGCAGGCGCACATCGCTGGACGCCCGGCCGAAGAAGGCGAAGTGGACGTCGAAGTTCTCGTCCTCCCACGACGCCGGTCCGGTCTGGGCCATGAGCGTCTGAAACTGCTCCTTGCCCTCCGCGGTCAGCTCGTAGGTGATCTTGCTGCGCTTGCCGGCCAGTCCCGCCGGTCCTGCGTCATCGGACGCGTGGCGCTCGGTGATCCAGCCGCGTTCGACCAGGCCGCGCAGCGCGGGGTAGAGCGAGCCGAACGACACCGCACGGAACGCACCGAGCACACCGGACAGCTGCTTGCGCAGTTCGTATCCGTGCAACGGCTGGTCGTGCAGCAAGCCCAGGATCGCGAGCTCGAGAATGGCGCCGCGTCGTGACATGCGAGCCTCCTCGTGTCTCGGTGTTCACCTGGCTGTTGCCGTGAGCATACCTCATCTGATGTATCGGTTCGATACATCCGCCATGCATAGCGTGTCGGCAGCGAAAGATTCCGGGGTTCACCAGGTCGCCGGTTACGCTGCATCGGTGACGGATGAGCGAGATGTGCCTTCGCGGGGCGGGGCGAGTCGCGGCGGTATGACAAGGCGGACCCGCAACTCAGGTCGCCCGGGCAAGCGGCGCAAGAAGGAACACGGCTTGTTCTTCAAGGTGTTCTGGCGCACGGTGCTGGGCTTCGTGGGGCTCGGCGTGATCTGCTTCGTGGCATTGGTGGTCATCTACCTGCGCACGTCGATCCCGCAGCCGCAGGCCGACGCCGGCAAGCAGTTGTCGATCGTCTACTACAGCGATGGCAAGACCCCGATCGGGCGATTCAGCACCGTCAACCGGCAGGATGTGAAGCTCTCCCAGGTGCCGCTCACGGTGCAGCGGGAGTTCCTCGCCGCGGAGGACCGCAACTTCTACAAGGAGCCGGGCGTGTCGGTGAGCGGCACCCTGCGCGCGGCCTGGAGCACCCTGTCCGGCGGTGAGGAGCAGGGCGGCTCGACCATCACCCAGCAATACGTCAAGAACTACTTCCTCACCCAGGACCGGTCGGTCAAGCGCAAGGTCAAAGAGATCATGATCGCGCTGAAGATCGACCAGAAATACTCCAAGAACGAGATCTTGCAGGACTACCTGAACAACATCTACTTCGGCCGGGGCGCCTACGGCATACAGGCCGCCTCCCAGGCCTACTTCGGTGTCGACATCGAGGACGTCAACCCCAGCCAGGGTGCGTTCCTCGCCTCGGTGATCAACGCGCCGGGCCTCTACGACCCGCAGTACGGCGCGGCCGCGAAGGCGCGCGCGAACGCGCGGATGGCCTACGTGCTGGACGGCATGGTCAAGGAACACTGGATGACGCAGGCCGAGCGCGACAAGCAGCAGATGCCGACCTTCAAGACCTACAACCCCAACGCCGGCGTCGTCACCGGACCGAACGGCTACATCGTCGCGGCAGTCCGCAGCGAGCTGCAGTCCAAGCTGAAGCTGACGCCCGAGGACATCGACCGTGGTGGCCTGCGCATCACGACCACCATCAACAAGAGCTCGCAGCAAGCGGCCGTGTCCGCGGTCGAGGCAAACGTGTCGAGTCAGACCGCGCGACTGGACGCGCTGCGCACGGGCCTGATCGCCGAGCAGCCGGACGGTGCGATCGTGGCGATGTATGGCGGCACCGACATCGCCAAGGAGGCGAGTGCGACGACCAGCGCCGCGTTGCAAGGCGGGTCGAGTTTCAAGGCATTCGCGCTGGCGGCGGCGCTACAGGACGGGATGACGATGCAGACGCAGTTCAGTGGTGCGTCCCCGCTGATCCTCAATCCGAACAGCGCCAAGCCCACGAAGATCTCCAACGACAACGGGGAACAGTTCGGGTCGCTGACGTTGCAGCGGGCCTTCGCGGTGTCGTCCAACACGGCTTTCGTACGGCTGAACCAGGCGCTCGGCACCGGCAAGACCCTGGCGGCGGCACAGCAGCTCGGCATACCGGCCAACGCGTCGAGCATGAACGACCCGTCGGCCACCGACGTACTCGGCTATGCGGCGGTGCACGTGATCGACATGGCCAACGCGTACAACACGATCAGCGCGGAGGGAAAGAAGGCCGATCCGTACTTCATTCGCAAGGTCACCAGCGTCGTCGGGGACTACGGCTACACCGCGCACCCCGCCACCACCCGGGCGCTGCCGAAGGACATCGCGGCCAATCTGGTCAATGGGATGACCGGCCCGCTGCGGGACCCCGAAGGGACCGCCTATTCGACCGCCGGCCAGTTCTCGCGCCCGGCCGCCGGCAAGACCGGCACCTCGAGCAATTACCTCTCCGCGTGGTTCACTGGGTTCACCCCGAACCAGCTGACGGTCTCGGTTGGCATGTATGCCGGGAACGGCACCATCGGCCTGGACAAGGCCACGCACAACTCCTCGTTCTACGGGGGCGACGTGCCGGCCACCATCTGGCTGGATTTCATGAATGCCGCGCTGAAGGGCCAGCCGGTCGCTCAGCTACCACAGACCACCCAGGTGAAGTCCAGCACGACCTACACCCCGGCTTCGTCGTCCACCACGCAGCCGGCCCCGACGAGCACCACGCCGTCGAGCACCCGGTCCGGCACGCCGTCTAGTTCGTCGACGAGCAGTTCGTCATCGTCCTCCTCGTCGCCCTCCAGCACGACTCCCACGACCGAGCCGCCGAGCCACACGTCGACGCCGGCCCCCACTCGGCCGACGAACCCCGTGAAGCCGCCGACGGCCAATCCCGGCGAGCAGGCGTCGTCTGCGGAGCCGCAGCGCACCCCGTGACCCGTGCGCGGTCCTTGCCCGTGGCGCAGCATCGAGGGTTAGGCTCGCGTCCGTGCACGCGACCACTCGCTTGACCGCGCCCAGCCAAGGGGAAGAGCCTGCCGCGCTCGCGACCGAGATCATCGGCGGACCGGTCGGCCGGTTCGCGGCGATCGGCCGGCGCGGGTGGACGTATGTCGCGGCCCTGCTCTCCGCGGCCGCGTCGGTGCTGGTCGCCCTGGATGTCGCGCAGAAGGGGCACTGCGTCGAGGACGGCTGGGGATCGCCGGGCGCACTGTGGCGCGCGTGCTACTCCGATCTGCCGGTTGCTGCCACCGGCTCGCACGGTGGGACGCCGTGGTCTGTGGGCGGCGCCGGGCACAGCCAGCCGGTGCTCACCGCGATGCTGACCTGGGTGGTGCAGCAGTTCACCCCCACCGGTGGCGGCCTCGCAGCACAGCGGATCTACTTCGCACTGGGCGCCGTGATCATCGTGCTGCTGATCGCACTCAGCACGGTCGCGACTGCTTCGATGGCACGCTCGACGCCGTGGCTCGCGGCCCACGTCGCGCTCAGCCCGGTGCTGATCACGGCTGCGCTGGTGTCGTTCGACGTCCTCGGAGTCGCGCTGGCCACCGTGGGTATGGCGTTGTGGGCCCGCAAGCAGCCCCTTGCCGCAGGTGTCCTGCTCGGTGCTGCCGTGATGTCCCGCACCTACCCGCTGGTGATCATTGCCGCGATCGCGATGGTTGCGCTGCGTGACCGGGCACAGGAAGCGCTCGTGCGGATGCTGGCCGGTGTGGCTGCCGCCGTCGTGGTCTGTCTCGGGTTGGCGTATCTGCTGGGTGGTGATCCGCTGGATCCCTACCGGATGTGGTGGCACCAAGCACCCGGATACGGTTCGCTGTCCTACCTGCTCAGCGTCGCCGGGCACCCGCTGCCGGCGATCTCGGCGTCCGTCGTCGCGATCCTGGGCTGGGCCATCGCCGTGCTGCTCGGCCTCTACCTGTCCGGCCGCCCGGCCGAACGCACCCAGGTCGCGCCGCTGGCGCTGACCATGCTGGTGATCGTGCTGCTCACCGGCAAGTCGATGTCGGTGCAGACCTGCGTGTGGGTGCTCCCGCTGCTGGCGCTGTCCGCGATGCGGTGGCGGGATCACCTGATGTGGGCCGGCGCGGAGATCGCCTACTTCGTGATGACCTGGATGTATATCGCCAGTCCGACCAACCCGGCAAAGGCGATGCCGGGCGCGGCATACAGCTTCTTCGTGCTGATCCGGGCGATCGCGTATGTCGGCGTCGCGTGGGCGTCGTGGGAGTCCGCGCGGGACCTGCCGGAGGATCCCGTCGAGGCCTACAGCGAACCGGCTGTTGCGACAGGGGCGGCGGCAGCACTCTCTTCTCGCGAATGACGGCTTCCCCGGCGAGTGACGCCGTGATTGCGCCGTCGCTCGGCGGGGGGCCGTCAGTGGGTGGGCGCTCGATTAACGCCTGGGCGTCGTTCGCGGATAAACTCGCTCCCGGCCCGAGGCTGCTCGCCCGACGTTGTCGGTGCCGGGCGGCATACTCTCCGAAAACACCGCAAGCGGTGCGACCGGGGTGCGGGCCACGCTGCAACCCTCCTGTCACGGAGAGACCGTGACCGCTTGAGACCGAAGGAGGTGGGTTAACGCATGCGTCAGTACGAATTGATGATCATCATCGACCCCGAGCTCGACGAGCGCACCGTCCAGCCCACGTTGGACAAGTTGCTCAAGGTCGTGACCGCCGAAGGCGGCAAGATCGACAACACCGACATCTGGGGTCGTCGCCGTCTTGCCTACGACATCAAGAAGAAGTCCGAGGGCATCTACGCCGTTGTGACGATGACCGCCGAGTCGGCTACCGCCAAGGAGCTCGACCGCCAGCTGTCGCTCAACGAGCAGATCATGCGCACCAAGCTGCTGCGCGTGGACGCCTGAGACTCGCACCAACACCCGAGGGAGCTCAGACATGGCCGCTGGCGACATCCCGATCACTGTGATCGGCAACCTGACCCAGGACCCGGAGCTGCGGTTCACCCCGTCAGGGGCGGCTGTGGCCAACTTCACCGTTGCGTCGACGCCGCGCTACATGGACCGGCAGACCAACGAGTGGAAGGACGGCGAGACGCTCTTCATGCGCTGCTCGATCTGGCGGGAGGCGGCGGAGAACGTCGCCGAGTCGCTGGTTCGCGGGTCGCGTGTGATCGTGTCCGGTCGCCTGAAGTCCCGCTCGTGGGACGACAAGGAGACCGGCCAGAAGCGCACCACCATGGAGCTGGAGGTCGACGAGGTCGGCCCGTCCCTGCGCTATGCCACCGCGAAGGTCAACAAGACCCAGCGTGGCAGCGGTCAGGGCGGTTTCGGCGGCGGCCAGCAGGGCGGCGGCTTCGGCAACGGCAACTCCGGTGGTGGCTACGGCGGCGGACAGCAGTCCGACCCGTGGGCGACCGGTGGCGGTGGCCAGGGCGGCCGGCAGGGCGGGGGCCAGCAGGCTCCGCAGTCCGATGGTGGCCAGGGCGGCTGGAGCACCGGCCCGTCATACGACGAGCCCCCTTTCTAGGACGTCCCGGGGCACCTGAGTAGGCCGAGGCGTTAGCCGTGGCCGTATCGAAGGGCCGGGTGCGTCATACATTCGCAGAACAACCCATCCCGAGTGAAGGCTCGGGCTCTCGGACAACGAAGGAGAGCACCACGATGGCTAAGCCCGTCATTCGCAAGCCCAAGAAGAAGGCCAACCCGCTGAAGCTGGCCAAGGTCGAGACGATCGACTACAAGGACGTCGCGCTGCTGCGCAAGTTCATCAGCGACCGTGGCAAGATCCGCGCCCGTCGGGTCACTGGCGTCTCCGTCCAGGAGCAGCGCCTGATTGCCACCGCGGTCAAGAACGCCCGCGAGATGGCTCTGCTGCCCTACTCGAGCTCCGCGCGCTGAGATCCGCCGAATCGCTGAAAGAAGACAGTTATGAAGATCATCCTGACGCACGAGGTCGCCGGTCTCGGCGCGCCCGGTGACGTGGTCGAGGTCAAGGACGGCTACGCCCGCAACTACCTCCTGCCGCGCAAGCTGGCGACGCCGTGGACCAAGGGCGGCCAGAAGCAGGTCGACGCGATCACCAAGGCCCGCGCTACCCGCGCGGTGCAGTCGCTGGAGCACGCCAAGTCGCTCAAGGGCAACCTCGAAGCCTCGGTCGTGACCCTCGCGGCGCGCGCCGGTGAGAGCGGCCGGCTTTTCGGCGCCGTCACCACCGCCGAGATCGCCGACGCGGTTAAGGCTTCCGGCGCCGGCGAGATCGACCGGCGGACCGTGCAGGTTGCGCAGCCGATCCGCAACGTCGGTAGCCACGAGGTCAGCGTGAAGCTGCACCCCGAGGTGCAGGCAACCGTGAAGCTGGCGGTCGTCGCCGCGAAGTGACGAACGCCTGAGTTCAGCTGCGAGCCGGTCGCCCCCGATGGGGGTGGCCGGCTCGTGGCATGTATGGCGGTCTGGTCCCGGGTGTATCAGGTAACAGTCGCCGGTCGAGCGCGGGGCTTCGGCGGCGATCCTGTCCCGAAGGCTCGACCGTCGAGGGTTAGGGACGCGAGATGGCGCCGATCCCGTCCCGAAGGCTCGACCGTCGAGGGTTAGGGACGCGAAACCGCGCCGGCCCCGCACCCGAAATCCGTGCGTTTCCAGCAACGGTCGCCGGTTTCCGACGCGGCGGCCGCGGCTCAGGCTCCCGTCACCATCCAGCGGTCAGTGCGGGCCCGCAGGGACAGCGCGACCAGCCGAAACACCATGAACCCGTTGAACGTCCACCACAGCACCGCGAGCGCGTGGGTGGCGCCCGTGGCACGCAGCGGACCGGCGTGCAGGTGCACGACCCACAGCACGGGCAGGTATGCCGCGAGCACCACGACCTGCAGCCAGGCGAGCGCCGTGCCGTCTCCGGCCCCGATGAGCACCCCGTCCAGCACGAAGACCAGTCCGGCAACAGGCTGGCCGACGGCCATGACGAGCAACGCCGTCGCGAGCGCACGACGCACGTCGCTGTCCGCGGTGAACAGCACCGGCAGCACGGAGTGGCTCGCCGCCAGCAGCAGCCCGAGCACCACGCCCATCCACCAGCCCCACCACAGCATCAGCCGTGTTGCTGCACGGGTGCCGGGGACGTCGCGTGCGCCGAGCGTGTGCCCGGTGATCGCCTGCGCCGCGATCGCGAGCGCATCGAGGGCGAAAGCGAGGAAGCCGAAGATGGTCAGCGCGACCTGGTGGGCGGCAAGGGGCACGTCGCCGAGTTCGGTCGCGACCCAGGTGGTGGCCAGCATGGCGGCCCGCAACGCGAGGGTGCGCACCAGCAGCGGCATACCAAACCGAGCAGCGGCAAGCACCCGGCCGGGGTGCGGGCGCAGGCTGGTGCCGAGACGGTGAGCGCGGCGCAGCACCACGGTCAGCAGCCCGGCGGCGAGGCCGGTCTGGGCGATCACGGTCCCGAGCGCGGAGCCGGCGATGCCCAGGCCCGCGCCATACACCAGGATGATGTTGAGCAGCAGGTTGACGCCGAAGCCGGCGGTGGCGCCGATCAGCGGTGTGCGGGTGTCCTGGAAGCCGCGCAGGACTCCGGTCGCGGCGAGGATGGCGAGCATTCCGGGTATGCCGAACGCGCTGATCCGCAGGTAGGTGATCGCCTGGTCCGCGACGGCAGCGGACGCGCCGAAGAGGTCGCAGATGGGTGCGGCGAGGAGCGTGACGAGCATGGTGGTCGCGGCACCGAGCACGGCCGAAAGCCAGATGCCGTCCACTCCCGCGGCGATGGCGGCCGAGTCCTCGCCGGCACCGAGGCGGCGCGCGACCAGTGCCGTGGTGCCGTAGGCGAGGAAGACGTAGATGTTGGCGGCGGTGAGTAGCGCCGCGCTTGCGACACCGAGCCCCGCGAGCTGGTCGGTGCCCAGGTGCCCGACGATCGCGGAGTCGCCGAGCAGGAAGAGCGGCTCGGCGACGAGCGCCAGGAAAGCGGGTATGGCGAGGGCGAGGATCTGCCGGTGGACCGCGCGGGGGGTCGCCGGGCCGGATGTGGCGGGAGTGACGGGCACCCGCTCAGAGTAGGGCGGGTTGTCTCGACGCATCAGACGGGTAGGGGTTGCCACGACCGCCCTATGTCTCGTATGATGAGACATATGAATCTCAATATTTGGATGCGGCGAATGGGCAATGTCACGGGTTCCGAATGCTGGCCGCGAGACCCGGCATTCCGCGGCATTCCGCGGATTATCACGGAATGATTACGGGGACGTGATGATCGCGAGGACACGACCGCACGCACAGGTCCAGAAGCGGTTGTCCACAGATTTGCTGGATCAACTTTGGTGCGGCGCGCGGGTAGGCCATAGTCGATGACCGTGCCACCGGCGATCGGGGAGTCGGACGCACAGGAGCAGGTGGGGCGGTCACGCCCCGGGGCAACGTCGCCCGGCTCGCATGTATCAGAGCAGTTCCGTCATCGAAGGGTCCCTGGATTCATGGGTTCGTACTCCCCGCGCCATCTGCAGCGTGAGTCGAAAGTTCTGAGCAAACTCGGACGCCGCGGCGCTGCTGTCGCAGCTGCTGGAGCGGTGGTCGTTCCGGTGGCCGGCATGGAGAGCGCGTCGGCTGCCCCCGGCTCGGCTGTTCCTGCTGCTGTTCACGCCACTGTCGGCCACGTCGCCGCGGTCGGCACGCTGGCCACCTCGGTTCGCGTCGGGCCGACCCTTCGCTACGGCTCGACCGGGGCTGCCGTGAAGGTGCTCCAGAAGAAGCTCGGCGGGCTGACCACCGACGGGATCTTCGGATCAAAGACTCGCTCGAAGGTCTGGTCCTTCCAGCGTTCGCACCACCTGGCAGTCGACGGCATCGTCGGACGCGCCACCTGGACCGCCCTGGGCGGCTACCCGGCAGCCACGCCGGCCCCGACGCCGACTCCCAAGAAGTCGCAATCCAGGATCGTCAGCATCGCGATGGGCCTGCGCGGGGTCCCCTACGTCTACGGTGGCGCATCGCCCTCGGGCTTCGACTGCTCGGGCTTCACGTCCTACGTCTATCGCCGCGCGGGCATCAGCATCCCGCGCACCGCGTCCGCGCAGGCGGCGCGCTCGACCCGGGTGTCCTCGCCGAAGCCTGGCGACCTGGTGTTCTGGGGCTACCCGGCATACCACGTGGCGATCTACATCGGCGGCGGCAAGATCGTCGCTGCGCGGCACCCCGGCACCGTCGTCGGCGTGCAGAACCTCTGGGGCATCCACTACTTCGGCCGCATCTGAGCGTGCCGCCCGGGCAGGAGCCCTCGTCGACCTCGCGTCGACGAGGGCTCATGTGCGTCCAGGGGGGTGCTCCGTGGGGTATGGCGGCCGGCGGCTGGTGCCGGGCCGGACGACCCGACCTGGCGATGGTGGACGCCCGTCCTGGTCGGCCGCCCGAGTCGGGCCACAACCGGCGGCCCCTGTCGTCTCGCATCGTGAGATTTCTTGGTAAAGATTTCAATTCGGCGTGTCGTTCGAACGCAGTGAATGGCAGTGCTGTTATTTGCGGCGGCTCTTCGTTGCGGCATCGTTGGAATTGCAACAATGCTCCACGTGCGGGTCTCTTGCACCTCTAAGTCACATGCGTCACACAGGCAACAGAGGCCACGGCGGGCTGCTAGACCCTCAGATTTCGCGTCTTTCACAGGCGCTCACACCCCGGCATAGTGCTTTCTCGTGCAGCGCCTTCTTCGGGGAAGGAGTAAGGCGACATCGGGGGATGACACGGCACACGTGTCATTCCCCTGCGCGTGTATCCGGACCGGACGAGTACCGAGAGGGTCAGATGACCACGATTACTACTCCTAGACATCGCAAACCCCGGCCTGGCCTCTCGGCCAAGGTCGCCCCCGCGATCACCTCCCGCAAGGGGCTCGTGGTGAGCGGAACGCTGCTCAGCGTCCCCGCGACCGCAATGAGCCTGGTGCAGGCCGCACCGTCCTTCGCTGACCCGGGCACTGGGTCAGCGGGCGCGGCCGGCCACGGACGTACGGCGGCCGCTTCGGGCGGCATACGTACGGCGGCCACGGCGGGCGTTACCTACCTCAGTTATGGGTCGACCGGCAGCCTCGTGATGGTCGCGCAGCAGCGGCTGGGCGGGCTGCAGGTGGATGGCATCTTCGGTCCCCTGACGCTGGCGCGGGTGAAGGCATTCCAGAGCAGCAAGGGGCTGGTGCCGGACGGCATCATCGGTCCACTCACCTGGAACGCTCTCGGCGGCTATCCCGGAGGCGGAACGAGCCCCACTCCGCCGAAGCCGTCGCCGCCCTCCTGCACGGTGCAGGTGCTGCGCTACGGGTCGACCGGCGCCAACGTCCAGGTCGCGCAGCAGCGCCTGGGTGGCCTGGCCACGGACGGCATCTTCGGCGTCGACACGCTGGCGCGGGTGAAGGCGTTCCAGGGCAGCAAGGGTCTTTCGGTCGATGGCATCATCGGCCCGCTGACCTGGGCAGCTCTGGGCGGTTACCCGTGCGGCACGTCCGGTGGCGGCGGCAATCCGACCCCGCCGCCATCCAATAACCAGGGCGTCAACGCTGTTGTCTCGATCGCGGAGAAGTACCTCGGCATCCCGTATGTCTGGGGCGGCTCCTCCCCGTCGCAGGGTTTCGACTGTTCGGGGCTCACGTCATACGTCTACCGGCAGGCGGGCATCTACATCCCGCGCACGGCCAGCGCGCAGCAGGCGTACATGCGGTCAACCTGGAACCCGCAGCCGGGTGACCTGGTCTTCTTCGGCTACCCGGCCTATCACGTCGGCATCTATGTCAGTCCCGGCATGATGATCGCTGCGCCGAGGCCCGGCCAGGTGGTGCAGGAGCAGGCTATTTGGACGACGCCGTCCAGTTACGGCACCATGCGCTGACCTCCAGCGTCCGGTCCCACGCGCGGCCACGGTCACCCTCGGGTGACCGTGGCCGTTGCGGTTGACGGCCGAAACCGCCGCTGACGGTGCAGCAGCGGCGTCAGCGGCCGTTTCGAGCGTCAGCGAGCGCTTCGACCGTCAACCGGCGGTGACTCGGCGGTGGGATGGCTGGCCGGGCCGGTGCCGGTCGGGACAGTGCCGTGTCGTGGCCAGCAGGCCCGAGTGGACACTTACTTGGCAAGTACGGCTCCTGGCGGCGAAGCGGCACCCGGTGACTGGCTGGCCGAGTAGTGCGGGGGTGCGAGGCGCACCTGGTTGCTGGCCGAGTAGCTCGGGGGAGCGAAGCGGAGGAGGGTGTAGCGAGGCGCACCCGTTGCCTTCCTGTGGACAACAGATTGTCGGTGTCCCGGGTGGCGGATGATGTGAGGGAGGCGGGTATGGCGCTGTCCACAACTTCTTGACGAAGTCTTGACGGTTTCGGCCCGTGCCATGCAACGTGGTTAGTCGATAATCACCAAACACCCAGGCGTCACCCAGGGAGGGCGGATCATGCGCACGAGTCGAGTGATCGGTGCGGTTATGGCCGCGGTGAGCGTCGGGGGCGTGGCGGGGTGTAGCAGCGGGTCGGGACACCAGGCTGCGGGTGCGTCGACGGCTGCCACGACGTCGGTGGCGGTGCGCGTGACGCCTGCCCCCACCTCGTCCGGGTCGACGAGCAGCGGCGTGGCCGCATCGTCGGCTCTGCCGACGACATCGAGCGGCACCACAGCCGGTGCTGCCGGTGCTCCTGGTGTTCCCGAGCCGGCGAGGCAGCACACCAAGGCCGGAGCGATTGCGTTTGCTGAGCACTACATCGGCCTCATTAACTCGGTGGGTCAAGAGCCGAAGGTTGGAGTTCTTGAACCACTTGCGCTGGCGTCCTGCAAATCGTGCGACAATTTTGAAGGAACAATCAAGTATTTCGTCGCGCACAAGCAAAGATTTGATGGTCCGCAGTACAAGATCAAGAAATCAAATGTCACCGGGTATTCTGAGATTGCGACGTTCATTCGTGTGGAAGCTTCTGAACCCGCAGTAAGCATAGTGGCTGCATCCGGTTCGAATGTCAAACGATACCCGGAAGTTCTCAAGAGCGTATCCATTTTTAGATTGGACTGGCGCTCCGGGTGGCGGGTTGTGACGATCCAGGGGGAGTCATGATTGTTGCGGTTCCCGTGAGTGCGTTTACCCCGTTCGCCGTTGTGCGGACTGTCGATTCTGTTGCTGGATCCTGCCGCGGAGACGACTGCAAGGTCGGGGGAGACGGCGCAACGGTTGGCCTGTCGCAAGAAGAGACTGCTCACCTTCCGAAGGAGGGTAAGGCCACTGTGGAGGAGGGTGGTAAGAGTGAGGTGAGAATGGTGCCGTTTGAGTATAGTGTGCCGCCGTCGTGTGGG
>NZ_RJJQ01000018.1 GCF_003724155.1 Flexivirga caeni | reverse complement strand
GGGCAGATCCCATGACCGCCAGCGGGCACTTCTCATGACCGCTACCGGGCAGCTACCTGACCGCCCCCGGGAATTTTTTCGTGGCCGCCGTCACACCCATGGTCCCTGGCAATGACGGCGGTGCGTAACCCTTTGGTGACCAGCCGTTCCCGGCGTCCCACATCCAACGGTTCACTCCGGGCGCCGAGCACGATCGGGATGACCTGCGCATCACACGCCAACCGGCGGGCGGCACCCGCATCCAGGACGTCACCAGTCGCGACCGTCCGGGCATGCCCCACACCCTCGGTCAGGGCTTCCAGGTTCATCGTGACCAGGGCAGTCGCCCCGGCACCCGTGGGTGTTGCGTCCCCACTGACCACTTTCGCGGCTGCGGTGATCAGTTCCGTCAACGCGTCCGCGCGACGTTTTCCCGGGGTCCGCTCATCCCGCACCACCTGACCGCCGCCAACCTTCGCGCCAGTCTTCGTGCCCTCGTTCGTGCCCGGGCCGTCGTCGTCACACGTCATGGGCTGGGGTGCGGACAGGGCCAGGATCGCGGACTTCACCACCGCCGCACTGGCTGGGGCGAGTTCTGCAGTCAGGCGGGTCATCCCCGTCGGCGTGGTGAACCAACTCAGGGTTTCGACGGCTTCCAGTTTCGCGTCCTGCGCGGAGAGGGTGTCGAGGGCGTACGTGGCGATGATCATCCGCGTCAACGCCGACACCCCCACGAGACCCCAACGCCGGATCCAGGTGCAGGAAATGACCCAACAACTCATCCCGCGACGCCGTCGGTAACACCGGGGCGACCTTGTCCGTGTTCGACACCGCCGCCCGGGCCACCGCCAGGGTGCACCTGCCTTCCCGCACAGCATCCGCCACCACGGCATTGCGGCGGTCGCCGTAGGCTTCCGCGACCACGGCCATCGTCTTCGCATCCCGCGGCTCCACCATCGTGCCCGCTTCCACCGCGTGGGCGGTGATCCACTGCACCCCCGACGCCGACATGGACCTGTTCACCTCACCTCGGATGTGGGCTTCGGCGACCACCACGGTCGCCACCTGCGCAGCACGAACATGCACGCCCATCAGCTGGGTCATCAGGTCTGACAGTCCTTCTTCCCCGAGTTGGTACAACGCACCCGGCACCTCATCCAAGGCAGCCCGGAACTCCCGAGCCAACTCCAGAATCTCCGCAGCACGACCCGGCACCACAACCGGCGGCGCGGTTGGTGCGGCAGAACTTGGCGATTCACCCTGGGTCACCGGTGAATCCACCGGATCGCCGGAAACGTCACCACCGGGCACCCCCGAAACCTCAACCTCGCTGGGCACCAGAGGTCCGGGATCGTTGGTCGTCATACCCGGACCTCCTTGCCGTTCAGGGTGTTTCGCTGTACCTGCAGTTTACCTGAACGCATCCTGATAGCACAAGCGTTCTATCAGATAAATTTTCGAATAGTTCGCAGCCGTGGCCACCCCTGACACCCGGATCAGCTACCGAACCACGACCGCCCGTCATACCCCAACGACGTGACCGACACCGAGGACCCCTCGAGCGCGGCGTGCACCCCGAGCCGCCCGTCACACGGCTCCGTCGGGCCGGTCAACCGCGAGCAGGTTCGCGACATTGGTGCGGTGCTGCACCTCCCTGTCCGCCTCACCAGTCAAGCCCATCCGGCCGCCATACCTGCCGCGGCGCATACCCTTCTCGACGCAACCAGTGCTCCGTGTACACAATCCGATCAGGAGTGATGATCGTCAGCGGATCCTGAGGCGGTTCGCTCAACGGCTTACCCCGCTCGACGTGATCGGACTGCCAACGAAACGCCTCCCAGTAGCGTTCGGCGCCCGGGTCGGCCCGCTCGATGGTGCGCGCAGTTCCGAACAACTGCGCGCCGCGACTGCTGCCCTGCCCGACCAGGGGCGCAACAATGCCGGCAGCGACCCGCGGATCCCGCCGCAGATTCCGAGATTTCGGTGACGCGTTCCAGCTCGTATAGAAGATCTCGAGTCCAAGACTGTAAAACCGCACGGGTGTGGCGTTCGGCGAGCCATCGGCATTGACGGTAGCGATCACCGCCGTGTTGTGTGCCGACAACAGGTTCAAGATCCGCTCCTCAAGTGCGTCACGCTCAAGCTTGCGTGTTGGGGCAGGTCCCATTAACCAGGGATTCGTGATCGGCATGACCCACCCTCCCACACGACGCGTTCGGCCCAGCCAACTCCATCTGCGCGGAGCGGCCGCACTCCGCCGCTATCGTCTTTTCGTGACGTCGGACAATCTTCGGACAACCGCGGGGACGAGCACGGGCGACGCAAGCCGGCCGTGGACCGACCTGGCGTCCGGCTACGAGCGGGCGCGCAGCAGGGAGGACTCGCTGGACCGTCTGGTCGAGTGGCCGGCACAGCGCGAGCTACTCGGTGACGTGCGCGGGCTATCGGTGCTGGACGCCGGCTGCGGCAACGGCGACAAGGTCGCCCAGTTGGTGCGGGAGGGCGGTGCGGTCGCATCGGTCGGCGTCGACATCAGCGACAACTTCGTCACCGGCCGGCCGCCGGGCTTGTCACTCGTCGAAGGCGATCTCTCCGATCTGTCCGCGGTCCCCTGTCTCGCCGGCCGGCAGTTCGACCGGATCTTGTTCCTGCAGTCCTTCGGCTACGCACGCGACCCCGTTCACGCACTGCACGCCGCAAAGACGCTACTGACCGACGACGGCTTCATCCTGCTGACGCGCACCCAGCCCATCCGCTACGCGATCGAGCGAGCCGAGCAGAACGGCACCTCTCTGGGCGAGGAGTACTTCTCCACCGGCCCCTACTCCTACCAGCACAAGGACTGGAACGAGCAGGTCACGCTCACCAAGCGCCCATACACGATGTCCGACCTGCTCAACATCTTCAGCGCGGCCGGGTTGTGGATCGAGACGACCGTCGAACCTCAAATGCGCGAGCCTGCACGTCGGCGATATCCGCACAAGCAGGCGGTGCTGAACAAGTATCTCGGCATCCTGCTCTTCAAACTCCGGCCGTTACCCGGCTAAGCATCGACGCGCCTACGCCAGCTTCCGCGCGATGGGCACACCAGGGCGATAGGCGAGGTGTAGGTATGACGGGGCGTCGAGCACCGTCAGATCCGCGCGCGCACCGACTTGCAGCACACCAATGTCGTTGCGCCGCAACGATTTCGCCGCACCCACAGTTGCGGCGAGCAGCGCCTCGACGGGCGTCATACCCATGTCACGCACGGCCACCGCGATCGCGAACGGGATCGAGCTGGAGTAGCAGGTGCCCGGGTTGCAGTCGCTGGCCAGGGCGACTGTCGCTCCCGCGTCGAGCAACCGCCGCACGTCCGGATATGGCGACCGGGTCGAGAACTCCACACCGGGCAAAAACGTTGCCACCGTTGCAGATCCGGCAAGTGCGTCCACGTCCGCGTCCGACAGGAAGGTGCAGTGATCAACGCTCGCCGCTCCCAGGGCAACCGCTAGTTCCGCCCCCGGTCCGGGCCCCAACTGGTTCCCGTGCACCCGCACCTCAAGGCCCGCGGCGAGACCCGCCCGCAGCACCCGCTCGGACTCCTCACCGGTGAACGCAAACGCACTGTTCGGCTCGCAGAACACGTCGATCCACCGCGCATATGGCGCACAAGCCGTCAGCATCTCCCCACACACCAGGTCCAGGTAGTCATCCCGGCCGGTGGCACTGCCACGGAACTCCGGCGGCACGACGTGCGCGCCGAGAAACGTTGTCTCCTCCGTGAATTCGCGCGCGATCCGCAACGCACGCGCTTCGTTCGGCACGTCCAGCCCGTACCCGCTCTTGATCTCCACCACGCCCGTCCCCTGGGCACGCAGCTCGGCGATCCGGGCGCCGAGCAGGGCACGCAACTCGTCGTCGGTCGCCGCCCGCGTGGCCGCCATCGACACCGCGATGCCACCACCGTCGTACGGCTCGCCGGTCATCCGGGCCGTGAACTCCGCAGACCGGTCCCCGGCGAAGACCAGGTGACTGTGACTGTCGACGAATGAGGGTATGACGGCGCGCCCGCCGAGATCGCGGCGCTCGTCGGCCTCCGGCATACGTCGCCGGGCACCGACCCAGACGATCTGCCCGCCTTCCTCGACGACGGCCGCGTCGGTGATGATCCCCAACGCCGATCCGTCGCCTTCCGGGTGCGTGCGGTCGTTGGTGACAAGTTCGCCGATGCCGGCCCAGGCCGTCGCCATCTTCATGTTCGGGGCCCCCACGAAGCATTGGAGGAGCGAAGCGGGGGAGAACTTCGTGGGGTTCTCATCTGTCCTCCCAGAGCGGGTTGATCGCATCGGCAAGCAATCGGCCGACATCGCCGAGCCGGTGCTGCCGACCGGCAACGATGACCTCGCCGTCGCAGATCACGTCGGTGACATCCGCAGCCGACGCAGCCTGTAGCGCCTGCGCCGGATCCGCACCTGCAGTGCGCGTCGAATCCAATTGCACCGCAACAAGATCCGCGCGACTGCCAGCTTCAAGCCGGCCGGCCGCATCCCATCCTGCCGTGCTCCAGCCCAAGGTCGAGTGCGCAGTGGCCATCCGCAGCAGTTCGCCCGGCGAGAACCGCCCTCGCTCACCGGACGCGAGTCGCTCATGCGACTCCAGCGCCCGCATCTCCTCGATCAGATCGACGACGGCGTGCTGATCCGACCCCAGGCTGATCGTCACGCCTGCATCCGCCAGCGACCTGGTGGGGCCGATGCCGTCCGCCAGGTCGCGCTCCGTCGTTGGGCAGAAGCACGCCGTCGAGCCGCCGGCAGCCAGCAATCGCACATCGCTCTCGGTGAGGTGCGTCGCGTGTACTGCCGAGAACCGCGACTCCAGCAAACCTGCATCGTGCAGCACCTGCGTCGGCGTCCGACCGTAATACGCTGTGCAGGCTTCGTTCTCGGCTGGCTGCTCGGACACGTGCGCGTGCAGGGACGACAGTTGCAGGCCTTGCCCGGTGACCCACGCCGCCTGACTCAGCTGATCCCACGGGACGGCGCGCACCGAGTGCATGGCACCGCCGACCCTGTACGCCGACGCGTGGTCCTCGAGCCGCGAAACCCGCTCGGCCCATCGGGACAGGTCGCCGTCGCCGAAGCGCAACTGCACCCCCTCCAGCGGTGTGTGCCCGGCGGCAGTCAGCCCACCGGCCAGGTAGCACGTGTCGAGCAGCGTCAGCCGGATGCCGGCAGCACTGGCCGCCTCAATCAACGCCTCGCCCATGGCATTCGGGTCGTCATACCGGCGACCGCCTGCCTGGTGGTGCAGGTAGTGGAACTCCCCCACCGCGGTGATGCCGGCCAGCGCCATCTCGGCATACGTGGCCGTCGCGAGGCACAGGTAGCTGTCCGGATCCAGCCGTTCGGCAATGGCGTACATGCCCGTGCGCCAGGTCCAGAACGTGCCACCACCGAGGTGGGTCCGACCGCGCAGCGCGCGGTGGAACGCGTGACTGTGGCAGTTGGCGAGACCGGGTATGACGAGACCCGGAAGCCGGTGTGCCGACCCCTGCGGCGAGTCCGGGGTCACGACACCGAACCGCCCGTCCTCGATCTCGAACAGCACGTCCCGGGCGAGACCACCTGGGAGCGTTGCATATTCAGCCCAGTAGGAAGTCATGACGCAAGGTCCCGCACGACGGTCGTGAGAGCGTCGACGCCCCGCAGGCAATCGTCGCGCTCGGCGAACTCCGCAGGCGAGTGCGACACGCCGGTCGGGTTGCGCACGAAGAGCATCGCCGTCGGAGTCCCTGCCGTCGCGAGCACACCGGCATCGTGACCGGCGCCCGTGCCGAGCATCGGGGTGTCGGCACCGAGCGCCGTCCGGAGCCGGCCGGCCAGGTCGGTGTCGAAGCGGGTGGTGTCGGTCCACGACTCCTCGCGCAGCGTGCCGCCGAGCCGGTGCACGACCTCCGCAACCGCGGAAACCGTTGCCCTGACAGCGTTTTGGTCGGCTCCGCGCGCGTCGAGCCACAGCCGCACATGTGACGGTATGGCGTTCACCCCGCCCGGTTCGACCTCGACCTTGCCGGTGGTCGCCACACAGCCGCCCGCCACCGCCGCCGATCGCGCCTCGAGCACGACTTGCGCCGCCGACAACATCGCGTCCTGCCGGTCCGCCAGCGCGGTGGTCCCGGCATGGTTCGCGGTGCCGGGCAGGTCGAGACGCCACCGGCCATGCGGCCAGATGTCCGTGCCGACCGCGACTGCCGAGGTCGCCGGGTCCAGATCCGCCAGTGCGCGGCCTTGTTCCACGTGCAACTCGACGAACTGCCCGATCCGCCGGAGGGTTTCGTCGTCCCGGCCGAGCGTCTCGGGCGCCCGGCCGGCATGCCGCAACGCCTCCGCCATGGTGACGCCGTCGCCATCGGTCAGCCCGAGGGCGCGGTCTGCCGTCATCGCGCCGGTGATCACCCTCGACCCGGCGCAGGCGACACCGAAGCGAGCACCTTCCTCATCGCCGAAGTTCACCACGGCGATGGGGCGGGCGGGCCGGAAACCGCTGTCGCGCAACGCATCCAGCGCAGCAAAGGCCGAGACGACGCCAAGCGGGCCGTCATACGCACCGCCATCGGGCACCGAGTCGAGGTGCGACCCGATGACGACGCCGGGCCCGTCCGCGTCGGGGTCTCCCCACCACGCCCACTGATTGCCCATCCGGTCCTCGACCAGCCCAAGACCGCGTGCTACCGCCTCACCCGCGAACCACTCACGCAGCGTGTGATCCTCGGCCGTCCAGGCGTAGCGGCGGTAACCGCCGGTCGTCGCCCGCCCGACCGGGGCGAGGTCGGCCCACATGCGGTCGAAGGACATGCTCAGCCCTCGCGCATCGGGACTCGCACACCACGCTCGGTGGCGACGTCCTCGGCGATCTCGTAGCCGGCGTCCACATGGCGGATCACGCCCATCCCCGGGTCGTTGGTGAGCACCCGGGCGAGCTTCTGCGCGGCCAGCTGCGTGCCGTCCGCCAGAGACACCTGCCCGGCGTGGATGGAGCGGCCGATGCCGACGCCGCCGCCGTGGTGGATCGACACCCAGCTCGCGCCGGAGCTCGTGTTGACCAGCGCGTTGAGCAAGGGCCAGTCGGCGATCGCGTCGGATCCGTCTGCCATTGCTTCTGTTTCGCGGTATGGCGAGGCCACCGACCCGCAGTCGAGGTGGTCGCGCCCGATGACGATCGGTGCGCTGACCTCGCCACGGGCGACCAGGTCGTTGAAGGCGAGCCCGGCCTTGTCACGCTCGCCGTATCCCAGCCAGCAGATGCGGGCCGGGAGCCCCTGGAAGGCAATCTTCGAACGTGCGCCGCGCATCCACTTCTGCAGCCGGTCGTTGTCCGGGAAGAGGTCCATGACGGCCTTGTCGGTCGCGTAGATGTCCTTCGGGTCCCCCGACAGCGCTGCCCAGCGGAACGGTCCCTTGCCCTCGCAGAAGAGCGGCCGGATGTATGCCGGGACGAAGCCCGGAAACTCGAACGCGCGCTCATATCCGCCGTGGCGCGCCTCGTCGCGGATGGAGTTGCCGTAGTCGAAGACCTCGGCGCCGCCGTCCTGGAACTCGACCATCGCCTGCACGTGCTTGGCCATCGAGGCACGCGCTCGGTCGGTGAACTCCTCGGGCTTCTTGGCCGCGTAGTCGTGCCAGTCGTCCGGCGAAATACCCTCCGGCAAATAGGAAAGCGGGTCATGCGCGCTCGTCTGGTCGGTCACGATGTCGATCGGCACGCCGCGGCGCAGCAACTCCGGGAAGATCTCGGCAGCGTTGCCGACGACACCGACCGACCACGCGCGACGCTCGTTCTTGGCGGCGACGGCCTTCTCGATGGCGTCGTCCAGGTCGTCGGCCACCTCGTCGAGATAGCGGTGCTCGACCCGGCGCCGAAGTCGCGACTCGTCGACGTCCACGATCAGGCAGGCACCATCGTTCAGCGTCACGGCGAGCGGCTGCGCGCCGCCCATGCCACCGCAGCCACCGGTCAGCGTCAGGGTGCCGGCGAGTGTCCCGTTGAAGCGCTTCTCGGCGACGGCAGCGAAGGTCTCGTAGGTGCCCTGCACGATGCCCTGGGTGCCGATATAGATCCAGGACCCGGCCGTCATCTGCCCGTACATCGTCAGCCCGAGCTGCTCCAGGCGCCGAAACTCTGGCCAATTCGCCCAGTCCGGAACGAGATTGGAGTTGGCGATGAGCACGCGGGGCGCCCACTCGTGCGTCTGCATGACGCCGACGGGACGGCCGGACTGCACCAGCATGGTCTCGTCCGCCTTGAGCCGCTGCAGGGTGCGCACCATCGCGTCGAACGACCGCCAGTCACGCGCGGCACGACCGGTGCCGCCATAGACGACGAGGTCGTCGGGGTGCTCGGCCACTTCCGGGTCGAGGTTGTTCATCAGCATGCGCATCGGCGCCTCTGTCGTCCACGACTGGGCGGTGAGGGTCGTGCCGCGCGGGGCGCGGACCGGTCGTGCACCTTCCATGATGTTCAGATCCTTTCCATTCCAAGCATTTTCGATGTGTGTCGGGGGTTCAGCGCAACGCGCCGGTCACGCCTTCGGCCGCTGCTAGCGCCGCACCGGACGCGACGAATTCCACCGCCCGCTCGATCTCCGGCGAGAGGAATCTGTCCGAGCCGGGCATGCCGATTCCAGGGAGTGCCGCGATGACGGCGGCGGTCGCAGGCCCTGGACGCAACGGCTCGCGCAGCTGTATGCCGCGCGCGGCGGTCAGCAATTCGATCGCGAGGACCCGGCGCAGCCCGTCGACGGCCCGGCGCAGCTTGCGCGCCGCGGACCAGCCCATCGACACGTGATCCTCCTGCATCGCGCTGGACGGGATCGAGTCGACCGATGCCGGACTGGCGAGCCGCTTGAGCTCGGACACGATTGCGGCCTGGGTGTATTGCGCGATCATGTGCCCGGAGTCGACGCCCGGGTCATCGGCGAGGAAGGGCGGCAGTCCGTTGCTTCGCGACACGTCGAGGAAGCGGTCGGTGCGCCGCTCGCTGATGCTGGCCAGGTCCGCGGTCACGATGGCGAGGAAGTCGAGCACGTAGGCGACCGGCGCACCGTGGAAGTTGCCGTTGGACTGCACCCGGCCATCCTTGGTCACCACCGGGTTGTCGATCGCCGACGCGAGCTCGGCGTCGGCAACAGTGCGTGCGTGGGCGATGGTGTCGCGCACGCCTCCGGCGACCTGCGGCGAGCACCGCAGCGAATAGGCGTCCTGCACCCGCGTGCATGCCGCCGGGTCACGGTGACTCTCGCGGATCTCGCTACCCTTGAGCAGGTTTCGCAAGTTCTGCGCGCTCAGCGCCTGCCCCTGCTGCGGGCGCAGCTCGTGCAGGTCGGCAGCGAAGACGTCGTCGGTGCCGAGCAGCCCTTCCACGGACATCGCGGCGGTGATGTCGGCGAACTTGGCCAGCTCGGTCAGATCGGTGATCGCCAGGCAGAGCATGCCCAGCATGCCGTCGGTGCCGTTGATCAGTGCCAAGCCCTCTTTTTCCCGCAGCTCGACAGGTGTCAGGCCGGCTGCGGCGAAGGCCACTGCAGTGGCGAGCAATTCGCCGCTCGCGTCACGGACTTCGCCCTCGCCCATCAGCGCGAGCGCGCAATGCGCCAGCGGGGCGAGGTCGCCGGAGCAGCCGAGGGATCCGTATTCGCGCACCACCGGCGTGATGCCGGCGTTGAGCATCCCGACATACGTCTCGAGCACCTCGACCCGGATGCCCGTGCGGCCGGTCGCCAAGGTGCTGATCCGCAACAGCATCAGCGCCCGGACCACCTCCCGCTCGACCTCCGGCCCGGAACCCGCGGCGTGCGAGCGCACCAGCGACCGCTGCAGCTGGGCGCGAGACGCCAGGGGAATGTGTTTGGTGGCCAATGCGCCGAAGCCGGTCGACACGCCGTAGTGCGGCACCGGGTCGTCCGCGAGTTGCTCGATGACGGCGCGGCTGCGAGCCACCTCCGCCAGCGACTCGGGCTCGATCTCCACTCGCGCGCCGTGGCGCGCGACGGCGACCACGTCAGCAATCGAAAGCGGACCGACCCCGACCGACACAACTGCGCTCATGGGGTCCATTGCATACCCGCCGCGCCGTCTGGTGCAGGGTGGTCACGACGATTCTGTCTCGGATCTGAGACAATCTGCCGTATGGCGAACGCCCCGGCAGCCGCACAGGCACTCGCCCTGCTGCAATTGCTCGCCCGGCACGCGGAACCGATGCCCGGTGCGGCGATCGCCCGGCAGCTCGGACTGCCTCGTTCGTCCACCTACCACTTGCTCGGCGTGCTGAGCGACAGCGGGTTCGTGACTCACCTGCGGGACGAAAGACGTTGGGGCCTGGGCGTTGCGGCCTTCGAGTTGGGCACGGCATACGTCCGCCAGGCACCGTTGCAGCGGATCGCCCGGCCGGTGCTCGCGCGCCTCGTCGACGCCACGACGCACAACGCGCATCTCGCGGTGCTGCACGGCCGCGACGTCTACTACGTGATCGAGGAGCGAGCCCGCGGTCGTCCGTCATTGGTGACCGACGTCGGGGTGCGGCTGCCGGCCTCGGTGACCGCGTCCGGCCTGGCGATGCTCGCGGTGCTACCGCCCGTGCAGGTGCGCGCGCTCTATCCGGATCGCGGGTCGTTCGTGCAGCGAAACAACCTCGGGGTCACCTCGCTGACCGCCCTGCGATCCGAACTCGCCCAGGTCCGCAAGCGCGGGTATGCCGTCGAAACCTCTTCCGTCACCACGGGTTTCGCGTCGATCGCGGTCGCTGTGCTGGATCACAACGACCGGCCGGCCGCCGGCATCGCGGTCACCTATCCAGTGGACGACGCACCCGACGCCGCGGCCCTGGTGGACGCCGTGCGGTCTGCCGCCGCCGAGCTCAGCACACGCCTGGGCCGCCCTCGTGCGCCCGCCGACCCCCGCTGACCGCCTCCGCCCCTGATCGAGAGGACCCACAAAGCAGTGAGAGGACCCCTTGCGAACGCCCGACATGGGGCCCTCTCGTGGCGCAAGGGGTCCTCTCGATCAGTGATGCTCGCTCGCTACTCACCCCCTCCGGTCGCCACGTCGCTGGCCACGGTCGTCGACGTCACGAGGTGCTGCTCGCTGTTGCGCCCATGCGTGACCTGGATGCGACGCGGTTTCGCGCGTTCATGCAGCGGGATGATCAGGTTCAGCACGCCGTTGTCGTAGCTCGCCTCGATTCGCTCGGTGTCGATCTCGTCGCCGAGGCTCACCTGGCGCCGATAGACGCCGGCAAACCGCTCGCTGGCCAGCCACTGCACGTCGTTCTCCGGTGGCGGGGTTCGATGTGCCGTGAGCGTCAGCACGCCACGCTCGACGTTCACGTCGATACTGCCAGGGTCCATCCCCGGCAGATCGGCGTGCAGCACGAAGTGGTCGTCGACGCGATAGAGGTCGATCGGCATGAACTGCGGCGACCGGGCCGAGCCCTCGCGCATACCCAGCAAGTTGCGGGCAAGGGCGTCGAAATCAGAAATCGAGTCAGAGCGCATAGCAACCTCCAACAATCCAAGGCCGCCTACCGGTCACCCGGAGGCAACCAACTGCGAATTCCTAACGGCCCCGAGATTAGCACTCTCCGTGCAAGAGTGCCAGATCCAAGCCCCGCTAGATTTGATCGGACTCTACCGAAAGGACCCGCTGTGCCCGACAGCCGTGCTGCTCGCGAGGCCGACCTGATCACCTACTACGACAACGAAGCAGCCGACCGCAGCACCAGCCCGCTGGCGGACGGCCGGGCCGAGCACCGGGACGCGTTCATCGACCTGCTGGCGCGCGAGCACCGGTCGACGGTGGTTGAGGTCGGCACCGGGCCGGGCCGTGATTCACTGGCCTTCCACCAGGCCGGACTTGCCGTCCAGGGCGTGGATCTGGCACCGGCGAGCGTCACGCTCTGCCGGGCCCAGGGTTTGTCCGTGCAGGTCGGGACGGCGCTCGAATTGCCTTTCGCATCAGGAGAATTCGAAGCGGCATACACAGCAAGCACGCTGCTGCACATCGCCGACGAGGACCTGGACACTGCGCTGGCCGAATTGGTGCGCGTGGTGCGGCCCGACTCGCCGATCGCGATCGGTCTCTGGGGCGCGCCGACCTCGCGCGAGCAACACTGGGGCGACCCGTCATACGGGCCGCCACGTTTCTTCGCGCTGCGCAGCGACTCCGACCTGCGCCTCCGGCTCGCCGCGCACGGCGCGGTCGAACTCTTCGAGGCGTGGCCGCCGGAGTCGAGCGGCCTGCACTACCAATGGGCGATCCTGCGGACGCGGCACACCTCCTGACCTGCGGCCGGATCAGGGCGAATCGGGGAGCGAACCCCGGTGCCGGGCACGGCGCAGGGCCGCGACGATCTGTGCCTCACGTTTGAGTAACTCAAGGAGTTGCGGATCCAGCACTTGCTCGGCGCCGGCTCCCGTCGATGCTGATTGACGCTGCACACTCCGGACTGCGTCCTCCAACTGGGCCAACTCCTCGATCAACGCCCTGATCGATCCCGGCTGAGGCGCGACCGGGCTGGGGCTCACCATGACTGTCCCCCGATATCAGACAGAGAAAGCTACGTTGGCGGTGGCGCGCCGCGGACCCGCGACTCGCCACCGCCGTGGAACCGACGCTTCAGTCGGTGAGTGTCTCCTTGATGTTCTCGCCCGCGTCCTTGACGTTCTCACCCGCTGACTTCAGCTGCGATTCGTTCTGGTCGGCCTTGCCCTCGGCCTTCAGATCGTCATTGCCAGTGACACTTCCGGCGGCGTGCTTCGCCTTGCCGGCCATGTCCTGGGCGGCGTTCTTGGCCTTGTCCGTCAGTCCCATGAAGCTGACCTCTCTCACACGAAGTTGCCCGCCCAGCGGCGGGCAACGAACGGCGTTGCGTGCAGAACACGGCCGGCGCTCCTGTGCGCCGTGCCTGCCCAGAGTACGGCGAGCTGGATGACACATCCTCACCCCGAAGGGTGAGACTTGGCCCCCCTCCAACCGGTCCTGCCGAAGCATCTGTCACTCCTGGCGAGGTGTCCTAGAGTTGGCGCCCATGGCAGCGATCAGGGTGGCTCTCGTCAACGACTACGAGGTCGTCGTACGCGGCCTTGAGGCCATGTTGCGGACCTACGTCGACCGGATACAGGTGGTCGAACTCGACGCGAGCCGGGACGTCGCACGCTCCGTCGACATCGCGATGTACGACACGTTCGCCGGTCAGCAGGGCGACCGCGAAGAAATCCGGCAGTTGATCAGCAACCCGCGCGTATCCAAAGTTGTGGTCTACTCCTGGAACCTCCAGCCGGATCTTGTCCGCGGCGCGCTGCACAACGGCGCCGCCGGCTACCTGTCCAAGTCGTTGCCTGCAGGCGAGCTGGTCGCCGCGCTCGAAGCGGTCCACGTCGGCGACGAGCAGGTCGTTCCGCATGACCCGCATCCCGGCAAGGTGATCACCGGGGACTGGCCGGGCCGCGAGGAAGGTCTGACGCCCCGCGAGGCCGAGGTGCTCGCCCTGATCACCCAAGGCCTGAACAACCAGGAGATCGCCGACCGGACGCGCTTGTCGATCAACTCCGTGAAGACCTACATCCGCGGCGCGTATCGGCGCATCGGCGTGACCACCCGGACGAATGCCGTGCTCTGGGGCGTCGAGCACGGCTTCCATCCGGACCGGGCCCGCATGCGGCCGCGGGAGTAGGCAGCTCGCGTCGGCAGGTCCTCGCCGCAGCCCGGGTGTCGCGGACGAAGTAACGTCAGGACCATGCGTGCGATCACCCTGCCGAGTTTCGGCGACGAGTCCGTGCTCACCCCGGCCGACGTGCCAGCCCCGGTGCCGGGCGCTCACGAAGTCCTGGTCGATGTGGCGTCGGCGGGGGTCAATCGTGCGGATCTGATGCAGCGACAAGGGTTTTACCCACCACCCAAGGGCGAGTCGGAGATCCCCGGGCTTGAGGTGAGCGGGACGATCAGCAAGCTCGGTCCCGACGTCACCGGCTGGTCGGTCGGCGACCGTGTGTGCGCGCTGCTGGCTGGTGGCGGGTATGCCGAGCAGGTCGCCGTCCCGGAGGGTCAGCTGCTGCCGGTGCCGGACGCCATGGATCTCGTGACTGCCGCGGCGTTGCCGGAGGTCGTCTGCACCGTGTGGTCCAACGTCTTCATGACCGCACGCCTGCAGCCGGAGGAGCTGTTGCTGGTGCATGGCGGATCCAGCGGCATCGGCACCATGGCCATCCAGCTCGCCAAGGCGTTCCATGCGCGTGTCGCGGTGACGGCCAGCTCCGCCGAGAAGCTGGAGCGCTGCGCGCAGCTGGGCGCCGACATACTCATCAACTACCGGGAGCAGGACTTTGTCGAGATCGTGTCGGCCCACGGTGGCGCCGACGTGATCCTGGACGTTGTCGGCGCGAAGTATCTCGCGCGCAACATCGCCGCGCTCGCCCTCGACGGCCGGCTCGACATCGTCGGCATGCAGGGCGGTCGCAAGGGCGAGCTCGACATCGCGGCGCTGCTGGCCAAGCGCGGCTCGGTCATCGCTACCGGCCTGCGCGCCCGTGACCGGGCCAGCAAGGCGCGAGTCGTCACGGAGGTGCGCAGCCAGGTGTGGCCACTGATCGAGGCCGGCACGGTCTGCCCGGTGGTACAGGAAACCCTGCCGCTGGAGCGGGCCGCCGACGCGCACCGGGTGCTCGCCGAGTCGCAGCACATTGGCAAGGTGCTCCTAACGATCTGACCCCTTCTGGCGAGTCCACCACTGCGCAGCTCGTTGGCAGCCGCTTCCTGGCACGCGGCCAAGCGGTGTCCCGCCCACGGCGACTGCACCTGCCTCAATCCGTCGGGGATGGCATGGACTGCGACGTCTCCATCGCTGGTGAATCTCGGCACGGTATGACGCGTCGGGGTCCGCCGACCTCCGGAGGCTGATGGCGGGCCGGGTCTGTCGTCACGCCGCCCCTGCGGATCGGCTACCGGCGCGAGGTGACGTACCCGGACGAGGAGGGTGATCCGTGCCGGGCGGTGTTCATCGCGGCACGTGTCTGTGGTCCCACGATGCCGTCCACGGCGATGTGAGCGAACCGCTGGAAGTCTTTGGTTGCTGCCCTGGTCAGGCGACCGAAAATGCCGTCAGTGGCGATGTGCGGCACGCCCGGGATCTTGCCCGCAACCGAGTCGATGTCTTGCTGCCAGGCACGAACATCCGACCCGTAGTCACCCATCATCAGCGGCCGGGACCCGGACGTGGCGGCGACCCCGCCGGACGCGACGACGGACTGGGTGAGCGTGGTGGCATGTGCCTGCGGTGCTGCCGCGAGGGTAGCCAAGCCAAGGGTTGCCAGCACGGGCACGGTGGCAGTCTTCAAGACGGTCATGCGGCGAGACATACGCTTCTCCTCTGTAAGAACAGTTCTGGTCAAGCAGCTGAGCTGCCACCATTGCCGACGCTGACACAGCCCACTGGGTTGGTTTTCTGTCGAGGAACCCATCCGGTCGACGCCTACGTGCCGCTGCCCCGCATGTTCGACACCGCACAGCGCAGCGGAGTCGGTCCAGCAACTCGCGAGTCCGCGTCGGAACCGCGTTTGGCAGGATGGCCACATGAGCACAGACGAGCAGCATCAGGACGACCAGCAGCGGATCGTCGTCGTGACTCAGGACGGGATGGGCGTCGCGTCCCCGGGCGGTTCCGACTCAGACTCCGACGAGAACGCGACCGAAGGCACTGTCGAGGAGAACCCGGCGGACCTGGTCGAGCAGCCCGCGAAGGTCATGCGGATCGGTTCGATGATCAAGCAGTTGCTGGAGGAAGTGCGCAACGCGCCGCTCGACGAGGCCGGGCGGCGCCGGCTGGCCGACATCCATCAGCGGTCGATCGGCGAGCTGAAAGAGGGCCTGGCACCGGAACTCGTCGAGGAGTTGGACCGCATCGCCCTCCCTTTCACCGACGACGCACCGAGCGACGCCGAGTTGCGAATCGCGCAGGCGCAGCTGGTCGGCTGGCTGGAGGGGCTCTTCCACGGCATCCAGACCGCGATCGTCGCCCAGCAGATGGCCGCGCAGGCGCAGTTGCAGGCGATGCGGCGCGGGTTGCCGCCGGGTCAGGGTCAGCACCCTGCGCCGGCTGAAGGTCCTGCCGGCCCGACCGGGCAGTATCTCTGAGCTGTCCCGCCCTGACTCACACGCGGCGGGCGAGGTGCAGCGTCACGTCGGCGGTGACCTCCACTACATCGGGCAGCACCTGTGCCACCGCGGCGAGCGCCGCGACTCGTGCCTCGTCGTCCAGCACGAGGTATGCCGAGACAGTCGAGAGATAGCCGATCCATTCGGCTTTGGGGAAGTCCCATCGTTGTGGCAGCACCATTTCCCGGATGTCGGTGAAGCGCGGGTCCTGCACGAGTTCGCTTGCCGGCCAATGTAATCCGTCATCGGAGACCTCGGTAAGCCCAGCGGGTAAATCGGTGCCCACGGCAACCTGCGCGTGCTGCTCGGCCGCCTCCAGCGCCGGATCCGAGAGGTATGGCGCCCCGCCGAAATTCGCGAACACCCCTCCGGGTACAAGCAGTCCGGCGATGCGGTCCCACCGCCCGGCCGGCTCCGTCCAGTGCAGCGCCGCCGCAGCGAAGACAAGGTCTACGAGGCCTAGCGGCGGCAGCCCCTCGAGTGGCGCCGCGATCGTTCGCACACCCGGCACCTGGCGATGCAACTCAGCGAGCATCTCTATGTCCGGCTCGGTCGCGATGACCGAAACTCCTTGCCGGGCAAAGACTCTCGTGACCTTCCCGGTGCCTGCACCGAGTTCAATGGCAGTTCGGATCGGCCGGGCGGCATACTCCTGCACGATGCCGACCACCGCCGCCGGGTACTCCGGCCGGTATCGCTCGTAGGTCTCCGCGACCGGCCCGAAACTGCGCGCCCTCCCGCTCGTCATACCGACGACTATCCCGGACCCCGGCTCGACACGACCATTTCATTTGGCGCTGCCCGCAGGCGCGACGCGCCGACGTCCTACTGACCCCCGGGCCTATGCTCGCGTGGTGCATAGTCAGGGAGCCAACCCGGTGTTCGATCAGCTATTCGAGGATTCCCGGTTGGCCGTCCTCCGCGGCAAACACGGGCGCGACAAGCCTCCTGCGGACGGTGGTCGTTGGCCAGTGTCGGTGATCGCGTCAACCGATCCGACGTCGTTCTCGGCGAGGCTGCAAGATCTGCTCGATGAGCTGACGGAGTACACCGGACCAGGACATTTCCGCACCGGACGAGCCGGCGCCTCACACATCACCGTGCGAGCCCTGGAGCCCTACCGTGAAGCTGCGAGCAGGGATGACCTGATCGTCGGCGAATGGACCGACGCGATGAAGCGGACGGCTGTCGCAATACCAGCGTTCGACCTCGCCTGGACAGGGGTGACCCTGACCAGAGGCGGCGTGCTGGCCCAACTAGAACCCCACGACCGGACCCCATGGGAACTGCTCGACCGGTTCCGCTCAGAACTCGGCGAACTGGCGTGGTTCGAGGACCAGTGGATGAAGCGAAACATCTGGTATTCCAGCATCATTCACTTCGCGGCCGAAATCCGTGAGCCACGTGCTCTCGTGGACTGGATCGCCAAGCACCGGCAGCTCGACTCGCCCGCGACTACCGTCCGTGTCACCGGGCTTGACCTCGTGCGTTTCCACCACACGATTGCGCCTGAAACGGGGGAGCAGTACATGAGACTCAGCCGATGGAACTCCGTCGAACTCGCCGGCTAACCAGCCGGGGACGACAGCACCGTGCCCGGTCGCGGCTGCTGTCGCGCGGCCTCCAGCGCGTGCAGGATCCGCTGGGTCGCCCGGTCGACGTCCGTCCAGCGGTCCAGCGCCAGCCATTCGTATGACGTCGCCTCGCTCCCGACGACAACGACCGGCTCGCGATCGCACACCACCCGGAAGATCACATCAATGTGCCGCAGCCGCGTCTCGAAGGTGGTCGCGAAAACGTCCCCAGGGTCGACGCGAATGCCTGTCTCCTCCAACACTTCCCGAGCAACAGCTGTCGCCGGATCCTCTCCCTTCTCGACCAGACCGCCGGGCAGGCTGACGCCGCTGCGGTGCAACTGACGCAGCGCAAGCAACTTCCCGTCCCATTCGATCAATGCGATCGCGCCCATCGTGAACGTCGGGGACGTCGCCCGGATCAGCGCGAACGTCAGCCGGGTCGGGCTGCGCCGCAGGATCCGCAGCCCGAGCCGATGCAGCCCACCGGGCTGGCGGGACGGCATCAGCCCACCTGGGCAGCGGCTGCCCGGCCTGCCGCTCGGCCCGAGAAGATGCAACCGCCGAGGAAGGTGCCCTCCAGCGAGTTGTAACCATGCACGCCGCCACCGCCGAAACCAGCGGCTTCGCCCGCAGCGAAGAGACCTTCGATCGGCTCGCCGTCCGGTGCGAGCACCCGCGACTGCAGGTCGGTTTGCAAGCCGCCCAACGACTTTCGCGTCAGCACGTGCAGTTTCACCCCGATCAGCGGGCCTGCTGCCGGATCGAGCACAGCATGCGGCTTGGCCACCCGGATCAGCCGGTCGCCGCGATAGCGGCGGGCTCCCTGCACTGCGGTGAGCTGAGCGTCCTTGCTGAACGGGTTGGCCACCTCGCGGTCCCGGGCCACGATCTGCCGCTCGATCTCGGCCGCTTCCAGCAACGGCTCCGGAGTCAACGCATTCATCTGCTCGACGAGGGTCCAGATATCCTCGGCGACAACGAAATCCGCGCCCTTCTGCTTGAACGCCTCAACCGGCCCCGGCGCTCCCTTGCGCACTCGTGACGCGAGCAGTTTCAGGTCCTTATTGGTGATGTCCGGGTTCTGCTCGGACCCGGACAGCGCAAACTCCTTCTCGATGATCTTCTGCGACACCACGAACCACGAGTGGTCGTATGCCGCGAGCTCCGGCGTCGTGCGCAGGTAACGCAGCGTCCCCAGCGTGTCGAAACCGGGCAGGTAGGGGTAGGGCAGCCGGCGGCCGAGGGCGTCGAACCACATGGGCGACGGTCCCGGCAGGATGCGGATCGCGTGCTGCGGCCAGACCGGGTCCCAGTTGCGGATGCCTTCCACGTAGTGCCACATCCGGTCGCGGTTGACCGTGCGCGCGCCGGCAGACTCGGCGATGTCGATCATCCGGCCGTCGACATACGCCGGCACGCCGGTGATCATCTCCCGCGGCGCCGTGCCCAGCCGCGCCGGCCACCACTTGCGGACCAGGTCGTGGTTGCCGCCGATGCCGCCGCTGCTGACGATGATGGCCTGTGCGGTGAGCTCGAAGTCACCGACCTCCTCCCGGGAAGATGCGACACCACGAACTGCGTTGTCCTCGGCGAGAATTCGGCCACGCACACCGATGACAGCAGCGCCGTCGCGCATCAGATCGTCCACCCGGTGGCGGTGCAAGAAACGCACCTGGCCGGTTTCCGCGGCCGCGAGCGCGCCGTCGACGAACGGCTTGACGACGCCGGTGCCGGTGCCCCAGGTGATGTGGAAGCGCGGCACCGAGTTGCCGTGTCCCTCCGCGCGTCCGTCGCCGCGCTCGGCCCAGCCGACGATGCCGAGCCAGCCCATGCCCCGCTCCTTGAGCCAGGCGCGCTTCTCACCGGCTGCGAACTCGACGTACGCGCGCGCCCACCGGCTCGCCCACAGGTCCTCGTCGTCGAGGCGGTCGAAGGCGGCACTGCCCTGCCAGTCCTGCCAGGCGAGTTCGACCGAGTCGTTGATGCCCATCCGGCGCTGCTCGGGCGAGTCGATGAGGAAGAGCCCGCCGAACGACCACCACGCCTGGCCACCGAGATTCGCGGCGCTCTCCTGATCGACGACGACCACCTTCTTGCCCGCGGCGATCAGCTCGCCGGCAGCAACGAGCCCGGCCAGTCCGGCCCCGACGATGATGACGTCAGCATCCATGAAGGGGTGCACCTTTCGAAGTCGCGAACTCCAAACCTACCTGCCGGTAGCCGGCAAGAACATCGCCTCCGCTGCGCCGAGCGGGGTACTTCCGCGCCGAGCGGGGTAGAAGCAGCGGCGTCCACGGTCCGAATATGTACCCCGGTCGGCGAATATGTACCCCGCTCGGCGATCTGAAGTGTTGTTGACTAAGGCCCATGGACGCCGACGCCTTCGAGGCCACCGTCGAGCGGTTGTATGCCGGCCGGCCGGGTGACTTCATCGCGGCACGGGACCGGGCGGTGAAACGGGCGCGGGCGGACGACGACCGCGAACTCGCCGAGCAGCTCAAGCGATTGCGGCGCCCGACCGCCGCGGCCGCGCTGCTGAACCGGCAGGTCCGGTCCGGCGACACCAGCGAGCTGACCGCGCTGGCCGAACTCGGCGAGCGGCTACGGGCCGCACAGCGCGGACTGGACGCAGCCGCGATGCGAGCGCTGAGCGCCGAGCGCAGCCCGCGCATCGCCGCGGTGCTGAACACCATCGCGGCCGACGGTGACGAGATCACGGCTTCCGTGCGCGAGCAGCTCACTCAGACGCTGACTGCGCTAGTCGCCGACGCCGATGCTGCCCGCGCCGTGCTCAGCGGCCGGCTGGTGGCGGCGCTGAGCTACAGCGGATTCGGCGAGGTGGACCTGCGTGACGCTGTCGCGGCCCCGTTGCGCGCCGAGAAGGCCGCCGCCGTCGAGTCGACTTCCGCGGCCACGAAGGCAGCCGCACGCGCTGCGGCTCAGCGTCACCTCAACAAGGCCCTCGGCATACTCGACAAGGCGCGGGAAGCAGAAACCTCGGCCCGAGGTGCCGCCGAGCTGGCCGACCGGTCGCTCGACGCGGCGCGGCGCACTGCCGCGAGCGCGCACGACCGGGTCAACCAAGCGGCCGCTGCGCGTGCCACTGCAGAAGAAACCGTTGCCGCCGCGCGCGAGGGGCTCACGGCTTGGTGATCAGCGTCTGGCAGTAGGTGCGCAGCCTCTCCGAGTCATTGTTGTACGTCGTGGTATCGACCGTCTTGCCGGCGAAGCGAGCCGCCGCGAGGTTGTCCAGATCGGTGGCGACCACCTTGACCCGCGACGCGAATCCCTTGTCGCCGGACTGCGCCGGCAGCTTGCGCAGGCTGGTAGCCGTGGTGCGGAACTTCTTCGCCGCAGCGTCTAGCTTGCTGGACGATTGGGAGGTCACGGCCGTGTTCCACTGAGTGATTGCCGCGTTGCTGTCCTTGTTCGCGGTCAGGCAGGCGCTGACCGGGTCAGTGGTCGGGGTCGACGAGGCCGGCGTGCTGCTCGAGGCGGGAGCCGATGTCGACGAGGTCGGCGAGGTCGTCGTGGCCACCGGGCTCGTCGAGGTCGTCGTGGCCGGGCTCGAGGAGCTGGTTGTCGTCGTGGTGTGGCTGGCCGAGGCAGCGGACGAGCCACTGCTGGAGCACGCGGTCAGTGCGAGCAGGCCACACGCGGCGACGGCGACGGCACCCAGCCGCCGTGGGTGGTTCGGGGAGTTCATGCCTCCACCATGCCTGGGGGCGCGCGCCCGCGCCAAATCGCGCGGCGTACGTCATACCCCCGAGGTGAGAGCGGCCTTGCGAACCAGCCCGGGCCGGGCGTCGAGCCAGGCCAGCAGCTGCTCGGCGACCCAGTCCGGGTAGTCGAGCATCGGGGTGTGCCCCTTGTCGGCGCCTTCGACGTAGCTCCAGTGCGGGTGCGCGGCGGCCAGTGCGCGCGCCGAACCGACGTTGATCAGCCGGTCTCGCGCGCCGTGCAGCAGCAGCACCGGCTGCAGGATCCGGTGCATGGTCGCGGCGAACCGGTCACGCCGGGCGAGCTGCCAGAGCAGCGAACGGGTCGCCGCGACGTGCTGGGCGTCCGCGTGTGCGACGCGTTCCATGCGCAACAACGTGTCCCCCAGGTGCTGCAGCCGCAATTGCGCACTGACCCGGTCCGGGTTGCTCGTGACCAGCCGCATCGTGAAGTCGACCTGCTGCTCCAGCGACACGCGAGCGGACTGATGTGCCAGCGCGCGCTGGCCGAGGAGCGTCTCGGCCGCGAACCCGAGCAGCACCAGCGGATGCGGGCGACTGACCGGTGTCGGCGGTATGGCGGGGTCGATCAGCACCGCACCCGCGACCGCCCGCTTGTCTCGCGCCGCAAGCTGCGCGGTGAGCAGTCCGCCCATCGAGTTGCCGGCGACGATCGCCGGACGGCCGTCGCACACACTGTGCACAAACCGTTGCAACAGGTGCAGATTCGCCGGCATGCTCGCCTGCTTCGGAGGCACGTCGGTGAGACCGTGGCCGCCGAGGTCGAGCGCGATCGCCCGGCCACGCTCGGCCAGCAGCGGCATCACGTCCGCCCAGTTGGCCCACGATCCGCCGAGTCCGTGGACCAGGACGAAACGGGGGCAGTCCTTCGGACCGTCCTCGGCCACGTAGTGGACCCTGGTGCCGTCCAGGTCGACATAGCGCTCGCGCAGCTTCGCGGTGGTCACGATGGACCAACTTAGCGATCAGGGGATGTTCCGGAAGCGAAAGCGGCCCCCCGGCAGTCAGCCTCCCGCACCCAGCTCGGGGCGGTGCCCCGCCCGCAGCACGAGTTCCAGCTCGAAACGGCGGTCGGGGTCGTCCAGGTCGTCCGCGAAAACGTCCCGCAGCTGTCCCAGCCGATAGCCGACCGTCTGCGGATGCACGTGTAGTTCTTCGGCGATCCGGCCGCGTTCGCCCCGGTGCTTCAGCCAGACCAGCAGCGTCTCGGCGAGCCGCTCGCGCTGCTCGGGCCGCAGCTGCGACATCGGCTCCAGGCACCGCGCGGCCAGGTCGCGCATCACCAGTGGGTCGGACTGCAGGGCGATCATCGTCAGGTGGTCCTCGACCCAGCGGGGCGCGCCGTGCTCGTCGGCGAGGGTCGGTGTCGCCGCAGCCAGCGCTGCGGCCCGGTAGGACTCCTCGGCGAACTCCCACGAGCGAGCCGGACCGACCCAGGCGTGCCGCCGCCGGAGTATGCCGGCCAGCTCCTCCCGTGCCTCGGCGGACGCACCAGACGACTCCGGCGCGGCCAGCACGATCACGACCTCGCCGGTGCGGCCACTGATCAGAGCGCCGTCGCCGAGCGCGGCACGCAGCCCTTCGGCGTGCTCGGGCGCGAGGACGATGGCGACCACCTTCGCGGGGATCGGCCATCCCGCCCGGGCGGCCAGCCGGCGGGCTTCGACGTCAGAGAGGTTGCCGGCGAGCATGCGCCGCAGCAGCGCTTCGCGCCGACGCTCGCGTTCGCCGACCTGGCGCGACTGCTCCTCGGTGAATCCCTCGACGCTCGCCGCCGAGATCTCGTCGATGTAGACAAAGATCGACTCACCGAGCGGCAGCATCAGCCGTGGCTCCAGCCCGACGCGGTCGGCGATTGCCGACACCGCCCGGAAAGTCACCCGGGCACCGAGCCGGTATGCCGACAGCAGCGCCTCCAGCGACCGGCCGGTGCGCGCCTCACCCACCCCGATCTGGCGGTAGACGGCGCGGGTGGCCGGGATCAGTGCCGGCTCGTCCCGGCCGGGTAGATCGATGAACAAGCGGCCGAGCGCGATCTCGACGCCGCGACGCACCGCGGCACCGAATTCACCTTCCAGCGGGCGCGAGTATTCGGGCACCTCCAACGGGATTCGCGAGACGATCTCCTCGACCAGCTCCGACAGTGACCCGGTCAGCAGCGTGCTGACATCGCGCGGCAACTCTGACCAGGGCATCTCCGAGCGGATCAAGCTGCCGTCGGCCGGACGCTCCGAGGTCGTCATACCGAGTCCTTTTGTGTCGTGGCGCTAAAAATGTGGTCTCCATTGTAGGCCGCGGGCGGATGAATCAGCGCGTGAAGCCAATTACAGTTGGGGCATGGGTTTGAAGTCCGCAGCGATGCGCGCCGCGTCGGTGTTCACGCACCCCGCGAAGCCGCACGACTTCCTTGCCCTGATCAACCCGCTGTCCTCGGCCCGCCAGTTGCGCGGCGTCGTCACGGCCGTGCGCCCCGAAACCACCGCGTCGACGACGATCTCGTTCCGGCCCGGCGATGGCTGGTCGCCGCACGACGCCGGCCAGTGGGCGCGCATCGGCGTGGAGATCGACGGCGTGCGCCAGTGGCGCTCCTACTCACTGTCGGCTCCCGCGGGCGGCGACCCGCAGATCACCGTGACCGCGTGCGGCAAGGTCTCGGCTCACCTGGCACACGAGACCCGCGTCGGGGACATCTTCTTCCTGGCGCCGCCACAAGGTGAGTTCCTGCTGCCGACCGGACCGCGCCCGTTGCTCATGCTCACCGGCGGCAGCGGCATCACACCGGTCATGTCGATGGTGCGCACGCTGCTGCCGAAACGCGCGGACGCCGACGTCGTGCTGATCCACTCCGCCCGCGACCGCGAAAGCGCCCTGTTCGGTGCCGAACTCGCGCAGCTGGCGACGCAGCACGAGGGCTTCCACGTCGTGCACCGCTACACCTCCGAAGACGGACGCATCGACTTCTCGACCACCACCGACCTCGACGCGCTCTGCCCCGACTGGCGCAGTCGCAAGACCTACGTCTGCGGTCCGGCCGCCATGCTGGACGACGCCGAGAAACTCTGGCTGGACGCGAACCTTCCGGGCAGCCTGACCGTTGAGCGCTTCGAAACCACGAAGCTGACCGAGGTCGCCGGCGAAGGCGGCACGGTGATCTTCGAGAAGTCCGACCGTGAGGTCGAGGCCGACGCGAGCACACCACTGCTCGAAGTCGGCGAGGAGGCCGGAGTGCTGATGCCCAGCGGTTGCCGGATGGGCATCTGCCGCACCTGCCTCACGCCCCTCCTGTCCGGCCGGGTGCGCGACCTGCGCACCGGCGAGGTCATCGACACCGAAGGTGACCTCATCCAGACCTGCATCTCGGCTGCCGCCGGGACCTGCCACCTCGATATCTGAGCAAGGGAAAGTTCATGACCCTGACCACCGAAGCGACCCAGACACCTGTCGCGGCCAAGAAGCGCACCGGCGTGCTGCCCACCACGGGATCACCGCTGGAGCGGCCTGGCGAGGCGGCCCACCTGTCGGACGAACAGGTGCAGCAACTCGGCGCGGAACTGGACGCCATCCGGGACGAGATCATCGCCGACCGTGGCGCGGCCGACGCGGCATACATCCGCCGGACCATCCGCGTGGCCCGCGGGCTCGACGTCGGCGGCCGCATCGCGCTGGCCTTCAGCAAGACCAAGCGTGGCTGGATCGCCGGCACTGGCGCGATCGCGCTGGCGAAGGTGCTGGAAAACATGGAGATCGGGCACAACGTGCTGCACGGCCAGTGGGACTGGATGCGTGACCCCGACATCCACTCGACCACGTGGGAGTGGGACTTCGTCGCTCCGGCGCGCGGCTGGCAGCACACCCACAACGACATCCACCACACCTGGACCAACGTGCTGGGCAAGGACCGCGACGTCGGCTACAACATCCTGCGGGTCAGCGAGAGCCAGCCGTGGCAGCCGCGTGACGTCTGGAACCCGGTCGTCAACCTCTTCCTCTCCCCGTTCTTCGAGTGGGGCATCGCGTCATACGACCTCGAATGGGACATGGTCAAGGCGGGCGTGAAGTCCCGAGAGGACTTCAACTCCGACCTGGGCGCGCTGAAGAAGAAGGCGATCCGTCAGGTCGCCAAGGACTACATCGCCACCCCGGCCGCCGGGTTGCTCGTCGGCAACTCGTTCAAGCGCGGCCTGGCCGGCACGGTCGCCGCGAACATGATCCGCAACGTCTGGGCGCACGCCGTGATCTTCTGCGGTCACTTCCCGGACGGCGTCGAGGTCTTCACCGAAGAGATGATCGACGGCGAGACCCGCGGCGACTGGTACATCCGCCAGATGCTCGGCTCGGCCAACCTGTCCGGCTCGAAGCTCTTCCACATCCTGACCGGCAACCTGTCGCACCAGATCGAGCACCACTGCTTCCCGGACCTGCCGTCCAACCGCTACATCGAGGTGGCGCCGAAGCTGCGGGCCGTATGCCGCAAGTACGACCTGCCCTACACCACCGGCCCGCTGCCCAAGCAGCTCTTCCAGACCTGGAAGAAGATCTGCCAGCTCGCGCTGCCGGACGAAAAGCCCTGGGAGACCATCAAAGCCGTCTACTCCCCCAGCAAGGAGACGCGGCGTCGGGCGAAGGCTGCGGTGAAAGCCGGGCTGCCCATCCCGACGGCATAGATCCTTCATAGCAGGGCCACAACACACGGCGGTTGGGTTGTTCGCATGAGCGAGCGAAGCGAGCGACCAGAGGGCTCAGGGCGAATGCCTACCCCGACGAAGGAGGGGTGGACATGAGCGAGCGAAGCGAGCGACCAGAGGGCTCAGGGCGAATACCTACCCCGACGAAGGAGGGGTGGGCATTCGCCAACTCAGCCGCCTTGTCGTTGTCGGAGACCGACTCCATCGGCCTGTTGCGCCGGGTCGGCCGCGCCGCGCTCGGGAGCGCGGCCATCCTCATCGTGGGGGCGGGCGCCATACCGGCAGCAGATGCCGCCGCGGCAGGTGTCGCCGGTGGCCTGAAGCTGGTGTCGGCGCAGCACTCGGTGCACGAGTCCGGGGTGAGCCCGAGCTCTCTGCCCACCGAATCCCGTGCATCCGCAGCACGATTCGTCGTCGGTGAGAACGGCAAGCTGACGCGAGTCGGCTGACGGCTCGTCGCTCTCCCGAGTATGCCGAGCGCGCGCCATACCGCGCGCTGGGCATGCTCCTGGCGCGGCGCCCGGTTAGGTTGATGCCATGCCACGTTCCGTCCTGCTGGTCCGTCACGGCCAGGCATCATTCGGCAAGAGCGACTACGACCAGCTCAGCGATCTCGGCCGCACCCAGGCGCGCCTGCTCGGGCAGTTCCTCAGCACCCGCGAGGTCACTCCGGACCGCATCGTGAGCGGCAGTCTCCACCGGCAGCGGCAGACCGCCGCCGCGATGTGCGTGGCGGCCGGCTGGCTGGCACCCACCGACGTGGACGCCGCCTGGAACGAGCTGGACCACGTCCAGATCATCAACACCTTCAAGCCTGCCTACAAGAACATGCTGGTGCTCAAGGCCGACATGGTCCGCACGCTGCGGCCGCGAGCTGCGTTCGAGGACATGTTCACCCAGGCGATCGCGCGGTGGGCCGGCGGCGAGCACGACGAGGACTACACCGAGACGTTCGCCGCCTTCGACGCGCGGGTGCGCGCCGCGATGACGGCCCTGCTGGAGCACGACGCGGAGTGCACGCTGGTCGTCTCCAGCGTCGGACTGATCTCCTGGATCGTCGCGCGAATCCTGGTGCGCGAGCCGTGGGACCGCGACGTGCGCGACCCGGACCGGCCGGACACCAATGACCTGGCGATCGAGAACATCTGGCGGGCGACCTCGATGGCCGGCTACAACACCGGCCTCACCCGGCTGCAGCTCGACAAGGACGGACTGCCGCAACTGCTGACCTACAACGAGATCGGGCACCTGCCCGAGGCGAAGCTGGTCACCGGTCGCTGACCGTCAGAGCCGGGGATAGCTGCCCGCGGCGACGTTGGCGGCATACCCCTCGTAGTAGGGCACGTAGCCGCGCTCGGCGTCGGTCAGCACGAAGACCGGGTCGTCTCCGGCGTGCTCGAAGCCTGCGTCCCGCAACTCGACCTTGCGGCTCTTGAAGGTCGACGTGTGCTCCAGCGAGTCGGTGATGCGCAGGAACAGCGGGACGGCGTATGGCGGGAGGCTGCTTCCCAACGCCGCGGCCCATCCGCTGCCGTCGACCGAACTCCCTTCAACGAGAACGACTGCCGCCATACCGGCTTTGCCATCAGTGCCCGGGACGGCGACGCCGTAGACGGTCGTCTCCGCGATGCCGGGCAACTCCGCGAGCGCGCTCTCGACCTCGGTCGTCGCGACGTTCTCGCCTTTCCAGCGGAACGTGTCGCCGAGCCGATCGACGAACGCGACATGGGTGAGCCCCTGGTGCCGCACCAGGTCGCCGGTGTTGAACCACACGTCACCGTCCTTGAACCCGTCGCGCAGCAGCTTCGCCTCGGTCGCCGCCTCGTCGGTGTAGCCGTCGAACGGCGTGCGCGCGGTGACCTTCGCGATCAGCAGCCCGACCTCACCGCGCTTCACCTTGCGCAGCCGGCCACCGGTGTCACGCGTCGCGACACCGGTCTCGGTGTCGTAGGCGACGACCGCGTAGGGCAGCGGGCAGGTGCCTGCGGTCTGGTCGACGTTGTAGGCGTTGATGAAGGCGATGTTGCACTCGCTCGCACCGTAGAACTCGGCGATGCGCCCGATGCCAAAGCGCTGCTGGAACTGCGCCCAGATGTCGGCGCGGAGGCCGTTGCCGACGATCACCCGGATGCCGTGCTCACCGTCGACCCGCTTGGCCGGCTGGGCGAGCAGGTAGCGGCACAGCTCTCCGATGTAGACGAAAGCCGTTGCGTCATACCGGATGCACTCGTCCCAGAAGCGGCTCGCGGTGAACTTGGGCGCGATCGCCATCGAGGCGCCGCTGACCAGCACCGAGCTGAGCGCGACCGTGACCGCGTTGTTGTGATAGAGCGGCAGGGGGCAGTACATCGTGTCGCCCGGCTTCAGCCGCACCCCGAGCGCGCCGAGGCCGCTGTAGGACTTCAGCCAGCGGTAGTGGCTCATCACCGACGCCTTCGGCAAGCCGGTGGTGCCGGACGTGAAGATGTAGAAGGCCTTCTCGTGCGCGACGGTCTGTGCACACGATGCGGGATCCGAATCATCAGCGGTGCCAGCGGCTTCCGCCAACTCCGCAAAGGTCATCACATGCTGCTGCTGCGCCGCGCCACCCGCGGTCGCGAGGCCCTCGGCGCAGGACTCCTCGACGACGAGCGCGCGAGCGCTCAGGATGCCGAGGCTGTGCGCGAGGACGTCACCGCGCTGGTGGTAGTTGAGCAGCCCGGCGATGGCACCGAGCTTCACCGTCGCCAGCTGGAGCAGCAGGTTGTCGATGCCGTTGCGCGCCATCACACCGACCACATCGCCGCGCTCCACGCCGAGCGACGTCAGCACGTGGGCATAGCGGTTGACGATCGCGTTCGCCTCGCCATACGTCACGGTGCGCACCTCGCCGCCGGGCCCCTCGCCCCGCAGGAACGGTCGCTGCGGATGCCGTGCGGCGGCGTTCTGGAAGACCAGCCCGATCGAGTTCTTCGCAGTCGGCTTGCGAAAGAGCAGACCTGGCGCCTCCCGCGCGAGCAGCGGCAGATCCGGCACGATGCCGAGGGCACCCCGCCCCAGGTCGAGGAGGCTGACACGCTGACGGGTCTGAGTGCTCATGGTTGCTCACTTCGTTCGCGGCTCTCGGGGCATCCACCTTACTCGCGGGTAACCACGTCGGGGCGTGGTATGTCGCGTCATTCGGGTTGTGCTCACGCCCGTGGCCTGACATCGTGGCGGCATCATGAAGCTCTGAACTCCGTCATCGCTCGCGTCCCGCGGCCGTCGCCCGGCGAGCGTTCCCCGCCTGGTGGAACGGATTTCCCATGTCGTTGCGCATCACCGATCTCGTCTGTTCGTATGCCGACCATCGCGTCCTCGACGGTGTCAGCCTGTCCGTGGCCGACGGCACCACCATGGGGCTGGTCGGCGAGAACGGCTCGGGGAAGTCGACGCTGCTGCGCGTCGCCGCAGGCCGGCAGGAGGCCGACGGGGGCACCGTGACTGCGCTCGGCGATGTCGGATTCTTCGGCCAGGACACCGGACTCGCGGCCGACGCCACAATCGGCACCGTCCTGTATGACGCCCTGGCGCCGCTCCACCAGGCGGTCGAGCGGCTGGAAGCGCTCGCGTCGCGGATGGCGGACGACAAGCCGGCCGCCGCGGCATACGCCGACACGCTCGACTGGGCGGTGCAGCACGACGCGTGGGACGCCGATCGGCGCGCCGAGGTCGCGGCGCACCGGCTCGGGCTGGGCCGCATCGATCGGACCCGCACCGTCGGATCGATGTCCGGCGGTGAACGGTCCCGGCTGGCGCTGGCGGCCCTGCTGACCCGGCGGCCCGCCGTGCTACTGCTCGACGAGCCGACGAACCATCTGGACGACGAAGCTCTGGAATTCCTTGAGCACGAACTTGTTTCGATGCCCGGCGCCATCCTGGTCGCCTCGCACGACCGGGTCTTCCTCGACCGGACCTGCACTGAGATCGTCGACCTCGACCCGTCGCACTTCGGCACCGACGGCGTCGGCGGGCGGCTCTTCGCGGGCAACTTCAGCGATTACCTGGTGGCCAAGCGCGCGGTGCGGACCCGGTGGCAGGAGCGGTTCGAGGCCCAGCAGGAGGAGCTGAACGACCTGCGCGTCGCGGCCCGGACGACGAACACCGACATCGCGCACAACCGCGGTCCACGGGACAACGACAAGTTCATCTACGGCTTCAAGGGACAACGAGTGCAAGCGACGGTCAGCCGGCGGCGGCGCAATGCCGAGCAGCGGATCGAGGTGATCGAGCGCGAGCGGATCCCGAAACCTCCTGCGCCCATGCATTTTTCGGGTTCGTTCGATCGCGAGCCGATTGCGAGCGTGCTGGTGCGGTCGGTCGTGGTGCCGGGCCGGTTGCGATGCGAGCGGCTGGACGTCGCACCCGGTGCACACCTGCTCGTGACCGGTGCGAACGGTGCGGGCAAGTCCACTCTGCTGGACCTGATCGCGGGACGGCAGGTGCCGGCAAGCGGCGACGTGCAGGTGCGTGCCAGGCAAGTCTGCCTGCTGACGCAGGACGTCTCACTCACCGACTTGTCGGTGTCACCGCACGACCTGTTCGACCGGCTGGACACCCGGATTTCGTTGTCCTCGTTGGGATTGCTGCATCCGCGGGATCACCAGCGACCGGTGGGCGCCCTCAGCCTCGGGCAGCGGCGACGGGTGGAACTGGCGCTGCTCATCGCGCGGCAGCCAGACCTCCTGCTGCTCGACGAGCCCACCAACCACCTGTCGCTGGCACTGGTGGACGAGTTGGAGGAGGCGCTGGCGACGAGCCCGGTCTCGGTCGTCCTCGCCAGTCACGACCGGTGGATTCGCGCCCGCTGGCAGGGCGAGTGGGTCGAGCTTCGGTCGTTTCGCTGATCAGCTTGCCGGCTGCCGCCCCCGGATCCGCAGGGACGCTTCTCCCACGATGACCGCGACCAGCAACACGACGGCCAGCCCGCCGCCCAGCAGGCACACGCCACGCCAGCCGTCTGCGGCTGCGACCCGCGTCGCGCTCCACGAGCCGAGCGCGCCGCCGGCGAAGTATGCCGTCATGTAGGCGCTGGTGACCCGCGAGCGCGCCTCACCCGCCAGCGTGTAGATCTGGCTCTGGTTGGTCACATGGACGCCCTGCACCCCGAGGTCGAGCACGACGATGCCGACGATCAGCGGGACCAGGTGTGAGCGCCCGGCCGCCATGGCTATCCAGGACAGCCCCAGCAACACCCCGAACCCAATGGTGAGCGCCAGCGCACGGCCCTTGTCGGCGTGCCTGCCTGCGAATTGCGCGGACGCGGCACCCGCCGCACCGATCAGCCCGAAGAGGCCGATCACCGCCTCCGAGTAGTGGTACGGCGCTGCAGTCAGCAGCCCGGTCAAGGCCGTCCAGAGGACGCTGAACTGGGCGAACGCCAGTGCGCCATACAGCATGCGGCGGCGCAAGATGGGCTCGCGGACGATCAGCCGCCCGACGGAACGCAGCAGACCGGCATACGTCGTGGCAGCCATCGCCGGACTGCGTGGCAGCCCGCGGCGCAACGCGACGGTCAGCAGGGCGACGCACGCCGCGGCGACGACGTAGACCGACCGCCAGCCGCCGGCTTCGGCCAGCAACCCGGCCGCCGTCCGCGCGAGCAGGATGCCGAGCAGCAGGCCGCTCATGATGGTGCCGACGATCGCGCCGCGCTCCTCGGGCGCGGCCAGCGTCGCCGCGAGCGGCACCAGGATCTGTGCCACCACCGACAGCAGTCCGACCAGCAGGGATGCGGCGAACAACCAGGTGCCAGTGGGAGATACGGCGACCAGCAACAATGCGGCGACCAGTGCCGCGGAGAGCCACACGATCAACGTGCGACGCTCCAGCAGGTCCCCGAGCGGTATGACGAGAAGCAACCCGACCGCGTAGCCGACCTGCGTGAACGTGACCAGCAGACCGGCCGTCGCGGGTGCGATGCCGAAACTGCTGCTCATCGCGTCGAGCAGCGGCTGACAGTAGTAGAGGCTCGCGACGGTCACCCCGGTCGCCGCTGCCATCAGCAGGACAGTTGCGCGGCTCAGTCCGGTCTGCACGTGCTGCGGGGCCTGCTCTTCGGTCGACACGTGAACCCATTGTGCTCCAGCGCAGTAGGTTTGCCGCATGGCAGCCAAGGGCAGCACGCCGGCCATCGAGATCGTGGCCGGCGATCACCTGGTCCGCATCTCCCACCCCGACCGGGTCTACTTCCCCGCGCGTAGCGAGACGAAGGAGGACCTCGCGCGCTACTACCTCGCCGTCGAGGAAGGCATCGTGCGCGCGCTGCGCGACCGGCCTACGATGCTGCACCGCTTTCCGACCGGGGTGACCGGCGAGAAGGTGCACCAGAAGCGGGTGCCGCGCGGGGCCCCGGACTGGCTGGAAACAGTGGAGATTCACTTCCCGCGCTGGAACCGCACCGCCGACGAGCTGTGCGTCACCGAGATCGGCGCGGTCATCTGGGCAGTGCAGATGTCGACCGTCGAGTTCCACCCCTGGAACTCCCGGCGCTTCGACGTCGAGCGGCCGGACGAATGGCGGATCGACCTCGACCCGATGCCGCAAGCGGGATTCGATCGAGTCCGCCGGACGGCTCACGTCGCGCACGAAGTGCTCGATGAACTGGGCATCACCGGCTACCCGAAGACATCGGGCGGGTCAGGCCTGCACGTCTACGTGCGGATCGAGCCGGAGTGGGGGTTCCAGGACGTACGCCGGGCCGCGCTCGCGTTCGCCCGCGAGGTCGAGCGCCGCGCACCCGAGGACGTCACCACCACCTGGTGGCGCAAGGACCGCGACCCGCACCTGGTCTTCGTCGACTACAACCAGAACACGCGTGATCACACGATCGCGGCGGCCTACTCGGTGCGCGGCAACACCGGCGCAACGGTCTCCACACCGTTCACCTGGGACGAGCTGGACGACATCGAGCCACGCGACTGCACCATCGCCACCGTCCCGGCGCGGTATGCCGAAAAGGGCGATCTCACCGCCGGGATCGACGACGAGACCTTCCGCCTCGACACCCTGCTGGACTGGGCGGCCCGCGACGAACGCGAGGGCGCCGAGGACCCGCCGGGTGCTGACTGACCTCGGGCGGTCAGCGAATCGGCGTCGTGCGCGGCACGTGCAGCACCGCATCGAAAGCCGATGCCGCCTCGCGGAGCACCGCCGGACTCCCGGTGGTTCCTGCACCGGCCAGGTCCAGCAACCCGCCGCCCTCGACGACGGGCAGTAGTCGCTCCGGATGGGCGTCCAGCCACCTGCTCAGCAGCTCATAGTCCCCCAGCGGGAATCGGACGGTCGGGTCCTCGGCCGACCAGAACGCACCCACGGTCCGCACCGGAACACCTCCTCCTGCGACGAGCTGCGCAGCCAGCGACCCGGGCACCCGCCGATCGAGGTGCCCCGTCTGCTCGAAGAGCAGGACTCGTGTGCCCTCATGGCGCTCGAACACCTCCATCAGTGTGACGAACTGAGCGCCGTCCCTGCCGGCCAGTTCCCGGTGATCGCCTCCGCCGGTTAGGTGGGTCGTGAGCAGTGCGGCCAGCCTGCGCGCATGCTGCCGATCGGCCCGGTGCTGCAGCGAATTCGGGTCGACGCCAGCACCGGCATACATCTCCAGTCCGTAGATCCGCACGCGATCGCGCGGCGCACGGGTCGAGTTGTGCGCGCGCACGAAACGCAACATGGCGGCGTTCTTCGCGAGGGGACGTGCCGACCAGGACCAGACGCTGCGGATCACCTCGTCGTCGGGATCGTCGGGGCCGTCGCCGAGGACGTAGGCGTCGGCCAGGCGGGACCGCGCGAAGCTGGTCTCCAGCGCCAGCACCATCGGCTCGCCGCTCTGCATCAGCTGCGAAAGGACGGCGTTACGCGCATCCAGGTACTCCGCCCGCAGGTGAATCCCTTCGCCCCACGCCAGGACCCGCGCATCACGCCACAGCTGCCCACAACAGTCCCGCGCTTCCGGAGCCAGCCGCGGGAGGGCCAGCTCGATCAGGACGATGCCTTGCCGTCCGCCGCCTTGCTGAGCAGCGGCAGGTAGCGGTCCAGCATCCACGGCAGGCTCAGCACGGTGACGGAGCTCGTGGCGAAAACCATTGCGGGGTCGGTGATCGGGACGTAACCGTGTCGCCGTACCGCCGGCATACGCTTGAACAGCGGGCTGCCCTCGAGAGACTTCTGCACACCGGAGCTGAGATACCAGGAGACCAGCACGTCCGAGTCGATGGTGTCGAGCCGCTCGAGGCTGAGCGGCACGGCGAACGACGTGCCGCTCTTGGGCATCGACGAGGAGATGGTGAAGCCGAGCTCCTTGAGCAGTTGCACCCGTGAGTCGCTCGCCAAGTAGAGGTTGAAGGAGTCGGTGGCGGTGCCGGAGCCGAATGCGACTGTCTTGCCACGGAATTCGGGGTGGTCGGCCCGGGCCTTGCTGATCAGCGCGTTCGTGGACTTCTCCAGCGCCGCAGCCTCAGAGGTGCGCCCGAGCGCCTTGCCGACGATGCCGATCTGGTCCTGCCATGAAGTCTGCCAGGCAACACCCGGGTAGCCGACGGTCGGAGCGATGTGGTTGAGCTGGCTCCACTCGGTCTTGGTCAGGCCAGAGTCGACCGCGAGGATCACGTCTGGGTGCAACGCCGCGATCTGCTCGTAAGGCACCTTGTCCGAGACGTAGTTGATCAACTCCGGCTTGCTAGTGCCGAGCTTCGCCTTGTCCCACGGCAGGATTCCCGTGTTGTTGCCGGTGTTGCCGGTCATGTCCTGCATGCCGACCGGCTTGACACCGAGAGCGAGCGCGGCGTCTTGACTGCCCCAGCCGATCGCGACCACCCGCTGCGGCTGCTTCGTGATCGTCGCCGTCCCGACCGAAGAGTCGATCGTCACCGGGAACGCCGCGCTCGGACTCGTCGTTCCGATGCTCGACGTTCGCGGGGAGGACGAGCCCGACGAGGAACTCGACCCACAACCCGCGAGGGCGAGCGCGGCAATGCAGGCGGTGGGCACGGAGAGCGTTCGGATCATTCGCATAAGGTTAGCCTAACCTTAGTGTACGACGCCTGGCTACCGGGCTTCCCCCGACGAGCAGGCCGCCGCGGACGGGACAGGCAGGTGTCGGCCTATCCGACCAGGTGCGGCTTCTCCACCATCCCGGTGACCTCGCCGACACTCTGTATGCCGAGTCGCCCCAACGAATTCCGCAGTTGCACCAGCTGGGGATCCAGCGCGGCGCGAGTGCTGCGCAGGCGCCGTACGCCACGGAGATCATCGCGGGCCGTGCTGGCGATGTGCACGCGGCTGTCCGGGTCGTCATACCAGTCGACCGGGACCTCGTGGATGCGCAGGCTGCACCATTCGGCGAGGACGAGTAGCTCGGTGTCGAAGAACCAGGAGGTGTCCTGCACGAGCGGCAGCAGCCGACGCGCGACATCGCCACGGATCGCCTTGAACCCGCACTGCGCATCGGAGAACCTGGCGTGCAGTGTCCGGTGCAGAATGAAATTGTAGCTGCGAGAGATAAATTCGCGTTTCGGACCGCGAACGACGTGCGCGCCACGCGCCAATCGCGAGCCGATGGCGAGGTCGGAGTGACCCGAGAGCAACGGCGCGATCAACGGAAACAACGCGCTCAGATCGGTGGACAGGTCGACATCCATATAAGCCAGCACGAAGGCCTCGGACTGCAGCCAGGCATGTTTCAGCGCACGACCACGGCCCTTGCGAGTCATCACGCGCACGCGCACCTGCGGATAAGTGCTCGCGAGCTGCCGGGCGACACGCAGCGTGCCGTCCGTCGACGCGTTGTCGACGATCGTGATCCGGAACGGATACGGCAGCTCGGTGTCGAGCATCCGCCATACCGTCTCGACACTCGCCGCCAGCACGTGCTCCTCGTTGTAGACCGGGATCACCACGTCGAGCACGACGGGCGCGAACCCCTGATCCGGCACGCGGTGGGTGTCCGGAAGTCCTTCTGCCGGAAACTGTCTCATCATCGTTGCCTTCCTGGTCACTTGCTCGACGTCGAGCTGGTAGGCCGCGTCAGGTCGTAGAACGTGCTGCCGCCGATCGTGACCTTTGTGAAGTGGGCCTCCACCCAGGTCGCGATCTCCTGCGCAGCGTTGGATCCGCCCATCTGCTGCCCGCCGACCCCGCCGGCGACGAAGTAGTGGATCTTGCCGGCCTTCACGTATGCCTGGAACTGCGCCAGCGTCGGTGAGTTGTCACTCCCGTTGAAGCCGCCGATGGGCATCACCGGCTGCCGCGTAGCCAGCTGGAGCCCGGCCGCGTTGTTGCTGCCGATCGCGGCTGCGACCCAGGTGTACTTGCCGGCGTTCGCCTCCAGCGCGGCCACGACTGCCGTGCTCGGGGTGGTGGCGTTCAGCAGACCACCCATGCCGCCGCGGGACTGCGTGCCGCGTTGGGCGTTTCCGGTTGTGCCTCCCGGCATACCGCCTGTGCCGCCGGTCGTGCCGCCGGGGACGGCGCCTGCCATGCCGCCACGCAGGATCGCTCCGCCGCGTGCCGCCGTCTGCCGGCCACCCGGCGCACCGCCGCCGAAGCCGCCCATGCCACCGGGTCCGGCGGTCGGGATCGAACCGGTGTGCGCCGAGTCCACCGTGCTCCAGGTGTATGCCGCCGGGCCGGCCAGGCCGGCCGCAATCGCTGCCGCGAGCACCAGCGGAATTGCCTTGTGGTGCAACCAGTTCAGCGCCAGCAGGAGGAAAGCTGCGGCCATACCGACGGCCAGGATGGAGATCCGCAGCCAGTCGCCATACGCCGTCGTGCGCGTGAGCAGGATGAAGGACCAGGTTGCCGCCGCGGCGGTCGCCGCGGCCAGCGTGATCGAGCCAACCGGGCTGTGCCGGTGCTCCCACGCCTCACGCGCGCCCATCCCGACCAGCGCCGCGATCGCCGGAGCCAGCGCGACGGTGTAGTACTGGTGGAAGATGCCGGCCATGAACGAGAACGTCAGCCCGGTCACCAGCAGCCAGCCGCCCCAGAGCAGGTATGCCGCACGCCGGTTGTCGGTCCGTGGCGCTCGTCCGCGGAAGATCAGTCCCATCGCCAGCAGGATGAGCGCGGCTGGGATCAGCCAGGAGACCTGACTGCCCACCTCGTCGCCGAACATCCGGGTGATCCCGGTCGACCCCCACATACCTCCACCGGCACCGCCACCACGGCCACCCCCGCCGACGGATCCGGTCTCGTTGCCGTTCAGCCGGCCGAAACCGTTGTAGCCGAAGGTGAGGTTCCAGAACGAGTTGTCCGTGCTGCCACCGATGTACGGCCGTGCACTGGCCGGGACGAGCTGCACGATGAGCACCCACCAGCCGCCGGCCAGGATCATCGCGCCTAGCCCGGCCAGCAGTCCGAGGATGCGGCGCACCAGGCCGGTGCGGCCCGCGACCAGGTAGGCGATCGCGAAGAACGGGATCACCAGGAAGACCTGCAGGGTCTTGGTCAGGAAGCCCAGGCCGAGGAAGACGCCGACCAGCACCATCCAGCGGATCGAACCCTTCTCGATCGCCTTCATGGTCGCCCACGCGCCGAGGGTCATCAGCAGCACCAGCAGGGCGTCCGGGTTGTTGAAGCGGAACATCAGTGCCGCAACCGGTGTCAGCGCCAGTGTTGCCCCGGAGATGAGTCCGGCGGCCGGGCCGAAGTGCCGCCGGACCATCACGTAGAGGAGGCCGACCGTCGCGACACCCATCAGCACCTCGGGCATGAGGATCGCGAAGGAGTTGAGCCCGAAGACCCGCACGGACAGCGCCATTACCCACAGCGAGGCCGGCGGCTTGTCCACGGTGATCGAGTTCGCCGCATCCGAGGAGCCGAAGAAGAACGCCTCCCAGTTGACCGAACCTGCCTGCACCGCAGCGGAATAGAACGAGTTGGCCCAGCTGCTCGCCGTGAGGTTGTAGAAGTAGAGGATGGCGGTCGCGATCAGCAGACCGAAGGATGCCGGGCGCGCCCACGAGGGATCCTCGGCATGTCCCCGCCAGAGCCGCGTCATACGCCCGCTGCCCGCGCCATTGACGCATCGGGCGACGCCGGTCGGCGGCCCACTACGGACGGGGCGATCTGAGGTCCGCAGTTCCGCGGTGGCTGTATCCATGACAGACACCGTGGCCGCGCTGGTTATGGGCATCCTGTGGCGCGCACCAGGCCGGACCGTGAGCGATCGGGGTGGCCAGAAAGTTGCCAGCACGGGCAGCGATCGCGCAAAGCGCCTGCACAGCGGGCGGCGCGATGTTCGTCTCCTGACACGCACGCTTTCGGACCAGTGAGGATTCCACGGTATGACGAACCGGCCCCCGCAGCCACCCGAGCAGAACGGAGACCCGGCCGGATGGCCGGCTGCTTCCGTGCCGCCCGCCCCGATGTATGGCGCCGGGAACGCTCCGGCGCCGCCGGGCGCCGCGCCGCCCGCTCCGGCGACGTCGCCGGCCTTGCGCCAGCCGCGCTGGTCCGGCAAGAAGACCGCGGTCGTCGCGGCGCTCGCGATCGGCCTTTCCTCGGCCGGGGCGATCACCGCGTCCGCTGCGGTGCCGCAACATTCCGGCGACGGGGACGGTTTCGGCGGCCGAGGCGGTTTCGGCAACTTCCGGCAGTTCGGCGGGGGACGAACGGGCGGCTTCGGCACCACCCAGCAACAGGGCGGCACCAGCGACCGTCGCGACGCTCGGGACCGGTCGGGTGACAGCGGGTTCGGGGGCAGCGGGTCGGGCTCGGGCGGTCAGGGTTCCGGAGGCAGCGGCTCCGGCGGTGGGATGCCTGGGGCACCTGGATCCGGCAGCCAGGGCGGCGCGCCAGGTGCGGGCACGTCCGGCAAGACGACGTAACCCTCAACCGTCGAAGGTTACGTACACCCTCGGCGCGTTTCCCGTCCCCAAACCTCGACCGTCGAAGGTTGCGTACGCCCTACAGCTGCGCGATGGCCTCCGCGATCGGGACATCGCCGTTGTTGAACTGCACGAACGCGCCGACGGCGTGCGGGGCCGGCAGCAGCGCCGCGACCACAGCGGCGACGTCGGCACGGGTGACGCTGCCCGAGGAGAGATGGCCGTCCGCGTTGACGGCGATGCGACCTGTTGGCGGGTCGTCGGTCAGCCGGCTCGGCCCGGCGATGGTCCAGGCCAGGCCGGTGCCACGCAGGTATTCGTCGGCAGCCGCCTTTGCCTCGGCATACGCGTGGAACGAATTATCTTGCGGCACACCGTGATCGGGCGACGCACCGAAATAGGAAACCATCAGATAGCGCTCGATGCCGGCCGCCACCGCGGCGTTCATGCTGCGGATCGCCGCATCGCGGTCGACCGCGTAGGTGCGAGCCGGGTTGCCGCCGCCGGCACCCGCGGACCAGACGACGGCGTCCGCGCCGGTGATCAGCTGGGCGATCGCGGGAACGTCGAGATGCTCCACGTCGGCGACCACCGGTTCGGCTCCGGTCGCCGCAACCTCTGCCGCGTGATCCTCGTTGCGGAACAGGGAACGCACCGAATGCCCTTGCCTGACAAGGTCGTCCGCGAGTAGCAGGGCGACCTTGCCGTGTCCGCCGATGATGGCAACGGTGCTCACGAACGGGCCTCACCGTCACCGCGCGGCCCCGGCTTGGCGAATCGCGCCCGCAATTTGTCCAGCGCCGGCGGCACGGGAGTCGTCCCCTTGCCGACCCGCTTGCCCGCGGTCAGCATCGCGCGGTCGTAAACCGGCCGGGCGAAGCGCTTCGCGGCGTAGGCGATGTGCCCGTCGCGGTCGGTGAGGATGATGAACTTGCCTGCCTTCATGCCCGCAAACGCAACGGCGGCAACCTGATCCGCCGATCGCGGCGCCTTGGTGATCATCTCGGTGCCACTTGCTTCCATGTCGACGTCCTTGCCGCCGAACGACTCAGCGAGGTTGGTGCGGAAGAACGACGGACAGATGACCGACACCGTGATGCCCGACGGCGCGAGCTCCGACCGCAGGGTCTCGCTGATCGCCACGACGCCCGCCTTCACCGCGTTGTATGACGCCATCGCCGGCGCGTGCACCAAGCCGGCCAGCGACGCGGTGTTGACGATCTGACCGCTGCCCTGCTGCTTCATCATCGGCACGAAGGTGTGACAGCCGCGCGCGACGCCGAGCAGGTTGATGTCGACGATGCGCCGCCATTCGTCCATGTCGGCCACGTCGATGCGTCCGCCCGCCGCGATGCCGGCGTTGTTGATCAGCACGTCGAGCCCGCCATACGTGCTCTCGACCCAGTTGCGGGCAGCGTCCCAGTCCTCGTCCTTGCTGACGTCGAGTCGCAGGTAGTCGACACCGGGCGGCAGCGAGCCCTCGGGCGCCGCTGCGTGAACGTCACCGACGAGCACGCGGGCAGCATCGGCAACCAGCAGCTTCACCAGCGCCTGACCCAGCCCGGAACAGCCGCCGGTCACCAGGACACGGGCGGCGGCATACGAGCAGGACGATTTCGTGGCAAGAAGACCCATGCCGCCACCTTAGACGTGCCTACCGGTGAGTAACCAGGGTCACTGCAACAGCGCGCGGATGTCCTCGGGCGTGATGGCCCCACCGGGCCCGCCGTCTCCATCGACGACCTTCTCGAAAAGCTCGCGCTTACGTTCTTGCAGCGCCACGACCTTCTCCTCGATCGTGCCCGCACTGACCAGCCGGTAGACCATGACCGGCTTGTCCTGCCCGATGCGGTGCGCCCGGTCGATCGCCTGCGCCTCGGTGGCGGGGTTCCACCACGGGTCGAGCACGAAGACGTAGTCGGCCTCGGTGAGGGTCAGCCCGACTCCGCCTGCCTTCAGCGAGATCAGGAATGCCGCGTCGTCCCCGGTCTTGAAGCCGTCGATCACCTTTTGCCGGTTGCGGGTGCGCCCGTCGAGGTATGACGTCGACAGTCCCGCCGCCGTCAGTGCATCGCGGGCAAGCCCGAGGAACGACGTGAACTGGCTGAAGACGAGGGCGCGATGGCCTTCGGCGGCCAGCTCGCCCACGTGCTCGACCAGCAGTGCGAGCTTGGCAGAGGTCTCGGCGGCATTGCTCGGGACGTCGTCGACCAGCCGCGGGTCGAGCGCCAGCTGCCGCAGCCGGGTGAGAGCGGCGAGGATCGCGACCCGGTTGCTGTCCGGGTCCTCCAGCAGACCGAGAACCCGCTGCCGCTCGCGCTGCAGATGCCGGTCGTAGGTCTGCCGGTGCTTGGCCCCCAGCTCCACCAGCTGCACCTGGATCTGCTTCGGCGGCAAGTCGGCGGCGACCTGCTCCTTGGTGCGGCGCAGCATCAGTGGCCGGATCCGCTGGCGCAGCTGGCCGAGCAGCTCGGGAGCCTGGCCCCGCTCGATCGGCTTGCGATAGCGCTCCTGGAAGAAGTCGGGCCGGGGATAGAGACCGGGCGCCGCGAGTGCGAGCATCGACCAGAGGTCCATCAGCGAGTTCTCCAGCGGGGTGCCGGTCACTGCGAGCGTGAACGGCGCACCGATGCGCTTGGCCGCCTGGAACGTCTTCGACTGGTGGTTCTTGACCCACTGCGCCTCATCGAGGACCAGGCCGTTCCACTTCGCCGCAGCGAACTGTTCGGCGTCCAGCCGGAGGACGGCGTATGACGTCACGACCAGCTGCGCGTCACCGATGGCCTCCGACACGGTTGTCCCCCGGCGCCGGCTGGTTTCGGCGAGCGTCACCACCCGCAGTTCGGGCACGAAGCGCGCGGCCTCGCTCACCCAGGTGCCAACCACCGAGCTCGGCGCGACGACCAGCACCGGGATCCCGAGTTCGCCTTCCTCCCGGGCCCGCGCCAGTAAAGCGAGGGTCTGCAGCGTCTTGCCCAGGCCCATGTCGTCGGCGAGCACGCCGCCGAGAGCGCAATCCCACAGCGCGGCCAGCCAGGTGAATCCTTCGAGCTGGTAGCCGCGCAGCGTGGCCCGCAACGACGCGGGGACGCTGGGGGCGGTGAATCGGTCGAGCCCGCGGACCCGCTCCAGCTGCTGCGCCCAGCGCTCGCTCTGCTGGTCGACGACGCCGAGTGCCTCCAGCTCCTCCCACAGACCGACGTGGAACCGGTTGAGCGACAGGCCTTCTCGCTGCCTGTCGGCGATCTCGCGCGCTTCGGCGATCAGCCGCTCCAGCTGGCGCAACTCGGGACGGTCCAGACTGAACCAGGTGCCGGACAGCAGCAGCATCGCCTCGTCACCACGGGCCAGTGCCGCGAAGAGTTCCGCGAAGGGCACTTCCTCACCGTCGATGGTCACGCTGACGTGCAGATCGAGCCAGTCGTTGTCCTCCGAGTCGGTCGCACCGACGGTGATCAGCGGAGCGGCCTCGCTCTCCTCGAAGCTGGGCAGCTGCGTCGTGACGACCAGCTCCAGGTCGTCGGTGTCCTCCAGCTCGGCGAACTGCTCAATGAAACGCACGGCCGGCCAGCCGCGCAGCACGCTGTGGCCGATCGGCCACCAGCCGAGACCACCGACGAGCTCCATCAGGCCGAGGTCGTCCAGCAGGCCTTCGAGCCGGCCCACCAGGGCATGCTCGGCAGCCCGGTCGCGGGTGCGGTCGTAGACGTCGAGGGCAACGGGTTTTGCGTGCTTGCCGGCGTAGAGCATCTCGGCGACGACCTCGACGGCGTGCGCTTCGGGCGAACTCAGCGTCAACCGCAGACGCAGCGGCTCGGGTGCGCGGACCGGGACACCGTCACCGGGCACGACGTGCAGCTGCCGGGTGAGGCGTGGGTAGTAGAGGTCGCGGAACTCCTCGGCGTCCTCGGCCGGCACGTCGATCGGGCCGCTCAGCAACAGCGCGCGGGCAACGGGACTCAGCGGAGCGTCGAGGGCGGCGAGAGTGATGGAGCCGTCGGGTCGCACGTGCGCGATGCCGTGCCCGGGATCGCCGAGCACGACGACTTCTCCCGGCACGTCCACCAGGCCCAGCACACTGGCGGTGCCACGCAGCGACCCGTCGTCCTGCTCGGTGAAGTCGGCCACGATGTGCGCCGGATCGGTGGCGAGGTGCACCTCGGCCTTCTCGTCGTATGACGCGAGCAGCTCGACGCCTGCCGCCATACAGTCGCGAAGCACGGGCCACACACCGGCGTGGCTTTCGTCGAGCTGCACGGACGGCGCGGCGGCGACCCACGCGTTTCGCCTGCCGGTGGCGACGTCGCGCAGCGCGGTGAGCGCGTCGGCCTGGGCCACGTGGAACCGGCGCCGGACCCGGTTGAGCCCGATCTCGTCCCAGGAGGTCTGCTTGGACCAGCGATCGGCCTTCGTGCGGTGTGCCGGAGTCAGCGCGATGCGGGTAACCCGGTGCCGGCCCCTCAGCTCATGGCCGACGGACACGCGCAGCCCCAGGTGAACTCCGTCGTCGCTGCGATCCGGCTGCGGCGGCTCGAGCTGCTCCTGGACGAACCGGCGCCACGCAGGCACCTCGGCCGTGCCGCCACCGAGCTGATCGCGTGCGGTGAGAAGCGTCGCCGCGACGTGCTTGCACTCGGTGGCCATAGGGCAGGAGCACCGCGAATGCCACTCGGGCGAGCCGTCGTGGTCCTCCATCCTGGTCACCATCACCGTGTAGGGGCGCGCCCGGTTGCCTTCGACAGTCGCCAGCAGCAGCCGACCCTGGTCGCCAACGTTGATCGACTGCACGCGCTCGGAGTCGGCATACAGCTCGGCCCGGCCGACGGTGAGCTGACCCATGCGTTCGACGAGTTGCTCCGGCGTCACGCGGCGCACCCACTCGGCGCCACGCAACTGCAGCTCTGACGTGTTAACCACGTCACGACGGTAGCCGCCGGGTCCGACAGCCGCGAGCCTCGGCCACCTGCCTGTGTACGACGCGAGCGCCCGTCCGGGGATGGGCGCCAGAGGCATCGACAGTCTCAGCTGTGGACACGACTTTGAGGAACACAGCAGTCCATCGGATACTCGGCGTATGCGGAGGACACAGAGTGCGGTCGGCCTGGGCCTGGCGATCGTCGTGATGCTCGGCATCCTCGGGTTGTGGCTGTGGGGCAAGCCGCGCGCTTCGGTCCCGCTGCCCACCGCCCAGACATCACCGAGTTCGGTCGTGATGACTTTTGCCAAGGCGCTGAACGACCGCGATTTCCCGACCGCCAAGGAGATGGTGGTCGGCGACCGGGTGGGCGTCGACGCCGGGTGGTGGGACCTGCACGGACCACGCATCGAAGACCTGGAGATCACCAGGACGGGCCCGGTGACCGCCGGCAGCACGTGCGGGAGCCCGCCTGCCTCCGCGTGGAAGCAGTGCGTCGAGGTCGACACGCTGTCCACCTTCCGGCACGTCAAAGGTATGACGAAGGGCAACAAGCCCGACCGCGAGAGGTGGTCCTACTTCCTCGTCCGCACGAACAGTTCCGAGCGCTGGCGGATCCTCGACTGGGGCAAGGCCTAGCCGGGAGCGGGTGCGCGGCGTCGCGCCTCCGTGACGCCCGAGTATGCCGAGCGCGCGCCATACCGCTCGCTGGGCATGCTCGGGCGGCACCGGACGCGGCTCAGCCTTCGTCCTCGATCGCCGGGCGGTCCGTCCAGCCGAAGCGGACATCGCGGAAGGTCACCAGGTCCTCGTGGTCATCGTCGTGGCCGCGACTGACGGTGAGCCACCGATCCCAGACTTCGCCGAGTTCGCTGCGGAACTGGGCGAACTCGGCATCGGTAAGGTGCAGCCGCACATCGTGATTGACCGACGTTCCCGCATCGCTCACCGCGACCCCCAGCCACTCGTCGACTGCCGCATGGGTGTGTGCGCCGATCGTCCGGACGAGATCGCGTGCGACGGCGACCGCCGACTCGTCCTCGGAGCCGCCGGTCAATCGAAACCCGTCCCGGTTCGTCGATCGCCACCACTTCTCTCGCCGATCCGAACCGTGCTCGGTGTCCCGCTCGACGAACCCGTAGCGCTCCATCTGGCGCAGGTGGAAGCTGACCGAGTTCGCCGGCACACCGAGCGCCTCGGCCAGATCCGTCGCCCGGGCCGCCGGGCGGTCGGCGAGTTCGTGGAGCAACCGCATCCGGAGGGGATGGCTCAGTCCCTGCCACCTCTTGGGATCGGTGACGTCGGTGGGTCGGTGGCTGCGCGGCACGGTGGCCAGCCTAGCAAGTAATTTGCGCACCTTTATTGCGCAAATTATTTGCTTGAACTAGGTTCGGCTCCATGGAGTCCGACGCTGCCTCGGCTACCGCCCCTTCAGCCAGCCAGTCCACACGGCCGCGACTGTGGTCGTTGCCGGGCTGGCGTGTCGGGTTCCCCGCGTCGCTCGTGTCCCGGCTGGGCGACTTCGTCTTCGACATCACCGTCGTGCTGTGGATCAGCACCGAGATCGCTCCGGGCCGGTCCTGGACTCCTGCAGCGGTCAGTGGTGTGCTCATCGCGGCCGCCGCCCCCGTGCTGTTCGTCGGCCCGCTCGCGGGTGCCTACACCGATCGCTACGACCGCCGCCGGGTGCTGCTCGTGAGCAACACGGTGCAGGCCGCGGCGGTGGGCAGCCTGTTGCTGGTTCCGCCGCTGAGCAGCACGCTCGGGCTGATCGGCCAACTCAGCTGGATCTACTGCGCGGTGATGGTGACCAACGCCGCCGGCCAGTTCTTCATGACCGCCCGGAGTGTGATGATCGCCGCCACGATCCCGGAGCAGTTGCGAAACCAAGCGTTCGCCGAACAGGGCGCGGCCAACCGAACGCTCGCGATCATCGGTCCGCCCCTGGCAGCACCGTTGATGTTTACCGCGGGCGTGGACTGGGCACTCGGCATCAATGCACTGTCGTTCCTGGTGGCCACCTGGTTGCTGGCGCGGGTCCGCTGGGAATCCGAGCCGAATCCGGCGACCGCCGAACTCGGACTCGCCGAGTCGATGCGGCAGGGCGCTCGCGTCGTCCTCCGCACGCCCGTGCTCCTGGCAATCGGGATGGCGATCGTCATCGCCATGATCGGCGCAGCCGCGCTCAACGTCCTCGAAGTCTTCTTCGTCACCAACGCGCTGCACCAGCGAGCATCGATGCTGGGCATCCTGTCGATGTGCGACGCCGTAGGCATGGTTCTCGGCTCGCTGGCCGCGCCCCGGCTCGCCCTCCGCTGGCCCGCCGGACAGCTGATCGCGATCGGGCTCCTGGTTTCCGGAGTCACACTGATCGCCTATTCGCGTTGCACCACCCTTCCGCCGGCCCTCGTGTTCTACGCGCTCATCGGCGTGCCGGTCGGGATGATCAACGTGCTGATCTCACCGCTGTGGATGAAATCGGTCGCGCCCGAGTTGCTCGGACGATCGCTTGCCTGGCTGAACGCGGTGAGCACCGCAGCAAATCTGGTATCGATGGCCGCGGCGGGCTGGCTGGTCAGCACCGTGCTGCGCGGCCTCGACGTCCACTTCGCCGGCGCGCGATTCCGGCCGGTGGATTCGGTGTTCACTGCCGCCGGCGTCATGTTCATCGTCGGCGGTCTGGTGGTCTTCCCGATCCTGCGCCGCGAAGAGGCTCCCGGGTAAGCACGCGCGATTGCGAGCGTCCGAGTATGCCGAGCGCGCGTCATACCGCGCGCTGGGCATACCCCGCGGCGATACCCGTCACTTCGGCACGTGGCGCTCCAGTTCGCGCAGCCACGCCGAAGCGTTGCCGTCGCTGGGCGCCCGCCAGTCACCGCGCGGGGAGAGCGCACCGCCGGAGACAACCTTGGGACCGTTCGGCAGTGCAGAGCGCTTGAACTGGCTGAACGCGAAGAACCGCCGGATGAACAGCTCCAGCCACGACCGGATCTCCGGCAGCGCATAGGCGACGCGACCATCCTCCGGGAACCCCTCGGGCCAGTCCCCGGCGGCGACGTCGTGCCACGCATGCCAGGACAGGAACGCGATCCGGCTGGGCCGGAAGCCGAAGCGCAGCACATGGAAGAGGTTGAAGTCCTGCAACGCGTAGGGCCCGATCGCCGCCTCGGTCGACTGCGGCTTCTCCCCTTCTGCGGCCGGCACCAGCTCCGGGCTGATCTCCGCGGCCAGGATGGTGCGCAGCGTCCGCGCAGTGACTTCGTCGAAATGTCCGGCGCCGATGACCCAGCGGATCAGGTGCTGGATCAGCGTCTTCGGGATGCCGGCGTTGACGTTGTAGTGCGACATCTGGTCGCCCACGCCATACGTGCACCAGCCGAGGGCGAGCTCGGACAGGTCGCCGGTGCCGAGGACGATCCCGTTCTCCTGGTTGGCGATCCGGAAGAGATAGTCGTAGCGCAGCCCGGCCTGGACGTTCTCGAAGGTCACGTCGTAGACCGGCTCGCCGGCGCCAGCCGGGTGGCCGAGGTCGCGCAGCATCTGCGTCGCAGCGGGCCGAATGTCCAGCTCCTGGAAGGAGACTCCCATCGCCTGCGCCAAGTCGGTGGCGGCCGATTTGCTGGCCGTGCCGGTTGCGAAACCAGGCATCGTATAGGCGAGTACGTCGGTGCGCGGGCGGCCCAGCTCGTCCATCGCCCGGGCCGCGACGAGCAGCGCATGGGTCGAGTCGAGGCCGCCGGAGACACCGATCACGACCTTGGGGCCGCCGATCGCGACCAGTCGCTGCTTGAGGGCCGAGACCTGGATTGTGTAGGCCTCGTAGCAGTCCTGCGCGAGATGCTCCGGATCGTCCGGCACGAACGGGAAGCGCTGCAGCTTGCGGCGCAACCCGATTTCCGTGGTCGGTGCACCCAGCCGGAAGCTGACCGTGCGAAAGGCGCTGACATCGCTGAAAGTTCGGGCATTGTCCGCCAGCGATCCATCCCGTAGCCGCTCCTGCCGGATGCGGTCCAGGTCGACGTCGGCGACCGTGCGAGCGGCCTCCCGAGGAAAGCGTTCGCCCTGGCCCAGCAACGTGCCGCACTCGTGGATCATCGTCATCCCGTCCCAGGAGAGATCGGTGGTGGACTCGCCATACCCCGACGCTGCGTAGACGTATGCCGCGAGGCACCGCGAGCTCTGCGCCTGCGCGAGCGCCCGGCGATCGGCCGCGCGGCCGACGGTGATCGGGCTGCCGGAGATGTTGACCAGCAGGTTCGCGCCCGCGAGCGCCGCGAGCGACGACGGAGGGATCGGCACCCACATGTCCTCGCACACCTCGACGTGCACAGCCAGTGACGGCAGATCCGACGCGGCGAAAAGCAGGTCCGGACCGAACGGGACCGAGCCGCCGTCGATCGTGATCGACCCGCCACGCTGGTCGTCGCCCGGCGCGAAATAGCGCTTGTCGTAGAACTCCCGGTAGGTCGGCAGGTAGCTCTTCGGCACGACTCCGAGCACGCGCCCCCGATGGATGACCACTGCACAGTTGTAGACCCGCAACCCCTTGCGCAGCGGCGCGCCGACGATCACCAGCGGCAGTAAGTCCGTTGTCGCAGTGGCAATCTCGCCAATTGCGGCTTCCACCTCATCCAGCACCACGTCCTGCAGCACCAGGTCGTCGATCGCATATCCGGTGAGCGACATCTCCGGAAAAGCCGCCACCGCAACCGAATCCGCGTTGCACGCCTGCACCTGCTCGATGATCGTCGCGGCATTGGCCGAGGGGTCCGCGATCGCGGTCGGCACGGTGCACGCCGCCACCCGCGCGAAGCCCTGGTCGTATGCCGAGAAGAAGTTCATGACGCCAGTGTCTCAGCCGGGCGGGCGACGGCCCCGCCATACCCGCGGGCCACCCGCGTGATCGAGCCGCGGCGTAGCCTGCTGCTGTGCGTGAGGAAACACTGGAGGCACCCGAGGGCGTCCTCGTCATACCCGAAAATCACTGTGGCACAGGAGTTCTCACGGTTGCTGGATCGAGTGGTCGGGTCGACGACGACCGGGCGCGCGTGTTCGCGGCGCACGGTGCGCTGGCCATGTCGATCCGCTGGTTCGGCGGGCCTGGCCAGCCCGAGGGGCCGCGGCTGGTGCCGTTGGAGACGTTCATCGCCGCACTGGACCGGCTTGCGCCGGAGTGCGACCGGCTGGTGATCGCGGGGACGTCGTTCGGGGCGGAGGCGGCGTTGCTCGTTGCGTCATACGACGAAAAGGTCGACGGCTGCATCGGATTCGCGCCGACGCCGGTCGCGTGGAGCTACATCGACCCGGACGGCTCCCAGGTGTCGCACTGGTCGTATGGCGGGCGGCCGGTGCCCGCCATACCGTTCGACCTGAGCTGGGAGCCGGACGCAGACCCGCCGGCATATGTCGACTTCTATCGGCAGAGCCTGCGCGTCGCAGATGCGGCGGTCGTCGCGCGCGCCGCGATCGCCGTCGAGCGCATCGGGGAGGTGCTCGTGGTCGCCGGCGGCGACGACCAGGTCTGGCCGTCGGTCGACTTCGCCCGGCAGATCGTCTCCCGGCGCGAGCAGCACGGCCTACCGACCGACGCAGTCACGCTGTCCGAGGCGGGACACCGCACCGTGCTACCCGGCGAGCAGGTCGTGGCGGCTGGCGGAACCTTCCAGCGCGGTGGCACCGACGAGACCAACCGCGCGCTCGGCCGGCTCGCCTGGCCGAGCATCCGCCGCATCCTGCGCCTCCCCTGATCGAGAGGCACAGAACCGTCACGAGCGGCACACTTGAACGGCCACATTTCGTGTGCCGCTCGATCCGGATGTGTGCCGCTCAATCACGAGGAGCGTCAGCGGCGTGACTGGAAGACCGGTTGCTCGCGCTGCAGCCCTGCTTTCCGCGCGATCGTGAAGTTGGCGCCCAGCAGGAGCCTGGCCTGCTCCCAGCGCTCCCGGGTGAAGGTGCGCCGCGCCGACATCGTCCAGGTGCGGTCGAAGAGGCGCTTGGCTGCGACCAGGGCATCCGGTGATCGCTGCGCCAGCGACGCGGCGAGTGCGCGGGCTGCGCCATACGGCTGCGGATCGACCTGACCGACCAGCCCGATCTGCGCCGCCTCCGTGCCGCTGATGATCTCGGCGGTCATCGTCAGGCGCTTCGCAGTCTCGATGCCGACCAGCTCAGACAGCGCCTGCACGCCGGTCATGTCGGGGATGAGACCCCATTTTCCTTCCAGGACAGACCATTTCGCGTCCGGCGCGGTGACCCGCAGGTCTGCGCTGAGCGCAATCTGCAGGCCGCCGCCGTAGCAGTGGCCGTGCACGGCGGCCACCACGGGCACCGGGACCCGCCGCCATGCCCAGCACGCCTCCTGAAACAGATTCGTGCTGCGCCACGGCCGCGGCAGCAGGCCCAGCGGCAGCTGCTTCGGGTCCGCAGTGACCGTCTTGAAGTCGAGGCCCGCGCAGAACGAGGTACCGTTCCCCGACAGTATGACGGTGCGAATCTCCTTGTCCGAGCGCAACTTCCGGGCAACGGAGGCCAGCTCGCGGAGCATGGGAAGCGTCAGGCCGTTCAGCTTCTCCGGGCGGTCCAGCCGGACATCCGCGATGCCATCGGCCACCGTCACCTCGATGTTGTTGCTCATCCGCCGATGGTAGGCGGCAAGCTCACGAGTGCTCGGCGAGCCTGCGCAACTGCTCCTCCTGGCGGCGGTGCACGCCACCTTCGTACGCGACGACCGTCACGAACGGCGCGCACATTGTCAGCAGCAGGCTGATCCAGATCGGCGCACCACCGCCCGCGAGGGCGACCGCAGCGACCAGGAGGACCGCGGTGACCGTCAGGTTGACCAGATGGACCTTGTCAAGGCGATCCATCAGGACGTCGTGCAGGAGGTAGATCCCGGCAAGATAAACGGCCACCGGCACAGCCAGCAGCGTCACGGCGCCGGCTTCGGACAGCTGCGACTCCCCCTCTAGGAACAGCCCCAGGATGTGCAGGCCCGCACCCGTCCCGGCGATCGCCATGAAGACGACGATATGGCCATAGCCGAAGAGATAACCGTATGTCGGCCGGTGCTGCAGGAAGCTGCCGAACGGCATCATGAAATAGACCCACCACATGCCGAAGGTGAGTCCGATGCCGGCGATCACGACCGCAATGGCGTTCCCGCTCCAGGTGTCTCCCGAAGCACCGCCGAGCAGCCCCTGGGACGACGCGATGGTGCCGACGATGCCCTCGCCGAGGGTGATGATGGCCAGCGCGCTGTACCGCTCCGCAATGTGCTCCGGGTGCCAGGGCGTGCCGTTGGCCCCGCCTTGGGCGAGCACCGGGATGAGCAGTTCGCCGACGCCGAGGCAACCGCCGATCACCACGGTCACCGGCAGCGACATGGGCACGAAGGCGAAGATCACCCAGCCGATCTGCACGACGAGCATCCAGCGGATGTTGCGCAGCGCGACCGTCCGGAAGCGCTGAGACTGCTGTGCGGCCCGCCACCAGTGCACCGCGAGAGGGACACGCATCACGACATACCCGATCACCATCAGTTTGGTGTCGACGTGATGACCCTCTTCGACCGAATGGAACATCGGCCGCAGGCCCAGGGCGAAGACGACGACGCCGACCATGGTCAGCATGGTGAGCACCCGGTAGAGCCAGTCGTCGGTGTCGAAGGCGGACGCGAACCAGGTGAAATTGATCCAGGCAATGCAGACGGCGAACATCGCGAAGAGGAACGCAGCGACCCCTTTGCCGAGGTGACCGGACGCGGCCATCTCAGCGAAACTGGCCGCGCACGTCCCCACCGCGACGGCGAAGATCAGGTCGAAGAGCAGTTCGAGCGGCGTCGCGACCCGGCCCTCCTCGTGCGGGTCGCGTCCGCGCATCGGGATCAGCCGGCTGCGGAACGACTCATGCGACTTCCCGGTCATGGTCGCTCGCCTACTCGCTGCTTCATGCCAGGCATCCTCTCAGCCCGGCATGGCGCGCGCCCGCCTCAGTCGCCCGGCTGGATGGCGACCGGCCGGCCGTTCTCCCAGGTGTATGGCGTCATCTCGGTCAGACCTGGCGCGTATGCGTGAATCGTCACGGCATACCCGTCGCCGACGTTGGTCAGGCTGTGCGCGGTGCCGGCTGCCACCGCCGCGTCGTCACCGGGGCGGAGTTCGAGCCAGTGCTCGGAACCACCCCGCCACTGCACGTCGATCAGCTCACCTTCGACGACGACCATGGCGCCGTCGGCTGCGCCGTGGTCATGCCAGTCCGTGCTTGCCCCGGGCGGCCAGGTCATCACCCACACCTCGAGGTGCGGGGTGTGGGTCAGCTGGTGTCGCTTGCGCTCTGCACCGCTGCGCTCGATGGTCCGGGCCACGCCGGCTTCATGGGCGAAAAGGCGCGCCATCCGGACCAATTGGTCCTTGGTAAAATCTCGAACGCCGGGTGAAGTGGTGGTCATCGAAGTCTCCGTTGAGGTGAGCGGGTTGCGCCGCCTTGGGCGCGGTGGTCTGCGTCGAGCTGAGCGAGGGTCGGCTCAAAGTCGGCAGACATGCCACGACGTCATGCGACGCTGAATGGCGCGGCGCATGCTCGGCGTGACGTGCGAAGACATGCCATCAGCAGAACATGCCGACCACCGCTTTGCCAACTACAAATCCGGACGTCTTGTTTATTGAGACATCTGTCCACCTAGTGGACGGGCCGGAATCGCGCCGCCGGAAGGTTCTGCGGTGATCGTTCGTTGGACATAGCAGCGGCAGTATCCGATCGGTGCTGTCCGACCAAGGAGCGGGAGAGCATGGCAACCAAGACCCTCACGACCGACACCTTCGCCGAGGAGGTCCAGTCCGACGGCATCGTCCTGGTGGACTTCTGGGCGGACTGGTGCGGCCCCTGCAAGATGTTCGCGCCGATTTTCGAGAAGGCATCCGACGGCAATCCGGACATCACCTTCGGCAAAGTCGACACCGAGGCCGAACCCGCGCTCAGCCAGGCGCTGCAGATCACCTCGATCCCGACGCTGATGATCTTCCGCGACGGCATCCGCGTCTTCGCGCAGGCGGGCGCACTCCCCGGGCCGGAGCTGGAGTCGCTGATCGACCAGGCTCGCAAGCTGCCGATGGACGAGATCCGCAAGCAGGTGGAGGCGGAGCAGGCAGTGCGTCAGACCGACCAGCAGGAGTGACCGCGTACCCGCTCAAACGTCGGGACCGCCGGGATTGCAGCGGGCGTCATACAACTGCTGGGCAGAGACAACCGGTCGCCACGGCTCGAGGTTCCAGCTGCGCTTCCCCGGGTCGGCGATCCGGGCGAACTCCCAGTGACACTCGAATTGCGCTCGCATTCCTGGTGTTCCGGCGTTGGGGGCAAGGCGAAGCACCTCGTGCCACGCTTCCGATTCAGCGCCGGGCGCCTGCGTCGACCGACCGTTCGCGGTCGGATAGACCTGCAGGCTACGGCCGCTGGGCAGGCTGACCCACACGGCTTTCAAGATGTATGGCGCAGGCGCGTCGGCGGAAGCTGTCGGGGCCGAGCCACCGGTGTGTGATCTCGCCGTCGGCGAGGTCGGTCCCGCGGTGGTCGCGGCACTGGCCGAGATCGCCGAAGCGTCCGGGTCGATGCCAGGGCTGTGGCCGGCCGCCCCGCACGCTGTGACAGCGCCCAGCAGCAGGAGCGTCATACCCAGGCGGACACGGGACATGCCGCCATTCTCCGACAGTCACCGGCCGCAAACCTCGACCGTCGAAGGTTACGCACGCGGGTTACACACGCTCCGGCGCGGTGAGCACCCGCAGCGAGCCGTGCTGCGCAACCTGGGTGAACCCATCCGCGAGCGCTGCCTGGATAACGTGCCACGGCGCCTGACCACCGTCGGCCGGGTCGGGGAAGACGTCGTGCACGAGCAGGAGCGCACCGGGCTTCAGGTGCCCGGCAAACGCGCGGTAGTCGTGCTGGGCAGTCTCCTCGGTGTGATTGCCATCCAGGAAGAGCAACTCCAGCGGCGAATTCCACCACCGTGCAACGAGTTCCGTCGATCCAACAACTGCTGACACCACGTCGGACAGCGAGTCGAGCACCGGCCGGAAATGTGGCAGTGTGTCCAGGCGCCCGCTGCGCGGGTCGACCAGCGAAGCGTCGTGCCACTCCCACCCCGGCTGGTTCTCCTCCGAGCCGTGGTGGTGGTCCACGGTGACGACCTGCGCACCGACCATCCGCGCAGCCGCGCCCAGCAGCAACGTCGACTTGCCGCAGTAGGTGCCGATCTCCAGCCAGGTGCCGGGCCGGGCGGTGAGCGCAGCGCCATACAATGCCTCACCCTCGTCGACCGGCATGAATCCGGTTGTAGCAGCGACACATTCGGCAACATCGGTCGGCACCGACATCAGCCGACCCCCTCACTGTCGACGAGTTCGTCGACGGCGCCGGGCCAGCCGGCGTCGCGCCACAAGGCCGACCCGCCGGTCGTCTGCGTCACCGCGTCCGCTGCCAGCAGGACCGCAGCGGCCGCCCACGAGGTCTGCTCCTGCGGCCACAGCACCAGGTCGGGCAGGTTCCGGCCGGTCCAGTAGCCACCCGTGTCCGGGTCACGCAAACTCTGCAGATCCGCGAGCACCGCGATCGCGCGATCGGTTTCGCCCGCGGCGTCCAGCGCGGCGACGAGTTCAGCGGACTCTGCCGAGGTCACCCACGGCTGGTCGCGCACGCACTGCGTGCCGTGCCCGTCCCGCACGAAGTCGGCCCAGCCGTCGTCGATGCGCGCCTGCGCCGCCGCTCCGCGGATGGCTCCGGCGAGCACCGGGTAGTACCAGTCCATCGAGAACCGCGACCGATCGGCGAACGCCTCCGGTCGCTCGCGCAGCGCCGCCGCCAGACGGTTGCCGGCCCAGCGCCAGCGCGGCCGGTCGTGCCCGAGCGTGGCCGCGATGTGGCACGCACACTCGATCGACTGCAGCGCGCTCGCGCTGCCGGTGAGCAGCGCGAAGTCCGCGACACCGCCGTTTTCGCCTACGGCCCAACCCAATTCGCCACCCGGATGCTGTGCGCGAATGACGAAGTTGATCGCTGCTTCGACCGTCGGCCACAATCGCGCGAGCCCGTCCGTGCGGCCGGTCACCAGGTAGTAATGCCACAGCCCGACCGCGAAGTACGCGCACTGGTTGGTGTCGGCGCCGGCGTCCTCGATCCGGTCTCCGCGCCGCACCATCGGCCACGAACCGTCCTTGCGCTGAGTCGCGGCGGACCACTCCAGCGCGCGCCAGGCCGCCGACCAATGTCCGGCCGCGGTGAGCCCCATGGCCGCCTCGACATGATCCCACGGGTCGAGATGGCTGCCGTCATACCAGGGGATGGAGCCGTCGGCGCACTGCTGCCGGAGCACGAATTGTGCTGTGGCAGTGCACTCTTCGGCGGACAGCACGCCCGGCACAGCGAGCGCGCCGGCCCGGCCCATCACCTGGGCCGTCATCCGGCAAGCTCCGGCTTCACGAGGTAGACGACGAAGCTCTTGCCGAGCACCGGGTTGAGCGCGTTCTCCGAGGCGCGCGTCACGAACGGCCCCTTCATCAGGTCCCACACCAGCAGCCGGTGATAGGCCTTGACGGCGGGATTGTCGTTGTTGTCAGGCCCCACAACGCATTTCAGCCACCAGTACGGTGCGTGCAGGGCGTGTGCATGGTGTTGCTTGTATGCCGTCAGCCCGGCCCGCTCCAGCTTCGCCACCAGCTCGGACGCGCGGTAGATGCGGATGTGGCCGCCCTCGACCTCGTGGTAAGGAGCCGACAACTTCCAGCAGATCTGCTCCGGCCAGTTGCGCGGCACGGACACCGCGACCAGGCCACCGGGCCGCAGCACCCGAAAGATCTCGGCCATGACCTGCTCGTCCTCGTGCACGTGCTCCAGGATCTCCGACGCGATGACCCGGTCGAAACTATTGTCGTTAAAGGGCATCGAGCGGGCGTCACCATGCAGCACGGTGCCCGACGCCCCCTCCGGGACCTCGCCCTCGAGTTCCATCGCGCCGAACATCGACTTCACGTCGGCCAGGTCCGACTCGGACAGGTCGAACGCGGTGACGACACCGCCACGCCGCAGCGCCTCGAACGAGTGCCGGCCCTGACCGGCGCCGACGTCGAGCACCGTCATGCCGGGTGCGATCGGGAACGCCGAGTCGAAGTCCATCGTGATCATCGCTGCTCCTTCGGATGCGCCGCTGCGGCAGACTGCGCGTGACCGCTCGCAGCAATCACCTCGTGGTAGACCTCCGCGGTCGCGCGTGCCACGGCCGCCCAACTGTATGTCGCGACCGCTCGCGACCGGCCGGCCCTCCCCATCGAGGCCGCCTCCTCGGGCATTGCCAGCACCTCGGCCAGCGCGACGGCCAGCGCGGCCGCATCACCGGGTGGCACCAGCCGTCCCACACCGCCCGAGAGCAGCCCGGGGAGCGCACCCACAGTGGTGGCGACGACGGGGGTGCCGCACGCCATCGCCTCGACTGCCGGGATCGAAAACCCTTCGTAGAGAGAGGGAATCACCTGCAGCTGCGCTGACCCGATCAACCCGGCCAGTTCATCGTCCGAGAGGCCGCTGCGGAAACGGACGCGGTCGACGAGACCGGCTTCGGCGAGCCGCTTCTCGGTCGCGTCGCCCGGCGTGCCGACCACCACGAGTTCGCTCCACGCCGATCGCGGCAGCAACTGCAGTGCGTCGACCAGCACCGTCATACCCTTCAACGGCACGTCGGCGCTGACGATCGCCACGATCCGGCCGGACACCCGCGGGGCGTCCGGCGGCCGGAAGCGTGCGATGTCGACGCCGACCGGCACGACCCGGATGTACTCGGCCGGCACCCCGAAGTCGGCGATGATGTCACGGGCGGACACTTGCGAGACGGTCAGCACGTGCTTGCTGCGGCGGGCAACTCGGCGCTGCATCTGCACGAAGCCGTACCACCGGCGCTTGGACACCCGCGCCCAGCCGGTCGTCGCCTGCAGTTCCAGCCGGCGGTCCCGGCTGATCGGGTGATGGATCGTGGTCAGCAGCGGCAGCCCGCGCCGTTCGAGGGCGAGCAGGCCGGGCGCCAGCGTCTGGTTGTCGTGCAGGATGTCGAAGTCTCCGACCCGGTCGCGCAGCAGCCGCGACAGCCGCATGCCGAAGGTGCGCGGCTCGGGAAAGCCGGCCGTGCACATTGTTGCGTATTCGAAAACATCGATGGCAGAGCCGAATTCATGCAGCGCGGGACGCCGGAACGGGTCCTCGGGGCGGTAGAGGTCGAGACTCGGCACAGGAGTGAAGCGCACCCCGGGGTCGAGCTGCGGGTAGGGCTGACCGCTGAACACCTCGACCTGATGTCCCTGGGCGACGAGTTCGCGTGACAGGTTGCGGACGTAGACGCCCTGCCCTCCGGAGTGCGCCTTGCTCCGGTATGACGCGAGCGCGATCCTCACCCGGCCCGCTCCGCTTCCCGAGTGACGGCGAGTTCGTCGAGTGACGGCGCAATTTCGCCGTCGCTCGGCGAGGAAGCCGTCACTCGCGAAAGGGGGGAACGCGAAAGTGGCGAGCGCGAAAGGGAGGAGCGGGAACGCGTCTCGCCCGGGCGCACGAAGGTCATGTCTGCGGTGACGTCGGCGCGCTTGGCGTCGCGCCGGTCGACGAAGTAGTTCTGCTTCAGGAACCACGGCTTGCGGTCGCCCTGCTTCGGCAGTTCGGCGATGGACCGCTGCACGTAACCGGACGCGAGGTCCAGCGCCGGCGTGGCCGGCATCGCCTCGGGCACCGTCGGAGTGCCGGATGCGTAGCCGTTGCTGCGCACATAGTTGACGAATTTGCAGAAATATTGCGCGGACAGGTCGGCCCGCAGCGTCCATGACGCATTGGTGTAGCCGATGCAGACGGCGGCGTTCGGCACGCCTTCGAGCATCATCCCGCGGTAGATGTATCGCTCGCCGGGGTCGCAGACCTCACCGTCGACGCTGACCGTGGCGCCACCGACCATCTGCAGCCGCAAGCCGGTTGCGGTCACGATGATGTCGGACTCGATCCGCTGGCCGGAGGAGGTGTGTATGGCGGTCGGCTCGACGCGATCGATGGTGTCCGTGACGACGTCGACGTCGTGCTCCCTGATCGCCGTGAACAGGTCGGCGTCGGGCACGATGCACAGCCGCTGGTCCCACGGCCGGTAGCGGGGCGTGAAGGCCGCCAGGTCGACCGAGCTGCCTTCCAGCTGACGGGCGACCCCGGACCGCAGGATCTTGGTGGCTGCCCCGGGCACCCGGCGGCAGAACTCGTAGAACCCGACGGTGGTGGCGGCGTTCTTGAGCCGGATCGCGGCATACGCCTGCTTGGCCGGCAGCACCTTGCGCAACCTGTCGGCGATCGTGTCCCGGGCGGCGAGGCTGAGCACGTAGCTCGGCGAACGCTGCAACATCGTCACGTGCGCACCCTGCCGGGCGAGGGCGGGCACCAGGGTCATCGCGGTGGCACCGGATCCGATGACGGTCACCGTGCGTCCGGCGACGTCCACCCCGTTGGCCGGCCAGAACTGCGGGTGGATGACCTGCCCGGAGAAGTCCGCCAGGCCCGGAATATCCGGACGGTAGGGATCGGTGTAGTTGTAGTAACCGCAGGAGAAGTAGACGAAGTTCGCACTCACCGTGTGTTCGCCGGCCGCCGACTGCGTGGTCAGCGTCCACCGAGCGTCCTGGCTCGACCAGTCAGCGGCAATCACCTTGGTGGAGTAGGAGATCCGCCGGTCGATGCCATATTTCGCGGCAGTGTCCTTGAGGTATTGCAGGATGTCCGCGCCATCGGCGATCGACTTGGCGCCCGTCCACGGTTCGAACGGCAGGCCCAGGGTGAACATGTCGGAGTCGGAGCGAATCCCGGGGTAGCGGAACAGGTCCCACGTGCCACCGAGTGACTCGCGCGCCTCCAGGATCGCGTAGTCCACACCGGGACAGCTGGTCTGGAGGCGATATCCGGCGTCGATGCCGGACAGGCCGGCGCCGACCACCAGCACGTCGTAGTGGTCCTTCACGAATACCCATCTCCTCGATCGCCGCACGGAGTCCGTCTGCGGTCCTAAGTTACTCGCCGGTCACTTCGCCCGCCACCGTGACACCTCCGGGCCGGTCCGCCCTGGCGGACTACCATCTCCCAGCGTGACACAGCCGCCTGAGCCGTATGACGTCATCGTCGTCGGCGCCGGTCCGGCCGGCAGCTGCGCCGCGCACGCTGCGGCGACCGCCGGGGCCCGGACCCTGGTGATAGACCGGGCTCGCTTCCCGCGATACAAGACCTGCGGTGGGGGCCTGATCGGTCCGACCCTCGCGTCGCTGCCGCCCGAGCTGCCGGTGCCCGTGCAGCAGGAGATCACGCGGGCGTCGTTCAGCCTGGCCGGGCGCAAGCCCTTCGAGCGTCGTGGGGACGGACGCATCCTGACCCTGGTCAACCGCGCCGACCTCGACACCGCGTTGCTCCGGGCGGCGCAGGCCGCCGGCGCGCACGTGCGCACGGCCGTCACTTTCAGCGCCGTCGACCAGGACGACGACCTGGTGACGGTCCGGACTTCCGACGGAGACCTGCACTCCCGGGTGGTGGTCGGCGCGGACGGCTCCGCGAGCCGCATCGGACGGTACGTCGGCGTGCAACTGCGGCAGACCGACCTCGGTCTGGAGGCCGAGCTCGCGCCCGACGACACCGCGCGAGCGGCCTGGGCCGGGCGGGTGCACCTGGACTGGGGACCGGTGCCGGGGTCCTACGCGTGGGTCTTCCCCAAGGACGATGTGCTCACGGTCGGCGTCATCATGGCGAAGGGCCGCCCCGCCGAGACCAAGCGGTACCTGACGGACTTCATTGCCCAGCAACGGCTTTCCCGGCTCGATGTCGTCCGCGAGTCCGGCCACCTCACCCGCTGCCGGGCGGCCGGCTCACCGCTGGGCCGCGGCCGGGTGCTGGTCGCGGGCGACGCCGCCGGGCTGCTGGAGCCGTGGACCCGCGAGGGCATCTCCTACGCGGTGCGGTCGGGCCGGATGGCGGGGGCGACTGCTGCCCGCATCGCCGCGGGCGAGCTGCCGCCGGGAGACGGGCTCACGGCATACGGCCGGCAGGTGGCGGGCGAACTCGGCACCGAGATGCTGGCCGGCGAGCGGACGCTGCGCGCCTTCGAGCGGCACCCCGCGGCGTTCCATGCGATGCTGCGCACCCGCCCGGGCTGGCGGGTCTTCACCGGCATCACCCGCGGCAGCACCACCCTCGCGCTCGTCGAACGACACGCGTCCGTGCGCTGGGGCCTGGCCGCCATGAACCGCTGGTAGCTCAGGTCGTGGCGCCGCCCGTGGTGCTCTGGTCGTGGGCGGCCGCGATGACGATCACGATGATCAACCCGATCGCCAGCACAAGTTGCACGGCACCGATCACGATGCCCGCGATCGCCATCCCTCGCCCGGCGCCCTGCCGCTCCTTCGACCGGTTCAGCGCGATGATGCCCAGAATGATGCCCACGATGCCGGAGACGCCGCAGAACACGAAGATGCCGGCCAGGCTGGTGACGAACGACGCGATCGCCATCCCGTTGGTCGGCGCCGGCTGATATCCGGCGTAGGGGTTGTAGGGCTGCTGGCCGTATGCCGGTGCCCCGTAAGCCGGGGACTGACCGTACGCCGAGGCGTCGCCGTAGGTCGGAGGCTGACCGTAACCGGGTGTGCCGTATGGCGATTGCTGTCCGTAACCGGACTGTCCCGGGTAGCCGCCTTGCCCGTCGGGGGTGCCGGACGGCTGCGCGTAGGGGTCGACCGCCGGCTGTGCCCGGGTCTCCTGCTCGTGCACGTTGCGGTCGCCATACGGATCAGACATGGCGCAAGGATAGGCGAGCAGGCACGCCCGGCCCTAGTCCTGCCAGCCGTCCGGACCGGCGGACCCGGCCGGGTAGGTCTCCAGCGGCACCCGCCCTTGACGCCAGGCGCGGAGCACCGGATCCATGATGCGCCAACAGGATTCGGCCGCGTCGGCACGCACCGACAACATCGCGTCACCGCCGAGCACTTCGCGCAGCACCTCGCCGTAGGGCAGCATCCAGCCAGGGGCAAGCTCGGCCCGCAGCTCTTTCTGCTCCAGCTCCATCGGGTTGCCCTCGGCGTTCATGGTGAGCACGAAGGACACCGCTCCCGGCTTGAGGTCGATGATCAGCTTGTCCGCCCCGGCGGCATTCCGGAAGCCGCCGGGCACGTGCGCGACCGGCCGGAAGTAGGCGACGATCTGCTTGCGGGCCGTTCCGAGTGCCTTGCCGCTGCGCAGGGTGAACGGCACACCGGCCCACCGGTTGTTGCGCACCTCGACCTTCACCTGGGCGAGCGTCTCGGTCTCGCGGGACGGGTCGACGCCCTTTTCCTTGGTGTACGCCGGGATCTTGCGGCGCCCGATCGTGCCCGCCGTGTATTGCGCTCGTTTGGTGGATCGCTTGACGCTCGACCCCCACAGATGGGTGGCGCGCAGCACTTGCGCCTTCTGATCCTGGATCTCCTGGTCCGACAGGTCGGTGACCGACTCCATCGCGAAGACCGCGAGCACCTGCAACAGGTGTGACTGCAGCATGTCCTTCAGTGCACCGTTGCTGTCGTAGTAGCCGGCGCGCCCCTCCAGGGCGAGGTCCTCGTCATACACGATCTCGACGCGCTCGATGTGCTCGGCGCTCCAGACCGGCTGCAGCACCCGGTTGGCGAAGCGCAGCCCGATGAGGTTGAGCACGGTCGAGGTGCCGAGGAAGTGGTCGACGCGGAAGATCTGCTTCTCCGGGACGACCCGGTGCAGTTGCGCGTTGAACGCGCGCGCCGACTTCTCGTCCGAACCGAACGGCTTCTCCAGCGCGAGCCGAGTGTCGGCCGGCAGGTCGATGTCTTCGAGCAGCTTGCAGACACCCATCGACACCGTGGGCGGCAGGGCGAAGTAGATCACCAGCGGCCCGCTGCACGAGCCGATCAGGCCGGCGAGCTCGGTGGCGTCCAGCACGTTGGTGCGCTGGTAGCGCGTGCGGGCAAGCACCGACCGCAGCGGACGCGCCGGCACCGGCACGGTGGCGAACGAGTCCTCGAGGCGCTTCTTCCACTGCGCGGGCGTCACGTCCGCGCGGTCTGCGCCGACCACGGTGATCTTCCAGGACGACTCGACCTTCAGCAGGCTGCCGACTCCGGGCAGCAACAGCCGGTGAGTGAGATCGCCCCCTGCACCGAGGATGAGCAGGGTCACGTCTTCATCTGCAGCCATGCGCTGAGCATAGGAGCCGAATCCGCGAGCGTTCGCGATCTGGACAAGTCGGTTGCCCCGGCGCAGGCACGCCAAGTAACGTTTTGTTATGCAACGCATCATGACATGTGATTCCCGTCGGCTGGCGGGCCGGACCCGGGATCCTTCCTCATGACCGTCACCACCAGCGCACCACTCGCCCCCAGTCCACACGTACTCGACGAAATGACCTGGCAGTCGGAGCTTTTCGCCAGCCTGTCGACACCGCTGCATGGAATGAGTCCGCGCGCGGCATTCCAGGAGGCGCTCTGGGGCCGAGCGACGCTGGTCGACATACGGCCGCAGGCGCAGCGTATGGCGTTCGGCTGCCTCCCGGATGCGGTCTCGCCGCGGGCGGTCGACCGCACCGCGCTCGCCTGGCGACTCGACCCGGCGAGCGATGACCGCCTGCCGATCGCCGCCCGCGACCTGCGGGTCGTCGTCGTGTGCCAGGAGGGCCATATCTCGTCGCGCGCGGCAGAGACCCTGGTCCGGCTCGGCGTGCGGCACGCGACCGGCATGGCCGGCGGTTTCGCCGCCTGGCAGGCGCTCGGCCTGCCTGTTGCCGCGTAGCCCGGCTCAGATCCGGACAGTCGCGACCGTCTCGTCGCCGATGCGGAATCCGGCGTCGATGACCAGTTCCGAGCGCAGCGAGTTCGCGATGAAGCACTGCTCGTGCGCAACGCGGGTCAGCCGCTCCAGCTGATCCAGGCGGCTGCCGGCGGCGAGGGTGACGACGGGTCGCAGCACGATGCGGGTGACCGACATCGGCGAAACCGACTCCGGCATCACGCCTTCGGCCTCGTCCCGGTAGTCGAGCACGTCGAGGCGCGCTCGCGCCGCGACGGCGAGGAAGGACAGCAACTGGCAGCTGCTCGCGGCCATCACCAGCAGCTGCTCGGGGTTGACGAGCGCCGGGTCGCCGCGGAAGTGCGGGTCTGCGGACATGCCGAGCGCGGCCAGATCGCCGGGTGCGACCCGATGAGCCCGGGGGTAAGCGTCATACCCTTCACCCGTCGAACCCGACCAGGTCAAAGCCGTGTGATACGAGTGGTTTTCGGGCACGATGGGTCAGACGCCGGTCAGGTGCAGCAGCGGCTGCCCGGCTCGGTCGGCGGCTTGCACCACGGTCTGCACGATCGCTCCGGCGACCAGCTCGGGGTTGTCGATCATCGGGACATGGCCGCAATCGGGCAGCGTCAGATGCGAGACCATCGGCAGTTCCGCGCGGGCGGTCGCCGCCTGTGAGGGCAGCAGCAGCCGGTCCTTGGTGCCCCAGGCGATGGTGACCGGCACTAGTGGCTGGTGGCGGAAGCGGGATCGGGTCGCGTGCCACGCGACCGGGAAGAAGCCGGGCGACGTGCGCAGGTTGAGCGCATCGTCATACGCCACGGCACCGGGCACGTTCTCCGGGTGGACGTACAGCGCCCGAAGGCTGGCCTTGCGCAGGGCGGCCTTGTCGGAGAAGAGGCGCACCACGCGCCGCGGGGCGTGCGAGGACGCCTTCATCAGCGACAGGTTCGCGACGGCGTTGACCAGCCCGAGCGGACCCCAGAAGCCGGCCGGTGAGATCGCGGTCGCGGTGCGCACCGACCCCCGGGCGGCCAGTTCGAGGGCGAACATCCCGCCGAGTGAGTTGCCTGCGACGTGCGGCCGGTCCAGACCGAGGTGGTCGAAGAAGTCCTCGAGCTGCTCGACGTAGCTGTCCATCCGGTAGCTGTATGGCGGCGCGGGCGCCGGCGACTTGCCGAAGCCCGGCAGGTCGAGCGCGATGACGTCGAAGTCCTGTGCGAGCAGCTCGAAGGTCTCGCCCCACGCGGATCGCTGGTGGCCGATGCCGTGGATGAGCACCAGCGGGTCGCCCGAGCCTGCCCGCGCGTAGTCAATCGTGGTCACGTCGATCGCACCTCACCTGTCGTCCGGATCACGGACGAGTCACCTGCTTGTGGAACCTGCCGGACGCGCACGCAGCAGTGCGGGCAGGCGCACTCAGACTACCCACTGATCTCGTGCGGTGGCTGCATCGTGCGTGGTGCGGTGCCTGGGTGGTTACCAACCAGGTATGACGGTCAGGCTGACCCTCGCCACGAGCGAGCCGGTGGCGTCATACGTGATGTCGGCGTCGATCGTCTCGCCGCGCAGCACGTGCGGCAGCCAGATCCGCGAGTCGTCCCACATGCGGCTGGTCGGCACGGCCGCGACCGGGAACCACTGCGGGTCGAGTTCGTCGGACGCGGTCAGCTCCCCGGTCCACGCGGTCGCGCGGTAGAGGGCGACGGACATGTCGGAGGCGGGATCGGCGGGGAAGCGGAAGACGACGCGCCCGGCGTCAGCCAGGTCGGCGGGGTCGATCCGGAAGCCGGTCTCCTCGAACGCTTCCCGCACTGCCGCCGCGGGATCGCTTTCCCCCGGCTCGACGTGGCCGCCGACGCCGACGATCCGCCCGGTGCCGAAGCCGCGTTGTTTGAGCCCGAGCAGCACCTCGGGGCCGTTCGGGGCATCGCGCAGGAGGAAGACCAGGCACATCGGTGTCAGCATCCTGGCGAGTATGCCGGACGCGCCGGTGCGGATCCGCCCGGCGGGTCCGACAACATCGTGGACATCGGCCCACTCGCCGCCGCGCTTCGACCACGATGGACCCGTGAGCATCGGAATCCTGACCAGCGGTGGTGACTGTCCCGGCCTCAATGCGGTGATCCGTGGCGCGGTGATCAAGGGCGACCGCATCCACCAGGTGTCGTTCCTCGGGATCCGCGACGGCTGGCGCGGCCTCGTCGAGGACGACATCGTGCCGCTGCCGCGCCACGACGTGCGCGGCATCTCCCGGGCCGGCGGCACGATCCTGGGCACCTCGCGCACCAACCCGTTCGAGCACGGCGGGATCGAACGGGTGCGTGAAGTCATGGCGGCACGCGGTATGACGGGGCTCATCGCCATCGGCGGGGAGGGCACACTGACCGCGGCCCGGCGGCTGGCGGACGGTGGCATCCCGGTCGTCGGCGTGCCCAAGACGATCGACAACGACCTGTCGGCAACCGACTACACGTTCGGCTTCGACACCGCGGTGTCGATCGCGACGGAGTCGATCGACCGGCTGCGCACGACCGCCGAGTCGCACCACCGCTGCATGGTGGTGGAGGTGATGGGCCGGCACGTCGGCTGGATCGCGCTGCACGCAGGCATCGCGGCCGGTGCGCACGCGATCCTGATCCCCGAGGTGGAGGTGTCCATCGAGCAGATCTGCGGCTGGGTGGAGAACGCCCGCGACCGGCGGCGTGCGCCGGTCATCGTGGTCGCCGAGGGTTTCGTGCCGTCCGGTGAGGAGCACCTGCACGCCCCGCGCGGGCTGGATGCCTTCGGCCGTCCGCGGCTCGGTGGCATCGGTGAGCGGCTCGCGCCGCAGATCGAGGCGATCACCGGCATCGAGACCCGCGCAGCCACCCTGGGCCACTTGCAACGCGGTGGGGTCCCCTCGGCATACGACCGGGTGCTCGCGACCCGTTTCGGCACCGCCGCCGTCGACGCCGTCGTCGAAAAGCGTTGGGGCACCATGGTTTCGCTCATCGGCACCGACATCGAGCTTGTCGACCTGCACTCTGCGACGACCGTGCTCAAGACGGTCCCCCTGGAACGCTGGGACGAAGCAGCGATCCTCTTCGGGTAGGGCTCCATGTTCCTGCCGAAGATGTCACCGCCGTACGCACAAATGTACGTTTCAGCTCATATAGCGTACGCTGGGTGCCACGATGGAAGTACGAGTGAGCGATGCGAGAGCCCGCTTGGCGGACGTCGTTGACGAAGCGAGGGTCCGGCACGATCCGGTCTATCTGACGCGCCGCGGCCGCCGCATTGCTGCCGTCATTGACGCCGACGATCTGGACACCCTGATTGCAGCCGCGGAGGACCTCGCGGACATCAACGCAGCTCGCGCGGCCCGCGACGAGATGGCCGCCGGGGCCGCACCGATCCCCTGGAAGCAGGTCAGGGCCGACCTCGGGCTCGCGTGAAGTACCGGGTCCAGTTCGCGCCGGCTGCAGCACGGCAACTACGGAACCTCGACAAGCAGGCACAGCGCCGAATCCAAGCGGTCGTCGAGTTGCTCGCTGACGACCCACGACCTGCCGGGGTCAAGAAGCTGACCGGCGGTGATGGCGAGTGGCGCGTGCGGACCGGCGACTACCGCGTCATCTACGAAGTCCACGACGACATCCTTCTTGTGCTGGTCCTCTCCCTCGGGCACCGGCGCGACATCTACCGACACTCGTAGCGCCCTGGTTCAACGTGGCCGCGCGCAAGCCTCCGGAGGAGAAGCCGATCTGCCGAGCCGGCCATCCCGGTCAATATGCTGTGGACCGCCGTAGGAGTGGACTTTGCTGCCGGGGCGTGTTTTGTCAGTGGTGTCGGCGACTTCGGCTGCTCGGAAACGACCTTTGCCGTCGGTGACTGGCTCGGCATCGCGAGCGCTGGGTTCGATGCTGCTGATCAACTCCGTGCGTATGCTTCGCACGAGCCAGTGGACAGAAGTGCGCTACTGTGGGATAAGGCGGCGGTCGGGAGCTTAGGTCTCACTCGCGTATTCGGGAATCTTATTAGCGGTGCGAACTGGTCGGAGCGTGAGGCGATGAGGAATTCTGCGTTGTTGAAGGCGACGCTCTCACCTCTCGACACGGTCGCATCGTGCCGCGCTTTCGAGATTGGCCGTTGATGCAAGGAATAGTGTTTCCTCACGATAACCCAGCTGAGGGTGAGACCCCCGAGCAGGGTTTGCAGCGGTGGGACAAGATCCTGTCTCGGCGTATGAACATGTTAAATTTTGGTGTCTTCGCCTGCATCCTCCTTGTTATCGGAGCAATATTGCTCAACTGGGGGGTGGCGATCGCTGCCATTTTCATGGGTCTCACCGGTGTCGTGTTCATCGTGTGCACTCCTGGTCCATTTGTGGCTTTGCGTTATAAGAAGAAATATCGGAAAATGATTCATCGGTGACCGCGGTGACGGGCGTTTTATTGTGAGGTATATATTTCCGTTTATCGGCCTGATTCTGCTTGGGATGCTTGCAGTCGCGATGCCCGTGATGGTGCGGTTCGGCGCTCCGCGGGCGGTGCGGCGGGTGGTGTCTGCCGGTCAGAAGTGGGCTGTCGTGGACTCAGATCGCAGGGGCCTGTTCCGGGTGCTGGTCCTGGAGGAAGACCGGTTGGCGGTTTATCGGAAGGGTGCGCTTGAGCGGTCGTGGCGGTGGGCACAGATCGAGGCGGTTCGCTGCGCGGTCGTGACGGGTGCGGTGAAGACTCGGCCGTTCTCGGGGTTCGAGGTTGCGATCTGGGGGCATCGGCCGGCCAAGTTCTACGTCCTGAGCTCGTGGAATGCATGGGGAGTCGATCGCTCACGGGCCGAGCAGATTGTTGCCGCCATACAAGAAGCGCGCGCGCAAGCTTCCCGTGCGTGAACGCTGCAACGATGGTGACGGCAACCCGCTCATCGAGCAAGACCCGACCAAGACCGTGGCCTACCTGCCCGGTGAAGACGTCACCGTCACCGGTTCCGGGACCGGTGCGACCGTGACCCGGGTAGAGCGGCACTACACCTTCGATGGCATCCAGATCGGTTTGCGCGACAATGGCGTCTTGTCGTACCTGGAGACCAACGCGCAGGGCACCGTGATCGCGGCCTACCAGCCCCCGACGTCCGGCACGGGCGCGGGCACCACAACACGGCAGTTCCTCGACCCGTACGGCAACAACCTGGCCGCGACCGGACCATCACCGGTCTCGCCGGTCCTACCCGATGACCGCGGGTTCCTGGCACACCCCACCAACACCGACACCGGCCTGATCACGTTGGGCGCGCGCATGTACGACCCCACCCTGGGCGCCTTCACCTCCGTCGACCCCATCCAAGCCCCCAATGACCCAGCCCAATGGAACGGGTACACCTACGCCGGGAACAACCCGGTCACCCACGCCGACCCCACCGGTGCCATGTACCCGCCCTCGGATGAGAATGGCCCCTACTCCTACGGGTGCCACAACAACTGCGGCTGGACACCCCCAGAAGTACACCACTACGACTACTACTACCAGCACTACTACCAGCCCACCGAAAATTGGGCTTACAATTCTACGTGGAACTGGATCGAACGGAATCCCGGCGAGTGGGCAGCCGATCAAGCGCGCGGCGCACGCATCAGCGCCCAAATCCTCGCACCCTACGAATGGGCCGCAAACCGAGCAGTCGGACACCTACCATCGGCTGGCACCATGTACTCGAACAACCCCGTGGCGGGCGGAGTCATGATCGGAAATAGTTATCGCAACTATGGCGACCCAGACATTACACGGACGACCAATTCGGCACCGGATATGAGTCTAATACGCCAATTGTATAGGCATGCCGTATTTGGGTCGGGGGGCTGCGCGATCCTCTGCTATTCGATAGCGTTTCAGGACGGTCATATTGTTGTTTCTGGAGGCGGAGTTGGAGTGATTGAAAAGGGGTTCTATGCAGGGTACGCATCTGACGTGCCATCTGGCCTGAGTCAATCTGCCCTGGCTGGCGGTGGAGACTGGATTGGCGGTTTAGCGTCTCATGGGATCGATGGAAATGACGGTTGGGAAGTAGACATATTCGAGGGCGCGGGCATTCAGGTAGGCGGCCAAACGTCACTTGCCATCCCTTTGACTATCCCCGGCACCCATATAAATCTTCTGCCGCAGCTGCCATGAACTCCGTAAACGATGGAAAGTCTGCGAGCGGCGAGAGGCCCGCCGCGGGCAGGCTCGGCGGGGGGACAGCGACATTTCGGCCCGCGGTGGCGAAGTGGGTTGCTATTCCGGTATCATCTGGGGTTTTCGTTATAGGTATTGTAGTGGTTCTAAACAGGGGGCTCCTGGCGGGAATTTGTCTCGCAGCGCTAGGAACTATTGCAGCACTCGTGAATCTGCGAACTCGGCTCGCCATCCGGGGCGACAGAGTGACAATCTATCGCGCATTTGCGCGCGCGGTCGACATGCCGCTCGGATCGTGCCAGGGTGGGACCGTTCGCCGAGCGCGTCGTAGTCGGATAATGCGTTACCGATTCGATATCGGTCTACTGACATCGTCAGGATTCGTGCCCTGGGCGATCGCTGCTACGTCTTGGGGGGCCGACTCCGTCGCTGGCTGCGTCACAGAATTCCTGGACAAACACCGACCGACCTCATGATCAGAGAATATACGCATTTATGACGGCTCAGCACTTCAGGCGAGCGCGCCAGAACCCTATTCGAACTTCGATTCGACTGATCACGGCCGTCGAGCGCATAGTCGGGGATCGCGTTCGCCTGAGAGATTGAGCCAGCCAATGAAGGTTATGCAAAGCTCTCCAAGTATCCAAAAAAATCAATCAATGGCAATACAAGGATATCGGAGCTAATGTCGCGGGTAACCTCTGTCAATGGTCTTCATCGTACACCGTACGTTCGGTGGCTACCTCCAGATGATTTCTGGGACATGCAATGAATCGCCAGGAGGCAATGCCACGTAGACTAACGCATCCTTGCAGGTCAGCAGCTGTTTTCAGGTCTCGCGGCACGGCCGAGATCGGTCCGCAGCAGCGTCGTGAACAGCCTCAGGCGGCCTGTGGATGCGACCAGCAAGGCTGCAGAGGGCCGGAAGGACACGGATTTGGGTGCGAGGTGGTCGCGAGAGACGGCCGAACCGGGGCTCGAAACATGCTCTGACCAGGGGAAACGCACTTACGCTACGTGGCATTGCGCCAGGAGGCGCTAACTACACTACGGGTTTCGTCGTCAGTATGCGCGTGGGTTGTTGGCGTCATACCGGCGAGGACCGGATGCTTTCGACACCATGTGGGATTACGTTCAGTCGCAACCAGACCGCTATGTCTCCGGTGGTGGAAAGCGTGGTCGTGGACGGTAGCAACTACTGGCGAAGGCAGCAACTTGGAGATCTACGGCACCGTCGGTAGTAGCGCGCAATTCGGACCATAGCGAAGGATCAATGCTATCCTTCCCCTGACGCCGCATTAACTACTCGAATTACTCTCTCCGTGATGAACATCTCCAGAATCCAGGTTGAACGCATCTTGGTGCCAAGGTCCATACGTGGCGAGTGGTCAGCACGCCCTACTCCGCGTAGATGGTCCGGGGCTCTCGTCCCGCTGGTAGTTGTTACGATGTTCTTGTTGGTTACCGGGTATCGAGTCGTAGATCCTGATACATCTTGGCCGGATCGAGCTATGTTCGTCTTCGTCTACCTGCCTGCGTATCTGGCAGGCGGCATAGTGATGACGCGAATACTGATTTGGATCGACACTCTGTTCGCACGATGGCTTGAGTGAAGCATTCGTCGCTATTCGAGCGCGGCCACAACCTCCAGCACGTATGACGCAACGGCCTCACTCGCGTGAGCGGTGCCCTCGAGAGGCGGGCCGACATACTCTGGGGCGAGCAGGCCCGCGTCGGCGAGCGCGTGCACCAAAGCGTGCTTGACCTCCATGCGCTCCAGCGCCTGCGGCACGGGGAATGCGTAGATGTCGGCCGCCTCGACGGCAATCTTCGGGAACCGCTTGGCCAGGCGGCCCAACTCCTTGTCCTTGGAGTGCAGGTGCAGCCAGGACCGCAGCGCCGGCGGCATGCCGGTCGTGCCGACATACAGCACGTTCGCGCGCGGATCGGCGGCGTCCGGCAGGCGCCATACATAGACCCACGAATCGGGTCGATCCCCCAGCAGTTCGCCGTCCCTGACATGCCAGACCTGTGTGCCGTCCACACCCCATTTGTACTCCTGACGACGAACCTGGTCTCGATACGCTCCTCCGCTGCGCTCCCCCGCTACTCGACCAGCCGCCCTCCCCCACCACTCTTCGATACGGCCTCCGCAGGCTCCGGCCTACTCAGAACGGCGCTCGACCACCTACTTGCGCTCCTGACGACGAACCTGGTCTCGATACGCTCCTCCGCTACTCGACCACCTACTCGCGCCTCAAGCCGATACGTTGACACCATGACCCAGCCGCAGACCGGAGGATCCGACCCGACCGACCGATCGGCCCACGCGGTGCCCGCAGCGGACGATCCCGTCCTGCGCAGCGCCGTCCGCCGCTCGGTGCGCAGGCTGGTGCCCTTCGTCGCGCTGCTCTATTTCGTCAACTACCTGGACCGCACCAACATCGGCTTCGCCGGCCCGAACGGCATGAACTCCGACCTCCACCTGAGCGGCTCGATGTTCGGCTTCGCCTCCGGCATCTTCTTCCTCGGCTACCTGGTGCTGGAAGTGCCGAGCAACATGGCACTGCACAAGTTCGGCGCCCGTCGCTGGATCGCGCGGATCCTGGTCACCTGGGGCATCGTGGCCGCGGCGATCACCTTCGTCCCGAACGCCGGCACGCTCTACCTGCTGCGCTTCCTACTCGGGGTCGCCGAGGCCGGCTTCTTCCCCGGCATCGTCCTCTACCTCACGTTCTGGTTCCCGCAACGCGAACGCGCCCGGATGACAGCGCTGTTCATGGTCGCAGTGCCCCTGTCCACGGCGATCGGGACACCGATCTCCTCACTCCTGATCGAGCACGCCCACGGCTGGCTCGGCCTTGACGGCTGGCGCATCATGTTCCTGCTCGAAGGCGTCCCGGCAATCGTGCTCGGCATCATCACCTGGTTCTTCCTCACCGACCGGCCCGAGGGCGCGCGCTGGATGCCGGCCCCGGAACGCGAGGCGCTGCAGCGCACGCTCGACGCCGAACAGCTCGGCCGCAGCCGCACCTACCACGTGACGATCTGGCAATCCCTCACCCAGCCGCGGGTCTGGGCACTCGCGTTCGTCTACTTCGGTGTGGTCTACGGGCTCTACGCCCTCGGGTTCTTCCTCCCGACGATCATCGCCGGCTTCGCCGGGCAATACGGCACCAGCTATTCGATCGTGCAGCGCGGGCTGATCAATGCGATCCCGTATGTCGTGGGCGCACTCGTCATGATCCCGTGGGCGCTGCACGGCGACCGCACCCGCGAACGCGTCTGGCACGTTGCAGCACCCAGCATCCTCGGCGGCATCGCCATCCCCATCACGCTCTACCTCGGCAGCCCGTTCGCCGCGATGGTCGCGGTCACGATCTGCGCCGTGGGCATCATGTGCGCGCTGCCGACGTTCTGGGCGCTGCCCACCGGCTTCCTGTCCGGGGCCGCCGCCGCGAGCGGCATCGCGCTGATCAACTCGGTCGGCAACTCCGCGGGGTTCTTCGCGCCATACTTCACCGGATGGCTCAAGGACGCGACCGGCACCGAGAAGACCGGCCTGTGGCTGGTCGGCGTGGTGATGGTGCTCGGCGGCCTGCTCGCCGTGCTCGTGGGTGCGGCGCCGCGACGCGCGACCGAAGCGGCCACCACCGACCGATGACGAGGTGTGATCGATGACCACGATCCTGCTGCTGCACTCAGCACTCGGGCTGCGCCCAGCCGTCCTCGACTTCGCCGATGCGCTGCGCGGGCGCGGCCACGAGGTGGTCACGCCCGACTACTACGGCGGACACGTCTTCGACGACACCCATGCCGGGTTGTCCCACCGCGACGACGTCGGGCCGGCCCAGCTGCTCGCCGGCGTCCGCCCGGTGCTGGACGACCTGCCGCCGGACACGGTGCTCGCCGGCTTCTCCCTGGGTGCTGCGTTCGCACAACGGCTCGCAGCCGACCGCCCCGACGCGCGACTTGTGGTGCTGATGCACAGCGTCGCGGCGCCATACGGCGGGACGTGGAGCGGTCAGCCGGTGCAACTGCACCGCTACGCGCAGGACCCGTTCGTCGACGAGGCCGACGTGCGTGCCCTGGGGGATGCGGTGCGAGCCTGCGGAGCCCGCTTCGACGACTTCGTCACGCCCGGCAGCGGACACCTCTTCACCGACCCCGCGCTGCCGGACGGGGATGCTGCGGCGACCCGGGCGACGGTCGACCGGATTGCCGCCGCACTGCAAGAATGAAGGGCTGCAGCCCGTGACGCGGCGCACAGAGAAATCCCGTTGACGCACTCTCGGCGGTAAGTAGTACGCTTGCGTACTGTTTGCACGTGACGACTCCCTGTCCGTGCCCACCGCTACCGTCAGCGGTAACCCGATGCAGAAGGAGAGGGAGAGCGTGTCCAACGCTGCACCCATCGAATATCCCGACAAGATCGACGGCGCGGTCCTGAAGGTCGCCGGCGTCGTCGTCCTCGGCGCGATCATGTCGATCCTCGACATCACCGTCGTCAACGTCGCCCTGCCGACCTTCCAGCGAGTGTTCGGCCACGGCGGCCAGCCGGTCGCCTACTCGACGGTCGCGTGGACGGTCACGGCATACACCCTCGCGCTCGCCACGGTCATCCCGATGACCGGGTGGGCGGCAGATCGCTTCGGCACCAAGCGCCTCTACATGCTGGCCATCGGCTTGTTCACCATCGGCTCGGCGCTCTGTGCGCTGTCCCAGTCGATCGGGATGCTGATCGGCTTCCGCGTGCTCCAGGGCCTCGGCGGCGGCATGCTGATGCCGCTCGGTATGACGATCATGACCCACGCCGCCGGGCCGAAGCGGATGGGCCGCCTGATGGCCATCCTCGGCGTGCCGATGCTGCTCGGCCCCATCCTCGGCCCGATCCTCGGCGGCTACCTCATCGAGCACGCCAGCTGGCACTGGATCTTCCTGATCAACCTGCCGATCGGGGTCGTCGCCCTGATCTACTCCTGGTTCGCGCTGGAAAACGACAAGCCGACACCCTCGGAGTCCTTCGACTTCGTCGGCATGCTGATGATGTCGCCCGGCCTCGCGCTCTTCCTGTATGGCGTCTCCTCGATCCCGTCCGACGGGATGGGCTCGGTCAAGGTCATCGTCCCCGCGATCATCGGCATCGTGCTCATCGTCGCCTTCGTCTTCCACACCTTCCGCCCGCAGCACCCGCTGCTGGACCTGCGGCTCTTCTCCAACCGTCTGCTGTCAGTGTCGACGGTCACAATGTTCCTCTTCGTCATGGCGTTCTTCGGCGGGCTGCTGCTGGTGCCGACCTACTTCCAGCAGATCCGCGGCGAGTCCACCCTCGACGCCGGCCTGCTGGTGGCCCCGCAAGGCATCGGCGCCCTGCTCACCATGCCGATCGCCGGTGCGCTCACCGACAAGCTGCCGGTCGGCCGGATCGTGCCCGTCGGCCTGGTGCTGATCATCGGCGGCATGTTCGCGATGACCCAGATCAACGGCGAGAGCAGCTACTGGGGCTACATCATCCCGGTGCTGTTCATCATGGGCCTGGGCATGGGCGCGACGATGATGCCGATCATGACCTCAGCCCTGAAAACGCTGCGGCCGCACGAGATTGCGCGCGGCTCGACGCTGATCAACATCGTGCAGCAGGTCGGCTCGTCGGTCGGTGTCGCGGTGATGTCCACCGTGCTCACCAACCACCTGAAGAGTTCGCCGTCGGTCGGCATCGCACAATCCCTCGCCGAGCAGCAGGGCACCAAGCACGCGCCGACGCTGACGCACGACCAGCTGACCTACATCAGCCAGCACTTCCCGTCGATCACGTCACAGCTACCCGAGCTCGCAGCGCACCCGACCAAGGCCGCGCAGATCTTCGCGCCGCTCTTCCACGACGCCCAGGTGGCCGGTGGGCATGCTTTCGGCAACACCTTCTGGGTCGCCGCGATCCTCTGCCTGCTGACGATCGTCCCCGCCCTGCTGCTGCCACGGAAGCCGCTCCCGGAGAGCTCCAAGGAGGACGTCGCGCCGGTCATGATCCACTGACCGCGCCGAAAGCGCGGGCCACGCGCCGCGCTCGGCGAGCGCACCGAGAGGACAGTTGATGTTGTGAGAGTCGGACTCTGACAGCATCGACTGTCCTCTCACTGCTCTGGGCGTCCGTATTTCCGTGCGAGAGTGTCCCCGGCGCGACGGCAGGGATCCGGCAACGACGTCCGTGCGTCATACCTGCCGACCCAGCAGTGAACCCGAAGGGATCAGGGGACATGAAGAGAATGAAGACGGTCACCCTCGCGGTTGCCGCCCTGGCCGCGGCCGGCATGCTGTCGGCGTGCAACCAGCAGGACGAGGGCGCGAGCGTCTCGTCCGCGGCGCACCCGTCGACGGCGAGTAGCCACGGTTCCACGACGACCTCGAGCGCGGCGACCAGCGGCGCCAGTTCGTCCGGGAGCACCACCGGTGCGGGAGCGGACGGCGCGAGCAGAGCGGGCACCCTCACCACCAGCGGCGGCTGGTATGCCGACGGCAGCACGATCACCTTCGTCTACAACGACGGCATCCGCTACAGCATCGACACAGGCTCACCCATCAGCAACGTGCGCGAGACCACGTCGACCAGCAGCAAGGGGACGCTGAGGCTGACTCCCACGATGGCGACGTGGGTGTCCACAACCGGGACCCCGTCGACCGTGGACCTCAAGGGTGCCGGGGTCATCGCCGACCCGTCGGGCGTGATCGGCGTGCTGCCCGATGGTTCGGTGACCTGCGCCAACAAGCAGGGGCTGCAGTTCGTCGGGTCCGACGGCACGAAGGGCGCCGCGAGCAAGAGCGGGCTGTTCTACATCGACAAGTCGGGCAAGAAGACCGTCGTGGGCCAGCCGCCGACCGGTGGCAAGCTCGCCGGGCGATATCTCGTCTGCAATGTCGGCAACACCTCGACGGTGGAACTCAACGCCGATGTGCTCTTCGCCTACGGCAGCGCCGCCCTGACTCCGGCCGGCAAGCAGGTCGTCGACCAGACGGCCGCGTCCATCAAGTCGCACATCAGCGGCAAGACCGTCGCGGTGGTCGGCAACACCGACTCCAAGGGCACCGCGGCGTTCAACCTCAAGCTCGGCATGCAGCGCGCTGAGGCGGTCGCGGCCGAACTGCGCAAGGACCTGCCCGGCATCAAGCTGAAGGTCTCCAGCAACGGCGCGTCCAAGCCGATCGCGTCGAACACCCTGCCCGACGGCGCGGACAACCCGGCCGGGCGGGCCAAGAACCGTCGCGTGACAATCTCCTGGGCGAACAGCTGAGTCCGTTTTCGGCGAATGCCTGGGCCCGCCTCACCTGGCCCAGGAACACGAAATACAGTCGTGCACATGGCACTTCGTGACGCGACCCAAGTCAGCACCGCACCGATTGCGGCCCTCGGCCTCCTCGGCGGCTACCTCATCGCACGCGAGACCGGCATCCGCCCGCTCGGCGGCGTCGTGCTCGCGGCGGCCGGTGTCTACGCGGGCCGCAGCTGGCTGGCGAAGTCCGGACCGGCAGCCACTGCAGGGTTGACTGCGCTCTACCTGGGCGCTTTCGGCGCGTCGCACCCGCTGGCAAAGAAGATCGGCGCCTGGCCGTCGGTTGCTGTGGCAGCAGCGGTGAGCGGCGGGGCGGCATACCTCCTCGCGGACCGGGGTCACACCACGCCCCGCGACTGACGCAGGTTTTCGGTGGCAGCGTTTTCGGTGGCGGGCCCGAGCCTCGCGCGGTAGCGTGACCGCCATGTATGACGCACAGCGCACGACGACGCCGGACCGCTCCGGCCCCGCTGTGCTGCGCTGAACCACCCGCCCACCACACGCCCCGGAGTTTCCTCCGGGGCGTTCGTCGTGTCCGGAGGTGCTAGGGCAGATCTTGAGGACGCCATGAAATCGACTCAGAACACACACCATTCGGACCACCGGGCGCTCGGTCGCGACCTCGGCATCTTCGCCACCGACCCGCTCGCCGGCTCAGGGCTGGCGCTGTGGCTGCCGGCGGGTTCGGTGATCCGGGACGAGCTGGAGCGGCTGGCTCGTGACATCGCCCGCGGTGACGGCTGCGTCGAGGTGCACACCCCGGTGCTCGGCAAGCGGGCACTCTTCGAACGTTCGGGCCACTGGGCGAAGTTCGCCGACGACATGTTCCCGCCGATGCAACTCGGCGACGAGGCGCCCGAGGAACAGCTGGTGCTGCGGCCAGCCAACTGTCCCCACCATGCGATGGTCTACGCCGCCCGCCCGCACTCCTACCGCGAATTGCCCATCCGCCTGCACGAGCTCGCACCGATGTTCCGCGCCGAGCGCTCGGGCGTGGTGTCCGGACTGACCCGAGTGCGGCAGATCAACCTGGACGACACCCACGTCTTCTGCCGTCCCGACCAGGTCGCGGACGAAGCCGCTCGCGCCCTGCGGTCCGCACTGCACGCCCAGGAGGTGCTCGGCCTGCCGGTCGACTACGTGCGCCTCTCGCTACGCGATGAGGGCCCAGGTTATCTCGGCGACGCGCAGCTGTGGGCTGAGGCGACCGCCGCGCTCCGCAACGCCGCCGCGAGCAGCGATCTCGCCGCCCGCAGTCTGCCGCTGGTCGAAGCGTCCGGAGAGGCCGCGTTCTACGGACCGAAGCTCGACCTACAGGTGCGCAGCGGCGACGGGTCCGACGGGTCCGCGCGCGAAGAGACCATCGCGACCGTGCAGCTCGACTTCGTGCAACCGGAGCGTTTCGACCTGCGCTATGACGGGGCGGACGGCGACAGCCACCTCGTGGTGATGATCCATCGCGGCACCGTCGGCGCGATGGAGCGTGTCACCGCCGCGCTGCTCGAGCAGTATGACGGGCGAATGCCGTTGTGGCTCAACCACGTCCAGCTGCAAGTGCTGCCGGTGTCGGAGTCGGCGGATGCCGTCGCGCGCGAGTTCGTCGATGCACTGCTCGCTCACGGGCTGCGCGCGGTGCTCGACGCCGATGGATCGCTGGGTGCGCGGATCAGGCGCAGCCGGGAACGCCGCAATTACGCCTACGCGGTGCTCGGTGAGGCCGAGATCGCCCGGGGTACAGTGCAACTCACCGACGCTTCGAGCGGCTGGCGGGGGTCGCTCAGCCATGCGGAGGCTGTCGCCATACTCGCGCAGGCGTATGCCGACCGAGCCGCACCCCGCTGGCCGGTCGCGGTATCCCCGGACGACGAAACCCCGGCTGCACACCGTGAGTGACGGCTTCTTCGGCGAGTGACGGTGAGATTTCGCCGTCGCTCGCCGAGGAAGCCGTCACTCGGCGGGAGGGGAGGCAGCGAGCCGCGCGCGCAACCCTGTCGCCCGACTGATCCGGCCTTCGACGGCCCGCCGCACCGTCTGCTCACTGCCGACGACGGTGACGTGTTGCCGCGCACGAGTCACCGCGGTGTAGAGCAATTCCCTTGTCAGCAAAGGTGACTCGTCGTCAGGGAGGAGCACTGTCACCCGGGTGGCCTCACTGCCCTGGCTCTTGTGCACGGTCATGGCATACATGGTCTCGATCTCGGACAGTCGCCCGGCAGCCAGCCGAAGGACACCCCCTGACGTTTCGATCGCGGCGGTCGCCAGGTCGTCCGTGTGTATGACGACACCGCTGTCACCGTTGTATACGCCGAGCGAGTAGTCGTTGCGCGTGACCAGCAGCGGGCGCCCTGGATACATCGCCTCCCACAACGGGTCGCCCGTCGCCTCCGTCAGCCATCCCTGAATCTGCTTGTTCCAGAAGCGAATCCCGCGTGGGCCACGCCGCTGTGCACACAGGAGGCGGTGTTCTGCGAGGATGCCGAGCGCGGCATCGACATCGCCGCCCAGAGCTGCTTCGCGCAAGCGCACCGCAGTATCCACCAGCGCCGGGCGCAGCACCTCGGCCGGATCGTCGTCCTGCACCCAGCGGATTGCGCCCTCACCCGCGCGCAACGCCGCCACAGCGTCGTCGGCGCGGCCATCTCGCACCGCCGCTGCCAGAGCACCGATCTCGGCGTCGAATCGGTGCGCGGTCGACAACCTGCACACCGTCTGCGGTGCCAGCCGATTGAAGCCGTCCACCAGGTCCGCGAGCACCGCGCCCGCGTCGACCGATGCCAGCTGATCGGCGTCACCTACGAAGATGAGGCGGGTGGACGACTTGGTCGCCGCCAGGAGGTGCGCCATCATGCTGAGCGACATCATCGACGTCTCATCGACCACAATGACGTCATAGGCCAGCCGGTTGCTGGCATTGTGCCGAAAAACATTGCGGCTGCGCGGATTCCAGCCCAGCAGGCGGTGCAGCGTCATCGCCTCCAGCCCGGCGATCCGGATGGCGTCCGGCGAGTCCAGCCTCGTCGCTGCCTCGGCGACCGACTCCTGCAGGCGGGCGGCTGCCTTGCCGGTGGGTGCGGCCAGCGCGACGCGCAGCGTGCGTCCGGATCCGGAGCGGTCCCACTGCTCACCGAGCAGCACCAGCAACCCGGCCACCGTCGTGGTCTTGCCCGTGCCGGGCCCGCCGGTGAGCACCGTCGTCCACTGGCCGGCGGCCGCGTGCGCCACTGCTCGTTGCTCGGCCGACTGATCACCGGGAAAGAGGCGCTGGAGGCCTTCTCGCAGGAGCGATTCCTCGACCGCGGGCGGGGCTTGAGCGATGCGATCCCGCAGGCCGTCGGCGACCTGGCGCTCCTCCCGGTGATAACGGTCGAGGTAGACCAGGTCATGCTCGAGCCGCAGCACTCCTGCTCCCGCAAGCGCACTCCGCCGGACGGCGTCGGTCCAGGCCCCGGCATCCGTCGGCCACCCCGCGACGACCTCGTCCCGGGCGGCCGCCACGTCGTCGGCGGCGTCCTCCCCGTCGACCTCCAGGAAGTGCTCCGGGTCGATCGACTCGCCCAGGTCGACACAGACCGAACCGCGCCGCACGGCTCGCACCACGATCGCCAGGGCAAGCACCGCCGAGTCGTCCTGTTCCCCCACGAGATCGCCCAGACGCCGCGCGACGTGCACGTCGGCCGGTTCGAAGGCACCCGCGAGGTTGCCGGCGCGCAGGATGCCTTCGGCACGCAGCGCGATGCGCCCGGCACGGTTGACGGACTCCAGCTCGCTCACGCAGCACCTCCGTCCAGCAGGTCGGACAGCTCGAGCACCAGCGCGGTCGGTGGGCGCCACGAGAAGACCCCCGTCGGACTGCCGTCCACCACAGGGGTTTTCGGACCGGCCATCCCGCGCAGGTAGAGATAGAGCACGCCGCCAAGGTGCCGGTCGGGATCGTAGTCAGGCAGTCGCCAGCGCAGGTAGCGGTGCAGCGTCGCGGCATACAGCAAGGCCTGCAGGGGGTAGTCCGAGTGCCCCATCGCGGCGGCGAGCGGCACGGGTCCGTAGGCACCGAGGGACAATTGCTGATCGGTCGGGCCGAGCCAGTTGGTCTTGTAGTCGGCGACCAGATAGCGTCCGTCGACGCGCAGCACCACGTCGATCGATCCGGTCAGATAGCCGCGCAGCACTTGTCCGCCCAGCTCCTCGTGGCGCAGCAGTTCGGCGTAGGGCAGCAGCGGATCGCCCGCCGGGAGATGCCGGCGCAGTATGTCTCCGAGTTGTCCCAGCCGCACCTGCCGGTGCAGGTCGGGACCGCCGAGCGGCACCTCGAACTCCAGCTCAGCCAGCTTCTCACGGCCGATGCGACGCAGTGTCGCTCCGGGCGCCAGCGGACCGAGCGGTGTGTTGTACACGGCGACCAGCGCATCGACCAGGACTTCGGGGTCGAGCTCGACCGGCCATTGCACCAGCTCGGCGCGAACTCGTTCTGCGATCTCCCTTTTCAGGTCGGCGGCGGCAGCGTCCACCGTCTCCAGGACGGCGTGCACGAGGGAGCCGAAGGTCGCCCCGACCGGCAGCGTCGCCATGGGAGACAACTGCTCGACCTCTGGGATCCCGTGATCCCGCTGCAGCGCGACGACGATGTCGGCCTCGTCCGTCGTGCCGGTCAGCTCCGGCTCGCTGTCGACGCCGCCCGCCGTCGAGAGGTTCTCCAGCGCCCTGCTCAGGGCGGAGTATGACGTCCGCCGCCAGTCCGCATCGATGGTCCGATCGAACGAGCGCACGCTCAATTCCTCGACCGCAGAGGGAATCTCGACGCTGGGTGCGGCAACCTTCTCGACCTGCTCCCACTGCGGGCCACCGGCAGCGCCCCAGCGATCGAGCAACGCAATCGACGCTGCCGCGTCCAGCCGCCTGCGCGTGTCGGCGATCGCGCCGTCGTCGGTCCGCGCCGCCGGATCGCGGTCGACCAGCAGCCGGTGCAGTGCGGATGCCTCGACATTGTTGGTCTGACCCCACCAGGCCACGACCTGCGAGCGGGCGCGGGTCAGTGCGACATACAGCAAGCGCAGTGACTCCCCCGCGTCCTCCCGCCGCGCTGCCGCAGCGACCTCACGATCGGGCTCGCCGATGTAGATCGCCCGCCGGGGTCCACGCGAGGTATCCGGGGAGGCGGGGAGGTGAAAGAGCGGGTTTCTCGCAGCCTTGCCGACATAGCGGTCGGCGATGAACGGCAAGTAGACAATGGGATATTCGAGTCCCTTGCTGCCGTGGATCGTCGACAGCTGCACCGCCTCGGCGTCGCTCGCCAGCCGCCTGGCTCGGGCATCGCCGGACGCGGGCCGATCTGCCTCGGCCTGCTCGGCCAGCCAGCCGAGCAGCGCGGGCAGGCCGGGCGGGAGGCGCAGCGACGCCGCATGCAGTGCCTCGGAGATGTGTCGCAGGTCGGTGAGCTCCCGTTCGCCGCCGACGAATCGGAGGACCCGCCCGGGCAGTCCGTCCAGGTTGCAGAGCTCGAAAACCGCTGCTACGCCACGGTGCCGGTAGACATCGGCGAAGTAGCGCAACCGTGACGCGGTGCTGTCGGTGAGTTGGTCACCCTGCTCGTCGAGGTCGGCGGCGGTGCGGCCGAAGAACGGCGTCAGCGCCGCGGCCCGCACCAGCGCCGAGCGGTGCGGCTGGTCGATGGCCTCCAGCAGGGTGCGCCAGTCAGCAGCGGCCTGGGTGGCGTAGACACTGCCGCCCGCGCCGAGCACCGCCGGCACCCCGACGGCCCGAAGTTGCTGCTGCATGAGCAGCAACTCGCTGTTCTTGGCGGCGAGCACCGCGATGTCGCTCGGCGTCACCGGCCGGGGTGCGCCGCCCTCGTCATACGTGGCACCGGAGGTGAGCAACTCCGCGATGTCGCGGGCGGCGTCGGCCGCCACGACGGACCGCCACGGCCCGGCCAGGACGGCGTCCTCGTCGCGGTTGAGCCGGTGCGGGGCCACGTCGATGCCGGCGAACCGGAGCCGCAACGGATGCGGGACGGGCGCCCCGTGCAGCCGACCTCGCGGGTAGTGTGCCGCCACCGGCTGCACCCGGATCTGCTCGTCGCCGAGCGCGGCACCCTCGAGCAGCCGACCGAGTGCCTGCACGAGAGGCGCGTCCGAGCGCCAGTTGGTGGCAAGAGTGCGGCGCTCGCCGGCGGTCGACGCGGCCTGCAGATAGGTCGCCACGTCCCCGCCACGGAAGGCATAGATCGCCTGCTTGGGGTCGCCGATCAGCACCATCGTCGCGTGCCCGGTGAATGCCCGGTCGAAGACCCGCCACTGGGTGGGGTCGGTGTCCTGGAACTCATCGATGAGCACCACCCGCCACGTACGCCGCATGCGTTGGCGGGCAGGCGCGTCCGCGTCGCGCAGAGCATCAGCGACCTGCGAGAGCAGGTCGTCATACGTCAGGATGCCCAGTTTCCTTTTGCGCGAGTCGAGTTCGGCGCGCACTGCCTTGGCGAAGCCGACCCGGCGCGCCTCCGGACTGCCGGGGGCCGCGTCGGCGGGCACCAGCACCGCGTCCGGGTCACCGGCCACCGTCCGCGCAATCCGGCGCGCCTCGGCGTGATCGAACTCGGGCGGCGTCGGCTGCTGGGCGAAGCCGCGGACATAGAGGTCGTCGACGATCTCCATCAGCAGGTCGTCGATGTCCTCGACCAGCGCAGCGCCCGGGTCGGAGTCGCCCGCGACCCCGAGCCCACTGAGGACCTGATGGCAGAACTGGTGGATGGTGGCGATGGTCGCCTCGTCGAAGGCCGCGAGCGCAGCGCGCAGCCGCCGGGCTCGCGCTGCCCGTTCGTGGGGCGGCACCGCGCACAGCGCCGCAAGGAGCGGGTCGTCCGGGGAGGCGGTCTCGTCGCCGAGCGCCTCGGCCGCAGCGACCAGGTGCTCCCGCACCCGCTCACGCAGTTCCTGGGATGCGGCGCGTCCGAAGGTGACGACGAGCAACTCGTCGAGAGTGTGCAGGCCTTCGGCGACATACCGCGTGACAAGTGCGGCGATGGTCCAGGTCTTGCCGGTGCCCGCGCTGGCTTCGAGCACCGTGGTGCCGGTCGGGAGCGGGCCGAGCACGTCGAAGGGTTGATCGGTCATCAGGTGGTCCCCGATCGCTGAGCTGCGAGCATCGGCGGCCAGACACGCAGGGCGTATTGGCCGAGCCGGCTGGTCGCGGCATTCCACGCTTCGTCGTCGCGCGGCTGCTCGCCGGCCAGCGTGGCGAAGTCGATCACCCCGCCGTGGATGAGTCGCTGGGCGGCGTCGTCGGCCTCGCCGGGGAAGTCGCGGCTCTCCCAGCGCTGCGCGCCGGCGTATGACGCGGCACGTGTCCGCTCGGGTGAGCGGCGCAGCGCCTCGGCGTAGGCCAGCGAGGTCTGTAGCGGCAGCGGGATCGGCTCGTCCATCCCGCGCACGAAGACGTCCACCAGCTCGGCCAGCCCGCTGAGTGCGACTTCCTGGTCGAGCGGTCCGGCGGTGTAATAGCCGGCTTGCCGGCGCGCGCCGCCGCGCAGCCACCCTGCCGTGACGGTGCACCACTGCCGGTCCGGGGCTCCGGCAGTCAATGCCAGCAAGACGATCCACGACTGCAGCCGCTGCTTCGCCTTCAGCGTGGAGTAGCCGACAGCGAGATGTATGTCGCCCCGCAGGCCGCTCACCGTGCCGGTGAGCCGGCGCCCGCCGGGCAGCGCGACTTCGAGGTCGATGCTCGTGTCGTCGACACCGAGCAGTGTGGAGATGGGTGCCCGCACGGCGCCGACCCCGTCGACCGCCCACTCGACGGCGCCCGCCCCCAGCGTCCCCGGAGGTATGGCGCCCCGCAGTCTCTCCATCCGCGCGATCTCGTCACGGCTGATGCCGCGCATCGAGTCGGCCAGTGCCCGATCGCCGATCTGCCACTTCTGCAACGCATCCAGCTCGATCGGCATGGTGTCGGGCACCTCGTCGATCTCGAACGGCAGCGCGACGTCCAACCGCTGCCGCACGAACCAGCGCGCCGGGTCCTCGAAGAATTTCAGCAGGTCGGCCAGGCTCACTTCGTCAGTCGCCGGCGTGCGCAGCGGCTCCGGGAGCAGTCTCGGGTCCCGCGTCACCTGATGCTGTGCCGCTCGCGCCCCGGCGAGTGACAGCCGGTCGAAGCTGAAGGCTTGGCTGGTGTCGAGAACTCCGGGCATGAGATTGCGAATGTCGAACGGCTGCAACGGATGTCGCACGACGACGTCGCGGTCGTCGGGCCAGGTGGCGGTGCGCCGGACGGCATCGATCAGTTCACCCAGCGGTGCAGCGGGCGGCCGCTCCTGCCCGGTGTGCTCCCCTGCTCCGCTGTAGGTCACGATCAGGTGGTCGGTGGCTGCCAGCACGGCGTCCAGCAGCAGCTGCCGGTCCTCGCTGCGCACGTCTCGCTCCCCGGTCATCGGGCGCCGGGCCAGCACGTCGTCGCCGTCGGTGCCAGCGCCGCGCGGGAAGACCCCGTCATCGAGTCCGAGCAGGCAGATGACTCGGTGTGGGACCGAGCGCATCGGCATCATCGTGCAGACGGTCAGCGTGCCGGTGCGGAAGTTGGCCCGGGTCGCGCGGCCTTCCAGGTGGCCACGCAGCAGGTGACGTATGTCGCTGACTCGCAACTGGGTGCTGGCCGCCGCGAGACTGCGCACCTGCTCGAGTTCGCGGTCGAATTGTGTTTGCTGCCAGCTATTTTCGAGAGGAACCAGGCACAGCGTCGCCACGCCCTGCCGCAGCGCGCCCATCCAGGCGTCGACGGTGTGGGCCGTCGCGAGGGCGTCGACGGCTGTTTCCAGCCGGTCGACGAACTCGGCGAACCGGCCGACCAGACCGATGTCACCGCTCGCGACGTCGTCGACCGGCAGCACGGACCCGACTGTCCCGCTGTCGCCGGTGGTGGCGACACCCAGCAGCAATCGCCGCAGCCCGAACTGCCAGGTGTTCTGGTCGTAGCCGCCGAGCTGGTAGCGCTGCCGGTGCTCGGCGTCGAGACCCCACCGGATCTCCGCCGCGGTGGTCCAGTCGGCGATCCGCGCGAGATCGTCCTCGTCCAGCTCGAATCGGCGGCGCACCGGGTCGGTGCTCAGCACAGCGTGCAGCTCACTCACGCGCACCCGGCCGACCGCGAAATCGATGAGCACGGAGGCGATTTCGAACAGTGGGTTGGTTGTGGCCAACGACCGGTCGGCAAGTTTGACCCGCAGCATGTGTGCCGGGTGGGCTGCGGTCGGCGTGTGCCCGGCGGACTCGGCGAGCCCGAACGCCGCCTGGATCAGCGGCGCGTAGCTCTCGATGTCGGGACACATGACCAGGATGTCGCGGGGCTCGAGGCCCGGGTCGTCCTGCAACAGGCCGGTGACGACTTCGCGCAGCACCTCGACCTGGCGGGCCAGGCCGTGACACGCGTGCACCTGCACGGACCTGTCGTCGGGAGGGACGACCCGGTCCTCCCGGCGGGCGCGGTCCGGCGCGGCATTGTCGTGCAGATCCTGCTGGAGGTGACCGAGCACCGTGGTCGACCGGGTGCTGGCGGCCACCGGATCGGTCTGATCGTCGTGCGGGGGGAGGCTGCGCTGCAGCTCGCGGGAGTCACGTCCGAGTGTCGCCAGCAACGGGTGCCGCACGGCGTCGGCGCTGTCGTCGTCCTTGCGCGGGACCGCACCCGAACCGCGCGACCGCAGCTCCTCCCACAGCGCGCCGGATGGCTGCGGCAGCCACAGGTGCACGTCGCGGTGCTCGGCCAGCGCCGCGAGCAGCTCGACCTCGGTCACCGGCATGCGGGTATGGCCGAAAAGCGAAAGCCTTTCGGGCAGTATGGCGTTCGGCGACGGATCGCCTCCTGCGCGCAACACTTCGAGAGCGTCGCGGTGCCGTTCGTGGGGTGGTGGCGCGTCGACCCGTGGCAGCAGCGCGCCCCACAGCTTCGCCTGCCAGTGCAGGTCGTCATCGAGGTCACCCCCGGCGCCGTCGGTGAACTGGCCTGCGGCCCAGTCGATCAGCAGCTGGGGCCGCTGGATCGCGTATGACGAGAACAGTCCCGCGAGGCGACGCGCCACGGCATACCGGCGGCCGGCCCGGTGCTCGGCAAGCTGATCGGCCGACCGGTGGCCGAGGTGCGCAGCGAGCACCGCGCACCACGTTTCGTCCAGGCTGGCGTCGACGGTCTCCAGGAGCGGCCAGACCAGCCGATCGGGGTGCCAGGGGTCGTCGCGGTCGCGGGTGGTCAGCATCGCCACCAGCGAGTGCGGGGCCACGAACCGCACCCCGGCACAGATGCCGTCACTGCCGCGCGGCCCGGTGCCGAGCCGCCCGGAGAGCGACTGCGCGAGCCAGCGCTCGACGCCCCGGGTCGGCACGATGACCAGCTCCTGCACGAATGGGTCGGGCAGCGGGTCGAGCAGCAACCGTGCGAGCCCGTCGGCGAGCGCATCGGTGCGCTCGGCTCGGTGCAGGATCAGGGTCACGCCCCGACCCTATGTCGCAGCGGTGACGGCGCCCGGCGGGTGTTGCTGCGGTCGCTGGCGGTATGGCGTCCCCAAAGCGCGACCGTCGCGAGTCCGGGACAAGTTTCCGCCCGATCCGCGCCCCCAAGGCTCGACCGTCGAGAGTTCGGGACACGTTTCCACCCGACCCGCGTCCCCACAGCGCGACCGTTGCCGGTTACGCACGCCATACGCCCCCGGAGCCGAATGGCATCGATATTCGTTGCAGTGAATATGCCTTGTAGGTCATACTGAACAAATGATCATCGACGCTCCGGCCGAGTTCTGGGACTGGGTCGACCGGCTGGAGGTCGAAGCCATGAACGGTAGTCGCCGAGCCGGAGAGAAGTTGGATCTCGTGCAAGCACTGCTTGAAGAGCTGGAAGATTTGAAAAGAGCACCAACAAAGGAAGACGAGACCGCCACCCTGAAGTGGGTACGTCAGTCCCGGCGAAATCTGCTATGGCGAGTTGCTCATCCGTACCGAGAGGGCGTTGCGGTGCGTCTGATCTGCTGGTTTCCCCCACGTGATGACGAGACCGTAGTAGTCGCCCTGTTTGCAGGAGACAAGGCGCCGATCGGCGATGTCTTCTACGACAGCGTCGGACACCGTGCCGATCCGCTAATCGAGCAGTGGAAGCGTGAAGTGCAAAGGAGCAGGACCAATGAGTGAGAGCACAGCAACCCCCGCACCGGCCGCACCCAGCCGGGGCTTCACGCGCGGAACCGAACGACTCAGCAAGCTACGCCAGCGATCGGGAGCGTCGGCGCGGGTGGCCGAGATCAGGGCGGATATGCACGCGGCTGACCGCACCTATGCCATGAACATCGCGGCCATCCGCGCTGCAGCTGGTCGCACGCAGGTGGAGGTAGCCCAGCGCCTGGGCGTTGGGCAGAGCGTGGTGTCCCGCACGGAACACAGCGACGACATGCTCCTCTCCACACTCGGAAACTACCTTGCGGCTACCGGCGCCGAGTCGGCGCGCATCGTCGTGAGGGTCCACGGTGTCGACGTCGAGCTGGAACTCTTCAGCTCGGCGATCGAAGGAGCGAGCACCGAGGACGGTCCGCTCTGAGAAGAGCCACTGCGCCCGACTGAATCGACTGCTCCCGTGGCCGTCGGGTGTCCCAGCGACGTCCAGGGCATCCTGGGCCGCGCACGCTGTATGACGGGCAAAGCCCAGCGGAACGACCTTGCCGTGACCTCGTTCGGCATCAATAGTGGAGGGAACATCGACGAAGGAGATCGACGTGGCGAACAGCGAACAGTTCAAGAAGAACGCCGAGGACGCCGCACAGCAGGCCAAGGAGAAGGCCGGCCAAATCGCGCACGACAATCGCGACAAACTGGCAGGTGCGCTCGGCAAGCTGACATCGGCGATCGACAAGAAGACCTCGGGCAAGTACCACGACACACTGGCCAAGGCTCAGGATGCGGCGCTCAAAGGCGCCGACAAGCTGGCCGAGCAGCGTCCCAACGCCGGCGACGAACACTCGGACCAGCCGGGCGACGACGGGCGGACCCCACCGAGCGGAGCCTGAGCGTCACCGGCGCGCTGCCGCCGAAAGGGGCTCTCCTGGTTAAGCTTCCGCATGCTTCTCGAAGCGGGCATCACGGGTCTGTGTCCTTCGACATCTACTTCCAGCGATTCGCGGGCGGCGACGCGGCAGCCGGTGGCAGGGAGGCGATGCGCGCTGTACTCGAACCACATGCCGAGGTCGGGGACGACGGCTTTCTGCACGTAACCTTCGGCGACGGCACGGCCGACGTCTATCTCCATGACGACGGCATGCTGGCCAACCACGTGTCCGGCGGGGACCCGTGGGAGCTACTCGTGCGTGGAGCCGCTGCGGCCGATTGGGTGATCATGCCGGTGGGCTGCCCGGCGTGTCTCACGGCATCCGGGTAGGCACGCGAATTGCCTGCCGAACTGTCCGCGGACGGCGTCGTCGTGGTCGGCTCCGGCGCGGACCTACTCGCGGTTCGTTTCACTTGATCGAGCGGACCTCTTCTGCAACGAGGGGACCCACAATCCGGTCCACTTTTCGGGTCCGCTCAATACGTTGTGGGTCCGCTCGATCTACCCCGGCCGGCGCAGCTGTTCCCCCGCTCGGCGGGCCGCCCGTCATACGGCCACGGGAATGGACTGTCACCGCCGACGCTTAGAGTTGATAGGTCTTCCAGCTTTCCGGGGGACGCACCACCACCCTCGAAGGACCCCTCTTGGAACTGCAAGACGTCAACCCGTGGCGCGCGCTGATCGCCCTGTGCATCGGCTTCTTCATGATCCTGGTCGACTCGACCATCGTGTCGGTCGCGACGCCGGCGATCCAGGAGGGCCTGCACACCGACATCAACAGCGTGGTGTGGGTGACCAGCGCCTACCTGCTGGCGTATGCCGTGCCACTACTGGTCTCCGGCCGACTGGGCGACCGGTTCGGGCCGCGCAACCTCTACCTGGTCGGTCTGGCCGTCTTCACGCTGTCCTCGTTGTGGTGCGGCCTCACCGGCAGCATCGGCATGCTGATCGCGGCACGTGTGGTGCAGGGCGTCGGTGCCGCGATGATGACCCCGCAGACGATGGCAGTCATCACCCGCACCTTTCCGGGCGAGCGCCGAGGTCAGGCGATGAGCCTGTGGGGCGCCGTCGCCGGGGTCGCGACGCTGGTCGGTCCCGTGCTCGGTGGCATCATCACCGAGAACTGGGGCTGGGAGTGGATCTTCTACGTCAACGTGCCGGTCGGCGTGATCGGCTTCGCCCTCGCCTGGTGGCTGGTGCCCAGCCTTCCGGTGCACTCGCACTCGTTCGACTGGCTCGGTGTCGCGCTCAGCGGTGCGGGCTTGTTCTGCATCGTCTTCGGCATCCAGGAAGGCGAGAGCTACGACTGGGGCACGATGTGGAAGTTCATCTCGGTGCCGTTGCTCATCGTGCTCGGTGTCGTGCTGATGGGCGCCTTCGTCTGGTGGCAGGGTCACACCAAAGTCGACCCTCTGGTGCCGCTGGAGCTGTTCAGGGACCGCAACTTCAGCCTCGCCAACGTCGCCATCTGCGTCGTCGGCTTCGTGGTCACCTCGTTCGCACTGCCGATGATGATCTACGCCCAGGTGGTGCATGGTCTCTCGCCGATCCAGTCGGGCCTGCTCTTCGTGCCCATGGCACTGCTGTCCGCGGTGCTCTCGCCGGTGGTCGGGCACCTGGTCGACCGCTACCACCCGCGCCTCATCGCCGGGTTCGGCCTGATCTGCCTGTCTGCCGGGCTCTGGTGGCTCGGGGCCATCCTCGGCCAGCACACGCCCATCTGGCAGCTCGTCCTGCCGCTGATCGTGCTCGGCCTCGCGAACGCGTTCATGTGGGCACCGATCTCGGTGACCGCGACGCGCACCCTGCCGCCGCACCGTGCCGGCGCCGGGGCGGGTGTCTACAACATGACCCGGCAGATGGGCGCGGTCATCGGCAGCGCCGCCATCGCCGCCGTCATGCAGGCCCGGCTGACGCACCACCTGGGCAGCGCCGCCGGCAACTTCTCCGCGACCGAGGGTCACCACAACGTCCATCTTCCGGCGCTGGTCGCGCACGGGTTCTCCCGCGCGATGGGTGAATCGATCTACCTGCCCGCCGCGGTCGCCGTGCTGTCCGTGATCGCCGCCCTCGGCTTCCGCAATCCGCACGTCAAGCAGCCGGAGAAGCCGGCCGGGCGACACCGCGCAGGGCGAGTGCGGGCCGGCGACCTGGTGTAGCCCAACCGACTCGTCTCGGACAGCACGCGCCTGCGATGCTGACGTCATGGCATCCAACGGCGCAACCCGCCCTTCCCATCAGCACGACGATGACGCGAACTACTTCGAGGCGTCCGCCTGGCAGGAGAGATATGCCGGTGCCGACTCGATCTGGAGCGGCGACCCCAACCCGCAACTGGTCGCCGAGGCGAGCAAGCTGACGCCGGGCACGGCGCTCGACGTCGGCTGCGGCGAAGGCGGTGACGTCATCTGGCTCGCGCAACACGGGTGGCACGCCACGGGCGCGGACTTCTCCAGCAACGGTCTCGCGCGCGCGGCGCAGCACGCGGCAGCCGCCGGAGTCGCGGACCGCACCGACTGGTGGCACGTGGACGCCCGCGAGTTCGACGCCCGAACACGCGACGGATCCGCAGGAACGGCAACCGTTTTCGACCTGGTCACGACGCACTTCCTGCATCTGCCCGACGGCGGAATGGTGGACGGGGTTCGCCGGCTGGCCGGTGCGGTCGCACCTGGCGGCCATCTCCTGGTGGTCGGTCATTCGCCGGACGGGCATTTCACCGAACTCAGCGGGGAGAGGCGGCGGGCGATGTTCCTGGCCGCCGAGCTGGTGCCTGGCCTGCCGGACGGGTTCGAAGCACTGGTCGTGGAGCAGCGGCCACGGACGGTGGTCCGCGACGGGCAGCGCTACGACATCGCCGACTCGACACTGCTCGCCCGGCGCGTCACCGCGCACTGAGGACCGCACCCGCCGCCCTCAGCGCGCGAGCAGCACCGTAATCAGCGCGAGCGCTGGAAGCGTTCCCTGCGTCGCAGCAGCCCTGGCCTTGGACCGGTCGCTGGCGACCAGCACGAGCGCGGCGGCCAGCATCGACCCCGCACCCGCAACCGCGAGCGCGACCGAGGCGGCATACGGGCCGGTCGCGCGGACGACCACGGACGCCAGCACGACGACCGCCAGGAACAGGTTGTAGAAGCCCTGGTTGAACGCCAATGGCCTTGTCTGCTCTGCCTGTTCGGCGCTGGTGCCGAAGGTCGCCCGCGTGCGAGGAGCCGTCCAGGCGAACGACTCGAGCCACCAGATGTAGACGTGCAGCAGAGCGGCGAGCACCAGCAGCACGGAAGCGACGGTCGACATGACGCGAGCCTACGTGGCACCGGCGCCGCCGGGACGCCGATGGGGCACGTGCCACCGGCACGTGCCCCATCGTTCGGTTGCCGGCGAGCTACTTGATCGCGCCTTGTGTCACGCCGGACAGCACCCACTTCTGGGCGAAGAAGTAGACGATCAGCGTTGGCAGCATCGCCATCAGGTATGACGCGAACGCCACGTTGTAGTTGGTCGTCAGCGAGGTGCTGAAGATCTGCTGCACCACCGGGAGCGTCTGGTCGTGCGGACTCGCGGTGATCAGTGACGGCATCATGTAGTCGTTCCACGAGGCGATGAACGCGAAGATCCCGACCGTGGCGTTCATCGGCCCGAGCAGCGGCACGATCAGCCGGCGGAAGGTCTGCCAGGTGGTGCACCCGTCCAGGCGTGCACTCTCCTCCAGCTCGTAGGGCACCGAGCGCAGGAACGCCGAGTAGAGCAGGATGTTGAAGCTCAGCCCGAAGAGGATGTGCAGGATCGCCACACCCGCGGGATTGTCCAGGTGCAGGATCGCGGTCAACTTCACTTGCGGCAGCGCGACCACCGGGAACGGGATGAACATCGCGCCGAGCAGGTAGAAGTAGGAGTAGCGGAACGCCTTGCGATCCCAGTTGCGGACGATCGCGTATGCCGCCATGGACGAGATCACCAGCTCGCCGATCACGGCGATGATGGCGATGATCAGCGACATGCTCAGCGCACGCGGGTAGTTCACCAGATCCCAGGCGGCCTGGAAGTTGCTGAACTTGAACGGATTCGGCAGTGACAGCCCGTTGCCGGCAGCCGCCTGGTGGTCCGTCTTCAGCGCCATGGTGACGCCGAGGTAGAGCGGGATGATCACCAGCAGGCTGAGCACGCACAGGACGATCGTCAGCTTGTCGTTATGGCGTTCCCTGACCTTGCGGATTCGCCCGCCGCCGGTGGGCGCACTTGCTTCGTAGGTTGTCATGAGAACGAGACCTCCCGGCCCTTCATCAGCCGCAACTGGAGCAGCGCGATGATGACGGTGATGATGAAGAAGATGACCGCGTTCGCCATCGAGTAGGCGTAGTCGCCGCTGTTGAACCCGTTGAACAGGCCCATGGCGACACTGGTGGTCGACGTTCCGGGGCCGCCTCCGGTGAGACCGACGACAACGTCATACACGTTCAGGTAGTTCTTGAAACTCAGGATCGTGTTGATCACGACGTAACCGGCCATCAGCGGGAAGGTGATGCTGCGGAACTGCCGCCACGAGGTAGCGCCGTCCATCGCGGCTGCCTCGTAGACCTCACCGGGTATGGCGACCAGGCCCGCCAGGTAGATCACCATCGCGCTTGGGATGGTCTGCCAGGCCGTCACGATCACGACGCCGAGCCAGGCCCAGTGGGAGCTGGCCAGCATGCTCTGTCCGCCGAAGATGGACGGGATCTCGAATCCGAAGATGTATTGGAAGACGTAGGCGACGACGATCCCGGACAGCACCATCGGCACGAAGAAGATGCTGCGCAGGGTTCGCTTGAACCGGATCTTGGAGTTCAGCGCGACCGCGAGGAACAGCGCGCATACGTTGACCACGACGGTGGTGACCACCGCGAAGAGGAGCGTGAACTTGTAGGACCCCATGATCGTGGAGTCGTGGAAGAGGGAGTCGTAGTTCTTGAAGCCGATCCACTTCCACGCGCCGAACCCGGCGTAGTTGGTGAAACTCAGCACCATCCCGACCAGGCCGGGCAGCGTGATGAAGATGGTGAACAAGGCGACCGCGGGGAAGAGCATCAGAGTGTAGGTGAGACTGGCCCTGCTTCGTGTCCTCGGCTGCTTCGCCGCGGACGATCTCGTTGCTGTGCTGGCACTCATGTCGACCTCTCAGCCCGCACTCCGCTGGGCGCGATTGGCCCATGCGGTGTCAAGTTTGTTCAGGAAACTGTTGATGTTGCTGCTGGTGTCCCTGCCGTCGAGCAGCATCGCCTGGATCCAGTTGCCGAAGGCAATGCTGGAGGAGATGAAGGTCGTCGCTCCCTGGTAGATCTTTCCGTCGGCCACGTACTGCGAGATGCCCACGACCCGCGGGTCGTTCTGGATCGGCGCGTCGAGCGTCGGCGCAGTCGCCAGCGCGGACTTGTTGTAGGCGTTGATGATCTCCGGCTGCATGAGCCACTGGAGCATGGTCCGCGCCTCCTCCTGGTGCGAGGAGGCGTTGGGGATCCACAGCGCCAGGTCCAGGTTGGCACGCACCTTCCGGTCGTTCGGATTGTCCGTGAGCGGCAACGCGAACGTCTTCAGGGCGACCTTGGGGTTTGCCTGCGACAGCGGCAGCAGCGCCCAGGGTCCCTGGAAGTACATCGCGGCGCCCTTGCCGTTGAAGAACTGGCTGTTGCCGATGTTGTAGCCCAAGCTCGGTGCGTTGGAGTTGCGGAACTTGTAGAGCTGCAACATCTTCGAGCACGCGTCGGCGAAGTTCTTGGTGAACGAGACCGGCGAGTTCTTGTTGACGTTGCCGCCGGCCGCGGTGAGATTCTTGAAGAACTCCGCGACGTTGATGGAACCGCCCACGCAGTAGTCGAAGATGCCCTGCTGCAGGGTCCACAGATCCATGTCGGTGTAGTAGATCGGGGTGACCCCGGCCGCCTTGAACTTCGCGCACGCGGCGAGCAACTCGGTCCACGTCGTCGGGATCGCGACGTCATACTTGCTGAACAGGTCCGGCCGGTAGATCACCCCGGCCGCCGCCACGGAATAGGGCAACGCGCAGGTCTCGCCCTTCCAGGTCGCGAACTGACTGACCAGATCCTGCATCGCCGGCTTGATCTTCTTCGCCTGCGGCAGATCCGCCAGGTTGCTGAGCGCGCCGCGGGCCAGGAAGTTGGCCGCCTCGAGCTGGAAGTTGTAGCACGCCAGGTCGGGCGGATCGCCGCGAACGAACTGCGGTGTCAGCGGAGTCGTCGAGGAGTTCTGCGTCGCGTGGATCTTGGGGTGGCTCTTGTTGAACTGCGAGACCAGCTTGTTGAAGTAGGGGATCACCTCGGGCTTGTTCTCCAGGAAGGTGATCTGGGTTGCCCCGCTGCTCGAACAGCCGCTCAGCAAGCCACTGCCGGCGACACCGGCAGCACCGAGAGCGGCCCACGACAGGACATTGCGTCTGCTAGGCCCTGGACGCCCCGTAGGCGGTGCCATGTGACCTCCGAAATTCGACTAATTTATTGCAGTCATTTATAAATGACCCTCGCATATTGTGAGTGTGGTGTGGCTCACTGTCAAGGGTTGGAAACCCGGGGTCGCGCAGAGCCCGCGCGCCAAGGATGATGGCGTAGTGAACACTCGCCTCGACCTCCCTGCGGCACGGCAGGCGTCGGCCCTAGCCGTGCTGGCAGCGTTGCGGGCCGGCACGAGTGCAACCGCGGGCGAACTCATCGAGAGCACCCAGCTGTCGCGTCCCACGGTGCTCAACGCATGTGACGATCTGATCAGGATCGGATGGGTGCGTGAACTCTCGGCCAGCCGCAGACCTGGACCGGGGCGCCCGGCGCGCAGCTTCAGCATCGATGGCTCGGCCGGTCTGGTCGGCGGGGTGGACCTGGGCCAGAGCAGCATCAACGTCGCGATCGCCGACCTGCGCGGAGCGGTCATCGGTGAGTCCGGCGGCCGACTCCACCCGAATGCCTCTGCCGCCACCCGAATCGGCGCGATCCAGCGGCACCTCCTCAGTGCGTGCGAACGCGCGGGCGTCTCTCGTGACCGGCTGGCGTCACTGACCATCGGTGTCGCCGCGCCGGTGCTCGGTGACCGCATCAGCGCGCAGTTCGGCTATCTCCGCGATCTGCCGAAATCCGCTCTCCGGCAGACGATCTCAGCGTTCCTGCCGCATACGACGGTCGAGCTGGAGAACGATGCGAACCTTGCTGCCCTGGCCGAACGCAGCGAGGGGGCGGCCGTGGGCGAGACCAACCTGGTCGCCCTCCTCGCCGGCGAACGGCTCGGTGCCGGTGTCATCACCGACGGGCACCTGCTGCACGGAGCACGCGGGGCAGCCGGCGAAGCGGGCGCCGCAGGATTTCTGCTCGGCGGCTCACCCGACGGCGCCGGCCGCCTGGTGCGAGTCGCGGCCCATGACGCGGCCGAGCGCAACCCCCACCGCTATGCGGCGCTGGCCGAACGCGCGGCGGTTGCCGGCGGTCTGACCACCGCGGACGCTTTCGAGATCGCCGCGACCGATCGCGCCACCCAACGGCTCGCCGTCAGTGCCCTACGGCCTGTCGCGCGGACGATCGCCGCGCTGCACCTGCTGCTCGACCCCGAGCTCGTGGTGATCTGCGGGGCAGTCGCGGCGGCCAAAGACGTGGTGCCGCTGATCCAGGAGGCGCTGCCGGACCACGTCGAACTGACCAGCCGGCCCGCCCGGATCGTGGCGTCACCCTTGGGCGGGCGCGGGGTGCTGATCGGTGCGCTGACGCTGGCGCGGCATACCGTATGGCGCGAGCTCGGCCTGGCCGACGACCCCGCACCGTCAGCGGCCGACTGAACCGTCGCGGTGCAGGGTGCGGCCGTCAGGACCTCAGCCAGGCCGTGGTCTCCCCAGGCAGCGTCCGGCCCTCGAAGTCCTCACTGGCCAGCAGGATTTCGCCATCCGGGAGCTCGGTCGGCGTGCTGCCGAAATTGGTCACGTTCACCCACCCGTCGGGTCGCCGGAAGGCCAGCACGTCGTCGCGGCCAGTCTCCAGCCAGTCCAGGTGCTCCCCGGACTGCAGCCGGTGCCGCAACTCCAGTGCCCGGCGGTAGAGGTGCAGTGTCGATGCCGGATCGCCTTCCTCCGCCTCGACCGACCACTGCGCGAACCAGGCCGGCTGCGGCAGATGGGGTGCCGCGGCACCGAAGCCGTGTGACTCCCCCGCCTCGGTCCAGGGCAGCGGCACCCGGCAGCCGTCCCGGCCGACGCTCACGCCGGGGCTGCGGAAGAAGGTCGGATCCTGCCGGTCCGCCGCCGGTATGTCGGCAACCTCCTGCAGGCCGAGTTCTTCGCCCTGGTAGAGGTATGCCGAGCCGGGCAATGCGAGCAGCAGCATGGAAGCCGCCCGCGCTCGGCGCTCACCGCGGTCGCGATCGAGCACCGGCTCGACACCCCCGGTCAGCAGCCAGGCCCGCCCGGGCTCCGTGATCGGCCGGCTGTCCGGGCCGTGCTCGGCCGGCGGCAGGCCGTAACGGGTCGCGTGGCGGACGACGTCGTGGTTGGACAGCACCCAGGTGCTGGACGACCCACTCTTTGCAGCGAGTTCGAGGTTGGCGTCGATGATCCGGCGGAACTGCGCCGCGTCGAAGTCAGCCTGCACCAGGTCGAAGTTGAAGGCCTGGCCGAGACTGGTGGGACTGGCGTAGAGCGGCACCCGGTGCGTCTCGACCCATGCCTCGGCGACGGCGGTGCGCGGCGGGTCGTAGGAGTTGAAGACCTCCCGCCATTCGGCATAGATCTCGTGCACCTCGTCCCGGTCCCAGATCGGGTGGTTTCCCGTGCCGCGAGGCAGCGCAAGGAGGTCCGCGGTGCTGGGCAACGGGTCGCTGAGGTCCTTGGTGAGCGCGTGCGCCACGTCCACGCGGAAGCCGTCGACGCCCCGGTCGGACCAGAAGCGCAAGGTCTTCAGGAAGTCGTCGCGCACCTCACGGTTGGCCCAGTTCAGGTCGGGCTGTTCCGGGGCGAACAGGTGCAGGTACCACTGGCCGTCGGCAACGCGCTCCCACGCCGACCCGCCGAACATCGAGGTCCAGTCGGCCGGCGGCTCGCTGCCATCCGGGCCGGTGCCCTCGCGGAAGATGTAGCGGTCGCGCGCCGCTGACCCGCGGCCGGCTGCCAGCGCCTCCTGGAACCACTCGTGGCGGTTCGAGGTGTGGTTGGGCACGATGTCGACCACGACCTTGATGCCTCGCGCGTGCAACGCCTCGACCATGGCGTCGAAGTCGTCCAGGCTGCCGAGCCGGGGGTCGACATCGCGGTAGTCGTCGACGTCGTAACCGCCGTCGGCCAGCGCCGACGGGTAGAACGGGCTGAGCCACACGGCATCGACGCCGAGCGCGGCCAGGTAGTCCGCGCGGCTGATGATGCCTTGGACGTCACCCAGGCCGTCGCCGTTGGCGTCGGCGAAGCTGCGCGGATAGATCTGGTAGACGACCGCCTGTCGCCACCAGTCTGCTGCATCGGTGGAAACGACTTCGGCGACGACTTCTGTCACGGACGGACCCTTCGTGGTAGCAACCTTATTTCTAAGGGCACAAAATTATTACCCCGATGCGTCGATGGCAAGCCCATCTCAGCGAGGCTAGCCGTGGGTCGCATCGACCACCCAAACCAGCCTTCCACCGCCGAGCGGGGTACTAACCCACCGAGCGGGGTACAAATCCGGGCCGTGAACGCCCGCGGATCTACCCCGCTCGGTGAGGATCTACCCCGCTCGGCAAGGCCGATTGCTCGACCTGCCCCTTCGCGTCACGTCCAGGCGCACACCCTTGACGAGCGGGAGCAGGGCGCGCGGCGAGCGTTCGGCGAGCACACCCTGCCAGAGACCGAGACCGTAGGCGAGATCGTCGAGGGCGCGTAACCCGATGAACCGCACCGGATCCAGCTTCGGCTGCTTGCGCCGGTGGTCCACGAGTCCCGCTGCGACGGCCGACACGAGATAGGCACGCCGGGCGCGCCTGGAGAACGGTGCGAGCGCGAGAAACACCGGCACGTAGTGGCGAGTCGCGATGGACGCGGTCTGCTCCAGGGCCGCGCGCAGCGCGACCTTCGTCAGCGCGGTGGCGGATCCGGCCGGATCGTCGGAGTCGGCGAACCGGTGCCGCAACCGGCACCACAACACCGCGGACGCCCCCGCGACCAGCACCGGGCTCCACCGCCGCTGGGCGAGCAGCCCAGCCGTCACAGCCGCCGTCCACGGGGTCAGCACGGCCGGGGCGACGGCCGAGCCGTGCCGGGTCGCCAGCGGAGCAGCACCGGTGCCGTAGAGCATCCGGCGGGCGAACCACTCATCGAAGTGCACCCGGTGCTCGTGCCGCACGCGTGCCTCCGGCTCGTAGCGCACCGCCCACTGCGCACTGACCCGCCAGACCAGGTCAACGTCCTCCGCGACCTGCATCGACTCGTCGAAACCGTTACCCAGAGCGGATTTTCGCGCAAGCAGCATCGCGCTGGGCACATATGAGACCCGAGCGTGCGGCCGCACCAGCGCCGGCTCGGCACCCAGGTCGAGAGAAGAACTCGCTGCCTCGTAGCGGTGCAGCACGCCACCGTCCGGCTCCAGGCCGAGGATCCGCGGCGCGACCAGCCCCACCTGCGGATCCACGAAATGCCGGCGCAGTAGCTCGAGCGTGTCGGCGCCGAGCACCACGTCCGAGTCGGCGAACGCCACCAGCTCCGTCGCCGCGTGCGCGAGACCGGTGTTGCGCGCTGCCGCCGGCCCGCGGGAGTGTTCGTGCCGCAGCAGTCGCGCGCCGTACCGCTCGCAGACGACGCGCAACGCGGCCGGGTCGCGGGAGCCGTCGTCGACCACGATCGCGGGCACCCCGGCGCAGCCGGCGAGCAATCTGTCGACCCCGTCCGGCCGGTCGCGAACCGGCACCACCAGCGTGATGTCACCGGTGCCGCCGAGGGCGGCGTCACGCCATACCGGCGCCGCCAGACCGCGATCGAGCAGGGTCCGGGCCAGCACGCGCGAGGTCCGGTCCGTCACCCGCACCGCCCCGTGCGCGTCGAGGCGCGCCACCGCGGCGGAACGCAGCCGCACGATGGTGCCGGCCTCGCCATACAGCGTCCGGCCGTCGGTGCATCGATGCGTCGAGGCGCTGAGCGCGACCTCGAAACCAGTTGGCAGAACGTCCGATTCAGACACGGCCGAAGCCCGCGTCGGCCGGCAGGATCGCGCCGTGCACCACCCGCCCGGCATCCAGCGCGAACAGCACGACGCGGGCGACGTCCTCGGGTTGCAGCGGCCTTCGCCCGTGCTGGTACTGCGCCAGCTCGGTCACGTCGCTGAGCCCGTATGCCGCGGCGGTCTGCCGCAGCATGGTGGTGTCGGTCGAGCCGGGCGCGATGCCGCAGGCCGTGACCGGCGTGCCGGCCAGATCGGCGGCAAGCGCGTGCACCACACCGACCGTCGCGTGCTTCGCGACGACGTATGGCGCCAGCCCGAACAGGCCCTTCTCGCCCGCCACGCTGGTCAGTGCGACGAATGCCGGAGACGCCGTCGCCGGACGGGTCAGCAGGTGCGGCAGCGCGGCCCGGGCCAGGTGCCACGTCGTCAGCGTGTTGAACGCCAGCGCCTGCTGCAGCGTCTCCTCGGTCGTCTCCCACAACGGGTGGCCGCCGCTGACCGCTCCGGCAAAGGCGACCACGGCGTCGATACGGCCGTGCCGCTGCACGGCGTCGGTCACCGCCGTCCGCGTCGCGGCCGCGTCGCGCAGATCCACGGACACCGTCTCCACGCCCGAAATCTCTTGCACCGCAGCGCGATCCGCGCCGTCCGCGAGTGGGTAGAAGGAGTCGCGAACATCGAAGGCATCCAGCACGACCGCCGTGTCACCGCGCGCCGCGAGCAGTCGCGCGGTGGTCGCGCCGATGCCCCGGCCGCCGCCGCCCAGCACCACCACGCGGCCGATCATCGCGGCTCCTGCGGACGCACGAGCGCTCCTCGATCGTCGACGCCTCCGTCGGTCATGGCGAGAACCTGGGTGGCGATCCGGTCGGCCAGTGCCGACAGCATGCGCTCGCCGTCCGGCGCGGTGGCCGAACGCGGGTCGCCCAGCACGCCGTTCGGGGCCACCGCTGCCACCCCGCCCTGCCGCAGTTGCGGCCACAACTGCGACGCCGGAGTGGTGTTGCCGGCCTCGGCGCGGTCCAGCCGCACGCACTCGGGCGCGATGGCCAGCAGCATCGAGGTTTCGGCATGCCCGGCGTGCGCGTCGAAACCGGGCTCGGCGCACGTGGTCCACGCGATGGCCGGGCGCTCACGCATCAAGAGGTGCACGGCCTCGATCATCGCACCGATATTGCCACCGTGGCCGGAGACCAGCACGATGCGGTCCGCCCAGCGCCGGGCCGAGCGCACCAGCTCCACCAGCACGAGGCGCAGGGCGTCGCAGCCGATCGAGACGGTGCCGTCGAAGCCCTCGTGCTCGCCACTTGCCCCGAAGTCCAGGCACGGCGCGGCCGTCGCGTCGACTCCTGCCGCACGCAGTGCAGCGGCAACCCGGTCGCACACCGCGGTCGCGATCAGCGAGTCGGTCGACAACGGCAGGTGTGGGCCGTGCTGTTCCACGCTGCCGAGCGGCACCAGCAGCACCTGCGTCCCCGTGGCCGCGGCACTCGTGACGGCGCCCAGCCGGGGCGCGTGGTTCACGATCCGGTGGGTGTGAGATCCGCTGCGTTCACGGGAGATTCGTCGCACATCGTGGTCGGCGGGCGGCGCCGGCCGATGCTGACCGGCACCGGCGCGTTGCGCACCGTGCCGCGGTGCGAATGGTCCTGGGAGGGAGCCGGCCGGTCTCCGGCAGAGACGAACTCGGCGTTGCCCTTGACGCACTCCGGGTCGGGTCCGTCCAGCGGCATACCGGTGAAGAACTTCGCCGCCATACAGCCGCCGCGGCAGGAGTCGTATGCCGAGCAGGACGTGCACGCCCCGCCGGTCTGCGGCTCGCGCAGCGAACGGAAGAGCGCGGACTCCTGCCATACCTGCTTGAAACCCTCGTCGCGGATGTTCCCGGCCAGGAAGTTGTCGTGTATGGCGAACGGGCACGCGTAGACGTCGCCGACCGGGTCCACCAGGCACACCACGCGACCGGCACCACACAGGTTGAGGCCGGGCAATGCGTCGCCGAAGGCCGCCAGATGGAAGAACGAGTCGCCGGTGAGCACACCCTCGCCGTGGGCGACCAGCCAGTCGTAGAGCTCGCGCTGCTGGTGCGGCAGCGGGTGCAGGTCCTCCCACACGTCGGCACCACGCCCGGCCGGCCGCAGCCGGGTGAGCCGCAACTGGGCGCCGTGGTCGTCGGCGATCTTCTTGAACTCATCGAGCTGCGGGATGTTGTCGCGGGTGCAGACGACGGACAGCTTGAAGTCCTTCATCCCCGCGTCGCGCAGGTTGTCCATCGCGCGCAGCGCGGCGTCATACGTGCCGGCTCCGCGGATCGGGTCGTTGACCTCCGCGGTCGCACCGTCCAGCGACACCTGCACGTCGACGTAGTCGGTGGCGGCCAGTTGCCGAGCCCGCTCGGAAGTGATGCGAAAACCGTTGGTGGAGAACTTGACTCCGACGTGATGCGCTACCGCGTAGTCCAGCAGCTCCCAGAAGTCCGGGCGTACCGTCGGCTCGCCACCGCCGATGTTGACGTAGAAGATCTGCATCCGCTCGAACTCATCGATGAGCGCCTTGCACTCGTCGGTCGTCAGCTCGCGGGGGTCGCGGCGGCCGGAGGAGCTCAGGCAGTGCACGCACGCCAGGTTGCACGCGTAGGTCAACTCCCAGGTCAGGCAGATCGGCGCGTCCAAGCCGTATTCGAAGTGGTCCACCAGGCGGGTGGCGGCCGGACGGGAGGCGACGGCGGTCATGCTGCTCCTTGACGTTGATTCGGGGACAGGCGCAGCGCGCGGCCTACGCCGCGTCCCTGCGAACGATCATCTGCTGGCCGGCCAGCCGCTCCAGTGCAGCGCCGAAGCGCGGCCGGTCCGCCGGCGCAATGCCCACGGCGTCGAAAGTCTCGGTGACAGTGGCGTGTTCGCCGAGCGCGCGCACCACCTCGACCAGCGCCGGGTCTTTCAGGAAGGACAGGCGGCGGGTGGTGAAGTCGTAGGCGAGAGCGCCGAACGGCTCGGGGCGTAAAGCCACCGAGCCGTTCAGCACCCATGCCTCGTCCAGCATCAGTAGACGCCGCACATTCCGTCGATGGACACGTCCTCGACGAGGTCGTCGGCGAGCACCTCCTGGGCTGCTTCGGTCTGGTCCGGTGTCTCGCGCTCGAGTTCTTCGCTGGTCATCCACAGCTCCTTCGGCAGATGTATGACGTGCCCGGTCATGCCGGGACCACGGACGCCGGTGCGGGCGCTCGCCCTCACGGTATGAAGCCCGGCGCGTCACTCACACTACCTGCCCGGTGGGCCGCAACCTGGCCGAACGGACAGTTCACCTCCCGGCCGGAAGACCAGCGGGCGTGACCCGAAAGGCCTGGTGACGTGGACCACACCGTTTCCTACCGTCGAAGGTGTCGGCATCAATCCCGATCGCGGACCCGCGCCATCCCTCATGCAGGAGGATCCATGCAAGTTGACGAGCTGCTGAAGCCGTTCCCCATCAAGGAGTTTCACCCGTTCCCGCGTGCCCTGATGGGTCCCGGTGCGCACGAGATGATCGGACCGGAGGCGCTCAAGGCCGGCTTCCACAAGACCCTCGTGATGACCTCGGGCCTGCGCGGGACGGATGTCGTCCACAAGATCGTCGAGTCGATGAAATACCACGGGCTCGAGGTCGTCGTCTACGACAAGGTCGAGTCCAACCCCAAGGACTACAACGTCATGGATGCCGTGGCGCTCTACCAGGACAACAAGTGCGACTCCTTCGTCTCGATCGGCGGGGGCTCCTCGCACGACGCGTGCAAGGGCGCCCGCATCTCGGTGGCGCACGACGGCCGTAACGTCAACGAGTTCGAGGGTTTCAACAAGAGCGAGAACCCCAAGAACCCGCCGCACATCGCGGTGTCCACGACCGCCGGCACCGGCTCGGAGACGTCCTGGGCATACGTCATCACCGACACCACGACCGACCCGGACCAGCCGCACAAGTACGTCGCCTTCGACGATGCTTCGGTGACAACCCTCGCCATCGACGACCCGGTGCTCTACTACGACCTGCCCGTCGACTACACCGCACAGTGCGGTTTCGACGTGCTGGCCCACGCGAGCGAGCCCTACGTCTCCCGGCTCAACTTCGAGCCGTCACTCGGCAACGCGCTGCGCGCCGTCCAGCTGACCGCACAGAACCTGCGGCAGGCAACGTGGAACGGTCAGGACCTGGCAGGCCGCGAAGGCATGATGTACGCGCAGTACATCGCGGCACAGGCGTTCAACTCCGGCGGCCTCGGCATCATCCACTCGATCTCGCACGCGGTCAGCGCGTTCTACGACACTCACCACGGACTCAACAACGCCATCGCGCTGCCTCGTGTCTGGGCGTTCAACATGCCGACCCAGTACAAGCGGTTCGCCGAGATGGCCGCCGTGATGGGCGTGGACACCTACGGTATGACGGACGTGCAGGCCGCCGACGCGGCACTCGAAGCTGCCATCCGCCTGCTGCGCGATGTCGGCATCACCGAGAAGTTCACCGACGTCACCAAGGACTCCTACTCCAAGAACCGGCTGGGCGAAGGCCCGACGAAGTATTACGCGGAGCGCGGGGTCATCAAGGGCGACAAGGACGACATCGACAAGGTCACCAACCACGTGCTCGGTGACGCCTGCACCCCGGGCAACGCCAAGGAGTGCACGTTCGAGACGGTCCGCCCGGTCGTGGAGCACTGCTTCAACGGAGACCTGGACGACCTGCTCAGCTGATCCGCCTGCCGGCATACCTCGTTGCCCGCGACCGGCCACCTCACCGGTCGCGGGCAACGCCCACCCCGCCACACTCGAGCCAGAGGAAGCAGACTTCGTGACCACGCCCACCGCCAGCACGCCCGCTCCGGTCGATGACCAGTCGCCCGACCCCGACTTCACCGGCGTCGACGACGCACGCGAACGACTGCACGCGGTCGGCTACCTGACCGACAACCGGCTCGCCACGACGGCATTCCTGCAGTCGGCCCTCGGCAAGCCGCTGCTGCTGGAAGGACCGGCGGGGGTCGGCAAGACGCAGCTGGCACAGAGCGTCGCGCTCGCGACCGGTCGCCGGCTGCTGCGCCTGCAGTGCTACGAGGGCCAGGACGAGACCAAGGCGCTCTACGAGTGGGACTACGGCAAGCAACTGCTTTACACCCAGATGCTGCGGGAGAAGATCGGCGACATCATCGCCGACACGACGACGCTGGACGCCGCCATCGAGCGAATCGCCGCGCAGGACAACGTGTTCTTCTCCGAGCGGTTCCTCGCGCCCCGGCCGCTGCTCGAAGCGGTGCAGTCCACCGAGCCCGTGGTGCTGCTCATCGACGAGGTGGACCGGGCGGACGAGGCGCTGGAGGCGGTGCTGCTGGAGCTGCTCGCGGAGTTTCAGGTGTCGGTGCCCGAGATCGGCACCTTCGTGGCTCAGACGACGCCCCTCGTCATACTCACCTCGAACAACACCCGTGACCTGTCCGCGGCGCTGAAACGCCGCTGCCTGCATCTTTTCCTCGACTATCCCGCGGCCGAACGCGAGCTGGAGATCATCCGCTCCAAGGACACCGGTCTTGCCGACTCGGTCGCCCAGCAACTCGTGGAAGTGGTGCGGTCGCTGCGCACCCTCGACCTGCGCAAGTCGCCCAGCATCTCCGAAACCATCGACTGGGCGCGCACGCTCGCGGTGCTCGGCGTCGAGGAGCTGTCGCCGGCCGTGCTCGCCGACACGATGAACGTGGTGATGAAGTACGAACGGGATCTCGCGCTGGCGACCCGGCAGATCCCGCGACTGCTCGACCCGAACGCCGACGTGCCCGACTCGCTCGACCACGGCCACGGTCACCACCACGGACACGGGCACAGTCACGACCACGACCACGACCACACGCACGACGAGCCGGCCGGTGTCACGGACCCGGACGGGCGGCAGGTTCGGCAGGACAAGGACCTCCCGGGCCGGCACGACGAGAGCTACTACGGATCCCCGTCGGCCAAGGCCGCACCGCCGCGGAAGGTCACCCCCGGACAGGGGAGTCGATCGTTTGCGCGCGGCTCCGCGCGCCGCCGCCCGGTCTGAGGGGCGGTCAGTCAGTGGACGCCACGCTGCACCGGTTCATCCGCTTCCTGCGGCTGCACGGACTGCGGATCAGTGTCGCCGAGGCACTCGACGCCGCACAGGCCGTGGGCCGTCCGGGGATCATCACCGACCGGGAGGTGTTGCGGTCGGCACTGACCGTGTCGCTGGTCAAGGACCGTCGTGACCTGGAGGTCTTCGACGACGTCTTCGACCGGTTCTTCCGGCTCCGCCCGGTGGTGGCCGCGCCGCACGAGCACGGCCACGCGCACGACGACCTCAGTGACGAGGGTGCCCTGCAGGAGTTCACGCTCTCCGACGAACTGTCCGACACACCCCAGGACGGCCACTCCCACGACGCGCCCAAGGACATCAAGGACTACTTCAAACCCGAGGATCTGGCCCAGCAGTACAACCTGCATCAGGAGGCCAACAAGCTCGACATGGCCTCGATGACCGACGAGATCGTGGTGTCCAAGGACGGCAAGGTGTCGGCGGGTGAGGCGGCGCGCGTGCAGATCAGCACCAGGGCACTGCACAACCCGGGTGCGCCCGGGCGGTTGACCAAGAACCCCGGGCTGCAGATCGACGCGGAGCTCTCGGTGGCCGAGGAGATGGCGCTGCTCAGCTGGCTCGGCGAACCTGACGAGGACGCCGCCGAGCCGGACCTCGATCCCGATCTGGCCGCACTCCGCGAGCGCCTCGCACCGCTGCTGGCCGGGTTGCCCGAGCAGTTGCGCCAGCACCTGGAGAGCCTGTTGCGCGACGAGCAGGAGATCGAGGCCCGCGAAGTCCAAGCGGCACGTGCCGAGGTCATCGAAGAGTCCGAGCGCATCGCCTTCGAGGACGCCCTGCGCAGGTTGCTGCGCAGCCTGCGCGGCGCGCCCCGCCCGCGCCGGCATGTTTCCGGCACGGGGGTCATCGACAGCCGGCGCACCATGCGCACCAACATGCGGTATGACGGGGTACCGTTCCGGCCGGTGCTGGTCAGCAAGCGCGAGGACCGGCCGCGCCTTGTCATCCTCTGCGACGTGTCGCTGTCGGTGCGTGCCACGTCGGCTTTCGCGTTGCACCTGGTGCACAGCCTGCAGTCCATCGCCTCGCAGGTGCGCTCGTTCGTCTTCGTCGACGAATGCGCCGAGATCACCTCGCTCTTCGCCGATCACCATGTGCAGCAAGCGCTTTCGCAGATCATGGCCGGTAAGGCCGACGGCGGGAAGATCGACGTCGACGCCGACTCCGACTACGGCTCGTCGCTGCGGCAGTTTCTCGACGACTACGGCTCTGCGCTCAATCACCGGACCACGGTCATCGTCATCGGTGACGGCCGCGGCAACGGCAAGGACCCCGCGCTCGACACCTTCGCCGAGATCGCGCGGCGATCTCGGTCGGTGGTGTGGCTGACGCCCGAGCCGCGGTATTCGTGGCCGCTCGGCCGGTGCGATCTGCCGCTGTATGCCGAGCACTGCGACACGGTGGAGGTCGTGCGAAACCTGCGCCAGCTGCGCGCCTTCTCGCACGTCCTGGCCGAGGGGGCCGGGTCACCGTCGTGAGCGGCGTGGACGAGATGGAGCTGGACGCCTACCGGCCCTGCCCGGGCGGGGTCTATCGCAGCGAGACGGTCACCGTGCGCCGCCAGCCGCTGGTCGACCAGCGGCGGCTCGGCATCACCCGCACCGCGCACTTCGACGTCGGGCGGGTCGGCACCGGCCTGCTGCTGGAGCACGATCTCGGCGCCGGAGAGGTCAGCGACGACATCTCCGGACAGCTGAGCGAGGAACTCTTCGACGCCGGATGGATCCGTGGGCCGGAGCTGTTCGAGGAGCTGCTCGTCGGCATCGTGCTGACCTGCGCCGAGACCCCGCAACAGGCGTGGCTGAACTTCTACCGCAACACCCTGCGCCGCATCGACGAGGAGATCGCCGAGCCCAGCGGTCGCGGGTCGATCGCGGCCTACGCGCCAGTGCACGAGCACGTGCAGGAAGTGATCCGCGGGACCGCCGTGCACGAACTCGGCACCTGCTTCGGATTCCAGGCGCTGCGGCTGGCGCGGGCGGGCCTGGAAATCACCGCGAGCGACCTCTCTGCGGAAGCCGTGCACCTGCTGCTGGACATGAGCCGGCTGCTGGACCTGCCCGTGCGGACGCTGGTCGCGGATGCGGCGCGGCTCACGGAACCGGACGGGAGTTTCGACACCGTCCTCGCCATACATCTGCTGGAGCATGTGCCCGACGACACCGCCGTGGAGATCATCCGGGAGGCGTGCCGCATGGCGCGACGCCGGGTGGTGGTCGCCGTGCCGTTCGAGGAGGAGCCGTCGCAACAGTTCGGGCACCTGCGCAGCCTGACCCTCGCCGACCTGCGCACCTGGGTGCGAGGAGCCGGAACCGATTGGGATTGGCGGGTTTACGAGCACCACGGCGGCTGGCTGCTGCTCGACCGCCCGACGTAACGCTTGCGCGCGGGGCGAGCGCGCCGCCTACAGCAGTTTGCGCTGGGTCGCCTCGTAGACCGCCTCCGCCCGGCTGGAGACGCCCAGCTTGCGCAGGATGTTGCCGACGTGGAACTTGGCCGTGGTTTCCCCGACATACAGTCGCTTGCCGATCTCCTTGTTGGATAAACCCCGCGCCAGGTGCGCCAGCACCTGAAGCTCGCGCGGCGAGAGCACCGGTTTGGCCTCCGGCACGGGCGTGCGGACTCCGCGCACCATCGCCGCTGCGCTGCGCGCATCGAACGCCGACTCGCCCCGGCTCACGTCGTGTATGGCGCGGACCAGCGCGTCGGTGTCGACATCCTTGACGACGTAGCCTTTCGCGCCGGCCTGCACCGCCCGCAGGACCAGTTGCTCGTCGAGAAATGTCGTCAGCACCAGGATCGCGACCGACGGATGCCGCTCGGCGACCTCCCGGGCCAGATCCAGGCCCTCGGTGTCGCTGGACGTCGAGAGCTTCAGGTCCAGCAGCAGCACGTCGGGTGTGGTGCGCTCCATCAGTGCGAGGCACTCCCCCCGGGAGGACGCCTCGGCGATCACCTTGATGCCGGCGTCGCGTTCCAGGATCGATCGCAGGCCCTGCCGGACGATGGCGTGGTCGTCGACGAGCATGATGCGGATCGGCGTGTGGGTGGCGGTCATGGCGCTCCTGCGGAAGAGGTTGCTCGGGTCTGCACGGGCAATGGCACGCGCAGCACGATGCGCACCCCGCCGAGCCGGGAGCGCCGGAAGGCCAGCGTGCCGCCGATGGACCGAAGGCGGTCGTCCATGTTCACCAAGCCACGATGCCGGCCGTCGCCGACCGAACGCTGCTCCAGCCGCAACATCCGCCGCAGGGTGGTCGGATCGCCGGACCCGTCGTCGGAGACGGACACGGTGAGTGCCTCCGGGCGGTAGCGCAACCGCACGTTCACCCGCGTCGCACGCGCATGGGCCGCGACGTTGAAGAGTGACTCGCCGACCGACCGCGCGAGGTCCTGGCTCGCGGCCGCCGGGATCTCACTGACTGCCCCCTCGGCCACCACCCGCACGTCCAGCGCGGGCCGGTGATGTGCCACGACCAGCCCGATGAGTTCTTCCAGCGACGCGGCCGCCTCCTCGGGCGGCTGGTCCAGCGCATAGATCGCCGTGCGCAGCTGCTCGACCGCGGTCTGGGTGAAAACCTTTGCGCGAGATAGCTGTTCGGCCATGCTGTCCAGGCTTCGGTCGACCGCGTCCCCGCGCGCGACCTCGACCGCCATACCGGCCGACAGGACGTACTGTGTGACGCTGTCGTGCAGTTCACGGGCGATGCGGTGCCGCTCGCTGCCGACGATCTCCCGCTGGGTTGCGGCCACCAGTTGCTTCTCGGCGGCCTGCAGTTCGGCGGTGCGCACCGCGAGATCGCGCGCCTGGAGCTCGGCCGCACGGTTGAGCCGCTGTGCACGCCGGTGCAGGGTCACCCCGGCCTGGTACTGCTCGGAGGTGTGCAACGACACCGACGCCTGGTTGGCGAGGATCCGCAGCACCGCCAGATCCTCCGGCTCGGGATCCTCGCCCAGCCCCGGGCGGACCGATAGGACTCCGATCTGGCGGCCTTCGAGGTTCATCGGAGATCGCAGCCACCCGGTGCTCACCGCACCGAAGGCACGTTCGCCGGCGCGTATGGCGGTCAACTCCGCCATAACGTACGCCGGCAACCGGGCGGCGTCATCGGGACTGCGCCCACCCGGACCGACCACCACGAAACGCGGTCGGGCACCACGCAATTGGTCATCACCGAGGGCCAGTAGTCCCCACGGTGCCTCCAGGTGACCGGCCGCCGCGCGGACCACCTCTTCCAGGACACCCCGAGGCCCCTCGACGGTCCGCACCACCACGCTGGAGATGCGGTCCATCGCGCGCACCGTCCGCTGCATTCGCGTGCTGGACCGCACGAACGCCGGGTAGTAGGAGTTCTTTCCCGTGCGGACACCGGTCAGCCGGGAGATCTCGTCGGCCGGTTCGCGTGGCACGTCGTCGCTGCGGCCGGAAGGCGCACCAAGGGCATCCGGTGGTGAGGGCGACGACGGGGCACGAGTCATCGTGTCTCACAACGCCTCGCGGAAGATCCGCTCGATGTCGGCGACATCGGACCGGCGCGGGTTCGTGGTGATGCAGGCGTCGGCGAGCGAGTTGCGCGAGAGCACCTCGACGTCGCGCTCGGTCATCCCGAGCGCACTCAGCGACGCCGGGACGCCGACCGCGTCGGCAAGTTGCCGGACCCGCTCGGCGAGCAGTTCGGCGATCTCCTCCCCGGGTGCGCCCGGTGCGGACACGCCGAAACGTGCGGCGACCTCGACGAATCGATCGGGTGCACTCGCCGCGTTGTAGCGGATGACATGGGGAAGCAGGATGCCGTTGATGACACCGTGCGGAGCGTCGAGCAGTCCGCCGACCTGGTGGCTCATCGCATGCGTGGCGCCGAGGATGGCGTTGCTGAAGGCCAGCCCGGCATCGAGACTGGCCTGCGCCATACCAATGCGGGCGAGGTCATCGGCCGGGTCGTCGATCGTCCGCATCAGGTGCTGCTGGACCAGGCCGACCGCGCTGAGCGCGTGGACATCCGCCAGGGGGTTGTGCGCACGCGACACGAAAGCTTCGATGCCGTGCGTCAGTGCGTCCAATCCCGTTGCGGCATTGAGCCATTCGGGCATGGTCAGCAACAGCCGGGGGTCGGTGATCGAGATGTCCGGCACGAGCGCGCGACCCATGATCGTCACCTTGACGTGCCGGGTCGTGTCGGTGACGACGCAGAACTGACTCACGTCAGCTCCGGTTCCGGAGGTGGTGGGGATCATCAGCAGCGGCGGGATGCGCTCGCGCACCTGGTCGACGCCGCCATAGTCGAGGATGGCGCCGCCGTTGCCGGCCAGGATCGCGACGCCCTTGGCTGCGTCCATGGCGGACCCGCCGCCGATCGCGATGACCACATCACAGGAGTGCTCCAGATAGCTGACGTATGCCGCGGCAATCTCCCGGTCCTTGGGGTTCGGAGTCACCCCGGAGACCACGACCGGCGTCAATCCTGCGTCATACAAATGCTTTTCGAGCTCTGCAGCCCAGCCGACGTCGACAATGCCTTCGTCGGTCACGACCATCGGGCGCCGGGCGCCGAGTCGCAGCGCGCAGTAGCCCGCCTCGGCGAGCGCGCCCGGACCGAAGACGATCTCGGGTGCCTGGAACTTCACCAGACCCGTTGCGACCCCACCCATCGGGGTCCTGGTCAGCCCGGCGGTCGTCATACCCGGCCTCCGTCCTGGATCGAAGGCGGTGGCCCGTCGGCCACCACGCCAACTGTAGATCGGCAGCCGCAGCGGCGCATGGGATGGCCACCGGACGCCCACCGGGAGTTCATGCCGACTCGCTGTGCGCTCCCACCGCCCGGTCGAAACCGCCCGGGATCAGCAGGTGTTCGGGCGTCAGCTCATCGATCGAGGAAAGTCCGAGGCCGAGGAGCGCCGAGTCGATGCCGCCGCGGAGCACGTCCAGCACGTTCTCGACACCCGCCTGACCGTTGGCCGCCAGACCCCAGAGGTACGCCCGGCCGATGAGCACGGCGTCCGCTCCCATCGCGAGCGCCTTGACCACGTCGGAGCCACGGCGCACGCCGCCGTCGAGCAACACGGTGATCTGGCTGCCGACGGCCTGGCTGACCGGGCGCACAGCGCGGATCGTCGCGGGCGTGCCGTCCAGGTTGTTGCCACCGTGGTTGGAGACCGAGATTGCGTCGACGCCTGCGTCGACTGCGCGGCGGGCGTCGTCAACCCGGTAGACACCCTTGAGGATGAACGGCCGGCCGCTGAGCTGCTTCCACTCCTGCGCCATCCACGCGACGTCCTCCCAGGTGGGCGGAGTGGTCGTCATCCATTCGTAGTAGGCGCCGAAAAAGGTGGGCGCCTCGCCACCCGGCGGCTGCAGGTTCGGCGTCGTCAGGTCCGGGATGGCGCCAGTCTTGCCGAACTGCCACATCCACCGCGGCTTGATCGCAACTTGCGGCGCGAAGCGGATCATCGTCAACAGGTCGACCTTGTCCGGGATCTCCGGGCTGCCCCAGTCGCGGCCCATCGAGAACGACCAGTCGAGCGTCGCGATCAGCCCTTGTGCACCGGCGGCATGTGCGCGCTGCATCCGCTGGATCATCACGTCGCGCTGGCCGGTCCAGTACATCTGGAAGAAGGTCGGCGCGCCGGTTGCCGTGACCTCCTCGACCGACTTGCTGGCGAAGTTCGACAACCCCATCACGGTGCCCTTACTCGCGGCCGCCCGCGCCACGGCTACCTCACCGTCGGGGTGCACCGCCTGCACACCGGTCGGGCTGATCATGACCGGCAGCGACAGGTCCTGCCCCAGCAGGCTGCGCTGCATCGAGCGCTCGGGCCGGTGCCCGGCGACGTGCGGGGCGAAGCCGAGCTCGGCGAACGCCGCCTGGTTGTCCTCGATCGTCTGGCCGCGCTCGGAGCCGGCGATCAGCGCACCGTAGACCGGAGCCGGGAGCTTCTTGCGGGCGCGCTGCTGCGCGACGGCGACCGACTCGAACCAGGGGTTCTGCTTCCAGGGGTTCTCCAGTTTCATGGGCGGCCATCCTTCGTCGTCGTACGCCCCCGCCGGGTGGCGATGTGATGTGAGCCACAATAATGGCACTGAGGGTCAAAATGGAAGAGGTGCGGTAGCTTGACTTTCATGGCCAGCCCGACGACCCACCCCGGTGTCGGACGCCCTGTCGTCACCTCCCGCGCCGAGATCGAGCGGGTTGCCTTCCATCTCTTCATCGAAAACGGTTTCGTGTCAACGACGTTGGATGATATTGCGAGTGCCGCAGGCATCGGCAGGCGCACGCTGTTGCGCTATTACCGATCGAAGAACGACATTCCGTGGGGACAGTTCGACGACACCCTGGATGGCTTCCGGGAGTCGCTGCGCAGTTATGCCGATAGGCCGGTGCAGGAGGCGGTGCATCGCGCGGTCATCGACTTCAACCGCTTTCCCGCTGCCGCGATGGCCGAACATCGCGTGCGCATGCGGCTGATCCTCACGACGCCCGAACTCCAGGCGCACTCCGTGCTGCGGTATGCCGACTGGCGTCGGGTGATCGCCGAATACGTCGCCGAGCGCACCGGCACCGACCCCGAGGCGCTGCTCCCGCAGACCGCGAGCCAGGTCGCGCTCGCCCTGTCGATGACGGGGTATGGCGAGTGGCTCGCCGACGAGCACGCCGACCTGCCGGCCGTGCTGGAGCGAGCCCTGCTCACCATGCGCAGCTACCTGGCGGACTGACTGGCCGGCGCCTTCACCGAGTGAGCGCAGAGCACTTACCGAGTGACGCACGGAACACCGAGTGACGCAGTTGCACGTGCGTCACTCGGTGCGTGCTGCGTCAGTCGGCGTTGTCTGACCCGTGCGGCCGAGCAGCCGGGCGCCTATTCGTCGAGCGGGGTACTTCGGTGTCGAGCGGGGTAGAAAACCGGTGCTTGAGTGTGCGTGGTTGTACCCCGTTCGGTGGGCTTCTACCCCGCTCGGCGAGAGGAGCGCGCAGCCCGAGGTCGTATGCCGGTCGGCGGGTTTGTACCCCGCTCGGTGAGACGAGCCCCTATCGGGCACTCGGAGAGCCACCACACGGAAAGGCCAGGGATCAAGCTGCGGGAGGCTCGCCGGCCGGTGAGTTGCCTTGAGGCGGGCTCGCTCTTGGCGACCTTTCCATACGCTCCGCCGCTTCGCTCTCCCGCCACTCAGCGCACCGGCCAGGGCACACACGGCCACCCCCGGGCGCCGCCGAGGCCGCGGTGCTCAGGCTGCGTCGCGGGTGGGCATCCGGTCGGGGGTCAGGTCCCAGCACACCCCGGCGGCGGTGACGGCCGCGAGTAGCCCGAGGCGGTGGACCAGGTGGTGGTGGAACGCGCACAACATCGCCGAGTTGAGCAAACACGTTTCCCCGCCGGCCCACCATGGGTTCACGTGATGGACTTCGCACATGCCCGGTGGCCGGTCACACCCAGGGAAGGTGCATCCGTGGTCTCGGGTGATGACGGCGGTGCGTAAC
>NZ_RJJQ01000017.1 GCF_003724155.1 Flexivirga caeni | reverse complement strand
CGGGACCAGAGCCAGCCGCTGCGGCTGTATCCGGAGCACCCGGACCCGGCGCCGCTGGCGCGTCAGACGCAGTCGTCATACCGACCGCGTCGCCGGAAACGTCACCACCGGGCACTCCCGAAACCTCAACCTCGCCGGGCAGCAGAGGCCCGGTGTTGCTGGTCGTCATACCCGGACCTCCTTGCCGTTCAGGGTGTTTCGCTGTACCTGCAGTTTACCTGGACGCACCCTGATAGTACAAGAGTGCTACGCAAATATTTCTGAACTATGGTGGCCTGAGAACTGCGTCGAGCGAACGTCCTGTCCTCACCGGCTGAGCCCCATACGGTGCGCCAGATGACGCGCCCCCGCCGCGACGTCGTCGTCGTGACCACGTCGCCGCGGGAGGTGCTCGGGCGGCCTACCTCTCGTCGCACCTACCCCTCGACAGTGACATGCGCGAAGTAGCCCACCGGACCACACGTGGGACCGTTCGGTGCATCGCGCACGGGAGTCACGGTCACCTCGGTGGAACCGCCGAGCGAGTGTCCGTCCGCAGTGCGCCCGGTAATCCGAAGCCGCACCGGCCGCGTCGAGTCGATGGCCGGCTGGGCGACGTGCACGGTGCGGGCGGCGAGATCACCAGGCGGGAATCGCGCGCTCCGGCACGTCGGCCGAACGCACACTGTCACCTCGGCACCGCGCAACGGCGTCGATCCGCCGACGTGCACCTCGACGCCGCTCGCCATCAGCCGGGCACGCCTTGATGGTGCTGGCAGTCACACACGAGGTGAGCAGAGCACACGAAGCAAGCGAGCGGATGGCTACCGCCGCCGAGCGAAGCGCCATGGTCCGACGCTAGTCAGGTGCGAAACGGGCAACCAGCACGATCCGGTCACGACCACGGGGGAGTCGTCAGCTCTGGCGCCGGTCCCGCCGCAGACCGAGCTCGCGGCGCAGGCCCGGAAGCATGCCCAGAAGACGCGGATCCGGTCGCCGGCCGGTGATCATCGACAGCTGCACCGACATACGGAACGGCAGCCGGTCGATCGATTCGTCGGCGTGCAGGTCTGCTGCGACGGCGCTGCGGGGGAGTGCGGCGAGCTGGCCACGCCTGCGTGCCATCGCGATCGCTGTCGCCAGCGTGACACCTGGCCGGGCGTCGGCACCAAGCCCGCTCAGTCGTTGCATCAGCTCGTCGAGGCGCAGGTCGAAGGTCGAGACGATGACCGGGCGGTCGCGCAGCGGCATGCGTCCGCGGCCGGCAGGCGCGACACCGGATGCGCGGAAGAGCACCATGGGATCGTGGCCGACGTGATGTGTCATGACGCCGCCAGGGAGGGTCACCTGGTCCGCAATCGCAACGAATGCGGCGTCCATCGTTTCCTCGGAAACCCACTGGGCAAGCACTGGACCATGGTCCAGCCGTTGTTCGACACCGGTTCCCGGCAGTAGCGCATCGAGTGCGGGAAACAGCAACGATGCGAGACCCGCGAAGCATCCGATGATCAGCGCCCGCTGGGTGGCCGCCCCGCGTGCGGCAGCGAAGGCCCCACTCAGATGCCCGAGGATGTGGTCGGCCTGCCGGACGAGTTCGACGCCGGCTGCGGTCGGTCGCGCTCCAGTGGTGTCGCGCTCGAAGAGGGTTGCGTCGCAACGCCGTTCGAGCCTGGCTAGTCGGCTGCTGGCCGACGGCTGACTGACACGAAGTGCACGCGCCGCGCCGCCGACGGAGCCCGACCTCGCGATCTCCACGACGAGCCGCAGATCATCGACATCAGGCAATGCACTCATAGGTACAGCCTATGACTCTGAAGGAATGGCGAATGGCTACCCCGCGGCCCAGGCGCCCAGCATGATCGTCGTATGACGCATCGACACGCATTCGCACCGGAGACCTTGGATCGCAGCAGGGCACTGCGCTGGCTGAAGCGCTGGGACGATCAGCAGGCAACCTTTTTCGTCAACCGTGAGGAACGCTTCGCGGTGATCGTCGACGTCGTCGGCGAGGTGGGGCGGCCGGACCCGCTGGTGGTCGATCTCGGGGTCGGGCCGGGTTCGCTGGCCCACCGGCTGCTGACCCGGTTGCCGCAGGCGACGGTGGTCGGCGTCGACATGGATCCGCTACTGCTCGGGCTGGCCGAAGCGGCATACGGGGACGATTCCTTCCGCGTGGTGCAGGCGGATCTCAGCGTTCCGAGTTGGCTCGACCGGCTCGGTCTGGGCCGGGCACCTGACGCATTCGTCAGTTCGACCGCGCTGCATTGGCTGCACATGACCGATCTGGCGGCGATGATCGCCGAGGCGGTCGGAAGCCTCGCATCCGGTGGTGTTTTCGTGGATGGCGACCACTTCTACGAGCCACAGCGCACACCCCGGCTGGACGAGCTGCGTCGCGTCGTCGCTGCGCGCGCGGCGGATCGCGCCGGGGGCCGGGACGCCGAAACCTGGGTCCAATGGTGGGATGCGGCGCAGGAAGCTCCCGAACTCGCCGGACTGGTGCGCCGACGTGAGGACGCCCGGTTGCCATCCCCGCACGAGCGGCACGGGTCGAAGGCGGCGTCGCTACGCGACATACAGGTCGCGCTGGCGGATGCGGGTTGTGCGGAGGTCGGCCCGGTGTGGGAGAACGGCGACGACTATGTCGTCGTCGGCGTCCGGTAGCGAGCGGCGCTGACATCGGCGGACAGGGACCGATATTGCATAGTGGTCGATTTGTTCGGTAAAATGAACGTATGTCGCTCGCCTGCTCCTCCCTCGCAGCCGCCATCGGTCGGCAGATCCGGCTGCGCCGCGAGCAACGCGGTATGTCGGCGGCCGAACTTTCCCGGCGCGCCGGCCTCGCCAAGGCGACGCTGTCCGGCCTGGAGTCAGGGCGATCCAACCCCACGATCGACACCCTTGAGGCGGTCGCTGTGGCGCTGGCCGTGCCGTTGACCGACCTGTTGGTACAACGCGATCAGGGTGCGGTGCAGGTGGTGCGGGCGACCGACGGCGACGAGTCCGGGCCGCATCGTGAGCTGCTGCGCCGCGTGAGCGGAGGCCACCAGGTCGAGATCTGGCGACTGCGCCTTCCCGCTCACAGCGGGTTCGACGGGGTGCCGCATGCACCCGGCACGCTGGAGCAGCTGATGGTCGCCGCGGGCAGGTTGTCCGCCGGGCCGTCCGGCGAGCAGGTCGAACTCGGCGCCGGCGACCTACTTGCGTTTGCGGGCGACGTCGCGCACTCCTACCGCACGACCTCCGAGGCGGCCGACGTCACGGTCGTGCTCGCTTCGCCACTGATCGGATGATCCAGATGCTCGCTGTTCTTCCCTTGCTCGCGGCCTGGCTGGTAGCCGTAGCCAGTCCAGGTCCGGATTTCCTTGCGGTGCTGAGGACTTCGGCGTCGCACGGCCGTCGCGCCGGCCTGCGGGTCGGCTGCGGTGTCGTATGCGGCATCGCCTGCTGGGCGACGCTGGCCATGTGCGGGCTCAGCGCTCTGCTGGCGCGCTACGAGCACCTCTACCTCGTGGTGCGCACATTTGGTGCGCTACTGCTGATCGGGTATGGCGTGCACATCCTCTGGTCTACCCGCAAGGCAGCTGCGGAAGCAGTGCCAGAACCTCCGCGGGCCGGAAAGTACTGGCGGCTGGGGGTTTTCACCAATCTGGCCAACCCAAAGGCTCTGGTCTTCTTCGGCGCGCTCTTCGCGACGCTGATGCCGCGTCACGAAGGGGTCGCGGTGCGGGCCGGTGTCCTCGGCGTCATGCTCATCATGGCGATGACGTGGTTCGCGGTTGTGAGCTGGTGTGCGGGTTCGCGACCCGTCGTCACGGCATACCGCCGAGTGCAGCGCACGATCGACCGCGCCGCCGGTGGACTGTTCGCCGCGATCGGCGTGGCGCTCATCCCACGCTGAGCATCGCGGTGCGGCGGACTAGCGTGACTCCCATGGCTGCCATCGACGAACTGATCGCGCGACTCGACGACACGCGCGTGCTGACCGACGCCGACGTCGTCGCGTCATACGTGCACGACGAGGCGGAGTGGGCGCCATACGGCTCGCCGCTGGCTGTGGTGCGTGCGACGAGCACTGCGGATGTGCAGACGACGGTGCGGTGGGCGATCGAGCACCAGGTCCCGATCGTGCCGCGCGGGGCGGGCACCGGGCTCTCGGGCGGTGCGAACGCGATCGCCGGCAGCGTCGTGGTCAGCCTGGCAAAGCTTGATGCCGTGCTCGAGGTGAACCCGCTCGAGCGCATTGCCGTGGTGCAGCCGGGCGTCGTCAACGACGACTTGCGCAAAGACGTTGCGGTTGAAGGGCTTTGGTATCCGCCGGACCCAGCGAGTTCGCCGTGGTCGACGATCGGCGGCAACGTCGCCACCAACGCGGGCGGCGTGTGCTGCGTGAAGTACGGCGTGACGCGCGACTACGTCATCGGTCTCGAGGCGGTCACCGGTACGGGCGAGGTAGTGCGCCTCGGGCGCCGTACGACGAAGGGGGTCGCAGGTCTCGACCTGGCGGGTCTCTTCGTCGGATCCGAGGGGACGCTCGGCATCGTCACCGAGATCACCGTCAAGCTGCGGCCGCTGCCCGACCCGGGCCGGACCGTGCTCGGCTACTTCGACAGCATTGTCGATGCGGGCGTCGCGGTGCGCGACGTTGCGGCGCGTGGGCTCACGCCGTCTGCCCTGGAGATCGTTGACCGGATCTGCCTGCAGGCGGTGGACGAGATGACCGGCATGGGTCTGGCGTCGGAGGCGAACGTCGTGCTGATCGGCACGGTGGACGAGCCCGGCGAGGCGGGCGTGGCGGCGGCGCGCGAGATGGTTGCGGCGTTCGAGACCGGCGGGGCGACCTTCGTCGCCGAGACGGCCGACGCCGAGGAGGCCGACGCGATGATGGCTGCCCGGCGGCTGGCCTACCCGGCGATGGAACGCAAGGGTCCGCTGCTCACCGAGGACGTCGTGGTCGCCAAGGAGCATGTGCCGGAGATGCTGCGGCGGATTGAGCGGATCTCCGCGGACAGCGGCATCACCATTGCCAGCGTCGCCCACGCGGGCGACGGCAATCTGCACCCGTTGATGGTCGCCGGCCGGGACGATGAGGACGAGCGGTTGCGCGCGCAGCAAGCGTTCGACCGGATCATCGACGAGTGCCTAGCGCTCGGCGGCACCGTCACCGGCGAGCACGGCGTCGGTCTGCTGAAGATGCCGGGAGCCGCTCGGGAGCTGGGTCCCGAAGTGATGGCGATGCAGCGTGCGGTCAAGGCCGCCCTCGACCCGCACGGCATCTTCAACCCGGGGAAGGTTTTCTGAAGTCGCCCTGTGGACAACCGTTTTCGGGCCTCCGGCTCGGTTACGTTCCCTGGATGAAGCCGAACCACGACCCGTCATTCGTGCCCGCCCGTCCGCCCGGACGGAAGTGGTGGATCGCCACGAGCGTGCTGCACCTCGTGAGCGCGGGGGTCCATGCACTCGGGGCCGTCGCGTGCCTGCACTGGTTGAGTCGGGCGAATTCGGATAGCTACTACGAAGCGCACCAGGACGCTGACCCGGACGTGATGATGCTCGGCATGGGGCTGGTGCTGGGGCTCGCGGGTTGCTGCGTGCTCGCCGCGATCTACTCCTTCGTCGCGTTCCTGGTGACTCTCTGTTTCAGCCAGGTCGGCCCGGCGATGCTGTTCTTCTCGCTGCCTGTGTCGTGCGCTGCAGCGCTGGGCTCGGCGGCAGAGCTGGTGCCACCGGCCGGCACATTCGGCGTGCTGGTCCGGGCGGCGCCGGGCTTCTTCGTGGCGGCCGGCGTGGCAGCGCCGATCGTCGCCATGCAACAGCCGCAGCGCGCGCCCCGGCCGAGACCAGGGTTTCCCCCAGCGCCGCGCTCGGGACCCGGCTCGCCATACCCGGGCATTCGGCCCTGACCGAGCGGACCCCATACCGAATGAGCGGACCCAAATCCGGCGTGCAGATGGGGTCCTCGCGATGCGCAAGGGGTCCGCTCGATCAGGCGGGGTGCGCGCGGTTCGGCGGGAGCCCGGATGCGCCGTACCCTTGACCAGTCATGACTGCGCCACTGAAGACCTACGAAGTCCGCACCCACGGGTGCCAGATGAACGTGCACGACTCCGAACGCATCGCCGGGCTGCTGGAGACGGCGGGGTATGTCGACCGCGCGGCGCTCGCCACGGCCGACCGGCCGGAGCACCCGGACGTGGTCGTCTTCAACACGTGTGCGGTCCGGGAGAACGCGGCCGGCAAGCTCTACGGGCAACTCGGCCAGCTGCGCCCGGCGAAGGACGCGCACCCCGGGATGCAGATCGCAGTCGGTGGCTGCCTTGCGCAGAAGGACCAGGGCGACATCGTGAAACGGGCGCCGTGGGTGGACGTGGTCTTCGGCACGCACAATGTCGGTTCGCTGCCGGTGCTGCTGGAGCGCGCCCGGTGGGGCGAGGAGGCGCAGGTCGAGCTGCGCGAATCGCTGGAGGTCTTCCCGTCGACGTTGCCGACGCGACGCGACTCGGCATACAGCGGCTGGGTGTCGATCTCGGTCGGGTGCAACAACACCTGCACCTTCTGCATCGTGCCGTCGCTGCGCGGCAAGGAGAAGGACCGGCGCCCGGGCGACGTGCTCGCCGAGATCCGCGCGCTCGTCGAGCAGGGTGTCATCGAGGTGACGCTGCTCGGCCAGAACGTCAACACGTATGGCGTGGAGTTCGGCGACCGGCTCGCGTTCGGCAAGCTGCTGCGCACCTGCGGTGAGATCGACGGACTGGAGCGGGTGCGTTTCACTTCGCCGCACCCTGCTGCTTTCACCGACGACGTGATCGATGCGATGGCCGAGACCCCCAACGTGATGCCGTCGCTGCACATGCCGTTGCAGTCGGGTTCCGACCGGGTGCTGAAGGCGATGCGCCGCTCCCACCGGTCGGCCAAGTTCCTCGGCATCCTCGATCGCGTGCGCGAGAAGATGCCGGACGCAGCGATCACGACCGACATCATCGTCGGTTTCCCGGGCGAGACCGAGGAGGATTTCGCCGAGACCTTGCGGGTCACGCGCGAGGCGCGCTTCTCGTCGGCGTTCACCTTCCAGTATTCGATCCGGCCCGGCACGCCGGCGGCGGAGTTGCCCGATCAGTTGCCGAAAGCCGTTGTGCAAGAACGCTTCGACCGGCTGATCGAGGTGCAGGAAGAAGTCTCCTGGGCGGGCAACCGGGAGTTGGAAGGCCGTGAGGTCGAGGTGCTCGTGTCGCCGGGGGAGGGTCGCAAGGACGCCGAAACCCACCGGATGTCGGGCCGCGCCCGCGACAACCGGCTGGTCCACTTCGCGCTACCGGCCGGCGCGCAGCGGCCGCGGCCGGGTGATCTGGTCACGGTCGGGGTGACGTATGGCGCGCCCCACCACCTGGTCGCTGACTCCGCGGTTGAGGGCGGCGCCTGGGGAGTTCGCACCACGGCTGGTGGCGATGCGTGGGAAGCGTTGCAGGAAAACGAAATTGACGGAGCAGTGCGCAAGCCAGCGGTCTCGCTCGGTATGCCGTCGATCGGTGCACCCGCCGCCAAGCCTGCACCGGTCACCGGGTGCGCCTGCGGTTGAGCCCGCGCCGCGCTGGGCGTACGCAACCTTCGACGGTCGAGGTCTAGGGCAGGTTTGGCTCCCCGAGGCGTACGCAACCTTCGACGGTCGAGGGTTCGGGGTGGTGTCGCTAACCCACTGTCGTTGCTGCGGATTCGATGGATCGCACGCGGATCATCGGTGAGCGGGCGATGAGCCCCACCGAGACGACGCCGAATACCCCGGCGACCAGGAAGCTTGCCCGGATGTCGATTGTTGTGGCGACCACACCGCCGAGGGCGGCGCCGACCGGACGTGAGCCGTAGTTGATCGTCGAGTACGCACCCGCCACCCGGCCGCGAAGCGCATCGTCGGTCACCGTGGCGCGCACCGAGTTGTTGTTGATGTCGAACTGCATCACGGCCCAGGCGGCGATGAACTCGGCGACGGCCAGACCGGCGAAACCGGCTGTCGGACCGTGTAATCCGGCGAGTGCGACATACGGGAGGACGCTCAGTCCGCCACCGAACGCCATGGCGCGCCCGGTGCCGACCAGCGCCGCGAAAGGGCGCGCGGTGAGGGCGCCGAGCAACCCACCGATCGCGCCGAGGCTGAGTGCGATGCCCAGCTGGCTCGCGGACAGCTGCAGGTGGCGCGTCGCGAAGAGCACGATGACCGCCTGCGTGATGAAAGCGCTGAGATTCATCGCCGTCGACGCCGCCAGGCTTGCACGCAGATAGCGGTGGCGGAAGAGGTAGCGGACGCCGTCGCGCAACCGCGCGATGTATGACGCCTCCTCCGCACTTGGCTTCGGCGCCGGGACGTGGGTGCGCACCAGCGCGATCGCGATCGCTGACACGGCGAAAGTGCTGGCGTCCACGAGGACCGCGTCGGTTGCGCCGGTCGCCTGAATCAGCACACCAGCAAGGGCAGGACCGATCAGCGCTGCGATCGACAGAGTGCTCGACAAAGCCGAATTTGCCTCGACATACTGCTCTTTCGGCACCAGTCGCACGAAGAAGCTCTGTCCCGAACACCCGCCGAGCACACTGCCCGAGCCGAGCACTAGCGCGCACGCGTAGAGCGTAGCCAGGCTCAGGTCATCGAGTGCGTATGCCGTGGGTATCGCGGCCGCACCGGCACACCGGCACAGGTCCGCGGCGATGAGCAGCCGCTGTTGACGCCCGTGGTGGTCGACCCAGGTGCCGACGAACACGGACACCAGATAGGGCAGCCAGATCAGCGCGGTCAGCGCACTGACTTCTCCAGCCGAAGCGTGCAGTGCGCCGATCGCCACGAGGGGTAGTGCCAGCGCGGAAACCTGATCCCCGCACGCTGACACCGCGTAACCGATCCAGTAGGTGGCAAATCCTCGATCCTGCCAAACCCGTTTGCCGGCAGTCATTTCCAGTCAGTCACGATCATCGGCGGTTTCCGGCATGGTGTAGCGCAGGATCCGCACCGGAGCAGCATCCGCGGGCCGATCGGCTGCCCGGCGCCGCGCGAGCGGTGCCAGGAGCGCCTCGATCGCGTCGTCCAGTGCTGCGATCTCCTCGGGCGTCGCGTGGACCCGGGTGTTGTAGCGGCCCGACACGGCCAGCCATCGCGGGGACAAGGTGTCACGAGTGTCGTTGCGCCAGCGCTCGACCAGCCCACTCTCGGACGCTTCGATCGCGTCGCTGAGCGCAACGCCCGCCGCAGGGTCCGCGGGATCGAACTCGAACCGGAAGCCCGACCCGACACACCGCCACCAGCGGGACCGCCCGCCCCCGTGATCTTCGGGGTCATCCTCGACCAGGCCGTGTTCGGCGAGGTGGCGGAGGTGCCAGCTGGTCACCGACGGGCTGGCCCCGACGTATGGCGCGAGCGCACTCGCGGTGGAAGGTCCTTCGGAACGCAACCGCGCGAGGATAGCCAGTCGCACCGGGTGCGCGAGCGCGCGCGCTCCACGGGCGTCCAGTTCGACGTCGTTCAACCGGTTGGGCATGGCCTCCGCCTCCGCGAACATTGAGAGTGTTATGTCGATAGAACACTCTCAATACGCGAACATCAAGGCTGTCAGCCATCTGCCGGTCGGAGAGCGCCAGTTGTCGGTGCTGCGCGGCAGAGTTGGCACATGGCAGAGATCCGGATGCAGACGTTCGTGCTCGATACACCCGATCCGCAGGGACTGGCGGCGTTCTACGGCGAGTTGCTCGGCTGGCCGGTCGTCGACACCGACGACGACTGGGTCCAGTTGGCGCCGCGGGACGGTGCGGTCGGTCTCGGCCTGCAACTCGCGCCCGACCATGTGCCGCCGACCTGGCCGGACAACAGCGTGCCGATGCAGGCCCACCTCGACCTGGAGGTGGACGATTACGACAGCACCGAGGCGCGCGTGCTCGCGCTCGGCGGTCGCAAGGTGGGCGACGATGCCGCGCACCCGGGCTTCCGGGTCTACCTCGACCCGAGCGGGCATCCGTTCTGCCTGTGTCTGGCCGGCAACGGGTGAGCCGGTGCGCGCGGTAAGGTCTGTCCATGCATATCGTCAGCACCGCGTGGTGGCCGCCTTCCCCGGCGGCCCGCTGACACCACCCTTTCACCACGAGCCGCCCGGTCGGGCGGCTCGTTGCGTATGGCGCTCCCCGGCCGGGCTTCGACCCGAAGGAGCACCAGAATGACCGTCCTCGACGACACCGAACTGCACACCGACGCGTCGTATGCCGCGAGCTTCGCCCGCAGTCGGGCAGTGCACGAGCTGATCGACGATCCAGCCTCGGCGGAACGCACCAAGCTGCGCGTGCTGACCGGTGATCGCCCCACCGGCCCACTGCACATCGGCCACCTCTTCGCGACACTGAAGTCACGGGTCGCCATACAGAACAAGGGGATTGACACATTCATCCTGGTCGCGGACTACCAGGTGATCACCGATCGAGACGCCGTTGGCGACGTCCGGGCCGCGACGTTCGGCCAGCTGGCGGACTACCTCGCGGCGGGGATCGATCCCGCGCGGTCCACGATCTTCGCCCACTCGGCGGTGCCCGAGATCGGGCAGCTGACGCTGGTGTTCCTTTCGTTGGTGACCGATGCCGAGCTGCGTCGGAACCCGACCGTGAAGGACGAACTTGCGGCGACCGATGGACGCCCTCTCTCCGGGCTGCTGCTCAGCTACCCCGTGCATCAGGCGGCCGACATCCTGGGGGTGCACGGCACCGTGGTGCCGGTCGGGCGCGACCAACTGCCGCACATCGAGCAAACCCGAGCAATCGCAAGGAGATTCAACACCCGGTATTCCGGCGGGGAGGACTACTTCCGGGCGCCGGACGCACTGCTCACCGAGATGCCGGTCGTGCCCGGTCTGGACGGGCGCAAGATGTCGACCAGTCGCGGCAACGGCGTCTCCCTCGGTATGACGGCCGACGAAACTGCCGCGCGTATCCGCAAGGCGCGCACCGACTCCGAGCGCCGGATCACGTTCGAACCGGAGCGGCGGCCCGAGGTGGCGAGCATGTTGCGCATCGCCGGCTTGTTCACCGGCGAAGCGCCGGAGCACATCGCAGACCGAATCGGGGACGGGGGAGCAGCGGCGTTGAAGGCCGAGCTGACCACTGTCGTCAACGACGGACTGGCGGCACACCGGGCGCGCAGGGCTGACCTCGCGGCGGACCCGGCACACCTGGAAAGCGTGTTGCGCGAAGGGAACACGCGCGCCCGCGAGATCGCTGCTCGGACCCTCGACGACGTCAACGACCGGATCGGGGTGCGCTACTGACGCGGCGGGCTGGGGCATGTGGTGGCGGCGACAGATAAGGCGCCCGAGTGGGCACTTACTTGCCAGTACACCGGGGCGGATACTCGCAGGTAACTGCCACTCGGGACGGGTGCCGTCCGGCATTCCTGGAAAGCGTGTTGCGCGAAGGGAACACCCGCGCCCGGGTCGCCGAAACGACGCGGGCGCGGGCGGGTGTCAGTCGCCCTTGACGTTGACGATCTGCCGCAGCGTGTGCCGGACCTCGACCAGGTCAGCGGCATCCTGCATGACCACGTCGATGTCCTTGTACGCCTGCGGGATCTCGTCCAGGAACGCCTCGGTGTCCGGGTATTCGATGCCGTCCATCGCCACCCGCAGCTGCTCCACGGTGAACGCCTTCCGTGCGGCCGACCGCGAGTAGGCCCGGCCGGCGCCGTGCGGCGAGGAGTTGAGGGCCAGCGGGTTGCCCTTGCCGACGACGACGTATGACGCAGTGCCCATCGACCCCGGGATCAGGCCGGGCCGGCCTGCCTCGGCGTTGATCGCGCCCTTCCGGGAGAGCCAGACGTCCTTGCCGAAGTGCCGCTCCCGCTCGGTGTAGTTGTGGTGGCAGTTGATCCGCTCCTGCTCCACGACGGCCTCACCGACCCAGTGCGACACATCGTGCACGACCCGGTCCATCATCTCCTCCCGGTTGAGCAGCGCGAAGTGCTGGGCCCACCGCAGCTCCCGCAGGTAGGCGTCGAACTCCGGCGTTCCCTCCACCAGGTAGGCAAGGTCCCTGTGCGGCAACGGAATCCACCACTGCTCACACAGCTCCCGCGCCACCTTGATGTGGTGCTGTGCGATCCGGTTGCCGACACCTCTCGATCCGGAGTGCAGGAACAGCCAGACCCGGTCGAGCTCGTCGAGGCTGATCTCGATGAAGTGGTTGCCCGAGCCGAGCGAACCCAGCTGCACGTCCCACTTCCGGGCGTATGACGCCGGGTCGAACCCCGCATCCTGCGCCAGCGCCGTCAGCTCGCCCAGCCGAGTGTGCGTGTGGTCCCTCGTGATCCGCCGGTTGTAGCCGCCGGCGGACAACGGGATCGACCGCTCGATGCTCCGCCGCACGACCGACCGATCCGCCGGCAGGTCACCTGCGGTGAACTGGGTCCGGACCGCGATCATGCCGCAGCCGATGTCGACGCCGACCGCGGCCGGGATGATCGCCCGCAGCGTCGGGATGACCGAACCAACGGTGGCGCCGAGCCCGAGGTGGGCATCCGGCATCAGCGCGACGTGCGGGTGGATGAACGGCATGGTCGCCGTGGTCACTGCCTGCTCCCGAGTGTTGTCCTCGAGTAGCGAGGCCCAGTTGAACAGCTTGCTGTTGATCTTCTCCATGATGAAATCCCTTGAAGTCTGTGGTGAATCGGCACAAGAGGACCGAACGAGCCGCTGGCACACATGAAAATGCGGCGCCGGTCAAGGACCGACGCCGCAGGTGATGCGTGAGGTCGGTCAGGTGGTCAGCAACTCCGGGCGCGGCTTGCTGAGGTGAGCCATCGGCTGTTCGCCCGGGCAAGGTTTCGGGCCACCGGGCAGCACGAAATTCGTGTCGCGCAGGAGGGCGGCGACACGCGGATTGCTCACGACGTGATGCGATGCGCACTGGGTGTTCATGTCACCAGGATCTGCGCAAACCGCAAGCGGCGCAACTGGTTTCCCGGAGAACCCGTTGCCGATCACTGCTTGACCGCCTGCAGGGTGTAGCTCGCCGCGAGGCGCTCGGGCCGGTCGGTCAGCCGCCACTCGCCTCGGTCGTCCGCGGACATCAAGCCCGGCAGCGCACACCACGGAACGCTGTCGTGCTCCACGAGTCCCGTGAGCTGCATCCCGTGGCGCAGCAGCGCTGTCACCGTTTCGCCGAGACCGTGGTTCCACTCGACGGTCGTGTTGGCGGTGAACTTGTGATCGGTCTCGACATACGTCCCCGGCTCGGTCCACGTGATGCCTTCGGGCTGTTCGAAATAGGGGAACTCCGGGCGGATGTCCTCGTCGAAGGTCCACAGCATGGGGTGGCCTTCCCGGAGGAAGAGGCGCCCGCCCGGCCGGAGCACGGCGGTCACCACCTGCGCCCACCTGTCGATCGACGGCAGCCAGCAGAGGGCGCCGATGCCGGTGTAGACCATGTCGAAGGTGCGTTCGCCGAGAGCCGCGGGCACTCCGTAGACATCCGATTCGACGTAGTCGATCGCAGCGCCGGCGCGCTCCGCGATCGCCCTCGCCTGCGCCAGGGACACGGGCGACAGGTCGACGCCAGTGACCCGGGCGCCGAGGCGGTGCAGGGAAAGGGTGTCGGTGCCGATGTGGCATTGCAGGTGCAGGACGTCGAGGCCGTGCAGGTCACCGAGGCGGTCCTTGTCGAACTCGACGACTCCGCTGAGTTCCGTTGCGTCGCTGACGAGTTCGTCGACGGCGTAATCGGGGCTGGCAGCGTGCGCGGCGGCGCGTTCGTCCCAGTTGGCGCGGTTGAGTGCGAGGTAGTCGGTCACCCGCCAAGCCTGGGGCACCGTCGCGGCCCGGGCAAGGGGTTTGCCTGCCGAGTCGGGGGCGGTGCAGTCGTCAGCTCAGGTCCGTGTGCGCGGCGACCAGCTCGGCGGTGATGACGATGTTGTCGACCGACGGGCCGCCACCGGGCCGCTGCAGACAGGTGATGATCACCAGGCGGCCGGGAGTGTCTCGCCATACCGACCGAGCGCCCGGCAGCTCGGCCTTGCCGATCGCGCGCGTCCCGGTCACGGCATAGGTCGCCGGTCCGACCTCGATCCGTGCACCCTTCGCGACGCGCGCGGTCCCCGCGTCGACGTCGATCAAGTAGTTGCCCGGTCCGACAGCTCCGTCGCGCAGCGAGTGCATGACGACGAAAACCGTTCCACGAGCAGGAGTTTCCGGGGATGCGCCGAGGTTGCGCACCAGATATGCCGAGGTGAACCCGGGTGGCGTGATCGCACGGTCGGCCATCGTCAGGGCGCCGAGTGGGACGTCGAGGTGCACGGACGGCACCCGGAACCGCCGCCCGGTGTCCTCCGTCGCGTGCATCCGGGTGCGCGCCGAGGCGTCAGGCGTCGTCCCCGGATCGAGGGCGACCCGACGGCCGTGCAGGTCGAACGGGGCGGTGGACTGCTTCGCGCGGGCGACCAGGGTGACGCCCGAGGTCACCAGTGCGATCGCGACGAGCGCGAGTGCACTGCGAGCGAAGGTACTCCGCACCCTCCGACTGGCACTTTTCATAAGGTAAGGCTACCCTCGCATAGGTTAGGTTTACCTAAACCATACCCCGTCAGAACACATCCCGCACAACTCACCTAGCTGAAGGAGAACAATCGTGGAGAGCCGCCCTACCGGGTGGTGGAGGAATGTAGCCTGCTGGCTGACGGTCGTCACGCTGTCGGTCGCCGGAGTCGTCCTCTCATCACCACCTGCCCACGCCGCATCGACATCGACGAGTGTGTCGGTGACCGGTGCGAGTGCGCAGGACGGTTTGTCCGTGACCGTGAAAGGCACTGGTTATACGAAGGATTCGGTGCCGGCGCCGTCGATCGGTGGTCAGCCTGCTGGCGTGTATGTCGCGTTGCGTGACACGAAGACCAGTGATGCGCAGATCAATGCCGATCAGAGCCTGGCGCCGGCGGTGGCGTTCCTGCCGTTCGGCTACGGGATTGCTGCGGATGGTTCGTTCTCCAAGGTGCTGAGCGCGCCGGTGAGCAAGCTGAACTCGGACGCATCCTACGAAGTGGTGGTGTGGTCTGCGCACGGCCTGATCCAGGACAGCACCAAGGTCGCGACCGAGCAGGTCACGATCACCGCCGATGAGCACGACAAGCTCTTCCCGGACCCCACGCCCACCCCGACTCCCACACCCACGCCGACTCCGACACCCACGCCGACTCCGACACCCACGCCGACTCCGACACCCACGCCGACTCCGACGCCCACGCCGACTCCCACACCCACGCCGACTCCGACGCCCACGCCGACTCCGACTCCGAGCGCCAAGCAGCAGACCACGGTGTCCGTCGCCTCGGCGAACGCCGCGCACGGGCTGACGCTGCAGGTGCGCGGCACCGGCTACACCAAGACGGCGCTGCCGAAGCCGTCCACCGGCGGCGCGGTCGCCGGTGTGTATGTCGCACTGCGTGACCCGAAGACAATGACGGATGCGCAGATCAACGCCGACCAGGGGCTGCCGCCGGCGGTGACCTTCGTGCCGTTCGGTGGCGGGATCGCCGCGGATGGCACGCTGACGATGACGCTGACCGCACCGGTGTCGAAGCTGAAGGCCACGGCGTCATACGAGGTGATCGTGTGGTCCGCCCACGGCCTGATCCAGGACAGCACCAAGGTTGCGACCGAGAAGGTCACGCTGACCGCGGCGCAGCACGAGGCGCTCTTCGGCGGCGCGAGCAGTGCTCCCGGCGACGGTGGAGACCCCGGCAACAACGGTGGCTCCGGCGACACCGGCTCGGGTGGCTCCGACAACGGTGGCGGTTCGGGTGCCACGAAACCGACGAACGGCGGTTCCGGCAACCCGGGGACCGGTACGTCGTCGGTCATCTGCACTGTGCAGCGGATCCCTGGCACGGCCGGCAGCGTGCAGTTGTCCTGGGGCGTCAAGTCGTCCTTCGTCAGCTACGTCCAAGGAGGGATCGCCAAGGGTTCGGTGAGCACCTCCCACGGGGCGACCCGCACCGGCAACGGTTTCCAGTGGGGTGCCGGGTCGGGGTCCCTGACCGGCGGACAGCTTTCCTTCCCTGGGGCCGTTCACTTCACCGGCCACGGCGGTCTGCTGGACCTCACCATCTCGCAGCTGCGAATCAAGACGACCGGGTCGAATTCCGGTGTGCTCGTTGCGGATGTGGCGTCGCAGGACATGCAGGGCAACACGACGGGTGGTCGGGGGATCGCCGTTGCCAACCTGCGGTTCTCCTCGCTCGGAGCCTCCGGTGGCAGCGCCTCGGTGGCGCTGACGGCGGCCGGTGCGAAGGCCTTCGCCGGCTTCTACAGCGCGGGTCAGAGCATGGATCCGGCGACGGTGTCGATCTCCGGCGGCACCGGTGGGTCGAGCCAGCAGGTGTGCCACGACGCGCAGGGCAACCGGGTCAACGCGGACGGCAGTAGCTACGCCGGCGGAGCCAGCGTCAACACCGGCGGTCACCCGGTGGCGGGCGGCGCCGGTAGCACCACCGGCTGGGCGCTGATCGGCATCGGTTCGCTGCTGGTGCTGCTGCTGACTGTGCGCCGCTTCGCCCGCGAGCGCGACTGACACCGGAGCCCTGACCGGTCCGGCGCTTCGCAGCCCGCACAGATCCGGGGTGGGTCACCTGCTCCCGCAGGTGACCCGCTCCGGATCGGCAGGTGCCGAGGTCTCCCGGCGCGCAGCGCGCAAACCCCGAAAGGCATTGCATGAGAACGTATTCCCTGACCGCGGTGGCCGCCGCGGTTGCCATACTGCTCAGTGGCTGCGCGGCAGCCGGCTCCGGCGGAGCGGCCGGACCGTCCGCGACGGGCAGCACCGTCGGCGCCGCGAGGGCGACCGCGCCGGCGAGTGGCGCCGCACCGACCGCCTCGGCGGCAACTGCGGCCTCCGCCGAGAACGCGCTGACCCTCACCGGTGCCGCAACGGCGCACACGATCCCGGACATGGTGCCCGTCGTCCGTGACGCCCGGCCGGTGCTACCGGCCAGGGTCAAGGATTCGACGGGCAGGACGATCACCGTCAGCAGTGCGAAGCGGATCCTCGCCCTCGACCTCTACGGCACGCTGACCGACACCGTCATCGGGCTGGGGCTGCAACAACGACTCGTCGGGCGGTCCAACTCCGACACCCAGCGGGTGCTGCACGACCGGCCGGTGGTGACCAGCGACGGTCACGACCTGAACGTCGAAGCGGTGCTCAACCTGCGCCCGGACGTGGTGCTGACCAATACCACCATCGGCAACGCGGCCGAATACCGGCGGCTGGAGGCGGCGGGCGTCACTGTCGTCCGCTTCGCCCAGGTGCCGCACCTGTCGGGAATCCGGCCGGCCATCGAGCAGGTCGGCCGGGCGCTGGGTATGTCGCAGGCGGCCGCCCAGCTGGCCGCGCACACCGACGACGAACTGCGCGCGGCGCGTCGGACGATCGCCGCGCTCCGGGCGAAGACGCCGCGCAAGCCTCGCGCTGCCGTGCTCTACGTGCGCGGGACAGCGGGCGTCTTCTTCATCCTCGGCGCGGACTACGGAGCCGGCGACGTGATCGACACGCTCGGGCTGGACGACGTCGCCGCGAAGCACGGCATCACCACCTTGAAGCCGGCGAGCGCCGAGGGCCTGGTGTCCCTCGATCCCGAGATCCTGCTCGCGATGAGCCAGGGCGTCGCCTCGACCGGCGGCGTGAGCGGGCTGCTGAAGCGCCCGGGTGTGTCGGCGACCACCGCGGGCGAGCACCGCCGCATCGTGATGGCTGCCGACAGCCAGCTGCTGTCCTACGGTCCCCGGACTCCTGCGATCCTGGTCGCCCTCGCGCGCGCGATCTACACCGATAACTCGTGACGCAATCGACGATGGACAGCACGGTGTCACCGACGAAGGCGTCCGGGAGAGCACCGCTGCCTGCGCCGGCCGGCCGGCGGGGGCCGTCGCGTGCGTCTCGGGTCGCGCTGGTGACGGTGGTGCTGGTGGTCGCGGTCGTGGTGGTTGCCGTGCTGTCCGCGTCGGTCGGACAGTTCGACGCGACTCCCCGTCAGGTGGTGTCCTCCTTCGGGCGCGGCCTGTTCCACAGTCTCGACGGCCAGCGTTCGCAGGTGGATACGGTCCTGTGGAACATCCGCTTCCCACGGGTGGCCCTCGGCCTGGTCGCGGGCGCGGCCCTCGCCGTCGCCGGTGCCGTCATGCAGGGCGTCTTTGCCAACCCCCTCGCCGAGCCGAGCATCATCGGCGTCAATTCGGGGGCGTCGGTGGGCGCGACTCTCGTTATTGTGACCGGCGCCGCGGTGGACACCCCGTGGCTGCTGCCGGCAGCAGCATTCGCGAGTGCGCTGCTGGTCACGCTCGTGGTCTGGGCGCTGGCCCAGGGTGGCGGCAAGGCGGCGGTGCTCACCCTCGTCCTGACCGGCATCGCCGTCAACGCGATCACCGCGTCCGCGACCAGCTTCCTGATCTTCCTCGGCGACACCTCCGCGCGGGAGGAAGTCATCTTCTGGCAGCTCGGGAGCCTCGCCGACGCGTCCTGGTCAGGAGTCGTGTGGATGTCGGCCGTCTTCGCGGCCGGTTTCGCCGGGTGTATGGCGATCCGGCGCCGCCTGGACGCGCTCGCGCTCGGTGACGCATCCGCCACCGCCAGCGGGGTGAACGTCGAACGCCTGCGCATCGTCGCGATCCTGCTGGCCTGCCTGCTGACCGGTGCCGCCGTCGCGTTCGGCGGGGTCATCGCCTTCGTCGGGCTGATCGTGCCGCACGCGATCCGGCTGCTCGTCGGGCCGTCGCACCGACATCTGGTGCCGCTGTCCGCGCTGGGCGGTGCGGTCCTCCTGGAGGCGGCGGACATCGCGGCGCGCACCGTCATACCGTTCGCGGACATGCCGATCGGGATCTTCACCGCACTGGCCGGCGGACCGGTCTTCCTGTTGTTGCTGCGCCGCACGCTGCGCGGGCACGGGGTGGGGGCGCGATGACGACCGGTCTGACCCTCGCCGCTGTGAGTGTGAGCCGCGGGCATCGCACGATCGTCGACGACGCCTCGGTGTCGTTCGAGGCGGGCACGGTCACGTCCGTGATCGGCCCGAACGGTGCGGGCAAGAGCACCCTGCTCGGCATCGCGGCCGGCACGGTGCGGCCGACCTCCGGCACTGCCCGGCTCGGCGGCCACGACCTGCGGCGGTTGTCGGTCAAGCACGCGGCTCGGCGCCGCGCCGTGATGCCACAGGATGCGACAGTCGCGTTCGCATTCACGGTGCGCGAGGTGGTCGCCATGGGCCGAATCCCTTGGCGCGACTTGAAATCCGACGTCGATCGCGTCGTGTCCGACGCGCTCGCGACCACCGGGCTGACGCACCTGCAGGACCGTGAGGTCACCACGTTGTCCGGTGGGGAGCGGCAGCTGACCGCGTTCGCACGCGTCGTCGCGCAGGCAACACCGGTGACGGAAGAAAGCGTGATCCTGCTGGACGAGCCGACCGCCGCGATGGACATCGCGCACGCCGAGGCCACGCTGGCGCTGGTGCGTGCGCTCGCCCGGCGGGGTGCCGCGGTCGGGCTGGTGCTGCACGACATCGATGCGGCGGCAGCGTATGCCGATCGGGTGGTCCTGCTGCAGCACGGACGGGTGCGGGCCAGCGGTCCGGTCCCGGAGGTCTGCGCGTCCGCCACCCTCTCGGACGTCTACGGCACTCCCATCGAGGTTTTCGATCGCGATGGCCGCTTGCATGTCGGTCCGGTCCGTCGCGACCCGGTCTGCACCGGGTCGTGACGGCTGGCGTCATACGGCCGCCGGGGTCTTCGCGGCTTGCAGATCCTCGAACACCTCGATGTTGAAGCGGTATGCCGAGAGCACCTCGTCGATGACACGTTCGCGCTCGTCCTCGCTCCATGCTGCGGCATCCAGGCGCTCGCGGTAGCCGGCCTTGAAGGCCGCCGGGTCCGGGATCTGGTCGAAGACGTAGAACCGGACGCCGTCCAGGTCGAAGCCGAAGAGCTTGCGCATCCGGCGGTGGATCGCCCGGCCGCCGGACAGGTCCCCGAGGTAGCGCGTGTAGTGGTGCGCGACGAACCCGCCGGGCCAGCCGGTAGCCAGTTCGCGGATGCGCTCGGTGTAGCGGACCGTCGCCGGCAGCGGGCGCACCTGCGATCGCCAGTCCGGCCCGATCAGAAACTCCAGGTCGGCGGTCAGCGGTGGCATGCGGGTCAGCCGGTCGGTCAGAAACTCGCGGGCGATCGGGTCGTTCGCCACGCGGTCGATGTCGTGTTCGAGCGCGTCATAGACGAAATAGTGCTGTGCGGCGAGGGCGACGTAGTCCTCGCGGGTGCCTTCGCCGGTCATCAGGTCGCGCATGAAGCCGGCGCCCTCGCTGTCGCCGTGGCTCGCCCACGTGCGAGCCCGCAAGGACTCCGAGAATGATGGCGCTGCCATGACGCTCCTCCTGGTTAGAAAGGTACGCCTAACCTTATTTGGAAGGAGGGTGTGTCGCAACCGGACGCGGCCCGGGAGCGGGCTCAGTGCTCGCTTGGCAGCCCGAGCTTCGAGCAGGCCTGCTGGTAGAGATCGACGACCGCAGTGCGGATCCGGGGCCGCTCCGTGACGGGTTGCGGCCAGCTGATCCGGACGGGCACGTCGGCGCCCGCGACCGTTGCGGCCCAGTCGCCGCCGCCGGAATCGAGCCCGGTCATCCGGGCCGCCTCGGCGTCCGGAGCGCCGAAGGCCCGGACGATCACCAGGTTGTCGCCGGCGTGATCGGTGTTCATGTGGTGGAGGACGGCGTCGACCACGTCCTGGGGAAACGTCTGCACGGCAGCAGTGTCGCATCGCCCGCCCCGCACCGGCCGGTGCGGGGCGGTCCGTCAGCCGGCCAGCGCGTCGCCCTGCCGGGTCTGCGCGGCCAGGCGTTCGTATGCCGTGAGACACGCGGCGCACGCACAGGTCTGCGATGCGTGCATGGTCCCGGCATTGCGCACGGTGCCCGGCGCAACGAGCGGCTCAACGTGCCACCCCGGGAACGAAAACGTAGGCAGCACAACGGGTTCCGTCGTCGGCTCGCACTGGTCGGTGCGACAGCAGTGGCACGAGGTGTAGCCGGCGCAGCGCGGCGAGTGCCAAGCCTGCTGGTGCCCGCAGGCGCGGCAGAGATGAACCAGGACGGTCATGCACATCCCTCCTTCGTCGGGGTGTGCATTCGCCCTGAGCCGTCTGGTCGCTCGCTGCGCTCGCTCATGACTCAGCGGTGGGGGTCGTCATACCGGCAACTCTGGACCTTCGACCCGCAGGAAGGTCAAGGCCCGGATACGACACAGATCCGCCGGGTGGCGCGAGGCCACCCGGCGGATCCGGTGCGGTGCGGGTTGTTCCGAAGAGGCCTCAGTGTGAGGCCGACTCGGTCGAGGTCACCAGTTCCACTTCAGGTCGGTGATGAGCTGTCCGAGGTTCGGGGTGCCCAGACCTGTCGCGGGGTTGTACTTCGTGCCCGGTGTGCCGGTGTAGTAGAGGTTGTCGTTCGTCGTGCCCGCGCGGTTCAGCGGGAGCATCGGCGACGCGATGCCGGCGGCCAGGCGGTAGAGCGCCGGGTTGAGGAACCCGACCCGGTGCCCGAGCGCGGAGTCGATCACCGCGGCACTACCGTTGAGCTGGGGCGCGACGTAGCTCGTGCCACCCCAGCCGGCCTGCAGTGCGGGCTTGCCCGACGGTGCACTCGGCTCGTAGAGCAGGTAACCGGTGTACGGGTCGGCGTCTGCCGACACGTCCGGCTCGGCGCGGCCGCTGCTGGTGGCCCGGGAAATGACCTTCGGAGAGCCGTTGAAGCGCCAGGTGGTCGGCTCGGTGATGCCGCTGACGGTCTGGTAGCCGGTGGGCGTCAGGTAGGGGACCGCGGACCAGCGGCCTACGAGTGCGCGCTGGTAGGACGGGCGCGGCTCCACCGTGCTGAAGCCGCCGCCGCCACCGGTGTCCAGCTTGTTGGCCGCTGCGGCTTCGGTCGTGCCGTTGATGGTCGCCACGGGCTTCCACAAGTAGTCCCAGGCCCAGGCGCGCTCGTTCGTGACGTCGAACGAGGCCTTGGCCCCGGTCTTCTTGTTGGTCAGTGTCTCCGAGATCGGCAGGGTCGTGCCGCCGGCCGAGGTGATGTACGGGCTGTCGGCCGGCGAGTCGACGGCCAGGTTGGTGGTCTTGAGGTCGGCGGTGGCGTCATACGCACCCTCGTCCCCGGCGGAGGCAAACGCTGACTGCCCCTGGGCGGCCATCTCCAGGAATGCCTCGTCGAATGCCGCCTGGTACGTCGGGGTTTCGACGCCGGTGGCCACCGATGCGTGAATGACCGTCTCGGATTCGCCCCAGCTGCTGGACACCGAGTCGGCCTTGTTCTGGGTTGCCGCGGTGAAGAAGGCGTCGGCGAAGCCGTTGTCGGTGTTGGCGGCCTGGTAGACCACGACGTTCGCGCCGGAGGCGACGCCACCGGACTGCTCGACGTCGAGATCGGTCTCCCCGGTGCCCGCGGCGTCGCTCGGCGCACCCGGGCCGCCGTCGATGTTCTGCACGGTGACCTTCCGCTTCGTCTTCAGGCCCATCACGTGGGACCAGAAGTATTGCGGCGCGCCCTTGTCGAGCGCGGCCAGCGTCACGATGCCGACCGTGCGGCCCTTGCCGATGTCGCCGGCCTTCTCGGCCCTGGCCAGGCCGTAGCGCGCGACGAAGTCGGACGGGGTGTTGCAGCCGTACGGCGACCCACTGAGCTGGACGCAGTTGATGCCCTTGCTGGTCGGGTTCCCCGAGATCCGCGAGCGCGTGCCGGCGATCCCGGACACGTGCGTCGCGTCCGACGTGAACGGGCTGTAGGTCGACAGGCCGAGCACCGCGAGCACGTTGTCGGCGACCTTGGTGGGCAGCTGCGGCCGCTGGGATGTGCCGCGGACGACCTGGGCCGGGATGCGGCCGCTGCCGGCGCGGCCGGCCTGGGCGGGGACGGTGTAGTTCTCCTGGTGCACGCCCAGCGCCTTGTTGAACTCCCCGACCGTGCCGCGGGCGGTGACATCGACATGGTCGCGGTAGACCGAGGTCTTGATGCCGAACGTGGCCAGGTAGTGGGTCAGCTGGTGGATCGACGCGGTGCTCTGGCCGTACCTCGCGGCGAACTTCGCCACGCCGATGTGGTGGTTGAAGCCGCGCTCGACCTGTGCCGCGAGGGAGGCCTTGTTGCGCTCCTTGAGGATGAACGAAACCTGTTCCGGGGCGCGGGAAGCGGCGGTCCCGACCACGCGGGCGCCGGGGATCGCGGCGACATTCGTGCCCGACCCGACGGCGACCCGTCGGTTGGTGTTGCCGGCCGCGTGGGCGGTGCCGGTGCCGAGGCTCGCGGCAAATGCGAGGGCGAGGACGCCCGCACCGGCCACTGTGGCCGCGCGTGCAGAGGAACGGGATCTGGGCATGTGGATGCTCCTAGGGCTCTCAAGAGTGACGTCGGATAGGACGCCGCAGTGAACCTATGACCGGGAGCGACTGTGGCGGTCCCATGCGCCAAAACTCACACGGAACTGCCGGGTAACTGCCAGCCAAAAGGGAGCATCGTTTCGCCTCTGTCAGGACGGCTGCGCACTAAGATCCGTCGCGCTCGGCCGGCTCGTCGATCGGCTGGTTCGCGTCGTCCCGTCCGGGTGGCAGCGGCATGCCTTCCTCGGTCGCCACTTCTTCTTCCTCGAGGTCGTAATCGTCGGGCTGGTTACTCATACCTTCCACTGTCGCGCACTCTCCTGCGCGACGGAACCTCAGCTCGGCAGTTTCAGCCAGCCGCAGCGCTGCCGCAGGTGGCCGCCGCTGCGCCAGTGGTCCAGGACCGCGCGCTCCAGACGGGTCGTGCTCGTGAGATCCGCCGGGTCGGCATACGGCCTCCGGAAGACGAAGTTGCGCACCGACTCGTCACCGTCGGTGGGCTCACCGATCGGGCGCCACCGGGCGCAGAAGCGCGCGATGTTGCTGTCCGGGACCAGGTCGGTCAATTGCTCGTCGAGCAACCAGCTGTGGCACACGGCGGTGGAGGGCGGCGGCAACTCAGGGAAGTGCCGCTCGTAGAACGGGCGGATGCGCGCGAGCGAGTCGTCGACCTCGGCGGGGGCGAGCGGTCCGCGTGCCGGGATGTGTATGCCAGCAACTACTGACCCGCTCACCACCGGCACCCCGGCAGCGCGCACGAATGTCGCTGGAGCGTCGAGCTTTTCGAGATCGGCCTGCAGTCTGCCGAAGTCGTAGATCATGCCGCGCAGGTGCAGCGTGAACCAGTTCTGCACGTGCAGTCCGGTGTGGCCGAACGTCTGCTCGAAGATGCGCAGGTGGGCACCGAGGTCCGCCAGGATCGCGTGGGATGCGCTGTCCGGAATGGCTCGCGAACGGTGGAAGGCGAGGGTGTCCGGCAGGGTCGCGGCGAACGCCACCGGGTAGAAGAACCGTGCCTCGAGCGGCTCGGCCGGGTCCTGCGGGTCGAACGCCGACGGCAGCAGGGCCTGCCGCATGGTGAGGAACCTGCCCATGCCGGCACGCAGCCGGTCCGCCGTGCGGGCCACGCGGGCCAGCCAGATTGTGTCGTGGGCGATTTTCGTTGCGGCGGAAGCGAAGTCGTCGACATCCGGCTGCTGCACCGCGAAGTAGTCGAAGGCGCGGTGCAGCGCCGCCCCGGTGAGACGGGCGCGCACCTGGTCGGTGCCGAGCGCGGAAGTCATCGGCCCATCGTAGGAGTGGGCGGCGCTACTTTGTCACACTGAGCGGTATGCCGAGTCAGCTGCCGATCGTCGCCGTCGTGGGAGCGACCGCGACCGGCAAGTCGGATCTCGGCATCGCCCTCGCGCTGGCACTCGGCGGAGAGATCGTCAACGCCGACGCGTCCCAGTTCTACCGTGGGATGGACATCGGCACTGCCAAGCTGACCGTCGAGGAGCGCCGTGGTGTGCCGCATCACCTGCTTGACGTGCTGGATGTGCGTGATGAGGCGAATGTCGCGGCATACCAACGGGATGCGCGGGAGACGATCGCGCAGATTCGCAGCCGCGGCACCGTGCCGATCCTGGTCGGCGGCAGCGGACTCTACGTGCGCGCCGCACTGGACGATTTGCGGATCCCGCCGACCGACCCGGGCACCCGCGCCCGATGGGAAGCACGCCTGGGCGAGGCCGGCGCAGCGGCGCTGCACGCGCAGCTCGTCGCCGCGGATCCGGCCGCAGCGCAGCAGATCCCGGCGACCAACGGCCGGCGCATCGTGCGAGCGCTCGAGGTGATCGAGCTGACCGGCGAGCCGTTCAGCGCAACTCTGCCGAAACGCGAATTCCTCGAGCCTGCAGTCATGCTCGGGCTGCGCATCGACCGGCCGGTGCTGCACGAGCGCATCGGGATGCGGATCGAGCGGATGTGGCGCGCCGGTTTCCTCGACGAAGTGCGCGAACTCGACCGGCACGGGTTGCGCGAGGGACGCACGGCGAGCCGCGCGATCGGCTACGCACAGGCGCTCCGGCAGCTGGACGGCGAACTTGCCGAGGGTGAAGCGAAAGCCGAAACAGCAACCTTGACAAGGAAGTTCGCTCGCCGACAGGAGTCGTGGTTCGGCCCGGACGAGCGCATCCGCTGGCTGTCGTATGACGCCCCGGACCTGCTCGACCGGGCGCTCGCGGCAGTGCGGACCGCGGACACGCCGTCCGGCGCCTGACACCGGACGGCCCGGGCACGTCCCGATGGTCTTCAATGTCCTGGTGAGGACGATCGAATTCGCCAAAGGACATGGCACCAGGAACGACTTCGTGCTGGTGCCTGCGCTCGACGGTGCGCCGGAGCTGACCGCGGACGAGGTGGTCTTCCTGGCCGACCGGCGCGGCGGCATCGGCGGCGACGGCGTCATCCGCGTCGTGCCGGTGGAGCATGCACCCGAGGAGGTCCGTGCCGGTGCCGGGGATGCGCGCTGGTTCATGGACTACCGCAACCAGGACGGCTCGATCGGCGAGATGTGCGGCAACGGCACCCGGGTCTTTGCTCAGTACCTCGTCGAGCACGGACTGGAGAGTGGCGCCGAATTCGACATCGCCACCCGCGACGGCGTCAAGCGGATGACGGCGGGTGCCGACGGGTTCGAGGTCGACCTGGGCGCCTGGCGCCTCTCCCGCGAGGACGTGGCCGACGAACGCGGCAGCGACAGTGTCGTGCAGGCCGTGGGTGCACCTGAGCCGCTGCCGGCCCTGAGCGTCGACATGGGCAACCCGCACACCGTGGTTGCACTGCCGCCCGAATTCGACCTGAGCACAATCGATCTCACGCTTCCTCCCCGCGTCGACCCGCATCCCGAGCTCGGCTCCAACGTGGAGTTCGTGCGAGCCGTCGGCCCGGGGCACATTGCGATGCGAGTGCACGAGCGCGGCGTCGGTGAGACCCAGAGCTGCGGCACCGGTGCGGCTGCAGCCGTCGTAGCGACCTGGTGGTGGGCCGGTGCGCCCGTCGACCAGCTCGACTGGCGGGTCGACGTCCCGGGAGGTCGCCTCGGCATACGGCTGCACGGCGGCCACGTGCTGCTGTCCGGACCGGCGGAGATCATCGCCCGCGGCCGGGTGGCGCTGCCGGATAGCTGACCGGGCGCCGGCCTCGTCCCGTGCTCGCGACCGTCGCGCCTTCGGGACGCGCAGAGTACGGCTCGCCGCTCAGCCCGGGTTCTCGACGCGCAGGATCCGGAAACCCTTCACGCTCGTGAACCGCGTTGCGGCATAACCCTGTTCGGTCATCCAGCGCTGCAGGGAGTCCGAGCCGAGGTGGCGCTGCACCACCAGGTAGGCGACGCCGTCGGCAGCCAGCCGCGGGAGCCAGGTCAGCAGCAACTCGTGCAGGACCTGTTTGCCGACCCGGATCGGCGGGTTGGACCAGATCAGGTCGAACCGCAGATCTGCCGGCACGGCCTGAGCGCTCACCGCGTGCACGTTCGGCAGGCCGAGCGATCGCGCGTTGTCGCGGGCGAGGCCGAGCGCCCGCTCGTTGACGTCAACACCCCACACCGCTGCGGCGGGCGAGCGCAACCCGAGGGTCAGCGCGATCGGGCCCCACCCGCAGCCCAGGTCCAGGAAGGTGCCGGTATCCGGCGGTGCCGGCGCGTGCTGCAGCAGCACACTCGTCCCCTCGTCGATGCGATCGGCCGAGAAGACACCCGGAGCCACCCGGACCGCGCGAGTGCGCCCGGCCAGCGGCACGTTGATCGTGCGCCGTTCGTCGGCGCTCGCCGGAGCCGCGGAGAAGTAGTGGTCGCTCACCGTCCGGGAGGTTACCCCAGCGCCATACGGCAGGGTGGTGGGCATCGGGATCTTCTGCATCTTCCGCCGCTTGCGCGAGCGGCGCCGTGGATTAATGCGTTCGCCCCGCGTGTTGAACCCTGAGACGATATGGGGAACATGACTGAACGCAACATCGATGGAGGCGCGATGACCGCCCGCTCACACGTGCTCGAGGGTCGCGCCGAAGCTCTCGCCGACGAGGCCGACCTCGGCCCGCGGTATGACGCCGACGGCTTTCTGGTCGAGCAGTCCTATGACGGTGACCAGTTCGACCGTGAGGACCGCGCCGCGCTGTGCCGGGTCGGTGGACTGTCGACCGAACTGCAGGACGTCACCGAGGTCGAATACCGCCAGCTGCGCCTGGAGCGTGTCGTGCTCGCCGGAGTCTGGGGCGAGGGCACGACGCAGGACGCGGAGAACTCGCTGCGTGAACTGTCCGCGCTTGCCGAGACCGCCGGCTCGACGGTGCTCGCCGGAGTGCTGCAGCGCCGGATGAAGCCGGACCCCGGCACCTGGATGGGTTCGGGCAAGGCCGCCCAGTTGCGCGACATCGTCATCGAGGAAGGCGCCGACACGGTCGTGGCCGACACGGAGCTGACCCCCAGTCAGCGCCGCGGGCTGGAGGACGTCGTGAAGGTCAAGGTGATCGATCGCACCGCGCTGATCCTGGACATCTTCGCCCAGCACGCAAAGTCCAAGGAGGGCAAGGCGCAGGTCGAACTCGCCCAGCTGCAATACCTGCTGCCGCGGCTGCGTGGCTGGGGTGAGTCGATGTCCCGGCAGGCCGGTGGCCAGGCCGCCGGCGGTCAGGGCATGGGCTCGCGCGGTCCCGGTGAGACCAAGATCGAGCTCGACCGCCGCCGCATCAACTCGCGCATTGCCAAGTTGCGTCGCGAGCTCGCGGGGATGAAGACGATGCGCGACACCAAACGTGGCTCGCGCCGCGCCGGGCAGGTGCCCTCGGTCGCGATTGCCGGCTACACCAACGCCGGGAAGTCCTCGATCCTCAACCGGCTCACCGGTGCCGGCGTGCTGGTGCAGAACCAGCTGTTCGCGACGCTGGATCCGACCGTGCGCCGTGCCGAGACCACGGACGGGCGCGGCTACACGCTGGTCGACACCGTCGGGTTCGTCCGCGAGCTGCCACATCAATTGGTCGAAGCGTTCCGGTCCACCCTCGAAGAGGTCGGTGACGCCGACCTGGTGCTGCACGTCGTCGACGGATCGCACCCCGATCCGGAGTCGCAGATCACCGCCGTGCGCGCGGTTCTCGCTGACGTCGGGGCGGACGACGTCAAGGAGGTCGTGGTCGTCAACAAGGCCGACCTGGCCGACCCGGAGGTCGTCGAACGCATCCTGCGCGCCGAGAAGCACGCCATCGCGGTCTCGGCGCGCACCGGCGAGGGATTCGAGGCGCTCCTGGAGCTGATTGACCGGGAGCTGCCGCGTCCGCAGATCCGGATGGAGCTGCTGCTGCCCTACAGCCGTGGCGACCTGCTCTCGCGCATCCACGACGACGGCGAGGTGCTCTCCAGCGAGCACACCGCCGACGGCACGCACGTGCATGCGAAGGTCACCCCGACGCTGGAGGCGGAGCTCGCCGACTTCACCGTCACCCCACGAAGTTTCTCCTCCGCTTCGCTCCCCCGAATACTTCGCGGGGACCCCGACCTCAGGTGACGGCACCTGATCCCAGTCGGACCTGGCACCATCGAACCCGTGAGCTCTCGACCGGACGCCGCCGCCACCGCCGAACACGCACGACTCGCCTCGTCGCCCGGAGCCGACGGCCCGTGGCGGCTGTGGGGTCCCTACGTCTCCGCGCGCCAGTGGGGAACTGTGCGCGAGGACTACTCCGCTGACGGAAACGCTTGGGACTACTTGCCGTTCGATGATGCGCACCGCCGCGCCTACCGCTGGGGCGAGGACGGTATGGCGGGGGTATGCGACCGTTTCGGCTTCCTCAACCTCGGCGTCGCGCTCTGGAACCGCGCCGACGACCGCCTCAAGGAGCGGCTCTTCGGGCTGACCAACGCGCAGGGCAACCATGGCGAGGACGTCAAGGAGGTGTGGTGGCCGACCGACGCCACGCCGACGCACTCCTTCGCGACCTGGCTCTACCGCTACCCCCAGGCGGCCTTCCCGTATGACGAACTGCGCCAGGCGAATGCGGCGCGCACCCGCAACGACCCGGAGTTCGAACTGACCGACACGGGCGTGCTCGCCGATGACCGGTTCTTCGACGTCGCGGTCACCTACGCGAAGGCATCACCGACCGACTTGCTGATGTCGGTCGACGTCACCAATCACGGCCCCGACCCGGCGTCGCTCGATCTGATCCCGCAGGCATGGTTCCACAACACCTGGGCCTGGGGCCGTGACGACCGCACCCCCGAGATGCGGCTCGCCGACGGGGTGGTGCAGTTGCGGCACGCCTGGCTCGGCATCTACCGGCTCGAAGCCGACGGAACCCCACGGATTCTCTTCTGCGACAACGAATCCGACAGCAGAACGCTCTGGGGCGTCTCCGACGGGCCGGAGTGCCCGAAGGACGGCCTCGACCGGGCGATCGTGCATGGCGACACCTCGGCAGTGCGCGACGATCATGGGACGAAAGTCGGATTCCATTGGCAATTGGACGATCTCGCGCCGGGGGAGACCCGCACGGTGCGGCTGCGGCTCACCGCGATCGAGCCCGGCAGTGTGCCTGCCTCGGCATACTTCGAAGCGCCGGGGAGCAGCGGGTTCGGCGACTTCGACGCCGTCGTGCAGCAGCGCGGCCAGGAGGCGGACGACTTCTATCGTGAGGTGCTGCCGGTCGGCGTCGACGACGTCGACGCGCACATCGCCCGCCGGGCGTTCGCCGGACTGCTGTGGGGCAAGCAGCTCTTCCGGTATGCCGTGGGCGAATGGCTGGAAGGCGATCCGGCGCAACCCACCCCGCCCGCGTCCCGGCAGCAACGCGGCGCCCGCAACGCCGGCTGGACGCACCTGGACCTGGCCGACGTCATCTCGATGCCGGACGAGTGGGAATATCCGTGGTTCGCGTCCTGGGACCTCGCGTTCCACACGGTGCCGCTGGCACTGATCGACCCGGCGTTCGCCAAGGACCAGATCGACCTGATGATCCGGGAGTGGGCGCAGCGCCCGAACGGCCAGCTGCCGGCATACGAATGGAACTTCGACGACGTCAACCCGCCCGTGCATGCCTGGGCGGCCTGGCTGGTGTATTCCGTTGCGGGAGACGAGGACCGGGAGTTCCTGACGCAGGTTTTCACGAAGCTGCTGCTGAACTTCTCTTGGTGGGTCAACCGCAAGGACGCCGATGGCTCCTATCTCTTCGAGGGCGGCTTCCTCGGCATGGACAACATCGGGCTCTTCGACCGATCCCAGCCGCTGCCGGACGGCCTGCGCCTGGAGCAGTCCGACGCGACCAGCTGGATGGCCTTCTACTCGCTGTCGATGCTGCGCATCGCCGTCGAGTTGTCGCGGCACGACAACAGCTGGGGCGGCACGACGCGGACGTTCTTCGAATACTTCCTGCGGCTGGCGCAGGCAATGGACGACTTCGGCAGCCGCGGCATCTCGCTGTGGGACGAGCAGGACGGCTTCTTCTACGACAGTGTCGTGCGTCCGGACGGCGGCGGCCAGCAGTTGCCGGTGCGTTCGCTGGTAGGCCTCTTGCCTTTGATCGCAGTCGAATCCGTGCATCCGCTGGTCGTCGCGCAACTGCCCGGACTGCTCGATGAGGTGCACTGGCTGGAACGCCGGGACACCACGCTCGCCGAAGTGCTGCGCCATCACGAGCGGCATGACGACCAGCGCATCACCATGGGTCTGGTGCCGCACGACCGGCGTACGCGGCTGTTCACCCGCATGTTCGACAAGGCGGAGTTCTTGTCGCCGCACGGCATACGGTCGCTGTCCGCGGCATACCGGGAGCAGTTCAGCATGGCGGTCGACGGGACGGAGTTCGCCATCCGCTACAACCCGGCCGAGTCCGACAGCGCCCTCTTCGGCGGCAACTCCAACTGGCGCGGCCCGGTGTGGTTCCCGGTCAACTTCCTGCTGGTCGATGCTCTCGGTGTGTATGCCGAGGCCTATCCGGAGTTCCGCGTGGAATATCCGACCGGGTCAGGGCAGCAGCACAGTCTCGCGGAGGTGACGAACGACCTGATGGACCGGATGGTGCAGCTCTTCCGGCCCGCCGCCGGCGGGCGACGCCCCGGGACGCCGAAGTGGTATCCGAGCGGGCCGCTGTGGGACCCGCACCCGACGTTCAGCGAATACTTCGACGGCGACGACGGATCCGGGCTCGGTGCGACCCACCAGACCGGCTGGACCGCCCTCGTCGCCTACCTGATCTGCCGCGGCCTCGCGACCGACTGAGTGCTCCGACCACCCGCGCCCGCTGATCGAGAGGACCCCTTCCGTCACGAGCGGACCCGAAAAATAGTGGTCACAAGGGGTCCGCTCGGTGCATAAGGGGTCCTCTCGATCACGAGGGCTGTGGACGGTGACCACGCCGGGCGCGGACCGCATACGCTGAGGGGATGCCAGCCGACCTCGACGCACTGATGGACGCTGCCGTCGGAGGAGTCGGCGGCACCGACCGGCCCGGGCAGCAGAAGATGGCGCGGGCGGTTGACCAGGCCGCGCGCAGCGGGACCCACCTGCTCGTCCAGGCCGGCACCGGCACCGGCAAGTCGCTCGCCTATCTGGTCCCCGCGATCCGGCACGCGGTCGAGACGCGGCAGCCGGCGATCGTGGCCACCGCGACGCTCGCGCTGCAGGCACAAATCGTCGACCGCGACCTGCCCCGGATCGCCGACGCGGTTGCGCCGCTCATCGGGCGTCGGCCGACCTTCGGCCTGGTCAAGGGCCGCCGGAACTACCTGTGCCTGCACAAGATCGAAGGCGGCTACCCCGACGAGGAAGACGCGCTCCTCGACGTCGGTGAGGTCGACCGGGCAGCGGGCCGGATCGGTGAGGAGGTCGTGCGGCTGCGCGAGTGGGCACAGGAGACCGACACCGGCGAACGCGACGAGCTGGTGCCCGGCGTCAGCGAGCGGGCCTGGCGGCAGGTGTCGGTGTCGGCGCAGGAGTGTCTCGGCTCGAAGTGCCCGATGGTCCAGCAATGCTTCGTCGAGCGCTCGCGTGCCGCCGCCAAGGAGGTCGACGTCGTCGTCACGAACCACAGTTTCATGGCGATCGACTCCTTCGAGGGCCGGCAGATGCTGCCCGAGCACGACTTGCTCATCGTCGACGAGGCGCACGAGCTGGTCGACCGGGTCACGTCGACCATCACCGACGAGGTGACCGGCGGGATGATCTCGACCGCCGCCCGCCGCTGTGGCCGGATGGCGGACGCGTCGGCGATGCGTGAGGCGGGGGAGCTGCTGCAGGAGCTGCTCGGCGGTATGGCGGAGGGGCGCCTGCTCGGGCTCCCGGACAACCTGGCGCTGGCGCTGACCCGGGTCCGCGACGCCGCACGCTCGGTGCAGAGCGAGCTCAAACCGGCGTCGCCCACCGACAACGACGCCTCCCGTCAGGTTGCCCGCGCCGCGATCGACGAGATCTTCGACAACTGCGACCGGATCCTGGAAGGCCGGGAGCTCGACGTCGTGTGGGTGTCCCAGGACCCGCGTCGCGGCGCCGTGCTGCGCGTTGCGCCGATGAGTGTCGCAATGTTGTTGCGGGACAAGGTGTTCGGCGATCGCACGGTGATCATGACATCGGCGACGTTGGAGCTGGGCGGCTCCTTCGACTCAGTGGCCGGCACCCTCGGACTGCGCGGTGAGGGTGGTCCGCAGTGGACCGGCCTGGACGTCGGGTCACCCTTCGACTACCCCCGGCAGGCCATCGCGTACGTCGCCTCTCAACTCCCGCCGCCCGGCCGGGACGGCACCTCGCCGGCGGCGCTGGACGAGATCGAGACCCTGGTGCGCGCTGCCGGCGGCCGCACTCTCGGGTTGTTCTCCTCGACCCGGGCAGCGCGGTCCGCGGCCGAGGAGATGCGGCAGCGCTTCGGGGACGACATACCCGTCCTGTGCCAGGGAGACGACCAGATCCGCACTCTGGTGGGCCAATTCGCTGCTGACCCGCGCACCTGTCTCTTCGGCACGCTGACTCTCTGGCAGGGCGTCGACGTCCCCGGGCCGGCCTGCCAGCTGGTGATCATCGACCGCATCCCGTTCCCGCGACCCGACGACCCGCTCGCTTCCGCGCGCTCGCAGGAGATCGCCCGGCGTGGCGGAAACGGGTTCATGGCGGTGTCGGCGACCCACGCGGCGCTGCGGCTCGCCCAAGGCGCGGGCCGGCTGGTGCGCAGCAGCGCCGACCGGGGCGTGGTGGCGTTCCTCGACACCCGGATGGTTACCGCGCGCTACGCCGGCTTCCTGCAGAAGTCGTTGCCGCCGTTCTGGCCGACCACCGACCGGGCACTCGTGCTGAAGGCGCTCACCCGCCTGGACGAGCTCGCCAGGCAGCAGCCGACTCCGCAGGCCGAGGTCGAGCAGGCCGCCGACGAGGCGCAGCAGGTCGATGACGATGAGCCGTATCACGAGCCGGCCGACGCCACCCCGGAACTCCCGGACACGCCGGTCGCCCCGCGCGCCGTCGATGCGGCCCCGCCTGCCTCCGACGGCTGGAGCGCCGAGGACGACGAGGAACTGCGCGACGGGGCCGACCTCGGGCTGGACCTCGCCGAGCTCGCCGAGCATCTGGACCGGCCGGCGGACGACATACGAAAACGGTTGGTGCAGCTGGGGATCGGCTGATCGTCGGTCGCGGAGAATGAGCCGGGCTCGCATCTCGTATTTGGTAAGGCTAACCTTGCCTGCGGAATCTCGGTGGCCGACCCGGTCGCCGGCGAGTCGGCAATGGAGACCGTGTGACCATCCTGGACAAGGCTGATCCGGCGAATCCGCCATCAGCACAGGCGAGTTCGTCAGTGCCGGGGGTGCGCACGGGCTCGTGGCGCGTCGTCGGCATTTTGGTCGTCGGCGTGCTGGTGTGCGCAGTGCTGAGTCTGATGATCGGCAATGTCGGCATCTCACCGACGACGAGCGTCCGCGCACTGTTCGCTCCGGACAACTCGCAGGCGGCGGCGATCATTCAGCAGCTGCGGCTGCCACGCACCGCGTTGCTGATCGTCGTCGGGCTCGCGCTCGGCCTCTCCGGTGCGCTCATGCAGGGGCAGTCGCGCAACCCGCTGGCCGACCCCGGCCTGCTCGGCATCTCCGAGGGAGCTTCGCTCGCCGTCGTACTCGCCATCTTCTGGCTGCACATCAGCTCGCCGGTCGCCTACGGCTGGTTCGCGTTGCTCGGCGCCGGCCTGACCGCGTGGCTGGTCTTCTCGATCAGCGCGCTGCGCGGCGGCCCATCGCCGCTCACTCTGGTGCTCACCGGCGCTGCGGTCAGCGCGCTCGCGTCGGCGATCATCACCTCGATCATCACGTCGAACGTCTCGACACTGGACCAATACCGTTTCTGGGTGGTCGGTTCCGCGGCCGGCCGTGGTTTGGACGTCTTCTGGCAGGTGCTGCCGTTCCTCGCGCTCGGGGTCGTGCTCACGGTGGTGTGCACCCCGGCGATCAACCTGCTGCAACTCGGCGACGACGCCGCGCGGGCGCTGGGGGTGCGGCCCGGCCTGCACAAGTTCCTCGGCATCTGCGCGGTCATGCTGCTCACCGGCGGCGCCGTCGCCGCGTGCGGGCCGATCGGGTTTCTCGGCCTGGTCGCCCCCCACGTGGCGCGCCTGGTCTGTGGACCCGACTACCGCTGGGTCGTGCCCTATTCGGGCCTGATCGGCGCGATCGTGCTCACCCTCGCCGACATCCTCGGCCGCGTGATCGCCGGTGGCGCCGAGGTGCAGGTCGGCATCGTCATGGCGCTCGTCGGCGGGCCGGTCTTCGTGCTGCTGGTCCGTCGTGCCCGATTGGTTCAGCTATGAGCTACCCCTCGAAGTTCTCCCCCGCTTCGCTCCTCCGATACTTCGAGGGGACCCCGGTATGAGTAGCGCTACCACCACAACCCGGCTGCGACCGGCCCTGCGCGTCGGCCGCGCGTCCTGGCGGGTCCACCCGCGTGCGGTCTGGTGTGCGGCAGTCACGACACTGCTGATGGCCGCGCTGCTCGTCGTCGACCTCGCGTATGGCGACCTGAACATCCCGTTCACCGATGTGGTCCGCGCGCTGCTCGGCGACACCTCCGGGGTGAATGCCTTCATCGTCCGGGATGTCCGGCTGCCCGAGGCGTCGGTCGCGCTGCTCGCCGGTCTGGCACTCGGACTGTCCGGAGCGCTGATCCAGACGATCGCCCGCAACCCGCTCGCGAGCCCCGACGTGATCGGCGTCAACGCCGGCGCTGCCGCCGGCGCGGTCGGCTACATCGTGCTGTTCGCCGCGGCGGACACCGGTGCGCCGTCGGGAGTGGGCGCCGATCTCGCCATACCTCTGGCAGCGTTCGGCGGGGCGCTCGCCGCGACCGCACTGCTGTATGCCGCCGGGTGGCGGGGCGGTCTCGACGGGCGCCGGCTGGTGCTGGTCGGCATCGGGATCGCGGCGGCACTCACGGCATGCACGTCCTGGCTGCTGGTCGCGGCGCGGCTGCAGACCGCGGCGTCCGCGCAGGTCTGGTTGTCCGGGTCGCTGAGCGGGGTCACCAGCGGCAACGCGTGGTGGCTGCTCCTCGTCGTCGCTGTGGTGGCTCCCTGCGCCCTCTGGCAGGGGTCGGCCCTCAACATCGTCGAACTCGGCGACGACACGGCACACGCGCTCGGGGTGCGGCCGAGCCGCGCCCAGGCGATCGCGCTGCTGTGCGCCGTGCTGCTTGCCGCAGTCGCCGTATCCGCTGTAGGGCCAATCGGATTCGTCGCCTTCGTGTGCCCGCAGATCGCCCGGCGCCTGGTCGGCACGTCGCGTCCGCCGTTGCTGACCTCGGCGCTCGCCGGTGCCGTGCTGGTGCTCGCGGCCGACGTCATCACGCGCCTGTGGCTGACCGGTCTGGCGGTTGGCGTCGTCACCTCACTGGTCGGCGCGCCCTACTTCATCTATCTGCTGATCCGCACCCGAAGGACTCAATCATGAGAACCCCACGAAGTTCTCCGCCGCTTCGCTTCCCCGATAGTTCGCGAGGACCCCAATGAGCCAGACGACGACCACGAAGACCGCTCCGGCCACCGACGTGGCAGCCCGCCTCGTCGCCGACGCCGTCACCGTCGGGTATGGCGAGCAGCCCGTCGTTCACGACGTGTCACTGCGCATCCCGGACGGCAAGGTCACGTCCGTCATCGGGCCCAACGGGTGCGGCAAGTCGACCCTGCTGCGCACGCTGTCCCGGCTGCTCACCCCCACCTCGGGCACGGTGCGGCTCGACGATGCCCCGATCGGTGCGCTGTCGGCCAAACAGCTGGCCCGGACGCTGGCGCTGCTGCCACAGAGTCCGATCGCGCCGGAAGGTCTGCTGGTGCGCGACCTGGTCGGCCGGGGGCGGCACCCGCACCAGCGGTGGTTCCAGCAGTGGTCGCACGGCGACGAGGAGGTCGTGACCGACGCGATGCGCTGGACCGGCATCCTCGGCCTCGCCGACCGGCCGGTCGACGCCCTCTCCGGCGGTCAGCGGCAGCGCGTCTGGATCGCGATGACGCTCGCGCAGGACACCGATCTGGTGCTGCTGGACGAGCCGACGACCTATCTCGACCTCGCCCACCAGGTGGACGTGCTGGAGCTGGTATGCCGCCTCAACCGGGAACGCGGCGCAACCGTCGCGATGGTGCTGCACGACCTGAACCTCGCCGTCCGGTTCAGCGACCACCTGGTCGTGATGCGGCAGGGACGCGTTGTGGCGCAAGGGGATCCAGTCGACGTGCTCGACGCGGAGCTGCTGCACGAAGTGTTCGGGCTCACTGCCGACCTGGTCGCAGACCCGCGCACCGGCATACCGCTGGTGGTGCCGCGCGGCCGCAAGAGTGGGAGCGTCCAGGACTGACCCGCTGCGCATCACACCGGGGTCGCCTGGTGGCGTGTCGTGTCCGGCCGAGGTGCCGACCGGCGCAGTGGCCGCACCAGCAGCGTCGTGGCGACGATCGACAGCGCCGCGACCGTGCCCATCGCCGGTCCGGGTGCGCCGAGTTGCCCGAGGACACCGGCCGCCAGCGCACCGAGTGACTGGCCGACCATCAGGCCGGCGCTGAGCAGCCCGAACGCCTGACCTCGGCTGTCGGCGCGGACATGCTGGACCAGCCGGCTCTGCAGCGGCAGCGACGCGGTGTAGCCGAAGGCGCCGATCCCGCCCGCGAGCGCGGCCAGCACGACCGGCGGGTGCGCGAACATGACGAGGAACGGCACCGCCAGGAGCAGCCGCAGCGGCACGACAAGTCGCTGGCGCACGGCTTCGGGGACGAATCTGCCGACCACGACGTCGCCGGCGAGCATGCCAGCCGCGGTCGACGCGAAGAGATATCCCGCGTGCTGCCGGGCATACGGGATGTAGAGCGCTTCGCACCCGACGATCAGGCCGTTCGGGATCCAGCCCATCAGCAGGACCGGGCGCACGACTCGCGAGCCGAGCAGTGCCTTGTTGACGGTGCGCGTGCGGGCCACGACCGGCCCGGTCGCTCGCGGCGGGTGGTCGGCCACTCCGAGCCGGGCGATGACTGCAGCGAACACGGCGGCTGCCGCGGAGACCGCGAAGAGGTGGACCGGCGCGAACGCCAGCAGCAGCACCGCACCCAGGGCGTTGCCCAGCACCTGGATCCCACCCACCGTGAGATTCATCGTGGCTCGCGCGAGCACGAACGATTCCGCCGGCACGATGTCGGCGAGCAGCGACATCACCGTGCCGCTGGTCGCCGAGGTGATGACGTATTCCATTGCCAGCAGAGCAAATCGGACTCCCCACGGCAGATGCGGGATGAGCTGGAGGAGGTCGTCGCCGGCAGCAGCGGCGCCAGTGACCACAAGCGCGGTGCGTGGGCGCAGCAGATCGCTCGAGGCGAGCAGGAAGTGACTGGTGACGAGCGAAACCAGCGGTCCGCCGAACATCGACAGCGCCGTGAGGACGGTGGAGTCGGTGGCGTCATACATCACGGTGCCCAGGGCCAGGGCCCCGACGACGACGCCGACCATGGTGAACAGTCGCGCGACGAACAGCACCCGGAACTCGCGGATGGCGAACAGACTGCGGTAGGTGGTCACGGCGTTCACTGTGCGATGCTGCAAGCCGGCGTTCAAATGATTCGCGAGGAGGCGAAACATGGGCCTCTGGGCGATTCCGAGCGACGTGCTGGCGCGGCTGCGATTTGCGACGTCACCGATGGCGGAAGTCGTGGGTGCGCTGGGAAACTTCACACCGGGTCGCCGCAACGTCGACCAGGTCTTTGCGCTTCGCCACCAGGCGGCATTCCGCGAGATGCTGGCCGAATACCCAGGCCGCCGTGCGGTGTTCGAGCACAGCTCGCGTCCGGGGTGGCTCGCCGACTTCCTGTCGATCCCGCCGCCCGGCACCGCGCCGACGATGGACGAGGAACTGCATCAGCTCAGCGGCTTCGACGAGTCGGAGCTGGTCCGCCAGCTTCGCGAGTCGACGCCCGGGCGCTTGCCGCCGATCTTGCTCGGCGGAGCAGTCCGCACGCACATTCTGGGGTTGCTGGAGTGGACCTGGATCCACACCGTCGCCACCGACTGGCCGCGCCGGGAGCGGATCCTGCGAGCGGACATCGTGACGCGCACCCACCGGCTGGCGGAGCACGGATTCGCCGGCGTGCTGCAGGACCTCGGCAGGCGGCGTGAGTGGTCCGAGGGTCATCTGCGGGTCAACGACCACGACCGCCCGACGCGCCAGCTGGGCGGCTCTGCGCAGTTGCTGCTCGTCCCGGTGCACGCGAACGGAAGCTGGGTGGGGTGGGACGAGCCGCACCGGTATGCCGTCTACTACCCCGTGTCCGGGGCGCTGGCCGACACCGGTCGACGCCGTCCTGGCGGCGTCGACCGGCTCATCGGCACCAATCGGGCCCGGCTGCTGGCCGCGCTCGACGCACCGCAGACGACCTCGAATCTGGCCGCGACCAGTGGGCTGCCGATCGGCGCGGTCGGCAACCATCTCAAGGTGCTGCTCGAGGCGGGAGTCGTCCTGAAGCGCCGATCGGGACGCGAGGTGCTGTATTGGCGTACGGCGGTCGGAGACGAACTGCTCGCCGCATCCCGATGAGGGCTACCGCAACACCACCGTGCTCGACCCGTTGAGGAAGACCCGGTGCTCGGCGTGCCAGGTGACCGCCCGGGCCAGCACCTGCGCCTCCACGTCGCGGCCCGCGACGACCATGTCGGCGGGGGAGAAGCCGTGGTCGATGCGCGCCACGTCCTGCTCGATGATCGGTCCCTCGTCCAGGTCGGCAGTCACGTAATGCGCGGTGGCGCCGATCAGTTTCACGCCGCGCGCGTGCGCCTGGTGGTAGGGCCGCGCGCCGCGGAAGCTGGGCAGGAACGAGTGGTGGATGTTGATCGCGCGACCGGCGAGCCGCTGGCACAACTGCGGCGAGAGCACCTGCATGTAGCGGGCGAGCACCACCAGATCCGCTCCGGTCTGGTCGATCAGCTCCAGCAGCCTGGCCTCGGCGGCCTGCTTGTCCGCGTGGGTCACCGGAATGTGGTGGAACGGGATGTCCTGGCTGCTGACCAGCTTCTGATACTTCAGGTGGTTGGAGCCGACGGCCACGATGTCGATCGGCAGCGCCCCGACCTGCTGGCGGTAGAGCAGGTCGTTGAGACAATGCCCCAGCTTCGAGACCAGCACCAGCGCCCGCGTGCGCTGCCCGGTCGGGAAGAGGCCCCACGTCATACCGAACCGGTCGGCGACCGGAGCCAGCGCCGCGCGCAGGGTGTCCTCGGCTACCGGGCCGTGCACGCGGGCCCGGATGAAGAAGCGTCCGGTCAGCGCGTCGCCGAACTGCTGGCACTCGTCGATGTTCGCGTCATGGCGCACGATCTCGGCGCTGATCGCGGCGATGATGCCCGGGCGATCGTCGCACGAGGCGGTGAAGACGAAGGACGCGCTGTCATCGGTCATAGGCGCACCCTACGGTGAGGGGTATGACGGACGTGCCGCCTCTCGTGCTGATCAGCGGACCCGAGCAGATTCTGGCCGAGCGCGCGGCGGCCAGCACGATCGCGCTGCTGCGCGAGAGCGATCCGGAGGCCGAGCTGATCCGGCTGGAGGCTGCGACCTACGAAGCCGGTGAGTTGCAGCTGCACACCAGCCCGAGCCTGTTCGGCGGCAGCAAGATCCTGCTGGTGCGAGACCTCGACGAGGGCCGCGAGGATCTCATCGCGGACCTGGTCGGGGTGGTGGGTGCCGGCCTCTCCGATGCGACGCTGATCGTCCTGCACAAGGGCGGCGTGCGTGGCAAGAAGGCGCTCGACGCGCTGAAGAAGGCGGGCGCCCGGGTCATCGACGCGCCGGCGATCAAGAGCGATCGCGACAAGTCGGCGTTCGTCACGAACGAGTTCCGCGTCGCCGGGCGCAAGGTCGCACCCGACGCGGTGCGCGCGTTGCTGGAGGCAGTGGGCAAGGACCTGCGTGAGCTTGCAGCGGCCTGCAAGCAGCTCGTCGATGACACCGAGGGACTGGTCACCGCCGAGGTGGTGGCGCGCTATCACGGCGGGAAGGTCGAGGCGACCGGCTTCCGTGTTGCCGACGCAGCCATCGGCGGCAACCTGCCTGAAGCGCTGCGGCTGACACGGCACGCCCTTGCCTCCGGGCTCGACCCGGTGCCGATCGTCGCCGTCCTGGCCAGTCAGTTGCGGCAGATCGCGCGGGTCGCCACCGCCGGTCGTGGCGGGTCTGGCCAGCTGGCCAAGCAACTGGGTATGGCGCCCTGGCAGGTCGATCGCGCGCGCCGTGACGCGCAGGGCTGGAACGGCGAGCGGCTGGGGCGCGCAATACAGGCCGTGGCGGCAGCCGACTTCGAGGTCAAGGGGGGCGGGCGCGATCCGGTCTACGCGCTCGAACGCGCGATCATGACGATCACCGCCGAGCGCAACGGCTGATTCGGCGGCGGATGGGGCTGGCCTACCTCGGCTTGCCGGGCGCGTGCGGCGCGTCCCGAAAGCTCGACGGTCGAGGGTTAGGGACCGAAACCGCAGAGATCCCGTCCCGAAAGCTCGACGGTCGAGGGTTAGGGACCGTAACCGCAGGGATCCCGTCCCGAAAGCTCGACGGTCGAGGGTTAGGGACCGAAACCGCGGGCGAACCCGTCCCGAAAGCTCGACGGTCGAGGGTTAGGGACCGAAACCGCAGAGATCCCGTCCCGAAAGCTCGACGGTCGAGGGTTAGGGACCGAAACCGCAGAGATCCCGTCCCGAAAGCTCGACGGTCGCGAGAACGGGACGGGTGCCGTGCCCGACGGACGCCGATTTGGGCGGAATCCCGCGCCGCTGGTACCTTTAGCCCTTGCGTGCGCGCTTTGGTCGTGCGCGTATGCGAGCACCATCACGCAGGCGGCATCGCCCGGGTGTCCCCACGCCCCATCCGCCCCCTGCGTGCGTCAACCCTCATTGACATCAGACCAATTGACTCGACCAAGGAAGAAACACGTGGCAAACATCAAGTCGCAGATGAAGCGGATCAAGACCAACGCGATCCGCACTGAGCGCAACAAGGCCTACAAGTCGGAGCTGCGCACGTGGATCCGGCACACCCGCGAGGCCGTTGCGGCCGGCGACAAGGCCAAGGCCACCGAGATGCTGGCGACCGCGTCCAAGAAGCTGGACAAGGCCGTGAGCAAGGGCGTCATCCACAAGAACCAGGCCGCCAACAAGAAGTCGGCGCTGGCCAAGGCTGTGAACGGCATCGACGCCTGATTTCGACAGGCCCGCACGACACGAGGTCCGGTTTCGCCCAGCGGGGCGACACCGGACCTTTGTCGTCCCCGGAGTCGCGTGCGGTAACCTGTGCGCCGTGCGGCAGCAGCTTCTTCTTCTTCTTCTTAGTGGGCCGCGTTGAGCCGAGCGGACTTCAACGCGGCTGACCCCTCGATGCGTTCGGAGGGGTTTTTTCATGCGGGTCCGCCGCACCACCTCAGCTTCCCGAAGGACGAACGATGACCGACGAGCAACCCGCGCACCGCTACACGCCTGCCCTGGCGAATCAGATCGAGCGCTCCTGGCAGGACCGCTGGGAAGAGCACGGCACCTTCGAGGCTCCGAACCCGGCCGGTCCATGGGCGGATCCGGCCGCAGACGGTCGCGAGAAGCTGATGGTGCAGGACATGTTCTCCTACCCGAGCGGCGCCGGCCTGCACGTCGGGCATCCGCTTCCCTACATCGCCACCGACGTCTATGCGCGCTTCCAGCGGACGACCGGCAAGAACGTGCTCTTCACGCAGGGCTTCGATGCCTTCGGCCTGCCGGCCGAGCAGTATGCCGTCAAGACCGGTCAGCATCCGCGCAAGACCACCGAGGACAACATCATGGTCTTCAAGCGTCAGCTGCGGCAGCTGGGCCTGTCCTACGACCAGCGGCGCCGGGTGGCGACGATCGATCCCGAGTACTACCGCTGGACCCAGTGGATCTTCCTGCAGATCTACAACGCCTGGTATGACGAACGCGCCGGCAGGGCGCGGCCGGTTGCCGAGCTGGTGGCGGCGTTCGAGAGCGGCGAGGTGCCGACCGCGGACGGTCGCGACTGGGCCGACCTGACCGGCGCCGAGCGACGCGAGGAGATCGACGGGCGGCGACTGGCCTACAAGCGCGAGGTCCCGGTCAACTGGGCGCCCGGCCTGGGCACCGTCGTCGCGAACGAAGAGGTCACCAACGAGGGCCTGACCGAGCGTGGCGACATGCCGGTCTTCCGGCGCAACCTGTCGCAGTGGATGATGCGGATCACCGCCTACGCCGACCGGCTCGCCGACGACCTGGATCACGTGGAGTGGCCGGAGTCGATCAAGCTGATGCAGCGCAACTGGATCGGCCGCTCGCACGGTGCGGCCATCAAGTTCCCCACGGAGATGGGGGCGATCGAGGTCTTCACGACCCGGCCGGACACCATCTTCGGCGCGACCTTCATGGTGCTCGCTCCCGAGCACCCGCTGGTCGACTCCCTGATGCCGGCAGCCTGGCCCGAGGGCACCAAGGACTCGTGGATCAACGGTGCGGCTACCCCGGCGGAAGCGGTTGCGGCATACCGGATCGTGGCGTCGCGCAAGTCAGACCGCGAGCGGCAGGCGGAGGACGCGAAGGCCAAGACCGGCGTCTTCACCGGTGCCTTCGCCACCAATCCCGTCTCGGGAGAACGGGTTCCGGTGTTCATCGCCGACTACGTGCTGATGGGCTATGGCACCGGCGCGATCATGGCCGTGCCGGCCGAGGACCCTCGTGACTGGGACTTCGCCAAGAAGTACGACCTCCCCTACGTTCGCACCGTGCAGCCGTCCGAGGGACACGACGAGGACGCAGCATTCACCGGCCATGGTCCGATGATCAACTCGTCCAACGACCGGATCTCGTTGAACGGCAGGGAGACCGAGGACGCGAAGCAGGTCGTCATCGCGTTCCTCGAAGAGCACGGCGCCGGTCGCGGCACGATCACCTACAAGCTGCGCGACTGGCTCTTCAGCCGGCAGCGCTACTGGGGCGAGCCGTTCCCGATCGTGTATGACGAGGAGGGAGTCGCCCACTCGGTCCCTGACTCGATGCTGCCGGTCGAGCTGCCCGAGGTCGCCGACTACTCCCCGAAGACCTACGATCCCCAGGACGCTGATTCGATGCCGGAGTCGCCGCTGTCCCGGGCAGAGGAGTGGGTCAACGTCGAGCTCGATCTGGGCGACGGCCCGAAGCAATACCGCCGCGAGACCGACACCATGCCCAACTGGGCCGGGTCCTGTTGGTACGAGCTGCGATACACCGATCCGGGCAACCAGGACGCGTTCGTCGACCCGGAGGTCGAGCGCTACTGGATGGGTCCGGGTCGCGGCGACGGAGAGGGCAAGGCCGGCGACCTGGGCGGCGTAGACCTCTACATCGGTGGTGCCGAGCACGCAGTGCTGCACCTGCTCTACTCGCGCTTCTGGCACAAGGTCCTGCACGACCTGGGGCACATCTCCTCGGACGAGCCATTCCGGCGCCTGTTCATCCATGGCTACATCCAGGCTTACGCCTATCGCGATCACCGCGGGCAACCGGTGCCTGCCGCCGAGGTCGAGGAGCGCACGGTCGACGGCGTCACGTCATACAGCTGGAACGGCGGAGCCGTCACCCGCGAGTACGGCAAGATGGGCAAGTCGCTGAAGAACGTCGTGACCCCGGACGAAATGTGCGAGCTGTACGGCGCAGACACCTTCCGCATCTACGAGATGTCCGGCGGGCCGCTGGACCAGTCTCGTGCCTGGGAGACGCGTGCCGTCGTCGGTGCGCAACGATTCCTGCAACGTCTGTGGCGCAACGTGATCGACGAGGAGAGCGGTGCGCTACGCGTGAGCGACACGCGGCCGTCGCGGGAACTGAGCCGTGCGTTGGCCAAGACGATTGACGGTGTGTCGAAGGACTACCACGCACTGCAGTTCAACACCGCGATCGCCAAGCTGATCGAGCTGAACAACGTGCTGACCAAAGAGGCCGCTGAGGCGTCGACGCCGCGTCCGGTGGCCGAGGCGCTGGTGCTGATGACGGCTCCGCTCGCGCCACACATCGCCGAGGAACTGTGGTCGCGGCTCGGCCACGAGGCATCGCTGACCCACGAACCGTTCCCGGTCGCGGACGAGGCACTACTCGTCGAGGAGACGGTCACTTGCGTGGTGCAGGTGCAAGGCAAGGTGCGCGACCGCCTGCAGGTGCCACCCGGCATCAGTGACTCCGACTTGGAGACGTTGGCGCGAGAGAGTGAGAAGATCCGGGCTGCGGTGGGGGACAAACAGATTCGCAAGGTGATCGTCCGCGCACCCAAGCTGGTCAACATCGTCGCGGGCTGACAAATGAGCGTCGCGGTGGTGACCGACTCGACGGCATACCTGCCGCCGGAGGTCGCCGCCGCACATGGCGTCTCGGTGGTGCCGATGCGGCTGGCCGTCGGCGGGGTGTCGTATGACGAGGGCCGTGGCATCACTGCCGACGAAGTCGCCCAGGCACTGCGCGACTTCGTCCCGGTGACGACGTCCCGGCCGTCGCCCGCAGTCTTCGCCGATCTGTATGCCGCGCTCGCCGAGGCCGGATACGACGCGATCGTGTCGGTGCACATATCGTCGTCCATGTCCGCGACCATGTCGTCCGCACAGCTCGCGGCTCGGGACGCGCCGATCCCGGTAGAGGTCATCGACAGCGAAACCATCGGCATGGCAATGGGTTTCGGTGTCATCGCAGCCGCCGAAACTGCTGCCGCCGGTGGTGACACCGAGCAGGTGGCGGACGCCGCGAGGCGCCATACCGGCGCCTCGACCACGGTCTTCTATGTCGACACCCTCGAGCACCTGCGCCGGGGTGGGCGCATCGGACGTGCATCCGCGCTCATGGGGTCGGCACTGGCGATCAAGCCGCTGCTGACGGTCCGCGACGGGCACATCGAGCCGCTCGAACGCGTCCGCACCACGGGGAAAGCGCTCGCGCGGCTCGCGCAACTGGCCGTCGGCACAGTCGAGGCGATGGGTGCGGAGGACGAACTGGACGGCGTCGATATCGCGGTGCACCATCTGGATTCGCGAGAGCGGGCCGAGCGGCTGATCGAACAGCTGGCGGAGCAGATCCCCGAGGCGCGCCGGATACTGCTGGTCGAGCTGGGAGCGGCGGTCGGCGCCCACGTGGGGCCCGGCACCCTCGCAGTCGCCATCGCGCCGCGCTTCGGCGGCCGCATCCGCGTCGTCGGAGCCTCCGATTGAGCGACGACCGTCGTCCACATCCCCGCTGACTTGCCTGGTCGTCCACAGGTGGGGCGTCTGAGGCGCGCACCGATCACGTTGTCGCGCCTAACGTTTCGGGCATGGGACGCTCACGTGGGGAGGAAGGTACACCCGACCGGCTCGCAGCTGTCCTCGAGGAACTCGAGGCGGTCCGCCGCACGCCGGGTTGGATGCCGACCGAGGACAGCGTGCTCGACGAGCCGCGGTCCAAGGTGGCCGATCTGCCCCGGAGGGTCGCTGCGACCCGACGAAGCGAGCGCGATGCGCAGACCCGGCGAGAGGCGCGGCATGCGGCCACGGGCCGCACCGAGGAACTGCGTCCCCGGGAGCCGCTGCTGCGTCCGCCCGAGCCGCTCATCGGGGCGCAGGTCGCGCCGAGCCGGCTGGCGGTCATCGGGGCAGTCGTCCTCGTGCTGGTGGCAGCCCTGGTCTTCGGCGGGCGGGTGCTCTGGGCACGTGCCGCAGCCTCGCCCCAACCGGTCGACAGCGGCCGCGGTAGTGCCGCCTCGAGCCCGCAGAGCACGGTCGGCGGTTCAGGCACGCCGGGTGCGCAGGCCCGGGCGGGTTTCGGCACGGCCGCGTCCACCACTCCCGCAGCGCCGGCGACGCTAGTGGTGCAGGTCGTCGGACAGGTGCACAAACCCGGCGTCGTGCACGTGCGCGCCGGGTCTCGTGTCGAAGACGCTGTCGCGGCCGCGGGCGGATCCCTGCCCGGCGCGGACCTGGCCGCGATCAACTTGGCCCGCGTGCTCACCGACGGCGAGCAGATTGTGGTGCCGAAGCCGGGGGAGCAGCCGACCACCGCACCCGGTCCGGTCGTGAACGCTGCACCCGGAGCGGGCGGCGGCGCAACCGGCGCTGGGTCGACGCAAGCCGTCGTCGATCTCAACACTGCGACCGCCGACCAGCTCGACGGGCTGCCCGGAGTCGGGCCGGTGATGGCGCAGCGCATCCTGCAGTGGCGCACCGAGAACGGCCGGTTCAGCAGTGTCGACGAGCTCGGGGAGGTGAGTGGCATCGGCGACAAAGTGCTCGCCCGGTTGCGTCCGCTCGTGACAGTCAGCTGACCGGCGGTGGACCTGCGCCTGCTGACGGCGGCCGCGGTCGCCTGGTCGGTCACTCTGGTAGCGCTGCGAATTCCGCCGATGTGGTGCTGGGTGCTCGCCGCGGCCGGTCTGCTGGCAGCAGGTGCGCTGGTCACCGAGCGCGTGCGCTCCGGCGAGCGTATGACGCAGGCCCGGTTGCCGGCCACCAGCCGCCGCCGGGTCCTCGACACCGTTGCGCTCGCTGCGGCGGCGGTGTCCCTGGTGGGCGCCGCGACGGGAGGGCACCTGATGAGCCGACAGGCCGGCACGGTCGACCGGTTGGCCGCCCAGCGCGCGACCGTCCGGGTCGAGGCGGTCGTCACCACGGACCCCCGCGTGGTCAGAGCCGGGCTCGCCGGCCGGCAGAGCCTGGTGATCGTCAAGGTGTCCGTGCGGGATATCACCGGGCGCGGCACGCGCAGCACTCCGAGAACGCCGGTGCTCGTCCTGGGCGACGAACGCTGGCTGCAGACACGGTGGCATCAGCGGGTGGCGTTCTCCGGGCGGTTGCAGCCGGCCGAGGCCGGCGACGACGTCGAGGCCGTGCTGATGACACGCGGAGCGCCGCGCGTCATCGGTGACGCCGGACCGCTCTTCGACGCCGTGGAAGTGTTCCGGCGGGACACCCGGGCCGCCACCGACGGACTGCCCGCCGACGCCCGCGGTCTCGTGCCGGCCCTGGTGATGGGCGACACCTCGCGGCTCCCGCAGGACCTCAACGACGACATGCGGGCAACCGGAATGACCCATTTGAACGCGGTATCCGGCTCGAACGTGACTCTCGTCCTGTTGTCGGCGATGTGGCTCGCCGGCTGGCTGCGGATCCGCGGCCGATGGCGCTATGCGGTGGCCGCAGCCGTGCTGGGACTGTTCGTGATGCTGTGCCGGCCGGAGCCGTCGGTGATCCGCGCCGCCGTGATGGGCCTGATCGGCCTGGTCGGCATGTCGGTGTCGCGCCGCACAGCGGGTTCACCGGTGCTCGCGGCCGCGGTGTTGGTGCTGCTCGTCTACGACCCGTGGCTGGCCGCGTCATACGGTTTTGCACTGTCGACGCTGGCGACGGCGGGACTGCTCTTCTTCGCGCGCCCGTGGGCCGACCGGATCGCGCGCCGGCTGCCCCGCTGGGGCAAACCGCTGGGCGAGGCGATCGCAATCCCGATGGCGGCCCAGGCGATGTGTGCTCCGGTCATCGTGTTGTTGCAGGGCTCGGTCAGCCTCATCGGCATACCCGCGAATGTGCTGGCGGCGCCGCTCGTCGCGCCGGCGACGATGTGCGGCGTGCTCACGGTGCTGGTCGCACCGGTGAGCACCTCATGGGCACGAGCTCCGGCCTGGCTGGCGGCGCTGCCCACCGAGGGGATCGCCTGGGTCGCGCACTCGTGCGCGCGGGTGCCGCTCGGCACGCTGCCGTGGCTGCCCGGCGCGGCGGGTGCGCTGCTGCTCGCCGGGCTCACCCTGATCGCGCTGTTCTGCGGGGTGTGGGTGGTGCGGCACCTCTGGGTGCGTCCCTACCTGGCCGGTGCCGGTGCGGTGCTTGCGGCCGCTGCGTGGGCGCCGACGCCGGCCGGTGGCTGGCCTGCGGCCGGCTGGGTCTACGTCGCGTGCGATGTCGGTCAGGGCGACGGCGGGGTGCTCGCGACGTCGCCGGGACATGCACTCGTGGTCGACACCGGCCCCGACCCGGGCCTGATGGACGCATGCCTCGATCGGCTCGGCATCGGTGTCGTCGACGCCGTCGTGCTCACGCACTACCACGCCGATCACGTCGGCGGCCTCGCCGGAGTGCTCGACGGGCGGCGGGTCGGTCCGATCTACGTGACTCCGGTGTCCGGGACGACGTCGTCCGATTCCGACGGCGAGGCGTCTGAAGAGCCGTTGGTGCGCGCACTCGCGGCGCAGCACCGGCTCGAGCTCCGTCCGCTGGTGACCGGAGACGTGCTCGACATCGGTGCGGTGCACGCGCTGGTGGTCGGGCCGACGCGGCTGATCCGGGCCGGCTCGGTCCAGAACAACGCCAGCGTCGTGCTCGACGTGCGCAGCCACGGCATGCGGCTGCTGCTGACCGGCGACATCGAAAGCCAAGCCGCCGCAGCGGTGCTCGGCCAGTTGCGGGCGCTCACGGATGCGCCACCGGTCGACGTGCTGAAGGTGCCGCACCACGGTTCGGCCAACCAGGACCCGCAACTGGAGAAGTTCGTGCGTGCCCCGATCGCGGTGATCAGCGTCGGTGCGCACAACGACTACGGCCACCCGTCGCCGCGCACGCTCGATCTGCTGCGGGAGAGCAATTCGACGGTCGAACGCACCGACCGGGGAGGCGATGTCGCGATCGTTGCGCGAGACGGCACGCTGCTCGTCGCCCGGCCGTGAAGGGGTATGCCGGTGCGGTATGTCGCAGGGTCAGCCGGTGCAGACGCCCTTCGCCGTGGCCGCCTCACACAGCGCGTCCAGCGTGGCGGCCACTGCCGGGACACGCTGCAGGTCCGGGGTGGTGACGGCATACACGGTGCGGCGCGAGGCGGGATCGATCGGCAGGGTGACGACTCCCGGGTTGCCGGCCGACCGTCGGATCAGATCCGGCACCAACGCCACGCCGAGGCCTTCGGCAACCAGCCCGAGGACGGCGACGTAGTCCTCGGTCTCGAACGCCACGTCGGGGTTGAAGCCGGCGCGGTCGGCGAGTGACAGCAGGTGCCCGCGACATCGCGGACATCCGGCGATCCAGGGTTCGTCGGCCATGTCGCTCAGCTTGATCTTCGTGGCCTTCGCACGTGGGTGATTCAGTGGCAGCGCCAGCCGCACCTCGTCCTCCAGCAGCGGGCGGGTCACGAAGGAGTCGAGATCTTCTTCCCCGCGGGCCAGATCGGTGCCCTCGTAGGCGAACGCCACGGCGACATCGCATTCGCCGGAACGCAATGCCGCGAGTGACTCCGGCGGCTCCGCTTCGCTGAACGTCACGTGCACATCGGGGAAGCGCTGCTTGACCAGGGCGAGCGCACGCGGCACGAGCGTGGACGACGACGACGGGAACGCCATCAGCCGGACCCGTCCCGCGCGCAGACCGGCGATCGCGGCGACCTCGGCCTCCGCGGCGTCCAATGCCGCCAGCACCGGGTTGGCGTGTCGGGCGAGAACCTGTCCCGCCTCCGTCAGTCGCACACTGCGGCCAAGGCGCTCGACCAGCACCGTGCCGGTGCGGTCTTCCAGCCGCCGGACCATCTGGGAGATCGCCGGCTGCGAATAGCCGAGAGACGCCGCTGCCGCGGTGAAACTGCCGTGGTCGCTGATGGCCTTGATCACCCGGAGTCCGGCGGCGTCAATCATGGTTGAATTGTAACAATTTGTTATCAAAAATCAACTCGCCATATAGATCGTCAATCGTTCTGACTCACGGTCGGTATGCCGGGCGCACGTGTCCCGGAGTCGCGACGGTCGAGCTTTCGGGACGGGAAACCGCGCTGGGGGTGTCCCGGAGTCGCGACGGTCGAGCTTTCGGGACGGGAATCCGGGGTGGGGGCGTCCCGGAGGCGCGACGGTCGAGCTTTCGGGACGGGAATCCGCGCGGAAGGTGTCCCCAAGGCGCGACGGTCGGGCCTTGGGGACGCTCCAGGAGCAAGCTCCCGTACGGAAGTGGCAACGGTCGCTAGTTGGCGCCGAGGTCGGGTATGCCGAGAGCCCGGCGCGAGAACTCGCTGATCTCGGTCACGGCACGAAGCCCGGGAGGCCGCTGCACGTAGCATCGGGAAATGCTGATCTGCGAGGAGTTGTTGCTCGTCCTGACCAGTCCGGCGGGGAAGGTGCTCGGCGGAAGCACGGAGCGCGGCCTGGCGCTCGCCGGTGCCGCCCTGTGCGAACTGACGGCGGCGGGTCGCGTCACGATCAAGAGCGACCGGCTGGTCGTGCTCGACACGCGTCCCAGCGGTGACGCCCCGATGGATCACGCGCTGGAGATTTTCGCGCGTAAGGCAGGCAAGAAGCCCGAACGGGTGCTCCCGGCGGTCGCGCGCGGAATGACCGGCCGGACCTACCAGAGTCTCGTCGCGCAGGGAGCGGTGCGCGTCGAGCCGGGTGGCTTCCTGCGGTTCACGCGGCATCCGGTGGTGGACGTGACGTCGCGTGACGCGATCATCGCGGCAGGTGCACGGGTGCTTTTCGGCACCGCCGCCCCGGATCTGCACACGCGGGTGATCGTCGGCCTGCTGGGCGCGAGCGATCTGGTGACCAAGGCGTACCGGCCGGCCGATTTCGGCACGTCCGGCCGTCGGCTGAGAAAGCAGGCGAGGGCGATCGGCGCGCAGGACTGGGCCGCCGGCGCCACTGCGGCGGCGATCGAAAGCACCCAGCTCGCGACGAAGGCAGCCATGATCGCCGCGACGACGGCTGCGGCCACCGCTGCCTCGAACAGCAGCTGAGGTGTGAGAGCTTTGGACCGTGGCTGAGAACCTGAGCGCGCTTGCTGACCTCGTCGCCGCGGGAGGGGTGCTCGCGCTCACTGGTGCAGGCCTGTCGACCGAGTCCGGCATACCCGACTATCGCGGCGCCGACGGACTCCGCCGGTTCCAGCCGATGACCGCCCAGGAGTTGCTGGCCGACCGCGAGGCGCGCAGGCGCTACTGGGCGCGGTCGTATGTCGGCTGGCCGCGCTTTGCGGCAGCGTGCCCCAACGCGGGCCACGATGCCGTTGCCACGCTCCAGGCGGCGGGCTTCGTCGGGCCGATCGTGACCCAGAACGTCGACGGGTTGCACCAGCGCGCCGGTGCCGTCGGCGTGACCGAACTGCACGGCAGCCTGGAACTCGTGGTGTGCATGCAGTGCGGCGAACGCTACGCGCGCGACACTGTCGACGAGTGGTTGCAGTTGGCGAACCCGGACTTCGACCGCTCTGCGGACGGGCCGCTGCGTCCGGACGGCGATGTCGCGATCGCCGAGTCGCTGATCACACAGTTCCGGTTGGTCCACTGCGTGGTGTGCGGCTCGGACCTGCTCAAGCCCGACGTGGTGATGTTCGGGGAGTCGGTGCCGAAAACCGTTGTCGCACAGTGCTTCTCCGCCGTGGAGGCTGCTCGGTCGGTGCTGGTGCTCGGCTCGTCGCTCGCGGTCATGTCGGGCTACCGCTTCGTGCGGCGGGCCGCACGCGAGAACATCCCGGTCGCCGTCGTCACCCGCGGCTGGACGCGCGCGACCGACGAGGAGGTGTCGGTGCGCGTCGACGCTCCGCTGGGGACGACACTGACGGCGCTGGTGGACTCGCTCACCGGCTGACGAGTCCGTTCCAGGTATGCCGAGCGCGGAATGTGTGCGCCGGGCATACTGCGGACTAGCAGCCCGTGGCGCGCCGCTAGACCCGGCGCAGGACGGCGGTCACCTTGCCGAGGATGGTCGCGTCGTCACCGTCGATCGGGTCGTAGGCCTCGTTGTGGGGGAGCAGCCAGACCTTGCCGCGGGTGCGCTTGAAGGTCTTGACCGTCGCCTCGTTGTCGAGCATCGCGGCGACGATGTCACCGTTGGTGGCCGTCGGCTGCTGCCGGACGACGACCCAGTCGCCGTCGCAGATCGCCGCGTCGACCATCGAGTCACCGACCACCTTCAGCAGGAAGAGGTCGCCCTCGCCGACGATCTGCCGCGGCAGCGGGAACACGTCCTCGACCGCCTGCTCGGCGAGGATCGGACCGCCTGCTGCGATGCGCCCCACGACCGGGATGTATGACGGCGCAGGCCGCTCGTCGCCCAGGCCGGTCTCGTCGATGCCGGAGTCTTCGGCACCGCGCACACTCGAACCGCCGCGATAGCCGCGCGTGTCGGTGGCGTCGGGATCGATGACTTCCATCGCGCGCGGCCGGTTGGGATCGCGGCGCAGGTAGCCCTTGCGCTCGAGCATGGTCAGCTGATGCGCCACCGAGCTCGGGCTGGTGAGCCCGACGGCCTCGCCGATCTCACGCAGGCTCGGCGGATAGCCCCGCCGGTCCACGGAATTGCGGATCACCTGCAGCACCCTGCGTTGCCGGGTGGTGAGGCTCTCGCCGGCCCGGTCGGGCATTTCGTGCACCTGTGCCATCGCTGTTCTCCTCCTCGCCGGATGTCCTCGGCAGCGCCGGCGACAGGAGTTGCGGACTGTTGTCCGAACGGCTGTCGGTGGTCGGTGCTTGCCTTGGTTTCGTGAAAACAGCCTATGTGTTTCGGACACAAGTTCCAAACATCTGTACGACGCGTGTCTCGACTAGGTCGAACATTCGTGCTATACATCAAACAGGCGTCCGATCGCACACGCGTTCGGCCACAACCCACCGTCTGGGTGGTGCGGCCCTGGCCGCACCGCAGCTTCAGGAGGAAGACATGACTGCCGTCACTCAGTGGGACACCCCGAGCGAACACCGTCCGACCCGCAGGCACCTGCGCGCCGTCCCCACCGGCCATGACGCCATCGGCGGCGGGCGTGCCGTCGGAGTGCGTGTGGAGGCCGCCGGTCTCCGGCTGACCGGCCGTGGCCGCCGGGTGCTCGGGGCCTTGCTCGCCGGTGTGGTGCTGGCGGGCGGGGGAGCTGCAGCACGAGCCTGGGCCGGCACGCCGGCCGCCGCTCCCGCCGTCGTCACTGTTGAGCCGGGGCAGACTCTTTCCGACGTCGCGCACCGTGCCTATCCGTCGATGCCCGTCTCCGATGCCGTCACCAAGGTGGCGCTCGCCAACGACCTGAATGGTCTCTTCGTGACCGCGGGCGAGCGGCTGCAGCTGCCTCGCTGACGGTCGACGTGGCCGCTGCTATGCCGGCCGCTGCGCGCGCCGACTCGCCGGTCGCGAGCGTGTGACCAGGGCATTTCCGTGCTGTGCGGCGTGCCCTTGCGCTGAGGATCGGATCGGCCTAACATCCCTACATCTAGTAGTTACATCGATGGGATTTATCCACATCTAGTCCACATCCACCACGCGGTCATCCCCACTTGGTCCACCGTTTTCCCACAGCTTCATCCACAGGTGGGAGAGGAGTCGCACATGCATTGCCCGTTCTGCCGCCACGACGACAGCCGCGTGGTCGACAGCCGCACCAGCGAGGACGGCACGTGCATCAAGCGGCGGCGTCAGTGCCCCAGTTGCGGCAAGCGGTTCTCGACCATGGAGACCGCGAGCCTGACGGTGGTCAAGCGGTCCGGGGCGAGCGAGCCGTTCAGTCGCCAGAAGGTGCTGATCGGTGTTCGCAAAGCCTGCCAGGGGCGGCCGGTGACCGAGGACCAGCTGGCGCTGCTCGCGCAGGAGGTTGAGGAGTCCATCCGGGCGCAAGGCACGGCCGAGATCGATGCCCACGATGTCGGCCTCGCGATCCTCGGTCCGCTGCGCAGCCTCGACGAGGTCGCCTACCTGCGGTTCGCGAGCGTCTACCAGGCGTTCGAAGGGCTGGAGGATTTCGAGGCCGCCATCGCGCTGCTGCGCGCTGAACGCCCGCCGACCGGAGTGGAGCCCCAGCCGCAGCACACCGGCGACTGAGCGGGACGGCATCGCACCGCGCGCACAACACCACAAGCACGACTCGCTCTCGGCGCCACCAGTCGCGAGCACGCCACGACATACAGCAGCAGAGACCACCTCGGTGGAAAGGAAGTTGGACATGACCGACACGGCAGACGCCGCCCCGCGGGCGCAGCGCGGCAGCACCGCCCACAAGGGGCTGACCGTCGAGCGCATCTTCACCACTCCCGGCGTGCACCCCTACGACGAGGTGACCTGGGAACGCCGCGATGTCGTCCAGCAGAACTGGAAGACCGGAGAGACGATCTTCGAGCAGCGGGGCGTCGAATTCCCCGACAGCTGGTCGCTCAACGCCTCCACCATCGTCACCACCAAGTACTTCCGCGGTGCGCTCGGCACCCCCGAGCGGGAGAACAGCCTGAAACAGCTCATCGACCGTGTGGTGCTCACCTATGCGCGCGCCGGCCGGGAGCACGGCTACTTCGCGACCGACGAGGACGCCGAGATCTTCGAGCACGAGCTGACCTGGTCACTGCTGCACCAGGTGTTCAGCTTCAACTCACCGGTCTGGTTCAACGTGGGCACCAAGTCGCCGCAGCAGGTTTCGGCCTGCTTCATCCTGTCGGTCGACGACTCGATGGACTCGATTCTCAACTGGTACAAGGAAGAGGGTTTCATCTTCAAGGGCGGCTCGGGCGCCGGTCTCAACCTCTCCCGCATCCGTTCCTCCAAGGAGCTGCTGTCCTCCGGGGGCACGGCGTCCGGTCCGGTGTCGTTCATGCGCGGCGCGGACGCATCGGCCGGCACCATCAAGTCCGGTGGTGCAACCCGTCGCGCGGCCAAGATGGTCGTCCTCGACGTCGACCACCCCGACATCGAGGAGTTCGTCGAGACGAAGGCGCGCGAGGAGGACAAGATCCGCGCGCTGCGTGACGCAGGCTTCGACATGGACCTCGGCGGCAAGGACATCACCTCGGTCCAGTACCAGAACGCCAACAACTCGGTGCGGGTGACCGACGCGTTCATGCGCGCGGTCGAGGAGGGCGCCTCGTTCGGGTTGCGGGCTCGTCATACCGGCGAAGTCATCGAAGAGGTCGACGCGCGCACGCTCTTCGACAAGATCAACAAGGCTGCCTGGGAGTGCGCCGACCCCGGCCTGCAGTATGACGACACGATCAACGCCTGGCACACCAACCCGGAGAGCGGCCGCATCACCGCGTCCAACCCGTGCTCCGAATACATGTCGCTGGACAACAGCTCGTGCAACCTGGCGAGCCTCAACCTGCTGAAGTTCCTGCGCGAGGACGACACCTTCGACGCCGCGACCTTCCAAAAGGTGACCGAGCTGGTCATCACCGCGATGGACATCTCGATCTGCTTCGCCGACTTCCCGACCGAGGCGATCGGCCGGACCACGCGTGACTACCGTCAGCTCGGCATCGGCTACGCCAACCTCGGCGCGCTGCTGATGGCGACCGGCCACGGCTACGACTCCGAGGGTGGTCGCGCGCTCGCCGCAGCGATCACCTCGCTGCTGACCGGTGCGGCATACAAGCGCTCCGCCGAGCTCGCCGGCATCGTCGGCCCCTACGCCGGTTACGCCCGCAACTCCGACGCGCACCAGCGCGTCATGCGCAAGCACCAGGCCGCCAACGACGCCGTGCGGACGCTGGATGCGATGGACTCCGAGATTCACCGCTACGCCACCAGGGCCTGGGCCGACGTCGTGGAGACCGGCGCCAAGAACGGCTTCCGCAACGCGCAGGCCTCGGTGCTCGCCCCGACCGGCACCATCGGCTTCATGATGGACTGCGACACCACCGGCATCGAGCCGGACTTCTCCCTGGTGAAGTTCAAGAAGCTCGTCGGTGGCGGCTCGATGCAGATCGTCAACCAGACGATCCCGCGGGCGCTGGCCAAGCTCGGCTACCAGAACGAGCAGATCGAGGCGATCGTCGAGCACATCGCCGAGCACGGTCACGTGATCGACGCACCCGGGCTCAAGCCCGAGCACTACGAGGTCTTCGACTGCGCCATGGGCGAGCGGGCCATCGCACCGATGGGCCACGTGCGGATGATGGCGGCCACCCAGCCGTTCCTGTCCGGTGCGATCTCCAAGACCGTCAACCTGCCCGAGACGGCGACCGTGGAGGACATCGCCGAAGTCCACCTGGAGGGCTGGAAGCTCGGCCTGAAGGCGCTGGCCGTCTATCGCGACAATTGCAAGGTCGGCCAGCCGCTGTCCGACGGCAAGAAGGCGGACAAGGGCACCGATGCTGCCGCAGCGCCAGAGAAGGTCGTCGAATACCGCCCGGTCCGGCGCCGTCTGCCCAAGCGCCGCAAGAGCGAGACGACCTCGTTCGCGGTGGCCGGAGCCGAGGGCTACCTCACCGCCGGCACCTACGAGGACGGCAAGCTGGGCGAGCTCTTCCTGAAGCTGGGCAAGCAGGGTTCGACGCTCGCCGGGATGATGGACGCCTTCTCGATCGCTGTCTCGGTCGGCCTGCAGTATGGCGTGCCGCTCGAGACGTATGTCGAGAAGTTCACCAACTTGCGCTTCGACCCGGCGGGCATGACCGACGACCCGGACGTGCGGATGGCGCAGTCGATCATGGACTACGTCTTCCGCCGGCTGGCGCTGGACCACCTCGACTTCGAGACCCGCTCCTACCTCGGCATCCACACGGCCGCCGAGCGGGCGCGTCAGCTCGAAACCGGTTCCTACGCCGAGGAATCCGACGCGGACGCCGACGAGGTGGCCGAGGAGCTGGAGTCCTACTCGCAGTCGATCGGCACGACGACCAAGCTGGAGGAAAAAGTCGACGGCGCCGCGGATGCACGCGCGGTCTCGGGTGAGATCCACTCATCCCAGGACCTGCTCGAGCGTTTCCAGGGCAAGGCGGCCGACGCGCCGATGTGCATGACCTGTGGCACCAAGATGCGCCCGGCCGGTTCCTGCTATGTGTGCGAGGGTTGCGGCTCGACCAGCGGCTGCAGCTGAAAGCGCACGAGGTGGCGGGGCGGGCCTTCGGAGGCCCGTCCCGCCTCGACCCGGAAATGGACCAGCCAATGAGTGCTCCCGAGACCGCGCACATCGACAGCCTGACAATCGATTGCGCCGACCCGGAGCGCCTCGCGGGGTTCTGGTGCGCGTTACTCGGGTATGAACGGAAGCGAAACTTCACCGCTTCATACCGGATCGGGCCTTCCGAGGACGATCATGGTCCGACTCTGGTGCTCACGCCCCAGGATCCGGGAAGGAAGACAGGCAAGAACCGGCTCCATCTCGATCTGCGTCCTCAGGACCGTGATGCATTCGTGGCCCGCGCTCTGTGCCTTGGGGCATCCCGGGTTGCGTGGGCCGCCGAGATCGAGAAGTGGACCGTGCTTGCCGACCCGGAGGGAAATGAGTTCTGCGTGCTGCAGTCCGCGAAGGACTATGTGGCATTCGTTGCCCAGCGCGACGCCGAGCAGGAGTTCAGAGTCGAGTCCAACGAGGAACCGCACGACTAGGAGGCGGTCAGGATCGGGTGGTCGGCCTGCGCTGCGGCGTACTCAAGACAGGCCCCGAGGTTCATCGCGGCCGTCGTGCGGCGGCCTCAACCGGGGGAATTGCCACAGTATCGAACACGTGCTCTCCGCATGACAGTCAACACGGTGGCTGAGCCTGCCCGAACCCGTTACTGAAGTGGCTCGATCGTGATCGAGTCCGAAAATCTGGCGAAGTGTCGAGTGTTGTCCGTAACGATGGTCCGCGCGCCGTGGGCCAGCGCCACGGCCACGACATTGGCGTCGTGGATCTGCTCGCCGGTCGCAACGTTCTGACCCACCAGTCCGATCACCGTGCGAGAGGTCGCAATGTTCTCCGGGAGAATGTCCATGTCGGCCGCGAACTGCTCCATGTTCGACGCGGCGCCCTCTCCCGGCATACCCAGGCCGTTCGCTTCGACAGGTCTGGTAGCGACCACGAGGTATTCCCGGACGATTTGCGGCGTGAGGGCGAGTCTGCGCTGGTCGTCATTGATAAAATCGAGCGCACGCTGATGGGACGCGCGGCTCCGGTCCGTCGCTGCAAGGAGCACGTTCGTGTCAACGACCACCAGGTCCGGCGGATCAGCGCTCGTCATCGTCATAGAACGTCGCCCGGTCGAAAGGCTCAGCACGCCCGGTCTCCACCGTCATCAGCTGCAGACTGTGTGGGCGAGAACCTTCGACGGGCTCCTCGGCGAGCCGCGCCAATGCCGCACGCAACTCCTGCTGCACCGAGACACCATGCCGCGCGGCGCGGCGCTTGATGGCGGCCACCGTCTCATCCGGGACGTCTCGAATGTGCAGAGCGGGCATAGCGGAACGGTATCACTGTGTGCTAGCTCGGCTCTGGCTCGATGTGCGTCATCTTCCCTGGGTCTAGGGTGACGTCGTGACGGACTCGGCTGCGACAGGTGCCGGGTCGAACCCGGTTGGGCAAGCGGTTCTGGCTGACCTGGAGCGTGGCGAGCGTCTCGTATGCCGGAGGCGGGCCCACCGTGGGTGCGTTGCCGCTGCTGGCCGCATCGATCACCCGCGACCCCCGCCTCGTCTCGCTCAGCGACGCCGTGACGTTCCTCGGCTGGGTGCTGCTCGCGGCAGGGTTCCTGCGGGGGACTGGCAGCAAGCGTTGGTTGGACCTGGTGGATTGAGCAGCTTCAGTTCACGTCGGCGGGATCATCACGATCGGCGGGCCCGAGTTCGGTCGGCAGGTGAAGGGTGCGACTCCAGGCGCTCCAACTGCCCGGATAGAGAGCGCCTCGGCCGAGACCGGCGTACTCCATCGCCAGCAGGTTATGGCAGGCGGTCACGCCCGCTCCGCAGTAGCTGATGACGTTCGTCGCGTCCTGGATGCCGGCGGCGGCGAAGGTCTGGCGTACATGCTCGCGGGGGGCGATCATGCCGCTTTTCTCCAGGTGGTCGCGGCAGGGGACGTTGACCGCTTCGGGGATGTGCCCGCGCCGAGGATCGGCCTCGGGAACCTTTCCAAGCCGGGAGTCGACTTCGGGTTCGTCGCCGCGGAACCGGTTTGCCGGACGGGCATCGACAAGAGTGCCTGCGGTGCGTGTCGCGACGTCGGTCGTGGACCACAACGCCCCGGAGGGCCACGGACGCGGCGTGAAACGGGCCGGCTCCGGCCGGATCACCCTGGTCTCCAGGGCGCCCGGGTACTGGCCGATGCCACCGGAGAGCACGGCGGCAGGAACGTCGAGCAGACGCAGCATCCACACCAGGCGGGCGGCGATGACTCCGCCGGCATCGTCGTAGGCCACCACCGGGCGTGTCCCGTCGATGCCCGAGTCGCTCATCGCGGCGGCGAACTGTTCCGGTTCGGGAAAGGGTTGGCGCCCGGTCGCCTCACCGACGTCTCCGGTCAGATCGGCGTCGAGATCGATGAAGACGGCGCCAGGAATATGACCGGCTCGGTAGGCGTCCGCCCCGGGGCGGTCCCAATACCATCGCGCATCAGCGATAGAGATGCTCGCGCGATGAGTCTCGCACCATCGCCACGTCACAAAGGGGTCCAACTGCGGCACAGCGTCTCCGTTCGTGCGTGCGTGTCCTGGTGGTGTGCAGGCTAGCCTGCGTGTGCCGTCGTGTCCTCGTGCTCGCGTAGCAGTCGGGCTAGCGCCGGCGGCGACTGGGTGTCGACGAGCAAACGCACGGCTATGAGGCGGTCAGGATCGCATGGTCGGCCTGCGCCGCGGCATATTCGCGACAGGCATTGATGTCGTCCGCCGTGAGATATGGGTAGTCCGAGACGATTTCGGCCTCGTCGGCACCTGCGGCGAGCAGGGTGAGCACATCGCCGACGCGCATCCGGGTGCCACGCACCGTCGGCGCTCGTGAGCGATCTCCGGGTTGATGGCGATGCGATCAAGGTGCGGCATGCATCGAGAATGGCCGGATCGGCACCATGTACGCCGTGGCGACCGTCACGCGGGCACTGGTCCCGCGGCACCGCAAGATCGAAAGCGTTCCCCACAATGTCGCCGCAGTGCAATCGCGTGCGGCTGTTCCACCACGATCACCAGACCCGGCCCGGAGCCTACGTTGAGAGAAATCGATTTCTCCCGGTAACCTCCCCTCAGGATGACGTGACCGAGCCGGTCGCATCACGCTCGACCCTGGAGGAGGCTCTGCCATCGTCACCATCAAGGACGTCGCAGCACGTGCCGGTGTCTCGGTGGCGACGGTGTCCAGGACCCTCAACAATCAGGCGACTGTCGACGAGCAGCTCGCCGACCGGGTGCGCGTCGCGGCCGCCGAGCTCGGCTATCGCCGCAATGGCATCGCGCGCAGCCTGCGGCTGCAGCGAGCCGATGTCTGGGCGCTGATCATCTCCGACATCGCCAACCCCTTCTTCACCGCCATCGCCCGTGGCCTGGAGGACCTGGCGCAACGGCAAGGCTTCTCGGTCGTGCTCTGCAACTCCGACGAGGACCCGGCCAAGGAGGCCAACTACCTGGAGGTCGCCGAGCGCGAGCAAGTCAGCGGGGTTGTGCTGTCTCCCAACAGGATCGGCAGCGATATCTCGCCATTGACCCGCCTTGGCGTGCCTGTGGTCGCCGTCGACCGGCCGCTGCGCGCTCCGGTGGACACGGTGCTGGTTCGGTCGGCAGCCGGTGCGCAGGAGGCCACCGAGCACCTGCTGGACGTTGGCTGGCGGCGGCCGGCGTGCATCACCGGCCCGGAGAGTGCGCAGACCGCCATCCAGCGTCTCGCCGGTTATCGCCGCGGTTTGCTCGCGCGCAAGCGCCGCCCCGCCGCCAGCCTCGTGCGGCACGCGGACTATCGCGCGGACCGTGCGGCACTGGCGACGGCCGAGTTGCTGGATGGCCGCAACCCGCCCGACTCCTTCTTCGTCGCCAACTCCGAAATGGCGCTGGGCGTGCTGCAGGAGCTGCGCAGCCGTGGCCTGACGGTCGGGGAAGATGTCGGGCTCGTGGCGTTCGACAACGCGCCGTGGACGGCCTTCACCGACCGGCCGCTGTCGGTGGTTGACCAGCCGGCATACGAAATGGGTGTGCTGGCAGGCAATTTGCTGCTCTCCCGGCTCGGTGTGCCGTTGAGCGATCGACCCGCGCCGCGCGTGCGGCGGCTGCGCACCGAACTCATCGTCCGGGAGAGTTCCCTTCACGGCTGAGGCTGCCGACTGCCCCTCGCTGCGGGTCGCCCATGGGGTCGATCATCCGAGAAATCGATTACCAAAATTCGGTCGACGGTACCCGAAAGGCGGCAACACGCGTGGCCCGGATCACACGAAACGGTTGACGAGAGCACTCCGGCTGGTCAATGCTGTCCGGGTGAGAAATCGTTTTCTCATCCGCGAGTCGGACTCGACGAGCGCTCTGCGACCTCAAAACGGAGATGTCATGACCGAAAACCAGTCCGTGCCGTCGGGCCGTCCCAGCCGACGGTCTGTGCTGCAGTTGCTCGGTGCCGGAGCCGTCGTGCCGGCGCTGTCGTCGCTGGCCGCCTGCAGCAGCGGTTCAAGTGGCGGCCCCTCGAACGCAGCGAAGGGCACCGGCGCCGCCGGAGCGAGCAGCGGCCAGCTCACGCTGGTCTACATGGGCGACGCGACCCAGCAGACGGCGTTCAACCAGTTGTTCGCCGCGTTCAACAAGGTTCACCCGGAGATTAAGATCAAGGCAAACGGCATCGCTGCCGGGGACTGGGGCACCTTCGCCAACACGGTGTCCACCCAGATCGCCGGCGGCAAGATCCCGGACATCGTGGACATCGCGACCGAGGGCCAGCAGCTGTTCGCCTCCAAGGGTCTGCTGGAACCGCTCGACGACTACATCAAGAAGGACAAGGCCGTCACCGACCCGTTCTACGCCGGCATCGACCCGCACCTGAAGGAATGGACGGTGAAGTACGGCTCGCCGGACGGCAAGACCTACTACATCCCCGGCGGTTACAACACGATGGTGATGTACTGCAACAACGCCGTCTTCGCCAAGGCCGGTGTCGCCATGCCGAACCCGAACTGGACGTGGGACGAGTTCGAGGCGGCGGCCAAGCAGATCAAAGCCAAGACCGGCGCCTACATGTGCGGTCTCGGCTACGGCTTCCCGTTCGGCGACATCATGCCGTGGCTGCTGACCAACGGCGCCTCGACCATGGACGCGGACTGGAAGAAGGCGACCTTCAACTCGCCCGCGGCCATCGAGTCCGCGACCTTCGTCAGGAACCTGCTCGCGGCGGGGTATTCACCCAAGCCGGGTGGGGCGTTCGACGCCGACTCGGAGTTCAAGAAGGGCAAGCTGGCCATCATCGGTGCCGGCCGCTGGTCCACCCTCGACATGCGCAACCTGAAGATGGTCGACGACGTCACCATCGTCAACTGGCCGACGAAGACCGGCAACGGGTCGCCGGTCGGCTGGGACGGCTGGCCGATCATGAAGGCGTCGAAGAAGAAGGACATGGCCTGGACCTTCCTGAAGTGGATGATGTCCAAGGATGCCGGCGAGTTCTACGCCACCATCGGCGGGACCAACGTGCCTGCGCTGACCGCTGTGGCGGAGAGCAGCGCCTTCACCAACAACGCCCCGAAGGGTTCGACCCTGCTGGCGAAGGCAGTGTCCTACGGCACGCCGATCCCGAGCCCGGCCAAGGGTGCGCAGGTGCAGACCGCCGTGACTACCGCATGGCAGGCCGCGCTGACGGGGACGTCTTCGGTGAAGGCGGCGCTCGACAAGGCGAACGCCCAGATCCAAGCACTGCTGTGACCGCCGCCCCGAGCCTGGTCTCGTCCGGGTCGAGGGCCAACACGGGTGGTCCCGGGCACCGCAGCTGGGTCGGCTATGCGTTCGTCAGCCCGGCGGTGCTGCTCTTCGTCGTGTTCATCCTTGGCCCGTTCGTGGCTGCGATCATCCTGTCGTTCTACAGCTGGGACATGCTGACCCCGTCGAAGTTTCACGGGATCGGCAACTTCACCAAGATGTTCAGCGACCCGACGCTCTACAAGGCGCTGAGCAACACCTTCATCTTCGCGATCGCGTCGGTGGTCACCCACCTGGTCGGTGGCCTGCTCCTCGCCGTCGGGGTGAACCGCATGACGAACAAAGCGCTCTCGTACTTTGTGCGCACCTCGCTGTTCTTCCCGTTCGTGATCTCCTGGGCCGCGGTGGCGCTGCTGTGGAAGTACGTGCTCGACCCGACCTTCGGGATCGTGACGTACTACCTCGGCCAGATCGGCATCAACTCGCCGAACTGGTTCATCGACCCGCACTGGGCGCTGACGGCAATCATCGGCATCGACTGGTGGCACACGGTCGGCTTCACCTTCATCATCATGCTGGCCGGATTGCAAACAGTGCCCACCGAACTCATCGAGGCCGCGCGCTCCGACGGGTGCAACGGCTGGCAGGTGTTCTGGAACGTCACCATCCCGCTGATGTCGCCGACGATCTTCTTCGCCGGCATCATTACCTTCATCGGGGCGTTCCAGATCTTCGATCCGGTGCAGATCATCACGCCCAACGGAGGTCCGAACAATTCGACCCTGACGATCGTGATGTACCTCTATCAGCAAGGTTTCCAGGCGTTCCAGGTCGGCTATGCCTCGGCGGTGTCGCTGCTGGTGTTCGCGATCATGGCCCTGGTGACGGCCCTGCAGTTCTGGCTGGGCCGCAAGTGGGTGCATAGCGCATGAGCGAGCGCAGCGAGCGACCAGAGGGTACGCGCCGAAGGACCAGGAAGCGGATGCGGCCGGGCCGGCTGGTGCTGGGCGTCGTGCTCTTCATCGTCGGCGTGCTGATGCTGGCACCGCTGGTGTGGCTGATCGTGCAGAGCCTCATGCCGGAAGGTGACGCGTTCAGTCTGCCACCGTCGTGGATTCCCAAGCCGTTCAGCCTGGCCAACTTCAAGGGTATCGACGGACTGATCCCGTTCTGGCAGATGGCGCTCAACAGCGTCATCGTGGCGGTTGTCTCGACCGTCGGGTCGATGGCGGTGAGTGTGCTTGCGGCATACGGCTTTTCGCGGTTGCCGTTCCGCGGGCGCGACCGGCTGTTCGCGCTGATGCTGGCAGCACTGATGGTGCCCGGGCAGATGACCGTGATCCCCGTGTTCATCCTGATGCGCAACCTGCACATGATCGACACGCTGCAGGCGTTGTGGCTGCCGGCTCTGATCAACGTGTTCGCGATCTTCTTCTTCCGGCAGTACTTCAACACGATTCCGCGTGAGCTGGACGAGGCGGCGCGCATTGACGGTGCCAGCCACGGCTGGATCCTCTTCCGGATGATCCTGCCGCTCAGCGGACCAGCACTGGCAGCCATGTCGATCCTCAGCTTCGAGGGCTCGTGGAACAACTACTTCGGGCCGCTGATCTTCCTGTCCAGTCACAACAAGATGACCCTGCCGATCGGGCTGGTGACCTTGCAAGCGGGACAAGGCGGTTCGTCGACAGTGGTGTTCGCGGCGATCACCGCGGTGGTGGTGCCGGTGCTGGTCGTCTTCCTGATCTTCCAGCGCGCGTTCGTCGCGAGCATCGCGTCAGCGGGGATCCGCGGATGAGCGCCGTGCCCAAGGAGACCTCCGCCGATCAGCGGCTGCTGCTGCGCCGCACGATGCGTGGCGTGTGGCCGCAGTTGCCGCTGCTGCTGCTCGGCAGTGTCGTGCTGTGCCTTGCGGCGGTCGTGGTCGCGCTGGTGGCTCCCGGCGCAACGCCGGTCTCGGTGCTGCTGCTCGCCGTCCTTGTCGCCCCACCGGCCGTCGCCCTGGGCGCGGTCACCAATTCTGTGCTGCGGTATGACGATGCGTCGTTTGCGGTATGGCGGCGCGGCTGGCGGGTCGGCATCCGGCGGGGGATCGCGTGCGCCATACCCCAGGCGGTGGCCGGTGCGCTCTTCGTGGTCGCGATCGAGGTATGGCGGCGCACCGGACAGCCCGCGCTGCTGGTGTCGGTGGCAGTGTGCGGTGCGGTGACACTGGCGCTGATCCCGTTCACCGCTGCGATGGTGCAAGTGCTCACCGTGCTGCCCGAACTCACGCTGCGCGACCAGTGGCGGGTCGCGGCCGGCTGGGTGGTGCGCTGGCCGGTGCGCTTCCTCGCGGCACCGATCCTGTTGCTGCTGGGCGTGTGGCTGGCGACACAGCTCAGCGTGTCGCTCCTGCTGCTGGTGCCGGCACCGGTGGCGTTCGTCAGCGCCGCCGCATTGTGGACCAGCGCGGTCGAATCCGGCCGCTGCCTCATGGAAAGGGACCCAGCATGACCTTCGACCTCGCCCGGCTGCGCGACGTGCAGACCTGGTCGATCTCGCCGGAGAACTTCGACGGACGCAAGGGCGGTGGTGCCCGCGCGACCGAAGGCACGGGAGCCGACTGCGCCGCGGATCTCGGTGTCGGCTGGAAGGTTTCGCCGAGCGTGGACATACCCGCCGGCGAGACGTTCGACCTCGCCGCAATCGACACGGCTGCGACGATCACGCACATCTGGTGCACCACCCACCGCGACAACTGGCGCACGCTGATCCTGCGTGCCTACTGGGACGGCGCCGACGAGCCTGCGGTCGAGGTCCCGCTGGGCGACTTCTTCGCCAACGGCTGGGGCCGCTTCGCGCAGGTGTCGTCCAGCATGATCGCCGCCAACCCGAACGGCGGGTTCAACAGCTACTGGCCGATGCCGTTCGCGCGGTCGGCGCGGATCACGATCGAGAACCGCGCCCCGCAGGCGGCGACCGTCTACTACCAGATCACCTACGAAACCGGTCGTGATCAAGGCGGCTCCGGCTATCTGCACGCGCACTTCCGCCGCTCGAACCCGTTGCAGCGCAAGCAGACCCATCCAATCGTCGACGCCGTCGCCGGCCGTGGGCACTATGTCGGCACCTACCTGGCGTGGGGCGTCAACAGCCCCGGCTGGTGGGGGGAGGGCGAGATCAAGTTCTACCTGGACGGCGATCGGGACGACGGCTTCCCGACGATCTGCGGCACCGGCACGGAGGACTACTTCGGCGGCGCCTGGAACTTCGACGTGCCCGGCCGGGGCTACACGGCATACACGACGCCATACCTGGGTATGCCGCAGGTGATCTCGCCGGACGGCCTCTACCACTCCCAGCAGCGCTTCGGGATGTACCGCTGGCACGTCCCGGACCCGATTCACTTCGCACGGGACCTCACGGTCGACATCCAGGCCCTCGGCTGGCGGCCCAACCACCGCTACCGGTCGCTCACCGACGACATCGCATCGACCGCGCTGTTCTACCTCGACAGCCCGAACGGCCAGGCGCCGCAGCTGCCTTCAGTGGAGGACCTGGAGATCGTCGGCCAGCCCATGGAGGCCCTGCGATGAGATCCCGCCTCCTCGGCATCGCGGGCGGCGTCGTGGTTGCGCTGGTGTCGTGCACGGCCTGCGTGGGAGCCTCGGCGCCCGCGCACCGGCAGACCAGCAGCGCCGGGGCGCCGCTGCGGCTGGAGGTCGCGGACGCGCCGACGGTGCGTGCCGGCGCGGACGGCGACCTGTGGCCCAACTGCTGGGCGTCGGACGGCGCCCTCTACGCGGCGTACGGCGACGGGAAGGGCTTCGGCGGCGCACCGTCGGACATCGGAGTCACCCGCATCACCGGCACACCGGAGACGGGGCTGCACGGCACCAACCTCGCGCAGGGAAACGAGCTGGGCCAGGTCTGGTCCGGCGCCGGATACACCCGCAAACCCACGGGTATGGCGTGCGTCGGCAACCGGAAGTACCTCGCCATCGAGGACCTGGCCCCCGACTTCAACAAGGCGCCCGCCTCGACCATCGCCTCGTCCACCGACGGTGTCCACTGGAAGTGGGACACCACGAAGCCGATGTTCTCCGGTGGCGTCTTCACCACGGTGATGTTCCTCGACTACGGCAAAGCCGACCGGGAGGCGCCCGGCGACTACGTCTACGCCTACGGCCTGGACGGCAACTGGCGTGACTCCTACTCCCACGTCGTGCCCGACCCGACCCAGCTCTTCCTCGCGCGGGTGCCCCGCAACGCAGTGCAGGACAGGGCGAAATGGGAGTTCTACCAAGGAAGTTCGCGGGGTAAGCCGGTCTGGGGCTCCGCGATCGCCGACAAGAGACCGGTGCTGACCGACACCCGGCGCAGCCCGCAGGGCAACTCGGTCATCAGCCAGGGCGGCATCGTCTACGTGCCGGCGCTGCGGACCTACGTCTACACGTCCTGGAGCGAGAACACCTTCGAGTTCTACGCCGCCCCGCAGCCGTGGGGCCCCTGGCGGCATACGAACTCCGTTGATTTCGGCGCCTATCCGTGGACGACAGCGAAGTTCGGCGGCTACGGGTTGTCGCTTCCGTCCAAGTTCATCGCGCCGAACGGCCGCACCGCCTGGCTGCAGTCGAACGTGTGCCCGTGCGCTCCGGCGGGTATGTCGGACTATGACTTCTCGTTGCGCACCGTGCGACTCGTCGGCAGCGTGCGCTGATGCAGGTCACGCAGTGGCCGGTCGGTCGCACCTTCCGCGGCGCACAGCGACAACGGATCGCCATGCCCGTCGGAGGCATCGGCACCGGCACCATCAGCCTCGGCGGACGTGGACAGTTGCGAGACTGGGAGTTGTTCAACCGGCCCGCGAAGGGGCACAACCCGGGCGCGTTCCTGACGCTGCGAACCCGTCAGGGTGAGACCGTCGTGCAGCGCGCCCTCGAATCCGATCTGCTGCCAGGCGAATTGGACGGGTCGCTGGGTAGCTCGGCGCAGCTCGGTGGGCTGCCCCGGTTTGCGGAGGGGACGTTCCTCGCGGCATACCCCTTCGGGCGAGTCGAGCTCACCGATCCGGGCGTGCCGCTGGTGGCGACCGTGGGTGCGATGAACCCCCTGGTGCCCGGCGACGCGGACGCGAGCGGGATGCCGCTGGCGCTGCTGCGCGTCGCCCTGCACAACCAGGGCAGCGAGCCGGTCGAGGCGGCCCTCTGCCTCAGCATGCCTAACGTCATCGGCTGGACGCCGGGCGGGAACGTGCCCGCAGGGGGCAGCTTCACGCGCGAATCGCTCGACGGCGCAACGATGCTCGTCGGCCAGAAGCCGCAGGTGCCGGACGATTCGGAAGGCTGGGGCACCCTCGCCCTGGCGACGGTCGGGCGTCCGGCGTCCAGCCTGCGCACCAATTGGGCGCAGCGCTCGTGGGGTGACTCGCTGCTGGATTTCTGGGACGACCTCGCCGCGGACGGGCAACTCGACGAACCGCCGGACCCGGCCCGAGCGCCGACCGCGTCACTGGTCCAGGACGTCGTCGTGGCGCCCGGGGAGACGGCCGAGCTGGCGTTCGCGGTCGCCTGGCACTTCCCGAACCGCCGCGCCTGGTCGCACGCCTTCGCGCCGCCGCCGCGCTTCGGCTACGGCGACCAGCTGGTCGGCAACCACTATGCGACGCGGTATGCCGACGCCGGTGACGTGCTGCGGCAGGAACTGCCGGCGCTCGCCGACAAGGAAGGCCGCACCGCCGAATTCGTCCGGCTGCTGCTGGATTCGGACCTGCCCGCACGAGTGAGCGACGCCGCGCTGTCCACGCTCGCGGTGCTGAAGTCAACGACCTGCTTCCGGATCGCGGACGGCACGTTCCTGGCCTGGGAAGGCAGCAACGACGACCACGGCAGCTGCCACGGCAGCTGCACCCACGTGTGGAACTACCAGTACGCGCTGGAAGCCATCTGGCCTGATCTCGCCTGGACGATGCGTGCGGTCGAACTCGTGCACAGCCTCGACGACCGGGGCATGATGAGCTTCCGCGCCGGGCTGCCGCTGGCCACGGAGGGCACCGGCTGGCGGGTGGCGGCCGCCGACGGCCAGATGGGTGCCCTCGTGCGGCTGCACCGTACGTGGCAGCTGACGGGCGACGACGAGTTGCTGCGCCGGCTGTGGCCAGGAGCTCGTGCTGCGATGGAGTTCGCCTGGATCCCGAACGGCTGGGATGCCGACCAGGACGGCGTGATGGAGGGCTGCCAGCACAACACCATGGATGTGGAGTACTACGGACCGAACGGCGTCGGACAGTCCTGGTATCTCGCGGCCCTCGGTGCCATGGCGGAGCTGGCGGACGTGGTGGGAGATGACGAATTCGCCTCTCGATGCGGGAGTTTGCGTGATGCCGGTGCCACAGCAACGGACGGCCGGCTCTTCAACGGCGAGTTCTACGAGCAGCACGTCATACCGCCCGGGGACTCGTCGCACATTGCGGACGGCCTGCGGATCCGGCACACCGGCGACAACCCGGATATGGGCTCGGACGACCTGGTCGACCCCGATCTGCAGCTCGGCCCCGGACTGGCCGCCGACCAGCTCGCCGGCGTCGCGATGGCCACCGCGGGGGAGGTCGGCCACGGCCTGGCGGCGGCGAACGTTCGACGCGCGCTGCGCTCGATCTGGGAACACAACCACCGCGGCGACTTCACCGGGCACTTCAACCACCTGCGCACCTTCGCCGCGGGCCACGAGGGTGGCGTGCTCAACTGCACCTACCCGCGCGGCGGGCGTCCGGTGCGGCCGTCCCCGTATTGCAATGAGGTGTGGACCGGGATCGAATACACCGCTGCGATCGGGCTCGCGCAGTGCGGCGAGCACGACCTCGCGGCGCAGATCGTGCGTGACGTCCGGGCCCGGTATGACGGCACCGGTCGCAACCCGTTCAACGAGGTCGAGTGCGGCAACCACTATGTGCGCTCGATGGCGGCCTTCGGCCTGGTCTCGGCGTGGCCGCGCGCGACCGTGGACGTGGCACGCGCGCGGATCGTCACCGATCGGGTGCCGGGCACCTGGCCGATCGTCGCCGGCCGGCACCTCGGGACGTTGACGATCACGGACACCGGGGCGAGTTACGCACCACTGCACGGGCCTGCTCTGACGGTCGTGGTCCGGGAGGAGCAGGCATGACACGGGTCTACCTCGGTGTCGACGTCGGCACGTCGAGTAGCAAAGGCGTTCTCGTCGACCCGACCGGTGCCGTGGTCGCGCAGGCGACCCGCGAGCACCGCGTGAGCCGGCCGGCGCCGGGCCAGGTCGAGATGAGTGGCGACGTGTGGTGGGACGAATTCTGCTCGCTCGCAATGGAGTTGACAACTCGGCCGGACATGGAGGTCGTGGCTGTCGGAGTCAGCGGGATGGGTCCGTGCGTGCTGCTCGTCGATGCCGACGACCGTCCGGTGCGGCCGGCCATCCTCTACGGCGTCGACACGCGATCGCAGGAGCAGCAGGACCAGTGCACCGCCCGCTACGGCGCCGACCAGATCTTGCGCCGGTGTGGATCGGCGATGTCCAGTCAGGCGGCCGGCCCCAAGATCGCCTGGGTCGCGCAGCACGAGCCCGATCGCTACGCCCGGGCGAAGCGGCTCTTCATGCCCGCCTCCTGGCTGTCGCACAAACTGACCGGCAGCTATGTCCTGGACCACCATTCGGCGAGCCAGTGCACCCCGATGTATGACGTGCAGGCACACGAGTGGCTGCAGCCCTGGGCGGCGCAGCTCGCTCCCGGGATCGAGCTGCCCGCACTGCGCTGGTCCGACAAGACGGCTGGTTCGATCACCGCGGCAGCCGCTGCGGAAACCGGCCTGCCGCAAGGGATTCCGGTGACGGTCGGGACCATCGACGCATGGTCGGAGGCGATCAGCGTCAACGCTCATTCCGAGGGTGACCTGATGCTGATGTATGGCACCACGATGTTCCTGATCAACACGGTGCGCAACCCGGTGCGCGTGCCGTCGTTGTGGGGCCCGGTCGGTGCGTTCCGGGACACCTACAGCCTCGCCGGAGGTATGGCGACCTCTGGCGCGATCACCGCCTGGTTGCAGGACCTCTGCGGCGGCACCGACTATGCGATCCTCACGGCGGAGGCGGAGCAGACCCCGGCCGGGGCGGACGGGCTGCTCATGCTGCCCTACTTCGCGGGGGAGCGGACCCCGATCATGGACCCGTCGGCACGAGGGGTGCTCGCCGGGCTCACGCTGTCGCACGGGCGCGGTCACCTCTACCGGGCTGCGCTGGAGGCGACCGCATTCGGCGTGCGGCACAACATCGAGACGATGATCGACGCCGGCGCTTCGGTGCGACGGGTCGTCGCCGTCGGCGGCGGGGTGAGCGGGCAGTTGTGGCCGCAGATCGTCACTGACGTCACCGGTGTCGAGCAGGTGATCCCGGAGCGGACGATCGGCGCGTCATACGGCGCGGCATACCTCGCGGCCCGGCAGGTCGACGACGTGGCGATTGCCGGCTGGAACCCCCCACAGCGGGTATGCCGCCCCCAGCCTTCGCTCACGCAGCTCTACGACGACCGCTACCGGATGTACCGGCAGCTCTACACGAGCACGCGAGACCTCGTCCACGAGCTCGCCGCGGCCCAGACGAAGACCACTCAGGCATAAGGAGATTCGAATGACGATGTATGAGATGCCGACACTCCGGCAGGACGCGGTCGCCGCAGACCGGGAAGTCTGGACGGTCGCCAGCGGTGACTTGCGGCCGGCGGCGAACGAGACCTGCTGGCCGGTGCAGGCGCAGCTCGAGGGCGACCTGCGTGCAGCGGTGGAGGCGCTCGGCTGGTCGGTGCACCGGGGACACCCGTACGACGAGGCGAAGAAGCACGGCTTCATCGACAGCCAGCGCGCCGGCATCGAGATCTTCAAGAACATCCCGCCGGACGCGCCGCTGATCGTCGCCGAGGGTGTGTGGCAATACAGCCACCACGTGCTCGCCGGCCTGCGCGACCACCGCGGCCCGATCCTGGTCGTCGCCAACTGGAACGGCCAATTCCCAGGATTGGTAGGCCTGTTGGGACTCACCGCGAGTATGACGAAGGCTGGCATCACGCACTCGGCGCTGTGGAGCAAGGACTTCACCGACGAGTGGGCGATCGACGGGCTGCGGACCTGGCTGGAGACCGGGACACTGACGCACGACCTCAGCCACGTGCACGACCTCGGCGAGCAGCCGGGCAGCCCGGAGAAGGAGCTCGGCATCGGGCTCGCGCGACAGTTGCGGATGGACAAGGCGATCGCCGGGGTCTTCGACGAGGGCTGCATGGGGATGTACAACGGCATCTTCGACGACGAGTTGCTCAACCCGCTCGGCATCTACAAGGAGCGCCTGTCGCAGAGCGCGCTCGTGGCCGAGATGCGCCGGGTGTCCGACGAGGAGGCCGAGGCGGTGCACCAATGGCTGCTCGACCGCGGCATGACCTTCCATCTCGGCACCGATGAGGCGACCGAGCTGACGAAGGCGCAGCTGATCAGCCAGTACAAGATGTACATCGCCGCGTTGCGGATGTCCGATGACTTCGGACTGGACGTCGTCGGGATCCAGTATCAGCAGGGCTTGAAGGACATGGTGCCGGCAAGTGACCTGGCCGAGGGCCTGCTGAACAACGTGGAGCGCCCCCCGGCATACAGTCGCGACGGCTCCCGGGAGCTGTATGCCGGCAAGGCACTGCCGCACTTCAACGAGGTCGACTGGGGTGTCGCGGTGGATTCGCTTGCCACCAACCGGATCTGGACCGCGATGGGCTTCGACCCGGCGACGACGCTGCACGACGTCCGCTGGGGCGAGGAGTATGACGGGCAGTTCGTGTGGGTGCTGGAGATCTCCGGGTCGGTGCCGGCGTCGCACCACGGCGGCTACGACAAGTCCTACTCGATGCGTCAGACGCCAATGTTCTTCCCGCTCGGCGGTGGCACCCTGAGCGGCGTCTCCCGGCCCGGGGAGGTCGTCTGGTCCCGCGTCTTCATCATGGACGGCGTGCTGCACGCCGACCTCGGCAGGCTGACGGCCGTCGAACTGCCCGCCGAGGAGACCCAGCGCCGGCTGGACGCGACCAACCGGGAGTGGCCGATCATGCACGCGGTGCTCCACGGTGTCTCGCGCGACCAGTTCATGGCCCGGCACAAGGCCAACCACCTGTGTGTCGCCTACGCGCCGGACGCCGGCGCCGCGGATCGCGCGGTGGCCGCGAAGGCGGCGATGTTCGCCGAGCTCGGGATCCAGGTGCACCTGATCGGGGACGCCACGGTCTGATCGCCTATCGCCTATCACCGGTGGTCCGGCATGTTCGTATGCCGGACCACCGGCGTCCGCTCCGTGAGCACAATGCGACACTGCAGAGCGTGAAGGCGCTGCTGCTGGAGAGCATCCACCCGTTGGCCGAGTCGATCCTGCGCGAGGCAGGATTCGAGGTCGAGACCCGTTCCGGGGCACTCGACGAACCGGAGCTGATCACCGCGCTGCAGGGAGTCGACCTGGTCGGGCTGCGGTCCAAGACCGAGATCACGCCCGCCGTGCTGGACCAGACCCGGCTGACCGCGATCGGCGCGTTCTGCATCGGCACCAACCAGATCGCGCTCGCCGACGCGGCAGCCCGCGGCATCGCCACCTTCAACGCGCCGTTCTCCAACACCCGCAGCGTGGTCGAGCTCGCGATCGGCGAGATCATCGCCATGGCCCGGCGGCTCACCGAGAAGGACAGCTCGCTACACCGTGGCGTCTGGGACAAGAACGCCAAGGGGGCGCACGAGATCCGCGGCCGCAAGCTCGGGATCGTCGGCTACGGCAACATCGGCTCGCAGCTGTCGGTGGTCGCCGAGATGCTCGGCCTGCAGGTCTTCTTCTACGACACCGACGACAAGCTCGCGCTCGGCAACGCGCAGCGCTGCGACAGCCTGGACGAACTGCTGGAGACGGCAGAGGTCATCACGCTGCACGTTGACGGCCGCCCCGGCAACGGCGGTTTCTTCGGCGCCGAGCAGTTCGCCCGCATGCGCCCGCGCTCGCTCTTCCTCAACCTGTCCCGCGGCTTCGTGGTCGATTACGAAGCACTGCGCGACAGCCTCGTCTCCGGGCACATCGCCGGCGCCGCGGTCGACGTCTTCCCGACCGAGCCCAAGAAGCGGGGCGACGCCTTCGAGTCACCGCTGCAAGGCATCCCCAACGTCATCCTGACCCCGCACGTCGGCGGCTCCACCGAGGAGGCGCAGGAGGACATCGGGCGGTTCGTCGCCAGCAAGCTGCGCGACTACATCGGCCGCGGCACGACAACGCTGAGCGTCAACCTGCCGTCCCTGACCCTGGAGGAGCGCCCCGGCGGCCGGCGCATCACCCACCTGCACCGCAACACCCCCGGCGTGCTGGCGAAGGTCAACAGCATCCTGGCCGAGCACGGCGTCAACATCGAGGGGCAGCTGCTCAACACCCGCGGCGACAACGGCTACGTGGTCACAGACGTCGCGCAGCTGCCGGAGGACGCCGTCACCGCGCTGCGGCAGATGCCGGAGACCATCCGGCTACGTCTGATCTAAAGTCCCGCGATTCGGTCGGCGATCTCGCCGATCACCGCATGCGAGGTGGCCAGCGTCAGGCGCAGCAATCCCGGTGTGCCACACGCGGTTCCGTCGGTGCCGAGCACGCCGGTGCGTTGCGCCACCTCGGCCGGCTCGATCCCGGCGGGCCGCAGGTCGAGCAGGTGGATGTAGGTCGCGGCCGGTGGCGTGTAGCCGATGGCGGGCGCCTGCGCCATACGGGCAGCGAACAGGTCCCGGCCACGCTGCAGGTAATCGATCGACGCATCCAGGTGGGCCACGCCCGCGTCGCTGTATGCCGCGGTGGCCGCGACCGCGCCCAGCGGGGACGTGCCGTGCCGGCTGACGAACGGCGTGGCGTCCCAGCGCTGCCGGTGCTCGGCCGAGGTCAGGATCAGTTGCGCGCAGGTCAGGCCGGGCAGGTTCCAGCCCTTGGACGCGGACACGGCCGTGACCGTATGGGCCGCCGTGCGTTCGTCGAGCGCGGCATACGGCACGTGCTGTGCGCCGGAATAGACCAGAGGAGAATGGATTTCGTCGGAGAACACCGTCGCGCCGGTGCGTTCGACGACGGCGGCGACGGCGAGCAGTTCCTCGCGCGTGGCGACCTGGCCGGTCGGGTTGTGCGGGTTGATCAGCACGAGCAGGCCGCCACCTGCCAGTGCCGTCTCGAGGCGGGCCGGGTCGAGGACGAAGCGCCCGTCGATCAGGTCCATCGGCACGGTCCGCAGCTCGTGCCCCAGTGCGCCGGGCAGCTCCAGGAAGGGCATGTATGCCGGGGTCGGCAGCACCACCGGCGTGGCCGCGCCGACCAGGTGGCTCAGCGTGAAACTGAACGCGCCGAGCACGTCCGGGAGCAACTGCACCTGGCCGGGCTCGACCGCCCAGCCGAATCGCTGCTGCTGGAACGCCGCACACGCCGCGCCCGTGGCGGCGGCCACCGGGGCCGGCAGGTAGCCGGTGAGCCCGTCGGCCACGGCCGCGTGCAGCGCCTCGGTCACCGCCGGAGCAAGCGGCAGGTCGGACTCGGCGATGAACGCGCCCAGCTGGTCGCCGCTCGTCGCCGACCACTTGACCGACCCGCGGGCCCGCAGGCGCTCGATCGTGACCTGCCCCATCAGCTGCTCGATGTCCACGGCGCCCAGGTTATGCGTCACGCATCCGGGAGGTCGACGTAGGGCACGGCGTAGTCGCCGAGCACCTGGATCCGGTGGTCCTCGGAGCCGTCCCACTCGATCCGGAGCCCACGCTCGGTGAACACCCGGGCGATGTGTTCGCCGATGCGGGTGGCGCCGTCGCCGGTCTCGTTGAAGACGCCGAAGCCGACATACAGCCGCTGCTCGAAGATCATTCGTTCGACGTCGGCGATGGTGCTGAAACAATATCCGTCGACCGAGTGCCCTTCCGCCACCAGCGTATTCGCGGCATTCGACACTGCGGTCAATGCCTGCTGGACGTCGGCGCCCTCCCCGAAGCCGAAGACGACGCCCTCCGCGGTCAGCTGCTCCAGCCCGGTGATTAGCCCCAGCGCGGTCTGGCTGGGGAAGGGGACCTGGCGGTTGTGGTCCTGGATCAGCCAGTCCACGACCTCCGGCACGGACTCTGGCGTGATGTCCGCCTGGCGCAGGGCGTCGTCGCGGGCCAGCTCCCAGCGCAGGTCCGCCTCGAGTTGCTCCCGGCTGTCGGTGCCGATGCAGATCCGGGTCATCAGCCGGCCCAGCGCGGTGTCCGGGTCGGGCACGAACTCGCCGGTGAAGTTGACGTCGGTAGGCTGGGTATCTGCTGCCACGGAGTTATCGTGCCAAATCACGCACGGAGCCGAGCAATTCTGTTTCCGCGGTTGCCGGCCGATCGCCGCAAGTCATCCCGTACTCTGGATGGTCGATCCTGGTTCTCCCGCCCCCGCACAACCGGAGTTGTCTGACGCCGTGGCTCTTGCCGACATCACCCGAGATGACGTATTCGCCGCACTCCACGAGTGGCAGTCCCAGGGACGGGAGGCATTCCTCGCGGCATACGGTTTCGAGGCGGACCCCGAGCACGTCCTGCACGCCGACGGGACGGTCTATGACGCCACCGCCATCGCGGCCGCCGCGCACGGTTTCGCCCGCGCCGACTTCGGCCCGCTGACCCCCGTCTCCATGCCGCCCGCCGACGAGATCGGCGGGCATCTCGCCGGGCTCGGCTTCGAGATCAAGCGGTCCCAGCGCACGAGCGGCCCGAGCCCGGTCCGGCAGCGCGACCTGCGTCGCTGGAAGGCGACCTACGAGCTGATCAAGGTCGCCGCGAACAATGACGCGGCCGCGCAAACCCTGTGGCACCAAGTGGATTCGCTACGTGACGTCCGAGTTTCCGAGGCGCGCGAGTTGCTGCGTGCGCTCGCGGTGGGCCGTGACCTGCACGCGTTCGTCGAGGGATTCGCGGTCTGGTCGCGCCGGCCTGGGCCGTTCGCGCAGCACGCGTCCAGCCTGCCGACCTGGCTCGGCCAGTTGCGCAACACGGCAGACGGCTACGAGCGCGACCTGGCCGACCTGCTGGTCGAGACGACTCAGACACCGCGCGACGACGACGAAGCCGCCCTGCGGATCCGGGCCCTGGAGGAATACACCGAGGGCAAACTGGACGCCAGCCGGGTGCCGACGGCACTGTCGGTCTTCTGGTCGACCGACGAGAGTCAGGGCTGGCCGATCCTGTGGCCGGGCGGGTCCGACCCGTTCCAGACGCTTGGCTGGATGGGCCGGCATCTGAGCCACTCCGAGCGCTATGTCGCGTTCGCAGAGTTGTGCCGCAGTTTCGAGCCGGACGACCCACGGCTGGCCGAGCGGCTGGTCGGCTACCTCGGCGCCAAGCGGTCGTTCATCGGCCTCGGCACCACCCTGCCGGACATCTGCGAAGAAGCCGCCGAACTCATCGCTGCCTACAAGCCGGGCCTGGGTTACGCCGACGCCGACGCGGAGGCGCGCGCGGCGAGCCTCGCGCTGCAGCTGCGGGGTGCGGCGACGCTGACCGTCCGCGCGCTGGTGGGGCCGCTGCAGCACGCGACCGGGATGCGCCTGCACGAGACCAACCTGCAGACGCGCACCGGACAGTCCAAGGACGCGCCATACCGCGTCGACGCGCACGCGACCTGGGCGCTCCCCGGTGGCACCGGCGCTCCCGGCTTCCGGCTGTGGGTCACCCGGTCGGGGGTCTCCGTCGGGCTGCACTCCGGCTGGGACGGCCCTGGCTCCGGCGCGCGGCACGAGGAGATCGGCACCTTCGTCCAGCAGCACCTGCCCGAAGGGCTGCGCTTCTTCCACCTGCGCCCGACCAGCAGCCCCGACCGGGTCGAACCGGTGGAGCGCGAATACCCGGGCGGGGAGGTGTATGTCGGTCGCTGGTGGCCGCACCCCGAGGCCCTCGGCCGCGCGGACTTCGCCGACGAGATCGTCGACACCGTCCGCCGGCTCGGCCCGCTGGTCGAGGTCATGTCCGGCAAGGAACCGACGCCGACCGGGCCGGTCGACCTCGACCTGCTGGCGCAACTGGAGCGGTTCATCGCCGAGCGGCCCTACCCGGGCGGCCGGGATGCCTGGCACCAGGAGCAACGGCGGGCGATGGCGCAGGCGCTCGAACCAGCCGGGCTCGACGCCTTCGATCTCGCGGCGTTCCGGCGGCTGCTGAGCGGCCGGGCGTACGGTCACCCGGGCGCGCACTCGGTGCTGCAGGCCGGCCTTGCCACAATGGACGCGGCTGGGCTGGACTCCTTCGCCCGTGCCCTCAAGGAGCTGCTCTGGGGCGACGGCGACGACGTCGCCCGCATCGAGCACATCCTCGGCGACGGTATGCCGGTGCCCGGTCTCGGCGAAGCCGTCGTGATGAAGCTGATGGCCGTCGTACATCCGGGCCGCTACCTGCCGATCCATTCGCTGGGCGGAGCCGACGGCAAGATCGCCGTGGCACGCGCGGTCGGGGTCGAACTGCCGAAGATCGACACGCCCAACCGGGCCCGGCTGCACGTGGTCATCAACGACCGGCTGCGCGCCCGTCTGGAGCCGCTGCTGCCTGGAGACCCTTGGGGCCAGGTGCAATTCGCGCTCTGGCTGCTGCACAAGGGGGAGTCGGTCGCCGACCCCGAGCGGGACCTGATCGCTGAGGCAGCCAGTGAACTGCTGGTCGACGAAGACTTCCTGCGCGAAGTCCACGGCCTGCTGGAGGACAAGAAGCAGGTCATCTTCTACGGCCCGCCCGGCACCGGCAAGACCTACCTCGCACAGCGGCTCGCGGCGGCGCTGCAGCCGGACTCGACCAAGCGGCAGGTTGTCCAGTTCCACCCCTCGACGTCCTACGAGGACTTCTTCGAGGGCTTCCGGCCGCGGCTGGACGCCGACGGGCAGATGGTCTACGAGTTGCGCAAGGGCCCGCTGGCGATGCTCGCCGAAGCGGCCGAGACCGACCCGACGACACCGCACATCATGCTGATCGACGAGATCAACCGCGCCAATCTGCCGCGGGTCTTCGGGGAACTGCTCTACCTGCTCGAATACCGCTCGCAGTCGGTGATGACGTCATACCGGCCGGACGAGGGTTTCGAGCTGCCGCCCAACCTCTACTTCATCGGCACGATGAACACCGCCGACCGGTCGATCGCACTGGTCGACGCCGCACTGCGCCGCCGCTTCCACTTCGTGCCGTTCATGCCGCACGAAGGCCCGATGGAGGGCCTGCTGCGCCGGTGGCTGGAGGCCCACGACGGCCCGGTGTGGGTCGCCGGCATCGTCGACCTGGTCAACGACGAGCTGCGCCGCGCGCTGCGCGGCCCGCACCTGCAGATCGGGCACAGCCACTTCATGGTCGACGGGCTGACCGATGCAGCGCTCGGCCGGATCTGGACCTACAGCATCTATCCCTTCATTGAGGACCAGTTCTACGGCCGCGAGGACGTGCTGCGCACGTTCACCTGGCAGAGCGTCCTCGAGCGGCACGGACCCAAGGCGCGCGCGGCTGCAGGCGACGAGCCGCCACCCGCCGCGACAGCTGTATGACGCCGCGATGACCGCCATACAGCTGCGGGAGCACAGTGAGAGCGCGCCGCTCCGGCTGCCGGCAGCCGCCCGGTCCGCGCTGCTCGAAGCGGCCGCCGACAAGATCACCGTCGTCGCCACGGCCGACCCGCAGAAGGTGATCCTGCGCACCGGGTCCTGGGTCGGTGCGCTCGTCGTGCCGGGCTGCACAATCCGGGTCGAGCCGCGCGCCCCGATGGAGAACCTCTTCACGATGTTCTCCGCGGGCCTGCCGCCGGACGTGTGGGGCGGCGGCACCGTGGGCTGGGATGGCGACAGCGAACTGGTCGACGGCGTGGCCGCCTTCCTGGTGCGCGCGATCGATGCCGCGACGCGCCGCGGCCTGCTACACGGTTACGTCACGATCGAAGAAGACACCAGCGTCATCCGCGGACGGCTGCTGGTCGACCAGATCGCGATCCGGCCGTGGAACGCCGCGACGCCGCCCTGCCGGTATGACGAGTTCACGCCCGACATCGAGGAGAACCGGCTGCTGTTGTGCGCGGTCCGGCAGGTGCTCAGCTGGCCCAACCTGCCGCCGCTGGTACGTCGCGACGGCCTGCGCCTAGTGCAGCGCTTCGAGGGCGTGCGTGCGACCAGCCCCGACGAGCATCGTGCGGAACTACCGATCACCCGGCTCAACGAGCACTACGCTCCGGCCCTGGAGCTGGCACGAAAAGCCTTGGACGGCATCACGATCCGCCATCTCGACGGCGATGAGACCGCGCACGCCTTCATGGTCGACCTGGACGACCTGTTCCGGCGCTGGATCACCGTCGAGCTGGCGAGCCGGCTCTGGCCGGAAGTCAGCCTGGAGGAGCGTCCGCAGTATGCGCTCGACGTTCAGGAGCAATGGCACTTCACACCCGACCTGCTGCTGCGCCGCGATCAGCGGCCGGTGCTCGTTGGCAACGTCACGTATCACCTGGCCGGTGGTCGGCACGACGGGTCCGACTTCTACCCGCTGCTGGCCTACGCGTCGGCGCTCGGCCTGGAGGCCGGCCTGCTGATCTATGCGGGCGCCGACGCACCGCCGGCGCCCGAGGTGGTCGTGCGCAGCATCGGGACCCGGTTGCTGTGCGTGCCGTTGCGGCTCAATGTTCCGGCCGCCCGCCTGGCGGGATCACTGGACACGCTCGCCGAATTGGTGCGAGTCGTGTCCTATCCGCGGCCCGTCGCGGTCCGCTGACCCGATCCGGGCATCGCTGTCGGCATACTGGATCCGTGCTCGCCAAACTCGTCCTGGTGCTCGCGGTCATCATCGTCGGCTCCTTTCTCTGGTATTTCATGAAGTCCAAGGTCTCCGGAGCCCACCAGCAGGTCCGAGACCGGGCGATCGAGGGCAACTTCGGTCGCGCGATCGCGGCCAAACCTGCGACCAAGCACCTGGCGATGATGGGACGCACCCTGACCCTCGGCGCCGACCCGCAGCGGGCGGGGGAACTCATCACGCATGTCGCGTCGTCAGACGACCGGGTCACCGACATTCACCCCGAGCAGGGCGCCGTCGTCATTCAGATCGACGGTTCCTACCCGCGCATCCGGGCGCTGCTGCTGCCGGACCGGACGGTCGTCGGAGTGGAGGCGATGACCTGGGAGATGGGGTTCCCGCAGGGGGCTGCCGTCTGGGACCGGATCGCGACGGCGATCAGCCAGGCGGCAACCCACCAGGGGATCCCTGTCGGCGAGGGCGCGCGTGAGTTCGTCAAGGGCGAAAACGCCTCCGGCAGGCCGGAGATCTGGATTGTGCGCGTAGCCTGAGCCGGCGGCTTCGTGGCACCGGCGGCCCGCCGGTGACGTCCATCGAGAAAGGTACGACCCGACATGTCCACCACTTTGCGCAGGATCACCTTCAGTGTCGTGCCGGTCGTGCTCGCCGTCGGCGCTGTCGCGGGCTGCAGCAACGGCGCGCCGGGAGTCGCGGCTCCGCCGGCCTCCAGCACCCACCCGTCGGCGACCAGCACGCAAAGTAGTGTGCCGACCGTTGCGTCCACACCCTCGACCAGCAGCGGGGTTCCCACTGTCGCGACGGCGCCGGCGACGTCCGGAGGCGGCGACTCGCGCACGATGTGCACCGACCCCAACGGTTTCGGGACGCCTGCGGCGGTCGCACCGAGCACCAAGAAGGCGGCCTGGGGTAAGCCGCTGGCCTTCACGCAGGCGTATGGCGGCACGGCGCGGGTGACGCCTGCGAGTCCGGTCGCCAAGAAGCCGCCGGCGAACGACCTGCTCGGCCCGCCGGCCGGCCAGCAGTACCTACTGATCAAGGTGACGGCGACCTACCAGTCGGGAAACACCGTCATCTTGGGCAGCACCGACTTCACGCTGCGTGATGCGAAAGGCAATGTGTGCGACTCCGACAGCTTGAGCGGCGCGGTGCCGACGCAAGAGCAGTTCAACATCGCGAGCCTGAGCGGCACCTCGAAGACCTACACCGGGACGCTCGTGTTCGATGTGCCGATCGGCCAGGACTACACCAAGTACACGCTGCTGTACCTGAACGGCATGACCACCGGAGCCCACGCACAGATTGCCTGGACGAAGTGACTACGTGGAGCGTATGACGCTCAGCCCGGCGGATCTGGAGCGCCGCAGCCGACTGCGCCGGATGCGGCTCATCGCGACGTCGCTGCTGGCGATCGCGGCGGTCATCTTCGTGGTGACGCACGGGCACGGCGGCCTGTGGGGGTATGTCAACGCGGCGGCCGAGGCGGCGATGGTCGGCGCGGTCGCCGACTGGTTCGCGGTCACGGCGCTGTTCCGGCATCCGCTCGGGCTGAAGGTGCCGCACACGGCGATCATCCCGGAGCGCAAAGACAGCATCGGGCACAGTCTCGAGGATTTCGTCACCGACAACTTCCTCACCGCGGAGAACGTGCAGCAGCGGCTGGCCACCGCCCAGGTGCCGATGCGCGTGGGGCGGTGGCTCTCCGAGCCGGAGAACGCCGACCGGGTGGTGACGCAGTCGGCTCCCGCGCTGGCGAAGGGGATTGAGTCGATCAGTGACGCCGAGGTCGGGGATTTCCTGCGCCGGGTGATGCTGCCGCGGCTGGCCAAGGAGCCGGTCTCGCCGATGCTCGGCCACTTGCTGGAGGGCATCGTGGAGGACGGCTCGCACCGGCAGGTCGTCGACCTGGTCGTGCGCGAGTTGCACGGCTGGGTGCGCGACAACGAGCAGGCGGTCACCTCGATCCTCGGCGCGCGTGCACCGTGGTGGTCGCCGAAGTGGCTGGACGATACGGTGACTGCCCGGCTGCACGTCGAGTTGGTGCGCTGGCTGGCCGACGTGCGCGATAACCCGGACCACGACATGCGCAAAGCGGTCGACAATCTGCTCGCCAAGCTCGCCGACAACCTGCAGAACGACCCGGCGACGATGCAGCGCACCGAGGAACTCAAGATCCGGGTGCTGTCCCATCCGTCGGTGGCGACCTCGCTGGTGGGCATGTGGCAATCGCTCAAACGTGTGGTCGTGGAGTCCCTGGATGATCCGGAGAGCGAGCTGCGCGCGCGAATCTCGCGTGGGCTCAGCGATTTCGGCTCTCGGATCGTGGCCGACGACGAGCTGCGGGCGAGCATGGATCGGCGACTCGGGGAGGTGGCAGGTCACGTGGTGACGACATACGGGAGGGAGATCTCGACGGTCATCTCCCAGACGATCGAGCGCTGGGACGGCGACGAGGCGTCCAAGCGCATCGAACTGCACGTCGGCCGCGACCTGCAGTTCATCCGGATCAACGGCACCGTCGTCGGCGGTCTGGTCGGGCTGATAATCCATACGCTCGCCCAGTTCCTCTGACGCGTCGGGCCGCGGGACGGCGGTCGCGCTGTGTCGAGACGGGCTACCTGCGCAGGGTCACGGCATGTGGTCTCGCGGTCGTAAGCGCGGACCTGGCCTGAGTCGTGCCGATTGAGTGCGTCGGCCAGGTGACGCCTGTCTCTGGCTCTGGTTCTGTGCCTGGTTCCGAGTCTGGTCCTCCACGGCTGGGCTACTACGGGCACCCGGACGTGGCGTGTTGCGGTGACTGGCCGGGCCTCGTTCCCGTGACGCGTTGAAGGGGGAGTGCGTGCGGTATACCCCTCCGCGAGGCGCGCCTGGCGCGGCGTCGGCGATCTGGCGCGCTGGCGCAGCGCCCGGGGAACCGGTCATGCGGAGGATGTGTCCGGGCAGGTGCGGGGTGGTGCGTTCGCCGGTCGCGGGTCGAATTGCACCAGCGCGAGGTGGAGCTTGTCGTTCGTCGGCCCCTGGTATGGCGCGAACGGCAGCTTCGTTCTCTCTGGATTCTCCCGAACGCCAGCGTGATTCGAGGCGTCTGGCGTTCTGGGAGGTGTCGGTTCGTAAGGTCGGAACTCCGGTCGTATTGGTGTGCCGTCCCGTGCAGTGAAGACAACTCCGTCCGGCCGGCTCGGGTCGCCGACCATGACGAACGCACCCCGATGGTGCTCGTCGTGATGGAAGGGGCACAGCATGATGAGCCGGTCGGCGTCGGTCTGTCCGCCGTCGATCCAGTGGTCGAGGTGATGGCATTCCAGATGATGCATGGCGAGGCAGCCGGGATAGCGACAGCCGCGGTCGCGGTCTTCCAGCAGGTGCCGGGTCCGATGCGGCACGATGCGCTGGGTGCGGCCGACGCTGACCGGTTTTCCCTCGGTCTCCCAGACCGGCCGGATGGCTCCGTCGCAGAGAATCCTGGCCCGCAGGGCCGGCGGCAGCGCGCCCCGCTTGTTCAACCAGCCGCTGCCAGAGGTGTCCAGGTGCAGGTAGACGCGGTAGCGACTGGCTCGGGAATGTCCGATCGGCGCGCCGGTGCCGAGGGAACGCTGGGCCAGCAGCCCCATTGCTTCGCCGAACGACGCGCCCTTGTGCGACTTTGCTGCGTCGACCGTGCCGATCCCGCAGGTGCCAGCTGCAGGACGGGCGTCGGAGTCGGAGTCCGGCGTGGTCAGACGGAACAGGGTGTCCTTGGCTTCCAGCAGTGCCTGCTCGACCAGCGCGCCGATGTCGGCGGGCGCGTCATACGACAGCACGAATCGCCCTGCGGCATAACGCATGTCGAGCCGCGGTGCGGCTGTGGCCGGGTCGAAGGAGTCCGGTGCGCGCCCGACGGCACTGTCGGTCGCGAGCTCCACCAGCTCCTCGTCGGCGGCGGCATCGCCGGGCAGCACAGCGCTCTGCTCGACAGGTGTGTCCACGGTTGCGCCCACCTTGTCGGCGTTGAATTCGTAGCGGCAGAGCGCACGTCGCAGCTGCGTCACGGTCGTGTATGACGCGAACTGCGCGACGTCCGCGTCATACGCTGCGGGAGTGTATTTGGCGACGACGGCGGCCTGGCCGAGCGTCAGCCGTCCGTCGTCGAGCAGGCGTTGCATGGTGGGCAGGTCGGGCGCGCGCTGCGCGATGCGAACGATGTCGTGTGCGCTGGACCAGGTGAGCCCGGCGTACGCCGTGAGCCATTGCTCCGGGGAGCGAAACCCGGCGCCGCACCAGAGTTCCTCGGCGAGCACTCGGCGCATCAGCGCGACCAGTCGCGTGTGACCGTCGTTGAGTTGGGCACTGATCAGTGCCAACTCGTCGCGGGCTGCGGACATGGCGTGATCGCGGGCGGAGGTCTCCCAGCCGCTGCTGCCGACGGCTGCCACGGAGGGCACCACCACCTGTTCTTCGATCATGCGTACAGCTAATCATCGACCACTGACAAGGCAGCTCACAGTGAAAGATCAGTGGCCTCGAAGCCGAGGGGGGCCGCTCCGTCGCTCGACCTGCCCGGCCATTTACCCACGTGCTCCGGGCTGCCAGGCTCGGTGTATGACGTACCCGGTCCTCATGCATACCGCCATCGACGCCCGCGACTGCCGTGGGCTCGCGGAGTTCTATCGGCGGTTACTCGGTGTGCGATACCGGCCCGGCGACGAACCGGCTGCCGGTGATGCCGCTCCCGACGACGCGGACTGGCTCGTCCTGGTCGACGACGACGGCCGGCGGGTGATGGCGATCCAAGCGAAGGCGGACACGACGGCGCCGACCTGGCCGTCGGAGGCGGTCCCCATGCAGATGCACCTGGACTTCTCGGTGGCCACGGTCGAGGAACTGCATCGGCATCGTGACCGCGCGGAGCAACTCGGTGCTCGCCTGCTCCACGATCGGTCGCAGGACGACGACGAGCCGCTCTACGTGCTCGCCGACCCCGCCGGGCACCCGTTCTGTCTGCTGGTGCGTTAGGCGCGGCAGTTCTGCCAGGCTCGGAGGATGTTCGTCATACGACCGATTGAGCCGGACGACCGCGGCGAGATCCTCGCGCTTGCGGACCGATTGACCGTCGGGGTCGCCGAGTGGCGCCCGCCGGAATTGGTCCTTCGCGCAGTGCGCGGATGGGTGTCGGCTGCCGTCGAGCACGCCGCGAGCGGGGCGGCGGATGCCACGGTCCTGGTCGCCGTCGAAGACGCCCGCGTCGCCGGATTCGTGTCGGTTGGCGAGGACCGGCACTGGTCCGGCGAGACCGACGCCTATATCGGCGAGCTCGTCGTACACCCGGATCGCGAAGGGCGGGGCGTGGGCAGCGCACTCGTTCGCGCAGCCGAACGCTGGGCTGCAGCAAGGGGATTGGCCCGGGTCCGGTTGTCAACCGGCGCCGCCAACGTCGCCGCGCTGCGCCTGTATGACGACCTCGGCTATCGACGCGAAGACGTCACGCTGAGTCGCGGCCTGGAGCGGTTGTAGCTGGGGTCAGCCGCGGTGCCCCGGAGAGCGTTCAGCAGTGCGTTGCGCATGACCGGGTGGGCGGGTGAGGGCAAGTCGTCGAGTGCGAACCAGCCGATGCCGACGTGTTCGTCGGGCGCGATGTTCGCCGGCACTCCCTGCCAGCGACTGACCATCCAGGCGCTCACCAGCGCGGGCTCATCCGCCGGTCCGGCAGTCAGCCGATAGAGGTGCGACACCGCGTCACGGCTGATGCGTACGCCGAGTTCTTCACGAAGCTCCCGCTCCAGCGTGTCGACTTCCGACTCGCCGTCCTCGACGCAGCCACCGGGCAGATCCCAGACGTCCGGGTGGGCTCGCTTGTGGGGACTGCGGTGCACGAGGAGGACCCGGCCCTCTTCGACAAGTGCGCCCAGCACGACGTCGGCGACCACCGCATTCACAGGGGATATCGAAGCAGGGGCCGCCGACATCGGAGCTGTGGCCCGGCTGGGGTCAGCCGGCTACTCCTGTCATCACGGCGCGGTGTGCGGCTACCGCCGACAGCGCGAGCGCGCCCGCGAGCAGCAGATAGGCCACAAGGAATCGACTGGTGCCGTTGCCGCTGACCAAGACACCCCCGACTGCGCCACCCAGCAGGCTCCCGAACGACTCGGTGGAGATGGTGGCCGCGGCGGCGCGTTCCTCGGTGAAGCCGTCGACCGGCTTGCTGGCGACCAGGTAGGTCGATGGATAGAAGATGCCGACACCGACGCCTGTCACCACCCAGCACAGCGCACCGAACTGCCATGGCAATCCCGCTGCTGCACCGATGCCGGTCGCGCCGGTGCAGACGGACACGACCGGGATCGCCAGACCGGGGGAAATATTGCCCAGCAACGGAATTCGCGCCGTCGCCACACTCGCGGCTCCCCAGGCCGCCGAGGCCGACCCGAGCACGACCCCGGCGACCGCGAGCGATGTGCCATATCGGTCGGTGTGCCCGGGGGGATCAGCGACCGGAAGCCGGCGCAGGCGACCAGCAGGCAGAGCAGGCCGATGAGCCCCGTGCCGGCGGTGAGGAAGCCGGCCACCCCTGCGGGCACGAGCAGGGTCACCGGTCGAAATCGGCCGGCGGCGTTGCGCGGGCGCTGCGGCACGACGTGGAAGATGACGACCTGCACCAGGACGACGAACGGCACCGGCAACAGCAGCGTCCAGCGCCAGCCGATGAGGTGCTCCGCCGCCACGATCAGTGGTGGGGCTACCAGGCCGGGCAGGATCCACATCGCCGACGAGATGGCCACGACCGTGCGGCGGATGGCGTCATCCAAGTGGCGCACGGCGGCGCCGACTCCGAAGACCGCGAGCAGCCCGCCTGCAAAGCCTGCCACCAACCGACCGCCGGCAAATGTCCATGGATCAGCCGCGACCGCGGAGGTAATGCCGCCTGCGATCACAAGTGCGACGCCGGCTAGCAGTGCCACCGCGGTCCCGAGAGCACCGATCAGCTGATCCGCCACGGGCATCGCCAAGAACAAGCCGATGGCGCTGCCGCTCACAAGCAGCCCCACCCGATCGCTCGCGTGCACGGAGCCGACGACGACCGGCAGGACGGTGGAGGCAACGAACGTGGTGACCGCCGCCATGAATTCCAGCAGCACAATGCTCGCCCCCAGCACGGTGGCAGCGCGACCGGTGAGCCGTATATCGGCCGATGCGCTCACGCCGGCGCGGCGTGCACCAGGACCGGCTGGCCGTCCGGGTCGGTGATCGACACGTGGTCGCCCCACGGGGACTCGTGCAGGGTCGCAGCAGTCCCGACAGCGGTCACCCGCTCGATGACTTCGGCCAGGGGAGTGGCCGTCTCGAAGGATAGCTGCACCGCAAACGGCCCCGGTATGACGCGAGCTTCGTCGCTCGTGGGGTGCAAGCCAACCGATCCGCCGACTCCGGGAAGAGCGAGTCCGGTGAAGTGCTCGCTCGCCTTGCCGACCACCCGGAAGCCGAGCGCCTCCAGCAGCCGCCGGTCGGGCCCTTGGTCGTCGACGAACCGGATCGGGCTAACTCGCAGGTCGCCCACCCCGGGCTCCACGCCGGTGCTGGTGTAGCCGTAGAGATCGTCCGACTGACCGTTGACGACCAGCTCTTCGCCGCCGAGCGTGATGCTGATGGCGCGGCCGTAGGCCTCGTCATACACCATCGATTCGCCGGGGTGACCCGCGTCGCCGAAGCCGGTGGCGACGAGCCGCCGCGCGAGCTCGTCCAGCGCGGTCTCCTCGAAGGAGAGGCTGGTCGAGCCCGGTTTCGCCTCGGACGTGGCGTCGGCCGCGCTGTGCAGCGCGACCGTGCCGGTGGCGCCGGCGAGCACCGTCCAGCCTCCTTTGTCGCTGGTAAGACTGACCGAAAGACCGAGCGCCGCAAGGAATTTCGCCATAGTGTCCACGTTGTCGGTGAAGCGGATGGGTTGCACGAAGAGAGTCACTTGTCGGCTCCTGGGTCGAGGTAGGTGCGCAGCGCCTGCTCGACGAGCGCCGAGAGGCTGAGGCCGTCGTCGATCGCGCGGTGCTTGACCTCGCGAATCAGGTCGGGTGGCAGATAGACGTTGAACTGCTGCTTCTCGCTTGCTGTCATGCTAGCAACCTAAAACGCGCTCGTGGATCCGTCAACCGCCGGGTATGGCGAGTGCTCGTTATCCGCGCAGGTCCTGCACGTGCAGCACCATGTCCAGTCGCCGGCCGGCATCGGGTGCGACGAAACCCCGCAGCAGGCCGTACTCCCGGAACCCCTCGGACAGGTAGAGCCGCTCAGCGCGCTCGTTGTCACCCCGAAAGTCGAGCGTCAATTGCTCGACGCCCGCTTCGCGCGCGGCTGCGACGAGTTCGCGCAGTATGGCGCGGCCGACTCCCAGACCAGCGAAAGGCGCTGCAACCGCGAGCTTTTCGAGATCCGCATGCGGCCGGTGAGTCGGTCACGCATGGCGCCGCCAGTAGCCGAATCCGGCCACCGCACCGGTGTGCCGGGCAACCACCACGCACGCATCTGCCGGGCCCGTAGCCACCAGGGACTCGAGCAAGCCGCGCAGGTCCGATGCGCTCGGCGGCGCCGTCCAGCCGAGGGCGGCGTCAGCGCGCACCAGAGCGCCAAGCAGGTCGGTCAGCTCGGCGACATCAGCGGCCCGGACCACAGTGAGCCGCTCGATGCCGCGCGCAGGATCGGACGTCTGGTCATTGTGCCGGGCCACGGCGACACTCCGACCGGATGCGCGCCCGCTATACATAACGCAGCGACGCGTCCATAGTTAGAGATGATTATGGATGTGCGACGCCGGGACGGTATCCTTCCGACCAGGTCATGAGCGTCAGCGCCAAGCCCCGGCTCGCTGACCGGCAACCCTCCTCCGCGGTGGGGTGCCCCGGGTGAGGACCAGGCCAGCGGTGCAGATCGCCGCGCGGCAAGCGCGGGCATCACGAACGTGGGTCCGCCGCCGAGGCGGCAACAGCCGTCGCCGGCGATTCGAGCACGGAAGGTCATGATGAGCGAGCGATCCAACAAGCACAGGGCGATTGCCGAGCGCCGAGGGACGAGGCGGTCGGCATGAGCGACGCAACCCCCAACTGGTCCTTCGAGACCCGGCAGATTCATGCCGGCCAGAGCGCTGACCCGACGACAGGGTCGCTGGCGCTGCCGATCTACCAGACCACGTCATACCAGTTCCGGGACACTGAGCATGCCGCAAACCTCTTCGGGCTCAAGGAATTCGGCAACATCTACACCCGTCTGATGAACCCGACCACGGACGTCGTGGAGCAGCGGATCGCCAGCCTCGAAGGTGGCGTCGGCGCTCTCCTCGTAGCGTCCGGCCAAGCCGCCGAGACGCTCGCGTTCCTCAACATCGCCGAGGCCGGCGACCACATTGTCGCCAGCCCGAGCCTGTATGGCGGGACGTTCAATCTGCTGAAGCACACGCTGCCCAAGCTCGGCATCCAGGCCACCTTCGTCGCGGACACCAGTGACCCGGCGAGCTGGGAGGCGGCGTTCCAGCCGAACACCAAGCTGGTCTTCGCCGAGACGATCGCCAACCCCAAGCAGGAGATCCTCGACATCGAGACAGTTGCGGGCATCGCGCATGCGCACGGCGTGCCGCTGATCGTCGACAACACGGTGGCGACGCCATACCTGTTGCGCCCGATCGAGCACGGCGCCGACATCGTCGTGCATTCCGCGACGAAGTATCTCGGTGGCCACGGCACCTCGATCGGCGGTGTCATCGTCGACAGCGGCAACTTCGATTTCGGCAAGGAGCCGGAGAAGTTCCCCGGCTTCAACACGCCGGAGGAGGCCTACCACGGACTGGTTTACGCGCGTGACCTCGGCGTCGGCAGCCCGCTCGGCGCGAACCTGTCCTTCATCCTCAAGGCACGGGTGCAGTTGCTGCGTGACCTCGGCGCGGCGATCTCGCCGTTCAACGCGTTCCTGATCGAGCAGGGCATCGAGACCCTCAGCCTGCGGATCGAGCGGCACGTCGCGAACGCGCGCAAGGGCGCCGAGTGGCTGCAGGCACACGACCAGGTCGAGTCGGTGGCGTGGGCGTCGCTGCCGGGCAGCGAATACTTCGAGCTGGCGCAGAAATACACGCCGCTCGGCTCCGGCGCGGTGCTGGCGTTCGAGATCCAGGGCGGTGTCGAGGCGGGCAAGAAGTTCGTCGAGGCGCTGACGCTGCACTCGCACGTCGCGAACATCGGCGACGTGCGGTCGCTGGCGATCCACCCGGCGTCGACCACCCACTCGCAGGGTCCGGACGAGGACCGCCTAGCCGCGGGCGTGACACCCGGCCTGGTGCGCCTGTCGGTGGGCATCGAGCACATCGACGACATCATCGCCGACCTCGAGCAGGGGTTCGCCGCGGCGAAGGTCTGACGCGGTCTGAGGCGCGGACCCGTTCGGGTCCTCTCGATCAGAGAAATTCGGTTGACGGGGTCTCGCACCACCCGGCACAGTGACGTCCGCGCCACTGTGCGCCCGTGTTGTCACGCTGTCAGCGGCAGGTCCGCCGACCGATCGAAAGGAGGCTGTCATGGCCGAAGTCTGGGTCAGCATGCCCGTTTCCATGCACTTCCTCGATCGGAGTCACCCGTATGACGCACCACCCGGAGACACCCTCCTCCGCTGAATTCGCCCACGAGAGCGGCACGAGCCGTATGGCGGGCGCGTTTGCCACCGAATCACCCGACCGCCGCTTCGTTTTCGACTACCGGCAGGTCGGTGATCTCGAACCCGGCCAGCGCTGGTCCACCTGGGGTTCCTGTGAGCCGCTGAGCCGTGGGCCGCAGCCCTGGCCGGACTGGATCATCACCGACGACGCCGCGATCGACACCGAGCTCGGCGTGCTCAAGACCGGCAAGGAGGCCGACGTCTTCCTGCTGGAGCGGGCCGCGCCGCTGGACGAGCGCGCGGTGGTGCTGGCCGCCAAGCGATATCGCGACAGCGCGCACCGCTCGTTCCATCGCACGACCGACTACACCGACGGCCGCAAGCTGCCCCGGAAGGGCGGCCGGGAGGCGCGCGCCATGGCCAAGGGGACCAGCTTCGGCAAGTCGGCCGCAGCGGGCATGTGGGCGCGGGCCGAGTGGGAGTCGCTGGTGCGGTTCCATCGGGCCGGCCTGCCGGTCCCCTATCCGGTGCAGATCGACGGCACCGAGATCCTGATGGAACTCGTGACGGATGCCGAAGGTATGCCGGCGCCGCGCCTGGCGGCCACCCGCCCGGATCCGGATTTGTTGCAATCGTTGTGGATTCAGTTGTCCGACGCGATTGCCGGGCTCGCCGGGCTGAGCTGCGTGCACGGCGACCTGTCGGCATACAACCTCCTCGTCGCCGGCGAGCAGCTGGTGCTGATCGACCTGCCGCAGACGGTGGATCTGTTTGGCAACCCGCATGGCATGGACATGCTCCAGCGCGACTGCCTGAACGTCGCGACCTGGTTCCGTGCCCGCGGGCTGGATGTCGACGGGGAGGAGCTCTTCGGCGAGGTGGTCGCCCGGGCGCTCTGAGCCGTATGCCGACGGCGGAAACTCGTGCGACGAGCCGTGCTGCCGTTTGCGACAATGGCCGGGATCACCATGACTTCTCCTGACCCGACCGCGTCCGCAGCTCGCCGGTCCCGTGGCCGACGCGGGCGGGGCCGCACACCCGCGGGCGGACGCCGGCCTCCGGAGACCGCGGAGCAGCTGGCCGCTCGGCGCGAGCACCGGCGCTCGCTCGTCCCGCCGATCAGCTATCCGCCGCAACTGCCGGTCAGCGCCGCCAGGGACGAGATCGCCGCCGCGATCCGCGATCACCAGGTCGTCGTGATCGCCGGAGAGACCGGCTCGGGCAAGACGACGCAGCTGCCCAAGATCCTGCTCGAGCTCGGCCGGGGCCTCGACGGCATGATCGGTCACACCCAGCCGCGGCGGATCGCCGCGCGCTCGGTCGCCGAGCGCATCGCCGAGGAACTCGACGTCACGCTCGGTGAAACCATCGGCTATCAGGTGCGATTCGCCGATCACAGCACCAAGGACTCACTGGTGAAGGTGATGACCGACGGGGTGCTGCTCTCGGAGCTGCAGCGCGACCGGGACCTGCGCCGCTACGACACGATCATCATCGACGAAGCGCACGAGCGCTCGCTCAACATCGACTTCATCCTGGGCTACTTACGGCAGCTGCTGCCTCGCCGACCGGACCTGAAGGTGGTCATCACCTCCGCCACGATCGATCCCCAGCGGTTCGCCGACCACTTCAGCATCGACGGCCACCCGCCGGTGCCGGTGATCGAGGTGTCCGGGCGCACCTACCCGGTCGAGGTGCGCTACCGGCCGCTGGTGCGCACCGAGGGCGAGCAGGAGGTGGACGTCGACCAGGTGACCGGCATCGCCGATGCGGTCACGGAGTTGTGGACCGAGTCGAGAGGCGACGGTGGTCCGCAGGATGTGCTCGTCTTCTGCTCGGGGGAGCGCGAAATCCGTGACGCCGCAGACGCATTGACGGCGCTGCAGCTGCCGGCGACGGAGATTCTGCCGCTCTATGCCCGGCTGTCCGCGGCCGAGCAGCACCGCGTCTTCAGTCGCTCGACGCGGCGGCGGGTCATCCTGGCCACCAACGTCGCCGAGACCTCGCTGACCGTCCCCGGCATCCGGTATGTCGTCGACACGGGCACCGCCCGCATCTCCCGCTTCAGCCAGCGCACCAAGGTGCAGCGGCTGCCGATCGAGCCCATCTCGAAGGCGTCGGCGCGCCAGCGATCCGGCCGCTGCGGCCGGCTCGCCGACGGCGTGTGCATCCGGCTCTACGCCGAGGCCGACTTCGACGCCCGGCCCGACTTCACCGAGCCGGAGATCCTGCGCACCAACCTGGCCTCGGTGATCTTGCAGATGACCTCGCTCGGGCTCGGTGATGTCGGCCGGTTCCCGTTCATCGAGCCGCCGGATCCGCGCCAGGTCACCGACGGTGTGCGGCTGCTACAGGAGCTGGGTGCGGTCGAGGACCGTGGGACGCACCACCGGCGCACGCTGACCAGGACTGGCCGGGCACTCGCAGCACTGCCTGTCGACCCGCGGATGGCGCGCATGCTGGTCGCCGCTGCTGAGAACGGCTCGCTGCGTGAGGTGCTGGTCATCGTCGCGGCGCTGTCGATCCAGGACCCGCGTGAGCGGCCCGCCGAAGCCCAGGCCCAAGCGGACCAGGCGCACGCCCGCTTCAAGCATGAGACCAGCGATTTCCTGACCTACCTGAACCTCTGGCGCCATCTCAAGGAACAGCGGAAGTCGTTGTCCAGCAGTGCGTTCCGGCGCATGTGCAAGCGCGAATACCTGCACTACCTGCGCATCCGCGAATGGCAGGACCTGCTCGCGCAGCTGAAGCAGATCGCGCGGCAGCAGGGCTTGACGGCGAGCGACAACCCAGCCGGCGAGGACGCCATCCACCAGGCGCTGCTCGCGGGTCTCCTCTCCCAGATCGGGCTGCGCGACCCCGACAAGCGTGACTACCTGGGGTCGCGCGGCGCGCGATTCTCGATCCAGCCGGGGTCGACGCTCTTCCGGCGGCAGCCGGACTACCTCATGTCCGCCGAGCTGGTCGAGACGACCCGGTTGTGGGCGCGCACCAACGCCCGGATCGACCCCGCCTGGGCGGAGCGCCTCGGCGACCACCTGGTGAAACGTCAATACGCAGAACCACATTGGTCCCGCAAGCGAGGCGCCGTGCTGGCCGCCGAGCGGGTCACCCTGTATGGCGTGCCGCTCGTCGCGGGCCGGCAGGTCTCCTACGCCGCGGTCGATCCCGAGTTGTGCCGGGAGCTGTTCATCCGCAACGCGCTCGTCGAAGGCGACTGGGAGACGCGGCACGCGTTCTTCCGGGACAACCGGCAATTGGTCGCTCGCATCGCCGACCTGGAGGCTCGCGCCCGCCGGCGTGACCTGCTCGTGGGCGATGAGGAGCTCTTCGATTTCTATGATTCGCGCATCCCCGAATCCGTTGTGTCCGCAGCGCATTTCGACTCCTGGTGGAAGACCGCTGGCCGGTCCGACCCGAAGCGCCTGACCCTCACCGAAGACGTCCTGCTGCGCGACGAGGCCGACACGGTCGACGCGGCGGACTACCCGAAGACGTGGCGGCAGGGCGACCTGCGGCTGCGGCTGACCTATCAGTTCGAGCCGGGCGCCGACGCGGACGGTGTCACGGTGCACCTGCCGCTCGACCAGCTCAACCAGGTGACACCGGACGGTTTCGACTGGCTGGTGCCCGGCCTGCGCGAGGAACTCGTCACGGCCCTGATCCGCTCGCTGCCCAAGGCGACCCGGCGCAATTTCGTCCCCGCGCCGGACTACGCGCGCCGGGTGCTGCCGCAACTGGACCCGGCTGCCGGGCCGATCACCGAGGAACTCGGCGTGCTGCTGCGCGGGCAGACCGGCATCGGCATATCGCCGGGGGAGTGGGACTGGCCGCGCGTGCCGGACCATCTGCGCATCACGTTCCGCGTCGAGGACTCGCGCGGCCGGAAGCTGGCTGAGGGCAAGGACCTGGAAGCGTTGCAGGAGCAGCTTGCTGGCAAGGTGCGCGGCGCGGTCGCGCGCGCAGCGGCCGGCATCGAGCGGACCGGGCTGACCGGCTGGGGCGACCTGGGCACGCTGCCGGCGAGCTATGAGCAACGCCACGGAAGGCGGACCGTTCAGGGCTTCCCGGCGCTGGTCGACCACGGCGACACCGTGTCGCTGGAAGTGCTGCCGACGGCATCCGAGCAGGCGCACGAGACCCGGCTCGGCATCCGGCGGCTGATCCTGCTGAACGTCGACGTCCCGTGGAAGCGCATCGAGGGGCTGTTCACCACTCGCCAGCGCCTCGCGCTCGGCAATAACCCGCACGGCAGCATGCCGGCGCTGATGGACGACGTGCTCGCCGCCGCTGTCGACGACATCGTCACCCGCGACCTGCCGGACGGCACCGTGCGCGACACGGCGCAGTTCGACGAAGCGTTACGGGTCGTGCGGCAGCAACTTGCCCCGCGGGTCGTTGCCGTCGTCGAGAATCTCGCGCCCGTGCTCGACCACGCCCGCGAAGTGCGGCTGGCGCTGGATGCGATGACCCAGCAGTCACTGGCGCAGCTGCGCGCGGATCTGGAGTCCCAACTGGCCGCGCTCATTCATCCTGGTTTCGTCGCCGAGACCGGCGCCGGCCGGCTGCGCGACCTGGACCGCTACCTGCGTGCGATGCTGGAGCGCATCGACAAGGCACCCGCTGATCCGACGCGCGACAGGCAGCGTGCCGACGAAGTGGCGGTCGTGGAGGAGGAGCGCCGCAAGGTGCTCGCGGGACTGCCCCGCGCGCGCCATACCGACGCCGACGTCGTCGACCTGCGCTGGCAGATCGAGGAATTGCGGGTCAGTCTCTTCGCGCAGCGGCTCGGCACGCCGCGCTCCGTCTCGGCCAAGCGGATATTCAAGGCGATGGACGCCGTCGAGGACGCGATCGCGCGCTGAGCAGCGGATCCCGAGCCAGGGAATCCCGCGGCGTCCCAGGGCGTTCAACGACACGAAGACCCCGATCCCAGGAGTATGCCGTGCAGGACCCCCGAGAGCTCTACCAGCTCGAGACCGACACCCACGCCAGCGCGCTCGGCGCGCACACGCTGGTGGTGTCGCTCGGCGGGCTCATCGACGCCGGCAACACCCAGCAGCTGCTGACCGGGCACCTGCTCGGCACGCTCGAGCACACCGTGGTCGCGTCCTTCGACATCGACCAGTTGCTCGACTACCGCGGCCGCCGCCCCGTCATGACCTTCGATCGCGACCGTTTCACCGACTATGCGGACCCGGCGCTGCTGCTCTATCGCATGCGCGATGCCGAGGGCACCCCGTTCTACCTGCTGGCCGGTCCCGAGCCCGACTACCAGTGGGAGCGGATGATCGAGGCGACCCGGCAGCTGATCCGCCGCCTCGGCGTGCAGCTCGTTGTCAGCGCGCAGGGCATCCCGATGGGCGTCCCGCACACCCGCCCGGTCGGTATGACGAAGTTCGCGAGCAACCCCTCGCTCATCCCGGAGAACGAACCGCTCTTCGGCGCGATTCAGATCCCCGGTTCGCTGGACAGCCTGATGCACCTGCGACTCGGCGAATCCGGCGTCGACACAGTCGGTTTCGCCGTGCACGTGCCGCACTACCTGGCGCAGATGGACTTCGGCGATGCATCTGTCGCAGCCCTGCGCGCGATCATCGGCCTGACCGGTCTCGACATACCCGTGCAGGAGCTGGCGGCGATCGCGGGGCTCAACCGGGCCGAGATCGACAAGCAGGTCGCCGAGAGCGACGAGGTGGGTAACGTCGTGCACGGCTTGGAGGAGCAGTACGACGCCTTCGCCGAAGGCCTCAAGCGGCAGAACCTGCTCGCCACCGAGATGGCCCAGCTGCCGAGTGCGGACGAGATCGGCGCCGAGCTGGAGAAATTCCTCCAGGCAGCCGACGACACCCCGGCGCCGGACGACAACTCCGATGAGTCCAGCAAGGGTTCGGACGGTCCGGACTTCCTGCGGTAGCAGCGGTTTTCACCGTTCCTTGGGCGGCCGGCCGCGACCCCGCGGTGCCTGCGCTTCCTTCGGCAGCCAGCCGTGTCGCCGCAGCGCTTCCCGGATGAGCAACTCCACCTGGGCGTTGGTGCTGCGCAGTTCGTCGGCCGCCCAGCGGGTCAGCGCTTCGTGCAGCGCGGGATCCAGCCGCAGCAGCACCGCCTTGCGGTCGGGGCCCGTGGGGCGGGCGGGTTCGTCGGGCACGTGCTCAGTTGTAGAGCGTGCCCGTGTTGACCACGGGCGTCGCGCGCTGGTCGCCGCACAGCACCACCAGCAGGTTGGACACCATCGCCGCCTTGCGTTCTTCATCGAGGTCGACGATCGACTCGTTCTCCAGCCGCTGGATCGCCATCTCGACCATCGAGACCGCGCCTTCGACGATGCGCTCGCGCGCTGCGATGACGGCACCCGCCTGCTGGGGTTGCAGCATCGCCTGGGCGATCTCCTGCGCATAGGCCAGGTGGCTGATGCGCACTTCGAGGATCTCGATGCCGGCCACCACGACACGCGCCGCGACCTCCTGCGCAAGTTCCGCGGACACCTGGTCGGTCGAGCCGCGCAGCGAGGTCGTGTCGGGCAAGTTGGTGTCGTAGGGGTGCGAGGTCGCCACGTGCCGCAACGCCGCCTCAGACTGCACTTGCACGAAGTCGAAGTAGGACTCGACCGCGAAGGTCGCCCGGGCGGTGTCGGTCACCTGCCACACGACGATCGCCGCGATCTCCACCGGGTTGCCGTCGGCGTCGTTGACCTTCAGCGCGTTGGTCTCGAAGTTGTTGACCCGGATCGAGACATTGCGGCGGGTGCTGAACGGCAGCACCCAGACCAGTCCCGTGCGGCGCGTCGTCCCGGCATACCGGCCGAAGTACTGCACGACCCTGGTCTGGCCCGGCTGGATTACCGCCAGGGGAGTGAGCAGGAACGCGCCGATCACGAGCAGCACCACACCGACCGGCGGGGTGCTGACAATGACCAGCACGACGCCGACGACGAGGAACACCAGCGCGACGAACTAGCGGCCGAGACCGCTCAGTCCTTGGCCTCCGACCAGCGCTGCACGATCTTCAGGTCGGCGACGAATCGCACCGGCGCGCCGCCCGTCCAGCGGCGCGCGGCATCCTGCAGCGCGCCCTGGACCGCGTCGGCCGTCTCCTGCGCGTATGCCGAGGGCGCACGCACCAGCAGTTCGTCGTGCAGGCAGAGCACGATCCGGCCGCCGACGGGGCGCACCGCGTCGCGGACGGTGAGCGCCCACGCCTTGAAGAACTCGGCCGCGGCCCCCTGCACGACGGCATTGCGGGTGAACCGCCCCATCGCGCGGCGGCCCGCCTGGTCCTCGGCCAGCCGACTGCGGACCAGCCGGCCGCCATACGTCAGCACGGGCTCGCCGCGTTCGCCCCGCTCCGCGGCGGCCCGCAGGTAGCGCAACGCGCGTGGGTAGGTGCGTTCCATCCGCTGCAGCGCATCGGCCGCCGGGCCGGACGTCTGGCCGTACATCGCGGCGAGCACCGCGATCTTGGCGGTAGGCCGGTCGAGGTGCAGTTGCTGCGCCACCGTCGCATAGAGATCGTCCTGGGCGGTCGCCGCAGCGAAGTCTGGATCGGCGGAAACGACTGCAAGCACACGGGGTTCGACCTGGCCGAGGTCGGCGCGCACCAGCACGTGCCCGGCTCCGGCGGCGACGGCTTCCCGCAGGGGGGTGGGCAGGCTGTGCAAGCCCGCGCTGGCCGTCATCCGGCCGGCGCCGCCGTCGCACGCCGTCCACGCACCGCGCAACCGATCGTCGCTGCCGACATATCCGTCGAGCCAGGACCAGCCGTAGGTGGTCGCGACGCGCTCGGCTTTGCGCCAGTTGAGCAGCGCGCCGATGACCGGGTGCACGTCGCGATAGGGCTCCAGGTGCCACGCGCGGGTGTCGTCCACCTGAACGCCCAACGACCGCAACAGATCCCGCACATGCGCGGGGTTGCGCAGGTCGGTCGTCGCCCGGCCCGGGACGTGCCGCAGCACCAGCTCGTCACGGGCCTGGCGGATGCGCGCGGCGTCTTCGTCGTCGCGCGGGCGCGGCCCCGCGACCTCGGTGATGAGGGCCTCCAGCACCGGCCGGTCGATCGGCAGGCCGTGCCCGGCCAGCTCTACGCACAGCAGCGCCGCGCCCGACTCACTGGTCGCCGTGCTCGCGGCGTGCGGTCGAGCCGAGAGCAGCTCGCGCTGCCGTCCGGCCGCGGTGAGCGCGAGCCGCGCCAGGTCGGGCAGGTGCTGGAGGCGCCAATCCGATTGCAAGCAGGAAGGATTGAGATATCCGGCTGTCGTCGTCAGGGAGTCGTCCGGTGTCAGGTCGAAAAGGTCGCCCGACGCGGGCGCCGGACGGCCGTCCGGGTCGAGCTGCGCACTCACCGCCCAGATCTCGTCGGCGGTCGCGCTGAAGCCGCCCACCAGCAGACGGTGTGCTTCGGTTAGATCCCAGCAGCGGCGCAGGTGCAGCCCGGCGCGCACGAGAGGGACCGCGGCCTCACCGGCGGACCACCAGACCCAGCGGGGGGCGGGACTGCCGGCAGACTCGGCGGACCGGACAAATGCGGCGAGGCCGGTGACGGTGCCGTCGAAGCACACCCCGCCGGCGTCCGCGCACGCGGCCCGGTCGCCCTGCACCGCCACCGCGATGAGCGGATCGCGCATGGACGTCTCGGTGGTGCCGGGTCAGCCCTGGTTGCCCTGCTGATCGTTGTCTTGCTGGCCATTGTTCTGTTCGCCGTTGCCCTGCGAACTGCCGTGCCGTGGCACCCACGGGTTCTCGTGCTGGTCGTCGACCGCCGGGACGGCCGTCGTGGGCTGAGCGTGCACGTCACCGTCACCGGGCGTGGTGCCGGTCGCGAACGGCAGTCCGGAGATCGCCTCGGTCGGTTCGTCGGAGCGGTCGCCGCCATACGACGGCGTCGACTGGCCACCGCCGGAGGACGGGGCCGGGGAGCTGCTCTGGTACCCCGGTTGCTCGTAGGCCGGGGTGGACGCCTGGCCGTAGGAGAGACGATTGACATCGTCGCTGGACACCGTCTGCGTCGGTGCCTCGGAGCTGTCCGGCCCGTGTCCGCCGCTGGGCTGCTGCGCGGGCGGCTGGGACTGGCCCAGCTGCGCGTTCACCTGGTCCGCCGAGACGGCCTGGGTCGGAGCATCGGAGATGTTCTGCTGCGGCGCCTGCGGGCTGCTCGGCAGCGACGGCGCGGGCTGGCCGTATGCCGGCTGGCCGCTCTGGCCGTAGTTCTGGGGCTGGCCGTAGCCGGGCTGCGGCGGCGGGGCTTGCTGCCCGTAGCCGCCCTGATAACCCTGGACCGGAGCGGCGGGCTGCCCGTAGGACGGAGTCTGCGGACCCTGCTGGCCCTGCTGGCCGTATGCCGGTGCCTGCGGCTGGCCGTACCCCTGCTGCTGACCGTATCTCTGCTGACCATAGGGCTGCTGCTGTTGCGGCTGGCCGTAACCCGGCTGCTGGCCGTAACCGCCCTGCCCGGCCGGCTGCTGGCCGTAACCCTGGGCGGGCGGAGCGCCATACCCCTGGCCCTGCTGACCGTACGGCTGCTGCTGGCCCTGGGGCTGGCCGTAGCCGGTCTGCTGACCGTAGCCGCTCGGTACGCCGGCAGCTGCCGGCTTCGGGCCACGCTTGCCGAGGAGGAGGAACAGCAGCGCGCCGATGATGCCGATGACCAGCAGGATGGCGCCGAGCACGAGACCCGTGGTGTGGAAGCCACCGCCGAGCTTGTCGGCGCGGGTGCCGGCATACAGCTGGCCGGAGGCGCCGTTGCAGGTGACCGCACCCTTGCTCGAACTGCTGCGGGCGACCTCGTAGTACTTGGTGCCACTGGAGGTGACCGAGAAGTCCTTGGTCGGCCGGCCCATCGTGGTGGTGCCCACCTGGCAGGTCGTTGCGGTCCGGTCGGCGGCGGTCTTGCTGTAGACCGAGAAGCCGCCACTCATCGAGATCGTGCTGCCGCTGCTGAACGCGGTCGGCTTGAAGCTCGAACCGCTGAGCAGGCCGACGATCAGCAGGATCAGGCCCACGACGGCGACAACCGCCGAGCCGGCCACGAGCTTCTTGTTCGAGTTCATATGGCGCAACCTAACCCATTCGTCCGGAATGTCGCAGGCTCAGCCGACGTCGCGTCCTTCGGCCGAAACACGGATCTGCCGTTTGATCCTAGACAGCATCGCGACCATTCCCCGCATCCGCAACGGCGACACGGCCTCGGCCAGACCGAACCGGAACGGGATGTCGTCCGGCACGTCGAGCACCGCCTGCGGCGACTGGCCGTTCAGGCCGGTGTGCAGGATGCCCGCGAAACCGCGCGTCGTCGGGGCCTCCTTCGGCGCGCTGAAGAACAGCCGGACCGTGTCGTCCACGATCTCCACCGCGAGAAACAGCGGCGACTGGCACTCGTGGACCTGCTCCAGCTGGTCGGGGTGGTCGGCATACCGCTCGGGCAGATCCGGCAACTCCTCGCTCAGTTCCAGCAGCAACTGCAGGCGGTCTTTCGGACCCACCGAGCCGAAATCGTCGATCAGCTCGGCCAGCGGCGCCGGGACGTCACTCACTCGGCGCTCCGTGCTCGCTCGGCGCTCCCTGCTCCACCGGAACCCGCACCGCATTGCCCCACTCGGTCCACGAGCCGTCGTAGTTGCGCACCTCGTCGAAGCCGAGCAGGTGGGTGAGTACGAACCAGGTGTGCGAGGAGCGCTCCCCGATGCGGCAGTAGACGATGACGTCCTCGTTCGGGGCCAGCCCCTGGTCCTCCTGGTAGAGAGCCTCCAGGTCGGCGCGGCTCTTGAACCGTCCGTCCTCGCGCGCGGCGCGCGCCCACGGCACCGAACGAGCGCCGGGGATGTGGCCTCCACGCAGGGATCCCTCCTGCGGGTAGTCGGGCATGTGCAGCAACTCGCCGCTGAACTCACCGGGGGAGCGCACGTCGACCAGGGCGCCGCCGAGATGGGCGAGCACATCGTCCTTGAACGCGCGGACCGGCGCATCGTCGCGCTCGATCACCGGGTAGTGGGCGGTCTCGGCACTCGGCACCTCACGGGTCAGCGGCCGGTCCTCGGCCATCCACGCGGAGCGCCCGCCGTCCAGCAGCCGCACGTCTGGGTGACCGAAGAGCGTCATCACCCAGAGCGCGTATGCCGCCCACCAGTTCGACTTGTCGCCATAGATGACGACCGTCGTGTCGCGGTCGATGCCGCGCTCGGACATGACCCGGGCGAACGCCTCGCCATCGACGAAGTCCCGGGTCACCGGGTCGTTCAGATCGGTGTGCCAGTCGAGCTTGAGGGCGCCGGGGATGTGGCCGGTCTCGTAGAGCAGCACGTCCTCGTCTGACTCCAGGACGACCAGGCCCGGGTGGTCGCTCGCCAGGTGCTCGGCCAGCCAGCCGGTGGTTACGAGGCGCTCGGGGTGCGCGTAGTCAGCCAGCTCAGGGCTCGGATCCGTGGGGTAGGGCATAACGCCACGTTACGCGCCCGGGATGCACGGCCGAACTGCGCGTATGCCGCCCTGGACGCCGACGACTGGCAGGATGGGGGAATGTTCGGTGCCACGAAGAGCAAGGCCAAGGGCAAGGAGCCAGCCCGTCTCGACAAGGGCCCGCTCGGCGGCACGGCGCTGAGCCTGGCGCAGAAGCTGATCGCGATCGGCATCGACGGCAAGGCCGGATTCGACAGTGCCCGGGAGGTCGCCGAGGCGGCGCTCGCCGCGCAGCCGTTCGACCCGGAGCGCGCCATCGACAAGATCGTCGCCCAGCACCGCAGGCTGGCGGCGAGTTCGGGTTTCGTCACCAACCTCGGCGGCTTCGTCGCGATGGCCGTCGCGTTGCCAGTGAACCTGGCCGGTTTCTACCTCATCAACACCCGGATGGTCGCGGCCATTGCGCACGTGCGCGGCTACGATCTCGCCGACCCCGGGACGCGCACCGCCATACTCCTGGCGCTGGTCGGTGGCGACGCCGACGACGTGCTGAAGCAGGCGGGGGTCGTCAGCACCGGGCGACTGGCCAGCCTCGCGAGCAGTCAGCTCCCGCCGCCGGCGGTCATGGTCGTCAACAAGGCGGTCGGCTTCCGGCTGATCACCGAGGTGGGCAACAAGCTGTTCACCAAGCTGGGCAAGGGCATCCCGGTCGCCGGTGGCGTGCTCGGGGCTGGTCTGGACGCCTTTCTGCTGTCGCGCATCGCCCGGATCGCGCGGGAGGAGTTCCCGCCCAGCGAGCGCCTGCTGCGGGCGCCGTGGGGTCGCTGACGATGGTCCGACTGCCGAACGTGCGCTGGGCGGCGATGCGGCGCATCTCCGCCGCGCTGCAGGAGGTTGCCGAGCCGGGCGGGCCGCCGATCGCCACCCGGATCGCCTGCCTGCCGCGGATGTCGAAAGCCGTCGCCCGGGGCGACTACACCGGGGTCAGCGCCGGCCATCTCGCGTTGCTGGCAGGTGCCGCCGCGTATGTCGTGTCGCCGGTCGACCTGCTGCCCGAGGCGCTCGTGGGAGTCATCGGACTGGCCGACGACGCGGTGGTGCTGGCCTGGCTGGCCACCGCCCTCGCGGCGGACACCGAGCAGTTCCTGGCGTGGGAGAAGCGCCGCCGCGACACCATCAAGGGCGAGCGGCTGTCCTGAGCGGCCCGCCGGGCGTTCATCCACATCCGTCCGGCGCCGCGTGCGCTATACACCGGCGGGTCCGGGCGGTCTCGTCCCGCCCCGCGGTTTCGGGCGAGCCTGCAGTGCATGAATCCCACGCTGCACGGCATCGGCGACGTTGTTGCCTACGTCCCCTACTCACTTGGCTACGTCCCTGACGGACTGGTTCTCGTCGGGATGTGTGACTGCCGGGTCGGAGTCATCGCCCGGCTGGACCGGCCCCCGCCGACCGAGGCTGCCGACGCTGCGCGGTGCATCGCCGAGAAGGTGAGCCGCTCGAGCCCGGACGATGTCATCGTGTTGTGTTATGACGACTTCGGCCCGGTCGGCCGACTGTTCTGCGGCGAGCTCCGGGCACGTCTGCGCGTCTGCGGCGCCGACGTGTCTCACCTAGTGGACATCCGAAGCGGCGCGTGCTGGCGGGCCGAGCAGTGTGGCTGCGGCAACTGCCCTCGCGAGTGGGCGCCGGTGCCGCCCGCAGCGGGGGTGGCGCCCGTCGCCGAGCGCGTCCTGCGCGGCGTGGCGCCGGTCGCACACAGGTCGGACCTCGAGCACCGCTTCGAGTTGCGGCACCCCGAGGTTGCTGCCGCAGTGGAAGCGTGCATCGGCAGCAGCCCGGGGCTCGGGGAGGGCACCGCGTTCGTGCTGCCGAGAGTGCTGCTGGACACCGTCGCGGTGCACACGCTGCCGGTCACGGTGCTCGCGGGCGCGACTGTGGCCGTCTCGTCGGTGCAGGTCCGCGACGAGATCCTGTCCTGGCTGATGCCGGATTTCATGTCCGGGGAGCTGGGGCCGGTCAGCGGCCCGGTGGATCCGCACCATCTCGGGCTGCCGCCGGTGCGGCTGCGGGAGCTCGAGCCGTTCACCGATCCGGTCGAACTCGTGACCGGCCGTCTCGAGGAATGGATCGGCTGCATTCCGACCGCGCGCAGCGTGCCGGTGCTCGTGCTGCTGGCGGGCATCTCGTGGACGGTCGGCAGCGGGGTGATCGCCTCCATGGCACTCGATCACGCGCTGCGGCTGGAGCCGGGCTACCGGCTCGCCAGGCTGATGGCCACCGCCGTCGCCGCCGGGCTACGACCGGTGCGACCCGAGGGGCGTCCGGCATGAGACAGCAGCCGTAGCCCTTCGACGCGGACGCCTCGGTTTGCTACCGTCATACCTGTCATGAGTCCCAGCGGTTCGCGGACTCCTTCGCACGCACGACGCGAAGCAACGCGAACACAGCCCCGGCTGGCTGGGCGGCAACCCTCCACCGCGGTGGGGTGCCCCGGGTGAAGACAAGGCCGGCCGCAGCGTGCGCGCCGGCAAGCGCGGGGCCGCCGGGCCCCCTTGGGGCGAAGGAGCGGCCGGTGACCGTCATACATCCCGCGACCAGGTGGTGCGCTCCGCCGCCCGGCGCCAACCCGGACGCACGAGCGATCAGCCTGGTCGACGTCGAGCTCGAAAGCGGGGCAGTTCTCCCGGAAGTCGTGGTCAGCTTCCAGACGTGGGGACGGCTCGCGCCGCGCGCCGACAACGCGGTGCTGGTCGAGCACGCGCTCACGGGCGACTCGCACGTCGTCGGCGACGCCGGCCCGGGTCAGCCGACGCCCGGCTGGTGGCCGGGGCTGATCGGACCGGGTGCGCCGCTGGACTCCGATGAGCTGTATGTCGTGGCGATCAACGTGCTCGGTGGCTGCCGTGGGACCACCGGCCCGGGCTCGATCGCTCCCGACGGCCAGGCCTGGGGCTCGCGTTTCCCGCGGACGACGATCCGTGACCAGGTCGCGGTCGAGGCAGCGGTCGCGGACGCGCTCGGCATCGACGCATGGTCCCTGGTGCTGGGCGGCTCGATGGGCGGCATGCGGGCGATCGAGTGGGTCGCCGGCCGGCCCGGCCGCACCCGCGCGGCGCTCGTCCTGGCCAGTGCCGCGCATGCGACGGCCGATCAGATCGCGTGGGGGCAGGCGCAACAGCTCGCGATTGCCGCCGACCCCGACTATTGCGGTGGTGACTACTACGGCACCGGCCGGATCCCGGAGACCGGGCTCGGGATCGCCCGCCGGATCGCGCACACGACCTATCGCTGCGCCGACGAGCTGAACGACCGGTTCGGCACTCGTGCGCAGGGCTCGGAGGATCCGCTCGGCGACGGCCGGTTCGCGGTCGAGAGCTACCTGGACCACCAGGCCGGAAAGCTGGTCGGGCGGTTCGACGCCGGCTCCTACATGCACCTGACCGGGGCGATGGCGACGCACGACGTGGCGCGCGGGCGGGGGAGCCTCGCCGAGGTGCTGGGGTCCTACCCGGGACTGCTGCGGGTCGCCGCGGTCGACAGCGACCGGCTCTTCCCGGTCGCGCTGTCGGAAGAGATGGTCACGGCATACGGACGCGGGTGCGTGCGGCTGATGCGCTCAGCCCACGGGCACGACGGTTTCCTCATCGAGACCGGGCAGGTGGGCGCGATCGTCCGGGAGACCGTTGCCGACGCCCGCCGGCACCGATCCGCGGTGCTTGCGGCCGGCTGAGTACGTGCCACCTGCCCGCGCAGGCGCGACGTCCGGTAGCGTCGCCGGTGAGTCCGGGACCGGGAGAGGTGATCGTGCAGTGGCCGTCGTCGTGGGGTTCGTGCCGACCAAAGAAGGCGCCGCCGCATTGCATCGCGCGGCCGTGGAGGCGGCGGGGAGAGGCACTCCGCTGGTCGTGGTCGATTCCGTGCACGACAGCGACGGCGAACAGACGCCCGATGTGCGCGCCGCACTGGAGGAACTCGCGGGACGCGACGTCAGCTACGAAGTGCGCTCCGTGCCCGCCGGGCAGGACGTCACCGACGAGCTCCTGCGCATCGCCGAGGAGGAGAGCGCCGACCTTCTGGTGATCGGCCTGCGCCGCCGGTCACCGGTCGGCAAGCTGATCCTGGGCGCAAATGCGCAACGGATCCTGCTGGACGCGGCCTGCCCAGTGCTTGCGGTGAAGCCGGCAGAATAGCCACTGGCAGCCTAAAACTCTTTGATTCCAGTACTTTTCGCCGTATGGCGAATGCCACACTGAGGTGTTCGGGCGGGGCAATGGAATGATCCACGCCCGGAGTCGTTTTATAATGGTGAAGAAGCGTTCGCAGCCGGGTCGGACCAGCCCGGTTCAGCGGACGCATCGCAACCCAACCTCGGTCAGCCGTCGTCCCCGGACGGCAACGTAGTGGTGTCCGTGAACCCTGCGGGCCGACAGTTTTGGAAGGTAGTTGGTGGACTCAGTGTCGAAAACCCCCGGAGCCCCGGCCCTGCCGGCGGAGTTCGCCCATCCTGCCCTGCAGGAGCTCATGGCCGCGGGCCTCACGAACGGCTCGATCGACAGCTCACAGCTCAAGTCGGCTCTGGAAGCTGGCCAGATCGCACCGCAGCGGATGAAGACCGTGCTGCGGGCACTTGACGAGCGTGGCATCGCGGTGACCCTGGACACCGAACACGCCGCCCGCGCCGTGGCGACCACCACGACTCGCCGGGGCACCGCGACCAAGGCAGCGGCCAAGAAGACGGCCGCCAAGAAGGCGGAGGCCGCGAAGACCGAGGCCGACGCCGACGCGCCCGCGGCGAAGAAGACTGCCGCGAAGAAGACCGCAGCCAAGAAGGCCGAGCCCGAGGCGGCTGCTGCCGCCCCGGCCGCGAAGAAGACCGCAGCCAGGAAGACCGCAGCGGCCAAGAAGACGGCGGCGTCCGCAAGCCCGAAGGCGGACGAGGAAGAGCCGGCACCGGCACCGGAGGACGAGGCGACCGAGTCCGGCGGTTTCGTGCTGCGCCAGGACGACGAGGACGACGCGCCCGCGCAGCAGGTCGTCACCGCCGGTGCGACCGCCGACCCGGTCAAGGACTACCTCAAGCAGATCGGCAAGGTGGCCCTGCTCAACGCCGAGCAGGAAGTCGAACTCGCCAAGCGCATCGAGGCGGGCCTCTTCGCCGAGGAGAAGCTCAACTCGGGCGAGAAGATCGAGATGAAGCTCAAGCGCGAGCTGTGGTGGATCGCGCAGGACGGCAAGAAGGCCAAGAACCACCTGCTCGAGGCCAACCTGCGGCTGGTCGTGTCGCTGGCGAAGCGCTATACCGGCCGCGGCATGCTCTTCCTCGACCTGATCCAGGAGGGCAACCTCGGTCTGATCCGTGCGGTCGAGAAGTTCGACTACACCAAGGGTTACAAGTTCTCGACCTATGCCACCTGGTGGATCCGTCAGGCCATCACCCGCGCAATGGCCGACCAGGCCCGCACCATCCGCATCCCGGTGCACATGGTCGAGGTCATCAACAAGCTGGCCCGCGTCCAGCGGCAGATGCTGCAGGATCTCGGTCGCGAACCCACCCCGGAGGAGCTCGCCAAGGAGCTCGACATGACTCCGGAGAAGGTGGTCGAGGTCCAGAAGTACGGGCGTGAGCCGATCTCGCTGCACACCCCCCTCGGTGAGGACGGCGACAGCGAATTCGGTGACCTGATCGAGGATTCCGAAGCCGTGGTGCCGGCCGATGCGGTCAGCTTCACCCTGCTGCAGGAGCAGTTGCACTCGGTGCTCGACACGCTCTCCGAGCGGGAAGCCGGCGTCGTGTCGATGCGCTTCGGCCTGACCGACGGCCAGCCGAAGACTTTAGACGAGATCGGCAAGGTGTATGGCGTGACGCGTGAGCGGATCCGCCAGATCGAGTCCAAGACCATGAGCAAGCTGCGGCACCCATCGCGCTCGCAGGTCCTGCGCGACTACCTGGACTGAGTCTTCGTGCTGCGACTCCTCGCGGCATCGGAAAGGCCTGCGACGAACAGTTCGTCGCGGGCCTTTTCTGTCGCGGGCCTTTCCACTGCCCGTCGTCCTCTCCGCGTCAGCGGGGTGGGTGGGGTTTGTCGCGGGCGGCCAGTTCGGTGTTCCTAAGTCGCGACGGTCGAGGGTTTGGGACGGGAATCTGGGCTTGGGGTGTTCCTAAGTCGCGACGGTCGAGGGTTTGGGACGGGAATCTGGGCTTGGGGTGTCCCTAAGTCGCGACGGTCGAGGGTTCGGGACGGGAATCTGGGCTTGGAGTGTCCCGAAGTCGCGACGGTCGAGGGTTCGGGACGGGAATCCGGGCTGACGGTGCGTAACCGGCAACGGTCGCTGGTTGGGCGGGGCTTTCGGGGCGGGATACGCGAGAAGTGGCCCGAGTGGGCAGTTACTGGTGGGTATTTCGTCATACTCGCCAGTGACTGCCCACTGGAGCATCAAACTCGCGAGCGCGCCGATTCGCGGGCGGAAATCCAGTGCCGGGGGTGTCCCGGAGTCGCGACGGTCGAGGGTTCGGGACGGGAATCCGGGCAGGGGGCGTCCCGGAGTCGCGACGGTCGAGCTTTCGGGACGGCCGACCCCACCTGATCGCTCACCCACCGCGTGTTGTTGCCGGCTCGCCGCCGGGCTCTCCTACCGATCGCCGTCGCGCGGCTGCCGGAAGATGACCTGGAACGGCCAGTCGATCGCCCGCCGGAAGCCGCGGCCGAACGCGGCGCGGCCGGTGCCGGGCAGGATGGTCGACCCGAAGCGCTGCACCCACGACTGCTGCCGCCGGATGTCGCGCAGCACCTGCTGTGCCTGCCGGTCGATCGTCACCTCGGCGGTGCCGGGCGCGGCATACCGCTCGTCCTCCAGGGACTGGATGACCGAGTGCAGGGCAGCGGCGCCCTCGTCGGGCAGCACGGCGCGCGACCGGTAGTGGCGTTCGATGGCGCGTGGCGAACCCTCCGACTCGGGAGGCGGTATGCCGAGGTCGTGCAGCTGCGTCTGCAGCACCTGCCACTGCGCCTCGACCGGCTGGTGTTCGCGCAGGCGGGCGCTGATCGCGGAACGCTGGCGGCGAGCCAGCAGCGGCAGCACCAGCGCGCCGAGCAGGCCGACGAGCAGCACAGCGAGCACGATCAGCAGGTCGCGCAGCAGGTGCGGGTACCGCGGCCCGCCGGTCGAATGCTGCGGCGAGGTCACGATCGGTGCCGGGTGGGACGAGACGGACGGCCGCTGGGACGGTGCGGTCGTGCTGGAGCGCTGCCCCGGGACGTGACCGCCGCCATGGCCCGCGTCCACGGTGGTGGTGTATGACGGGGGGACTCCCGACCGGTCGCCGGGTGTCGGTTCGAACCGCGTCCACCCCATGCCGTCCAGGTAGAGCTCCGGCCAGGCGTGCGCGTTGGACTGGGTCACCGTGTAGAGGCCGTTTGGCGCGGGGACACCGGGCAGGAAACCCAGCGCCATCCGGGCCGGTATGCCGTCGGCACGCGCCAGCATGATCATCGCCGTGGCGAACTGCGTGCAGTATCCCTGCCGGGTGACCAGGAAGTTGGACAGCGGGTCCAGCTTCCTGCCGTCGACCGTCCGGCGCGGGGCGAGCGTCAGCGAATAGGTGAACAGGTCCGAGCGCAAGTAGTTCTGGATCCGCACTGCCTCGTCGAACGAGTTGCCGCCGCCCAGTTTCCGGGCGAGCGCACGCACGCGGCCCGCCGAGCTGGGGTCGAGCTCCAGCTCGTTGCCGAAACTGCCCGTGGACACCTGCACGCCCGCCCGGTATGCGGAGCGCTGCGGGATGTAGTAGCTGACCGAATAGTCCTTGACCGTCTTGGCGACGTAGGGCTGTCCGGTCTGTGCCGAGACGCCCCACTGCGTCGCGCCGAAATTGCCGAGCGAGATCGGGTATGGCGCGGGCACGTCCGGGGCCCGCATGGTGTTGTTCGTGATCTGCATGCTCTCGGTCGTCTCGGTGCGGCTCGTGGCCACGCCGTCGGACCGGGGGATCACCGCACCGTTCCGCTCCTGGGTGAGGTTTCCCGAGCTGGGGAACCCGGACCACTCGCCGTCGGAGTAGGTGCCGCCCGCGGTGACCCGCAGCGGTGGCGGCGACAGGTCGCTGGTCCGGAAGTTCAGCACCGGCGTGCCGTTGGTGCTGCGCAGGTCTTTCGCGAGGCTGACGGTCGTGCTGAAGGCGACGACGCCGGTGCCGTTGCCGTGCCCGCCGTGTCCCAGGCCCTTGGCGAAGTAGTGCGGAGCGGACCGGGGGATCAGCACCGGCACGATCAGCGCGAGCACGATCGTGACGATGCCGAGCACGCGCGCCGCGGACGCCATACCGCCGATGCCCAGCTGGTCCTCGTGCAGCGTCGGTGTCAGGGCGCGAGCGCGCACCGACGACCAGGTCCGGACGAGCAGCCCGCCGCCGTGCGCGATCAGGATCAGCCAGGACGCCGCGAGCAGGATGAAGAAGACGGGGTTGAGTGCGTCGCCGCTGTTGGAGGTGGACAGCAGGTAGATGACCATCATCGGGACCCCGGCGAGCGCCGGCTGCCGGCACGTCACGGCGAGGAAGTCCACCCCGATCGCCAGCCCGGGCACGATGACTTCGAGCATCATGAGTAGGCCGGGCGTCACGGGCGCGGGCGCGCGCGACTCGCGCACGGTGTCGTCGGCCTGGCGGACCAGATCGCCGACGGCCTGCAGGAAGCCGGAGTCCAGGTGATCGTGGACGTTGAGGAGTATGACGACGACGATCAGCGCGACCAGCTGCGCCGACAGGATCGCCCCCGCCGAGGCCCTCGTCATCCGCACCCCGGCACCGACTAGGCCGACGAACACGACGAGCAGTATCAACGCCCACAGCCAGCCGCCGCCCTGCAGCAGCGTCGTGAGCGGCCACGTCGCCACGATCGAGGCGATGACCGCCAGACCGGCTTCGCTGAGCCGGGCGCGGGCGATCACAGCGAACCCACTTGCACCAGCGCCTTGTTCGTGACGGTCGTCCAGGCGTCCAGGACCGGCAGCTTGGCGTGGACGATGACCACCCGCCAGCCCGCGGCGGCCAGCTGGTCGCGCACCCGGCGGGCGGCCTCACTCGGTGCGGCGTCCACCGCGTCGTCCCGTCTGGCGTGGGCGAAGGTCGCCGGGTCGAGCACGAAGCCGAGTGCTGCGGCGCCGGGCTGACGCAGTCCGGCGAGTTCGATCGCGGTGTCCTGGTCGCCCGCGGCGACGACAGCGACGGCGAGGCCGCCGGCTGCGACCTGGTCGAGCGCGGCGGACAGCACCTGGGTGAAGTCTTCGTCGGCGCCGAGTTCGGCGGATGCCAGGTCCTCGATCATCTGGGGCGTGGAGCGCTCGATGAGGTCGGTGTGGCTGGCGCGCAACGCTTCCCGGGTGATCAGCTGGGATCGGTAGCCGAGTTCGTCCAGCCGGACGAGCACGGAGGCGACGGCGCTGACCGCCCACTCGAACGAGCTGGCCGCGCCGGTGCCGGCGTGCGCGGAGGTACGCGAGTCCAGCAGCACGAGCGCCGACCTGCGGGCCGGCCGGTCCTCCTGCCGCACCATCAGCTGGCCGCGGTGCGCGGTGGCCGGCCAGTGCACCTTCCGCAGGTCGTCGCCGTCGTGGTAGTTGCGGATCGACACATCTTCTTCGCCGTGCAGCGCGATCATCTGCGGGGTCTCGCCGTCGTTGCCGACACCGGATCCGGGCGGGTGGCTGGCACCGAGCGGTATGACGCGCGGCAGCACCAGCAACTCGTCGGTGCTGGTCAGTGCCCGGGTCACGTGGGTCAGGCCGAACGGGTCGCGCTGGGTGAGGGTGACCGGCCCCAGCTGGTAGCGGCCGCGCAGGTGGCTGCGTACGACATACCGCACCTGCCGGGCGGCACCGGGCTCCAGCCGGGCGACGACGAAACGTGGCCGGTCGCCGAGCACGTAGTCGATGCGTTCCTCCGCCAGGTAGAGGCGGCTGGAGCGGGTGTCGACGTTGGTGAAGGTGACCTCGACCTCGGCGCGTTCGTCGGGTGTGGCGGTCGGAGGTGTCACCACCCGGCGCACGTCCAGGCGTGGCGCCGGCCGCCGCGCGAAGAGCAGCGCCCCGATCGCCAGCGCGAGCAACAGCACTCCGACCCGCACGATGTCCTCGAAACCCAGCACCTGACCGGTGATCGCCAGGACGACACCGGCGGCGAGGAATCCGCGTCCCAGGCCGGTGAAGGTGTGTGGCCGCTCCTGCACCATCAGCGTGCGCCGGAGGGCACCGCCACGTGTCGCACGATCTCGGTGAGCACACCGCCGACCCCACGATGCAGGTGCTGGTTGTCGCTCGACAGGATCACCCGATGGGCCAGCACCGGCTCGATGAGCCGCTGCACGTCCTCGGGTATGACGTGATCGCGCCCGTCCAGTGCGGCACCCGCGCGGGCCGCACGCAGCAGGTGCAACGACGCGCGCGGTGATGCGCCCAGTCGCAGCGCACTGCTGCCGCGGGTGGCGCCGACGAGGTCCACGATGTACTGGCGCAGCGCCGGGCTGGCGTGGACGGCCGACACCCGGGCCGCCATCCGGGCGACGGTCGCGCCGTCGGTCACCGGCTGCAGCCGCTCCAGCGGCGAGATCCCGCCGTGCACGTCGAGCATCTCCAGTTCCGCGGCCGGCGTGGGGTAGCCCATCGAGATGCGGGTCATGAAGCGGTCGCGCTGCGCCTCCGGGAGCGGGTAGGTGCCTTCCATCTCGATCGGGTTCTGGGTGGCCATCACGAGGAACGGCGCCTGCAGCCGGTAGGTGTCGCCGTCGACGGTGACCTGGCCCTCCTCCATGCACTCCAGCAGCGCCGACTGGGTCTTCGGCGACGCCCGGTTGATCTCGTCGCCGACGACGATGTTGGCGAAGATCGCGCCGCGGCGGAACTCGAAGGTGCGGCTGTCCTGGTTGAAGACGCTCACGCCGGTGACGTCGCTGGGCAGCAGGTCGGGCGTGAACTGGATGCGGCGCATCGGGCAGTCGATCGACCGAGCGAGCGCCTTGGCCAGCATGGTCTTGCCGACGCCGGGCACGTCCTCCAGCAGCAGGTGGCCGCCCGCGAGCAGCACGACGACCGCGGTGCGGATGACATCCGACTTGCCCTCGATGACCGAGGACACCGCCTGGTGGATGGCGCCCGCGACCTGCCGCACCTCGTCGATGCTGGTCCGGTCCCCGGGGTTGTCGGCGGCCGCGGCGTGCGGCGCCGAGCCGGTGTCGGTGGTGAAGGACATGTGTCGATCCTGCCTGATGTGTGCCGCTGGGTCACCTCATTCCGGCAACGACCGCAACCCAATCGTTGTCTGTGTCGTGCCGGCCGCTGCAGCCTGCCATCCGTTGCTCCACTTCGCTCCACCGGGTGGTCCCCAGGGGCTCCCGGTGGCGGGATGGGCGCCGTCATACGGCCGAGAGAGCGGTCCGGGACGCCATACCGGGCCGATCCGGACCCGCACCTGGGGGAATCGCTTCGGCTGCTCGCTCCACTCCGCTCCACGGCGCTGACCTGCGCAAACGAACGGCAACGGCACGCGTCACGGCGGGCGAGGGGCGACAGGTGGGGGAAAGTGGAGTACGGTGGGGCCAGTTGGTGAGCTGCGGCGCGCGGGTCAGGGATCGAGGAGGAGGTGGCGTGCATGTTTCTCGGCACACACACCCCCCGGCTTGACGAGAAGGGCCGCCTCTTCCTGCCCGCCAAGTTCCGCGACAAGCTCGCCGGCGGGCTGGTCATCACCCGGGGGCAGGAACGCTGCCTCTACGTCTTCGCGATGGCCGACTTCGAGCGCCTCGCCGCCGAGATGAACAACACCCCGGTCACCAACCGGGCCGTGCGCAACTTCCAGCGTGTGCTGCTGTCCGCCGCATCCGACGAGATCCCGGACAAGCAGGGCCGCGTGACCATCCCGGCCGTGCTGCGCGAATACGCCGGCCTCACCAAGGACTGCACGGTCATCGGCACCGGCAACCGGGTCGAGGTCTGGGACACCACGGCTTGGAACGACTTCCTCGCGGCAACCGAGGACGACTTCGCCGACCAGGGCGAGGAGGTGATTCCTGGCGGGCTGTTCTGACCCCCGGCCTCCATCCGCTCGGCACTCCCGACGTCCTCCGGCACACCTTCCCCGGTGCCGGAACCGGCGAGAGAGCTGGGAGCGGCTGGGGACCAGGGTTCAGAAAGAGCCAGGGATCACCGCGGAGCACGACGCATGACGATCGACACTCGCATCGCGAACAAGGAGCAGGGTGTGACCGCAGGAGGCGCCGCCGACCGGCACGTCCCGGTGCTCGCCGCCCGCATCACCGCGCTGCTCGCTCCCGCGCTCGAGGCGCCCGGCGCGGTCTTCCTCGACGGCACGCTCGGCATGGGCGGACACACGGAGGCGATCCTCGCGGCCTGCCCGCAGGCCACCGTGTATGGCGTCGACCGCGACACCCAGGCGCTGGACCTGGCGGGGGAGCGACTCGCGGCATACGGCTCGCGCTTCCAGCCGGTGCATGCCGTCTATGACGAGGCGATTCCCGTGCTCGCCGAACGCGGCGTGACGTCGATCGACGCCGCCCTCTTCGACCTCGGCGTCTCCTCCCTGCAACTGGACGAGACCGGGCGCGGGTTCGCCTACAGCGTGGACGCACCGCTGGACATGCGGATGGACCAGACCACCGGGCCGACCGCCGCCGACGTCCTCAACACGTACGCCGCGGCCGACCTCGAACGCATCCTGCGCACGTATGGCGAGGAGCGTTTCGCCCGCAAGATCGCCGGAGCCGTCGTGCGCGAGCGCGAACGGGCCCCGTTCACCGACTCGGCCCGGCTGGTCGAGTTGCTGCGTCGCGCCATACCGGCGGCATCGCAGCGCAGTGGGGGTCACCCGGGCAAGCGCACGTTCCAGGCGCTGCGCATCGAGGTCAACGGCGAGCTCGCGGCCTGGGAGGCAGCACTGCCGGCGGCGATCGACGCGCTCGCGGTCGGCGGCCGGGTCGCGGTCCTCTCCTATCACTCGCTCGAGGACCGGATCACCAAGCGCACGCTAGCGGCCGGTGCTACCAGCACCGCGCCGCCCGGGCTGCCGGTCGAGTTGCCGGAGCACGCGCCATACCTGCGGTTGCTGACCCGTGGCGCCGAACAGCCGACCGACCACGAAATCTCCGGCAACCCCCGCGCGGCGTCCGCGCGGCTGCGTGCCGCCGAACGTATCCTCCCCACAAGCCGTGGGGTTCAGCAGTCCAGACTGAAGGGACTCCGGTAGTCATGAGCGAGCGATCAGAGGGCTCGGGGCGAATGCACACACCGACGAAGGAGGGGTGTGCATGAGTCAGTTGACAGCACTGCCGCGTCCGGCGAGCCGGGCCGATCGACCGACCCGTCCCGCGCGCCCGGCCGCGCAGCCACCGCGGTTGCGCGTGGTCGAGGCCAAGGATGCCGCCGAGCACACCGGCGTGGGTTTCGTGCTGTTGTGCGTGCTGCTGCTCGTCGGTGGCCTGATCGGCCTGCTGCTGCTGAACACCGACCGGGCGCAGGAGTCCTTCGCGGCGCAGAACCTGCAGTCGCAGTCGTCGTCGCTGACCGACCAGCAGCAGGCGCTGTCCGGCGACATCGACGCGATGTCTGCTCCGCAACAGCTGGCTTTGCAGGCGCAGCGGATGGGGCTCGTCCAGGCGACGACGACCCGGTTCGTCCGCGCGTCCGACGGCAAGCTCCTCGGCGTGGCGAAACGGTCGGCGAAGGATTCGGCACTTACGGTGGAGACGCTTCCGACGACACCCGCCTCGCAGGTTGCGGCGGAGGCTGTCAGCGCCGCGTCGTCCGGCCTGCTGGTGACCAAGCCGAAGCCGGCCTCGAAGCACCACCCGGCCGCGGCGAAGTCGAAGGCAGGCACAGCGTCCGGCAAGGCTGCGAAGAAGTCCGAAAAGCACGGCACCGCAACTACATCCGCGAAGGACCGCAAAGCCGAGAAGCCGACGACCGGCACGCCGACGGCCACGAGCAGTCCCTCGCTCACCACGCCCGCCAACTAACCGACCGTGAGGTAACCCGTGACCACGTCCCGCCGGCCCGGTGCGCAGCCGCCACGTTCGAGCGGCGCGACCCGGGAGGCAGCCAAGGGCCGCGGCCGCCAGCGCGGCACGGCGCAGCGCCCGGGCCGCCCGTCCGCGGCCCAGTCCCAGCGGCCGCCACGGCCGAAGGCCGACACCCCGCCACCGCGTCAGCCGCGTCGTCCGGTGTCGCTCGGCGTGGGGCACCCGCGTCGCCGCGCCCGGGGGATCATGGTGGTCACGCTTATCGTGTTCAGCCTGTTCGCCGCGCAGTTGCTGCGCATCCAGGGCCTGAACGCCAAGGGCATGGCGTCGAAGGCGCTCGACTCGCGGTTGCGGTCGACCGTCATACCCGCCCAGCGCGGTTCGATCGTCGACTCGAACGGGGTCGTGCTGGCGTCGAGCGTGGACCGGGTCGACGTCACCGACGACCCCACCGCGACAGTCACCTACCGCAAGCAGATCAAGGACCAGGTCGTGCAGGTCGGCCTCGCCGGCGCGGCCACCGATATCGCCGACATCCTCGGTGTTCAGCCGCAGCCGCTGCTGGCGGCGATGCAGGCTGCCGACAAGCGCAAGTCGCGTTTCCTCTACCTGGCCAAGAGCATCACGCCCCAGCAGTGGAAGCAGATCGCCGCGCTCGGCATACCCGGCGTCATCCCCGTCGCGAGCACGCAGCGCAACTACCCGCAGGGCACCGCGCTCGCACCGCTGCTCGGCTGGGTCAACGGCAGCGGCCAGGGTGCCGGCGGGGTGGAGCTGATGGAGCAGACGGCGCTCAACGGCACGCCCGGCAAGCACGTCTACGAGCAGGCGCCCGACGGCACGGCGATCGCGACCGGCGACAACCAGGACACTCCTGCGGTCAACGGCGACAACGTGAAGCTGACCATCGACAACGACCTGCAGTGGTATGCCCAGAATGCGCTTACTGCCGCGGTGAAGCAGACCGACTCGCTGTCCGGCGAGGTCGTGATCATGGACACCCAGCAGAACCTCAAGGCGGTCGCGAGCTACCCGAGCTTCGACAACAGCGACGTGGCGGCGGCAAGGCCGAACGAGCTGCTGTCCGCCCCGTTCACCCAGGCGTACGAGCCCGGCTCCACCAGCAAGATCATCACCATGTCGGCCCTGCTCAACGAGGGCAAGGCCACTCCGACGACGCCGGTCGTCGTGCCGCCGAGGCTGATGCGCGCAGGCACCAGCTTCCACGACGCGGAGCCGCACGGCACCGAATACCTCACGCTGTCAGGGGTTCTCGCGCAGTCGAGCAACATCGGGACGATGATCGAGGGTGGCAAACTGCCGGCCGCGACCCTCTACAAGTACATGCGGGCGTTCGGCCTCGGGCAGACCACCGGGCTCGGCTACCCGGGTGAGTCCAGCGGGGTGCTGGCGCCATACAAGGACTGGAACGCGACCCAGCGCTTCACCGTCATGTTCGGCCAGGGCCTGGCCAGCACCGCCGTGCAGGAGGCGTCCGTCTTCGCCACGGTCGCCAACGGCGGCGTGAAGGAGCCGGTCAAGCTGATCGCCGGCATCGGCCAGGGCAACGACTACAAGGCGCCGGTCGACCACCGCAAGGCCACCCGCGTCATCTCCGCATCGACCGCCTCGCTGATGACCAAGATGATGGAAGGCATCGTGTCCAAGACCGGTACGGCGCCGATGGCCGCGGTCCCCGGGTATGCCGTGGCGGGCAAGACGGGCACCGCGAACCGCTATGACGCCGCCGTCGGCCACTACGACGGGGTGACCGCGTCGTTCATCGGGTTCGCGCCCGCCGACCACCCGCGCTACATCGTGTCGGTGGTGCTGCAACGGCCGGAGAACGGCACCTTCGGCGGGAACATCGCGGGGCCGGTGTTCGCCAAGATCATGAGCTACGCGTTGCAGCACGGCCGGGTTCCTGCCGGTCAGAAGCAGCCCGCGCCATACCCGCTGACGTGGGACCCGTCGAGCACGCGCAAGCCCTGACCAGACCATGATCGCGTTCACACTTCACGACATCGCCGCAGTCACCGGCGGCACGCTGCACGGTGACGACCGGCTGGTCGACGGACCCGTCGTCACCGACTCGCGTGAGGCCGCGCCCGGCAGCCTGTATGTCGCACGCGCCGGCGAGCACGCCGACGGGCACGATTACGCGCCGGCCGCGGTCACGGCGGGCGCCGTCGGGGTGCTGGGGTCGCGGGAGCTGGCCGGCATACCCACCGTCGTCGTGGCCGACGTGCAGGAAGCATTCGGCGCGCTGGCACGCGCGGTGGTCGACCGCAACCCGGCGCTGCGCATCGTCGGCATCACCGGCAGCTCCGGCAAGACCTCGACCAAGGACTTGCTGGCGCAGGTGCTCGCGCCGCTCGGCGAGACGGTCGCGCCGGTGGGTTCCTACAACTCCGAGGTCGGCGTGCCGCTGACCGTATGCCGGATCACCCCCACCACGCGTTTCCTGGTCGCCGAGATGGGCGCCACCCATCTCGGCAACATCGCCTACCTGACGCAGATCGTGCCACCGTCGATCGGCATCGTGCTGAACGTCGGCACCGCGCACGTCGGCGAGTTCGGGTCGGTCGAGGCGATCGCGCAGACCAAGGGCGAGCTGGTCGAGGCGCTCCCGGACTCCGGCGTCGCGGTGCTCAACGCCGACGACCCGCGCGTTGCCGCGATGGCCGCGCGCACCAGTGCCCGCGTGGTCACGGTCGGGCTGGGCGCGGATGCGCAGGTGCGTGCCGCCGATGTCAGCCTGGACGAGCAGGACCGGCCGTCGTTCACGATCCTCGGCCTGGACGGCAGCGAGCCGCTGCCGGTGCGGCTCGGGCTGCACGGTGAGCACCAGGTCGGCAACGCCCTGGCGGTCGCGGTGGCGGCGCGCGAGCTGGGCGCCGCCCCCGAGCAGATCGCGGCCGGGCTGGCGGGCGCTCAGCCGGTGAGCCGGTGGCGCATGGAGGTGCACCAGCTGCCCGGCGGAGTGACCTTGATCAACGACGCCTACAACGCCAACCTCGACTCGATGCTCGCCGCGCTGCGTGCGCTGCAGCGCATCGGGCGCGGGCGTCGCACCATCGCGGTGCTAGGCGAGATGCGCGAGCTGGGCAACTTCAGTGAGCAGGCGCACCGCGAGGTCGGGGTGGCTGCGGCGCAGACCGGAGCCGGCGTCGTGATCGCGGTCGGTGCCGGAGCCGAACCGATCGCGGCGGCCGCCGAGGCCGGTGGCGTGAGCGTGCGCCGTGTCGCAGACGTCGAGGAAGCTCACGGCGCGGTGATGCAACTTCTCGCGTCGTCAGACGTCATACTCTTCAAGTCCAGTCGCGACTCCGGGCTGCGTTTCCTGGGCGACCGGATCACTCTCGAGCAAGGTGGGTACCTCCAAGACAATGGACCGACGCATGCGTAGGCCCGGCACGCCGCCCGTCCCGACCGCTCTGCTCCCGCACGGGGGTGAGCGGTGAAGCTGGTTCTCATCGGCGCACTGGTCGCGCTGATCGTCGGGCTGGTCGGCACTCGTTATTTCATCTCCCTGGCGAGGGCGAAGGGCTGGGGGCAGTTCGTCCGCGACGACGGCCCGACCAGCCACCACACCAAGCGCGGCACCCCCCAGATGGGCGGTGTCGTCATCATCGCCGGGAGCGTGCTCGGCTACGTGCTGGCACACCTGTTCACCTGGGATCCGCCCACCGCGTCGGGCATGCTGGTGCTGTTCCTGATGGTCGGCCTCGGCTTCGTGGGCTGGCTGGACGACTGGCTGAAGATCTCCCACCAGCGCTCGCTCGGGCTGACCTCCGTGCAGAAGCTGGGTGGTCAGACGGTGGTCGCGGTCATCTTCGCGATCCTGGCCACCAAGTTCTCCCGCGGCGGCGTCTCCCCGGCCAGCTATCGCATCTCGTTCGTGCGCGACACCTGGATCAACCTCGCCTTCCACGGCACCGTGCTCGGCGTGATCCTCTTCGTCATCTGGGCCAACATCATGATCGCCGGCACCAGCAACGGGGTGAACCTCACCGACGGGCTGGACGGTCAGGCGACCGGTGCCTCGGTGATGGTGTTCGGCGCCTACGTGCTGATCAGCGTGTGGCAGTTCAACCAGAACTGTCAGTTCCACCATGTCGCGAAGTGCTACAACGTGCGCGATCCGCTGGACCTGGCCGTGGTCGCGGCGTGCGTCATGGGTGCCTGTTTCGGCTTCCTGTGGTGGAACGCCTCCCCGGCGAAGATCTTCATGGGTGACACCGGCTCGCTCGGGCTCGGCGGAGCCCTGGCCGGCCTCGCAATCACCACCCGCACCGAGCTGCTCGTGGTCATCATCGGCGGGCTGTTCGTGCTGGAGACCGTGTCGGTGATGCTGCAGGTGAGCTACTTCAAGCTCACCAAGCGCAGCAACGGCGGCGTCGGGAAGCGGCTGTTCCGGATGACGCCGATCCACCACCACTTCGAGATGCTCGGCTGGGAACAGGTCACCGTGACGATCCGCTTCTGGATCATCTGCGGGTTGTGCGTCGCCGCCGGCCTCGCGATCTTCTACGCCGAGTGGGTCGTGGGCGGAGTTGTCTGAGACCGGGGTGGACGGCCGTGACTTGTCCCACGGTGGGGGCGACTGGCCGGGGCTGCGGGTGGTCGTCGTCGGCCTGGGTGTGTCGGGGTTTGCCGCCGCGGATGCGCTGCTCGAACGCGACGCGGTCGTGACCGTGGTCAGCCGCGACCGTTCCCCGGTGATGGAGGAGCGCGCGCGGGTCCTGGACATTCTCGGCGCCACCGTGCTGTTCGGCGACGACGTGCCGGCGGTGCCGCCAGAGGGCACCCAGCTGGTCGTCACGTCGCCGGGTGTGCCGCCGTCGAATCCGTTCCTGCGGGCGGCGGCCGCGGGCGGCATACCCGTGTGGGGCGAGGTGGAGCTCGCCTGGCGGATGCGCCCCGCCGAGGGTGCGGCGCCGTGGCTGACCATCACCGGCACCAACGGCAAGACGACCGCCGTCACCATGCTGGAGTCGATCCTGCGCGCCGCCGGGTTGCGCGCGGTCGCGGCCGGCAACGTCGGCACCCCGATCCTCGAGGCGGTGCTGCACCCCGAGCCGTATGACGTTCTGGCCGTTGAGCTTTCGAGTTTCCAGATCCACTGGTCGAGCAGCGTCTCGCCATACTCCTCGTGCCTGCTCAACGTGGCGCCGGACCATCTCGACTGGCACGGGTCGTATGACGAATACCGTCGCGTGAAGGGCCGTGTTTTCGAGCGCACCCAGGTCGCCGCCGTCTACAACGTGCAGGATCCGACGACCGAGCAACTGCTGATGGAGGCCGAGGTCGTGGAGGGCTGCCGGGCGATCGGCTTCACCACCGGCATGCCAGAGATCTCGATGGTCGGGCTGGTCGGCGACGTGCTCGCGGACCGGGCGTTCGTCGACGACCGGCGCACCAGCGCCGCCGAACTCGGCACGCTCGACGACCTGTCCATCGGGGGAGTGCCCCCCGCACCGCACTACGTCGCCGACGCCCTCGCGGCCGCGGCGCTGGCCCGCTCCTTCGGCGTCGCGCCGGCCGCCGTGCAGGCGGGGCTGCGCGCCTATACCCCGCAACCGCACCGGGTGCAGACCGTCGGCACGGTCGACGACGTGCGCTACGTCGACGACTCGAAGGCGACCAACACCGACGCGGCACGCGGTTCGGTGACCGCGTTCGAGCACGTGGTGTGGATCGCCGGTGGCCTGCTCAAGGGCGCCGACGTCGATGACCTGGTGCGGGCCGCGGCGCCGCATCTGCGGGGAGTCGTGCTGCTCGGCCGGGACCGCGAGCAACTGGCGGAGGCATTGCGCCGACACGCGCCGGATGTCCCGGTGGTCGAGGTCGCCAGCACCGACACTGGAGCCATGCCCGAAGTTGTCCGTGCAGCGCGCGCGCTCGCTCAGCCTCGTGACGTGGTCCTGCTGGCGCCCGCTGCCGCGTCGATGGACATGTTCGACAACTACGGCGCCCGCGGCGACGCGTTCGCCGCCGCCGTGCGCGAACTCGGGCGCGCATGACAGCGCCCAGCCAGCCGGCTTCCCTCGACCTGTCGCGCTTCCAGCCGAAGGCGCTGCTGCGGCGCCTGGAGTCCCCGGTCGCGCCCTATTACCTGCTGCTCGGCGCCACCGGCATGCTGCTGCTTTTCGGCCTGGTGATGGTGTTGTCGGCGTCGAGTGTCACGTCATACCAGGCGAGCGGTTCGTCATACACCGTCTTCAAGAACCAGGCGATGTATGCCGTGATCGGCGTCATCGCGGCCGGCGCCGCGACACGCGTGTCGGTGCGCTGGTGGCGGCTGCTCGCCCTGCCGGCGTATGCCGGGGCGGTCCTGCTGCAGATGGCGGTCTTCTCCCCGATCGGCCGCACCGTGCAGGGCAACCGCAACTGGATCGGTCTTGGCGGTTTCACGGTCCAGCCGTCGGAGGCCGGCAAGATCGCGATCATTCTGGTCGGGGCGATGATCCTGACCCGCAAGCGCAAGGTGCTCGGCGAGTGGCGGCACGTGCTGATCCCGTTCGTCTTCCCGCTGGCGATTGTGCTGCTCGGGCTGGTGCTGCTGGGTCACGACCTGGGCACGACGATGGTGCTGGCCGCGATCGCCGGCGCGATCCTCTTCGTGGCCGGGGTGCGGCTGCGCGTGTTCGCGTTCTTCGGCGCTCTCACGGCGGCCGTCGCGCTGGCCTTCGTCGCGACCAACAGCAACCGCAGCGGGCGCCTCGACGCCTGGCTCGGGACCTGCATCAACGCACAGTCGGACGGCTGCTACCAGAAGGTCCACGGCCTCTACGCGATGGCCGACGGCGGCTGGTGGGGCGTCGGCCTGGGGGCCAGCCGCGAGAAGTGGTCGTGGCTGCCGGAGGCGCACAACGACTTCATCTTCGCCATCATCGGCGAGGAGCTCGGGCTGCCAGGCACCCTCGCGGTGATCGCCCTGTATGTCGCACTCGGTTATGCCTGCTACCGGCTGATCGTCACGAGCAAGGACTTCTTCGTCCGGATCGCCACGGCCGGTGTGATGGCCTGGATCCTGGTGCAGGCGATGATCAACGTCGGGTCGGTGACCGGCCTGCTGCCGATCATCGGTGTCCCGCTGCCGCTGGTGTCCTCCGGTGGGTCGGCGCTGGTCACCACGTTGTTCGCGCTCGGCATGGTGATCTCGTTCGCGCGCAACGAGCCCGCCTGCAAGGCCGCTCTCGCGGCCCGGCCGAGCGCGGTCAAGCGCACGCTGGCGGTGCTCCCGCTCGGCCGTCGCTGAGCGCGCCCGGCACAATACGTCCATGACTGCCGCTTCCCGATCGCTGAAGTCCGTCGTGCTGGCCGGTGGCGGCACCGCCGGACACATCTCCCCGCTGCTGGCGACAGCGGACGCCTTGCGGCGGCGCCACCCCGACGTGCAAATCACCGTGCTCGGCTCGCACGGCGGCATGGAGGAGACCCTGGTGCCGGAGCGTGGCTACGACCTGCGGCTGATCGACAAGGCCGCCTTCCCGCGCCGCCCGAATGCCGAGGCCGTGCACTTCCCCGCGAAGCTGCGCGGTGCCCGGCGGGACACGGCGGCGCTGATCCAGGAGGTCGACGCGGACGCGGTTGTCGGGTTCGGCGGCTACGTCAGCCCGCCGGCCTTCCTGGCCGCGCGCAAGCTGCGCGTGCCGATCGTCGTCCACGACGGCAACGCGCTGGCCGGGATGGCCACCAAACTCGGCGCACGCTTCACCCCGTATGTCGCGACCGCGTTCTCGGTCACCAAACTGCCCGGTGCGCAGGTGCTCGGCATGCCGCTGCGTCGCGAGATCACCCGCCTCGATCGGCGGGCGATCCGCCGGGAGGCGCTGGAGGCGTTTGGCCTGAACGGTGACCTGCCGACGGTCCTGGTGACCGGTGGGTCCAGCGGCGCGGTGCGCGTCAACGAGCCGGTCGCTGCGGCGGCCGGTGCCTTCCGGTCTGCCGGGGTGCAGGTGCTGCATGTCACCGGCAAGGGCAAGGAGGTGGACGTCGTGACCACCTTGGATAGGGGCGGGGTCCCCGCGAAGTATTCGGGGGAGCGAAGCGGAGGAGAAACTTCGCGGGGTATCGATCCGGCGTATGTCGTGCTGCCGTATGCCGATCGGATGGACCTCGCGTATGCCGCCGCCGACCTGGTGGTCGCGCGGTCCGGCGGCAACATGGTCTGCGAGACCTCGACGATCGGCCTGCCTGCGGTGTTCGTGCCGCTGCCGGTCGGCAACGGCGAGCAGCGGCTCAATGCGGCGGATGTCGTCGCCGCGGGGGGAGCGCTGCTGGTGGACAACGACGACTTCACCCCCGACTACATCGAGCAGCAGGTCGTGCCGCTTGCGAAGGACCCGGCTCGCCTGGCGCGTATGGCGGAGGCGGCCCGGGCACAGGGCCACGGTGACGCCGACGAGCGGCTGGTCGACATGATCGAGCAGGCCGCGAGCGCACCCGCCCGCTGACGGTGTTTTCCGCCATTGACCCCGCAAACCGTCATTGACGGCGCAGCAGCGGCGTCACCGGCCGGTTCAGCCGTCAATCGTGAAGGAAGGATCGAGCACATGCCGGACAATGAGCCCGACGGCGTCAATCGCCGCTTCGATTTCGCAGCACCGGTGCCGCGCCTGGCCGACATCCGCGCGGCGCACCTGATCGCCATCGGTGGATCAGGTATGTCGGGGGTCGCCCGGCTGCTGCTCGCCGCGGGGGTGCAGGTGTCCGGGTCCGACCGCGCGCACAGCGCGGTGCTGGACGAGCTGGCCGCTGCCGGTGCGCAGGTGTGGGTCGGGCAGACCGCCGAGAACGCGCAGCGGATCCCGGACGACGCCGTGGTCGTGGTGTCCTCGGCGATCGCGGAGGACAACCCGGAGCTGTCCGCTGTGCGGGCCCGCGGGCTGCGAGTGCTGCATCGGGCGCAGGCCCTCGGCATACTGCTGGCCGGCCGGGCCGCGCTCGCGGTGGCGGGCGCGAACGGCAAGACGACGACGAGCGCGATGGCCGTGGTGGCACTGCGTGCGGTGGGCGCCGACCCGTCGTTCGCGATGGGTGCCCCGATCGCCGGCATCGGGGCCAATTCCGGTGTGGGACAGGGAGATTCGTTCGTCGTAGAAGCCGATGAGAGCGACGGGTCGTTCGTCGTCTACCACCCGCAGGTCGCCATCGTGACCAGCGTGCGGGACGACCACCTCGACTTCTACGGCACGTCGGAGCGGCTGCGGGAGGCGTATGCCGACTTCGCGGACACGATCCGCGAGGGAGGCCTGCTCGTGGCGTGCGCGGATGACCCGGGCGCGTCCGCGCTTGCCCAGCGGCACCGGGCGCTGGGCCGTCGGGTGGTCACGTACGGCCGCAGTTCTGACGCCGGCCTGCGCATGGTGGACGAGTCCGGTTCCGGCTTCGACTGGTCGGCGACCTTGCTGCCGGCTACCGGCGGCCGGATCCCCTTGCGGCTCAAGGTGCCTGGCGCGCACAACCTGCAGAACGCCACCGGCGTGGCCCTCGCGTTGACCGAGGGATTCGGGCTCGACCTGGAGCAGGTCGTTGCCGGGCTCGGCGAGTTCGCCGGCTCGGCCCGGCGGCTGGAGCCGCGCGGCGGGGCGGGTGGCGTGCGGGTGATCGACGACTATGCGCACAACCCGGACAAGCTGGACGCCGCGGTGCGTGCCGGGCTCGGATTGCGTGACGGCGGAAGGCTTTTCGTGGTCTTCCAACCACACCTCTTCTCTCGTACCCAGCATGCCGCGACCGGGCTGGCGGCGGCGCTGTCGCTGGCCGACGTCGCCGTCGTGCTGGACGTCTACCCGGCCCGCGAGGCGCCCGTGCCAGGCGTGACCGGCGCGCTCGTTGCCGACCAGGTGACGGCGTCCGAGATCGTCTATGCACCGACGCTCGACGAGGCGCTGCAGGCGACGCTCGACCGGGTGCGCCCCGGCGATCTGGTGCTCACCGTCGGTGCGGGTGACATCACCACCCTCGGCCCGCGGTTGCTTGCGGCGCTGGGGTGACGGCCGGGGGCGCCCTCGGCCGTGCCCTGAGTAGCGGGGAGCGCTATGCAAACGGTCGGCTGGCCGAGTAGCGGGGGAGCGTATCGAGGTCAGCCGGGGCGGAGGAGCGTGTCGAAGGTGTGGCTGACCTCGATACGGGCTCGCCTAGCGGCTCGCCCTACTCGGCCAGTCAGCACAGGGGCATGCCGGCCAGGATCTGTGCACAACCCGCCCGGAACTGGCGGGATGTGGACAACAAATTGCCGCGAAAAGTGGTGCATCCGAATAGGATTCGGGTATACTCGAACACATGGACGACACCACGAAAACCAGTGCGGGAGACGGCGTGACCGTTTTCGGTGTTGCTGTGGTGTCCGCGTTCCGCGACCAGCTGACCGCACCCATCAGTGCGGATGCTGACACCGACCTGCTGGCCGAACTACGGGCGTTGGAGGAACTGAAAAACGCGATCACCGCCCGGCAAGCCCGGATCACCGTCCACCTGCACGAGCAGCAAACCTCCCGGGATGTTCCGCGCGGGATCGAC
>NZ_RJJQ01000016.1 GCF_003724155.1 Flexivirga caeni | reverse complement strand
GCACCTGCTTCCAGGAACTGTTGCGACCACGTATTCTCATCACCGACAGGGTGCCTTCCCGCTCGGATACCTCGAACTCTCGACAAGCTCGATTCTCCTTGCAGGACAGGCACTCTCGTCACATCACACGCCGACGAGCCCCAACAAACCCGCCGCTACCCGCGGATCTGGGTCAGACGGACGACATCACCTGATTCATAAGTGAAGTGAATAACTACCGCATAGGCTGGACCGCCACCTGGTTGATATCCCCTTCCAAGTGTGAGGAAGTCGCTGACGCCGAGGTAGCCTGCGCTCTTGTAGCCGGCAACGCGAGTGCTGAAGATCCCCTCTTCACGGCCGACATACTCTCGATTGCGCGGCAAGGAAGGAAACGGGTCGTTCGCCCAGACCACCGGAAGACCTCCGAGGGGCAGACCATATGACGCCGGGACCGTCCGATCTTCGGCAATGTTCCATCGAACTCCGTGATACGTCGCACCTTGCAGGGTCACGGAGAGATCCAGCTCATGAACGATATCGAGCGTGAACTGGTGCCCAGCGCCCCTAGCCTCACTGATCCAGCGCGACATCGCCGCGTGATCAGCGTCGGCATTGGAGAGGACGGCAAGTCCGTGGTGTTTGAGAAGATCGTTCTCAAGGTAGTAGTCGCCAAGTTCTCTCCAACTACCCTTCGAACGTAGATCACCGACCGAAGGGTTAAGGACGAGGTCACAATTGGCCCCCTCTTCGGCTATCGTTCCCAGCCTGCGTGTGAAGAGGTCGTTTGGTGCGGCCACCGGCTCAAGAATCGGTGTGACACGCGAAGATGCAGCGAAACTTGAGGCGCAGTTTCGAACAGCAAATACCTCATGCTGTCGTGCCCTCAGCCTAGGCATATACATTTGCAACCTCCTGGTTCATCCAGTCTTGAAGACTGGATATCTGCTGCCTCGTCGGATCGAGCTTCAATACGGCGGGGCGCACCGGCTCGGGCAATCGAGCGATCAGTGATCGGCCAGCCCGCGGTTTTCGCCCTCTCAGCTGCTCCGCGACCGCGTTGTGGAAAACGAGCGGGTCCAGATTTCGGGAAGCTGCTAGTGCGTATGAGAACACCCGCGTGTTCGGAAGGTCGGGAATAGCAGAGCCAAGAGCAGACAGAACTCTGAGATACTCTGCGCGACGAAGTGACCGCATCAAGACCTCTGAATCAAGAAACTCACGGCTAAACTCCGCATCGCGGACAGTCTCCACACGACCGTTCACATCAAGCCAGTGAAGACCAATAGTCTGGAACTCCGGGGCAGCGAGCACCCGTTCCACTACGCGCTTTGATGCCATAACAGACACCAAGGGTGCAATTTTCCGGTAATCGTGTAGCTGGCTATCGAGTCGGGAAGTGTTGTCGAGGTCGCTCTTGATCTCGACGGCGTGCAACGAGTCTGTCACGGCCAAGAAGTCGACGATGGAGCGACCGACCCTGAACTCCGGCAGAAGGATGCCGTTGCTCCACGGGATCATCTGACCGAGAACGGCTCTACGGTAGACGAGATCGTTACGGTAGTGGCGCGAGAGCCATCGGTCGCAACGCCAGATCAGTGTTCGAACGGTGGATGCGCCAATGGCTAGACCACTCTCAACAAGACTTGAAATGGTGCGATTCGCCAACTTCGATGCTGGGCCGTCTCGCATCGCTGAGCGGAGAACGGGTGCCGAAAGCAATGCCGAGGCCGCTGCCGCCTGGCTCTCTACAACGCTCATGATTTGGCCTCGTTCGGGGGTCCGTACATCAGCCAGTCGAGAGTCACGGCCAACTTGGCGTACTGCGTGAGGTAGTAGGACTGCTGACGATAGCTTCGGTTGTTGTTCAGGTACTCTCGCAAGCCCTCACCGTCGCGGGTCTCGTCGAGCAACGACCAAGGGTGTCCAAGAATCCAGTCCTCTCCTTGGCGGTCGAGCACGTCTTGAAAGGTCACACCATCCGGGAGAGAGCGTTTTCCGAGGTTCTTAGTTTCTCGGGAGATATAGGAATGAATCTTGGACGGAACTTCAACCTGCGGCAGCAAGTTCCCCGTCTCGTCAAGGAATTCACCTTGCCGGAGATGCTTCCAGTATGGCACGTACCAGTTGCTGGCGAAGGAACTCCCGAACGCCTCCGATATCACCTGGTCGCTGGGAAGCCCGCGGTCTGGCGAACCGAGCACATCATCAACGAGATCCCAGCGAGACAGGCCAATGATCCCTTTGACTGTCATCTTGGCGCCAACACCGAACACCACGTCGAGTTGATCCGAGGCTGACTCAATGTCGGAGACCTGCACGAGTCGACCGTCAGGATCGTTGCTCTTTACCAGTTCGTAAATTTGATTCTTGAGCTGACGTAGAACACGAGCCGGAAGTGCCCTCTCCTTGATTCCTAGCGCTCGAAAGACGTCGATGAAGTCAGGGACAACGATCTCAAAGGCCTCGATTTGGCCACCTTCGATCTGCACGGTTCGAGAGCGAACCTCTGGGGAAGCTTCCGAGTCCCAGTTGACGAAAAGAAGGCGCTCCTTAAGCTTGCTCGCGTTGGTGCCGCGCATCGCCTTCACCAGCGAACGAAGTATCTCCAGCACGTTGTTGTCACTCAGGCTGTAACCAAGGAAAACGATCGGGTGCTCGACGAAGAAGGTCATCAGTTTGGCGGCAAGGTACGCATCACGCTCTTGGAAGTCGTCGTAGTCCTCCCCCGTCAGAACGAGTGATCGCGGCTGTTGCGACGATCCGTGAATCATGTAGATCTCTGCGATACCTTGTGGGTCGGCGAACAGCAACTCATCTTGGCCAGTGAAGACGGTGTAGTCAGGGTAAACAACGGACATCAGCCTGTCGAAATTGGTCGTTATCACTCCTTCGACATTTGCGCTCTGCAGGAGCGAGAACTCGGAAGCGTACTCGGCCGTCGGCTTGAATCCTTCAATCGCTTCTTCGAAATACCTTGCCACTTCGATCTTTAGTGCTGATGAGGGATCGGTAACCTCGGTGCCATACCTGTCTCTCGAATCTGAGAATCGCTTATCCGACCACCACACCGAGTAGAACTCGTTGGCTAGCAGTGAGGCAGTCTTGGGAAGATCGCCTGAAGCGAGGCCACGGTAGTATTCATACGGGTGGCTAGTAAATGCAGCAAAGTGTCTAAGGAGACCTTCCCAATCGGGCAGATCAGCGTACCGTCTTGAGATCCCCGAGCCGATAAACAGGTACGGCGCAGCCATCGTCTTCAGATGAGAGCTGAGGAAGTCGTAAGCGGTACCCATGCTACATAGGGTATCCTCCGGCATCCTCCCGCGTTGTCGGTTCCGTGGTGGCACGCCCAGCGGAGTAGCGTTCCACCTGCCACCACGTCGTCACCGAGTGGTTCTCCGCGTGGCGTGTCGTCGCGCGCCTGATGAGGCCGATAGTCAGAGTCCACGTCGTGGTGTGTTGCGGACGGTCGACTGAGGTCCTCTGTCATCATCGTGTTGAGCACTCGCCTTGATTTGCCGCAATGCGAGCTGTCCTGCTCGGTACTCGGCCGCTTGATGAGGGCCACGCACAGCATTCGGGTCGCCCAGCGGTGCCGGGCCGGTGATCTCGTGGCGGTAGCGGTACAACGCGACGGTGGCCGCGTGTGCCTCCCACCGTTCTTGCGCTTCGGGGCGGACGCTGGGTTGCCCGAGCCGCGTCACCCATGCGGCTCCCACTTCTTGGGCGTCGTGCACGAGTTGCAGTGCGGCGGCTTCGATGAGTATCTGCCGCTCGGTGAGCGCGGTTTGCATGTCGTCGGCGATCGGCTCGGCAGGTGTTGGGATGAGTCCGGCGACTCGTGCTCTGGTTCGTTTGCCGGGCCGGAGCTTCTGAGTGGCTTGGTCGAGCATGTCGGCCAGCTGCGCGGCGGGGTCGGCTTGGTCTTCGCCCGGCGTGAGCCTCGGGGCGAGCGCGGTGAGCGCGACCGCTGCGAGATGGCCGGCTGCCTCGTGGCGTGCGAGTGCGCTCTCCAAGTGCTCGTAGTAGGGGCTGGTGAACACGTCGTCGGCCACGTTCTCGGGGAACGGCGCGACATCGAGCAGCGCGGCCCAGCGGTCGGTCTGTGCTTCGCGGGCGAGCACGTCGTACTCGGCGAGCAGCGTGGACAGCGAGGCGTGACGGTCTACCTCGAGCGCCAGCGTCTCGGTCGCGGACAGGTCGGCGTCGCTGCGGGCAAGCACCTTGGCGAGCCGATCGGTCAGGGTCAGCGGCTCGGGTTGGTCGAGATGCGGCTCGACCTCGTGCGGGTCGGGCACGATCACGTAGGCGTGGTTGCGGTGCTTGCCGCGCGTCATCGCCACGTAGAACAACTCCCGCGACGAGGCTTCAGGGTCAACGAGCGCGTGCGCGGTATCCACGCTGGCTCCTTGCGCACGGTGAACAGTCGAGGCGTAGGCGACATCAATGTTCAGCTAGTCGTCACCAGCCCCAGGCAGGTGGCAGACGAACCGGGGAAGCCGCCCCGGTAAGTCCATCCCATAGGAAGCGTCGCCGCTTCTGGAGGACTTGACCATGATCTGGCTCATCTTCATCGCCGTTCTTATCCTCTTCCGGGTTCTCCGGCCCTGGATACCCTCGACGATCCTGCTCGACTGGTTCCACACCCAGCGCGACCCGAAGTACAGCCTGTGGGCCATGCTCGTCGCGGCGACATACTTCGGCATCGCCTACGGCTGCACCGTCCTCATCGACAACGGAGCCCAGGGATGGCTCCACCTCATCGTCCTGATCGGGATCTGCGAGGGCTTCCGCTTCTTCTTCCACGGACTCCGCATCTACCGCGACGGTCGTTCCGCCCGGCGCAAGGAGCGCCGCGCCGCCCGTGACGCTGAGGGCCAGGCAAGTTCACCTGGCGGGTATGAGGCACTACCGGGTGACGAGCACGGGCCGACGTATCTCGGCCGAACCTCGGGTGCGCTCCAAGCCTGACAACAAGCAACTGATCGCGCTGGTTCTGCACATCGCGGATGGACTTCACGCCCAGGAGCTTGATCAGCAGCAGCGTCGCATCGGTGATCGACACAGCACCGAAAACACGACGGACGCCCGCTCGTCGTCGGGCGAGCAAGGAGGCCACCATGACTCTGACAATGCCGATGCGGGACACGGAAACGTCACCGCTTCTGACGGCGGTGACGTATCAACGTGTCTCGACCAAGGAGCAGGCGACCAAGGGGGGTCGTGACGAGGGGTTTTCCATCCCTGCCCAACGCCAGGCGAACGCGCGCAAGGCCGAAGACCTCGGAGCACGCATCGTCGCCGAGTTCGTGGATGCAGGAGAGTCCGCCCGCTCAGCTGACCGGCCCGACCTGCAACGGATGCTGGAGTACATCGCCACGCATCAAGTCACCTACTGCATCGTCCACAAGGTCGACCGCCTCGCCCGCAACCGGCTGGACGATGTGGAGATTCACCGCCGTCTGGTCGAAGCCGGGGTGACCTTGGTGTCTGCGACGGAGAACATCGACGAGACGCCCTCGGGGATGTTGCTGCACGGCATCATGTCGTCCATCGCGGAGTTCTACTCCAAGAACCTCGCATCCGAGGTCAGCAAGGGCCTGAACCAGAAGTTCGAGACCGGCGGAACGCCGATGCGAGCACCGGTCGGCTATCTCAACGTCCGCAAGCGTGACGAGCGAGGCCGCGAGTACCGCACCGTCGAGATCGACGCCGAGCGCGCCCCGCTGGTGCGGTGGGTATTCGAGCAGTACGCAACCGGCGAGCACACCGTCGTCAGTCTGCTCGCCGTGGCCACCGCGCGCGGACTCACCACCGTACCCACGCCGAAGCGTCCGTCCGGGCCGGTGGGCCGTTCCACGTTCTTCTCGATGCTGCGCAACCCGTACTACATCGGCATCGTGCGCTACAAGGGAGCCGAGCAGTCCGGCACCCACGAGCCACTGGTCGATGTCGAGACCTGGCAGCAAGTCCAACGTCTACTCGACTCCCGCAAGATCGCGGACGAGCGCCGCCGCACGCACGACCACTACCTGAAGGGCTCTCTGTTCTGCGGCCAGTGCGGGTCACGGATGCAACTGGACTACCCAGCCAACAAGCAAGGCATGCGCTACGCCTACTACGTGTGCTCCGGTCGGGCCTCCAAACGGAAGAACTGCACCCGGCGGGCTGTGCCAGTCGGCATCGCCGAGCAGCTGGTCGCGGACTGCTACCGAGACATCTCGATCACCGAAGAGCAGTACGCCGCGCTCGCGGCACAGGTCGAGGCAGCGTTCGATGAACGGCTCGCCTCCCGCTCACAGGAACTGGCCGAGCTGACAGAGAACCGCAAGCGACTCCAGATCGAGAGCGACAAGCTGCTCGCTGCGCACTTCGCCGACGCCATCGACCTGGAAACTCTCAAACGGCACCAAGACCGCATCCGGGCGGGGCTTGCTGACATCGACCGTCGCCTCGCCAGCGAACACGATCAGCACGAGGGGTCACGCAAGCACCTCAGCACCGCGCTCAGCCTGCTCGTAGACTGCGCGACCCTGTACGCGCGCACCGATGATCAGGGCAAGCGACTGGCGAACCAAGCGCTCACCAACGGCATCGAGATCAGCGAAGACGAAAGGGCGACGATCAAGCTCGCTGAGCCGTTCGCCGCCCTCGCACCAACACCGGCTTCCACCGATGTCAGGTGTTCTAGTACGTCTGAAATTGTGGGCCCGGCCGGGTTCGAACCGACGACAGCCGCGGTGTAAGCGCGGTGCTCTACCAACTGAGCTACAGGCCCCGGGGACGGCGGTGTGCCGCCGGGCGCTGGTCATTGTGCCAGTGGCGGCCGACCGGACACGAATCGTCGACTCAGAGCCCGGCGAGCGCCTCGCGGTAGCCGGCGAAGTCACGAGCCTCACCGGGCGCGTTGACCTGGGACCAGCGCACCGTGCCGGTGGTGTCGATCAGGAAGGTGCCGCGGACCGCCATACCGGCGTCGGCGTTGAAGACGCCGTAGTCGCGGGCGACCTGCCCGTGCGGCCAGAAGTCCGAAAGCAACTCGAAGTCGTAGTGCTGCGCGTCGGCCCACGCACGCAGCGTGAACATGGGATCGCACGAGATCGCCAGGACGTCGACCGCACCGTCGCCGGTGTAGCCGGACAGATCATCGCGTATGGCGCACAGCTCGCCCGTGCAGATGCCCGACCACGCGAAGGGATAGAACACCAGCAGCACCGGGCGATCGGCGACTCGCTCGATGAGCGAGACGTCCTCGCCGTGCTGATTCTTGAGAGCGAAGGCGGGCGCCGGCGCGCCGACCTCGGCAGGAGCATCGGTCATCGCTGCTTGGCCACCCCGCCCTGGACGAGTTTGGTCGCGATCCACTCTTCACCCGCACGGGTGGAGGTTCCGGCCTTCAGACCGGCCGTCTGGGCGGCCTCGGCGATGTCACTGGCGTCGACGTGATCCGGGTGCCCGGCGCCAGGCACCAGCAGCACGACGAATCCCTTGTCCGCGAGATTGGTCAGCGCGTCGACGCAGTCGTCGATCAGATCGCCGTCACCATCCCGCCACCACAGGACGACGGCATCGACCACACCGTCGTAGTCATCGTCCTCCAGACCGGATCCGATGACTTCCTCGATCTGGTCGCGCACGACGTCGTCGACGTCCTCGTCCCAGCCGAGTTCCTGCACCACCAGATTCTTTTCGAAGCCGAGCTTCTCGGCCAGTGCGGTTTTCTGGGCCCCAATTGCCATGGCCGTAGTTCACTAGGATCCGCGCCGGTTTGCAACTGGACCCGGCAATCGGAGGGGATTGCCGGGTCCGGTCGCCATGGCGAAGCGGCTCCTACCAGGCCTGGCCCGGGTCGTATGCCGAGGACTTGTCGACGTCCTCCGACCGCTTGATCGTCGCCTCGATCAGCCCGTAGGGACGGTCGTCGGCGTGGTGCACCTCGTAGTTGTTCTCGACCCCGAACGGGCTCAGGTCGATCACGAAGTGGTGCTTATTGGGGCAGCTGAAGCGGATCTCGGCGACGCTCGGCGCCGCGTCGAGCACAGCTCCGCCCATCTCCCACAGGGTGTGCTGCAGCGCATAGCTGTATGCCGCGGCGAAGCTGCTGGTGATGGCGTCCTTCACGGCATCGAACGACGCGCCCCACTGCACGTCACGGCCCTCGTGCGCCCACTGCGCGGTCACCGCGGTGGCCATGATGCGGTCGTTCGTCGGCTGCAGGGTGGTGTAGCGGTCCTGGTAGTAGCCGTGGAACTCCGAGTCGGTGGTCTTCAGGACGGTCAGTTCCTTCAGCCCGCTGACGACACTGGTGTCGTCAGCGGTGCGGGTCACGGTGACGGTACGCACGTAGTCGCCGTTCTTCACGAACGCGTGCGGGTTGCCGTGCGCGCGATCCCACGGGAACGCCTCGACACTGATGCGCACCCCGCTGACCTGCGGCACCTCGATGAAGTGATCGGCCAGCGCGAGCGCGAACGACTCCGGCTCGCGGACCGCGTCGCCGGCCTCCTTGGCGAAGGAGTTCACGGTGTTCTTGCAGGCGTCGGTGGTGAGCACCTTCGCCTGGTCGCCGGTCGTGTGGGCCTCGGTGAAGTCGCCGGTCAGCGACACGGAGACGTTGTAGTCGACCAGGTCGTGCGGCGCTTCGGGGTCGTCGCGGAAAACGCGCACGACGTGCACCTCGGCCTTGCCGTACTGGTTGTGCCCGAGCACATAGGACATCGGAAATCAGCTCCCTCGATAGGTGGAGAACGCGAACGGACTCAGTAGCAGTGGCACGTGGTAGTGCCGTTCTTCGTCTACGACGAAGGTGATCGCCACCTCGGGATAGAAGGCCCGGACCCCGGCACGCTCGAAGAAGCTGCCGGTGGCGAAGACGATGCGGTAGGTCCCCTGCCGGAGCCCGTCGGGCACCAGGCCGGCGACCCGGCCGTCATCGTCTGTGGTCCCGGACCCGATGGGCTGGCCATCGGATCCGGCACCGGTCTGTGCGAACACCGTCACGCCGACACCGCTGGCGGGTGCTCCGTGGACGGCATCGAGAACATGGGTGGAGAGGGTGGAGGTCATGGCGCGAAGGTCCCTTCCAGGCGCAGCCGGGTGATCTGACGGAGTTGCTCGCGCACCTCGGCCTGCTCGTCGGCGTCGGTGTTGGCGAGCCGGCGCCGCAGCTCGGCGAGGATCTCCCCGGGCGTCCGGCCGGCAGCACGGATGAGGAAGACGCGATCGAAGCGCTGTTCGTAGGTGACGTTGCCGCGCAGGATCTGATCGGCGACTCTCTCATCCGCCGACTGCATCGCCGACTGCTCCGAGCGGGACAGGTCCGCCGCCGTGTCGTGGCCGGTGACCCGGTCGCCGATGCGCGGATGGCCGGTCAGCGCGGCGTCCAGGTCGGCGATCGCCAGGCCGGCGAAGACCTGGTCCGACGCAGTCAGCAGGGCATCGACGCCGTCATACGGACGCCGATCGGCGACGGCGGTCGCCCAGGCGGGGCTGCTGCACAACGGCAGCAGCATGCGGACTGCGTCCGCACCAGGCGCATCGTTGAACTCGTCCAGCGTATTTCGCTGAATGGAACTCTCATTCCGCATGGAGAAAGGATGCCGGGTCGCTCGTCGGGTGTCAAGGTGCATATCGGGTGCGATCATCCGGCCAGCTGGACCGCGATCTCCTCGGCGGCCTCCCGCAGGACGGGTATGGCGTGCTGCTGCAGCGTTTCGGTCATCCTCGACGCCGGACCGGAGATGGACACGGCGAGGTTGGACGTCGCACCGAGCACCGGAAGCGCCAGGCAGGTCACGCCCTCCTCCATCTCGCCGACCTCGTGCGCCACGCCTTCGGCACGCACGCTGGCGAGCTGGTCGACGAACGTGTCCGGGTCGGTGATCGTGGCCGGTGTCAGCGCCGGCATCCCGCCGCGAGTGAGAATGCCGCGCACCTGCTCGTCGTCCAGCTGCGCCAGCAGCGCCTTCCCCGCGGCCCGGCAGTGCGGGTGCACGTGCTGCCCGAGCTGGGTGAACATCCGCATGGCACGCGGCGCCGGAGCCTGGCCGACATACACCAGCATGTCGCCGTCGAGCGCCGCCAGGTTGGCGCTCTCGCCGATGCGGCGGACAACCTCGGCGAGCAGCGAGCTGCTGCGCGAGCCGAAGGCGTCGAGCGCGGCATTGCCGAGCGGAATCAGCCGGGCGCCGAGCGCATAGCGCCGGTCGGGCAACTGGCGCAGGTAGTTGCGGTCGACGAGGGTGCGCACCAGCCGGTGAATCGTGGGCATCGGCAGGCCGGAGGCCGCGCTGATCTCCACGAGCGCCATCTCACCGCCGGCCTGATCGATCAGCTCGATGATGTCGAGTGCGCGCCCGACGGACTGCACCCCTGCGGGGCGGGTGTGCTCTGCCATGACGACTCCTCTACAGTCCTGTCATTCGCCAACATGGAATTTATACTCCATAATACGGAATGTTGGCCGAGAGGAGCCCCCGTGTCCGACTTCCGCACGACCTTGACCGCACAACTCGACGCAGCGCTTGCCGGTGCGGATGCCGCACTCACCCGTGATTATCCTGGTCCGGCGACCGGCCGTCACCCCGTGCACACGGTCTACCTGCCCGCCGACCGGTGCACTGCCGAGGACGTGCGTGGCTTCGCCCGGACGGCGCGCGACCTGCTCGCGACCTATGCACCCGACGCGGCCGAACTCGCCCGCGCCACAGGCGAATCCGTGGACGACGTGGCCGAAGTCTACGACCGTGTGGTCGCCAAGCTGGAGCGCGAGCCGATCGAGGACCTGCGGGCCGACTTCGAGGACGGCTACGGCGTGCGATCCGACGAAGCCGAGGACGGCCATCTCGCCGGCGTGCTGACCGGGTTCGCCGACCTCGCCGGCACCGGCGAACTGCCCGCCTGGCACGGCATCCGCTTCAAGTCGTTCGAGGCACCGACCCGCGCTCGCGGAGTGCACACCCTGGTGGACTACCAGCGGGGTATGGCGGGGGCCGGTCTCCTCGCCGGCAATGTCCTGACGCTGCCGAAAGTCACCAGCGTCGAGCAGGCGGCAGCCATGGACACCGCGTGCGCGGCACTTGAGGAGGAGCTCGAACTCCCTTCCGGCAGTGTGACGTTCGAGATCCAGGTCGAGACGCCGCAGGCCATCCTCGCTGCGGACGGCTCGGCGTCGGTCGCTCGCATGGTGCACGCGGCACCCGGTCGGGTCAGCTCGCTGGTTTACGGCACCTACGACTACAGCGCCGGTCTCGGGATCGCCGCGGCATACCAGGCCCTGGACCACCCGGCGGCCGATCACGCCAAGTCGGTGATCCAGGTAGCGGCCGCTCAGACCGGCACCCGCATCTGCGACGGCTCCACCAACGTGGTGGCGTTCGGCGACCGCGAATCCGCCCGCGCCACCTGGCGATTGCACGCCGGCCTGGTGACCCGCTCCCTGGTGCGCGGCATCTACCAGGGATGGGACATGCACCCCGGGCACCTCGTCTCCCGCTACCTGGCCAACTTCCTCTTCTTCCGGCGCGCGCTGCCCAGCGCGTCGGCGCGCCTCGCGGCATACCTGCATCAGACGGCCGGGGGCGATGTCATGGACGAACCCGCCACCGCCCGGATGCTCGCCGGCGCGCTGCTGCGCGGCGTGCACTGTGGCGCCATCGGCACCGACGAGGCCGAATCCGCTTGTCAGATATCCGTTTCCGAGCTCGCCGAGCTCTCCCGCTGAAGTCAGGAGTGACAATGACGCAGTACTACACGCCCCGGGGCGGGCTACCCGCGCAGACCGAGCTGACCACCGACCGGTCGATCTTCACCGAGGCGTATGCCGTGCTCCCCCGTCGCACCATGAGCGACATCACCAGCAGCCGCCTGCCGTTCTGGGACGACACCCGGCTGTGGGTGCTCGCCCGGCCCCTGACGGGTTTCGCCGAGACCTTCTCGCAGTACATCGTCGAGGTCGGTCCCGGCGGCGGCAGCGACCGCCCGGAGACCAACCCGGCGGCCGAGAGCGTGCTCTTCGTGGTGGACGGCGAGTTGCGCCTGGACCTCGGCGGGGCCCAGCACACGCTGCCCGCCGGCGGTTACGCCTTCATCGCGCCGGGCGACACGTGGACGCTGCACAACGACACCGGCAGCACCGCCACCTTCCACTGGATCCGCAAGCGCTACAGCGTCGTCGACGGCGTCGAGACCCCTGACTCGTTCGTCACGCACGAGTCCGACGTCGAGCTGGGCGCGATGCCCGACACCGACGGCCGCTGGTGCACCCAGCGCTTCACCGACCCCGACGACGTGCGCCACGACATGCACGTCAATATCGTCACCTTCGAGCCGGGCGGAGCGATCCCGTTTCCGGAGACGCACGTGATGGAACATGGCCTCTACGTCCTGGAGGGCAAGGCCGTCTACCTGCTCAACAAGGACTGGGTCGAGGTGCAGGAGGGCGACTTCATGTGGTTGCGCGCGTTCTGCCCGCAGGCCTGCTACGCCGGCGGGCCGGGCCACTTCCGCTACCTGCTCTACAAGGACGTGCACCGCCACGCCGCTCTCAACCTGCCGTGACGGTGGGCCGCCGAGAACTGAAACACTACTGACCAGTAGCCGAGACCCCCATCGGCCGGCTCGCCCGCGCGGGTAGAAGATGGATTCAGCCCGGAAACCCCGAGAAGACAGAACGTCGCAGTCGCGAAACACGCGGCAGCACATGAGAGGAGCCACTCATGGCGCGCGAGGACGCAGGACCGATCCTCAACGGCATCCCCAGCCAACTCCCCGACATCGACCCCGAGGAGACCCAGGAGTGGATCGACTCGCTGGACGGGCTGATCGACGACGTCGGCCAGACGCGGGCTCGCTACATCATGCTGAAGCTGCTTGAACGCTCACGCGAGCGCCGCATCGGTGTGCCGTCGCTGACCGCGACCGACTACATCAACACCATCAGCCCGGAAGCCGAGCCCTGGTTCCCGGGTGACGAAGAGGTCGAGCGCCGCTACCGCGCCTGGCTGCGCTGGAACGCCGCCATGATGGTGCACCGCGCGCAGCGCCCGGGCGTCGGGGTCGGCGGGCATATCTCGACCTACGCCTCGGCGGCCACCCTCTACGAGGTCGGCTTCAACCACTTCTTCCGCGGCAAGTCACACCCCGGCGGCGGCGACCAGGTGTTCTTCCAGGGCCACGCCTCCCCCGGCATGTATGCCCGGGCGTTCCTCGAGGGCCGCCTGTCCGAGGAGCACCTGGACGGCTTCCGCCAGGAGCACTCGCACGTCGTGCAGGGACAGCGGCTCGGCCTGCCGTCATACCCGCACCCGCGCAACATGCCCGACTTCTGGGAGTTCCCGACGGTCTCCATGGGCATCGGGCCGATGAACGCGATCTACCAGGCGCAGTTCAACCGCTACCTGCAAGGACGCGGCCTGAAAGACACCAGCCAGCAGCATGTCTGGGCGTTCCTCGGCGACGGCGAGATGGACGAGCCGGAGTCGCGCGGGCTGCTGCAGCTCGCCGCCAACGAAGAGCTGGACAACCTGACCTTCGTGGTCAACTGCAACCTGCAGCGGCTGGACGGCCCGGTGCGCGGCAACGGCAAGATCATCCAGGAGCTGGAGAGCTTCTTCCGCGGTGCCGGCTGGAACGTCATCAAGTGCATCTGGGGCCGCGGCTGGGACCCGCTGCTGGCGGCCGACCGCGATGGCGCACTGGTCAACCTGATGAACCGCACCCCGGACGGCGACTACCAGACGTTCCGGGCGAACGACGGTGCCTACGTGCGCGAGCACTTCTTCGGCCGTGACCCGCGGACCCGCGACATGGTCAAGGACTGGTCCGACGACGAGATCTGGTGGAAGCTCAAGCGCGGCGGGCACGACTACCGCAAGGTCTACGCGGCATACAAGGCGGCGACCGAGCACACCGGCCAGCCGACCGTGATCCTGGTCAAGACGATCAAGGGCTACAGCCTCGGCACCCACTTCGCCGGGCGCAACGCGACCCATCAGATGAAGAAGCTGACGCTGGAGGACCTGAAGAACTTCCGCGACTCGCTGAACATCCCGGTCAGCGACGCGCAGCTGGAGGAGAACCCCTACCTGCCGCCCTACTACCACCCCGGCGAGGACGATCCGGCGATCAAGTACCTGCGCGAACGGCGCAGCAAGCTCGGCGGCGGTCTGCCCGACCGGCGGCACACGGCCAGTGCGCTGAAGCTCCCGGACGACAAGGCCTATGCCGCGGCGAAGAAGGGCTCGGGCAAGCAGGAAGTCGCCACCACGATGGCGTTCGTCCGCATCCTGAAGGACATGATGCGCGACAAGGAGTTCGGCAAGCACGTGGTGCCGATCATCCCGGACGAGGCGCGCACCTTCGGCATGGACTCGTTCTTCCCGACCGCCAAGATCTACAACCCGCACGGGCAGCACTACACCTCGGTCGACGCCGAGCTGATGCTTGCCTACAAGGAAGCCACCGACGGGCAGATCCTGCACCTGGGCATCAACGAGAGCGGCTCGGTCGCGGCGTTCACCGCGGCGGGCACGTCATACGCCACCCACGGCGTGCCGATGGTGCCGATCTACATCTTCTATTCGATGTTTGGCTTCCAGCGCACCGCCGACTTCATCTGGGCGGCGTCCGACCAGATGACCCGCGGTTTCCTGGTCGGCGCCACCGCCGGCCGCACCACCCTCACCGGTGAAGGCCTGCAGCACGCTGACGGTCACTCGTTGCTGCTTGCTGCGACGAATCCCGCTGTCGTTGCGTACGATCCGGCATACGGCTATGAGATCGCGACCATCGTGCAGGACGGCCTGCGGCGAATGTTCGGGGATGACGCGGAGAACGTCATCTACTACCTGACTGTCTACAACGAGCCGATGCAGCAGCCGGCCGAGCCGGAGCAGGTCGACACCGAAGGCATCCTGCGCGGCATGCACCTCATCTCCGAGGGCGACACCGCCGCCGACGCGCCACGTGCACAGTTGCTCGCCTCCGGCGTCGGTGTGCCGTGGGCCCTGGAAGCCCAGCAGTTGCTCAAGGACGACTGGGGTGTCGTCGCCGACGTCTGGTCGGTCACGTCGTGGAACGAGCTGCGCCGCGACGGCGAGGCGTCCGACGAGTTGCGCTTCCTGCACCCGAACGCCGACCAGCAGGTGCCGTTCGTGACGCGGCAGCTGCAGGGGCGCCCCGGCCCGGTCGTGGCCGTCTCCGACTGGATGCGGGCGGTGCAGGAGCAGATCCGCCCCTGGGTGCCCGGCGACTACGTGACGCTCGGCGCCGACGGTTTCGGCTTCAGCGACACGCGCGCCGCCGCGCGCCGCGTTTTCCACATCGACGGGCCGTCGATGGCCGTGCGGACGCTGCAGGAGCTCGCCGCACGCGGCGAGATCGACCCGCAGACGGCCGTCGACGCTGCCGCGAAGTACGACCTGCTCAACCCGCAGGCCGGCGCCAGCGGCAACGCAGGCGGCGACGCCTGAGCGCACGACGTATGCCGAAGGGTCCCGGGGATCACCCCGGGGCCCTTCGCGCTCGCCATACACTTGGCGCATGTCCACAAGCACCGGGCAGCGCCTCGAGCGCAGCGCCGACCAGTTGTCGGCGGCCGCGATCGCCCGGCTGGACGAGAGCTACGAGTGGTACCGCGGCCTCCCGGCTGACGAACGTTCCTGGGTGGGCCTGGTCGCTCAGGCCGGCATCGGTGCCTTCATCTCCTGGTATCGCGCTCCGGACCGGACCCCGTCCCTGCCGGTGGACGTGTTCGCCGCCGCGCCCAGAGAACTGACCCGGAGCATCGCGCTGCAGCAGACGCTGCAGATGGTGCGCACGGCGATCGACGTCGTCGAGGAGCATGTGCCACAGCTGGCGGCGGCCGGTGAGCAGCAACAGTTGCGCGAGGCCGTGCTCATCTACTCCCGGGACATCGCGTTTGCCGCGGCACACGTCTACGCACAGGCAGCCGAGGTCCGTGGCGCCTGGGACGCCCGGCTGGAAGCTCTCGTCGTCGATGCCGTGCTGCGCGCCGAGGCCGACGACGACCTCAGCTCCCGGGTCGCAGCGCTGGGCTGGCACGACGTGCGAGGTGTCGTCGTGATCGCCGGCGCGGCCCCGCACGGACCGGGCACTGACGCACTGGATGCATTGCGGCGCAACGCAACTCACAAGGGCGTGACAACCCTCGCGTCCGTGCATCGCAACCTGCTGATCGCGATCCTCGGCGGCGTCGAGGACAGCCTGGCCGTCGCCACGGCCCTGCAGCACCTCTGGGGCGAAGGCCCGGTCGTCGTCGGACCGCGCGTGCCGCACCTGTATGCCGCCGGACGCAGCGCCCGGGCCGCGCTGTCCGGCTACCGCGCGGCCGCGGCCTGGCCCGACGCGCCACGGCCGTGCGCCGCGAGCGAGCTGCTGCCCGAGCGCGCGCTGGCGGGCGATACACGCGCCCGCCGGTCCCTCGTCGACAAGGTGACCCGGCCGGTGCGCGACCGCCCCGAGTTGCGGGACACCGTCGCGGCATACCTCGAGTGCGGCGCACTGGAGGCGACCTCGCGCACGCTCTACGTGCACCCGAACACCGTCCGCTACCGGCTCGGGCGCATCGCCGAACTGACCGGATATGACCTCACCGACCCGCGGGACGCCTTCACCGTGCGGCTCGCGCTCGCACTCTCCCGCCTCTGAGCGAGTCACCCCATTTTGGAGGAATCCTCCAAATGGGGTGCCGCAGCTTCGTCGGATTCGAAGACGCCATCAGGACGGCCGGTCCGGCACAGTAGACCTGTGCTCGCGATCGTCTGCCCTGGACAGGGCTCACAGACCCCCGGATTCCTGACTCCCTGGCTGGAGGTGCCCGGTTTCGCCGACCACCTGCACCGGCTGTCGCAGGTCGCTGACACCGATCTGGTCGCCCACGGCACCACCTCTGATGCCGAGACCATCAAGGACACCGCCGTCGCGCAGCCGCTGATCGTCGCCACCGGCCTCGGCACCCTCAGCGCACTGCTGGACGACGCGGACCTGGCTGGCGACGCTGTGCTGGCGGGCCACTCGGTCGGTGAGATCACCGCCGCCGCGGCCGCCAGCGTGCTCAGCGAGGACGACGCGATGCGGTTCGTCACCGAGCGCGGCAACGATATGGCGCGCGCCGCCGCCGTCACGCCGACCGGCATGGCGGCCGTGCTCGGCGGCGACGAGGCGGAAGTGCTCGTCACGCTGGAGTCGCTGGGGCTGACCCCGGCCAACCGCAACGGTGCCGGCCAGATCGTGGCGGCGGGCACGTTGGAACAGCTCGCCGCGCTGCAGGAAGCGCCGCCGGCGAAAGCTCGCGTCATACCGCTGCAGGTGGCGGGGGCGTTCCACACCGCCCACATGGCACCGGCTGTCGACGCGCTGCGCGAGCACGCCGCGTCGCTCGAGGTGCACGATCCCCGTGTCCGCCTGCTGTCCAACAAGGACGGCGGCCCGGTGAGCGACGGCACGGAGGTGGTCGACCGTCTGGTCGCACAGGTCGCCGGACCCGTGCGCTGGGACGCCACCATGCAGACCATGCTCGATCTGGGAGTCACCGGACTGATCGAGCTCTGCCCGGCCGGAACGCTCGTGGGTCTGGCCAAGCGCGGCATGCGCGGCGTCGCGAGCGTCGCCGTCAAGACACCGGACGACCTCGACAAGGCCCGCGACCTCCTGCGCGAGCACACCTCCAACGCTTCGCAAGGGAGCTGACCCGCATGACCGTCCAGCCGAAACACACTGGCACGCTGCAGGCTTCGCAGGGCGCGCGCTATTCGCGCATCGTCGCTGTCGGTGGCTACCGCCCCGAACGCGTGATCACCAACGCCGAGGTCTGCACCTGGATCGAATCCTCCGACCAGTGGATCCGCGAGCGCTCCGGCATCGAGTCGCGACGGTGGGCCAGGCAGGATGAGACCGTCATCGACATGGCCGAGGCGGCCGCGTTCGACGTGCTGCGCGCCGCCGGGATGACGGCCGACCGGCTCAGTGCCATCGTCGTCGCGACCGTGACCCACCCCTACCAGACGCCGGCTGCTGCCCCTGCCCTCGCCACCCGTCTCGGCGCCAACGGCATTCCGGCGTTCGACATCTCCGCAGCGTGCGCGGGCTACTGTCACGGTGTCTCGATCGCCTCGGACATGGTGCGCGGCGGCAGCGCGGAGAACGTGCTCGTGATCGGCGCCGAAAAGCTGTCGGCGTTCACCGACATCCACGACCGGGGCACCGCGTTCATCTTCGGCGACGGGGCCGGTGCCGCGATCGTCGGGCCTTCGGACCACCCGGCGATCGGCCCGACTATCTGGGGTTCGGACGGCGAGAAGTGGGAAGCCATCCAGCAGCGCGAGCCCTGGACGCAGCTGCGCGACCAATGGTTCGTCGAGGCCGAGTCGGGCAAGGCGGCAGACCTCGACCCCGCGAAGGCGTACGCCGAGACCTCTCTCGCGATGCAGGGCCCGTCCGTCTTCCGCTGGGCGGTGTGGTCGATGGCCCCTGTCGCGCAGCAGGCGATGGACGCGGCAGGGATCACCGTCGACGATCTCGACGTGTTCATCCCGCACCAGGCCAACATGCGCATCATCGACGCGATGATCAAGCAGCTGAAGCTGCCCGCCGACATCCCGGTCGCGCGCGACATCGCCGAAACAGGCAACACCTCGGCGGCCTCCGTCCCGCTCGCGACCGAGCGGATGCTGCGCGAAGGCATCGCCCCGCACGGCGGGCTCGCGCTACAGATCGGGTTCGGAGCCGGGCTGGCCTACGCGGCGCAAGTGATCGAGTTGCCCTGAACGTTCGCCGGCAAGGGCCCGCCGTGCCATAAGGTCGAATGCACGACTCCCGCGATCCGGCGGGTAATCCGGGTCAGCCCGAAGGTGCGAAAATCCACCATCAGCAATTCGAACAAGGAGCATTGAGATGGCGCAGAGCGAGCAGGAGATCCTGCAGGGCCTTGCCGAGATCGTGAACGAGGAGACCGGCGTCGACGCCGCGGACGTGCAGCTCGACAAGTCCTTCACCGAGGACCTCGACATCGACTCGCTGTCCATGATGACGATCGTCGTCAACGCCGAGGAGAAGTTCGGCGTGCGCATCCCCGACGACGACGTCAAGAACCTGACCACCGTCGGCGACGCCGTCAAGTACATCCAGAACGCTCAAGACTGAAACACCCTTTCGTCCCGCGGTGGTCCGGCGAGCGTGCTCGCCGGACCACCGCGGAACAGCGTCATACCACCACCCCGCCTGAGGAGCCTGAAGATTCATGAGCGCAGACAAGCGCGTCGTCATCACCGGACTGGGCGCTACCACGCCGATCGGTGGCACGGCCCCCGAGACCTGGGAGGCCCTGCTGGCCGGCGAGTCCGGCGCCAAACCGCTGCCGGCCGAGTGGCTCGAGCGGTATGAACTGCCCGTCACCTTCGCGGCCAGCCTCAAGCAGGACCCGAGCGAGGTGCTCTCGCGGGTCGAGATCCGCCGAGCCGACCCGTTCGCGCAGTATGCCGTGATCGCTGCCCGAGAAGCCTGGCAGGACGCCGGCGCGCCGGAGATCGAGCCCGAGCGCCTGCTCGCCGCCATCGGCACTGGCATCGGCGGCGTGCACACGCTGCTCGACCAGTACGACGTCCTGAACGAGAAGGGTCCGCGGCGCGTCTACCCGCTGACCGTGCCGATGCTGATGCCCAACTCCGCCTCCGGGATGATCTCCATGGAGTTCAAGGCACGTGCCGGAGCGCACACTGCGGTGTCCGCTTGCGCGTCCGGTGCCGAGTCAATGGGCCTGGCAGCGAGCATGATTCGTCAGGGTCGTGCCGACGTGGCCATCGCGGGCGGCACCGAGGCCGCCATACATCCGTTGCCGATCGCCGGATTCGCCGCTTCCCAGGCGCTCTCGAAACGAAACGACGACCCGCAGGGCGCGTCGCGCCCGTGGGCCGCCGACCGCGACGGTTTCCTGCTCGGCGAGGGTGCCGGCGTCGTCGTGCTGGAGTCCTACGAGCACGCCAAGGCTCGCGGGGCAAAGATCTACGCCGAATTCGCCGGCCTCGGTATGTCGGCCGACGCCTACCACATCACGGCCGGTGACCCGGAAGGTGCGGGCCAGGCACGGGCGATGAACGAGGCGATCGCCAGCGCCGGCCTGCAGCCGTCCGACATCGTGCACGTCAATGCGCACGCGACCTCGACTCCCGTCGGCGACGCGGCCGAGATCACCTCGGTGAAGCGGGCTTTCGGCGACGCCGTGGACGGCGTGTGCCTCACCGGCACCAAGTCGATGACCGGTCACCTGCTCGGCGCCGCCGGCGCGCTCGAGGCGATCATCCTGGCGCAGACCCTGCACCACCGGATCGTGCCGCGGACCATCAACGTCACCGACGTCGACCCCGAGATCGACCTCGACCTGGTCATCAAGGACCACCGCACGTTGCCGGACGGCGACCTGGCCGCCATGAGCAACGCGTTCGGCTTCGGCGGCCACAACATCGCGGTCGTGCTGAGGACGGCCTGATCCCCGCGCTCCTCCCTTCGCGAGTGAGGAGCGCGGCCGGATCAGGACACGCGGTGCAGCCAGCGCACCGAGGCACCCTCGCCGGCATACCGGAAGGGCTCCAGCTCCTGGTCCCAGGCAGTTCCGAGCAGCTCGGCCATCTCGGCCCGGAACAGCTCCGGGTCACCCTTGCTGGCGACGAGCGCAGCGCGCAGCCGATCCTCGCTGACGACCGCGTCCCCCGACGCAGCGGTCCAGGTGTGATGGATGCCAAGAGTCGGCGTGTGCGACCAGCGCGAGCCATCGCATCCGGGGCTGGGTTCCTCGGTGACCTCGTAGCGCACGTCGACCCAGCCGCGCAGGGCACTGGCGAGCTTGGCACCGGTGCCGGGCTCGCCCATCCAGGACAGCTCGGTGCGCAGAGTGCCGGCGGCGACGGGCTGCTTGATCCACTCGATGGGCGCGGCAGCGCCGAGCACACTTTCCAGCGCCCAGCCGATGTGCGGGCAGAGCGCGGCCGGGGTGGAGTGTACGAACACCACCCCGCGGGTAACAGCGCGCGCAGTAGCGGCAGACATCCGGGCCTCCTGACAATTGCGAGGGACGTCTTCCCCAACGACCTCGCGGGCGGCCGGCATACGTGCCGTATGGCGTGCTTGTGCGGTTGTGCGCCCTATTCTGCCTCATCCGTCACAGCAGCACCAGCCGAGCCGTTCCCGCCGGTCACGGTGCCGAGTCGGGAACGGAGGGGCTGGCGGCATACGCCTGGGTCGGTGTCATCGCGACGCCGTTGATGACCACGGTCCGGTAGGTGCTGACCTGAGCACAACCCGACGCCGATGTCACGGTCTCCGCATAGTCGGTCGCGGAATCCGTCGGTGTCGGGCTGGCGCTCGGCTTCGCGACTGTCGACTTCGACGGTTTCGGCGCCTTGGACACGCCGATGTGGCCGGCAGGCCGGCTAAGGCTCACGTCGCGCACGATCTTGCCGAACAGCGTGGGTGCGTTCGACGCCGGAACCACCACGTTGTCGTTGCTCGGATCAGGCACCGTCGGCATCGTCACGAACGTGGTGCGGGAGCCGGGCACTTCACTGAGCTGATAGGCGAGCGACGTCAGGGAGGGGATGCTGCCCAGGCCGGGGTCGACGGTGACCGCCGAGGTGGCCGCATCGGCCAGCTTGAGGACTTTGACCGGGTTGACCAGCGTCGACGCGCTCTCCATGTTGCGCAGCATCGCGGACAGGAAGACGTGCTGGGCGACCGTGCGCCCGATGTCGCTACCGTCGCCGAAACCGTGCCGGGTGCGCAGGAACTCCAGTGCCGCGATTCCCTTCAGCGTGTGCGTTCCCTTGGCGAGCTTCAGGTGCGAATACGGGTCGTAGACATTGTTGTTCACGCAGACCGACACGCCGCCGACCGCATCGGACATCTTCACGACACCGGCGAAGTCGATCACCATGAAGTGATCCACGACGATGCCGGTGAGCTGGTGCACCGCGCGCGCGGTGCAGTCCGCGCCATACTGGAAAGTGCTGTTGATCCGGTCGACGTGCGGACTCTCGGTCTCTCCCGTCGCCTGATCGACACACGACGGCACGCTCATCATGGTGTCGCGCGGGATGCTCATCACGGTCGCGTTGCTGCGGTCGGCCGAGATGTGCACCACCATCAGCACATCCGAATTGGCGGCCGCCGACGTCGCCTTCGTCGAGGTCGCCGTTGCAACAGAGCAGTCGCCACCGATTGCACAGTCCTCACGGCTCGCCCTGGTGTCCGATCCGATGACCAGCAGGTTGATCGGTGAGTGGCCGGCCGCGTTCTTGGTCTCGTGGCCCTGCGATAGCAGCGGAGCGGTCTTCAGGTTGCCGTTCAGATGCAGATAGAGACCGATGCCGCCACCGATGACCAGCACGAGGATGACGACCATGGCGATGACGAGCCGTCGGCGCGTTGCACGCCGACGGCTCGTCAGCCGGGCGCGTCTGCGGGTGCCGACCTCGACGCTCATACCTGCGGAACCTAAGCGGTCAGCCCGCGCGAATCTCGGGAGTTCCCTGTGCGTATGCCGAACGAGCAGGTCACAGCCAGGTCACGATCTGCCGCTCAGGGCGCCGATCCGGCCAAATGTGGTGCGGATCACTCACGGTCGGGATAAGTTGCCGTACGCAACATATTCATGGACAACGGCTCGAACCGGCGGATGATCTGCCTTCGAGTTGGACGGAAAGGTGGAACCATGCGCAAGGGTGCACTCAGCACAGCCTGTGCAGTTGCCGGCGTCATCGCCCTGGCGGGGTGCGGCAGCAGCAGTAGTGGCGGTGGCAAGTCCAGCGGCACGCCGAGCAGCGGAACCGGTGGTATGAGCTCGAGCAGCGCGCCGGCAACCGGCGGCTCGGCGACCGCCGCAGCCGGCGGCGTCGACGGCAAGGGCGCCAAGGTCGGCATCATTCTGCCGGACCGGCAATCCTCCAACCGCTGGATCTCCTCCGACCCGGAGGCGCTGAAGGCGCGCTGCAAGACCGACAACCTCAGCTGCGACATCCAGAACGCCAACGGCTCGGCGCAGCAGATGACCACGATCGCCACCAAGATGATGAATGACGGCGTCAAGGTCCTGGCGCTGGTCAACCTCGACTCCGCATCCGCGGCCCAGATCGAGAAGACCGCCAAGTCCAAGGGCATCTACACCATCGACTACGACCGCCTCACCCTCGGCGGGTCGGCGAGCCTCTACGTGTCGTTCGACAACGTCAAGGTCGGTCAGCTGCAGGGCAAGACCCTCGAGCAGTGCTCGCAGGTCAAGGGCAAGTCGGCCGTGCAGTACGTCGATCTGAACGGCGCCCCGACGGACAACAACGCCACGCTCTTCAAGCAGGGCTACGACAGCGTCCTGAAGGACGCCAAGGGCTGGACGAAGGTCGGCGACCAGTCGGTGCCCAACTGGGACAACCAGCAGGCCGGGATCATCTTCACCTCGATGCTGCAGAAGGCCCCGAAGCTGAACGCCGTCATGGTCGCCAACGACGGTATGGCGGGATCGGTCGTCACCGCTCTGCAGAAGCAGGGACTGGCCGGCAAGGTCGCCGTCTCCGGACAGGACGCGACCGTGCAGGGTCTGCAGCGCATCATGGACGGCACCCAGTGCTTCACCATCTACAAGCCGTCCACCGAAGAGGCCTACCCGGTCATCGACGCGGCGGCCGACCTCGCCAACGGCAAGCCGCCGAAGACGACGACCCAGATCAAGGACACCCAGACCGGCCGGGAGGTTCCGGCGATTCTGGCACCGCCGATCGCGATCACCAAGGCGAACGTCGCGGTCCCGATCAACGCGGGATACACGCCGAAGTCGACCACCTGTGTCGGCAAGTACGTCGCCCTGTGCAAGGCCGCCGGCGTCAAGTAAGCGTTCCGTTCGTCACTACGAAGTGCGGGCCGGGCGGACCTCCGTCCGCCCGGCCCGCACTCGTGTCTAGGGAGATTCATGTCTGATCAGCCGATCCTGCAGTTGCGCGGGGTCAACAAGAGCTTCGGTGCCGTGCATGTGCTGCACGACGTCGACTTTGCGGCATACGCCGGTAAGGTGACCGCGCTCGTCGGCGACAACGGCGCCGGCAAGTCCACTCTCGTCAAGTGCATCGGTGGCACTTACACGATCGACTCGGGCAGCTACGAGTTCGAGGGCACGTCCCAGCACGTGTCCGACCCGCGCGACGCGGCCGCCCTCGGGGTCGAGATCGTCTACCAGGATCTCGCTCTCTGCGAGAACCTCGACGTCGTCCAGAACATGTTCCTCGGCCGGGAGCGCCTGCGCGGCATCGTGCTCGACGAGGAGTCGATGGAGATCGCCGCGTCCGACACGCTGAAGTCGCTGTCGGTGCGCACCCTGAAGTCGGTGCGACAGCGCGTGTCCAGCCTGTCCGGCGGTCAGCGGCAGACGGTCGCCATCGCCAAGGCCGCACTGTGGAAGTCGAAGGTCGTCATCCTGGACGAGCCCACGGCCGCACTCGGTGTCGCGCAGACCGCACAGGTGCTCGAGCTGGTGCGCCGTCTCGCCGACCAGGGCACTGCCGTGATCCTCATCTCGCACAACATGCTCGACGTGCTCCAGGTGGCCGACACGATCTCGGTCCTCTACCTCGGCCAGCTGGCGGCGACCGTCAACCGGGCAGACGTCAACCAGACCCAGGTCGTCGAGCTGATCACCACCGGCCGCAGCGGCAACCTCGGCCTGCAACCCATCGGCACGATCACTGGAGCATCCGCATGACCCCCGAATTCGCCAAGCCGGCCACCGCCGCCGAGGCGGAGACTGCGTCCGACGACACTGCGGCAGCGGCGACGACGCTGCCGACCGGCAGCAGCGTCGGCGCCTACCTGCACAACTACTGGCAACGCATCCGCGGCGGTGACATGGGCTCGCTGCCCGCAGTTGCCGCGCTGGTCGTCCTTTTCCTGGTCTTCTCCGTCGCGGAGAGCGGCTTCTTCACCAAGGCCAACTTCGCCAGCCTGATCACCCAGGCTGCCCCCGGCATCCTGCTCGCCATGGGCCTGGTGTTCGTGCTGCTGCTCGGCGAGATCGACCTGTCGGCCGGCACCACGTCTGGTGTCGGCGGCGCGGTCGTCGCCGTGCTGCTGATGAAGAACTGGCCGTGGCCGCTCGCCGTGCTGCTCGCCCTGGTCGTCGGCGCCGCCATCGGCCTGCTGATCGGCTGGATGCGCACTTTCCTACGGGTTCCGTCGTTCGTCTCGACCCTGGCGCTCTTCCTCGGCCTGCAGGGTGTCGTGCAGATCGTCGTCAACAGCGCCGGCACGCAGGGCAACGTGTCGCTGAACAGCGAGGCGCTGGTCGCTCTTGAGAACAGCAACATGCCGCAGTGGGCGGGCTGGCTGATGGCTGCGATCGTCATCGTCGGCTACGCCGCCCAGAAGCTGCTGGCCGTCAACGCGCGGCGACGCCGGGAGTTGCCCACCGAGCCGGTCCTGGTGACTGCATCCAAGGTGGGCGGCATCGCGATCGTCGCGATCGTCTTCACCCTCGTGCTCAACCTCAACCGGGCGGTGAACGCCGGAGGCGGCACCAAGATCGTCCAGAAGGACGGCAAGCTGGTCAGCGAGAAGGTCGCTGCGGCATACCTCGGCGGGGTTCCGTGGGTGGTGCCGGTGATCCTGGTGCTCGTCGTGGTGCTCGGTTTCGTGCTCAGCCGCACCCGCTACGGCCGGCACGTCTACGCCGTCGGTGGAAGCGACGAGGCCGCCCGCCGGGCCGGCATCCGGGTCAACACCGTGCGCATCTCGGTCTTCGTGATCTGCTCGATGCTGGCCGTGGTCTCCGGTGTCGTGCTCGCCTCGCAGACCGCGGTCAATGCCTCCCAGGGTGGCGGCAACACGCTGCTGCTCGCCGTCGGCGCAGCCGTGGTCGGTGGCACCAGCCTCTTCGGGGGCAAGGGCAAGATCACCGACGCAGTCGTCGGTGGTGCCGTGGTCGCCGTCATCATCAACGGTATGGCGGACCTGTTGCAGGGCAAGAACAACTCCGCCTGGCAGTGGATCGTGACCGGGCTGGTGCTGCTGCTCGCCGCCACCGTCGACGCCGTGTCCCGGCGCCGCGCCGGTTCGACCGGGGTGGGCTGATGGCCGTCCTCCGGCCGGTCCGCTGATGCCACCGGGCGCACGCTCCGCGGCGCGCCCCGAGCAGATCCGACGGCACAACCTGTCCGTCGTGCTGCGGCACCTGCACCTGCACGGCCCGCTGTCGCGACCGGATCTGGTGCGGCTGACCGGGCTCAACCGCAGCACGATCGGCGCGCTGGTCGGCGATCTGGTCGAGCTCGGGATCGTGGTCCAGCACACGCCGACCGAGAGCCGGGACAGGGCCGGGCGCCCGCCATACCTGGTGGCGCTCCGGCCCGGCGCGGTGCACGTCATCGCGGTCGACGTCGACGTCGCGCGAGTGCAGGTGGCCGCTGTCGGACTCTCCGGGACGGTGCTCGACCGCATCACCTGGGAGCACCGCCCGGGGTCCGACCGGTCGGCGGCACGCGTCGCCGACCGGGTCGCGGATGCGGCGGGCCAGCTGTGTGTCGGCGTGGACGACAGCGTCCGGGTCGGTGTCGGTGTCAGTGTTCCGGCGATGGTCGACAACCCGCAGGGCATCGCTGTCTACGCGCCCAACCTGCAGTGGAGCAATGCGCCGTTCGGTTCGCTGCTGCGAGCGCGACTGGGCGACCATGTCGTGGTCGGCAACGACTCCGACCTGGCCCTGCTCGCCGAGCATCGCCGCGGAGTCGCTGCCGGTTTTTCGCACGTCGTCCTGGTTCTCGGGCGGGTCGGCGTCGGTGGCGGCGTCATCGTCGGTGGTGAGTTGCTGCGCGGCAGCCGGGGGTATGCCGCGGAAATCGGCCACCTCACCGTCCAGGCCGACGGCCCCGTCTGCCATTGCGGCAATCGCGGCTGCCTCGAGGAGTATGTCGGCGAGGAAGCCATCCTGCGCGCTGCCGAGGCCGCCGGGATCGAATCTCCTTCACTGGATTCACTTTTCGAACGCGCGGCAGACGGCGACGCGGTCGCGCTGGACGTGGTGTCGTCCGTTGCGCAGTGGCTGGGCCGCGGGTTGTCCAGCGTGGCGCACGTGCTCAACCCGGAGGCGATCGTCACCGGCGGCCACCTGGCCCAAGTGCTGCGGATCGCCGAACCCTCAGTGCGAATAGGCCTGCAGCGCGGCATGCTCACCATCGGCCGCGCGCCGATCACGCTGCTCCAGGGAACGGTCCCGGAGGCGTCGCTGATCGGCGCGGCCGAACTGGCCTTCGAGCGACTGCTCGCCGCACCGGACCTGCTGCCCTGCCTGGACCACAGGCGTGCTGCCGAACCCGTGCCGGGCAGTTAGCCTGGAAGGAACGGATGCCCGTTCTGGAGACTGGAGTCGCTCGTGGATGCCGTCTGGACGCTGCTCGCCGTTGTGTCGACCGTCGCCATGTTGTCGGGTGCCTTCACACGCGGCAGGGACGCGATCCTGCGCACCCTCGGCAGCGCTCTGGTGATGGCCGGCCTGGCGTTCACCCATGCCGACTGGGCAGTCGAAGCCGGTATGGCGATCCTGACGCTGTCGAGCATCCAGTTCCTCTACCGCCCCTACCACAAGGTCAGGCGCGAGCTGCAAGCCTCGCTCGCGTCACTGGTGGTGCTCCTCGCGGCTGCCGCAACGACCCACCATTACCCGTGGGCCGTGTTCCCTGTCGGCTTCATGGCGGTGTTGTGGGTCATCACCGGCGGTCCCGCGCGCAATCGGCGGAAGGAGGCGAAGTCGGTGCGGCGCGAGGAAATGCGGAAGGTATCCGAGCAGGCTGCGGCTGCTCATGATTCGGCCGTGGACCTCGACCGTCTCTTCAATCACCCGCGCTTGCCCGGTGTCGCGCGCGAGCGCCTGCACATCGTGCTGCGCCGCGCGGACGCGCTGCATGCCGACCTGCGCACGCGCCAGGTCAGCGACCGGCTGATCTTCGAGGTGGAACAGATCCACGAGGACTACGCGCCCACCGCGGTCCGCAGCTACCTGGCGCTGTCGCCGGCGACTGCGGACACCGCACCGATCGAGGACGGCAAGACCGGTGCGGTCCTGCTTCAGGAGCAGTTGGAACTGCTGGACAGCGCCTTGGACGACATCGCGACTGCCGCCCAGTCAGCGGGCGCCGACGGCATACTCGCCAGCCACCGCTTCCTGCGGGACAAGTTCGGGCCATCCGGGGATGACCTGCGGCTGTGACCGGTCCTGGCTACCGCACTCAGGTGAGCGTCGGCCCGCCGCCGGGCATCCGCTCCAGCAGTTCGCGCGCCTGCATCGCGAACTTGTGCTCGACGAGCACCTCATATTTGGTCGCGACGACTTGCGTCACCGACTGGAAGTCACGCTGTCCGCGAGTGAGGCTGTAACCGATCGACGCCCAGACGGCACCGAACACGGCGCCGAAGATGATCGTCGAGAAGATCACGCCGAGCACGTTGACCGAGTCGAACATCGACAGGATCAGGCCGATGAAGGCACCGAACCAGGCGCCGGACAGCGCCCCACCGGCGAGCACACGGCCCCAGGTGAGCCGGCCGACGACCCGCTCGATCTGCTTGAGCTCGGTGCCGACGATCATGCAGTTCTCAACCGGGAACTGCTGGTCGGACAGATAGTCGACGGCCTGCTGCGCGTCGCGGTATTCGGTGTAGATGCCCAAGGACATGGGGTATTCAAGGCTCAGGCCCTGGCCCTGCATTCGGGGGTTCTGCGGGCGACCGAAGCCGCCGCTCATCGGACTCGACATACACATCAGCCTAGTGCGACGTGCGGACGCAATCGGGTCGGCCACGCTCGCGTTGCTGAAATCTGGTGGGGCGACTGGGGCTTGAACCCAGGACCGACGGATTATGAGTCCGCTGCTCTAACCGGCTGAGCTATCGCCCCTCGTGCCGAGCCATTGTGACATCACACGGCGCACAGTGCGTGACCAGGCCGGACTCAGCAACCGGTCACCGGGCGGTCAGATGGCAACAACGCGGCAACGATCCGTGCCACTAGCGCACTATTCTTAAAATTACCTGGGGGCGCCTTGTAGGGTGCATACCCATGACGGACCAGGCACCTACCGCCGGCGCGACCAACGCCGAGGCCGGCGAACCCCTCGTGTGTATGACGGGGGTCGACAAGCACTTCGGCGACCTCCACGTGCTGCAGGACATCAACCTCGACGTCGCCAAGGGCGAGGTCGTGGTCGTGCTGGGTCCGTCCGGCTCGGGCAAGTCGACGCTGTGCCGCACCATCAACCGGCTGGAGACATTCGAATCCGGCACGATCACGATCGACGGCGAACCGCTGCCCGAAGAGGGCGCCGCACTGGCGAAGCTGCGCGCCGACGTCGGGATGGTGTTCCAGTCGTTCAACCTGTTCGCGCACAAGACGATCCTGCAGAACGTCACGCTCGGCCCGATCAAGGTGCGGGGACTCGGCAAGTCCGAGGCGGAGGCGCGCGCGATGCAGCTTCTTGAGCGCGTGGGCGTGGCACAGCAGGCCCAGAAATACCCGGCGCAGCTCTCCGGCGGACAGCAGCAGCGGGTGGCGATCGCCCGATCGCTCGCGATGCAGCCGAAGGTGATGCTTTTCGACGAGCCGACCTCGGCGCTCGACCCCGAGATGATCAACGAGGTCCTCGACGTCATGTCCGGCCTCGCCAAGGACGGCATGACGATGATCGTCGTCACCCACGAGATGGGCTTCGCCCGGCGGGCGGCCGATCGCGTCGTGTTCATGGCAGACGGCCAGATCCTCGAGCAGAAGACGCCGGACGACTTCTTCACCAATCCCGAGTCCGCCCGAGCGAAGGATTTCCTGTCCAAGATCCTCACCCACTGACCGACCTGAGTTTCAGCGGCGGCGGTCACCGTCACGATCGCCGCCAACCGCAGCGGGGAAAACCCGCGAACCCGGAGGGAAGACACCATGAAGTTTCGCGCCACGTATGCCGGAGCGGCTGCCGCCGCTCTCAGCCTCGGCCTCGGACTGACCGCTTGCGGCGGGAGTTCCGGCAGCGGCGGCAGCAGCAAGGAAGCCGTCTGCAAGCTGCCCGACAAGGGCCCGACCGTGAAGGTCGGCGTCAAGTTCGACCAGCCCGGCCTGGGTTTGAAGGACGGCGACAAGTACACCGGCTTCGACGTCGACATCGCCCGCTGCGTCGCAGGCGAGCTGGGTTACAGCAAGGTCGACTTCGTGCAGTCACCGTCACCGCAGCGGGAGAAGATGCTGCAGGCCGGCACGGTCAAGATGATCGTCGCGACATACTCGATCACCGACAAGCGGCTGAAGGAAGTCGGCTTCGCCGGACCGTATTTCGTTGCGGGACAGTCGTTGCTGGTCAGCAAGGACTCCAAGATCGACAGTGTCAAGGGCCTGGCCGGCAAGAAGGTCTGCTCGGTGACCGGTTCGACCTCGGTCGACAACCTGAAGAAGGAACAGCCGAACCTGGTGCCGCAGAAGTACGACACCTACTCGGCGTGCGCCGAGGCCCTGGCGTCCGGCTCGATCGACGCGATGACCACCGACGACACGATCCTCGCCGGATACGCCAACCAGTCGCAGTACAAGGACAAGTTCAAGCTGGTCGGCGGCACGTTCAGCGAGGAGAACTACGGCATCGGCCTGAAGAAGGGTGCAGCCGACTGCCAGAAGGTCGCCGACGCGATCAAGAAGACCGTCGACAACGGCAACTGGCAGAAGGCGCTCGACAACAACCTGGGCTCTGACTACAAGTACAACAGCGAGTCCAACCCGCCGAAGACGCCGACCTGCCAGGCCTGAGTCCTCGCTGATTGCAAGGACTTTCACTCGTTCCCGGCGGTGGCCAACCGTCATGTGGCCACCGCCGGGAGATCTTCACCCGTCCGTTCGAGACAGGGAGCTCAGCGGTGTCTTCGCTCTTCTCCGATTACCACATCTGGACCGCGCTGTGGGCGACGGTCCGGCTCACCATCTACAGCGCGATCGGCAGCCTGGTCCTCGGCACGATCGTCGCGACGCTCCGGCTGTCGCCGATCGGGATCCTGCGCTTCGTGGGCACGTCATACGTCAACATCTTCCGCAACACCCCACTGACCCTGATCATCCTGTCGTGCAGCTTCGTGCTCTACATCCAGCTGGGCATCACGCTGGCCAACTCGTCCGACCCAAAGTTTGCCGACGTCAACGGTTTTCGACTGGCGGTCGTCGGTATGACGGTCTATCACGCGACCTATGTCTGCGAGGCGCTGCGCTCCGGCTTCAACACGATCCCGCTCGGCCAGGCCGAGGCCGCCAGGTCGATCGGGCTCACCTTCGGCCAGACGATGCGTGAAGTGATCCTGCCGCAGGCGTTCCGCGGTGCGGTGGTGCCGCTCGGGAACACGCTGATCGCGCTGACCAAGAACACGACCGTCGCGGTGACCATCGGGGTGTACGAGCTCTCGGCGGTGCTCAAGACCGTCACCGAGCGCGATCCCGGCCTGCTCAATCTGTCCTTCCTGGTCGTCGGGGTGATCTTCGTGATCCTGACCCTGCCGATGGGTGTCGCGATCGGCCGGCTCGGCAACCGAGTGGCGGTGAAGAGATGAGTGCGAGTGTCTTGTTCGACGCGCCCGGGCCGAAGGCGCGGCGTCGGTACGCACTCCTCGGCGTCATCGGCGGCGTGGTGTTCGCGGCGATCATGGCGCTGGTGGTCTGGAAGCTCGCCACCAAGGATCAGTTCGCCAGCGCGAAGTGGAAGCCTTTCGCCGAGTGGAGCACCTGGCACAGCTACATCCTGCCGGGCCTGCGCGGCACCCTGGTGGCTGCCGCGATCGCCATCGTCATCGCGTTGGTGCTCGGTGTGCTGCTGGCGATGCTGCGGCTGCTTTCCGTGCCAACGGGCAACTCCCCCAAGGCAATCGGGCTGCGTGCCGTGACCTGGATCGCGACGGCCTGGGTCGAGCTGACGCGCGCCATACCGGTGCTGCTGATGATGCTCTTCATCTTCGGTGTGCTCAGTGCGAACGGACACGGCAGCGGCAACGGCCCGCTGATCGCGACCGTCGCCGGCCTGTCGTTCTACAACTCGTCGGTCATCTGCGAGGTCATCCGAGGTGGTGTCGGTCAGCTGCCGAAGGGCCAGTCCGAGGCCGGTCGCTCGATTGGGCTGACCGAGGGCCAGACGGTGCGCCAGATCCTGCTGCCGCAGGCGATCACCGCGATGCTTCCGTCGCTGATCAGCCAGGTCATCGTCGTGCTGAAGGACACGGCGCTGGGTTACAACGTCCTCTACGGCGAGCTGCTCTACAACAGCAAGCCGGCAACTTCGTTGAACGGCAACATCTTTGCGATGCTCGTGGTGATCGCGGCCATCTACATCGCGATCAACTACGCCATCAGCAAGCTGGCGACGTGGGTCGAGCACCGTCTGCAGGCTCGCGGCCGCACGACCGGCCCGGCTGCGCCCGACGGTGACCCGGCCGGGCCCACCAACGCGCCGGGTGTCGCCACCGGGCAGGCCGTATGACGCAGCGCGCTCGGCATACTGAGGGGTGACTATCCAGTGCGCTGGAGGCGGACTCCCGCGTACTCTTCGCCCGTGGACACCCCGCTGCAGGATTGGTCGCCGGTCCCCTGGCTGATGCGGTCATGGCGCCACGCAGCCCCGGACCCCGCACTGCGTGTGCAGCCGAGAATGATCGAGGCGATGAAGGCCCACCCGGGTGTCCGCAAGACCCTGGTGCCGGGCACGCTCACCCGTTACGAGACCGGCGGATTGACTCCGCCGCTGCCGGTGGTCGCCGCCCTGGAGGACATCGTCGGCCTCGCCCCAGGCGAGATCAGTTCCTATCTGCCCAGCGGCAAGGCGAGCACGCAAGACCGTGCGGCACAGTGGAGCTTGCTCACCCGGGCTGACGCCGCAGACACCACCCCGCTGTCGGGACGGGACTGGCTCGAGCTGGCAACCCTGATCACGACGGGCACACCACAGTCTCCAGAGCGGATCGCCTTCTGGTCACACCTGCTGGTCAACGAGATGTCCCGCTCCACCTGTGCCGGATATCGCTTGCGCATCCGTGCCCTGGAAGTGCTTGCCGCCGACCCGGTCGTCAGCGGGCCTGTCGAAGACGCGGTGCGCGACCATCTCGCTGCCTGCGGCCACACCGTGATCGGAGATGCGCTCGCGTCGTTGACCGAGGTGCAGCACCCGCGTGGCACGGCGCTCGCACTGCAGACCTATCGATCGCTGCGCGGCGAACCGACGGAGTCCGTCGCGCATGTGCTCGCCATCGACCTGCGTCAGGGGCGCAGCAAGCGCGAGCTGTGGGGCGCCATACGCGACACCCTGCGGGAGGACCTGACGAGCGGTCACGCGGAGTTGGAGGCGGTTGCGACGATCGTCGCGTCGAGCCTGAGCCCGTGGCAGTTGCGGGACCTGCTGTCTCCGCTCAGCCGGGATCAGTCCCGGCGGGTGCAGTTGAGCATCGTCCGGTCTCGCCCGGAGACGCTGCCTGCGGCGGATGCGCGGGAGTTCCGCATCACCTGCGCGAGTCTGGCCAGGGAACTTGCCGGGCGGATGAACCGCCGGCACGAGGACGGTCTGGCGACCTGGCTGTGGCGGCTGCTGGTCGATGGCACCGATCCGTTCACGGCCGGTCTCGCGGTGTCGGCGAGTCCTTACGGGCACGCGCTTTCCCACGAGCTCGAGCGCCGCTTCTGGTCCCGGCCCGCTGAAATGTCCACCACACGCGGAACCGTAGGGCGGGCAACCGAGTTCCCGTTCACGTCGGTTGCGATGGGCGCCTGCCGGCGCACCGACCCCGAGACGCTCGCCGCCGCGTATCGCTCCGGCACCCCGTCGGACAAGCGCCGGCTGCTCACCCCGCTGGCGCACCACCGCGCGTTCCCGGCCGACGTCGACCTCGCGACGGCGATCCGGGAGACCGGCGCCACGTCACGCGTCATCTATGCGGCCGGTATGTCGGGCCACCCCGGCCTCACCAGTCTCGACGGCTCCGGCATACCCACCGGTCAGCAGCGCGCCGCCCGCTGGTGGGCGAACGGCCCCGACCCGGGCAGGCTGGCCAGCTGAGGGGACATCCAGGGTGCTGGGGGTTGGTGCGAGCACGAGGATGACGAGAACCACCGCGATGATGCCGAGGCCGACCCAGCCCAGCGCCGGCAGTCGTTCACCGACGATCACCACCGCCAGCACGGCGGCGACGGCGGGCTCGACAAGAGGCGCCGTGGTGGCGGTGCTCGCTGGCACCCGGGTCAGGCCGTAGCCGAACAGCAAGTAGCCGAGGAACATCGGCACCAGCGCCATATAGGCACTGACAGCGAAGTTCTCCCGGGAGGCGAGCAACGGAGCCCCGGTCAGCAGGAGCACCGGCGGGAGTAGCAGCCCTCCCCCGCCGAACACCGCACCCATCGAGGCCGCGCGGCCGACACCGCTGTTCATCAGGCGATGCGAGGCCCACGTGTAGGTCGCGTAGGTGCCGCCGGCGACCACAGACGCTCGATTGAGTGTCAATCTATTGACACTGAATCGAGCGACAGGAGAAAGTCTGATGACAGCTATGACGGCCGGCCCCGATTTCGTCTCGTTCCAGGTCCGCGACCGGGAGGTGTCCGCACGCTTCTATGAGGAGACGGTCGGGCTCAGTCGGCTTCCCGCGCCGAACCCAGCCGCGACGGTGTTCTCCGCTGGTGGGGTCGCATTCGCGGTACGCGACCCGTTCCCCGGCGTGGATCTTGACGCGATCGGCCAGTTCGGCGCGGGCATCGGCGTGTGGTTCCACAACAAGGACGCGGCCGGGCTGCACTCACGTCTGATGGAGCAGGGCGTGCCGATCGCCCAGGAGCCCTCCGAGGGTCCATTCGGATTTCAGTTCGCGTTCCGCGACCCGGACGGGTATATCGTCACGATCCACTCCGAGGCGTGAGATGCCGTGAGGCGGCATGTGGCGGAGATCGAGGTGGTAGGACCGTGGTCGCTGCGGACCAGCCGAGGGTTCTGGAAGGGGTTCACGCCCACCGCGATCTCGCCCAGTGGTGATCCCGGCGTGTTACAGACTCGCTTCGTCAGCGAACACGACTGGACGCCCACTACCGCGAACGTCACTCAGCACGGCAGCGCCGCGCGCATTGAGCTGTTCGGCGACGGCGACCTGAACGCCGCCGCTGAACAGGTCGCCAGCTTCCTCTCCCTGGACATCGACGCAACCGATTGGCCGGATGTCGGAGACCGCGACCCGATCATCGCCGGCGCGCAGCGTGCGTTACCCGGCTTCCGGCCATGCGGGTTTTACTCACCCTACGAAGCTGCGGCCTGGGCGGTGCTGTCCCAGCGCACCCGTGTACCGGAGGCGGCTCGACTTCGCCGCGATCTGATGGCCATTTACGGAGCACACGGCGCGTTCCCCGCACCTGCCGATCTCATCCGTGCCGCCCGCACAGGAGAACTCGTCCTCCCCGGCCGCACAGCAGAATATTTGGTCGAGGTCGCGCACGCGGCACTGGATGGCGTTCTCCACGGCCCGTATCTGCGTGCCCTGCCCGAAGACGAGGCGCGCGGCCAGCTCCTTGCCATCACCGGGATCGGCCCGTTCGCCACAGACCTGACCCTGATTCGTGGCACGAACGCCCCGGACGTTCTCCCTCGCGCGGAACGCCACCTCGACGCCGAGATCAGCCATCTCTACGGCCCCGGCGTCACACTCGCGGAAGTATCCGAGACCTGGAGACCGTTTCGCTCCTGGGCGTCCGTCCACCTCCGAGCGCTCCGCGGACAACGCCGGTAATCGTAGCCCAGGCGCGGACGCCTGAAGGGATCTCACCCAAGTCCAGACCAGCCAAACACAAAACAACTCGGTGACCCAGTCTGACTCCGCTTGACCCCAGAGAGCGCCCCGCTGCGCGAGACCGGAGATCGACGTTCTTTCGGAGCGATGAGAAAGGCCCCTTGACCGTTTCCGCTGGTCAGAGGCCCTCTTGCTGCTCCCCCACTTGGACTCGAACCAAGAACCCTCCGGTTAACAGCCGAATGCTCTGCCAATTGAGCTACAGGGGATCGCGCGCTTGACGCGAGGGAAACCATAGCAAAGGCGCGCGGCCAACGCCGAATCGGGCGACGTGCTACAGACCGACGGCGTCGCGGACGAACGCCGTGGTGCGGGCGACGGCGTCCTGCACCTCCGGATCGTCGGCGCGGGTGGCTCGTCCGAGCACCGTCTGCGTGAGGAGCTGACCGGTCTGCAGGTCCCGTCGTACGACGACCCGGCCCTTGGCGCGCCCGGTCAGGGGCAGGTCCTCGGCCAGCACGATGCTCGCGCGCACGCGCTCGTGGAACGTCTCCGGCAGGCGGGTGTCCTGCTCGCCGAAGGTCCACTGCGACGGCCTGCGTGTCTCGATCCAGGTGACGCTGAGGGTCCATGCCTCCGAGTTCCACTGACCGGCGTCGACCTCATGCCACGGGCGCGGGGTCACTGTGCCGTCCGCTGCTACTTGAATGAGGTGCCAGTTGGTCGCGACCACGCGCGCGCCCGTCAACTGGTCGACGGCCGACGCCAGCACGCGCTCACCTTTGGGCAGGCGCAGTTGCGCGAGCACCTCGTCCGATAGCTGCGGCTTGGACCGCTTCAGAAACGACATGATCCGGCCATTGTCCCCCGGGTCAGTCCCAGCACACGGGACACCCCCGCGCCGTTGACGCTCGAACCAGCCGCTGACCCCGTTGCTGCACCGTCAGCGGCTGGTTCGAGCGTCAGCGACCGTTTCGAGCGTCAGTGAGTGCGCGCAGGTCACTCCAGGCTGGCCAGCAGATCGGCCAGGGTGCGCTGCAGCGTGGTCAGCTGCGCCGAGATGCCGCGGGCCTCCTCCGGGTCCTCGGTGCGCCGCAATGCGCTCATCACCTGCGCGATCCGGCGGCGCAGCGCGACCTCACGCACGCGGACCACGAGCGAGCGCACGTAGTGCCAGTCGGGCCGGCCCTGGCTGTCCAGCTTCGTCGGCAACGGCTCGACGGCCAGTTGCGCCACCAGTGGGCGGACCACCTGCGGCACTGCCTCGTTCACCGCGGAGACCCAGGCGCTCTGGCTGCGGCCGGTGTCGATGCCGACCGTCCGGATCGCCTCGAAAACCGCCCGGTGCGCGGGCGCGGTCAGCTCGGCCGGGTCGATCTGGTCCAGCTGCTGGGTCGGCATCACACCCGGGAACTGGATGGCGCACTGCAGCAGCATGTGCTCGGCCCGCACCACCGGATCCCGCAGGTTCGGGGGTTCGTATGCCGGTGCAGCCCCTGGTGACTCGGCCGCATCGGCATGATTGTCCCGCTCCTGCTTCGCGGCCGCGGCGATGCCGCCTCGTGGCGCTCGGCGCACCGCCTGCGCGAAGTCGTCGATGCCGACGCCGATCCGGCGTGACACCTCCCGGATCAGTTCGTCCCGGCTGAAGCCATCGCGGATGTCGGCCACGATGGGCGCGATCGCCCGGGTCGCGGCAACCCGCCCGCTCACCGAGTCGAGGTCGAACCGCGCGAGCGTGGTCTGCACGACGAACTCGAACATCGGAGTAGCACCCTCGACGAGTTCGCGCACCGCTTCCGCACCGCCGGACATCCGCAACTCGCACGGGTCCTGGCCGTCCGCGGCGACCGCGACATACGACTGAGATGCCCAGCGCTGGTCCTCGTCATACGCACGCAACGCAGCCTTCTGCCCGGCCGCGTCACCGTCGAAGGTGAAGATCACCTTGGCGGGGTCTCCCCCCCGCTCGTCGCGCAGCAACCGGCGCAACAGCTTGATGTGCTCGACGCCGAAGGCGGTGCCGCACGTCGCGACCGCCTGCGTCACCCCGGACAGGTGCGCCGCCATCACGTCGGTGTAGCCCTCGACAATCACCGCCTTGCGGTCGTCGGCGATCGACTTCTTGGCCAGGTCCAGCCCGTAGAGCACGCGCTGCTTCTTGTAGATCGCGGTCTCACTGGTGTTCAGGTATTTCGCCGGCCGCGGGTCGGCGTCGAAGATCCGGCGGGCGCCGAAACCTACCGTGTCGCCGGTGATGTCGTGGATCGGCCAGAGCAGCCGGCCCTGGAAGACGTCATACCCGCCACGGTTGATCAGCCCCGCCGCGAGCAGCTCGTCACGACTGAAACCCTTGTCACGCAACAGGTTCGCCAACGCATGACCGTCGGTCGGAGCGTAGCCGAGCCCGAATTGCTCGGCGATCGCGCCGTCGAACTCGCGGCCGCGTAGGTAGTCGCGCGCGGTGCGCGCCTCCGGCATACCCGGGAGCAACGACGCGTAGAACTCTGCTGCGACCCGGTGGGCTTCGAGCAGCCGGGTGCGCCGGCCGATGCTCTCCTCACGCGGCCGCACCCCGTCCTCGTAGTGCAGTTCGACGCCGGCCTTGCCGGCCAGCCGTTCGACGGCCTCGGCGAAACTGAGGTGGTCGACCTCCTGCACGAAGGAGATGACATCGCCGCCCTTGCCGCAGCCGAAGCAGTGGTAGAAACCCTGCGCCGGGTTGACCGAGAAGCTGGGCGTCTTCTCGTCGTGGAACGGGCACAGACCGACCAGGTTGCTCCCCGACCGGCGCAGTGTGACGTGCTCGCGCACGACGTCCTCGATCGAACTGCGCTCCTTGACGAGTTCGACGTCTTCGGACTTGATGCGACCCGCCATAACACCGGCAGTCTAGGTGGCCGGGCACCCGCGCGGGCGCGCCCGTCCACAGGTCATCGGTCAATCAGGGTGCCGGACGAGCGCCGCTACGACGTCGGCTGCTGGTCCAGTCCGGGCCTGTCGCCAGCCGGTACCCGCCCACAGGCTCACCAGCTCCCGATTCCCGGCCGCTGCACCCGCCGCACGCACTGGCCGGGTCAGCTGGTTGACCATCGGATAGACCGGCACCGCCAGTGGGTCGAGACGTGCCACGAACTCATTGCGTATGGCGCGCGCCGGCCGGCCGCTGAAGGCACGGGTCACGACGAGCTCGGTCAACTCCGGCGCGGTGAACCCCGCGCGGTATGCCGCGGGCATCGCGCACTCGTCGGTGAGCAGGAAGGCGGTGCCGCACTGCACTGCTGCCGCTCCGGAGGCCAGCGCCTCAGCCACATCGCGCGAGCCCATCACGCCGCCGGCGACCACGACCGGCACAGGGGCAACGGCGAGCACCGATGCCAGCAGCTCGCGCCAGCCCGCCGAGTTCGGCTCGGCTTCGACGCGATGCGTCCCGCGGTGCCCGCCCGCGTCCGCACCCTGCAGGCACAGCACGTCGGCACCCGCGGCGACCGCCGCCCGCGCCTCCGCGGCGTCGGTCACGGTCACCATGATCCGGCTGCCGACCGCATGCAGCCGGCGAACAGCGTCGGCCGGTGGCACGCCGAACATGAACGACACGAGTGCCGGCGGCTGGTCGAGGAGCACTCCGAGCTTCGCGTCGAAGTCGTCCGTGCCGTCCCAGCGCGGCTCGGGCAGGTCCACGCCCGCGGCAGCGGCAATGGGGGCGAGCGCCTCGGCATACGAACGCAATCGGGCGGCGCCCCGGGCCTCGTCGACCGGGGTCGGCAGGAAGAGGTTGGCGCCGAAAGGCCGATCGGTCAGCTCCCGGACCCGTGCGAGATCGGCCGCGCACCGCGCCGCGGTCAGGTAGCCGCCGGGCACGATGCCGAGACCGCCGGCTGCACTCACTGCGGCGGTGAGCTCCGGCGTGCCGACACCGGCCATCGGTGCACCCACGACCGGCAGCGGCGACAGCGACCACATGGCTAACTCCACGACTCCGCGAGCGCTCGCGCCCGGTGATCGGTCAGCGAGGCGATCTGGTCGACGACCACCCGCAGCGCCGCCGCGTCGTCCGGCGCGGCCGAATAGTCCTCTGCGAGCATCGGATCGAGCCGATCGGGATGCTCCTGATAGATGCTGAAGAGCGTCTCGACGATCCGGCGCTGCTCCTCCTGCAGCAACCGCCGGGCCTCGGTTCGCATGACGAAGTGCGCAGCGACGGCCTTCAGCATCACGCACTCGGCGAGCACGTCCGCCGGGATCACGACGTCCGCGGAATAGCGGGTCAGGGGTCCATCTCCATACTTGTCCCGCGTCGCCTGCTCGGCGGCAGCCACGAATCGACCGATCAGCCGGCTTGTCATGTCCTTGAGCGCGGCAACCCCTTGCCGGCCGGGACGTAGCCGGTCGGGTATGACGCCAGTCGCCACCAACTGCGCGAAAGCCCCTGCCAGTTGCGCGGTTTCGAGTTGCGGCGCATACGTGCGCCGCGCCAGGTCGGCCAGCAGCTCCTGTTCTGGCGCAGAGCGTAGTGCCCGCAGATCGATCAGTCCGAAGGTGATGCCGTCCTCCACGTCGTGGACCGAGTAGGCGACGTCGTCGGCCCAGTCCATGACCTGCGCCTCCACGCAGCGCTGCTGGAAGCGCTCCGTCGGCGCGGTGGCGCGGACCCAGCCGAAGATTTCAGCATCATCTTCGTAGCAGCCGAACTTGCCCGGGTAGGAACGATTTTCGCCACGAAACCAGGGATATTTGCTGGCCGCGTCCAGAGATGCGCGGGTGAGGTTGAGCCCGACCGAGCCGCCGTTGTTCCGCGACCGCTTGGCCTCGAGCCGGGTCAGGATGCGGAAGGTCTGCGCGTTGCCCTCGAATCCGCCGATGTGCCCGCAGAGTGCGTTGAGCGCCGCCTCACCGTTGTGCCCGAACGGCGGATGCCCGAGGTCGTGCGCGAGACACGCCGTGTCGACCACGTCGGCATTGCAGCCGATGACCTCACCGAACTCCCGGCCGATCTGAGCGACCTCCAGCGAGTGCGTCAACCTGTTGCGGATGAAGTCGTTATCTGGTTGCAGCACTTGGGTCTTCGACGCCAGCCGACGCCACCCGGCCGAGTGCAGCACCCGTGCCCGGTCGCGTGCGAAGTCGTCCCGGTCGGCGCGCTTCTGCACCGGGTCCTCGCGCACGAAACGCTGCCGGTCGTATGCCGAATAGCTCATGCCGGGCGCCGGCCCGTCCGCAGTGGCACGATCAGGCCGGGCCTTCGATGCTGCGCATCAGTTCGCGCACGAAGACCGGCAGCCAGCCGCGCTGCCGCTGCGACCAGGCCTGCGCGATCGGGTCGATCGGGTAGAGCACGCCGAGATCGTCCGCGGACGCCAGCGCAAGGTCGGTCCCCTTCGCGTCCCCCGCAATTCGCCACTGCAGCGACGAATTGCGTTGCAGATGCTCGCCCATCGCCATCGCGATCATTGTCAGCTTCGGCGTCGGGTCGGGGCGCTGGTCCGCCGGCATCAGCAACACTTCGTTGACGTAGGCGTCATACGCGCTGCCGATCGACTCCACGTCGTCGATGTCGATGCCCGCCGCCCGGGCGTCGCCCAGCCAGCCGACCAGCGCGCGCTGAGCGCTGCGATCGAGTGGCCGGACGGTGATCTCGGTTGTCACAACACGCCTTTCACGACGCCGATGGATAGCGCGCCGCGGAGCGGGCCCTGGCCTTGGCCGCCTCCTCTTCGCGATTCTTCGGCGGCGCCGTAGTCACGAGCGCGTCGAGCAGCTCACGGCTCGCTGCGGCGATCACCTCGACCGCTTGGTCGTAGGCAGCCTGGTTGGCCTTCGAGGGTTTGGCACCGCCGGCGATCTTGCGGACGAACTGCAGCGCGGCGGCGTGCACTTCGTCATCGGTCGCCGGCGGTTCGAAGTTGTTCAGCGGACGGATATTGCGGCACATGTCCCCATTGAACCCGATGTGAGTCCGGGACTCACGACACCTGAGCGCGTGCCTGTCGCGCCGCCTCCGCAGCCTTCCGGCTGAACTCGCCACCGCGCTGCCGCACTGCCTCGGCGACCACGGGCGCCTGTTCGCGCGCAGCGTCGGCAAGCGCCTCGCCGTGCTCGCGCGCCGCATCGGCCACGACCGGGGCCTGCTCCTTGACCACCTCGGCCAGATGCTGACCGTGCACACGGGCCGCATCTGCCACGACCGGCGCCTGCTCCTTGACCACCTCGGCCAGATGCTGACCGTGCACACGGGCCGCATCGGCCACGGTGCTGAGCGTGTCCTTCAGCGAGGCGACGGTTTCGGAGTTGTCAGAACTCGAGGGCAGCGCCGATGCCACGGCCTCACCGGCGTGATGTGCGGCCGCGCGACCCCGCCAGGCGAGGCTCGGCTTGCCTCCCGTGTCGGCTGCCGCGATCAGCAGTCCGCCGATCAGGCTCACGTTCTTGATGAACTGCAACTGCTGCTGCGAGCGTTTCGCCGGGTCGTCCTCCTGCCAGAAGGCATGTCCGGCGAGGGTCGTCGGGACCATGCTGCCGGCCAGCGCGAGCGCGGCAACGCGCGGGAACTTGCCGGTGGCGAGCATGAGTCCGCCCACGACTTGGACGGCACCATTGAGGCGGACGGCCGTCGCCGGGTCCTGCGGAATCAGGTCTGCTGCCTGCTGGGGCAACAGTCCGCGTAGCTTGTCCAGGAACGGCTCGGCGGCCGGCACCGAGCGGTCCGGATTGCGCACTGAGTTGAACCCGCCATAGATGAAGATCGACGACAACATCGGACGGGCAAGGCGACGGACGAGCACGGTCGAACCTCCACGGATCGGTCTTGGCACGGAGCGCCCCCGCACGGGGACACCGGAACAGGTCGAGACTACCCAGTCCGGCGGGTGAACAATCAGCGACCACGAGGCTTGTTCAGAATTGACCTCCGCATTGCGGGTGCTGCCCGACGCCATCACACTTTGGGTATGACCCGCCCCACGCACCCCCTCATCACCCCGGCCGGGCTGGCGTCCGTCCGGGATCGCGTGACCTTGATCGACACACGCTGGCAACTGGGTGCGCCGTCCCGCCGACCGGCATACGACGTGGGGCACGTGCCGGGCGCCGCCTGGGTGGAGTTCGAGGGCGTCATGGCCAGCGCCCCAGGAGCCGGGGGTCGCCACCCGATGCCGGAACGTGACGTCTTCGCCGTCGCGATGCGGGCGGCCGGTGTCCGCAACGACCGCCCGGTTGTGGTGTACGACGACGGGAATTCCCTTGCGGCGAGCCGGTGCTGGTGGCTGCTGAGGTATTTCGGCAAAGAGGACGTGCAGGTGCTCGACGGCGGATTCGCCGCGTGGCAGGCGGCCGGGCTCCCGGTGTCCACCGATCAGCCAGCACCGCACGAGGGTGATTTCTTCCCCACCGACCCGGGCGCTGCGCTACTCGATGCCGACGACGCCGCCGAGATCGCGGCCACCAAGCTGCTGCTGGACGCCCGGCCCGCGGACCGCTTCGCCGGGCAGCACGAGACCGTCGACCCCGTTGCCGGTCACATCCCGGGCGCCGTGTCCGCTCCCGCCCTGGCCAATCTGACCGACACCGGCGCGTTCCTCTCCCCCGACGACCTGGCGCTGCGCTTCACCGCGCTCGGCGTCCGGCCGGAGAGCGAGGTCGGCGTCTATTGCGGGTCGGGTGTGCAGGCGACGCATCTGGCGCTCGCGCTGGAAGCATCCGGGATTCACCCGCAGACCAGCGTCTACATCGGGTCCTGGTCGCACTGGATCACCGACCCCGAGCGCCCGGTCGAGGTCTGAACACGCGTCGGGCAGGATTGCACGATGCCTGCTGCAGATGACACCCCCACCGACTCCACCACACTCGACGCTCGATTCGCCACCGCAGCACGGGGCGCCCGCCGGATGCTCGGGCACGACATCCGCACTCCGAAGGAGGCGCTCGCCGCAGTCGCAGACGGCATCGCTTCGACGAACGACTGGGACCGGTATGGCGACGGCGGGCTCGTCGCCGAGTTGGAGTCGCGTGTGGCGACCATCCTCGGCACTCCCGCGGTGACGTTCTTCCCCAGCGGGATCATGGCACAGCAGGCGGCACTGCGATGCTGGGTCGACCAGTCCGGGACCCGCCGCGTGGCGATCCCCGAGCTGTCGCACCTGTTGCGTCACGAGCTGGACGGCCCCGCGCTGTTGCACGATCTGCGCTGCGAACGGCTCGGCACGGGTCGGCAGGTGCCGACAGTGGCACAGCTGGACGCCATACCCGGACCGTTGGGCGCCGTCCTGCTGGAGCTTCCGCTGCGAGAAGCGGGCTTCGTGCTGCCAACGTTCGGCGAGTTGCGTGACTTCAGCGCCCGCTGCCGGGATCGTGGCGTCCCGCTGCACCTGGATGGCGCGCGACTCTGGGACTCGACGCCGCATCTCGGGGCATCGCCGCAGGAGGTCACGGCGCTCGCCGACAGCGTGTACGTCTCGTTCTACAAGGGTCTCGGCGCACTCGCCGGTGCTGCACTGGCTGGTCCGGAAGATCTCGTCGCGGAGGCTAATCAGTGGCGCCGCCGGCTCGGTGGCACGCTCTATGGCATGACGGCGTATGCCGCGTCGGCGATCGCGGGACTGGACGAGCACCTGCCACGGATGTCCGAGTACCACGACCGGGCCGTCGAGATCGCGGCGCTTCTGCGTGAAGGAGGCGTCGCCGTCGTACCCGAGCAACCGCACACACGCGAGTTCGTCGTATACGCACCGGGGACACCGGATTCGTTGCGAGAGAAGGTTGTTCAGCTCGCGGAACGAGAAGGCGTGATCGCGGTCCAGAACTGGGCGCGCGCAGACGTCCCCGGATGGTCGTGGGCGGAGGTGTCCGTGGGGTCGGCGACCATGCGATGGACCGCGCAGGAGGTCGCGGTCGCCCTCACGTCGGTCGTCCACAGCTGAGGACCTACCCGCCGCTGCTCCACGCCTCGGCAGCCGCCACATCGCGGCGCGTGTCGTCGTCGATCGTGCGCGAGTCGAGCCAGCCTTCGGGGAGCACGACGTGCCGCTCGGACCCCGCGCGGCCGCGCGGGCCCTCCGCCGCGTCGCCGGGCCACGGCTGGTCCAGGTCGAGACTGCCCAGCAGGTCGTCCAGACTGGCCACCGACTGCACCAGGCCCAGGCCGGCGCGCAACTCCGAGCCGACCCGGAATCCCTTGAAATACCAGGCGATGTGCTTGCGGATGTCTCGGCATGCCTTGTCCTCCGACTCGAAGAACTCGGCAAGGTAGAGCGTGTGCAGCCGCAGCGTGTCGGCGACTTCCCGCATGGTCGGCTGCACCCGGGTCGAACCACCCGCGAACGCCGCCGCGAGGTCGGTGAACAGCCACGGCCGGCCCAGGCAGCCGCGGCCGACCACCACACCGTCACAGCCGGTCTCGGCCACCATCCGCAGCGCGTCGTCGGCAGACCAGATGTCGCCGTTGCCGAGCACCGGGACGCTCGTGACGGTCTGCTTCAGCTGGGCGATCGCGTCCCACTGCGCGGTGCCGGAGTATGCCTGCGCAGCCGTCCGTGCGTGCAGCGCAACCGCCGCAGCACCCTCCCCTTCGGCGATGCGACCGGCTTCCAGGAAGGTCAGGTGATCGTCGTCGATGCCCTTGCGCATCTTCACCGTCACCGGGATGCCGTATGGCGCGGCCGCTCGCACCGCCGCGGACACCACGCCCCGGAACAAGTCGGTCTTCCACGGCAACGCGGAGCCGCCGCCCTTGCGGGTGACCTTCGGCACCGGGCAGCCAAAGTTGAGATCGATGTGGTCACAACGGCTTTCACTCGCCAGCAGATGTGCGGCGCGACCGGTGGTCTCCGGGTCGACGCTGTAGAGCTGGATCGAGCGTGGTGACTCGTCCGGGTCGTGCTCAATCAGCCGCATGGTCATCGGGTTGCGCTCCACGAGTGCCCGCGAGGTGATCATCTCGCTGATGTAGAGGCTGGTCGCGCCCGAGGCGCCGCCAGCACTGGAGCCGGCTTCGCCATACCTGCGGCACAGGCGGCGGAACGCCCGGTTGGTGATGCCGGCCATCGGCGCCAGCACCACGGGTGAGGCGATCGTGTGCGGGCCGATCTGCAGCGGCGGCAGGACGGGCGTGGGCGTGGGCGTGTCGGTCATTGCGCCATACATCGTCCCAGGCGGGCACACGCCTGCCCAAATCAGCGCATCTGTGCGCCGGAAACAGCGAATTGCCCGAAGTTGGTGCCCGCGCACCCTTGGGCTGACGCCGTCTCCAGCGCACAATGATGATGTGTCGTGCATCACAGCGGTGGTATGACGTTGCCGAACCGACCACCGAAGCACCAGCTGCGGGTCGCGGCCGCGCGCGCCGACTTCCTGGAGACCGGTCGGCCGGCCGCGGCCGCAGTCTCTGACGTGCTGGCGGCATCATGGGTGCGCAGCCGGTCTGCCGGCGTCGACGCCGACCGTACGAGCCCTACCTACAGCGACGACATCGACACTTCGTCGCGGCTGGCGCGGTGCGCCAGACCGGTAATCGACCAGCTGGGCGCGGACATTCCCGACGTCGCGCTGGTCATCGCCCTCACCGATCACAAGGCGCGGCTCGTCGAACGGCTCGACATCTCCACCGGCGTCGCGCGTCTGGTCGACCGCGTCGAGTTTGCGCCAGGATTCAGCTACGCCGAAGACACCATGGGCACCAACGGCGTAGGCACGGCGATTCAGTCGGGTCAGCCAGTCTCGATCGTCGGACATGAACACTATTCGGAGCAGCTGCAGCCGTTCGCATGCACGGCGGCACCGATCATCGACCCGATCACCGGCCGGATCGAAGGCATCCTCGACGTGTCGACGGTCGCCCGGTCGTGGAGTCCGTTGCTGCATACGCTGGTCAAGTCCGCGGCCAAGGACATCAGCAGCAACCTCTTCAACGACCGCAGCCAGGCGCAGCAGGTGCTGTTCAACACCTACCTGCATGCCGACGCACGGTGCTCAAAAAACGCCGTGTTCGGTTTCGGTTCCGCAGTGGTGATGGCGAACGCGAACGCGCAGACCTTGTTCACCCATGAAGAACAGGCCGGGATCCGCGATCACGCCAGGTTCCTCATGAGCCGGCGCGACAAAGTCACCGACACGATCACGCTCTCCTCCGGGCGAGTAGTCCGTTTCCGCGGCACCCGGATCGTCAGCGGCGACACGACAGCCGGGATCGTCGTGGTGGCCGAGCTCGCCGAGTCGCACCTGGTGGCTGCGGCCCGCAGCGCGGCGGAGTTCGGCGTGCGGGTAGTGCCGAACGTGTCGGTGGCCACCGCCGACACCCAATCGATCGTGACCGGCCTGCGGCACCGCCGGATCGGGCCTGCAGCGGTGAGTACCTCACCGTCCTGGGCACGTGCCCAGGACGAGCTGCAGCATTCGCTGGCAGCGGCAGCGACCACGCTGGTGCTGGGCGAGCCGGGGTCGGGCAAGTTCACGCTGACCACGGAGACGTTCCATGCGGATCGCCTCAACGGACGCAGCGTCTGCCTCGACGCCGGGCAGCTCGACAATGGCGTCGGCATCGACGCCGAGACGCTCGTGGGCGAAGTTCCCGACCGCCCGACCCTGGTGGTGGCGCGCAACATCGAAAACCTCGGCGCCGAAGGCGCTGCGACGCTGACGCGCATCGTCGATGCCGCACGCTCCGGCGCCGCTCCGGTCACTGTCGTCGCGACGGTCACCCAGGTGGACGGTGAGTTGTCCGTCATCCGGCCGGCTCTGCTCTCGCTGTTCCGGGCCTCGGTGCAGGTACCACCCTTGCGCTACCGCACCGAAGACCTCGACCACCTCATCGGGCGACTGCTGCGCGAACTCGCTCCCCTTCGCCACGTACACCTCTCCCCCGTCGCGACGCGAACACTCGCGGCCTACCCCTGGCCGGGCAACGTCACCCAGCTTCGGGACGCACTCGGCCAGGCGTTGCGGCAACGCCCCGTTGGCGAGATCCAGGTGGACGACCTGCCCCGGTACTGCCAGACGAACATCAGCAGCCACAACCTGACTCCCATCCAGGTCGCCGAACGCGATGCCCTCATCAGCGCGTTGCGAGAGCACGACGGCAACCGGGTGGCTGCGGCCGCCCACGTGGGAATATCGCGCAGCAGCCTCTATCGGAAGATCAAGACCTACGGCATTGTCGGCTGACTCCGGCGCGCCACAATCCGATCCCGGCCGGCGTCGCCGGGATGCCTCGCCATACCGACGTGTCGTCCGGGCGCCCCGAAAAAGTGTCCCATCATGGGACGGCTCAACTGTGTCCTACGCCACAACAATGGTTTGCAGCCGAAAATCGAGACGCGAGAAGGACGACTGTCACCATGACTCAGACCCTGCCCGACACGAGTTCCGCCGAAGCCACCACACAATTGGAGGCGCTGGTCATCGGCGCGGGCGTCGCCGGCATCTACCAGGTGTTCCAATTGAAGAAGCTCGGCCTGAAAGTCCGGGGCTACGAGGCCGGCAGCGACGTAGGCGGCACCTGGTATTGGAATCGCTACCCGGGCGCCCGGTTCGACTCCGAGGGTTACATCTACCAGTACATCTTCGACGAGGACCTCTACAAGGGATGGTCCTGGAGCCAGAAGTTCCCCGGCCAGCCGGAGATCGAACGCTGGATGCACTACGTCACCGACGAGCTGAACGTGCGCGGCGACTTCCAGTTCGACACCCGGATCGCCAAGGCAGTGTTCGACGAGCGGACGGAACGCTGGACGGTGACCACCGACACCGGGGAAGTGATCGACACCAAGTTCCTGGTCACCTGCGCCGGCATGCTTTCCGCTCCACTTGCCAACCTCTTCGAGGGCCAGGACGACTTCACCGGCGAGATCTTCCACACCTCGCGCTGGCCGCGCGAAGGAGTCGACTTCACCGGCAAGCGGGTCGGTGTCATCGGCACCGGTGCCACCGGCATCCAGGTCATCCAGACCATCGCTGCGGATGTCGATCAGCTGAAGGTGTTCATCCGCTCCCCCCAGTACACCTTGCCGATGAAGAACCCGGACTACGGTCCGACGGAGCAGGAGTGGTACCACGGCCGTTTCGACGAGTTGCGCTCGGTCATACCGCACACTTTCAGCGGCTTCGAATACGACTGGGAGCACCCCTGGCACGACACCTCACCGGAGCGGCGACGCGAGATCCTCGAAGAGATCTACGAGGACGGCTCGCTGAAACTGTGGCTCGCCTCATTCGGCGAGATGTTCTTCGAGCAGGATGTCAGCGACGAGATCTCGGCTTTCGTCCGGGAGAAGATCGAGGCGCGGCTGCAGGATCCGGAACTCATCGACCTGCTCGTTCCCAGACCCGGCGAATTCGGCTTCGGTACCCATCGTGTTCCCCTGGAGCGCGGCTACTACGAGGCGTTCCACCGGCCCAACGTGGAAGCGATCGGGGTCCGGGACAACCCGATCACGCGGATCGTGCCGGAGGGCATCGAACTCGCGGACGGATCGGTGTACGAGCTCGACATCATCGTGATGGCGACCGGTTTCGACGCTGGCACCGGTGCGCTGACCCGCATCGACATCCGAGGCCGTGGTGGACGGTCGCTCGCGGACGACTGGGGCCGGGAGATCCGTAGCACGCTCGGCATCATGGTGCATGGCTACCCCAACATGCTCACCACGGCGATCCCGCTCGCACCGTCGGCAGCGCTGTGCAATATGACGACGTGCCTGCAGCAGCAGACGGAGTGGATCACCGACCTGCTCGCCTACATGGGCGAGCACGGCTATGACGTCGTCGAACCCACCGAGCAAGGTGAGGAGGAGTGGGTGCAGCATCACGACGCGATCGCCAACGCAACCCTGGTGTCCAAGACCAGTTCCTGGTACAACGGCGCAAACGTGCCGGGTAAGCCGACCGGCCGGGTGTTGTCCTATGTCGGCGGGGTCGGCGCCTACCGGCAGCAGGCGGACGCCGCCGCCAACGGCGGATACCAGGCGTTCCGATTCGAGTGACCACTCGCCCGTTCTCAGCACACTTCATCTGGATAAGGAGCACCTCGGCATGATCGACAACCCCTTCTACAGTCACGAGTTCCACGGCGACTACGACCTGATCAGCATCGGCGAACTCGGCCTCGAGGAGGGTGGCGCCATACCCGACTGTCAGCTCGCCGTCGCGACCTTCGGCACCCTCAACGAGGCCAAGGACAACGCCATCCTGATCCCGACGTGGTATTCGGGTACGCACCAGATCTGGCGGGATGTCTACATCGGTCCCGACCACGCGCTCAACCCCGAGAAGTACTTCATCGTCTCGGTCAACCAGATCGGCAGCGGCCTGTCCACTTCTCCGCACAACGCGGACGAGGCCAACGCATCGATCGCCATGTCGAAGTTCCCCCACGTAACGATCGGGGACAACGTGGTCGCGCAGGAGCGCCTGCTGCGCGAGCACTTCGGCATCGACCGGCTGGCGCTGGTGGTCGGCGGCTCGATGGGAGCCCAGCAGACCTACGAATGGGCGGTCCGGTTCCCGGACAAAGTGCTACGCGCTGCACCGATCGCGGGCACCGCGCAGAACACGCCGGGCGACTACCTGATCGCGGAGGCGATGCGCGAAGCGACCGTGTCCGACCCTGGCTGGAACGGTGGCGAATACAGTTCGAACGCCGACGTACTGGGCGGACTGACCCGCCAGGCGCACATCTGGGCGGTGGTCGGCTTCTCCACCGAGTTCTGGAAGCAAGAGGTATGGCGGGCGCTGGAATTCGACTCCAAGGAGGCCTTCCTGGCCGGCTTCCTCGAGCCGTACTTCACTGCCATGGACCCGAACGACCTGCTCACCCAATCCTGGGCCTGGCAGCGCGGCGACGTGGCGCGGCACACCGGCGGCGACTTGGCGGCAGCCCTGGGCCGCATCACCGCCAAGATGTTCGTCATGCCCATCGACGAGGACCAGCTCTTCCCGGTGCGCGACTGCAAGCCTGAGCAGCAGCTCGTGCCAGGCAGCGAACTGCGCGTCATCAACGATGTGCTCGGTCACCTCGGCCTGTTTGGAGTCGCACCGACGTATATGCCGCAGATCGACCAGCACCTCGGCGAGTTGCTCGCCACCGAGGTCTGACACCGAAGGACACACCATGCCCCAACTGGTCGTCGCCTACGGCAAGCCGGACGACCCGGCCGCATTCGACAGCTACTACACGTCCACCCACCAGCCGCTCGCCGACAAGATTCCCGGGGTCACCAGTTGGCACGCGGGTCACTGCGCGGCCCCGGACGGGTCCGAACCGCCGTACTACGTCGTCGCGGTGCTGAACTTCGCATCACAGGAGGCACTGTCCGCCGGACTTGCGTCCCCGGACGGGCAGGCCGCCGCCGCCGACATCGCCAACTTCGCCACCGGCGGCGCGACCATGCTGGTCATCGACGACCTCGTCGGCTGACGGCAATCACGACCAGCCGAAGGACGGCAATCAGAATCAGGTTGTGACGCGAAGATGAGGAACGAATCTTCGCGTCACAACCAGCCGTTGGACTCGGCGATCTGGGCCGCCTCGGCCCGGGTGCGCGCACCGGTCTTGCCGATCACTGCGGACAGGTGGTTGCGGATCGTTCCCTCGGAGAGGAAGAGTTCGGCGGCGATATCGGCGACCGTGCCGCCACCGCGGGCAGCGCGCAGCACATCGGTCTCGCGTGCCGTCAGCGGTGACTCCCCCGCGATGAGGCTGTCGGTGGCGAGCGCCGGGTCGACAACGCGCAAACCTTGGTGCACGCGGCGGACCGCGTCGGCGAGTTCACGCGCAGGTGTGTCCTTGACGACGAAACCCGCTGCACCGGCTTGCAATCCGCGGCGCAGATAGCCCGGGCGACCGAAAGTGGTCACGATCAGCACGCGCACGTCCGGCAGCACCTTGCGCAGTTCAGCGGTGGCGGTGATGCCGTCCATGCCGGGCATTTCGACGTCCATCAGGACCACGTCGGGTCGCGCGTCGAGCGCCGCAGCAACGACCTCAGTGCCGTCCCCGACCTCGCCCACGACTGTCAGGTCGCTCTCGAGCTCGAGAAGGGCTGCGAGCGCGCCTCGCACCAGCGCCTGATCGTCGGCGAGCAGCACCCTGATCGTCATGTGAACGCCCCTCCGGACCGGTGCCCGACGGTATGCCGGGGCGTGTCCTCGTCCGGTGTGACCTCGACCATCGGTGCTTCGGCCTTGGTGGCGACGGTGACCGAGAACCCGTGTGGCTCGACCGGCCGGGTGATCACGACCGCACCGGCCGCGGACGCGCGCTCGCGCAACCCGGCCAACCCGTTGCCGACGACTACGGACCCAGCGCCGATTCCGTTGTCCTCGACCGTGATCGAGCCGGGTCCGACGCTGATCGTGCAGGTCGTCGCGCCGCTGTGCCGCAGCACATTGGTGACGCATTCGCGCACCGTCCAGGCGAAGGGCTCCACCAAGTCGGCCGGCACTTGGTCCAGCGCAGTCGGCGTGCGCGCGGTGATGCCGGCAGCGGCGAACGCCTCCTTGGCCCGGGCCAGCTCGCCGGACAGCGAGATCTCCCGATAGCCCTCGACCGCCCGCCGCACATCGGCGAGCGCGGTGCGGGACAGCCGTTCCAGATCGGCCACTTCCGCGCGGGCACGCTCGCCGGCGCCGGCGTCGAGCAGCCGGCCGGCCAACTCGGACTTGACCGTGATGACCGTGAGCGAGTGCCCGAGGATGTCGTGCAGGTCGCGCGCCATCCGGTTGCGCTCCTGTTGCACCATCAGCTCGGCGTTGACCCGCCGCGTCTCGCGCAACTGGTGCTGACGACGGCCTGCCGTCATACCGATCGTGATCGCAAATGCACCGAAACCCAGACCGATGTAGCTGGTCCCGTCGGCCTTCCAGCCCGGAAGCGCCCACAGGAACGGATAACAGACGCCGACCAAGATGACGATCAGCCAGCCGCGTTGCAGGCGCAGTGTCCATAGCCCGGACAGCGCGAAGAAAATGACCGCAGCGTAACCGGGCTGGCCAGCTGCGACGACACAGAGCGCGGCGATGAGGCCGAGCAAGCCGTAGCGAGCCAGGTCTCTCGGGCGCGGCCGGAAACCAGCGGGGTTGGTGAGCCGGAAGAACGCTGCGCGGCATTCGTAGAAGTGCCTCAGGTATGTCACGCAGAAGAGCGGCACCGCCACGGTCCCCAGCACCCCACGTGGGGTGTCGATGTGGCGGACCGACGTGACGAACGGGCCGAGCATCCAGAAAAGCCACACCCCGGACCAGAAGATCATGATCAGGTGGTCCCTGCGGCTCTCGACCTGCTCCTCCTCGCGCGCGGCAGCGGCCGACCCCGCAGGACACTGCGGGGCCGGCCGTTGCGCTTCGTCGTTCATCGTCGTCAGTCTGTCAAAGTCGGCTCAGACGCGGCTGGTGTCGCTGCGGAAACGCCATACCGCACCGGCCGCGAAGAGGCCGATCCAGACGACCCCGCTGACCAGCCACATGACGTTGAAAGATCCCCCGAGCAGCGGGTAGCGCGCGATCTGCGACAGGCCCCACATCGGTGTGAACGACGCAACATTCTGCATCGTGTGGCTCATCACCGCCAGCGGGTAGAAGATTCCACCGGCAAAGGCCAGCAGAGAGATACCCGGCCCAAGGATCTGCATGGCGTTCTCCGACGGCACCAGATAGCCGACGAAGAGTCCGAGCGACGCAAACAGCCCACCGGCAAGCCAGCTCAGCACGAAGGTCAGCGGCCACGCACCGGTGGACATGGACGCTCCGGTGCTCGCGCCGATCACGAAGACGACCAGCACCGGCAGCGCGGCGGCGATCAGGGCGGTGAGCACCTTCACGCCGATGTATGCCGGACCGGTCAGCGGTGTCAGCCGCAGCTGTCGGCTCCAGCCCTGTGCCCGTTCGACCGCAACGCTGGCGCCGATCGCGCAGGATGCGGCGAGCGCGCCGTACAGGGCGAAGCTGATCATCTCGTAGGACTTGGGGTTGAAGTTGGTGCCCGGCCACCGGCCGGACTGCGGAACCCCGAACGCCACGTAGAAAACGACCGGCAGCAGCATGGTGAAGATCAGCGTGCGCTTGTTGCGCAACACCCGCAGCAGTTCGATCCGCAGCAGCCGGCCGTTGAATCCGCCTCGGCCGGGCACCCGGCGCTCCAGGTCGATCCGCTCGTCGACGGGTAGTGCTCTCGGTGCAGTGACATCAGTCATCGTCAGGCTCCTTGCTGCTCGTCGCTGGTGAGGGCGATAAATGCGTCTTCGAGACCACGTGCGGTGATCTCGACGTCGCGGGCGTTGGTGTTGGCGAAGAGGTAGCGGGCGACCGCGTCGCTGTCCTTGGAGTGCAGCGACACCGAATCTCCTTGGAGTTCGACCGAATCCACGCCGGGTATGGCGGCCAGCTCGCGGTCGCTCAAGCCGGTGATGGTCGCGCGGACCGTGCGGCCCGTGGCCATCGACTTGATGTGCGCGCCGGTGCCGTCGGCGACGATCTCCCCTTTGCGGAGCAGAACGATCCGGTCGGCATACTGGTCGGCCTCCTCCAGGTAGTGGGTCGCGAACAAGACCGTGCGGCCACGTTGCGCGTCCTGCCGGATCGCACCCCAGAAGTCCCGGCGGCCGGTGACGTCCATCCCGGTGGTCGGTTCGTCGAGGATGACCAGCGCCGGGTCGGAGACCAGCGCCATGGCGAAGCGCAGCCGCTGCTGCTGCCCACCGGAGCACTTCTGCACCTTCCGGTCCGCGATATCGGCGATGCCGGCACGCTCCAGGCACTCCTCGACCGAGCGGGTCTGCACGAAGAGGCTCGAGGTCAGGTCGACCGTCTCCCGGACCGTCAGATCCTTGAGAAGGCCGCCGGTCTGCATGACGGCGGCAACCAGGCCGCGGCCGATCGCGTCCCGCGGCGACATGCCGAAGACCCGTGCGGTGCCTGCATTGGGCATCGACAAGCCCAGCATCATGTCGATGGTGGAGGTCTTGCCCGCGCCGTTCGGCCCGAGGAAGGCGACGATCTCGCCCTGCTGCACGGTCAGGTCCAGTCCGCGGACCGCCTGCACCGAGCCGAAATGCTTCTCCAGGCCGACGAGTTCGATCGCCGGCGCGGTTTGCAGGGCCTGCTTGTCCAGCTGGTTCTGCGCATCTGTCTTCATCATGCCGACGACTCTGCCGGATCCGCGGCCTCCGCGGTCATGTTGTGGGTCATGTCGTGCCCATGACATCGGTCATGGATCGTCCCGGGCAGCAGATATCCTGGTGGTGATGTCTGCTCCTTCTCGCCCGTCCGTCGCCTCGTCACCACTTCGCGTGCGCGTCGAGCACGCCAGCGACCCGTTGTTGCGGCGCATCGCCACCGCACCGCGGGCGTTGCCCGTCCTGATCGTGCTGCTGTTGCTGGTCGTCGGCGCCGTCTTCCGCGGCGTCGTCGGCACGGTGTGCTTCGGCCTGTGCGGGCTGCTGGTGGCCTGGCTGCTCTATCTCGCCTGGCCCCGCATCGCGCCCATCGAGCGGATGATGCGCGGCGCGGTGCTCCTGCTCGCTGTCGCTCTGGCCGTCGTCAGTGCCGGGATGTGAGAGGCCATGTCCGCCAAGCAGCCCATTGCCCGCCGTACCACCCGGCAGCAGGTTGCCGTCGCCGAGCAACTGCGTGACCAGACCGACTTCGTCTCGGCCCAGGAACTGCACGCTGCCCTCAAGACGGCCGGAGAATCCGTAGGCCTGGCAACGGTTTACCGGATCCTGCAAAACATGGCGTCCGAGGGTGAGGTGGACGTGCTGCGCGCCCCCGACGGCGAGGCGATCTACCGGCGCTGCAGCACCGGGCACCACCACCACCTCGTCTGCCGCTCCTGTGGGCGCGCCGTTGAGGTCGAGGGTCCGCAGGTCGAACGCTGGGCCGCGGCGGTCAGCACCGAACACGGCTTCACCGACGTCGAGCACACCGTGGAGATCTTCGGCACCTGCGCCGACTGCACCGCCAAGGGCTGATCGGGCGGGGTCAGGCCTTCGCGGCGTCGACCGCGCCGCCGAAACGGCGGTCCCGCTCCGCGTAGATCTGGATGGCGCGCCACAGGTCCAGCCGGTCGAAGTCCGGCCAGAGCGTGTCGAGGAAGACCAGCTCGGCATACGCCGACTGCCACAGCATGAAGTTGCTGGTGCGCTGCTCTCCGGAGGACCGCACGAACAGATCGACATCCGGCATGTCGGGCCAGGTCAGGTTGCGGGCGATGGTCTTCTCGCTGATCGCCGACGGTTTGAGCTTGCCGGCCTGCACCTGTTCGGCAATCCGCCGGGTGGCGTCGGCGATCTCGGCCCGGCCACCGTAGTTGACGCACATCTGCAGGGTCATCACCGTGTTTCCGGCGGTGATCTCCTCCGCGCGCTGCAACTCCTTCAGCACCGAACGCCACAACCGGGGTCGCTGCCCCGACCAGCGGCAGCGCACCCCCCAGGAGTGCAGCAGATCCACACGGCGGCGGATGACGTCGCGGTTGAAGCCCATCAGGAAGCGCACCTCGTCGGGCGACCGGCGCCAGTTCTCGGTCGAGAACATGTATGCCGACAGGTTTTTCACGCCCGCCTCGATGCAGCCGGCGATCACGTCGATCAGCTGCGCCTCGCCGGCCTCGTGTCCCTTGGTGCGGGGCAGCCCGCGCTGGTTGGCCCACCGGCCGTTGCCGTCCATGACCAGCGCGATGTGCTCGGGCACCAGCCGCCCGGGTATGGCGGGCGGGCGCGCACCGCTCGGGTGCGGGAAGGGCAGTGTGCTCATCGGGTCGATCCGACGGGGCTGGTGCGATCCACGAGACGCAACGATCGCACACCGCGCTCCAGGTGCCACTGGACGTATGCCGCGACCAGGCCACTCGCCTCCTTGCGGGAGGCCGCCGCGCTGCCGTCCGCGACCGCCCAGTCCGCGGTCAGCAGGGCCGCGAGCAGCACGAAGGTGTCCGGGTCGGGCGCGGAACTGCCCGGCATCCGGCAGGCGGAACAGACCGCACCGCCGGACGCCAGGTTGAACCCGCGGTGCGGCCCGGGCGCGCCACAGCCGGCACAGTCGGCGAAGCTGGGCGCCCAGCCCGCAATGGCGACAGCACGCAGCAAGTAGGAGTCGAGCACCAGACCCGGCTCGTGCTCGCGATGCGCCAGAGACGCCAGGCCACCGGCCAGGAGGTTGAACTGCTGCGGCGCAGCCTCCCGCTCCTCGATCAGCCGCTCGGCGGTCTCCAGCATGGCCGTCGCCGCGGTGAAGGCGGCATAGTCACGGGTGAGGCGCTCGCCATACGGTGCGATGATCTCGGCCTGAGTGACTGTGTCGAGCGAACGGCCCTCGTAACACTGCAGATCGACGATCATTCCCGGCTCCAGGCGAGCGCCGAACTTCGACTTGGTCCGGCGCACTCCCTTGGCCACCGCGCGCACTTCGCCCCGCCCGCGGGTGAGCATGGTGACGATGCGGTCCGTCTCCCCCAGCTTGTGGGTGCGCAGCACGATGCCGACGTCGCGATAAGTGGCCATGACCGATCCATTGTCGCCGACAGCGCCGAGAACCTCGCGCAGGCACGCGGGCCCGCGTCATACCCTTGCGCCATGTCTCGCTCTCGGTATGACGCCATCATCGTCGGCGGCGGTCACAACGGCCTGACCGCCGCCGCCTATCTCGCTCGTGCGGGCAAGTCCGTGCTGCTGCTGGAGCGCCAGGACCATCTCGGCGGTGCGTCCGTGTCGGCCGAGGCATTTCCCGGCACCGGAGCGCGGCTGTCCCGCTACTCCTACCTCGTCAGCCTGCTCCCGCAGCAGATCATCGATGACCTCGGCCTGCGGATCACCTTGAAGCGCAGGCGTTTTGCGTCATACACACCGGTGCCGGATGGCGACCGAGGGCTGCTGGTCGACCACGGCGACGTCGCTGCCACGCAGGCATCGTTCGAATCGATCGGCGCAGGCTCCGACGTGGCTGGGTGGGACACGTTCTACGCACGTGCTGCCCGTATGGCGCAGGTGCTCTGGCCGACGGTGACCGCTCCGCTGCAACGCCGTTCGGCGATTGCCGAGACGCTCGGCGACGCATCGATCGTGCACGACTTCCTCGACCGGCCGCTCGGCGAAGTGATCGAGTCGAGCGTGCACGATGACCTGGTGCGCGGCGTGATCCTGACCGACGGGCTCATCTCGACCTTCGCGCAGGCACACGGCACCGATCTGCAGCAGAACATCTGTTTCCTCTATCACGTGATCGGTGGCGGCACCGGCGACTGGGACGTGCCGGTCGGCGGCATGGGTGCGGTGTCCGGTGCGCTCGAGCAGGCGGCACGCGACGCCGGCGCCGAGCTACGCACCGGGTGCGAGGTCACCAGCGTCGATGACGGCACGGTGCACTGGCGAGACCACGACGACGAGGTTGTCGCGGACGCGGGCCAGGTGCTCTGGGCGGCAGCCCCCGCCGTGCTCGACCGGCTGCTGGGCAGCGCCCCAGGGCCGGCCGAAGGCGCTCAGGTCAAGGTCAACCTGCTGCTGCGGCGGCTGCCGGCGTTGCGTGAGCAACGCATCGATCCTGCGGCTGCGTTCGGTGGCACGTTCCACATCAACGAGACCTACTCAGGGCTCGAAACCGCTTACCAGCAGGCGGTTTCCGGGACCATCCCGTCGCCGATGCCGGCCGAGATCTACTGCCACTCGCTGACCGATCCGACGATCCTGTCACCCCAGTTGCGGGAGTCCGGCGCGCAGACGCTCACGGTCTTCTCGCTGCAGACACCGGACCGGTTGATCCAGGGCGGCGATGAGGAACGCGCGAAATTGCAGCGGTCTGTGCTGGATTCACTGTCCAGCGTGCTCGCCGAGCCGATCGACGACGTCGTGCTGACCGATCCGACGGGTGCGCTGTGCGTGGAGACCAAGACGACACGTGATCTGCAGGACGCGCTGTGGATGCCGGGAGGCAACATCTTCCACGGACCCCTTTCCTGGCCATGGGCATCGGACGACGAACCGCTGGACACTCCGGCGCAGCGCTGGGGTGTGGCCACCCGCGAGGGCCGGATCCTGTTGGCAGGAGCGGGTTCTCGTCGCGGTGGCGGCGTGAGCGGGCTCGGCGGATACCACGCCGCCCGCGCTGCATTGGAAGCGGGCGAGAACTAGACATACGTTCGATCGGTGCCTACCCTGAGCAGATGAACATGGCTCTGCAGGGTTCGTTGCTCGACCAGGTCGACGAGATCGGGCTGCGCCCCCTGGACGGCGCAATCCGGCGGATCCCCCTCACCCGCGGCGCGTGGCTCGACCTGCGGCCCGGCTGGCTCACCGGCGCCGACGAGTTGTTCGCCCGGCTCACTCAGGGCGGCAGCGCGGGCGTCGGCTGGCGGGCGGAACGGCGCCAGATGTATGACCGGGAGGTCGCAACCCCGCGGTTGCTGCGCTTCTATCACCAGCACGAGACGCTGCCCGATCCCGTTCTGACCCAAGCACGTTCGGCGCTTTCCGCACACTACGCGGACGAGCTCGGCGAGCCCTTCACGACCGCGGGCATGTGCCTCTATCGCGACGGGCGCGACTCCGTGGCGTGGCACGGCGACCGCATCGGCCGGTCAAGCACGCAGGACACCATGATCGCCATCGTCTCGATCGGTCATCCGCGCACCTTCGCGATGCGGCCGGTGGGCGGCGGCGCGTCCGTGCGCCATACCCTCGGGCACGGCGACCTGGTCGTCATGGGCGGTTCGGCGCAGCGAACATGGGAGCACGCCATTCCGAAGACCAGCAAGCCGGTCGGACCGCGCATCAGCATCCAGTTCCGGCCGTATGACGTGCGGTGAATCGCCGGCCCCGCGCCGTCAGAGGTCGGCGCGGACCTTCCCGAAGACCACCAGATCGACGCGTCCGCCGTGCACGAAACCAGCCGAACGCAGCACGCCCTCCTCGCGATATCCCGCGGCGAGCGCCGCTCGCTGAGAGCCGAGATTGCCTGTGGCTGCACGGATCTCGACACGCTCCATCCCCTGGTCGCGGAGCGCCCAGTCGCCCAGCAGCCGCGCCGCCCTCGCGGCCAAACCACGCCCTCGGTGCTCCGGCGCCACCCAGTAGCCGATCTCGGTGGTCCGGCCACGCCACGACGTCTTCTTCAGGTCGATCATCCCGGCGAACGCACCGTCGTGCTCGATCGCGCGGACCACACCATCACCGCTGCGCCAGGTCGTTTCCGCACCCAAGGTGACGAATTCGCGAGCATGGGACTCGTCATACGGGTCGGACAGCGGAAGCCATCGCTGGGTGAGCGCGTCGCGGCACGACCGCACGATGGCGGGCACATCCGCCACAACCGGCGGGCGCAACACCAGCGATCCCTCCCGCAACGCGACATCCGCGAATCTCGGGGTGTCCGGCTCGATCATCACGCGAGTGTGACACACGGATCTACCTGGCAATATGCTGCGTTTTCGCTGAGATTTCCCCGACTCGATGCGAGGCCCCGACATGACCGCACAGCCCGGCAGCCGCACGCCGACGCTGACCCGTCGCCTGGTCCTCGCCGGCGGCATATCCACTGTGGGAGCGACCCTGCTGGTGCCCGCGCCAGCGCACGCCGCGAGTCTCACCGCAGCACAACTGACCGCCCGGCTGAAGGCCTACCAGCGCACCAGGGGTGGAACTTTCAGCGTCGCGCTCTACGACTGCCGGAACGGCAAAACCTTTACCTACCAGGGAACTTGGCGCAATGAGACGCTCAGCATCATCAAGGTCTTGATCCTGGCGACCGTGCTGCGCCGCTGTCAGGAGCGCAAGGTCAACCTCACCACCGCGCAGCGCGCGCAGGCAAAGGCGATGATCACGCGGAGCGACAACACCGCCACCAATGCGCTGCTCACCTGGGCCGGAGTGTCGAACGTCCGCCGGGTCGCAGGGCTCTACGGCTTGAAGAGCACCGTCATACAGGGCGGCACGACAGCGGGCGCCACCAGCTGGTGAGGATATTCGACGACTACGGCGCAAGACCAGATCGTGCTGATGACCGGTGTCGTATGGGGCACGACCGTGCTCACCGTCGCCAACCGTGACTACCTGAAAAGCCTGATGGCCCAGGTGATTCCGGCACAACGATGGGGCGTCTGCACGCCGCCGCTGCCGACCAGCAATGCCTGGAACACCAAAAATGGCTGGGGTCCGCGCCCCGGCGGCTACCGGCTCAACTCGCTCGGCCACATCGGCGGTCACGGGCACAACTACAACGCCGTCATCCTGAGCCGGGCACCACGCGGTTTCTATTACGGCCGCGACACCGTGGGCGGCGTGTCGAGAATCCTCTATGCCGCGATGGCCGCGCCGTTGCGCTGAGTTGTCAGGACACGACGACAATCACGACCACGATCACGAGGATGACTACCAACAGCCAGACGCCCGGCCGCTTCTGCTTGACCGGACCCATCCGGCCCTTCATGAACTGGATCATCGGCGAGGCGTAGAACACTTCCACCTGCTGCCCGGGCTGAGCGTCGAAGTCGTATGACGCCTGGCCGTATTTCACGATCCAGGTCGCCTCGGCCCTGACCGTATGGCGACCGGGCGGCACGGGAATCGTGTTGAGCCCGTATGCCGCACCTACCGGGAAGCCGTCGATGAACACCTTCGGTGTCAGCATGCTGGCGGTCAGCGGACTGCCCTGCAAGGTCAGCAGCAGCAGTCCACCGGCGCCGCCTCGCGGTTGCTGCGGCGGCGGTGCCCCCTGCCACTGGCCGGGAGCTCCTTGCCACTGGCCCGGCAGCGGTGTGCCGGTCGGTTGCTGAGGCTGATTCGCCGGATCCCCTGGGTGCGTCATACGGCGGAGCATATTGCACATGGCGCAAAGTCGACCGGAAGCTTTTCTGGTGGCCCGCCGTCGGTCCTGCGCCGTACTGTCCGTCGGTATGGCGACACCCGACTTCCTGGCCACCATCCGCGACGAGTCCACCCGTTTCCGCGACGTCCTCACGGGCGCCGACCCCGACACAGCCGTGCCCACGTGTCCGGACTGGACAGCCGACGACCTGCTCTGGCATCTCACCGAAGTGCAGTGGTTCTGGGGCACGATCGTGTCCCAGAACGTCGCAGACCCGGAGTCGCTGGAGCACCCCGAGCGGCCCGATGGCCACGACGCGCTGCTGCGCGCATTCGACGACGCACAGCGCGAGCTGACCGCTGCACTGCGGGACACCGCGAGCGACGAAACTCGCTGGATGTGGACCGCCGATGCTGCGCTGCACACGGCCGGCTACATCGCCCGCCGGCAGGCACACGAGGCGTTGATCCATCGGGTGGATGCCGAACTCACCTCCGGCGCAACGGTTTCCGGGATCGATCCGACCCTGGCGGCGGATGGCGTGGATGAGATCGTGGCGGTGATGTACGGCCGGGAGCACCCCCTGCTGACGTTCGCTGCAGCCGCGGGCAGCGTGATCGAGCTGGTCGCGACCGACGCCGGCCGTCGCTGGATGCTTCAGCTGGGCCGCGAGACCGCGACGCTGCCCGAATCCGGCGAGCGCATCGATGACCCCAACTTCCGCCCGGCTCCCGATGCCATCCCCGCGGCCACGATCTCCGGCACGGCCGCCGACCTCGATCTGTGGCTCTGGAACCGCCCCACGGCGGGCACCCTGGCACGGAGCGGCGATGCGCAGGCGTTGGCCGCGATGGACGACGTGCTCCTCCGTGAGGGTGTGAAGTAGCGATGGAAGGCGTGGCCCGACCGTTCTGGAGCGAGCAGGCCGTCCGGGTGGCCGACGCTTGTGTCGCGAACGTGCACGACCTGGTGGGCGTGTACCTGCACGGTTCGGCTGCGCTGGGCGGTTTCACGCGGTCATCGGACCTGGACATCCTGGTGGTCGCGGACGGCTCTGTCACCGGTGTCGCACCCGTTTTATTGGCGTGCGCGACGCCGAGTGCGCTGGAGTTGTCCATCGTGTCGCGGGCTGCGGCGGCGACACCACTTGCGCCATACCCGTTCCGGCTGCACATCGCCGGCCCGGCGAGGATGTCGGAGGACACCGGCGAAGGCGACCCCGATCTCGCCGCCCACTACGCCGTATGCCGTCAATCGGCCATCGCGTTGTTCGGACCGCCGCCGCAGGACATCTTTGGCGCCGTGTCCCCGCACGCGCTCGTCGGCTACTTCGTCGGCGAATTGAGGTGGGGTCTGCAGTATGCCGATCAGCGCTACGCGGTGCTCAACGCGTGCCGTGCAGTTGCATTCGCTTCCGGGGGACGCCTGCTGTCGAAGATCGACGGTGCCGACTGGTGGGTAAGTCGATTTGGACCGAATCCGCTTGTTTCCCAAGCAAAATCGGCGCAGCTCGCCGGCCAGCCACTCGGTCCGGCGGACAGTGCGGCAGCGGAATTCGTGGCACGCGCCATCGGACTGCTCGAAGCTTCCGCTAGACAGATCGCGCGATATGGCGCGCGATCTGTCTAGCGCCATCTCCGGATCAGACTTCGGAGTCGGCCTCGGCATCCCGCTCGGCGCGGTTGACTGCCGAAAGGATGGCGGTCAGCGAAGCCTTCACGATCGAGCTGTGGATGCCGACACCCCAGATGACCCGGTCGCCGATGGCGCACTCAAGGTATGCCGCTGCGCGCGCGTCACCACCGGTCGACAACGTGTGCTCGGCGTAGTCCAGCACTCGCACGTCGACACCTATCGATGCCAGCGCGTTGGTGAAGGCGTCGATCGGGCCGTTGCCGTCGCCCTCGACCGTGATCTGTTCGCCGTGGTCGGACATCGTCGCAACGATGTGGTCCCGGCCGTCCTCGCCGCTCTGCAGGCTGTGCGTGATCGGCCGGAAGCGCCCCCAGGCGGCCTCACCTTCGCCGGTGCTGGGCAGGTATTCGTCCTGGAACGCATCCCACAACTGGTCCGGGGTGACCTCGCCGCCCACGGTGTCCGTGCGCTGCTGCACCACGCCGCTGAACTCGATCTGCAGCCGGCGCGGCAGGTCCAGCTGATGTTCGGCCTTGAGCAGGTAGGCAACGCCGCCCTTGCCGGACTGGCTGTTGACGCGCACCACCGCTTCGTAAGAGCGCCCGACGTCGTGCGGGTCGATCGGCAGGTAGGGCACGCCCCAGACGAGCTCATTGATGGACTTGCCGGTCTCCGCCTCCTGACGAGCCATGTCGGCGAAGCCCTTGTTGATCGCGTCCTGGTGCGAGCCCGAGAAGGCGGTGAAGACCAGGTCCCCGCCATACGGGTGCCGCTCGTGGACCGGCAACTGGTTGCAGTGCTCGACGGTGCGCCGGATGTGGTCGATATCGGAGAAGTCGATCTGCGGGTCGATGCCCTGGCTGAACAGGTTCAGCCCCAGGGTGACCAGGTCGACGTTGCCGGTGCGCTCGCCGTTGCCGAAGAGGCAGCCCTCGATGCGGTCGGCACCGGCCTGGTAGCCGAGTTCCGCTGCGGCGACACCGGTTCCGCGGTCGTTGTGCGGGTGCAGGCTCAGCAGCACCGACTCGCGCCGGTCCAGGTGGGCCGACATCCACTCGATCGAGTCGGCGTAGACGTTCGGGGTTGCCATCTCGACGGTGGCGGGCAGGTTGACGATCATCTGGTGGTCCGGCGTCGGGTCGATGATCTCGATGACCTCGTTGCAGATCCGGGCCGCGAACTCCAGCTCGGTGCCGGTGTAGGACTCGGGCGAGTATTCGTAGTAGAGGTCGGTCTCGGGGACCGTTTCCTCCAGCTTCTTGGCCAGTCGCGCCGCCTGGGTGGCGATGTCGACGATGCCGTCCTCGCCCAGCCCGAAGACCACCCGGCGCTGCAGGATGCTGGTGGAGTTGTAGAAGTGCAGGATGACTTGCTTCGCGCCCCGGATCGCGTCGAAGGTCCGCTCGATCAGCTGGTCGCGGCACTGGGTCAGCACCTGGATCGTCACGTCGTCGGGTATGTGTCCGCCCTCGATCAGTTCCCGGACGAAGTCGTAGTCCGTCTGGCTGGCGCTCGGAAAACCGACCTCGATCTCCTTGTAGCCCATCCGGACCAACAGGTCGAACATCCGCATCTTGCGCTCGGAGTTCATCGGGTCGATCAGCGCCTGGTTGCCGTCGCGCAGGTCGACAGCGCACCAGCGAGGTGCCTTGGTGATGATCTTGCCGGGCCACTGCCGGTCGGGCAGGTCGACCTTGATCTGTTCGTGGAAGGGCACGTACTTGCCGACCGGCATCGACGTCGGCAGCTGAGGGTGCTTCATGGTGGGGCTCGTCTTTCGGTGGGTGCTGGGCTTCGGCCCGGGCAGCAGAACCTCCGCGACGAGGAAGGCCGAAGGTCAGGCCCCGTCGCGGCACCGAAGGAGAAGCGAGTATGCCGAGCGCACGTCCTGCACCATACGGCACCATCTGAGCGCTGTCCACGGGCCGGGCGGGGCGTCCGGCATTCGGACAGATGCCTACCCGTCAGTAAGTGTCCACCCGGCGCGCTTGCTGGCGAGGACCCGCGCCCACCCACCAGCAAGTGCCCACTCGGCGCAGTTGCCGATGCGGGGCCGCCATACATCGCGCGACGGACCGCGGAGGGCTGTCGGTGCTCGGTGTTTGACTAGACGCATGATCGAAACATGTCCGACGAAACCGCTCAGTGGCGGCACCGTCACCGACTCGCCGCACGAGCCGGCGCGCAACGCCGCCATGGCGAGCGCGCGAGATGAGCTGGCAGTCATCGGCGGTCAGCTGAACGACGGCCATGCCCGGCTCATTGCGCTGATGCGCCGGGTGCTGGCGGATGAACTCTGGTGCGGTGTCGGCTTGAAGTCGCCGGAGCAGTGGCTGACGGCATACGCCGGGCTGACCTGGTCGTCCGCCCACGACATCGTCCGCATCGCCGAGCGCTCGGTCGAGTTGCCCAATATGCAGCGGCTGCTGGACGACGGCACCCTCAGCCTTGGACAGGCAGCGGTGGTCGCGAAATACACTCCCACCGATTTCGACGCAGATGTGGCCGAGTTCGCCTCCTACACAACGGTCACCCAGTTGCGCCGGGCCTTGTGCCGCTACGAGTTCAACGCGGACTCCGCGGCGGCAGCCGCATCCGGCACGGAAAGCGCGCTACTTCCCGGCGACGCCGCGGACCATGCCGAGCACGTCGACTCCGCATCCGATGCCGTCATCGACAGCGCCCCGGCACCGTTCGACCCGGCGACTGCGCCGCCCCGGCTTGACATGCGTTATGCCGCTGGACGATTCGTGCTGTCCTATGACGCGCCGGCCGACATCGGTGCGCTCGTCGAGCAGGCGCTGCTGGAAGCCAAGGACGAACTCTTCCGTATCGACACGCCCGGTGAAGCGAGCCGAAATCGCGGCGCCGCCTCATTCGGCGCGGCAATGGGTCTGATGGCGCAGCGCTCGCTGGACACGGGCGCACCCATCGGCCACTCCCGTGCCAGCCGCTACCGCGTCTACCTGCACCTGGACACCTCCGGCAACAGCTGGCTCAACAAGCGATCCGCGATTCCGCCGGCGCTGCGCGACCGGATTGTCTGCGATGGCGTCATACAGCCGGTATGGGAGACCGACGGCAAACCGGTCAGTGTCGGTCGCGCTCAACGCATCGTTCCGGCCCGGACCCGTCGCCTACTCGAAGACCGCGACCGCGGATGCCGCTATCCGGGCTGCCTGGCAATGCACCACCTGGAATGCCATCACCTCGACCACTGGATCGACGGCGGACAGACCGATGCCGACCGGATGGTCATGCTGTGCCCGTTCCATCACGACGAGCACCACCGCGGCACCTTCGTCATGGTCGGCGACCCCAGCAGACCGGACGGCATCATCTTCACCGCACGCGACGGCAGCAGACTGCGACCCCACTTCAGACCAGATGCGTTGCCTTCTCCGCGAGACGACGGTCAGCGGCGCACGCGGTATGCCGGGCCAGTGAACGAGAAACTCCACTTGTCTCTCGTGCGGTTCTACCCACGCCCACCCGAGCCCGAACGGCCACGACAGCCAATGCCGATGGCGGACGGCGCACGATCGCTCGGCGACCCGCCGCGGGACGACCCGTCACCCGGTCCGTGAGACGGACGGCTCGCCATACGAGCGGTAGCGCAAGTCAGTCGGTTCGAACCTGCGTCGCGCCGCAATCAGCGGGCGTCGGCCCACCACAGGTGGAGCGTCGACGGGGTCCGTGGAAGGGGTATGACGAGAAGGATCCCGACTGGAGTTACGTCGGGAGTGCTCTGGTGAACATCGCGTCGATAACGGGCTGCTCCTGCGCTCGGATGTGCACACCCTCTTCGACGACGAGGCTACCTCGGCATCGACGACACATTCCGGCTACCCGTCAGTCCGGCGCTCCGTCGAGACTGGGGCAGCGGCAAGGATTTCTACGACCGCACGGGTGAGCCGATCACGCTGCCGGATCGTCGCCCGGACCGGCCGGACCGCGACGCAGTCACTGGCACATGGACACGGTCTTTCGCGCCCCCTGAGCCACGGCGATCACACCTGCAAGACTTCGATCGCGCACTGCGGGCCCGGCGCGTTCGCCAGGCGCTTGTCCGCCGTCACCAGCGTCGCAGCGAGTGCTTCCGCAAGCGCAACATACACCGCGTCGTACGACGACAGGTTGTCGCGCAGCTCCCAGCATCGATCGAGCAGGGCCGCATTCGGATACCGTCGCATGGGCATCAGCCGCAGATCGTTCAGGGCCAAGCGCGCCTTGGCCGGCGTCAACTCGCCCGCGCCCACCTTCCGGCGCAGCACTGACATCACTTCGATATCGACCAGCTCGGGGTCAGCGAGCTCCTCGCCGCGAAGTCGCTGGGTAGCGGTCGCCACCTCCGTGACCTCGCCGACGAGCGTCGCTACCACGACGCTGGCATCAACGACGATCACGTTCTTCGCGCAAGATCGCCACTGCCTCCGCCATGCGAACGCTCCCACCGCTGCCGGCCCGGGCCGCTGCCCGGTCGAGGATCTCGTCGAGGCTCGGCGTTCGTGCCTCCTCCTCCAGGCGCGTACGCAAGTACTCCTGCAGGGACTGGTGCGCCGCTGCGGCGCGCGACCGCAGCACGGCGTGCGCCTCGTCGGAGACGTTCTTGATCTGAATGCTGGGCATGGCGCCATTGTGGCGCCACGAGCCACCAGGGTCCAGCCTCGGCCGTTCTGCACCTGGCCAGAGCCGCGACGGGGTGTCATCACCGGCCGTGGCGACGGCCACACCAGACCGCCGCGCTGCGTCGGATGCAAAACCCCGGGCGCTCGTCGACCGCGGCAGTCACCCGGCGTCGGAACTCTGACCGGGCAGTGCCAGGCAGTCCCTGCGTGAATGCTCCGGCGCCGTGACTGGTCAGCCACTGCCAGTAGTGCTCACCGTTGCTCACTGGCAGGCGCACCTCGACCGTCACCCCCTGAACATCCCGCAGTCCCGCTTCTAGCAGCAGAGCCTCTTCATCGGCGTAGTTCCCGCCGGCGTGACGGCCATGCCCATCAGCGAAGTGACGGCGAAAGTCGTTGACAATCGGGCGAATCGGGTCGTCCCACGGGTCGGGTAAGTCGTCCGCGCGCCCCGGCACGACGACGGCCACGAGGCCACTGCTGCGCACGACGCGGACCATCTCCCGCATCACCTGTTGCGGATCGGGCACGATATGTATGACGAACGCCGAAACCACCGCGTCGAAAGCCAAGTCCCGAAACGCAAGCCGTTGAGCGTCCATGACAGCGGTTCCGATCCGGGTCCGCTCCCGCGCCAACAGCTGCATCATGCGTGGGGCGGCGTCCACGGCGATCACCTCGGTACAGCCGTGCGTCAGCGCCTCCTTGGCGAGTGCTCCACGCCCGGCGCCAACGTCCAGCACCTCAGCGAATCGACCGATGCCGAGCGCCGTTGCCGTCTCGCGAGCGAACGACGCAAAGAATGGCGCTGCCTCGTCATACCGATCCGCAACATCATTGAAATAGAGCACCGGATCTCCAGCCATGCCCACGACAGTCGCGTCGGCCACTGATATCGGCAACCGAATTAAGTGGCCGAACCGCACCAGCACGGACCCGAGACACAGCGTCATCTGCACGCGAAGAGCTATCCGGCCGGCGCCATACAACCTGCGGACGATGTCCGACGGCACGCACTCCGTCACACTGGTGAGATGCCACAGATCTGGGAGCACGGCGGCCGGCCGACTCGCCGGCAGCTGGTCTTCGACCTCGGCTGCGCGGCGGCATTCGCGCTGCTGTTCGGCGGGCTCTACAGTCTCATCGGGGTCGGGCACGTCATCGTCGTTCTGCTGCTGGGCGCGGCCCTGGCCGTACGACGCCTCAGCCTGCCGGCGACGGTTGCTCTCGGGCTCGCTGCCGCCATACTCCAGTTCGCGCACCCCGAGTGGTTCCTCACCCCTGCGTTCGCCGACCTGGCGTATGCCGCGCTCTTCTTCGTCCTCGGCGCTCATCCGCGCCGGGCGGTGCGCATCTTCGGGCTGGTCGCGGCCGGGGCCGGGCTCACGGTGCTGCTGGTCTGGGTCACGCTGGCTGTGCGGATCGACGGCACCGCCAGTGGCCGGATCGCCGACGCCGTCGCGATCACCGCGATGGCAGCTCTCGTCTGCGGCGGCGGCTGGATCGGTGGCTACCTGCGGCTGCAGCGGCGACGGTCCATCCAGGCATCGGTCGACGCGCAACTCGACCGGATCGAGCGCCAGCGCCTCGCCGAAAGCTACGAACACGAACTACAACGCAGCCGTGTCGCCGCCGACATGCACGACATCGTCGCCCACTCCTGGGCGGTCGTGGCAGCACAAGCCGACGGCGCCCGATATGCCCTCCGGGCCGACCCGGACGCGACAGCGCAGGCACTCGACGTCATCGCCGAGACGGCGCGCTCGACGATCGCGGATCTGCGCACCATCCTTGCCGAGCTGCGCGACTCCGACGCCGACCGGGCGACACCCGGACACGCGCAACAAGACCGCCTGATGGACCGAATGCGGTTGACCGGGATGGATCTTCGCTGCGAGAGCTACGGCACGCCTGATTCCTCGGGGCTGCTCGCGCTGACGGCATACCGGCTGCTGAGCGAGGCGCTCACCAACGCCCTCAAGCACGGCGACCTGAGCCGTCCGGTCCTGGTCACCCAGGACTGGACGGATGGCTACCGGCTGCAGGTTGCCAACACGATCGGCGAACGCGGCGAGGGCACCGGACACGGCGTCATCGGCATGATGGAACGCGCCACGATCGCGGGCGGGCACCTCGACGCTGCGGCATGCGGCGCCAACTGGGTGGTCGAAGCACGCGTCCCCGGACCGGCAAGGGCCGGTCAGGCATGTGAAACTGTCGAAATGGCAAAGGAATCCACGCGCTCGTGACCGAGAAACCCACCCGAGTCGCCATGATCGACGACCAGGCGCTCTTCCGCAGCGGTCTCGCACTGGTCATCGGCAGCCAGCCCGACCTGCTTGTGGTCGGTCAGGCGGCCGACGGCTCGGACGCCGTCGACCTGGTCACGCGCACCTCCCCCGACGTGGTGCTGATGGACGTCCGGATGCCGCACGTCGACGGGGTGACCGCGACGCGCACCATCGGTGAGCACTTCGGTGAGCGGGCGCCGAAAGTGCTGGTGCTGACCACTTTTGACCTCGATGCGGCAGTCGCGGACGCGATCGAGGCGGGTGCCAGCGGCTTCCTGCTCAAGGACGCCGAGCCCGAGTTTCTGCTCGGCGCCATCCGGGCCATCGCATCCGGCAGCCAGGTCGTCGCGGCGACCGCGACCAAGTCGCTCTTCGAACGCTTCCGCGCCGAACAGTCGCGAACCCCGGGCAAGGAGTACGACCGGCTGACCGAACGCGAGCGGGAAATCATGCTGCGCGCCGCCAAGGGTATGTCGAACGCCGAAATTGCTTCTGCCGAATACCTTTCCGAAGCAACGGTGAAGACTCACATGTCGCGCGTGCTCGCGAAACTGCAGCTGCGGGACCGCGTGCAGCTGGTGGTCTACTGCTACGAGCACGGCCTGCTCTGAGCCGCCGGAGGTTGTATGGCGCCCGCTGCGCCATACAACCTCGGACGTAGGCGGATTGATCCACTCGCCGGATGTGCAGCGCCGCCCGGCCCGCGAGGCTGGTCGCATGTTCACCACACCCAACGACGAAGCCGCCGTGGTCGCGTTCCGCGAAGTCGGCAAGAGCTACGGCACTGAAGCGACCGTTGTGCACGCGCTGCGGGACGTCAGCGTCGACATCCGGCGCGGCGAATTCACCGCGATCATGGGACCGTCCGGCTCCGGCAAGTCGACCTTCATGAATGTCGCGGCCGGGCTGGACGACGTCACAACGGGCGGCGTCTTCCTCGCCGGACAGCCACTGCACGCGATGGACGACACCGCGCGCACCATCCTTCGCCGCCAGCACGTCGGATTCGTCTTCCAGTCGTTCAATCTGGTGCCGACGCTGACAGTCGCCGAAAACGTCTTGCTTCCGTTCGAACTGGCCGGTCGATCGGTCACACCGCAGCAGCGGACCTGGATCGACCACCTGGTGCACGTGCTCGGGCTGGCCGCCCGGGTCGACCACAAACCGGCCGAGCTGTCCGGTGGTCAGCAGCAGCGCGTGGCGATCGCGCGCGCTCTCGCGTCCCGGCCGGCGATCATCTTCGCGGACGAACCGACCGGCAACCTGGACACCCGGTCATCGAGCGAGGTGCTACAGCTGATGCGTTCTGCCGCGACGGAATACGGGCAGACGATCGCCATGGTCAGTCACGATCCGATCGCCGCCTCATTCGCCGACCGAGTGCTCGTGCTGGCCGACGGCCGCGTCGTCGCCGACCACGGCAGGATGTCACCGCAGCAGATCTCGCAGCTGCTCCTCACTGCCGAGGGGGTGCCGGCATGATCAGCGAGCGCAGCGAGTGCCCAATAGGCACAGGGCTCATGCACACACCGACGAAGGAGGGGTGCGCATGAGACGCAACCTCGTCCTCGGGTCGCCGCGCGAGCTCACCACCATCGCGGTGGTCGCAGGCCTGTCCGGGGCATATGCCGGAGCCCTGCTCAGCTGCAGCACCCTCCTGTCGACCCTGGGCAAGCACAGCGGCGGCTCCGCCAGCGCATTCCTCGACATCGTCGCCACCGTCTTCATCGGGATGGCGCTGTATGTCGCCGCGGTCGTGATCTCCTCCGGCGTCGCCACCGTGGTCGCCGGGCGACTCCAGCAGATCGCAACCCTGCGCCTGCTCGGCGCCAAGAGCACCGACCTGCGCCGCTCCATCGCGGCCAGCAGTGCTCGGATCTGCCTGCTGGGCAGTGTCATCGGAGTCGTCGTGGCAACCATCGCGGTCGACGCGGTGCGCCTGATCCTGGTGCACCAGAGCCACCTGCCCGACGTCCGCTACCCGTGGTTCTCCTGGGGATCGCCGATCGCCGCGCTCGCCATCACCGCTGTTGCGGCGGTTGCCGGCTGGGCCGGTTCGCGCCGGGTGCTGGAGGTCTCACCCGCCGACGCGCTCGCCGGGTCCAGCGGGGCGCGCGGCGTCGGCAGTCCCCTTGGTCGGGTGCGCGTCGTCTTCTCGATGACACTGGTCGTCGTCGGTGCGGCACTGTTCGCGCTGGCCATGGTGATGGGCGAAAACGGTGGCCCCGGAGGCTTTTTCGTCGCCTTTCTCGCGGCCTGCGTAACCTCGACCGGGCTGCTGTCGGGCGCCCGTTTCGTGCTGCCGGCCGTCGTCAACCTGCTCGGTCGGCTCACCGGCAGCGACGGCCCGAGCCGGATCGCGCGACGTAACGCCGTTGCTGACCCAGCCCGCACGACGCGTTCCACCCTCGGTCTGTTCGTCGGTGTCGCGCTCGTGGTCACCGTCGCGTCCGGCGACTCCGCCCTGCAGACCGCGGTCGCCTCATGGCGGTTCACGTCGGCAGCGCAACGACACGAGGCGCACCAGGTGCTCACGGTCGCGACAACGATCACCGTCACCGTCGGCGTCGTCTCGTCACTGATCGCCGCCGTCGGGTTCGTCAGCACCATGTCCCTGACGGTGATCCAGCGACGCCGCGAGCTCGGGCTGCTCCGGGCACTGGGTTTCACCGGCGCACAGGTCCGCTCGATGATCACCAAGGAGTCGGTGGCGATGTCCGCTGCGGCGACGGCAGCCGGGATCGTGGTGGGCATCTGCTACGGATCGGCCGGTGCGCAGGCGCTGGTGGGGGCCGAAACCCGCGGCTTCGTCTGGGGTCTGCCCTGGCTGGTGCTGGTCGCCATCGTGCTGGCGGCGCTGGCCGTCATACTCCTCGCGTCGCAGCCGCCGGCCCGGCGAGCGATCGCCACGCCACCTGTTGTCGCGCTGCGCGTCGAAGGCTGATGCGTTCAGCGACGTATGTCGGTCAGCCGGCGGATCGCGAAGTAGCGATCGTCGAGCTCCTCGATGCCGAACTGACCGATCGGGATCTCCGCGAGCACATCCTCCTCATCCATGCCGACAGGCGCAACTGTCGTGACCACCTCACGCACCTGTTCGCCATCACGCAGCACGCGGTAGGTGTTGGTGATCTCCACCCGGCCGCCGCGCACCGGCTTCGACTCGAACCAGCGCTGATACTCGTGCCGACCCATCCGGGCAGACGTCACCAGCTTCTGTTCGACAGGCTCGGAAGGTACTCCCCCGTACGATCGACTCATCAGGATGGGCGCCCCCGGCACCAACGCCCGCGCCATCCGTGCCCAGAACTCCTCGCGATCACGACCGCCGAGGAAGTAGATCACGTTCAGAAGTAGCGCCCCACCACATCGTTCGGGCAGCCAGGTGTCCACGATCGACTCCGGCAGCACTGTCGTGCGCGCCCGAACGTCGTCACGCTCGGCGACGCGCAGCATCAGCAACGAGCGCATCGGCGGGTCGGGCTCGACCGAGATGATCTCGGCGTCGGGAAAGCGCTCTGCCAGAGTGATCGTCGTCAACCCGCTGCCGGACCCGATGTCCAGGAGCGGGTGAGACGCGTCGAATCGGGCCGTATCCCAGGGGATTCCATGGATGTAGTCGTTGTCCGGGTCAACCGGCAAGCGCAGCGTGTCCCCGAACTCGGCCCACGCAAGATTTTCCCGATCACGCGTCATGTTCGACCCCTCCTAGAACCCCAGCTTGGACAGCTGGTTGGGATCACGCTGCCAGTCCTTGGCGATCTTCACGTGCAGGTCGAGGAAGACCCGCTGGCCGAGCAGCTCCTCGATCGCCTGCCGGGCACGAGTGCCCACGTCACGCAACCGTGAACCGCCACGGCCGATGATGATCGCCTTCTGACTGGAGCGCTCGACGAAGATGTTGACCCGCACGTCCATCAGCGGCCGGTCTGCGGGCCGGCCCTCGCGGGGCAGCATCTCCTCGACAACCACCGCGATGCTGTGCGGCAGCTCGTCGCGCACGCCCTCGAGCGCGGCTTCCCGCACCAGCTCGGCGACCATCACGTCGTCCGGCTCGTCGGTGAGCACACCGTCCGGGTAGAGCTTGGGCGACTCGGGCAGGTACTTCATCAGCACATCGAGGACCGTGTCGACCTGGGTGCCGCTGGTGGCCGAGCACGGCACAATCTCCTGCCACTCGCCGAGCCGCTCGATCGCGATCAAGTGCTGGGCGAGCCGCTCCCGGTCGACGGTGTCCGACTTGGTCGCGAGCGCGACCACCGGCCGCTTACGGCCACGCCGCAGCTCCGCGAGCTCGGCCGCGATGAACTGGTCGCCAGGTCCGATCCGCTGATCACAAGGCAGGCAGAAACCGATGACGTCGACGTCGAGCAGCGTCTCTCGCACCACATCGTTGAGCCGTTGCCCGAGCAACGTGCGTGGCTTGTGCAGGCCAGGTGTGTCCACCAGGATGAGCTGCGCCTCGTCGGTCGTGGCGATGCCGCGAATCGTGTGACGGGTCGTTTGCGGTTTGCTCGACGTGATCGCAACCTTTTGCCCCACAAGGGCATTCGTCAGTGTCGACTTGCCCGCATTGGGTCGTCCGACGAGACAGGCGAACCCAGCGCGGTAAGGCTTGCTGGACGATTCTTCGTGGTCGCTCATTGCACTACATCCTTTGCCGGCTTGCGCCCATCCTGCTGTATGCCGGGGGCCTGCTTCTCATCCGCCCCCACGCCGGTGCCGCCGGGGTCTGCCGTGTCCTCCTCCGCGGGTGCGCTCGGCACCGGCTCCACGAGCACGGTCGCGATCTGGTGCCGCCGGCCGGCCAGTCTTTCCGCGGTCAGCCGCAGCCCGGCGATGTCGGCGGTCGCGCCCGGGATCGGCACCCGGCCGACCAGTTTGGCGAGCAGGCCGCCGACGGTGTCGACGTCGTCCTCGTCGATGGTGACGTCGAAGTATTCGGCGAGATCGTCGACCGCCATACGGGCCGGCACCCGGACGGCGCCCGCCGGCAACTCTTCGGGTCCGGGTGTCACCCGGTCGAATTCGTCGTCGATCTCGCCGACAACCTCTTCGATGATGTCTTCGAGCGTGACCAGGCCGGCGGTGCCGCCATACTCGTCGATGACGATCGCGAAATGCCTTCGTGCCAGCTGCATCTCGCGCAGGAGGTCGTCCGCCGGCTTGCTGTCGGGGACGAACGTGACGTCGCGCATCACCTCGGTGACCTGCTGATCGAGCAATTCGTCGCGGCGGAAGACACGCGCGGCCACGTCCTTGAAGTAGAGCACTCCGTCGACGGCGTCGGCGCTGCCGTCGACCACGGGTACGCGGGAGAACCCGGACCGCATGAACAGGCGCATGGCCTGCCCGAGGGTCTTGCTCACGTCAATCGTGATCATGTCGGGCCGGGGCACCATCAGTTCGCGCACGACCGTCTCGTCCAGCTCGAAAACGGACTGGATCATCTTGCGCTCGTCGTCTTCGATCAGCTCCGAATCCGTTGCCAGATCGACGTATTCGCGCAACTCCTCCTCGGTGTCGAACGGCCCGTCGCGATAACCGCGCCCGGGAGTGACCGCATTGCCGACGGCGACCAGGCCGCGTGCGATCGGCCCGAGGAGGCGGTGCAGCCACAGCACGACCGGTGCCGCGCCGAGCGCGACCGCTATGGCGTGCTGCCGACCGAGCGTGCGTGGTGAGACACCGACCAGCACGAACGAAACGATCGCCATGACCACGATCGCGACCAGCAACGCGACCCAGAAGTCGTGAGCCGCTTCCCGCACGGCAAGGGTGACCAGCACCGCAGCAGTTGCCTCGGCCGCGACGCGCAGGAAGGCGAGCACCATGGCGACCGACGAGCTGTCGGCCACGAGACGCTGCAACGGCAGTGCCCCGCGGCGGCCTGACTCGACCAGGTCGTCGGCGGTATGACGTCCGACCCGGCTGAGCGCGGAATCGATCGCCGCGAACGCAAAGCCGAGCACTACCGAGAGCAGCGCAGCGACGAGCAGAGCGATCATCGGGTCACTCGCCCGTGGGCGGAATGATGCGCACGTCCTCACCCTGCCGCTGGCGACCGGCCAGGAAAGTCAACAACAAGGTGCGCTGCAAGGAGAACATCTCGCGGCGCTCGCCGGGTTCGGCGTGATCGAAACCGAGCAGGTGCAGCAGGCCATGCACGGTGAGCAGCAGGAGCTCCTCGGCGGTGGTGTGACCCGCCTGCTCGGCCTGCGCGGCGGCGACCGTCGGACACAGCACGATGTCGCCGAGGACACCCTCGACGGGATCGTCGCCCTCCTTGCCGGGACGCAGCTCGTCCATCGGGAAGCTCATGACATCGGTGGGGCCGGGCAGGTCCATCCACTGCTTGTGCAGCAACTCCATGGCCGACTCGTCGATGATGCCGATGTAGAGCTCGACTTCCGGGTGCACGTTGAGCTCGCTCAGGACGTGCGCCGCGCAGTCGCGCAGCTCGGGCAGGTCGACCTCGTAGTCCGTCTCGTTGAGCAGATCGATGCTCATCTTGGTTGCTCGCTCATCGTGCGTTCCCGCCGCCCCGGACGCTGGCCGGGCGGGCGGTCTTGCCGCGCGCGTCGAACTCGTCATACGCCTCGACGATCTCGCTCACCAGCCGGTGCCGCACTACGTCCTGCGCGGTCAGCCGGGAGAAGTGGATGTCGTCGATGTCGGCCAGGATGTCCTGGACGACACGCAGGCCGGACTGGGTGCCGCCGGGCAGATCGACCTGGGTGACATCGCCGGTCACGACCATCTTGGAGCCGAACCCGAGCCGGGTCAGAAACATCTTCATCTGCTCGGCCGAGGTGTTCTGCGCCTCGTCGAGGATGATGAACGAGGAGTTCAGGGTCCGGCCACGCATGAAGGCCAGCGGCGCGACCTCGATGGTGCCGGCCGCCATCAAGCGCGGGATGGAGTCGGGGTCGACCATGTCATGGAGCGCGTCGTAGAGCGGTCGCAGGTAGGGGTCGATCTTGTCGTTGAGGGTGCCGGGCAGGAAGCCGAGGCGCTCCCCCGCTTCGACGGCCGGCCGGGTCAGGATGATCCGGTTGACCTGCTTCGCCTGCAACGCGGCCACCGCCTTGGCCATGGCGAGGTAGGTCTTGCCGGTGCCCGCCGGGCCGATGCCGAAGACCACCGTGTGGTCGTCGATGGCGTCGACGTATTCCTTCTGCCCCACGGTCTTGGGCCGGATGGTGCGGCCACGGTTGCTGACGATGTTCATCGTCAGCACGTCGGCCGGGCGTTCGCGGGTGCGCGCACGCAGCATGCCGATCGAGCGCTCGACAGCGTCGCGGTTGAGCGGCTGGCCGGCGTCGAGCACGACCAGCAACTCGTCGATGAGTTCCTCGACCAGCGCCATGTCGGCCGGCGGGCCGGCCAGGTGGAAGACGTTGCCTCGCACGTGCATCGTCAGCCGCGGAAACGCGCGCTCCATCGTGCGCAGCAACTCATCGCGCGGACCCAGCAGGCTCACCATCGCGATGTCCGGCGGGATCTCGACGGTGTGCTCGGCCCGGAAGTCGCCCGGGACGCTCACGCCGGGCTGGGGATCATGGTCGTCGCTCGTCATCGTGGTCTCAGTCTACGGGCGCCGTCCGACAGGCTCGAATCGAAACTGCACGCCGCGCGACGCGTGCTCGGTTACCCGTCGCGCGGCGAACGTCCCGCAAAGATCCCGGAGACCAGCCAGATCCCGGCGCCAAGCAGGAAGCATCCCGCCATACGCCCCGTCGCGGATGGCGCGCTCGCGGTGCCGGTGACCGCACCGAACAGGGCCACTCCCACCGACGTGCCCGTCTGGCGCGCCGCGTTGTTGAGACCACCGATCAGACCGCCGTACGACGGCGCAGCCGCGACAGCCGACGCGACGAGCGGAGTGACCAGCGCTCCGAGCGCGCAGCCGCTGAGCACCATGCCGGGCACGACTGCGACGGCTGAGTGAGGGGCCCGCAGCACCGCAGCGACCAGCGCCAGCTGGCCTACGACGCCAGCTGCGAAACCGCGACGGATCAGCACGGGCGGACGCATCCGCGACAGAATGCTGCTGCCCACGAGTGGCACCAGGGTCAACGGCGCGAACACGGGCAGGGTCGCCAGGCCGGCTGCGAGCGCGCCGCGGTGCTGCACCACTTGGAAGAGGAAGGCCAGCACGAGCAGTGTTCCGTTGCCCACCAGGTTCATCCCGAGCGAGCCGCCGCACGAGCGCAGCAATGCTGCGTTGCGCCACAATTCGCGTGGCACCATCGGCTCCGGAACACGGCGCTGCTCGGCGACGAACACTATCCCGCATACCGCCGCGCCGGCGAGGAGTGCCAGTGCCAGCGCACCGGCACCGTGCTCGCCGAGTTCGATGACCCCGGCGATCAGGCACCCCAGACACAATGTCGACGCCGCTGCACCGAACCAGTCGATCGCGCGAGCGCATCTGGTGCCGGCAGGTAGCAGCCAGGCAGCTGCGAGCGCCGCCGCGACCACCGGCAGATTGACCACGAAGATCCAGCGCCAGCCACCGGCCTCGACCAACGCGCCGCCGACGAGCGGGCCGATGGCCACGGCGGACCCAGAGATGCCCGACCACACGCCGATCGCGCGAGCACGCCGGCCCGGCTCGTCCCAGATGACTGCGATCAGCGCGAGGCTGGCGGGCAACATCCCTGCGGCGCCGGCCCCCTGCGCGATGCGGCCAGCCATGAGCACCGGAAGGTCCGGGGCAGCGGCACAACAGATCGAACCCAGCCCGAACCCCAACAGGCCCGCCGCGAACGTCCGCCGGGCACCCCACCGGTCGGCCATCGCCCCGGCGGTCAGCAAGAAGGCGGCCAGTGGCACCGTGTAGCTGTCAATCACCGCCTGCGCGCCGGAAGTGCCACCGCCGAGGTTGCGGGCGATGCTGGGCAACGCGACGTTAACAATGGATACGTCGAGAAGCACCAGGAACATCGCGGCGCACAGGATGATCAGGGCACTTCGCCGATTCGTCTCGAAGAGCGGCGTCGTGACAGTTGCCCCACGCAGTCCACGTCTCTTGCTGATCCTTTGCTCGCTCGCCATACCGGCAAGGCTGGTGTGGTGAAACTTCGGTGGCCGCCGAAGTGTTCGCCGACGACAATGGACGTATGACGAAAGCCCCCGGCCTCCGAGAGGTCAGCGACGTCGCCACGCTCTTCGCGGACCGGGCGCGCGCTTCGATGATCGGAGCGCTCGTCGACGGACGGCGGCTGCCGGCGTCCAGGCTCGCGAGCGAGGCAGGGGTGAGCGCGGCGACCGCGAGCGGACACTTGCGCAAATTGCTCGAAGCAGGCGTGGTCCAGGTCGAGGTCAGCGGCCGGCACCGCTTCTACTATCTGGCCGACAGACAGGTCGCGGCCGCGTTCGAGGCGATGCAGGCACTCACCCCGTTACCGCCGGTGACATCACTGCGCGCCGGCACCCGGTTGCAGCGGTTACGGACCGCACGCACGTGCTACGACCACTTCGCGGGACGCCTCGGAGTCGCCATTACGGCGGCGCTGATCGATGCCGAGGTGCTGGTGTCGCTCGACGCAGTGCCGGACGCGCGACGGCGTCCCGGTGACCCGTTGTCCGCGCAGCTCGGCCGCGGTCACTTTGGCCTGGGGCCGCGCGCCGCTGTCGAATTGCCTTCCTGGGGAGTCGAATTGGCGTATGTCGAGAGCCTCTCCCGGCCGACACTGCGCTTCTGCCTGGATTGGACCGAGCAGCAGCACCACCTGTCCGGCGCCCTCGGCGCGGCGATCCTGCAGGCAGCTCGCGAACGCGACTGGGTGCGGCCCGGTCCGCGCCCGCGGGAGCTGGCGATCACCGAGGCCGGCACGGCGGCGTTCGCGCGTCTCGCGCCGTCGCTCCCCGGGTGGTCAGCGCCAGCGAGTGCGGGATAGCAGGATCGCGAGCGCGGTCGGGCCGGCATTCGAGGCGCGCAGGACAGTCGGGCCGAGCCGTAGTGGCCGGGCACCGACGTCCTGGAAGGCCGACAGTTCACCGGGCGAGATGCCACCCTCGGGGCCGACGACGATCACGACTTCGCCTGCCGGCACGTCGAATTCGCCGATGGGTTGCTCTGCGTCCTCGTGCAGCACGATCACTGCGTCGGCGTCGGCCAGCCGGGACAGCACCGACTTGCTGGTGACCACTGGCTCGATCGGCGGCACCGCGGGCCGACGGGACTGTTTGCTGGCTGCCCGCGCCAGTGCCTCCCACTTGCGCTGCGCCTTGACCGCCCGGTCACCGCGCCACTGCACGATGCTGCGGTCGGCCCGCCATGGGATCACGGCATCGACGCCGAGTTCGGTCGCCGCCTCGACCGCCTGCTCGTCCCTGCCGCCCTTCGCGAGCGCCTGCAGGAGCACGAACCTGGTTGCGGCTGCTGCAGATTCGTGGATCTTCTCAACCATGACCGAGAGCAACTCCGGCTCTGCCACCACGATCGCGCCTTCGACCACCTGCCCGGAACCGTCCGCGACGCGCACGACTTCTCCGGTCGTGAACCGGCTGACCACCACGGCGTGACGCGCCTCCTCGCCGGTCACCGACACGGTGTCTCCGATGGCCAGACCGTCAAGAGCGGACTCGGCGGCGAAGAACAAGCGAGACGTCACGGCCGGCCGGCTACTTGGCCTGGAACGCGTCGCGCAGCTTGCCGAAGAGACCTTTTTCGACGCGCCCGAAGCGCGGCTCGGGACGCTCCTCGCCGCGCTCCTTGGCCAGTTGCCGCAGCAAGTCCTCCTGCTGCGGGTCGAGCCGGGTGGGAACGCGCACGTTGGCGTGCACCATCAGGTCGCCGCGGCTCTGTGTGCGCAAGTGCGTGACACCGAGGCCGCGCAGCGTGATCACGTCGCCGGGCTGCGTGCCCTGCGGGATCTCGACATCACGCGGACCGTCGAAGGTCTCCAACGGCAGCGAGGTGCCGAGTGCCGCTGCCGTCATGGGCAACTCGACCGAGCAGTGCAGGTCATCGCCCCGCCGCTGGAACGTCGCGTGCTTGCGGACTCGGACCTCGACGTAGAGGTCGCCCGACGGTCCACCGCCCGGGCCGACCTCACCTTCGCCGGTCAGCTGGATGCGGGTTCCGCTATCCACCCCGGCCGGCACCTTGACGGTGATCGTGCGCCGGTCGCGAATGCGGCCTTCTCCGGAACAGTTGAAGCACGGGTCGTCGATGACCTCGCCATACCCCCGGCACGCGTGACACGGTCGGGTCGTCATGACCTGGCCGAGGAAGGAGCGCTGCATCTCCTGCACCTGCCCGCTGCCGTGGCAGATCTCGCAGGTGTGCTTGCCGGTGCCCGGCCGCGCGCCGTCGCCGTGGCAGACCGAGCAGGTGACCGCCGTGTCGAAGGTGATCTCCTCGGCGCCACCGAAAACCGCTGTGGACAGGTCGATTTCGACACCAATCAGGGCATCCTGGCCGCGCTGCATGCGCGACCGAGGGCCGGCGGCCGCCGCGCCGCCGCCGAAGAAGGCGTCCATGATGTCCGAGAAGGAGAAGCCCTGGCCGTAGCCGGCGCCACCGCCCGCCATGGCATACGGGTCGTTGCCCATGTCGTAGGCGCGGCGCTTCTCCGCGTCACCCACCACGTCATACGCCTGCGCGACCCGCTTGAACTGCTCCGACGCCTCCTCGGACGGATTCACGTCGGGGTGCAGTTTGCGCGCGAGCTTGCGATAGGCGCGCTTGATCTCTTCCGGGCTCGCATCCTGCGCGACACCCAGTTCGCCGTAGTAGTCGTTCACGAAGCTCCTTTGAGCCGTAGCGCTTTCAGTTGTCGATGAGGTCGGCGACGTAGCGTGCCACCGCACGCACCGCAGCCATGGTCGAGGGGTAGTCCATGCGGGTCGGGCCGAGCACGCCGAGGCTCGCCATACTGTCCGAGTCGTATGACGTCGTCACGATCGACGTCGCGGCGAGGCCGCGGATGGTGTTCTCGGCGCCGATCCGCACGGCCACTCCGTCGTTGGCGGCCTCACCCACCTCGTGGCTGAGCAGCCGCAGCAGCACCATGTGCTCCTCCAGTGCGTCGAGCAACGGTCCGAGAGACAAGGCGAAGTCACCGCCGGAGCGCACCAGATTGGCCGTGCCACCGAGCAGCACCCGATCTTCTCGCTCCTCGGCGAGCACGGCAGCAACCGACTCGACCACTCGCGAACGCGCACTGTTCTGACCGGTCTCCAGTTGCGCCGACCAGGTCAGCAGCGCCGCGGATGCCGGTGCCCGGCGCAGCCCGACGGTGTGTTCGTTCAGGCCGCCTCGCAGGTCATTGATGAGTTCGTCCACCTGCGTGTCGTCGAGGGTGGTGCCCAGGTCGATCACCCGCTGCTCGACGCGGCCGGTCGACAGGATGACGACGAGGGTGAGCCGGTCGGCGGTGCGCGGCACGAGTTCGACGTGGCGGACGGTTGCGGTGCTAAGCGATGGATACTGCACGACGGCCGCCTGGCCGGTCAGCGACGAGAGCAGGCGCACCGTGCGGGACAGCACGTCGTCAAGGTCGACCGAGCGCACCAGGAACTGCTCGATCGCGTTGCGTTCGGCCTTGGACAAGGGCTTGATCTGGCTGAGCCTGTCGACGAACAGGCGGTATCCGGCGTCGGTCGGAATTCGTCCTGCGGACGTGTGCGGCGCGGCGATGAGGCCCTCGTCCTCCAGCGCGGCCATGTCGTTGCGTACGGTGGCGGCGCTCACCCCCAGCTGGTGCCGCTCGAGCAGCGCCTTGGACCCCACCGGCTCGGACGTCGCGACATAGTCCTGGACGATGGCGCGCAGCACCTGCAGCTTGCGCTCGTCGCTGATCGCCATCGTCACCTCCACCTAGCTCCACCAGACCTGGCACTCACCCGTTCCGAGTGCCAAGTCTACGTCGCCCGGGCAACTGCGCCGAATTGCCCGCGCCACGCGACCTGCAGCGCGCCGATGAGCACGCAGATGTTGGTTACTCTTCCCGACGTGACGGACAGATATGGCGCAGACGTGCTCGCCGGTGACTGGCGTAAGCCGCCGCGGGGCCGCTCACAGCAGGTCCCGGCTGCCACCGGCCTGGTCGTCGAAGAGGTCGAGACCGGCTGGTGCGGCGCGGTGGTCTCGGTCGAGAAGTCGGGCGGCATGCGGGTCGTGCATCTCGAGGACCGGCGTGGCCGGATCCGGGCGTTCCCGATGGGTCCGGGATTCCTGATCGACGGTGCGCCCGTCGAGTTGATCGCTCCGGTGCCCGCTGCCGAAGCCGCCGCGCTGCAGGCCGCGCGCGAAGCCGCGTCCCGCACGGCGAGCGGGTCGAGGGCCGTCGCCGACACTTCCGCCCGCATCGCGCGTGGTTCCCGGATCTTCGTCGAGGGCAAGCATGACGCCGAACTGGTCGAGAAGGTGTGGGGCGCCGACCTGCGCATCGAAGGTGTCGTCGTGGAGCCGCTGCACGGCGTCGACGACCTGCGGGACGTCATCCGGGATTTCGCGCCGTCGCCGTCGCACCGGCTGGGCGTGCTGGTCGACCACCTCGTGCCCGGCACCAAGGAAGCCCGCATCGTGCAGGACGCCCTGGCGATCCCGGAAGCGCACCGGGACGTGCTCGTCGTGGGCCACCCGTATGTCGATGTGTGGCAGTCGATCCGCCCGGAGCGGCTGGGCTGGGAGAAATGGCCCGTCATACCTCGTGGCATGTCGTGGAAGCACGGCATCCTCGCCGCGCTCGGCTGGCCGCACGAGACGCAGGCCGACGTGGCGACCGGCTGGCAGCGAATGCTCGGAACCGTTCGCAGCTATACCGACCTGCAGCCCGAATTGCTCGGCCGCGTCGAGGAACTCATCGACTTCGTGACGGCCGTGCCATGAGGCTTCAGGCCGAACTCGTGGCTGTCGTGCTCACCGTGAACGCGGGCCGGCCATGGGTGCTCGCGGGCGGTGAGCCGCCTGCGCTGCCAGCCGGTCCGCTGGCGGCCGGGGAATCGCTGCAGGCCGGGGTGCGCGAATTTGCCCGCGAGAGAAGCGGGTTCGATCTCGGGTATGTCGAACAGCTCTACACCTTCGCCGACCTCGGCCGCTCCGCCGACGACTGTCGCACCGTGTCGATCTCCTATCTCGGGCTGACCCGGGCGCCGATCGACGGCAGCGCCCGGCCGGCCGACTGGTCAGCGCTCTATGACCTGCTCCCCTGGGAGGACCGCCGCCACCTGACCGCCAGCGGCACCGACCGGCTCAGCGAGGAGATCGAGCTCGCGCTGCGGCGGTGGTCGGGTGACCTCGACGAGCGACGCGATCGTTGTGCCTTCCTCTTCGGGTATGACGACCGACCCTGGCGCGCCGAATTCGCCCTCCAACGCTACGAATTGCTGTGGGAAGCGGGATTGGTCGCCGAATCCCCTACTGCCGGAAGGATTTCCGCACTCACCGCCGGCCCGATGGCACACGACCACCGCCGCATCCTGGCCACCGGCCTGTCGCGTATCCGGGCCAAATTGCAATACCGCCCAGTGGTTTTCGAGCTCATGCCCGAGTCCTTCACCCTGCTGGCCCTGCAAGAGACCGTCGAAGCGATCGCCGGGCAGCACATCCACAAGCAGAACTTCCGCCGGTCCGTGGAAGTGCAGCACGAACTCGTCGAGCCGACCGGCGAGCTGTCCCACGACACAGGTGGCCGCCCCGCCCGGCTCTACCGCTTCCGCGGCTCGGTGCGCGAAGAGCGCGCCCAGGTCGGCACCAAGCTGCCGTTGCCTCGCTGAACAGCGTTGCGGTATGCCCAGCGCGCGGTGTGGCGCGCGACCGGCATACCGCAGGGTGCCTGTTATGCTCACTTTCAGCATTTACTCACGATGAGCATTTCAGGCTAGGAGTTGCCATGAGTGTCAGCGAACTGTCGGCATACGACCACGCCGCGGCATACGACGCCGTGCGACACGTCATCCCCGAGATCGAGTGGGCGATGTATGCCGAGGACATCGAGGCGATCCAGCGGCTCAAGCGCGAGCAGGACGCGGTGATCCTGGCGCACAACTACATGACGCCGGAGGTCTTCCACGGTGTTGCCGACATTCGCGGCGACTCGCTCGCTCTCGCGCGGGAAGCGCAGCATGTCGACGCCGGCACCATCGTGCTCGCCGGCGTGCACTTCATGGCGGAGACCGCCAAGCTGCTCAACCCGGCCAAGCGGGTGCTGCTGCCCGACCTGCGCTCCGGCTGTTCCCTCGCGGAAAGCATTACGCCACAGGACATTGCGGCGCTACGCGCGCAACACCCGGGCGCGCCCGTGGTCACCTACGTCAACACCTCGGCCACGGTGAAGGCCGCCAGCGACATCTGCTGCACATCCGGCAACGCGGTGCAGATCATCCGGTCGCTAGGGGTCGACAAGGTGATCATGATCCCCGATCAGTACCTCGCGCGGAACATCGCGGCGCTCACCGGTGTCGAGGTCGTCACGCACCCGGGCGCCTGCGAAGTGCACGAACGTTTCACGCCACTGGACATCGTGCAGATCCGCGAGGGACATCCCGGCGTGACCGTGCTGGCGCACCCGGAGTGCCCGCCGGACGTCGTCGCCGAAGCGGACTTCGCCGGGTCGACCGCCGACATGCAGCGGTATGTCGAGACCGAGCACCCGGTCAGCGTTGCCCTGATCACCGAGTGCTCGATGAGCGACAACCTCGCCGCGCAGCACCCCGATCTAGAGTTCGTGCGACCGTGCAACCTGTGCCCGCACATGAAGCGAAACACGTTGGGCGCCATACGGACTGCACTGGAGACCGGTGGCCCGGAGATCGACGTCGACTCAGCGGTGGCCGAGCCGGCCCGACACGCCATAGAGCGAATGCTGGCGGTGCGCTGATGACCACCCACGAACCGATCGTCGTCATCGGGTCCGGGCTCGCCGGACTGACCGCGGCACGGCACGTCACCGGCGACAGCCAGCCCTGCCGGGTGCTCACGTCGGGTGCGATCACCGGGGGCGCCGCGAGCATGCTGGCGCAGGGCGGCATTGCCGCGGCTCTGGATCCCGATGACTCGACGGCCTTGCACGCACAGGACACCTGGCGGGCCGGCGCGGCCGCCGGCGACCGCGAGGTGATCCGCCGCATCACGGACGTCGCCCCCGAAGTCGTGCACAGCCTCGCCGGCATCGGCGTCCGCTTCGACCAGCGACCGGACGGCGAGCTCGACCTGGCGCTGGAGGGCGGGCACAGCCGGCCACGCGTCGTGCACGCCGGCGACCGCAGCGGCGCCACGATCACCTCCACGTCGGCCAACGCTGCGTCCGCCTGGCCGGACACCGAAGTCCTCGAAAATCATCACGTCACAGAGCTGCTCACCGATGAGCAGGGTGCCATCAGCGGCGTGCGTGTGCGCACCCCGGAGGGCTCGCGGGTCATCGAGACCCGCCGGGTGATCCTGGCGACCGGAGGGCTGGGCGGGCTCTGGCCGCACACCACCAACCCGCGCACGGCGCTGGGACAGGGAGTGGCACTCGCGGCGCGGGCCGGTGCGCGCACCGACGATCTGCACCTGGTGCAGTTCCACCCGACCGGTCTCGACGTGCCGCGCGACCCGATGCCGCTCCTGACCGAGGCCCTGCGGGGTGCCGGTGCGGTGCTGCTGGCCGGAGGCGTGCGATTCGTCGACGAACTGCAGCCACGCGACGTGGTCGCCGCGGCAGTCTGGGAGCAGTTGATGCTCGACCGGACTGTGTACCTCGACGCGCGTGGAATCCCCGACGTACGAACCCGATTCCCAGAGGTCACTCGGCTTGCTGGTGATTGCGGACTGGACCTGGCCGGCGATCTGCTGCCCGTGCGACCGGCTCTGCACTACTCGATGGGCGGGGTCACCGTCGACGCGAGGAGTCGCACCTCGGTGCCCGGGCTCTGGGCCGCCGGCGAAGTCTCGCGCACCGGTCTGCACGGCGCCAACCGCCTCGCGTCCAACTCGCTGCTCGAAGCGTTCGTGACGGGTCGCGTCGCGGCATCCGACGCGAGCGACTGGGACGGCACCTGGGCACCGACGGTGGCACCGGCCGAACCGGCAACCGTCGTTCCCCGCGGTGTCACCAGTGCGTCCGCCCCCATGTCGCTGCCCGCAGTCCGCGCCACGCTCGGCGCCGCGTGCGGGGTGCTGCGCGACGGGCCGACTTTGCAGGCGGCCGTGGACGCGTTCGAACCGCACCTGGGTGACGACGTAGCGTATGTCGCCTGGCTGATCGCCCGGTCCGCACTCGCCCACCCGCACAGTGTCGGCGCGCACCGGCGCACCGACGACGTGACTGAAGGAGCGCACGTATGACGACCCGGTTCTCGCCATCGCTCGATCGCGTCGTGCAGACCGCTCTCGCCGAGGATCTCGGCCTCGGCGGGGATCTCACGTCCCGGCTGACCGTGCCGGAGGACGCCACCGGGTCGGCATACATCGTCAGCCGGGAGCCGGGGGTGCTGTCCGGGGTCCGGGCTGCGACCGCGACCTTCGCCGCCGTCGACCCGTCGCTGCAGATCGAGTGGGCGAAAGCATCCGCTGAGAAGCTGACGCCCGGTGACCTCGTCGCCACCGTCAGGGGTGCGGCGCGCTCGATCCTCACTGCCGAGCGCACCGCGCTCAACCTGCTCGGGCACCTGACCGGCATCGCCTCTCGCACCAGCAATTTCGTCGGCCTGGTGGACGGCACCAGAGCACGCATCGTTGACACCCGGAAGACCACGCCGGGCCTGCGCGAGCTGGAGAAGGAAGCCGTGCTGGACGGCGGGGGCACCAACCACCGCTTCGGGCTGTATGACGCAATCCTGGTGAAGGACAACCACATCGGACTGGGCGGTGGGCTCGTGCCGGTGCTGGAGCGGCTCGCCGCGGACTCCGGGCACCTGGTGCGCGTCGAGGTCGAGGTCGACACGACCGCGCAACTCGACACGTTGCTGGCGTTCGACGCCGCCCGGATCGCCGACGGGCTGCCGCCCGTCGTGCACGCGGTGCTGCTGGACAACATGCAGGCGTGGGAGGTCGGCACCTGCGTCGCGCGCATCCGGCGGCACCCGGCGCCGCTGATCTCCGAGGTGTCCGGCGGTGTCACCGAGGAAACCGTGCAGGACCTCGCCCGCGCGGGAGTCGATGCGATCTCGATCGGCGCACTGACGCACAGCGTCCGTTGTCACGACTTCGGGCTGGACCTGCAGGTCTAACCGAGGCATCCGGAACGCGACGCTGTATGGCGGCCGGCGCGGCGTGCCTCACCAGCCGAGCAGCCGCCGGACGACCGTGTCGGCGAGCAGGCGACCGCGCACGGTGAGCCGAGCGGCCGGGTAGTCGCGGTCCAGAGCCGCCGGGCCGTCGAGCAGGCCGTCCGCGATGAGTCCCGCCACCGCCGCGCGGCCGGTCTCCTGCAACGCCCCTAGTGGCAGACCTTCCGACAGCCGGATCCCCAGCAGGACGCGCTCGTCATACACCTGGTCCGGGGTGAGGATCTCCCGGCCGGCAGCCGGTGAAGTGCCGGCGAGGACCCGATCGGCATACGGCGCAGGGTGTTTGACGTTCCACCAGCGCACCCCGCCGACGTGGCTGTGTGCCCCAGGACCGATGCCCCACCAGTTGTCGCCGCGCCAGTAGAGCTCGTTGTGCCGGCATCGCGCACCGGGGTCGCGGGCCCAGTTGCTGATCTCGTACCACTCGAAACCCGCTGCCGCGAAGGACGTTTCGGCGATCTCGTACTTCTCCGCCTCGTCGTCATCATCCGGCATCCGCACAACTCCACGCCGCACCTGCGCGGCCAGCTTGGTGCCCTCCTCGACCACCAGCGCATACGCGCTCAGATGATCCGGCTCCAGCGAGAGCGCCGCATCGATGCTGCGCCGCCAGTCGTCGAGGCTCTCCCCCGGCGCTCCGTAGATCAGGTCAACACTCACCTGCAGCCCGGCCGCCTGCACCGCGCGAACCGCACGTCGCACACCGGCCGGATCGTGCGTGCGTTCCAGGGTTGCCAGCACGTGCGGCACCGCCGACTGCATGCCGAGGCTGACCCGGGTGAACCCACCGGCCGCCAGTGACTCCGCGACGCCGTCATCCACCGTGTCCGGGTTCGCCTCGGTCGTCACCTCCGCGTCGTCCCGCAGTCCGAAGCGGTCCCGCACCCGGGCGACCATGCGCGTCAGGTCGCCCGTCGCGAGCATGGTCGGGGTGCCGCCTCCCACGAAGACAGTGCTGACCGTCGGCGCCGTCTCGCCGAGCACCCCTGCCGCCAGGTCGATTTCGGCGATCGCGGCTTCGGCATACGTGCTGATGCCCGCACCGTGACCACCCAGCTCGGTCGCGGTGTACGTGTTGAAATCGCAGTAACCGCACCGCACTCGGCAGAACGGCACGTGGAGGTAGATGCCGAGTTCGCGCGAGGCCAGGTCGGTCGTCGCGGACTCGGGCAACGACCCATCGGCGGGCGCGGGTTCGCCGTCGGGCAGAGCGGATGGCACCGGCCAATCGTAGATGTCACCCACTCACCTCCGAGGGGCCGGGCGCCCGCTTGAATGGACCTATGGACCTCTTCCTCACCCTCGACGCCGGTGGCACCTCAACTCGCGCGATCGTGCACACTGCGGACGGCGTGGCGCTGGGGTATGGCGTTGCAGGCGGCGGAAATCCGACCGCATCGGGCGCCGAGGCAGTCGCCCGCGAACTGCGCACCGCAACCGCCTCCGCTCTTGGTATGGCGCACGTCTCGCCCGGCCAGGTCACCCAGGCCCTCGCGGCGATGGCCGGCTCGGCGGTGTCCATCGCCGGTGTCGAGGAAGGGCTGGAGACCCTCGGGGTGCGAGCGCCGTTGCAGCTCGGCAGCGACCTGGAGGCGATCTTCGCCAGCGGCACCGCCTCTCTCGACGGCGTCGCGCTGGTCTCGGGCACCGGCGCGGCAGCTGTCGTCGTCCAGGGCGGCACCACCACCGCCCGCAGCGATGGCCGCGGCTGGCTGCTCGGCGACGCGGGCTCGGGCTACTGGATCGCCCGCCGCGTCATCCGAGCGGTCACCGCAGATCTGGACCGTCGAGGTCCGCGCACGGCCCTCACCGACGCACTGCTGCCGGCTGCCGGTGTCGTCGGCGATCGGAACACCGACAAGGACGTCCTGCTCGACCAGCTCGTCGCGCTCCTCTACGCCATCCCGGCGCCCGGCACCGCCCGCTTCGCCCCGCTCGCGTTCGACCTCGCCGGCACCGACCACGTGGCGGCGCGGATCGTCGACGATGCGGGCGACAAGCTCGCGACAACCGTGCTCGCGTTGCACTCCGCCGATCGCAGCGTCCCGCTCGTCGCCGGCGGCAGCGTGCTGTTCCGCCAGGAAGCCCTCCGGACCCGCGTCGCGGGCCTGCTTCGTGGGAGTGGCTGGTCGGGCTCCATGCACCCGGTATCCGACGGCACGGTCGGTGCGATCTGCATGAACCTGCGCTCGTCGGGCGTCATCGTGGACGCGGCGATGCACCCGCGCATCGTGCAGTCGCTCCACGAGATCCGCGCGCCCCGCCCCTGACTCGCCGCCCGCGCGGCGAGAGGTCAGGAGAGGATGCCGGTCAATGCCTGCAGCCCGAGACTCGCGGATCCGACGCAGATCCACAGCAGCATGCCGAGCAGCAGCGGCCGGTGGCCCGCGCTGCGCAACTGGCCGAACCGCAAACCGAGCCCGATCGCGGCGAGCGCCACGGTGATCAGGAACGTGCCGAGGAAGTTCAGCCCGCTGTGCCAGCCGGCCGGGATCACCCCGAGCGAGTTCAGCGCTGCCGTGATCAGGAATCCGATGAGGAACGCCGGTACCACCTTGCGCCACGGAATCCGCACGCGCTCGCCCTGTTTCGCCGCGTCGCGCCGCGCCGTCCAGAGCGCCAGGAAGATGACGATCGGGATGATCAGCAGCGAACGGGTCAGCTTCACCACGATGGCGTACGGCCCGGCGCCGTCGCCGAAACTGTATGCCGCAGCGACCACGGACGAGACGTCGTTAATGGCCGTTCCGCTCCACAGCCCGAAGGAATGGCCGCTCATGCCGATGAAGTGCCCGAGCGGCGGAAACAGCAGCACCGCAAGGATGTTGAATGTGAAGATGGTTCCGATCGCATAGGCGACGTTCGACTGCTTCGGCTTGATCACCGCCGTGGCCGCGGCGATCGCGGAAGCTCCGCAGATGCCCGTGCCGACGCCGATCAAGGTCGCCAGCTCACCAGGTATGCGCAGCGCCTTGCCGATGAGGAACGCGCCGATGAGCGCGACGGCGAAGGTGCCGAGCATCACCGGCAGCGAGGACCCACCCACCTGGACAACCTTGCGCAACGAGAGCCCGGTGCCCAGCACGACGATCGACAGCTGCAGCACCGACCGGCCGGCGAAGGCAACTCCCGGTGCCAGGGACGCTCCGCGCAGCGCCGGGATGCTCGCGGACGCGACGATCCCCAGGACGATGCCGAAGACCGGCCCCCCGACGACGGGTGCGAAGTGGCCGAGAAGTGTTGCGACACAGCCAATCACGACCGCGACGAAAACGCCGGGCAACCTGGCTGCCACACTCCCGATCCGGCTCGCCCCGTGTTCGTCTCCGGCTGCCGACGCGTCGCGTCCCTCGTGCGATGCGCCATGAATTCTCGTCGTCAGTGCCACAGGTTCCAGCATCGGGCGACGGCAGGCCATGCGGTAGCCGCAACTTCGCCATACCGATATATCCTGCGCATATGACTATGTCCTGGCCCGACCTCGGCGCGCTCGAGCTGCTTGTCGCCGTCGCCGATCACGGGAGCCTGTCGGCGGGCGCCCGCGCGGCCGGTATGGCGCAACCGAATGCCAGCCGCTCGATCGCCCGGCTGGAACGCCACCTCGGCGTCACCCTGCTGCACCGCTCGACGCGTGGGTCCAGCCTCACCGACGCCGGGCTGCTGGTCGTCGGCTGGGCCCGCACCGTTGTGGACGCGGCTCACGAACTTCTCGACGGGGCAACGTCTCTCGCGGCCGGGGCTACCGAGTCGATAGTGGTGGCCGCGAGCCAGACAGTCGCCGAGCACCTCCTGCCCGCCTGGCTGGGCGCGCTGCGCGCCATCCACCCGGACCTGCGGGTCGAGGTGCACGTCACCAACACCCACGACGTGCTGGAGCAGCTGCGCGAGGGCAGGTGCAACCTGGGCTTCATCGAGGGGCCGCACCCGCCCCGCGGGGTCAACCACGTCGTGGTGGCACACGACGAGATGGTGCTCGTCGTGCCGCGGGACCACCCGTGGGCACACCGGCGGCACCCGGTCACGGCCGAGGAACTGCGCACCACCCCTCTTGTGACCCGGGAAGCCGGCTCCGGCACCCGGGTGGCGCTCGAGGAGGCGCTCGGCGGGCCGGCGCGTCCCGCTCTGGAACTCGCGAGCAACGCCGCTGTGCGGGTGAGTGTCGCCTCCGGCACAGCGCCCGCAGTGCTCAGCCGGCTTGCGGTGACCGAGGCGATCGCCGTGCACACGGTGTACGAAGTGCCCACGACGCTCGGGATCCACCGCGACCTGCGTGCCGTCTGGACCGGCCCGCGCCGGCTACGCGGCGCGGCCGCCGAACTGGTGACGATCGCCACCAAGGGCTCACTGTGATCAGGAGCGCTTCGGCTGCTCCGTCACCCACAGCGGTATGACGCCCCGCACGACTTCGGTGCCGTCGGCGAGCCGACCGGTGACACGGACCCGCACCTCGTGCGGCGTGGGCTGGTCCCAGTCTGCCGGGTCGGTCTGCGCCACACATTCCACGGCGGAGGGAACCTTCGCGAGGTATTCCAGCTGAATCCCCTTGGGAATCCATCGTGTTCCGGGTTTGACCGACGCTTCGGCGAGCAGTCCCATTGCTGCTTCCATGCCGTTGGCAACGGCGATCGCGTGCATAGTGCCGAGGTGGTTCTGCACTCCGCGCCATTTGCGAATGCGCACGACACCGAGGTTCGGTTCCATGGTGCGAACCTGCGGCTGCACGGTGGCAAAGTATGGCGCCCTCACCATGAAGCCGAGGCCGAAGAGTTGTCGCCCGAAAGGCCGCGCGGTGAGCCGCTGGTAGAGCCGGTAGGTCGACGTCACGGCCGAACCCCGACCACATCCCGCACGATGCGCCCGACGGCGCGGCCCTTCCGCTCGAAACGCGTCGCGACCCGCCCGTCGAACCGTGGCGCGAAACCTCCGTGATCGCCGCGCGGGTCGGCATCGACGTCACCGGGATCGGCGAGCCGGCCGGCATACGGATTGACCAGACCGGCGCACCCTTCGATGACGTCACGCATCTGCCACGCGTAGTCCGCCCAGTCGGTCGCAAGGCGCCAATTGCCTTCCGGTTCCATCAGATCGGCGACCTTGTCCGCGAACTCCGACTGCACGAGCCGCCGCTTGTGGTGTTTGAGCTTCGGCCACGGGTCGGGGAAGAACGTCCATACCTCGCGCACGCTGCCCGGCCCGAGCATGGTCGGGAGCGCCTGCGCCGCGTCTGCGCAGATCAGCCGCACGTTGTCGACGCCCTCGTGCACGCACTTGGCAATGGCCTGCGCGACGCCCGGCACCCACACCTCGACCGCGAGGAAGTCGTGCCCGGGATGCTGCTTCGCCGCGTGCACGACGCAATCGCCGCCACCCGAACCGATTTCGACGACGAGTGGCGCAATCCTGCCGAACGCACCGGCGATGTCCAGGCGGAAATCCGGCTCGACCGTCGTGCCCTCGCCGACCATCGGGACGTCCAGCAGATAGTGCGGGCCGTGCTCGGCCAGTGCCCGATGGTGACGCTCCGCCATCCGGCCGCTGCGGCGGGTGAACGATCTGGTCCGGGCCAGATGCTGCGAATTGTCTTCGGGCACCTACTTTTTCGCTTTCTCGGCTCCGGAGTCCTGCGACAGCGCGGCGATGAACGCCTCTTGCGGCACCTCCACCGAGCCGACCATCTTCATCCGCTTCTTGCCTTCCTTCTGCTTCTCCAGCAGCTTGCGCTTCCGGCTGATGTCGCCGCCGTAACACTTGGCAAGCACATCCTTGCGGATGGCGCGGATCGTTTCGCGGGCGATAACCCGCGTGCCGATGGCCGCCTGGATCGGCACCTCGAACTGCTGGCGCGGTATGAGCTCCTTGAGCTTGGTCGCCATCATCACGCCATAGCTGTACGCCTTGTCACGGTGCACGATCGTGGAGAACGCGTCGACCTTGTCCCCCTGCAACAGCACATCGACCTTGACCAGGTCGGCGTCCTGCTCACCGTCGGGTTCGTAGTCGAGAGAGGCATATCCGCGGGTCTTGGACTTCAGCGCGTCGAAGAAGTCGAAGACGATCTCGGCCAGCGGGAGGGTGTAGCGCATCTCCACGCGCTCGGGTGAGAGGTAGTCCATGCCGCGCAGGGTGCCCCGCCGCGACTGGCACAGCTCCATGATCGCGCCGATGAATTCGCTGGGCGCCAGGATCGTGCCGCGCACCACGGGCTCGGTGATCGAGGAGACCTTGCCCTCGGGGAACTCGCTCGGGTTGGTGACGGTGACGGTGCGCCCGTCGTCCAGCGTGACCTCGTAGACGACGCTCGGCAGGGTGGAGATGAGGTCCAGGTCGAACTCCCGCTCCAGCCGCTCCCGGACGATCTCGAGGTGCAGCATGCCGAGGAAGCCCACCCGGAAACCGAAGCCGAGCGCGGCCGACGTCTCCGGCTCGTAGACCAGCGCGGCGTCGTTCAGCTTCAGCTTGTCGAGCGCGTCGCGCAGGATCGGGTAGTCCGACCCGTCGATCGGATAGAGCCCGGAGAACACCATCGGCTTCGGGTCGCGGTAGCCGCCGAGCGCCTGGGTCGCTCCACCGCGCGCCGACGTCACGGTGTCACCCACGCGCGACTGCCGCACGTCTTTCACCCCGGTGATCAGGTAGCCGACCTCGCCGACGCCGAGGCCCTGCGCGGGCGCGGGTTCCGGTGAGATCACACCGATTTCAAGCAGTTCGTGGTGTGCGCCCGTGGACATCATCTGGATGCGCTCGCGCGAGTGCAGCGCACCGTCGACCACTCGGACGTAGGTCACCACGCCGCGGTAGGTGTCGTAGACGGAGTCGAAGATCATCGCGCGCGCCGGTGCATCGGCGTCGCCCGTCGGCGCAGGGAACTGCTGCACGATCTGGTCGAGCAGCGGCTCGACACCGACCCCGGTCTTGCCCGACACCTGCAGCACGTCGCCCGGGTCGCACCCGATGAGACCGGCCAGCTCCTCGGCATACTTCTCCGGCTGCGCCGCCGGCAGGTCGATCTTGTTCAGCACCGGGATGATCGTCAGATCGTTCTCCATCGCCAGATAGAGATTGGCGAGCGTCTGCGCCTCAATGCCCTGGGCCGCGTCGACCAGCAGCACCGCGCCCTCGCACGCCGCCAGCGACCGGGACACCTCGTAGGTGAAGTCGACGTGACCGGGCGTGTCGATCATGTTCAGGCAGTAGGTCTGGCCCGCGACGTCCCACGGCATACGGACCGCCTGGCTCTTGATGGTGATGCCACGCTCGCGCTCGATGTCCATGCGGTCGAGATATTGCGCGCGCATCGCGCGCTCGTCGACGACCCCGGTGATCTGCAGCATGCGGTCCGCCAGCGTCGACTTGCCGTGGTCGATGTGGGCGATGATGCAGAAGTTGCGGATCAGGTCGGGCGGCGTGGCTGCGGGCGGCAGCGCCTGACGAGCCATGGGAGACAACGTGGCTTACCTCGGGAAAGCGGGATCGGGGTTACTGGGTCCAGTCTCCCATGCCCGCGGCACCGCTCCTGCCGGGTGACGCAGCGACCGGTCCGGTCTCCCGGTGCGCGACCAGCACGCTCACGCCGGCGACGCATATGCCGGCCACCGCGAGTAGGGCGCCGACCCGGCTCGGCCACTGGTAGCCCAGCCCGTGCGCGAGCACCACGCCGCCGAGCCAGGCGCCCAGCGCGTTGGCGATGTTGAGCGTGGAGTGGTTGAGTGCAGCGGCCAGGGACTGGCCTTCGTGGGCGACGTCCATCAGCCGCGTCTGCAGCAGTGGCACGAGCACGGAGGGCAGCATGCCGAGCAGGAACACCCCGATGACCGCGGTCACCCGCAGCTGCGCCAACTCGCCGAACACGGCCAGCAGCACCGCGATCGAGACGAGCGTCGCCACCATCGCACGCAGCATGCCGTATGCCGCCACCCGCCCGGACAGCATCGTGCCGATCGTCATACCGACGCCATACACGGCGAGGATCAGCGGGACGATGCCGTCCGGAAAGCCGGCGAGATGCGTCATGGTCGGGGTGATGTAGGAGAACGTCGCGAACATGCCGCCGAAGCCGACGGTGCCGATTCCCAGAGTCAGCCACACCTGCGGGCGGCGCAGCGCGCTGAGCTCTGCGCGCGCGGAGGACCCGGTCTCGCCCGCGCCCGCTGGCACCCAGGCCAGCACCGCCACCACGGTGACGACCGCGACCAGCGAGACGAAGACGTAGGGCCACTCCCAGCCGGCGTGCTGGCCGAGCAGCGTCGCCACCGGCACGCCGAGCACGTTGGCCACGGTGAGCCCCGCGAGCATCATCGCGACGGCCGCGGTGCGGCGATCGCGAGGCACCAGGGACGCGGCCACCACCGAGCCGAGGCCGAAGAACGCACCATGTGGCAGCCCGCTGACGAAGCGAGCGATCAGCAGCACCGGATAGTTCGGCGACAGCGCCGAGGCCAGGTTGCCCACCGCGAACGCCACCATCAGCGCGATCAGCACGGCTTTGCGCGGCAGCTTGGCGGCGACGGTCGCCACCAGCGGCGCACCCACCACGACGCCGAGTGCGTATGCCGAGACGACGTGACCCGCGGTCGGAATGCTGATCCGCACACCGTTCGCGATCTGCGGGAGCAGGCCCATGGTGACGAACTCGGTGGTGCCGATCCCGAACCCGCCCAGTGCCAGCGCGAACAGCGCGAGTCGGAGGCGCCCCGGGGACAGCGACGAACCCGGCTCATAGGAGGAGAGCGTCGCCGTCGTCTTCGTCACCGATCCAGCCTTCCGTGTCGGGTGGCCTACTCGCCAGTCAGCAAGCCCGGACGTGACCGGATTCACGCCGCCGGCAGCCGGATCGCGACGCCTCTTGCGCAGGCGTGCGGAGCCCGAAAGGATCACACCAGAGCAACGCGAGTATCATTCCGCCCAGCGAGCCAGATATTCCGCCATACGAAATAAGAACACCTGTGGAGGTTGCCCCCATGCCCGACTCGAATCTCGCCGGACTCCCCGACGGCGTGTCAGTCACGGGTCCGATCAAACCGCGCTATGCCGAGATTCTCAGCTCGTCCGCTCTGGAACTCATCGCCGAACTGCACCGCGCACTGAACGGCCGCCGGCTGGAAGCCCTCGCAGCCCGCGCCGCCCGCGTCGCCGAGGTCGCCGCCGGAAAGGATCTGGACTTCCTGGAAGAGACTCGCAGCATCCGCGAGGACCCCACCTGGAAGGTGGCCCCGCTCGCACCCGGCCTGGAGGACCGCCGAGTCGAGATGACCGGGCCGACCGACCGCAAGATGACGATCAACGCGCTCAACTCCGGCGCGAAGGCGTGGCTCGCCGACCAGGAGGACGCGAACACTCCGTTGTGGGAGAACGTCATCGAAGGCCCGCTCAACCTCAAGGACGCCCTCGACGGCACCATCGACTTCACCAGTCCGGAAGGCAAGGAATACCAGCTCGTCCCACCGGAGCAGCAGCCCACGATCATCGTGCGGCCGCGCGGCTGGCACCTGCCCGAGAAGCACATCCTGGTCGACGGTGAAATCACCTCCGGGTCGCTGGTCGACTTCGCGCTCTACTTCGTCGCCAACGCGCGCAAGCAACTCGACCGCGGCAAGGGCCCCTACTTCTACCTGCCGAAGATGGAGAGCCACCGGGAGGCACGCCTCTGGAACGACGCCTTCACGATCGCCCAGGACCGGCTCGGCATCCCCCAAGGCACGATCCGGGCGACCTGCCTGATCGAGACGCTGCCCGCGGCGTTCGAGATGGAGGAGATTCTCTACGAACTGCGCGACCACTCCTCCGGGCTGAACGCCGGCCGATGGGACTACCTCTTCTCGGTCATCAAGACCTATCGCACCCGCGGCGCGGACTACATTGTCCCCGACCGCAATTCGGTGACGATGACGGTGCCTATGATGCGGGCGTACACGCAGCTGCTGGTCAACACCTGCCATCGCCGCGGCGCCTCCGCCATCGGCGGCATGGCGGCGTTCATCCCGAGCAAGGACGAGGCTGTCAACCAGGCCGCCTACGAGAAGGTCACCGCAGACAAGTCTCGCGAGGCGGGCGACGGCTTCGACGGCTCCTGGGTCGCCCACCCGGCGATGGTCGAAACCTGCAACGACGTCTTCACCGGCGTGTTCGGCGACCGGCCGAACCAGATCGACAGCATCCCCGCCGCGGACGTCACCGCCGCACGACTGCTCGACGTCAAGTCCACACCCGGTGACGTGACCTCGGCGGGGCTGCGCAGCAACATCGACATCGCGCTGCAATACCTCAAGTCGTGGCTCGAAGGCCGGGGCGCCGTCGGCATCTACAACCTGATGGAGGACGCTGCGACCGCCGAGATCAGCCGGTCGCAGATCTGGCAGCAGATCCGCAATCAGGTGCAGCTGGCCGACACCGGCGAGACCGTCACCAAGGAGATGGTGCTGGCGCTCGCCGACGAGGTCGTCGCGGAGCTGCCCGGCTCGCCGAGTGACTACGACGACGCGAAGGCCACTTTCCTGGAGGTCGCGGTCGCCGACGACTACGCGGACTTCCTGACGCTCCCGGCATACGACCGCATGCCCTGAGCCGTATGACGCAGCCCGCCGCGCCGATCGCAGCCGTTCTCGAGCAGCTGCGGTCGGCGCTTGCGCCCGGGCGCGTCATCGACGACCCGACGCAGCTGGCGACCTACGACTGCGACGGCCTGCTGCATTACCGGGTCACCCCGGCGCTCGTCGTGCTGGCACACGACGCCGACGACGTGCGCCTCGCCGTGCGTGCGTGTGCGCAGCACGGCGTGCCGTTCGTGGCGCGCGGTTCGGGCACCGGGTTGTCCGGCGGAGCACTCCCCCATGCCGACGGTGTCTTGCTCGTGATGAGTGGATTCCGCGCAATCACAGCGGTTTCCGCGCGTGACCAACGAGCCGTCGTCGACCCCGGCGTGATCAATCTCGACGTGTCCGCGCGCACCCGGCCCGAGGGTTACTACTTCGCACCCGACCCGTCGAGTCAGCAGGTGTGCACGATCGGCGGCAACGTTGCAGAGAACTCCGGTGGCGCGCACTGCCTGAAATATGGCTTCACGGCAGCGCATGTGCTGGCTGCCGACATCGTGCTGCCGGACGGCGAACGCATCACCCTGGGCACGACGGCGCCGGATGCCCCTGGGTATGACGTGCTCGGTGCCTTCGTCGGCTCGGAAGGCACTCTCGGCATCGCGACATCGGTGACCGTCCGGCTCACCCGCACACCCGCGGCGGTCGAGACCTTCCTCGTCGGGTTCGCCGACACCGACTCGGCCGGAGCGGCCGTCTCGGCGATCATTGGCGCGGGCATCGTGCCGGCCGCGATCGAGATGATGGACGCGCTGGCGATCGAGGCCGCCGAGGCCGCGGTCGCCTGCAACTACCCCGCCGGTGCGGGCGCGGTGCTGGTGGTCGAGCTCGACGGACCCTCCGACGAGGTGGCCGCCGAGGTCGCCGCGGCTGAGCAACACTGTCGCGACGCCGGCGCCTTCGAGATCCGGGTCGCCGCGAATGACGAAGAGCGCCAAGCGATCTGGCGCGGGCGCAAGTCGGCGTTCGCCGCCGTCGGCCGGATCAGCCCCGACTACATCGTGCAGGACGGCGTGATCCCGCGCACCGCGCTGCCGGAGGTGCTGCGGTCGATGGCCGAACTCGCCCGGGAGCGCGGCGTGCGAGTCGCGAACGTCTTCCACGCGGGCGACGGAAACCTGCACCCGCTGGTGCTTTTCGACGAGCGGGTGCCCGGTCAGGCCGCTGCTGCCGAGGACGCCTCGGGCGCCATACTCGACCTGTGTCTGGAGCACGGCGGATCGATCACCGGCGAGCACGGCGTCGGTGCGGACAAGGCGAAGCACATGCCCAAGATGTTCACCGCGGAAGACCTCGGCACCATGCAGCTGGTGCGGTGCGCGTTCGATCCGACGGGAATCTCCAATCCGGGCAAGGTGTTTCCGACACCGCGCCTGTGCGGTGAGGTCCCTGGCAAGCGGTCCGCGGCGCACCCGGTGCAGGCCGCCGGACTCGGTGAGGTCTTCTGAGCCGATGGAGCTGATTCCCGCGCTGCACGACCTCGGCATCGACGCCCGGCCGGGTGAGCCGGACGACCTCGTCGACGATCACGAGGTGCCCTGCGTCGCCTTCCCCGTCAGCACCGACCAGGTGTCGGCCGTTCTGCGGGAAGCAAATTCACGACGGGCGACGGTCGTCGTGCGCGGGCACGGCACGAAGCTCGCCTTCGGCGGCGCCGGCCCGGCGCCGGACCTGCTGCTCGACCTCAGCCGCTGCGACCGGTTGCTCGAACATGCCCCAGGTGACCTGATCGCCCGCGTCGAGGCCGGTATGCCGCTCGCGTCTCTCCAGGAGGTGCTGCACGCCAGCGGACAGCGCCTCGGCATCGACGAGCCGGTGCCCGGCAGCACCGTCGGTGGCGTGGTCGCGACCAATCTCAGCGGTCCGCGCCGCCTGCACACCGGAACGGCTCGCGACTTGCTGATCGGGGTGACCGTCGTGCTCGCCGACGGCACGGTCGCGCATTCCGGCGGGAAGGTGGTCAAGAACGTCGCGGGGTACGACCTGGGCAAACTGCTGGTCGGCTCGCTCGGCACGCTCGCGGTGATCACCGAAGCCACCTTCCGGCTGCACCCGGTGCCGGCGCGGGCACAGTGGGTGTCGGCGAGTGCTCAGCCCGATGCGCTGGAGCCGTTGCTCGCGCGGCTATGCCACTCGCAGCTCGCCCCCTCGGCGCTCGAGATCGACTGGCCCCGTGACGGTGTGCCGACGGTGGCGATGCTGCTGGAGGGCTCGGCCGACGGCATACCCGCACGCATCGCGGCCGCGCAGGCGGAGTTCGCGATGCCGACGACCGTCGACGACGACCTCGACTGGCCGTGGCAGTTGCCGACCCGGGACGTCGCCCGGGGCATCTGCCTCAAGCTCACCTGCCGCCTCGGCGCGGTAGCCGGAATCGCCTCTGCCGCCCACGATCTCGGCTTGCACGTGCGCGGTGCCGCCGGCACCGGGGTCCTGTATGCCGTGCCCGGGTGGACCACGCCCGAGTCGCTCGAGTCCGGGCTCCGGACACTACGCGACCTGACCCGCCAGCAGGGCGGGTCGGCGGTGCTGCTGACCGCACCGGCGCTCGTCCGCCGCAGACTCGACGTCTGGGGGCCGGTCAACGGGCTCGCCGTGATGCGGCGTCTCAAGGCGGAGTTCGACCCCGGGCAGCTGCTCTCGCCCGGGCGATTCGTGGGAGGCATCTGATGCCAGCAGATCCGTCGCAGCCCAGCGCATTCGACGCGCACAACCCGCCATCGCAGGAACTCATCGCCGACTGCGTGCACTGCGGGTTCTGCCTGCCGACCTGCCCCACCTACCGGCTCTGGGGCGAGGAGATGGACTCCCCGCGCGGCCGTATCCACCTGATGCAGGCGGGTCTGGAACGCAGCCCGCTCACCGACCGGATGGTCGGCCACTTCGACGCCTGTCTGGGTTGTATGGCGTGCGTGACCGCCTGCCCGAGCGGTGTGCAGTACGACCGGCTGCTCGAACAGACGCGAGCCCAGGTGGAGCGCAATCACCAGCGTTCCCGCGCTGAAAAAGTCCTGCGCACAATGATTTTCAACCTTTTCCCGTACCCCGGCCGACTGCGCAAGCTGCGCGGTCCGCTGCGGGTGTCCCAGCGGCTGCGGCTCGACCGTGCGGTGCGCCGCACCGGCGTGCTGGACCGGTTGCTGCCAGGACTTGCCGCAATGGAGCGACTCACGCCGACCCTTGGCGCGGCGGAAGAACTGCCCGACGTGGTGCCTGCAGCCGGTGAGCAGCGGGCCGCGGTGGCGATGCTCACCGGGTGCGTGCAGAACGTGTTCTTCTCCGAGGTCAACGCGGCGACCGCGCGCGTGCTCGCCGCCGAGGGGTGCCGCGTCGTCATACCTTCGGGGCAGGGGTGTTGTGGCGCGCTCAGCAGTCATTCCGGGCGCGAACCCGAGGCGCAGCGCTTCGCCGCCGAGACGATCGCGACGCTCGACCTGGACGGCGTCGACGCCGTGGTGACCAACGCTGCGGGCTGCGGCAGTGCGATGAAGGACTACGGCGCGCTATTTGCGCCCGAAAATGACCAGACAGCAACGGATTCCGCGGCTGTATTCGCCGGCCGCGTGCGCGACCTCAGCGAGCTGCTGGTCGAGCTGGGACCGGTCGCCGAACGACACCCACTGTCGCTCAAGATCGCCTATCACGATGCCTGCCACCTCGGGCACGCACAGGGTGTGCGGGACCAGCCGCGGCAACTGCTGCGCGCCATACCCGGCGTCGAGCTGGTGGAGATCGCGGACGCTGCCCTCTGCTGCGGCTCCGCCGGGGTCTACAACATCCTGCAGCCGCAGGCTGCGGCTGAGCTCGGCGATGCGAAGGCCCGTGCGATCGCCGCCACCGGGGCGGACCTCATCGTCACAGCCAATCCCGGCTGCCTGATGCAGATCGCGGTCGCGCTGGAGCGCCGCGGCACGCCAATGCCGATGGCGCACACCGCAGTGGTGCTCGACGCATCCATCCGCGGGCTCCCAGCCGAAAGCCTGCTGGGCTGACGAAGCCACCCCTCCCCGCGTCGCCCCTTCCCGCGAATGACACTTGTTTCCGGTACCGTAAGTTACATACACTTCCGGGACTCTCGCCGGTACCGGTCGTTGACCAACGAAAGGGCAGCAATGAGCCAACCGCACGCCAAGCCGACCCTGGCCGATCGCGGGCAGTCGCTCGGCATGCGCCTGATCACCCGGGCAGGTGGGCTGGACGCCATGAAGAACCCGGCGCTGCGCAGCAAGGTCGAGAAGGTCCTCTACCGCAGCGCCCGGCAGGGCTTCAAGGCCCAGGTCACCGCCGGCCGCGTCTTCAGCGCACGGAGCGGCTCCGGCTCCCCCACCCGGAGCCGGCCGACGAGACCCCGCGCTGAATTCGACCTCACGCCCACGGACGACCAGCAGATGATCAGGGATGCGGCGCGCGAGCTCGCAGAGGAGGTGATGCGTCCCGCCGGAGCCCAGGCCGACACCGACCGCACTGTTCCCGCCGAGGTTCGCGACCAGGCGGCCCAACTCGGCATGGCACTGCTCGGCGTGCCCACCGAGCTGGGCGGCGTCGCCGAGGAAGCGTCCGCGCTGACCGGAGTGCTGGTGCTCGAGGAACTCTCCCGTGGCGACATGGGCCTTGCCGTTGCCCTGATGTCATCGGCAGCAGTTGCCAACTGCCTTGTCAACTATGGTGATTCGGACCAACAGGCGACCTATCTCCCAGCCTTCACCGACGATCAGGCGCCGGCCACGGGTGCACTCGCCATCATGGAGCCACAACCGCTCTTCGACCCAGCCGCACCACGCACGACCGCAACGCACGACGGCGCCGAGCTGATCCTCGACGGCACCAAGTCGCTCGTCGTCGGCGCCGGGACCGCCGATCTCCTCGTGGTGTCCGCACTTCTCGACGGCGAGCCGCGGCTGGTCATCGTGCCGCCTGCAACGCCCGGCGTGACGATCGCGGACGATCCCGCCATGGGCATTCGCGCGGCGCGCACCGGCCTCCTGCACCTGAATCAGGTACGCGTGCCGGCCACGAATCTCCTTGGCAGCGAACCAGATCACGCGGATGCAGTCGCGCGCGGCCGGCTCGCCTGGGCCGCCGCCGCCGTCGGCACGGCGCAAGCGGTGCTCGACCAGGTCACCGGCTACACCACGGACCGCACCGCGTTCGGCGAGCCGATCGCGCACCGTCAGGCCGTCGCGTTCACCGTCGCCGACATCGCCATAGAACTCGACGGCCTTCGCCTGGTCGTATGGCGCGCCGCGGCGCGTCTCGACCGCGGTCTGGACGCGGCGGACCAGATCGCGCACGCCAGGGTGCTGACCGCCACACACGGCTCGCGCATCGGCTCGGACGGGGTGCAATTGCTCGGCGGGCACGGTTTCGTCAAGGAATTCGACAACGAACGCTGGTATCGCGACCTGCGCGGTGCCGGCCTGATGGAGGGTGCACTCCTTGTCTGAGACGCCGCCCACCATACTCCGAAGTCTTTCTCGTCACGAAGGATTCAGCGCATGATCGATCTCGAAGTGCCGCGCAAGTTCGGTCCGCTGCTGAAGCAGGCAGCCGGACTCGCCGATCAGGTCTTCCGTCCGATCAGCCGGAAGTACGACCTCGCCGAGCACGACTATCCGCACGAACTCGACTTGATGTCCGCGGTCATCGACGGACTGTCCGACTCGGGTGCGTCGCAGGGGGCTGGGGCACGCACCACGAGCGGCGGCGGCAGCGAGCCGGCCGGAGTCGGCGCGGGGTCTCGCGCGGCCACACCGAAGAGCGGCAACGTGAACGGCTCCAACCTGTCGTCCGTGCTGTCGATCATGCAGACCTGTCGCGGCGACGTCGGTCTCACCCTGGCGCTACCCCGCCAGGGCCTCGGCAACGCGGCCATCGCCGCCGTCGCGAGCCCCGAGCAGAAGGCCCGGTTCGGCACCAAGTGGGCCGCGATGGCGATCACCGAGCCGAACACCGGCTCGGACTCCGGCGCCATCCGCACCACGGCCGTCAAGGACGGAGAGGACTACGTCCTCAACGGCGAGAAGATCTTCGTCACCAGCGGCGAGCGCGCAGAACTCGTCGTGGTCTGGGCGACGCTGGACCGCTCCCTCGGCAAACGCGCGATCAAGTCGTTCGTCGTCCGCCGCGACAACCCCGGCCTGAAACTGGTGCGTTTGGAGCACAAGCTCGGCATCCGTGCATCCGACACTGCGGCGTTCACCCTGGACAACTGCCGGGTGCCCGCACACGACCTGCTCGGCGACCCGGAGATCCGCATCGAAGGCGGCTTCGGCGGCGCGATGCAGACCTTCGACAACACGCGGCCGCTGGTCGCGGCGATGGCTGTCGGACTCTCCCGGGCCTGCCTCGACCGCACCACGGAGTTGCTCGCCGATGCTGGCATCGCCCCCGACCCGGCGGCTCCCGCCCGCACCCAGCCGTATGCCGCGGCGCGGCTGCTCCAACTGGAGGCCGACTACGAGGCGGCATACCTGCTGACTCTCCGGGCGGCGTGGATGGCCGACAACGGCACACCCAACTCGATGCAGGCATCGATGGCCAAGGCGAAGGCCGGCCGCACCTGCGTCGAGATCGCGCTCGCCTGCGTCGAGCTCTGCGGCGCAACGGGTTACGCGGAAACCGAACTGCTGGAGAAGTGGGCGCGGGACGCCAAGATCCTGGACATCTTCGAAGGCACGCAGCAGATCCAGCTGCTCGTGGTCGCGCGGCGGCTGCTCGGTCTGAGCTCCAGCGAGCTGAAGTAGTTCGCCGACCGGTCGGCGATTACGCTGCCGGTCGTGATCATCTTCGTCATCGCGCCACGTCGACTCGGTGCGGTCCTGGTGTCCGGCGCAGTGCAGTGAGCGCCGACCCCACACTCGACCGCCTGATCCACACGGTGCTCCAGCCGGGCTTCGCCGGCACCTCACGGCCGCCGGCGTGGCTGGCGCGCGCCGTCGAGCGCGGCCTCGGCGGCGTCGTCTACTTCAGTCACAACATCGGCGACGTCGAGACGACCGGCAGGCTGTCGCGGCGACTGCATGACCTCGGCGACGTGCTCATCGCCACCGACGAGGAAGGCGGCATCGTCAGCCGGCTCGGCGCGCGCGGCGGGTCGCCCCACGTCGGAGCCGCGATGCTCGGCCGCGCCGACGACACCGACGCCACCAGGGAGGTCGCCACCGCCCTCGGAGCCGGCCTGCGCGAGTCGGGCATCGACATCGATCTCGCACCCGTCGTCGACGTCAACAGCAACCCGGCCAACCCGGTCATCGGGGTCCGATCCTTCGGCGCCACACCGCAACTCGTGGCTCGTCAGTCGGTCGCGTATGTCGAGGGCATCCAGCGCACTGGCGTGGCCGCGACCGCGAAGCACTTCCCGGGTCACGGTGACACATCGGTGGATTCCCATGTCGGACTACCCCGCGTGGACTGCTCGGCGGAGGTGTTGTGGGAGCGGGAACTCGCCCCGTTCTCGGCCGTCATCGACGCCGGCGTGCGGGCGGTGATGACCGCGCACGTGATCGTGCCGGCGCTCGACCCGACGCGACCGGCGACGATCAGCCGGACCGTCCTGTCGGTGTTGCGCGGCGAGCTCGGCTTCGACGGCGTCGTCATGACCGACGCGCTGGACATGGGTGCCATCCGCGACACCATCGGTCTCGGCGAGGGCTGCGTGCAGGCGCTGCTCGCCGGCGCGGATCTGCTCGGCCTGGGCAACCCGGTGCTCGGCGCCGATCATCCCGACAAGGACCAGCGGGTCTTCACTGAGGCGCACGAGGCGCTGACGCGGGCGGTTCGCGAGGGCAGACTGCCCGTCGAGCGTCTGGAGGACGCTGCCGGGCGGATCACTGCGCTGCGTGCCTGGCGACGCGTCCACCAGGACGTCTCGATCGCGGTGGGCGACGCCGACGCCTCGGTCGCACGACGCGCACTCGCCCACCGCGGACCGATGACGCTGCCCGCCGGCGGGCTGCGTATCCTGGACGTGCGGCGCAGCCGCAACGTCGCCGCCGGTGCCCTGCCCACGACGACGGTCCGCGCGCTCGCCGAGGCCGCACCCGGGTCGGCAGTCACCTCAGCCTTCGAGCTGCCCTCCGCGGTCGAGGGCCATGCGGACACGGAGCAGTTACGGCCGCTTTCGCAGCTTGCGGTGGCCGACGTGATCGTGACTGGTTCGCCCGGTCTGGATCCTGCCGAGGACGAGCAGCGACGAAAGGCGTTGCGCGCCAACCCTGATGCGCTCGTTCTGGTGGTCGGCTACGCCCACGGGGACGAGCCGCTGGACGGCGCGCGCCGGGCCGTCTGGACGTTCGGCGACTGCCTTCCGACCGCCGCCGCCGTCGCCGAGTTGCTCACCGGCGGCTGACCGCCGTCGTTCGGAGCGCCAACGTTTCGTCAATTCTTCGCATATTCCTTGTCGCGGGTAGCGGCCGGCGACAGACTCCCCTGACGGTAATCGTTTTCCAGCAAGGGGTCGTCGTGCGTAAGTCATTCTCGTCAGGGCAGTGCGTGCAACCCACCCGGCGCGCGGTGCTCGGAGCGGGCGCCGGCGTCGCCCTCACCGCCGCCCTCAGCCTCGATGCGTCGCGCCAGCCGGCGGACGCCGCGGCCGGAAGCACCGGCAAGATCAAGGACTTGAGCGGTCCGGCCGAGACGGGGCAGTTCCACGCGCCGTGGTCCGACCTCGGCATACCGGCGCTCTGCCCGGACGGCAGCATGCTCTTCGTCGGAGGTGACACGTTCGACGGCTCCGGCGTCGGCGGCCCGAACTGGCGGGCACCCGTCGGACTCCGTTCCAGCAGTAGCAATCTGACGTCGTTGACGATCGACAGTGCGGTGGGCGGCAGTAGTGCCGTGGGCCTGGTCCCCGAAGGACACGTGGCGGTCGGCAACGGTCACACCACGGCCATCCCCAGCGACGTGTTCACCATCGGCAACACGATGTACATGCACCTGATGCGCGGCGTGATCTACCAGACCGATCACACCGACTTCTGGCAGTCCACCGACAACGGCAACACCTGGACCTACCTGTGCCAGTGGCCGGGCGACCTGCTCGGCGGGCAGTTCCAGCAGAAGACGTATGCCGTGGCCGATGACGGGTACTGCTATGTGCTGTCCAGCGTGTTCAACCGCAGCACGACGTCGGGCCTGCTGCTGCATCGGGTGCCGCAGGCCGACGTCGGAACGCCTGCGTCATACGAGCCCTGGGGCTACGCGAACGGCGCCTGGGCGTGGGGCAATCCGGCGTCCACGATCACCGGCGCGCGCGGCTGGGGTGAGATCTGCTTCCGCCAGCTGGCGGACGGCCACTTCGTCTTCACCTTCTTCAACAATGCCGATGCCACGATTCGCGCGCAGGTGTTCGACAGCGCACTGGGCGACTTCTTCGCGACCACCGAGCAGATCATGATCGTCAACGGGCCGGCCGATCTGCAGTTCGGCGACGTCGTGTGTGCGCCATACGGCGGCTTCATCATCCCCGGGTCGACCCTCGCCGACTTCGAGATCGTCGTCAGCCAGTGGTATGACGCCACCGACTACCGCTTCATGCAGTACCAGATCGGCGGCCTGCCGAGCTGACCACGGCACGCTGTGCGTCGACGGTATGCCGCACGGCCTCCGCGACCGCCGGCGCAACGGCCGCGTCGAAAACGCTGGGCACGATGTAGCTGGAGTTGAGTTCGTCGGCGGACACCGAGTCGGCGATCGCCTGCGCAGCAGCGACCAGCAGTTCGGTGCTGATCTCCCGCGCCGAAGCGTCGAGCAACCCGCGGAACAGCCCGGGAAACGCCAGCACGTTGTTGATCTGATTGGGGAAGTCACTCCGGCCGGTCGCGACCACCGCGGCGTGTTGGGCGGCCTCGGCCGGGGGGATCTCCGGGTCCGGGTTCGCGAGGGCAAAGACGATCGCGTCCGGAGCCATCCGCGAAACCTCTTCGGCATCAAGGATGTTCGGACCCGAGACGCCGATGAAGACATCCGCGCCGACCAGCACTTCGGCCAGGCTTCCGGTCAGGCCCCGCGGGTTGGTGCGCTCCGCGATCCACTGGCGATGCTCGTCGGCATACGACTCGCCCCGGTGGATGGCGCCGGTGCGGCCGCAGCCGACGATGTCCCGCGCACCCTGCGCACCGAGCAGGTGGATGATCGCGTGCCCCGCCGCCCCGACCCCGGAGATCACGATGCGCGCGTCCTCGATCTTCTTGCCGACGACGCGCAGGGCATTGATCAGCGCGGCGAGCACCACGATGGCGGTGCCGTGCTGGTCGTCGTGGAAGACGGGTATGTCGAGCTCGTCGCGCAGTCGTCGCTCGATCTCGAAGCAGCGGGGTGCCGAGATGTCTTCCAGGTTGACGCCGCCATACACCGGCGCGAGCGCCTTGACGATGCCGATGATCTCTTCGGTGTCCTTGGTGTCCAGGCACACCGGCCACGCATCGACATTCGCGAACTGCTTGAAGAGAGCGGCCTTGCCCTCCATCACCGGCAGCGCCGCCGCCGGACCGATATCGCCGAGGCCCAGCACTGCGGTGCCGTCGGTCACGACGGCGACCGTGTTGCGCTTGACGGTCAGCCGGCGGGCATCCTCGGGGTTCGCGGCGATCGCGAGACACACCCGCGCCACGCCGGGGGTGTAGGCCCGGGACAGGTCGTCCCGGGTGCGCAACTCGACCTTCGGCTCCACCGACAACTTCCCGCCCAGGTGCATCAGGAACGTGCGGTCACTGACCTTACGAACGTCGTATCCCCCTGCAGAATCTAGTGATTCGCGAATCCGCTCGGCGTGGTTCTCGTCAGTGGTGTCGCAGGTGACATCGACCACGAGAAGCTGCGGGGTCGACTCGGTGACGTCCAGTGCCGTCACCGAAGCGCCCGCCGCGGCGACCGCCGATGCCAGGTCGGTCGCCGTCCGCTCGCCGGGCGTGAGGCCGACGCGCAGCGTGACCGAATAGCCGGGGCTGGTGTGGGTCATCTGTGCTCTCCGATCCGGGCGGGCTGTGCCCGGCCCTTGAAATGTGGTCGCAGTATGCCGCGTCCGATCATCCAGAACCTCCGGCTCAGCAGCCGGCGAACCCGCTTGACGCGACGACTGGATCTTGGCACACTTCCACCATACAACATATTAATTCCGTGATTCGGAATGTTCACAGTCGACCAAGGGAAGCCCGATGACTCGCTACACCGTCAACGCCTCGATCCTGCTGACCGACCTACCCCTGCTCGACCGGCCGGCAGCAGCGCGAGCCGCCGGATTCGACGCCGTCGAGTTCTGGTGGCCCTGGCCGGCAACCGCGCTTCCCTCGGCGGGCGAGGTGGACGAGTTCGTCGCCGCGATCGACGACGCGGGAGTCGCGCTGACCGGGCTGAACTTCTTCGCCGGCGACATGCCGGCCGGTGACCGCGGGATCGTCAACAACCCATCTCGTGTCGACGAATTCACCGCAAACGTCGATCTCGTCGTGGACATCGCGGGCCGCACCGGCTGCCGCCACTTCAACGCGCTCTACGGGCTGCACGACGACGGCGTGGACGCGGAGGCCGAGGCCACCACCGCGCGCGCCAACCTCGCGCACGCCGCAGCGAAGGTCGGCGAATTGGGGGGCACGGTGCTGCTCGAGCCGGTGTCGGGTGCGCCCGCCTATCCGCTGAAGACCGCCGCCGACGCACTCGGCGTCATCGAGCAGGTCGGTGCCGGCAATCTTCGCCTGCTCGCCGACTTCTACCACCTCGCCGTCAACGGCGACGACGTCGCGCACGTGATCGCCGAGCACGCCGCACGGTTCGGGCACGTGCAGATCGCCGACGCGCCCGGACGCGGTGCACCCGGCAGCGGCGACCTGCCGCTGCTCGACTGGATCGCTGCGGCGCAGGAAGGCGGGTATGACGGGCCCGTCGGGCTGGAGTACCTCGCCGGCGACACCGACCCCTTCGCCTGGGTCAACAGCTGAACACCCCTGATAGTCATCCGTTTTCAAGGAGCCACGCAATGAGCAGCACACCGAACGTCGCCGTCATCGGACTCGGGATCATGGGTCTGCCGATGGCCACCAACCTGGTCGAGGCCGACTATCCGGTGACCGGCTACAACCGCAGCCAGGGACCGATCGACAAGCTCGTCGCCGCCGGCGGCACGGCTGCCACGTCCGTCGCGGACGCCGTCGCAGACGCCGACGTGATCATCACCATGGTCCCCGACTCGCCCGATGTCGCCGCAGTGGCACGCGGCACTGAGGACCAGGCCGGCCTCATCGGGTCGGCAAAGTCCGGCGCGATCTGGGTCGACTGTTCGACGATCCGGCCGGACGTCGCCCGCGAGGTCGCCGAGGAAGCGCGCGCGGCCGGCCTGCGACCGATGGACGGTCCGGTCTCCGGCGGGGAAGCCGGTGCCATCGAGGGCACGTTGTCGATCATGGTCGGCGGCGACGCCGACGACCTGGAGGCGGTGCGCCCGGTCCTGGAAACCGTCGGCAGCACCGTGGTGCTGGTCGGCCCCAGCGGCTCCGGCCAAACCGTCAAGGCAGCCAATCAGCTCATCGTTGCCGGCACCATCGAACTCGTCGCCGAGGCTCTCGTCTTCCTGGAGGCGTATGACGTCGACACGACCGCCGCGGTTGAGGTGCTCGCCGGCGGCCTGGCCGGCAACCGCATCCTGGACCGCAAGGCAGCCTCGATGATCAAGCGCGAGTTCCAGCCCGGCTTCCGCATCGACCTGCATCACAAGGACATGGGCATCGTGCTCGACTCGGCTCGCGCCGCCGGCGTGGCGATCCCGCTGGGCAGCCAGACGGCGCAACTCGTGCAGGACCTGCGCAACCTCGGGCACGGCAGCCTCGACCACTCGGCGCTCCTGCTGCTCGTGGAGCAGTTGTCCGGCAGGGGCAGCAACACCACCACAGGAGGCGCCCGATGACCCGCATGCAAGCGGTGGACGCGGCCGTCCTCATCATGGAGAAAGAAGGCGCGACACAGGCTTTCGGTCTGCCCGGTGCCGCCATCAATCCGCTCTACGCGGCGATGCGCCGGCACGGCGGGATGCGCCATGTGCTCGCCCGCCACGTCGAGGCCGCCTCGCACATGGCCGAGGGCTACACCCGCGCCGCACCCGGCAACATCGGCATCTGCATGGGCACCTCCGGTCCTGCCGGGACCGACATGATCACCGGTCTCTACTCGGCGTCGGCCGACTCGATCCCGATCCTGGCCATCACCGGGCAGGCGCCGATCGCCAAGCTCGACAAGGAGGACTTCCAGGCCGTCGACATCGCGTCGATCGCCGGACCGGTGACCAAGTGGGCGGTCACCGTCAAGGAGGGCGCCCAGGTGCCCGGCACCTTCGCCAAGGCGTTCTGGCTGATGCGCGAAGGCCGGCCCGGACCGGTGCTGATCGACCTGCCGATCGACGTGCAACAGACCGAGATCGAGTTCGACATCGACACCTACGAGCCGCTGCCCGTTACGCGCCCGGCGGCGACACCGGCGCAAGTCGCCAAAGTGTTCGACCTCCTGGCGGCGGCCGAGCGCCCAGTGATCATCGCCGGCGGCGGCGTGCTCAATGCCGACGCACCCGACAAGCTCGTCGAGGTCGCTGAATTGCTCGGCATACCAGTCATTCCCACGCTGATGGGCTGGGGCGTCATACCCGATGACCACCCGCTGCACGCGGGCATGGTCGGAATCCAGACCGCGCACCGCTACGGCAACGAGACACTGCTCGCCGCAGACTTCGTGCTCGGCGTCGGCAACCGCTGGGCCAACCGGCATACGGGCGCGCTCGACGTCTACCGAGCGGGCCGCACGTTCGTGCACGTCGACATCGAGCCGACCCAGATCGGCCGGGTCTTCGCCCCCGACTACGGCGTCGTGTCCGACGCAGGCGCCTTCCTCGACGCGTTCCTGGCCGAAGCCGAGCGACGCCGGGCGTCCGGGCCGTTGCCCGACTACACCGTGTGGGCGAAGGACACCCAGCAGCGCAAGGCAACGCTGCAGCGCAAGACGCACTTCGACAATGTGCCGATCAAGCCGCAGCGGGTCTACGAGGCGATGAACTCCGCCTTCGGCCGCGACACGGTCTACGTCTCGACGATCGGCCTGTCGCAGATCGCGGGCGCGCAGCTGCTGCACGTCTTCGGTCCGCGACGCTGGATCAACTGCGGCCAGGCCGGGCCGCTCGGCTGGACGATGCCGGCCGCGCTCGGCGTGGCCACCGCGCGTCCGGACACCCCGGTCGTGGCGCTGTCCGGTGACTACGACTTCCAGTTCCTCGTCGAGGAACTCGCCGTCGGGGCGCAACACCACATCGGCTACGTCCACGTGCTGGTGAACAACTCCTACCTCGGGCTGATCCGCCAGTCGCAGCGCGCCTTCGACATGGACTACTACGTGTCGCTCGCCTTTGAGAACATCAACTCCCCGGAGGTCGAGGGGTATGGCGTCGACCATCTCAAGGTGGTGGAAGGCTTGGGCTGCAAGGCGATTCGGGTGCACAACCCCGATGACCTGGAGCCCGCGATGCGACACGCCAGCGAGCTGGCCGCGGAGCTGAAGGTCCCGGTCGTGGTGGAGGTGATCCTCGAACGCGTCACCAACATCTCGATGGGTGCTGCGGGCATCGACGCCGTCACGGAGTTCGAGGCAGTGGCAGAGTCGGCAGCGGACGCGCCGACGGCGATCCTGCCGATCGGCTGACCGAGCTTCCATGGGACCGACGACGGGAGAGCACAGTGCGCGTGGTCATCGCTCCTGACAAGTTCAAGGGCTCCCTCACCGCGGACGCTGTCGCGCGAGCGGTGGCGGAGGGGCTGCGCAGCGTCATACCCGCCGAGGTGGATCTGGTGCCGATGGCCGATGGCGGCGACGGCACTGTGGACGCGGCGCTGCGTGCCGGTTACTCCCCTGCCACCCACCGGGTGACCGGTCCGGATGGACGGCCCGTCGAGGCAACCATCGCGGTGCGGGGCAGCACCGCCGTCGTCGAGCTGGCGGCAGCGTCCGGGCTGGCGCTGCTGCCGCCCGACCGGCTGCTGCCACTGGACGCAACGAGCCGCGGCACCGGCGAACTGATCCGTGCGGCACTCGATGCCGGCTGCACCCGGATCGTGCTGGGGCTCGGCGGCAGCGCATGCACCGACGGCGGCGCCGGGATGATCGGCGCGCTCGGCGCCCGGCTGCTGGACGCGGCCGGTCAGGAGCTGCCGGATGGGGGTGGCGCGTTGGCGCGCGTGAACCGAATCGACCTGTCCCACCTCGATGTCCGGCTCGCGGACTGCACCTTTGTCGTCGCACTCGACGTGGACAACCCGCTGCTGGGTCGCCACGGGGCGGCTGCCACCTTCGGTCCGCAGAAGGGCGCCGACCCCGGGCAGGTCGCCCTCCTCGACGCCGCGCTGGCGAACTACGCCCGGGTGCTGGGCGACGCGCTCGGCGGGAAGCTGCGCGATACGACGGAGATTTCCGGTGCCGGCGCGGCCGGTGGTGTCGGGTTCGCGGCGCTGACTGTGCTCGGCGCGGCCCCGCGGCCCGGGCTCGACCTGGTTGCCGATCTGGTCGGTCTCGCCGATCGGGTGCGCGGCGCCGACCTCGTGGTCACCGGCGAGGGGAGCCTGGACCAGCAGAGCCTGTCCGGCAAGACGCCGGTCGGCGTGGCCCGGATCGCACGCACCGCGGGAGTGCCCCGTGTCGTCGCGGTGTGCGGGGTCAGCTCGCTGTCCCGCGACGAGACGCGGAACAGCGGCATCGACGCCGCGTGGACACTCGCCGCGATCGAACCCGACGTGGCGCGTAGCATCGCGCACGCCGGCCCGCTGCTGACACGGGTCGGCGAGTCGATCGGCCGGTGGGCGGCAACCGAGCTTCCCGCGGCCCGCACCGAGCACCCCGAGGAGACCTTGTGACCGACCGCGCTGCCGACCTGGCCGCAGTCAACCAGCCCGAGCGGGTCCGTGCCCAGATTGCCGAATTCCTTGCCACGCATGATGATCCGCGGGTGAGCGATGCCTTGACGGTGACGGGCGGTGCCGGGTTCGACCTGGTCGTCCGTGCCGCGCGCGCTGTCACACCGGACGGTATGATCGCGTGCGAGGTCGGTGTGCGCGGCGGCCGCATCGCCGCCGTCGAGGCGCTCGGCAGCGGCCTGTCGGCCGCAACAGTCGTCGAGCTGGCGGACGACGAGACGCTGCTTCCCGGGGTGGTCGACGCGCATGTGCACGTCAACGAGCCGGGGCGCACCGACTGGGAGGGCTTCCGCACCGCGACGCTGGCCGCCGCGGCGGGCGGGGTGACCACGATCGTCGACATGCCGCTCAACTGCATACCGTCGACGGTGACCGCCGAGGCGCTGGAGTTCAAGCAACTGGTCGCCACCGGCCAGACCTTCGTCGACGTGGGCTTCTGGGGCGGGGCGGTGCCGGGCAACCGGACCCACCTTCGCGCTCTGCAGGAAGCCGGCGTCTTCGGCTTCAAGTGTTTCCTGCTCGACTCAGGGGTGCCCGAATTCCCGCCGCTCACAACGGAATTGCTCGAGGACTACCTCACCACGATCGGAGCCTTCGACGGGCTGATGATCGTGCACGCCGAAGACGCCGAGACGATCGCGCACGCACCGCAACCGCACGGCAGCCGGTATGCCGACTTCCTCGGTTCCCGGCCGCGCGAGGCGGAGAACCTCGCAATCGCCGCGGTGATCGAGCGAGCCCGCCGCACCGGCGCACGCGTCCACATCCTGCACCTGTCGTCCTCCGACGCACTGCCGATGCTGCGCGCAGCCAAGCGTGACGGGATCGACATCACGGCCGAGACATGCCCGCACTACCTCGCGCTGGTCGCGCAGGACGTGCCGAACGGCGGCACGGCATACAAGTGCTGTCCCCCGATCCGGGAGGCGAGCAATCGCGACCTGCTCTGGGACGCCCTGGCCGACGGCACGATCGACTACATCGCCTCGGACCACTCCCCGTCCACTGTCGAGCTGAAGGACCTGGCCGGTGGCGACTTCGGCACCGCCTGGGGCGGCATCGCCTCGGTGCAGCTGCAGCTGGCCGTCGTGTGGACCGAAGCCCGGCGCCGCGGCATCGCCCTGGAGCAGGTCTCGCAGTGGCTGTCGGCTGCCCCCGCGAGCCGGATCGGCTTGCGGCACAAGGGAAAAATTGCGCTCGGGTATGACGCGGACCTGGTCGTCTTCGCCGCGGACGAGGAGTTCACCGTCGACGCGCGGAAGCTGCACCACAAGAACCCCGTGACGGCATACGACGGCAAGAACGTCACCGGCGGCGTGCACGCGACCTTCGTGCGCGGCGTCCGAGTGGACTTCGAGCACCCGCGCGGCCGGCTGCTGCAGCACGGCACCGACTGAGGCCCGCGCCTCAGCCCGCCGAGCCGGAGCCCACCAGCTCGAAGGCCCGCCACATGCGGGCATACCGGCCGTCGGCCGCCAGCAGTTCCTCGTGCAAACCCACCTCGACGATCGTTCCGGCATCGAGCACCGCAATCCGGTCGGCCGTGCGAGCCGTCTGCAGCCGGTGCGCGATGAGGATCGTGGTGCGGGTGTCGGCGACAGCCGCCATCGCCGCGGTGACCTTCGCCTCGGTGGCCAGGTCGAGATTCGCGGTCGCCTCGTCCAGCAGCAGGATCGCCGGATCGACCAACTGGGCGCGCGCCAGCGCCAGCAGCTGGCGCTGACCCGCGGACAGCGATCTGCCGCGCTCGGACAGCTCGTGGTGATACCCGTCCGGCAACGTCGCGATGAAGTCGTGCGCTCCCACCGCCCGCGCAGCCGCCTCGACATCGTGGTCGGAAGCGCCCGGACGGCCGTAGGCGATGTTGTCGCGCACCGTGCCGCTGAACAGAAAGGACTCCTGCGGCACGTAACCCAGGGATCGCCGGAACGCCGGCAGGTCCAGGCCTCGCACGTCATGACCGTCGACGGAGACCGCACCGTGGTCCGGGTCGTAGAAACGCGCCAGCAGCTTCATGACGGTCGACTTGCCGGCCCCGGTCTCGCCGACGAGCGCGACCGTCTCCCCGGCCGCGATGGTCAGGTCGACGCCGCGCAGCGCCTCCGGCGGTTTCACCGGGTCGGGCACGTGCGTCGTCAACCGCGGATCGTGTGGTCCGCGCGCGGGGCGCCCGGGCCGGCGCGACACCGGCGGATAGGCGAAGTGCACCTGGTCGAGGACGAGCCGGCCGGTGACATGTCCCGGCACGATCGGCGAGTCCGCCTGGGGGGTCAGCGTTTTCAGCGCCATCAGCTCCGAGATGCGATCGACGGACACCCGGGTCTGCTGCCAGGAGTCGAAGACCTGGGACAGCTGCTGGATCGGCGAGAAGAAGAGATTGATGTAGAGCAGGAAGGCGATCAGCTCCCCGGTGGTCAGGGCGTGCCGCGCGATCAGCTGAGCGCCGACCCCGAGCACGATGACGTCGGCGATCGCCGACAGGAACTGCACGAACGGGAAATAGGTCGCGACCAGTCGTTGCGCGGCGACCCGCGAGTCGAGGTAACGCCGGCCCAGTCCGTGGAAGTGCTCGACCGTCGCCGCCTCGTGCACGAAGGCCTGCGCCTCCTTGACCCCGGAGAGGCTCTCCTGGAAGTCGGCGTTCACCACGGCGATCCGCTCCCGCGCCTGGCTGTAGAGCACCGCTGCCCGGCGACGGAAGAAGTAGGTCGCCACCGCGAGCGGTGCGGCGACGGTGAGCGTCCACAGGCCGAGTTCGAGGTTGACCAGGACCAGCGCGACCCCGACGCCGACGAAGGTCACGAGCGCGACGAGCGCCGACAGCAGGCCGTTCTCGATCAGCGACTCGAACTGGTCGACGTCGGTGGTCATCCGGGTCATGATGCGCCCGGCCATCTCCCGCTCGTAGTAGTCGAGCGAGAGCCGCTGCAGCTGCGCCCAGATCCGGATGCGCAGCGAGAACATGATGCGTTCGGCCGCGCGCCCGGTGACGAAGGTCTCCGCGACCTCGTCGAGCAGGTCGGCGAGTGTCACGACGAGGAACACCGCGGAGGCAAGGAAGAGCACACCCTTCGCGCCAGCCGAAACGCCATTGTCCACTCCGATTTTCACCAGCACTGGGCCGAGCAGGCCGGCGATCGCGTCGAGGACCACGAGCAGCAGCCCGATCCCGAGTGGGCGCCGGAAGTCCCGCAGCAGCCGCCACAGCGAGAAGTCGGGCATCGGCTGGGTCTCGTCCTCGACGTCGACGTCGGCCCGGTCGCGCACTGGTGGCAGTGCCGCCACGCGCGCCAGCAACTCGGGAGTCGGCGCGAGTGCCAGGCGCCATCCGCCGCCGGCCGTTCCGCCGAGGCCCATGCCCAGGCTGGGCGCGCCGATCGAGACGGCGGCGCCGGAGCGCGCCGGCCGGCCGCGCACAGCCGCCCACGCGGACTCGGTGCGCCCGGCCTCCGGCGAGATCGTCGCGAGCACCTCGATGCTGTCACCGACTGCGTCCTCGAGCTCGGCCTCCAGCCCGGACAGCAGCGTCCGATAGGTGTGGCTGGATGCCATGAGATCTGCGTGGGTGCCCTGCTCGGCCACTCGGCCGCCGTCCAGCACCACGATCCGGTCGGCCAGGTGCAGCGTCGAGACCCGGTGCGCGATCAGCAGGGTGGTGCGGCCGGCGAGCACGTGGCGCAGCGCATCGTGGATGGTCTCCTCGGTGTGCGCATCGACCGCGCTGGTGGCATCGTCCAGGATCAGGATCCGCGGGTCGGCCAGGATCGCCCGGGCCAGCGCAATGCGTTGGCGTTGCCCGCCGGACAACGACAGGCCGCGCTCACCGACCGGCGTGTCATACCCCTGCGGCAACGCCTGGATGAAGTCGTCGGCGGCCGCGGCCCGTGCGGCCGCCCGGATCTCGTCGTCCGTGGCGTCGGGGCGCCCGTAGGCGATGTTGGCCCGCACCGAGTCCGAGAAGAGAAAACTCTCCTCGAAGGCGACCGCCACCTGGCGCCGCAGCGAGTGCCGGCTGACCGACCGCAGATCGTGCCCGTCGACCGCCGCAGTGCCGGACTGGGGATCGTAGAAGCGTGAGATCAGCGCGGCGACAGTCGATTTGCCGCTTCCGCTGGCACCGACGATGGCGACGCGCTCTCCTGCGTCGATGTGCAGGTCGAGGCCCTGCAGGACGGGAGCGTCCTCGTCATACGCGAACCGGACGCCGCGCAGGTCCACTTCTCCGCGCAACGGCGGGAGATCCACCGCGTCCGGTGCGTCGGCGATCGACGGGCGCAGATCGATCAGCTGGAAGATGCGTTCCACGCCCGCGCGGGCCTGTTGCCCGATGGTCAGCACACCGGCCAGTTGCCGCGCCGGCGCCACGAACTGCGCGATGTAGGTGCTGAAGGCGAGGAAGGTGCCGATGCTGATGCGATGGTCGAGAGCCATCCAGCCGCCGAGGAAGAGGATCAGCACCTGCGCGAGCGACGGGATCGCCTCGAGCAGCGGCTGATAGCGCGCCTGCAGGCGCACTGCTCGCATCCGCGAGCCGTAGAGCTCCTGCGCGGTGTCGACCATCCGCCGCAGCTCACGACTCTCCTGGCCGAATGCCTTGACCACCCGGACGCCGGCGACGTCCTCGTCGACGATCTGGGCAATGTCGCCTTCGCGCTGCTGACCGTCCCAGGTTGCCGGAAAGACCTTGCGCCGCATGAAATAGGACACGGCGATCAGCGAGGGCAGCACCACCAGGCCGACCAGCGCAAGCAGCGGCGACAGGACGAACATGATGATCAGCGAGACCACCATCAGCAGCAGGTTGCCGGTCATCATCGGCAGGAACTGAAGGAGTCCCTGCACCAGGGTCGAGTCGGAGTTGGCGCGCGACACCAGCTGACCCGTCGGCAGCCGGTCCAGCGTGCTCTGGTCCATCGTCAGCAGGTGGTCGTGCATGCGGTTGCGCAGGTCGTATTGCACTGACAGCGCCAGCTTGCCGCCCTGGTAGCGGCGCAAGTGGGCGAACCCGAAGGCGAGCAGCGCAGCCACGATCAGCGCGGTCAGCCACGGCCACAGCGACGCGTTCCGCGCGATGATGACGTGGTCCACGATCTGCCGCGCGACCAACGGCACCACGCTCTGGCAGACGCTGCCCATGACCGCGCCCAGCACGGCGAGCACGAGGCTGGTCCGGTGGGCGAGCAGGTATGACGAGAGGCGCCGCACCCAGCCCTGCTCGTTCCTCATCGGGCCGCCCTCTGCTCGGCCAGTTCGTCCAGCCCCACGTTGAGCTGTGCCAGCCGATCGATGGTCTCCGGCCCGGAGGACGCGTGCTCGATGACTGCGCGAAGCTGCTGCACCATGGCAGCGCGCGCTGCCGCGAGCGCGATTTCCCCGTCGGCGGTCAGCCGCAAGGTGACCGCTCGCTGGTCAGTGACCTCTGCCTGCCGCTCGAGCAGGCCTCGCTTGCACAAGGATTCGACGCTCGCACTGACCGCGGGCTTTCCGAGTGCCAGCCGGCGTGCGAGCCGGGAGGCCCGCTGCTGGCCGTCGGAGACGGCGGACAGCACCCGGAAGTGGGCGAGACTGAGGTCGGTCGAGGCACGCTCGAACATCCGGCTCAACCGGATGACCGCGTCCACTGCAGCGATGTCGTTCACATAGCCACCCTACTCATATTGGTTCGAGAGTCGAACCAATATGAGGAGGGTGGCTGTCAGGCTCCCAGGTCGGGCCGGTCGCGGATCTCCAGATCCCTTCCGGGAGTGGCGAATTCGAGGATCCGCAGCTCGTTCTCACCGGCCTGCCACAGCGGCGCCGGCGCGTAGAGCGTGCGCTGCGGACCGTCGGACCGGTAGCGGCCGAGGCAGAAGCCGTTGAGCCACAGCACCCCGCTCCCCCAGCCGGCCGGCGCGACGAAGCCGTCGGCGGGGTTGTCCACAGTCACGGATGCGGTGCCGAGCCACGGCAGGGTCTCGTCCGCAGCCTCGTCCACGGCCAGGTCGGCAAGCTCCGCGAAGCTCAGGTGACGCGTGGTCCAGTCGTGGACGAACCGCAGGCCGAGCCGCACCGGACCGAGCAATCCCTTGCGATCGGGTGTCCCCGTGCCGTAGTTGACCCGGCCGAAGCACTCGACCACGATCTCCAGGTCGAGTCCGCCAGCCGGGATCTGCAGCAGGACGGGTCGTGGGTCGTTCCGCTCGACGGTTGCGACCAGGTCACCGCACGCACGCACGTACGCCCGGTCGTGAACAGCCCCGAGGGTGAGCTCGGCGTCGGCGAGCGGACCGCGCAGCCTGGTCCGGTAGTGCATGACACCGTCCGGCTCGCCGAGATCCTCCATCGAGACCGGCAGCGGACCGGAGGTATGGCGCCCGGCGCCGCGCAAGGACGGCAGGACCGAGCCACCGTGCACCGAAACTCGCTGCGGCGAAAGGCGTTCCGCATCCCGCGGAGGCTCCGGCGGGGTCACCCCGGTGCGCTCGGCGATGACGCTCCGGAACGCCCGGAACTTCTCGGTCAGCTCTCCCGCCTCGCCGATCGGCGCGTCGTAGTCGTAGCTGGTGGTCGTCGGCTGGTAGATGTCGCCTTCGAGATTGGCACCGGCATACCCACCGAAGTTGGTGCCGCCGTGCGCCATGTAGAAGTTGACCGACGCACCGGCGTCCAGCAGGTCGCGCAGCACGGAGGCGGCTTCGGCCGGCTCACGCCGGTGGTGCTGCTCGCCCCAGTGGTCGAACCAGCCGTTCCAGAACTCCATGCACATCAGCGGGCCGCGCGTGCCGAAGTCCTGCAGCACGCGCACGTTGGCGACGGCGTCGCCGCCGAAGTTGGCGGTCGCCCACACGCCGTCGATCGTGCCGCCCAGCAGCATCACCGGCTCGGGACCGTCCGAGGTGAAGAACGGCACGTCGATGCCGCGTGCGGCCATCCCGTCGCGCAGGTGACGAAGGTATGCCGTGTCGCTCCCGTAGGAGCCGTATTCGTTCTCGACCTGCAGCGCGACGATCGGACCGCCCTGGGTCACCTGATGCCGCGCCAGTCGCGGGATCAGGTCATCGAACCAATCGTCAACCAGCGCAAGGAATTTCGGCTCGGAACAGCGAATCTGGCTGGTGTCGCGCAAGTCGGCCAGCAGCCAGGCCGGCAGCCCACCGAAGTCCCACTCGGCGCAGATGTAGGGCCCGGGTCGCACGATCAGCTGCATGCCGTGGTCGGCGACGACCCCGATGAACGCCTCCAGGTCGCGCCACCCGGAGAAGTCACGCTCACCGCGGCGGGGCTCGTGGAAATTCCACGCGACATACGTCTCGATCGTGGTCAATCCCATGGCGCGACAACGCTGCACACGGTCGGCCCACTGGTCCGGGTGGACCCGGAAGTAGTGCAGCGCGCCGCTGAGAATGGGGGTCGCGAAGGAGGGTTCGGAAGCATTCATCGGGGGCACTCTCTCATGCCCGGCAGAACGCGAACCAGCCCGGGATCCTGGGGATCCCGGGCCGGTTGCTGGTGCAGTCGCTGATCAGCCGGTGACCGGCAGCGTGGTGGTTGTCGGAGTCGGCGTCGGCGGCTCCGTCGGCTGGGTCGTCGGCGACGTCGACGGGCTGGTCGATGAAGTCGACGAACTCGGCGGCGAGGTCGACGGGCTCGTCGGCCCGGTTGTCGGCGACGTCGTCTTCGTGGTGGTCGTCGTGGTCGTCGACTGGGCCGAGCACTTCGCCCCGGTAAGGGCGATGTAACTACCCTCGGTGCCGGGCTGCGAGTAGTCGACGTAGGCACCGACGGTGAACCCGCCGACCGTCGCCTTGCCGAAGGTCACGGTGCCGCTCGCGTTCGCCAGGCCGCTGAACTTGGCCAGGCTCACGGACTGACCGGCCGAGTAGACACCGGCCGCGTTGCCAGTGACCTTCACCGACACCGAACCGTCCGCTGCGCAGGTGGTCGTCACCCCAGCGCTGGAACCGCCGACGATCGTGACGGACGCGCTCGCGGACGACGCGGTGGTCGTTGCCGACCCCTTGGCCAGGGCGTCGTCGACCGTGAACGACCCCGTCTTCCAGCCACTGCTGCCGAGCATGCCGTGGTAGGCATAGCCCGCAAACGTGTTCGTGGCGGCGGAACTGCTCGTGCCACCTGCCACCAGACCGGCTGCGGCGGCGACGCCGACCACGACCGAGGCTCCGAAGAGCGCCGTGTTGCGCTTCATGCTGTTTCCCTCTCCTCCGTGACGCGGGTTCACTTGAACGCCGCGATGAACGTCTTCGGGTTGGGCGTGCCGACCCCGGTCACGTTGTCCCAGCCCTTGGCCGTCACCAGGCTCTGCGGCTTGTCGTCGAAGCCGACGACGATGTTGCCCAGCTTGGTCTCGGGGAAGTAGACCCCGGCCTTGCCCCTGGAGTTGACGTCGATCAGCGCGCTGGTGCCGGCCAGCTTGTAGAAGAGCGGCGCAGCGTCACCGAGGGTGAGCTTGTTGTTGGCCTTGGCGAGTGCGACCACGGCCGCGATGATCGGCGAGCCGAGGCTGGTGCCGCCATACGTCTCGTACTGCACGCTGCCGACGCTGTGGTCCAGGAAGTGCACCGTGTAGCCGGTGTAGGGGTCGGACAGACCCGCGACGTCCGGGACAGCGCGACGAGTGGAGCTGATGCCGTTGACCTTGCCCTTCTGCCAGCTCGGCATCGCCCAGGACTCGGACAGGCCGCCACCGGCGCCGCCGACGCCGACTTTGGCGGTGATGTTGGTGAACTGCGCCTTGTTCGGGTCGGACTGCAGGAAGTAATTGTTCTCCCAGCCGGAGACGACCGGCTGGGCGCCGGTCGTCAGCATCCCGATCGAGGTACCGCCGACCGCGGTCGTCCAAGTCGAGGACGCCGGGTAGCCGACGTGCGGCTTCCCGTCGACGAGGAATTTGCCCTTGGAGTCCTTGCCGCTGGTGTCGCCGTTGTCGCCCGAGGAGGCGAAGGTGGAGATGCCAGTCAGGTGCGCCTGCAGCATCGGACGGTCCCAGGCGGCCTTGTCGGCGGCCGTGAGCGACGTGTCCGGGTTCGTGCCGGGCGTGTCGGCGAGGGTGCCGAAGGACATCGAGATGGTGGTCACCTTGTGCGCGTCGACCATCTTCTGCAACGCGGACTGCAGGTCGTTGTCGTAGCAGCTCGCCGCGCCGACGTACTGGATCGGGGAGTTGGGCGAGATGGCGTGCGAGGACTGCACGTCGATAGCCTGCTCGCCGGTGGAACCCAACGGGTCGCAGTCGGCCATCTGCGCGTTGCCCTTGCTGATGGTGGAGGTGTACTTCGTCATCGCGGGGTAACCCGCGTCCTTCATGTACTGGTTGGTGTTCTTGATGACGTTGGCCGTGGTGTCACCGCCCCACAGCAGCAGCCCGAGCGACGGCGCGTTCTTCTTGGCGGCGGCGCTGGTGCCGTACATCGTGGCGAGGTCCCCGGGGCCGTAACCGCACAGGTAGTTGGACTCGTTGGCAAACTTCTGCGCCTTGGCACCGAGGTGGTCGCCCCAGTAGTCGGCGCAGGCGGTGCTGCCGTCGTACCCGCTCGCCAGCTTGCGGAGCCCGCCGGCGCGGATCGGTGCCTTTGCGGCCTTGGGGCGCAGCGTGCTGCGCGCCGAACCCGTCTGCTTGGCGTTCATCGTCTGCATGCGGTGCAGCGAGTTGAGACCCGCGACTCCGGACAGGCCGAGGCTGGCCGGCACGGTGGGAGCCTTGTCGACCGCCATACCTCGGGTGGTGCCCAGCGTGGCCCGGTGCATCTTGACACCGAAGGCGCTGTTGACCTTGCTGACCGGCGCCGCCGCCGACACCTGGCCGGAGCTGCGGCTGATCGAGGTGACCTGGAAGCCCTTGGCGCGCGCCCAGGATGTAACCCTGTCGACCTGCGCCTGGCTCGGCGCGAACAACTGGGCGTAGCGCGCCGGGGAAACCACCTGGCCGCGCTGCGCCATCTGCTGCGCGAGCGCCTGGTTGCGCAGCGGCAGCTGCAGGGTGAGGTCGACGGTGCCGGACGTGGCCGCAGCGCCCATCTTCACGTGGGAGTTGGCGAGCCGTCCGGAGCCGTTCAGGGTCACCGTGTTGGGCTTGGCGGGGCCCGCCAAGGCAGTGCCGGCGGGCACGAGCGCCGCGCAGGTCAGGGCAGCGGCGGACGCCGCGAGAGTTCGCTTCATCGAACACGTCTCCTTGAGACAGACTGTGACGGGCCCGGCGGGCGAAGGTTCGAGGCATCGAAACACCCGGCCGGGAAAGTGGTTGCGCTGGCACTCTACATGGGCAGCACACATCTTTGGGAGAACGCTGGGAAAAGGTTCGGATTCCCATGAGCATGCGGAAACCGGCCGGCGTCGGGTCTACTCCGCGGACGCAGTGCCGGACCGTGCGTCGGCCGCCGCCATACCGGCGTCCCAGCGTTGTTCGACTTTCGCGGCCTTCCAGACCACCACGGCCAGCACCCAGGTCAGAACGAACATCGCGACGATGACGAAACCCGCTTTGTTGATGTCGAAGTTCTTCATGAAGGTCCAGAACGACCCCGACCAGTGCAGCTCCTGCGGCAGCAGCCCCAGGATCTCGATGGTGCCGATGAAGTAGCAGATCGCGACCGACAGACCGGTGATCGTCAAGTTGTAGTAGACCTTGCGGACCGGCTTCATGAACGCCCAGCCGTATGCCGTGTTCATGAAGCACCCGTCGAGGGTGTCCATCAGGCTCATCCCGGCCGTGAACAGGATCGGCAGCGCCAGGATGGCGTACTACGCGATGTGCTGAGTCGCCAGCAACGCGGTGGTCGCGAGCAGCGCCACCTCGGTCGCGGTGTCGAAACCCATCCCGAAGACGACGCCGACGGGGTACATCTGCCAGGGCTTGGTGATCGAGCGCATCCACCGACCGAAGAAGCGATTCATGAAACCGCGTTGCTGCAGCTGCTCCTCGAGAGCGGCCTCGTCATACTCCCCGCGCCGCATGGACCGCCAGATCTTGACGATCCCGACCAGGATCACCACGTTCATCAGCGCGATCAGATAGAGGAACGCTGCCGAGACGACGGTGCCGAAGACTCCCCCGAACTGCTCCAGCGACGAGTTGTTGTTGGACACCGCGGAGTAGACGGCCTTCTCCGCGATCACGATGCCGACACCGATCGCGACCACGATGGTCGAGTGCCCAAGCGAGAAGAAGTAGCCGACGCTGAGCGGCCGCTGGCCGTCGTTCATCAGCTTGCGGGTGGTGTTGTCGATCGCGGAGATGTGGTCGGCGTCGAAGGCGTGCCGCAGACCCAGGGTGTATGCCGTGACGGCCACCCCGATGCCGAGCCCCCGGTAGTGGTGCGGCACCACGAGGAAGAGAAAGACGCCGAATCCGACGAGATGCAAGAACACGATCGAGCCGAACATCCAGCCGGCGCGCCGCCATTCGGCCGGGGTCAGCGCGGCCGTCAGTTTCGCCCACCGGCTCGCATCCGCCGTCGTGATCCGCTCGCTCATCGCCGCCCCCTCCTGCGTCGGGTGCGGCGATTCGCCCTGAACCCAATTGTTCGCTCGCTCCGCTCATTCATCGCCACGCCTCCGCTGCCCAGGGGGTCGATCCGGTGGTCTCCAGATGCGACTCTGTCGCAAGATATGAGCGAAGCCTGAAGGCAGGCTGGGACGGCGCGCGGCTCAGGCGTCGCCGGCGCCGAAAGTTGCCTGGATGGCGGTCAGCGCAATCGTCTGGACGATGTCCTCGACCAGCGCCCCACGGGACAGATCGTTGATCGGCTTGTTCAGGCCTTGCAGCACCGGGCCCATCGCGACGGCACCGGCGCTGCGCTGCACCGCCTTGTAGGTGTTGTTGCCCGTGTTGAGGTCTGGGAAGATGAAAACCGTTGCGCGGCCTGCTACTTGGGAATCCGGCAGCTTGGTGCGGGCGACGGCCGCGTCGGTCGCGGCGTCGTACTGCAGCGGTCCGTCGACCGCCAGAGACGGCTCCGCGGCACGGACCAGCTCGGTCGCCATACGCACCTTGTCGACGTCGGCGCCCGTGCCGGAGCTGCCGGTCGAGTAGGAGAGCATCGCCACCCGCGGCTCGATGCCGAACGCTCGGGCGGTTGCTGCAGAACTGATGGCGATCTCGGCCAGTTGCTGCGCCGTCGGGTCAGGGATCACCGCGCAGTCGCCATACACCAGCACCCGGTCGGCCAGCGCCATCAGGAAGACCGACGACACCACCGAAACTCCGGGCCGCGTCTTGATGATCTCGAACGCCGGCCGGATGGTCTGTGCGGTCGTGTGGGCAGCCCCGGACACCATGCCGTCGGCGATCCCGGCCTGGACCATCATCGTGCCGAAGTAGGAGACGTCGGTGATCGTGTCGGCGGCCTGGTCGAGGGTGACGCCCTTGCGCTGCCGGATCCGTGCGTATTCGGCGGCGAACCGCTCGACCAATGCGGGATCGAAGGGGGAGATCACCTGTGCCGCAGCGATATCCGCGCCCAGTTCGAGTGCCCGTGACCGCACCTGCGATTCATCGCCCAGGATGATCAGATCCGCGATTCCGCGGCTGAGTGCGATGGCTGCCGCGCGCAGGATCCGGTCGTCACCGCCCTCCGGCAGCACGATGGTCTTGTGGTGTGTCCTGGCCCGCTCGATCAACCCGTACTCGAACATCAGCGGCGTCACCACGGCGGGGCGGGACACGTCGAGCGCCTGCAGGAGTTCGCCTCGGTCGATGCTGCGCTCGAACAGCGCGACGGCACGGTCATAGCGCACGGTGGAGTCGGCGGTGACCCGCCCGCGCGCACCCATGACGCGCACGGCGGTCTGGTAGGTGTCGTGGCCGGTCTGCAGGATCGGCAGCGTGGAGGTAACGCCGTCGAGCAGCCGGCCGATCACGCCCGGCAGTTCGAACCCGCCATTGAGCGCGATCGCCGCCAGCGATGGGAAGGTCCCCGACTGATCGGCCAGCACCGTCGCCAGCAGCAATTCGGTCCGGTCCCCCGCGATGATCACCACCGCGCCATCGACGAAGTGGTCGAGCGCGTTGACCGCGGACATCCCCGCGATCACCAGCGCGGTGACCGGCCGGGACAACCGGGTCGGGTCTCCGCGGAGCAGGTCGGCGCCGAGCGTGGCCTGGACGTCGGCGACGCTGGGAGCCACCAGGATCGCGTCGTCGGGCACTGCCCACACCGGCAACGATGGCAGCCCGAGCTGGTCGGCGAGCGTATGACGCACCGTCCGCCGGATCTGGTCCAGGGTGTCCTCATCGGCCCGATTCACTGCAATGGCGAGGAGTTCCGCGCGCTCGTGCAGGATCTCCGGCACTGCCAAATGCACCACGTGACCGAGCTGTTCGGGCGTGCGCGCAGAGGTCACCCCGAGCGCCTCGGTTGCGGTGCGCGTGTCCCGGCCGTTGATGACCAGTAGCACCGGGGCGCCGAGGTTGGCCGCGATCCGGGCGTTGTAGGCCAGCTCGGTCGCGGCGCTGACATCGGTGTAGTCGGTGCCGAGGATGACCATTGCTGAACAGCGCGCCTCGACCTGCTTGTAACGCTGCACAATCGTCGACAGGGCAGCCTCGGGATCGTCGCGGACGTCGTCATACGTCACGCCGACGCAGTCGGCATACGCCAGATCCGCGGTGTCGTGGGCAAGCAGCGTCTGCAGTACGTAGTCCGGCTCCGTGCCCGACCGGGACACCGGCCGAAAGATGCCCACCCGCTCGCCGGCGCGGCTGAAGGCGTCGAGCACGCCCAGCGCGATGGTGGACTTGCCGGAAAAGCCTTCGGCGGACGCGATGTAGACATTCGTGGCCACGCGCCCAATGTAGTCAGGCGAGGGCATCTGGCCGCCAGGCACTGACGGGCCGGGCAAGACGGGCGCAGCCGAACGAGCGTGCTTGGCCGGCGGAGGAGCATATCGACGTCGGCCGCAGCGGAGGAAAACTTCGTGGGGTGCCGGAGTGGGGGAAGCCGCGTATCGAGTCCGCGCCGAGCGCGCACCAGGTCGGCCCACCCCAAGGCCTGTGCACAACCCGCCCGAAACGAGGAGGGTGTGGACAACACAGTGTCACGAAAAGTGTTGCATCCGAACAGCATTCGGGTATACTCGAACACATGGACGACACCACGAAAACCAGTGCGGGAGACGGCGTGGCCGTTTTCGGTGTTGCTGTGGTGTCCGCGTTCCGTGAGCAGCTGACCGCACGTGTCGGCGTGGATGCTGACACGGACCTGCTGGCCGAACTACGGGCGTTGGAAGAACTGAAAAACGCGATCACCGCCCGGCAAGCCCGGATCACCGTCCACCTGCACGAGCAGCAAACCTCCCGGGATGTTCCGCGCGGGATCGAC